>JAZQYR010000001.1:0-29019 GCA_045633585.1 Bacteroidales bacterium
CACTGACACAGACTCAGACACTGACAGTTGAGATTTATGATATATATGGTAGACAACAGTCAATGGTCAACGGTCAACAGTCAACGGTCATTGATGTGACAGACTTGAATAGCGGTGTTTACTTCGTTATGATAAAGACAAATGAAGGCATTGTGACAAAACGATTCATTAAGAAATAATTGGCTCTGAGCCATGAGCTGTGAGTTGTGAGCAGAGATGCTCATGGCTCATGGCTCGATGCCCAAAGCAAAAAAAGTCGCTGCGAGAAATCGTGGCGACTTTTTTGATGCAATTATTTTTATATTTGCACAATATTAAGTCTCACTGATTTTATGAAAAAAATATTTGTACTTGTAACAGGATTATTCCTTTGCACATTATTTGCGAATGCACAAAACAACGTAATTGACAACGAATTACAAACTATCTTAAATCAAAAGAACGACGATTACATCGACATCAACATCATCTTAAAGTCACAGATGTCGACAGCTGAATTATCGTCATTATATTGTAAAAGTGACAGCAAGGAAGTACGTCGTGAGCTTATGATTAATGAGTTGAAGAAACACTCTCAAAAAACTCAATCCGATGTAATGTCTATCATCAATGCTGAAGAAAGAAGTAACAATGTCATTGATGTCAAGAGTTATTGGTTGACTAACTTCATCAACTGCAAGGCAAAACGCGACGTCATCTATCAGCTGGCATCACATCCAGACATCGCCTCAATAGGTCATAACGGCGAGATGGAAGTCATTTCCGACGCCATTGAAAAAGACACCCGCGGTGTTAAGTCATCAGCAGAGATAGCACAACATCTGACACAAATCAAAGCTGATCAAGCTTGGAGTTTAGGTTATACTGGCAAAGGCGTCGTGGTAGCTGTCCTTGACTCTGGTGTCAACACAGAGCACGCCGACCTCAAAGACCATTTATGGAACGGCAACGCTCAACACGGATATAACGTAGTATACCCAGGACAAGACCCTATCGACACAGGCAGTCACGGCACACACTGCGCTGGCATCGTATGCGGTGACGGCACATCAGGCAAGATAACAGGTGTGGCTCCAGACGCCACATTGATGAGCATTAAATTATATGAAGGGAATTCCGGCCTCACTCTTGAAAGATTGACAAGAGGCATTGAATTCGCAGTAGATAACGGCGCTGATATCTTAAGCATTTCACAAGGATGGAGAGGTTCTTATGCCGTTTCTTACAGGACAGAACTACGCAGCACTTTCGACAACTTATTGGGATTAGGTGTTATCGCTGCTGTAGCCTGCGGCAACGATCGTCAAGAGTTGAATTCATATCCTGTTCCTTGCAACGTACGCACACCTGGCGACTGCCCTCCTCCATGGCTACATCATGACCAAACGACACAAGGCGGTTTATCAAGCGTCGTGTCAGTAGGTGCCGTAGATGAAAACAATGTAGTATCAGGAATATCATCACAAGGTCCTGTCGAATGGGACGACTATCCATATGGCCCTGGAATGGGTCTCATCCGTCCCGATATCGTCGCTCCTGGTGAAGCCATATCACTCAGCAATGACTTAAATGAAGTCTATGCAAAAAAAGCAGGCACATCACAGTCGGCACCATGCGTAGCAGGCGTAATGGCTCTTATGCTAGAGAAAAACCCTGAACTCAGCCCAGCCGACTTATGCAGAATCATAGAGACCACAGCAACAAAACTTTCTGAAAAGAAAAACAACGATACAGGTTCTGGCGTGATAGACGCTCTCGCAGCAGTACAACACGTCGATTTCAACACCAACGAGCCTTATCTCAATGCATATTCATTCAAAAACACACTCACACCTGGTGAAAACCTCGACTTAGACCTTGTATTAATCAATAATGGACAAGAATCCACATCAGGAAATACAAATGTCACAATCACTACAAACGACAGTTACACCACCATCGTTAACGGCGAAGCAAGTTTTGGCGTAATGGCTGCCAATGCAACAGCAACAGCAAAACTTACAATATCAATAAGCAATTTATCTCCAGATAATCATAAAGTTATATTGACAATAAATGCCATAAACGGAGACTATCAACGTACTTTTGACATTAAAGTCAACGTTTCAAATGAACTGCTTCCTCCAAACATAAACGCTCAAGCAAACGGCAATAACATCAGTCTGTCGTGGGAAGCAACAAACAATGCGACATCTTACAGCATCTATCGCGACGAGACATTCATCGCCAACACAACATCTACTTCATATCTCGACGAAGGACTGGAATACGGCACTTTATATAGCTATACCATGACATCAAAACGCGGCGA
Organism: Bacteroidales bacterium; assembly: GCA_045633585.1. Taxonomy (GTDB): domain Bacteria; phylum Bacteroidota; class Bacteroidia; order Bacteroidales; family F082; genus Limimorpha. The sequence continues at coordinate 2,312 of JAZQYR010000001.1, forward strand.
ACTGGAATCAGAACACTCTAAAATATTACGCATACAGACAACCGATGATCCAAATGCGCCAGCACCTACCAACGTGACAGCGAGCGAAGACGGCGATATCATCAACATCACTTGGAACAACAGCAACAATGACAACGGCTCTAACATCTACAGAAAAGACACAGAGTCGGGCGAAATGACAATTATAGCATCCAACATAAAAGGCGAATCTTACACCGACGACAGCTGGAGCTCATTGCAAAACGGCGTATATCAATATGGTGTCGCTAATCTATATCTAGAAAACGGAACAATATACGACGAAGGATTCGAAAGCATATCCACAAACAACGTATATAATGCAGACGATGAAAACTGGTACTATTACAACGAAGGCGAAGGAAAATACAGTTGGAACATTGAAGAAAGCATGTCAGCCGGAATGGTGAACGACCCAATAATATTCACTCCATACTTGGGTAACAAAGCGGCATTCATCAAGTCTTATTACAACGACCCTTCATATCTGACATATCTGGTGACAAATCCTATGGATTACACACAATATGAAGGCAACAGCATGGGGCTGTCGTTCCATTACATCACTCCAGCATGGGGCACCGACGTCAACACTTTGAAAGTCATGGTCAGCACCGAATCACACAATAAAGGCTGGGAAGAATTATGGTCAAGCGGCAAAACCGATGTCACAGAATGGACAAAAGCAGAGATAGACCTGAGCCCTTATATCGGCAAGACATTCTTCATCGCATTCGTAAATGTCGCTGGATATGGTTACTGCACAGGCATTGATGAGGTGAGCCTCTTAGGCGATGGCAGCAAAGAATCAAGAATAGAATGGTCAGAAAAAATCAACAAAGGAACCATTGACGAAGGTTTATCTGAAAACAACACCCCTAGCAATTTCGTATGCAAGTCGGGCAACGAACTAATTATCAACGGCGAAGGTCAAGTTCAGATAATTGATATGATGGGAAGAATCGTTTATAGCAATGAAATAAGCGGAAACGCCAGAATAAACGTAAGCAATCTCAATAAGACTGCATATATAATTCGTCTGACAAACGGAAATGAAAGCAAAACACAAAAGATTGTTGTTTGTTGACCATTGACTGCTGACAGCTAATTTTCAGTTTTCAACTTAAAAAAATTGGTCTCGTTTTTGTAGATTTGAAAGAAAAATCTATTGAAAATGAAGACCAATTTTTTATTATTGATAATGTCATTATCAATTACAGCCAATCTTAATGCACAGTCTTTTAACACTTTATGGAAAGACGTTAATACAAATATATCAAACAACCTTCCTGAGTCGGCAGTAATATCACTCAATAAAATTGAGCAAAAAGCCATAAAGGAAAACAACCAAAAAGAACTTCTTAAGACATTCTTATATCGTTTTAAGATTTTTTCATTGCAAGATGAAAATCCAATTGAAGCCTCAATAAAATTCGCTGAAGAAAATATCAACAAGCTACAAGAGCCTGAGAAATCTATCTTCAATCTTGCTATAGCCTCGCTTTATAAAAGTTATCTGAATGAAAATATCTATAACATAAACAATCAACAGACAATAGTTAACGGCCAACAGCCTGATATGAAATTCTGGAGCGAAGCGACTTTTGAAACAGTCATCAATCAATATTGCGAAAACGCTCTTTCCGATATCGCTACATTGCAAAACAACACTACAAAATCATATCAAGATATTTTAACAATCAATAACACTATCAACAACTTCGACTATGACATCGAACCAACTCTTTATGATTATATAGTGCATAAAGTTATAAGTCTGCAAGACAATAAAACAACAAGACAACAAGAATTATATCAGGGACTTATTGATTTTGACAAGAAAAACAATTATGCTGATGCTGCAATTTATAATGAAATCAAGAAATTAAAATACGAATATGAAACATCAGATAACTTTGAAACGTATTTCAATTCCTTAATAAAAATTAAGAACGAAAACCTCAGCAATCCATTAGTAACATCGGTTATGGCGTTGCAGGCGGAAGCGATTTATGGACAACGGACAACGGACAACGGACAACAGACCTTGAAGGAAGCCCTTGCTATCTGCGACGAAGCGATAAAGTTATTCCCTAATAGCATTGGCGCAAAACAATGTGAGTCAATACGTTCAGAGATTTTACAACCAGAACTGACATTCAGCATGCAGAACGTCGTGCTTCCAAATCAGGAAATTCAGTCCAAAATATCTTATAGAAATTTAACAAATCCTCACTATAGAATCTATAAACTAGAACTATCGGAACTGAAAGAAATTGACGGAAAATCAAGACAAGATATTGTAAAGACTTTATTAAGGAAAGATTATGTCGTTGAAAATGTAGTCAACGTTCCAGAAAACAAAGATTATCAAGAACATTCAATTGATATCAAACTGCCAAAATTAGAATGCGGAACGTATTTCATAATGTTTTCAAAAGACGACATTTTCTCAAAAAACGAAGAGCATCTTCCTGCATTCAGTTCCTTCCAAGTCAGCAATCTTAGTTTCGTCACTACAAAAGAAAACGACGATTTCATTGTCTATGTCCTTGACAGAGAAAGCGGCAAGCCTGTCAAAGATGTAAATGTCAATATTTTCAAACGTACTTATGATTACCACAAACGCCAATACGTCAAGACGACTATCTCCGACCTGACGACAGACAAAACCGGAACTGTCAAAGTCGTAAACGGAACAAACAATCCATTCCATATCGATCTTTTCAAAGGCGACGACAAACTTCTTTCAGATTTATATTTCCATAATTATCAAGATGATAAAGAAGAAAAATTAATAGAGAAAACACATTTCTTCACAGACAGAGCTATTTATCGTCCAGGACAGACTGTCTATTTCAAAGGAATAATGTTAAATCAAAATTCAGAGATAAAAGAACTTGTCGCTGGAAAAGAAACCAAGGTGACATTCAAAGATTCCAATTGGCAAGAAATTGCAGCGCAGACATTTAACACAGACGAATTTGGTTCTTTTAACGGAAGTTTCGTCATACCTAATAATTTGTCTAACGGAGATTTTGAGATTAGAAACGAAAGCGGATATATAAGTTTCAAAGTTGAAGAATACAAACGTCCGACATTTGAAATCACATTCAACAATCCAGATAAAGCATACAAACTCAACGAAGATGTGGAATTGTCGGGTTCTGTAAAAGCATACGCAGGCTTCGGACTCGATAATATCAATTATGATTATACCATTACAAGACGTACATATTTCCCATACCGTTTATGGTGGGCATCCAATTACGCCGACAACGAAAAACAAATCGATTTCGGCGAAGGACAAACCGATGAAAACGGCAACTTCAAAATCAATTTCAACCTCATTCCTGACAATAACGAAAAAGACAAACTTCCTGTCTTTGAATATATTGTAACGATAAACGCTACTAATGCACAAGGCGAGACTCATTCTAAATCATACACCTTAAAAGCATCGGAAGTCGATTTGATAATAGACATTGACAATGAGTATGAAACCATCAGTAAAAACAATCTGGATTTAGTCACTTTCAATGTTAAAAACCTTAAAGAAAATCCTGTCAAAGCTAAAATCATAAGAAAAATTTATGAGATAAATAACGACAACAGACAACAGATATATGATGACATAATTGATGTTAATGGAAATTATGGATTGTTCCAAGATATTAATAAAAATTTAGACAAAGGTCGTTATGTTGTGGAATTGATTTCTGCCGACAATGAAAAGGCAATGATTTCTATCGAATTGACTATCATTGATTACAAGAGCAATAAAATGCCTTATAAAACAATGTGTATTTCTTATTCTGACAAAAAGACATCTCAACCTGGAGAAAATGTTAATTTCTATTTAGGAAGTTCTGCCAACGATGTCAACGCTTATGTCATGATAAAACACGGCGATAAAGTAAGATTTTACGACTGCACAACCATCAACAATAAAGTTGCAAAATTCACTTATAAGGTCAAGGAAGAAGACCGAGGTGAAATTTCATTCCATGCCTTCTTCGTGAAAGACAACACAATAAACATAGTTCAACATATTGTTTCCGTACCTTATGACAATTTGAAACTCGACATACAATTAGACGTTGAAAGAGACGACTTGCAACCAGGTGCCGAAGAAAGATGGAATCTCACGATTAAAGACTATGAAAATGAAGGCGTCGTCGCAAGTCTCTTGGCCGGAATGTATGACGCTTCGTTAGATGCTTTTGCGAAAAACATCTGGAATTTCAACACAATCCCTGACTTCATAAGATCACAACAGCCAAAAAGCGACAATGGCTTTAAAAACTTTTCATGCTCAGCATGGAATCAATATTTCAGAACTTATGAGTTATTCGACTATTATCTGATGTCGGACGTCGATTTGATTCATATCGCAAGATACAGATATTCCTCCACAATCCATGCGCAAGACATTATGATGATGTCGGCATCACAAAGAAAATCCTTGGCAGTCAACGTTGGCGGCGTCAACACCAAAGATTCTTACAAAGAAGAGAACGTAACGGAGATGGAAATGGAAGTGGAAGTATCCGACGCTGCAATATTCAAGAAAGTCGAAGAAAATCAAAGCACTGAAACTCAAGAGATGAATTTAAGAGAAAACTTCAACGAGACAGCATTCTTCTACCCTAACTTAAAGACCAACGAAGACGGAAGTCTCACATTCTCATTCACTATGCCCGACGCTTTGACACGCTGGAACTTGATGATGATGGCATATACCAAAGACTTGAAAGTCGGGACTTTAAACAAGACTTTCACCACATCGAAGCCTCTTATGATCATGAGCGACATGCCTCGTTTCGTATATGAAAACGACACTCTCTGGATAGTGGCGAATGTGATTTCTCAGCAGTCAGCAGTCAGCAGTCAGCAGTCAGCAACTGCCAAGTTGGAGATTTTCGATGCTTTGACGATGGAACATCTCGACCTTATTCTTTCCGAACAAGAAGTCGCGATGAACAATATTCCTGCAGGACAAAGCAAGGCGGTGAGATGGAAAGTAGCATTCGGCAAAGACATGAATCTGTTAGCATTACGTTTCAGCGTGACTGCAGAAAACTTCTCCGACGCGGAACAACATCTTCTGCCAATTCTGAGCAGCGAAGTCTTTATGACAGAGACATATCCTTTGATAGTAAGAGAAAACTCCGAAAAGACATATTCCTTTGATTTTGAAAACAATAACGAAAACAACCAAGGCGTGACATTAAATATCTGCGCCAATCCTGTATGGTACGCGATACAGTCACTGCCTTATCTCTCACAAGAGACAGGTCAATATGCAGACGTCGCGTTTAACATATTCTACGCCAACAGCATAGCGTCTTACATCGCACAAAGCATTCCTAATTTCTCAAATTATATCGAAGAATGGAAGTTGGAATCTCCAGACGCATTGATGTCGGCACTGCAAAAAGACGAGAACTTGAAAGCCATTATGTTACAAGAAACGCCTTGGGTCTTGGAAGCAAAGTCAGAATCAGAACAAAGAGCGATACTTGCTAACTTATTGGATGTTAACACTATAAAAAATAAAACTAGTGAAGCATTAAATCTCATCAAGGAAAAACAAAGCGTCAATGGCGGTTGGTCATGGATTGAAGGAATGCCTGAAAGCGCGTTCATCACACGATACATCTTGGAAGGATTCGGCAAACTTCAGATGATGAACGTGATAAATTCATTGGAGAATAACCATCAGACAATTGTCAATACAATAACAAATAAAGCCATCGATTTCATATCTAAAGACATCATTGAACATTACGATTTCTTAATGAATGAAAACAAAGGCAAATATTACTACAGTTCTGCAACGACAAACGACTTATTCGCTTTGAGTTTCTTTGACTTCAACTACGACAAGGAATTCGTCACAGCACGAAATTATTTCATCAAAAAGTTAAAAGACGACTGGAAGAAATTAGACTTCTCATCACAAGCAAAGATAGCCTTGATTTTACATCGCAATGGTGTAACAGATACTCCTCAATTAATCATCAAGTCGTTGAAAGAGAGAGCTCAGAAAAGCGAGACTTTAGGAATGTATTGGGCAAAAAACACCAATTTCTTCAGCACCGCTTCGCAGGTAAACGAACAGACTATCATCATGGAAGCATTTAATGAAATCAATCCTGACGTACAATTACTCAACGAGATGAAAGTATGGTTGTTATGCAACAAACGCACTAATATGTGGGACAATGCGCAAGCAACCGTCGATGCGGTTTATGCCTTGGTTTCTGGAGATGATATGAGACTGCAAGGAAATGAGATTGTAAGACTACATGACTACAAGACTACAAGACTACAAGTGGTTGAGTCAGAGTCAATGACAATGTCGGAGTCATATTATTGGAATGCCGATGAGATAAAAGATATTCGTGACATCAAGATTGACAATACTACCGACAATCTCATTTGGGGCGGTTTATTCCGTCAGTATTTCGTCTCTATCGACGAAGTGAGAAAACACGAATCGCCATTGAATGTCGAAAGAAAAATATATGTTGAAAGAGTCAATGACGAAGGCACATATCTCGTTCCTATTGAAAACGAAACACTTAAAATCGGTGACAAAATCGTCGTCAATCTGTATATCGAAAGTTCGCAAGACATGGAATTCGTCTTCTTGAAAGACCTAAGAGCAGCTTGTCTTGAACCTTCAGAACAGATGTCTAGATACAACTACAATGACGGAATGTTGTATTATCAAAGCAATAGCGACACCTTCATGGGATTCTATTTCGACAATATGCCAAAAGGAAAACATCAGGTGAGCTATTCGATGTTCGTAACAAAAGAAGGCAGTTTCAGCAACGGATACGCTTTGATACAATGCATGTATTCGCCAGAGTTCTCTGCCTATTCGGAAGGATATAGGATAAATATCTTACACTAACTCCTACTTAATCTCTTCCTTATTGGTTCATCATAAAGCTTAAGGCAGGCGTATGCCAATACGATGTTTGTTATCATCACGAGTATCACGACCTGCCATGTCTCGCCGAGGGTGTATAACTCGTTTTTGATGAGCCATGAATAGAAGAGATACATAACAGGATAATGAACTATATATAAAGGATAAGATATATCACCGAGGAACTTACATAATTTTGTCGTGAAGTTATTCGTGATGTTTGCCGATGCTCCGAACCAGATGATGAGAGGAAATACGAATATTATACATCCCAATTCGTAGATTCCGTTAAGGCTGATGTCTCCCGTTTTTGTGATATAAGGCATGGAGAAAAGAACAAACATCACTACGACAGCAATCCAGAAGATTCCTCGAGAAGTTACTAAATTACAGAGTTGCTGAGTTTTAAGATTTGGACTAAGTCTGTTGTCCGTTGTCCGTTGTCTGTTGACATTAAATTTCCGCGATATCAGCATACCGAGTGTGAAAGGGAACAGCATTCTCAACAATCCGCCGAAGAAATTGACGGCGTCTAATGTCCAGCCGATGCCAATCATATCGTAACCGGAGACATCGAAGACGACGAAAGCTATCCACGACAATCCCGTGATGCCGCATAAGAAAGCAAGCATTCTGTTAGATAGTTTTCTTATGAATAAAGCATATAAGATATTTCCTATATATTCGAAGAACAGCGACCAGCTAGGACCGTTGAGCGGATACATCTCGCCATTGCCACGGACGTCGTATGGCGCGCCGGGATAAACAGGAATGAGAAACATAGCAAGGAAAAACGCCACCATAATCCAATGGAAAGAGACCTGCGTTCCGTCCCACTGCACTCCGCCTTGGATGAGATATGTTATAAGTCCGATGACCGCGCCCATCACCACCATGGGATGTAACCTGATGAGACGACGCTTGAAGAAACTCCATATACTAAGGCCGTTGGCTGTTGGCAGTTGACCGTTGACATTAGACGCCACAGGGGTGACATTCTGAGACGCCACAGGGGTGACGTCTCTACATTTTTTCCATCGGTCATCGTACGCATAGCTGATGACGAAACCCGAGAGCATGAAGAAGAAATCCACGCCGAGGTGACCGTGGTTAAAAGTTTCTATAGCAGTTCCGCCGGCGAAGGCAAAACCTTCAAAGACGTGATACCACAGCACCATAAGAGCCGCTGCACCACGAAGACCGTCGAGTAAGATGTAGTGGTTTTTCATGTTTTTACTAAAGCTGTTGCTTTTTTTGCCATGAGCAGCGAGCAATGAGTTGTGAGCTTTCTTGCCACAGGAGATGCTCATAACTCGCTGCTCATGGTTCATATCTTAAACTTCTTTATCTCTTTATAAAATGCGCCTTCAGGGCGTAAGATGCTTTGGAACAATATTATCTCGTTGACTTCTTGTTTGATGTACGACTTCTGTTCTGTAGCAGCGACGATTTTTTGGAAATATTGTTTCTCGCATAATTCCTTGATACGTCCCAATGTGATATGAGGCACGAAATTCTGTCGGTCGCGGAGATAACCCAGTTTGTCGAATGTCGACAGTGTATCTTCTTCCAAATCATATAATTCTTGAGGTGTGTTTTGCATTCCGAGCCATAGTACGCGAGGAGCGTAACGGCTGCCGAAGATTCCGGTTCTATTGAAATCCATGGTAAAGCTCTTATGGTTTTTCAGCATCTCTCCCACTCCTTCTATTATCTTAGGGATATCTTCATTAGGAGTGTTGCCGATAAATTTCAGCGTCAGGTGAATATGTTCTGGCACGACCCAGTTGATACGTTTCTCATGAGACAGCTGACGTTTCAAACCATCCAGTAGCGGGATGAAACCATTGTCGTTAGTCTTTATCGGTATTGCGAGGAATAGTCTTTTCATAATTCATAATTCACAATTCATAATTCACAATGCCTTAATTATGCATTATGAATTATGAATTATACATTGATTAATAATCCATTTGTTCGTAGTCGCTGGCGAGTCCGCCTGTTGATGTTTCTCTGTAGAGCAACGGCATATCGTGTCCTGTGCGTTTCATTGTCTCCACCACTTTGTCGTAAGACACTCTGTGTGTTCCGTCGGTGAATGTGGCGTAGATGTTGGCGTCCATGGCGCGTGCTGCAGCGAAGGCGTTACGTTCGATGCATGGTATCTGTACGAGTCCGCACACAGGGTCGCATGTCATACCGAGGTGATGTTCGAGAGCCATCTCTGCCGCATATTCTATCTGGGCGCAGCTGCCACCGAAGAGCTGGCATACAGCCGCAGCTGCCATAGCACATGCGACGCCGACTTCACCCTGGCATCCTACTTCTGCGCCAGAGATAGAGGCGTTAGTCTTGGCGATATTACCCACGAGAGCCGCTGTGGCCAAGGCATTAAGAATCCTCGGCTTAGCGATGTCGTATGCCTTGGCCGAGTGATACAACACTGAAGGCAGCACTCCACACGAGCCGCATGTAGGAGCCGTGACAATCAAGCCACCCGAGGCGTTTTCCTCGCTGACAGCGAGAGCATATGAGAACACAAGACCTCTGCTCTTCAACGTATGCTGATAACCCATCGCCTTGATGTGATAGTTGGCAGCCTTACGTGGAAGATTCAACGGACCTGGCAGACGACCTTCTGTCTGAAGTCCGCGTTCAACAGCATCTTGCATAGTCTGCCACACCTGCTCCAGATAATCCTGCAGATATGGATCGTCTTCAACATCTTTCACGTATTCCCAATAAGCCTTGCCCTTGCTTTCACACCAGTTCAAGATATCGGTCATCTTGGTGATAGGATAAATGTCTGGCAACACTGCCGCCTTGCCTTCTTCCTCTAAAGCACCGCCTCCAACGCTATATACAGTCCATTCCTCTGTCATGACGCCTTCTGAGTTGAACGACTTAAACGTCATGCCATTAGGATGATACGGAAGGAAAATGTCCGGTTGCCAATTGATGACGATAGGTGCTTTGTCTTTAAAGACGTCTAATATGGCGACATCGGTCAAGTGGCCCTTGCCAGTGAGAGCAAGACTGCCATATAATGTTACTTCAAAACGTGATGCTTCAGGATGACGAGCAAGAAACTGCTCTGACGCAAAACGCGGAGCCATGGTGTGACTGCTTGACGGTCCATGGCCTATGCGATATATCTCTTTTATTGTCTTCATTTTACAAAATTTTCTTTGAAAAACCTTTCACTTTACAAAGTTAACAATTTATCAAAGAATATTTGGCGTTGAAAGAAAATAAATATGTTGAACTCTGACGCTGACTCTGACGCTGAACTATTAACTATGAACTATGAACTATTAACTTTTGCTGACAGCTGATAGCTAATAAAAAAAAGACGCCACAAAGGTGACGTCTCTACTTATTGACTTATAGACTTATTGTCTTATTGACTTTATTTATTTATTCTTTGAAAATATCGAAATCAATACACTTCCTAAAACACCAGCTGACAATGAAGCTGCAAGGATAGCAATCTTACCTAAGTTGCGAAGGTGTGTCGTCATTTCTGGAACGAGTTCACCGAATGAAAGTGTGTCAACGAAGATTGACATTGTGAAGCCGATACCGCCGAGACATGCCACTGCAAAGAGTGTCTTCCATGTGCCGCCGCTTGGCATTTCACCGACTTTCAACTTGATAGCGATCCAGCTTGCGAGAGTGATACCTATTGGCTTACCTAATAATAATCCTAAGTAGATACCAAGACCTACTGAACCGAGTTCTGGTGAATATTGGAAGAAGTTAAGGTAACTCAAATCTGGGATAACAACACCTGCATTAGCGATAGCGAAGATAGGCATAATCACGAAGTTGACCCATGGTGTCAAAGCATGTTCCAAACGATAACTCATACCAATAGAGCCTTTTGCAACATCTCCTATACCGTTAAGACATACTTGTTGTTCGTGGTTTGGAGTTTCAGCGCCATCTTGACACTTATCTATCATATTTTGATAATGAGCAGTCTTTTTATAGAAATAAGAACGAGTATAACGAGCTCTCATAGGAATCATCATTGCCATAACAACGCCTGACATTGTTGCGTGGATACCTGCGTAATAGAATAAAATCCATACCGATATAGCTGGGATGAGATAATAAATCATACGTTTTACGCCAGCCTTGTTAAGTAAAAATACGAGGAATAAAATACCAAATGATATTAATAAAAGTGTCAGATTGATGGCACCTCCGTAGAAGAAGGCTACTACCAAAATAGCGCCTAAGTCGTCGGCAATGGCGAGCGCGGTCAAGAAAATCTTCAATGACACTGGCACTCTGTCGCCAAGCATTGACATGATACCGATTGCAAAGGCGATGTCGGTCGCTGTAGGAATTCCCCAACCGCTTCCAGCTGCTGTACCTGCATTGAAACATGTGTAAATGAGAGCCGGAAACATCATACCGCCAACAGCAGCGATGACTGGCAACATGGCTTTCTTAACTGTCGATAACTCTCCGCAGACAATCTCTCTCTTGATTTCAAGACCGACGCAGAAGAAGAAGACAACCATCAAAATGTCATTGATGAATTTCTCAACCGACATGCCTTTAGGGAAAAACCACATATGCTCTCCTGTCTGTACAGAAATAGACAACTTTGTGTGCAAGAAATGATGATAAGCTTCTTTTGTAAATGGAAGGTTTGCCAACAACATGGCAATAACAACACAAAGCATCAAAAGAGCTCCTGAAAACCATGGCTTTGCCATAAGACGACTACTACCTATACCAAACGCATGTTGGTACTTCACTCTGGTGTAATGCTGAAAAATTCTCATAATCTTTATTGTTTTTAACTTTTTTTATGATGAAATTTATATTGATTTACATACTGAATAAATATTATTAAATAAATAATATCCTAGCTAAAACAAGTCGCAAATGTAGTAAATAAAAGTATTGGAAAAAAGAATTATTAAGATTTTTTGTTTTGCAGTTATTTTATTGTCTTTTTTGGGCGTTCGGCTAAGGCCGCCGGGCTTTCCGCGTCTCAAAATCTTAGTTCAAAAAAAATTATTTTTCATTAAAATTATATTCAAAAAAATTGTATCTTTGCGCCCGTAAATCATGGGGCATTAGCTCAGTTGGCTAGAGCGTTTGACTGGCAGTCAAGAGGTCATGAGTTCGATTCTCATATGCTCCACAAAATTGGCTAAAGCTAATGACTTAAACCAAGGTCGTTAGCTTTTTTTGTGGCCATTGTGTTTTAAAAAAAATTTAAACTGTCATGGATTCAACATTAAAGTTTTCCGACATCGTTGCTGCACGTAACACATTGAAAGGCGTTGCTAAGCAAACATCAATCATCCATTCTAAGTCATTTTCACAAATGTCTGACTCCAACATCTTCTTGAAGTTGGAAAACATGCAGACAACAGGTGCCTTCAAATTAAGAGGCGCATATAACAAATTAGCAAACTTATCAGAAGAGGAAAAAGCAAGAGGCGTTGTAGCTGCATCTGCAGGTAACCACGCTCAAGGCGTCGCTTTCTCAGCAACAAAATTAGGTATGCAAAGCACTATCTTCATGCCTATCTTCACTCCTCCTTTGAAAGTGTTGGCAACAAAAGGTTACGGCGCTAACGTAGTGCTCGCCGGTAACTCTTTCGACGACGCAGCTATCGCTTCTCAAGAATATATCAAAGAACATAACGCAACATACATACATCCTTTCAACGACCCATTAATCATCGCTGGCCAAGGCACTATCGGTCTTGAAATCGTTGAACAACAACCTGATGTTGACGCTGTTATCGTTCCTATCGGCGGCGGCGGTCTCGTTGCTGGTATCGCAATGGCAATAAAAGAAATGAACCCTAAAATCAAAGTCATCGGCGTTAACGCTGCTGGCGCTGCTTCTATGGTCGCTTCTCGCGAAGCTAACAAAGTCGTTTCTTTACCAACAGTATCTACAATCGCTGACGGTATCGCTGTGAAGACTCCAGGTTCTCTCACTTTCGACATCATCCAAAAATACGTTGACGACGTCGTAAGCGTAACTGACACTGAAATAGCTCACACAGCTTACCTCTTGTTACAAAGAGCTAAGATCCTTGCTGAACCAGCAGGCGTCACTTCAATGGCAGCTGCTTTGTACAACAAGGCTAACCTCAAAGGCATGAACGTCGTTCCTGTCATCAGCGGCGGTAACATCAACATGCAAATCCTTTCTCAAATCATCGAAAAAGGTATGGTGGAAGAAGGTCTCAGAGCTACTATCAGAGTCATCGTTCCTGACCAATCAGGTGAGTTGAAGAAAATACTCTCTATATTCGAAGGTCTTAAAGTCAATATCAACGAAATCAACCACGAACGTTCTTCAAATAAGGTTGAAGTCGGTAAGACCATGATCACTATCAGCGTTAACCTTCAAGATATGAATCAACTCAACACTATCGTAAATATGATCCGTGAACACGGAATCAGCTGCGAAGTGGTTTCTTAATAGAATTTTAGAACTTTAGAATTTTAGAATTCTAGAATTTTAGAGCTCTAACAAAGGCATCATCAAGGTCCCGGAAGTCTCCGATTTTGATGATGTCTTTTTCTTTTAACAATATAAATATAGGAAATCTGCCATAAGTGATTTCTATGGCTTTGTTCGGCATGATGTGCCAATAAGCAACGTCTTCCGTCATGGTTTCGGAACGGAAATCAACAATACCATCCGGACTTCCCCAGATAAAAACAGCGATATTATCTGGCGTAATGTCTTCCTTATTCATCATCAGCGATAGTTTCTTAAGTCCTATTCTGCAATACTTACAACCGGAACTTACAATCGCAATCAGCTGACTTTCCTCATCCATATTAAAAACAGAAATACTGTCAAAAACAATCTCATCTTCCTTGAAATCAATCTTCACCACTTCATCAAAAGACTCGTATAAGTCGATGCTGCTTACCTCTTTTTCTGTAGAATAAATCATCTTATAAATGGAATCAGGAGGAGAGATTATGAAGACTAAAAGAACGAAGAACGAAGAACTAAGAACCAAGAACTTTGGGCGATGAACTCTGAACTCTGACTCTGACCGTTGACTTTTGACTTTTGACTGCTGATAGCTGATAGCTGATAGCTGATAGCTGATAGCTGACCGCTGACTTAACAAAAGCAACAATATCAAAATTAAGTTTTTAACGATTGATTCTAAAGGATTCAATTCTATCAATTCTCCGAAGCAATGACAGTTGCTATCCTGACGGAATATCGCCACATATATCAAGAATAAGGTGAACAACGCCAATGCTATCAACGTTATTCGTCTCACGAATTTATAATTTATGTTAAGAATCAATAACAATCCCAATGCGAACTCTGCAGCGATTATTATTCTTGAAACGAATGTTGTGATAAGGAAACTAAATATGTCAAAGCTATAGATATAAATTTCAAATTCGTCTATGGATATTAATTTAAGAATGGCAGCTATGATAAACACGCTGCCAATACCTATATTAATTAACTTTGAACACTGAATTCTGAACACTGACTATTGACTTTGAATTCCTAATTACTAATTACTTCAAAGATTCATAAATCAACTTCTTGAGTCTCAACGTTTCTTCTATCAGATGTGCGTCTTGTTTATTGTCTTCAGGAAGTTCAAGGCCAAGGTTTTTCTTGCCTTTAAGTTTGAATTTCATATCGTCCATATTACCGCTTATCACGATTCCGAGTCGTCTGAAAGGCCATGGATTCGACATTCCTAACTTATAATCAAAGGTCATGTCAAGGTTATGACGTCCGCCAACGACGGCCTGATATTTATCTATCGTGATGAGTGTAGGATAGACATCGATTTCGTTCTTGAAAGCAGTTATCTCTACATTAAGATTATCTATCTGATTGTGTTCCTTGTCTTTAAATCCGAGCAAGCGACCAAGTTTCTTATATGTAGCATTATCAAGTATCACCAAATCTTTTCCGTGGATTGCTGTCGCACCTCTCAAGGTAGAGACCTTCATTTCATAGTTAGATTTGAGATATGTCTCTGCTGCGAAATGGAATTCAGCATTGCCAGCGAAAGAACTCAACATAGGAACGAGAGTGTCAAGTTCTGGCATAATGTCAATCATCTCAGCGATGTCTATTTCAAGGAGATGCAAGTCAAAGCCGAGGTAGAGATGGTTTCTACGTGGCGACTTATACATCGCTGTGACTTTCATGGTAGCAGCGTTGGATGTGAAGCCCATCTCCTGCAATACCATCACACCGTTTTTAACAGTGAGTCCGCCACCAATGTTTTCAAGGTTCATTTCACCAGCGACAGCCTTCTCTATCTTGGTATTCAAGGTGACATCAACGCCAAGAGGAACCATAAACGGATTGTCTTCTTCAACGACTGTTGTATCAACAACCTCTTCTTCAGCTACTACCGTAGTATCACCCATGCCATTAAAGAGCTCCATAAGCTGATTAACATCGGTGTAATGAGAAGTGAAGTCGAGATTACCTTTCAAAAGGGCTTCTTTTCTTATAAACTCATCGACATTCTCGAACTTACCTTGTAACTCGAAGTCGGAATTACCCAACACGATGCTACTGTTATGAATGTCGATACCTGTTGTATCATATTTAAAATAAATAGAAGGAATATATACAGGCAATGGTATGTCGCTCATTGAGAAGACAGCTTTATCCAACTGTATTCCTGCATGAGGATTCCATTGCAACAATATATCTTCTTGATCGTCGTCATAATCAGCCGACACATTAAATCCAAGTCTTTCAGTAACGAAGCTCATCTCCTCGCCCATAGCAAACGACAGACTATCACCGTCATAAACAGCGATATAAGACGCATCTTCGCCGTTTTCCTTCATAAACATAGCGACGCTTCCTTTAGGGTTGTTGGTGAAGACCGTCATATCATCCATAGTGGCGTCAATTCTTGAGAATTTATAATCGGCATAAACAGCCATCGGGACATTCTCATCTAAGATATTGGAAACCTGTGCCTTGATATTATAGTCATTAAGGCCAGCCACTATCATATCAGACACCGTCGCATCCAACCTAGCTCCGCTTATCGTAACGGCAGCCAAACTGTTTGTCAAGTCTTGAGAAGCAGTATTAGGTAAAGAAAGTGTCAAATCAATTCTATCAGCTTTAACATTTATAGTGTCGCAATAGAAGACATTCATATTGTCCCATTGCATGCTGCCATTGACTTTAGCCTTGGTGAAATCCATGTTAGTAAGCTGATAATTATTGACATTAGCTTTAGCATTCAGTTTCACCTTACCGCTAGCCTTGATATCTTCTGGGATGAAGCTTTGGAGTTCGTCAAGGTCAGCATTTGCATTAAGACTAAGGCTACAATACATCTTATCCATCACGTCTTTTATCGTTCCCGACAAAGAGAATGATGACTTAGACATATTGGCATTCAATCTATTGACATAAACATCCGACTTATTATTAAGGTCTATGTCAGCCTTTATTGAAGTGTTGAGATTTGTTATAGGGTAAGGCAGCATCTCAGGCATTGAGATTATACCTTTATTATATTCAATTTCAGCATTCACGACAGGCATCGAGGTCTCGTTATAGACACCTTTCACATCAGCGGCGAGTTGGAGTTCGCCTCTTGCATCTATGCCGTCGAGCAATTCTTCGCGCATCGAGACTGGAATCATTCCGATGAGCTCTTCTACTATCAAGGTATTGGTTTTTAAGTTCATGTCGACATTGATATCATCGTTAGGCATTGAGACCTTACCAATCATATCGATGATGATATTATTGAGAGACAATTGTGACGCTCCGAGTTCAATATCCATCGTGCTCAATGCAGCATCAAGTGGCATTATCATTCTGATGTCGGCATTATTCACAAATTGCTCTTCATCCATAACAAAAGACAAATCGTTGACAGTCAACTCAACATTACCTTTTATTATATCATAATCATTGAAGTCGCCTTTATATTTGAAGTTAAAAGAATTTAACTCAGCCATTTGACCGGCGCTTTGATAAGATAAAAGAGAAGAAGATGCATCGATGTCGGCGTTGATATCATCGCCATTCATCACAGCATCTCCTTCTAATTTTAAGTCGTTAAGTTTCACAGCCATTGACAATGAGTCGGTCGTTTGTTGATAAGCTATATCACGAAGCGACACGCTCACATTGCCAGCAATGTTTTCCTCTTTCATTTTGCCTTTTGCCAACATATTTAACCCATTAATGTCGGCTGCCATACCTTGAGTAAGGTCGGTGTATTTTACAGATACGTCATTGATTTTAAATAAAACCAAGTCTATTCCGTAAGTGAACTCCGAGCTTTCCT
Organism: Bacteroidales bacterium; assembly: GCA_045633585.1. GTDB lineage: Bacteria > Bacteroidota > Bacteroidia > Bacteroidales > F082 > Limimorpha. Next base: position 19,589 of record JAZQYR010000001.1, read on the forward strand.
CTACAGTTATGGTATCAGCTTGTGAAGGAGGGAAAATATCGACGTTAGTATTTCCGAGGCTGTCGGTAAAGACATTTACATAACCGCCGTTCAGTCTACATTCGTCGATAATGATTTGATTTTCCTTAAGGAACCTTTTGATATCCACTGAAACAACACATTCATTGATATAGGCGAGCGTGTCGGATGGATTCCCGTCCATCGGATTGACAAGCACGACATCATTTATTTCTAATCCCACTTTAGGGAAGGACTTGAAAACCGTGAGGTCGGCGCGCTCTATATCGAAGTCGCAGGTGATGAAGTTAGGCGCTTGTTTTTTTACTATTGATGTTAAGCGAGCCGGAGTCACCACAATCCAGCAAGCAACCGTCACGGCCATCAATACGATTCCCAACAAGGAACCTAAACTTATCAGTGTTATTTTCAGTGCTTTCTTCATATCAATACGCTCTAATCAAATCATAAGTAGCTCTAAGTCCTTCGTTGTTATATTTGAATTTGGAAGAAGTCAATTCCAAAATATTACAGTACTGAGGCACAACGGCATCGCTGATTTCCATTTTGTAATATTTGAAGAATTTGTCTTCTGCACCTTCATCAAATTCCCAAGTGAACTTTGAAGCCTCTTCTTCGGTGACATCATCTCTGAGATCCCATTCTTTTCCTGTGCCATCGCTATAATAGACTTCGAAATACAATTCATCGGCAGTCATCCATTTTCCCACAATTTGAGACTTGTCGATATTAGAACCATTTCCTCCGCCTAAACCGTTACATGATGTCATGATGACGGTCAATAGCAATAAAGCCACAAAACTTAACTTTTTCATATTATTGGTTTTATTTGATTACTTAGCTGCGATCATTTCGATTTCAACGAGAACTTCTTTTGGAAGTGTTCTTACTGCGAAAGCTGCTCTTGCAGGAGGATTTTGTGTAAAACGTTTTCCATACACTTCATTCATAGCTGCGAAGTTAGCCATATCGCTGAGTAAACATGTTGATTTAACGACGTTGTCGAAAGTATAACCAGCTTCTGTCAAGATGCCTTCAAGGTTTTTCATGACTTGTTCTGTTTGTTCGTAGATGCCGCCTTCAACGATGTTGCCTGTTGCAGGATTGATTGGAATCTGACCTGAGATGAACAACATGCCATTCACTTCGATAGCTTGGCTGTAAGGGCCGATTGCACCTGGTGCATTTTTTGTTGCGATAACTTTTTTCATTTTTTATTATTTTAGTTAGTTAAACATTATTTCATCCATTCGTTAAAATTCTCCATACGTTCTGTAACTTTTCTGATATAATTCTGTGTCTCTGGATGCAAGTTCTTCTCAAAATATCTGAATAGTTCTTCGTATGACATTGCGTTTATCTGCGGTATTGCCTTTGATATTTTAGTGTCGCCGCGTAACGCTCTCGACACATTACCAGCACCTGTGTTATATGATGCGATGACGCACAAATCCTGGCTGTCAGGATTTGTCACTTCTGTATAGTAACGTTTTTTCAGGAGATAGAGATAATGGACACCCATCTCTATATTATTTTCTGGTTCATAAAGATAGTTGGCTGTTGGTTTCGAGAATCCTTTCTTCAGACTTGCAGCGCAGTCTTTGCCTGCCGATCCTGGCACTATCTGCATAAGTCCATAAGCTGGCACATGCGACTTTGCCTTTGGATTGAAGGCCGATTCTGTCTGCATAACTGCATATGCCATCGCTGGTTTCACATCATATTTGGCGCAATATTTCTCTACTTCGTTTTTATATTTCTCGGCTCTCACTTTGATATGGTCTGGAACCAGATCCAGTTTCACGGTGACGACCTGACGTGTCTTGCCGTCATCGCCAACGATTTCCTTCTTCTCTATCACGGCGTCCTGTACTATTTCTTTTACACCCTCATCCAATGTCTGTTCTGTCACCACCTCGCCCGAAGGAGTCTGCACTTGATTTTCAAGGACCGGTGTCTCTTGCAAAGGAACGGCTTCCTCTTTTGAAGAGTCATAGTCTTTTGTCGTGCCCTTGCTTACTATCAATTCCTTGATTTTCTGTTCGACTTTATCTTCCACTTTATCTTCCGGAGACACTATAATCTCTATCGTAGCCTCACCTTCTTCAAAATCTACGATACTGCGGCTTTGTCCGTTATCGGTATATTCAACCCAGTCTTTATCAGTACTTTCCACTACATTATCACCGCCCCACAATGCGCTCATCTCCTTGATAAACTTATCATAAGCCTCTTTCTCTGCCTTGATATAATTGCCGTATTCTTTTTCTAAATTTTCATAAAAGAGACTATCATTCTGCGACATAGCATCCATCATCTCTTGTCGTTCTCTCTTGAATTTTTCAAAATCAGATTCGACTTGAGCATAAGCACCAATAACACAAAATACTGATAATAGCAATGTTAAAATTAACTTTCTCATAACCGTCAATTCTTACCTGCAAATTTAAAAGAATTATTTTATAAAACAAGGAATTATTAAAGTTTGTTTTTAACACGTAATTGTTGATAAAGTCACACTTTTCCTGGAATAATAAAAAGTTGATAGTTGTACACTTGTACCTTTTCCGCTACTCTAAACTATACACATTAACTTAAAAAAGTCCAACATCCTTAGTTCAATAGCCTTAGCTCTTAATTATCCCTATAATCCTTTTTCTTTGTAAGTTTAAGGTCTTGAAGTGCTGCGGCTTTCACGTTAATCTGGAAGTTCCAGCTCTTATATGTTCCAATCGGAATCCAGTTGAAACGCATTTCCCAGCAATGCAGGTCGCGATATATCGTCAAAGAGGTATATGACAATTTCTTCAACTCGAAGTCCCATCCAGTCTGCACAGAGACCTTCCACTTAGGTGTCAGGTTGACATTACCGTTGATGCCAAGTGTCTGGATGACTTTTCTATTGTCTTGCAAAAGATAATTTATGTATGAGAGATTGTTCGACAAGGTAAGGTTATAGCTCAGTGACAGCGACCACTGCGTCGACCAGTCAATATAATCCTCCGGATGGGAGCGTATGTCGTGCATCTCCTGATCCGACGCCAATGGCGACGACTCGAACTGTCGTGTAGCGGAGTTACGTGAACCTTTGCCTTTATTTCTCTTGAAGGTATCGTTGTTCAACGAATAGCTCAAGCTAAAGTTCCACGACACGCTGTTCTTTCTGAACAAACGCTTGTTGACGTCCCATTCAAACTGATTGAGTTGTTTAACGCCAGCGGAATCAAGTATATATGGATCCCATAGGCTTGAATATCTGATGGATAAATTCTTAAACAATGTCGTTCTACCGCTTATTGACAGATACGAGAAGTTGAGTGAGTCTTTTGCGATGTCATAGCTTCCGCTGAAAGTAAGGTCTTCAATGATTTTGACTTTCTTGACGCCGGTGATGGTATCTTTTTTCGAAGGCACTTTTATCTCCAGGTTATTGCCGAAGCTATATGTGATACGTCCTGCCTCGCCCGATGGCGGCGCGCCATAGATATTTCCTTGGAACATCGAATACATCTGCGCGACGCCATTAGCATCGTAGTATGTATCGTAATAATTCCAAAAATCTTTAGAAAAGTCAGGGTTATAAGAAAATCCTATAGAAGGCGTGAAGACATGTCGTATAGCACGTATCGGGCCTTTCTTGAAATTGACCTGACCGTAAATCTTCGTCGTCATCGTGCTCGACACATCGAAGTTAAAGACATTCCTGAACTGATTGATGGTGTCTGTCTTAAGATAACCTCCACCAGGCATCGTCGTGTCGTTAACCCATTGTTTCTCAAAATATCTGAAATACATCCTGTCGACTAGATTCACCGATGTCGTCCATGTGACATATTTGAACAGTTTCACCGGCATAGTGATAGGAATTCTGTGTTGTATACCGTTTTGTAAGTTATCGAGCCATCCTGGCTTGAAATAAAGGCTATCGGCCATGCTGACATAATTCTTCGCATTGGCAGTATAGCTGACATACAAGTCCTTATACCATCTCTTCTTTCCAGGCTTACCTACATTCTTAAAAGGATAAACACGATTCATGGTAAGGGTAAGCTCAGGCAAAGTCACCGTCATGACGCGTGTGAGAGTGTTCTGGCTATGGCTCGCATTGGCAGTGAAGTTGAACAGACTTCCTATGCTCGTCTGATAGGCGATACTTGACTGGAAGGTATTGCTCAAGTACTCATTCGACGATATCGCATTGTACTTGTTATAGTTGGAACTAACGATATATACGTCGGCAGAGAACGACGACTTCGGTCTTGCCTTAGGGTCTTGCTTATGCACCCAGCGCACTTTGAAGTCGGTGCTTTCGTTATAGTCGGCAGAGCCTTTAGAGCCTATCTTGTTAACGGCATAACTACCAGAGAATGAACCGTTAAAAGCATAACGTTTGTTATAGCGGAAAGTAGGTTTCACCGCCCAGCTGCCGCGAGTGTAGATATCACCGACGACCTGTAAATCCATATGTTCGTTGATGCCCCAATAGAAACCTCCGTTTTCAAGGTAGAAGCCTCTGTTAGCCGACTCGCCCCACGATGGTATGATGAGTCCGTTACGCTGCCCCTTCGAATTCGGGAAGATACCGAAAGGAACGCCGATGGGCAGCGGAGTCTCCTCCAGCTTGAAATACGCCGGTCCCGTCACGATCTTATCGTCAGGGATGACCTTAGCCTTGCCGAAATGGAACTCGAAATGAGGATGCTCCGGATTGCTGCAGGTGGTATATGAACCCGATTTGATATGGATGGTATTGTCATCCATCTTCTTGATCCTCGACCCGTGGATATAACCCATGGCGTCTTCGGTGAACACCTTGGTGATGATACCTTTCTTCGTGTCGAAGTTAAACTTCATCGTCTCGGAATGATATGTCTGGTCGCCTTCGAGGAACACCGGCGTGCCATACAGTTTGCCCGTCGAGTCGGGAAGACCCTTGGCGAATACGGTGCGATTTTCAAAGTCGAATTCTATAAACTCAGCCTCGATGGTGATGTCTTCATAAACCACCTTGGCACCGCCGTAATAGTAAATCTTATTGTTTTTAAAATCCTGAATGGTGGAGTCGTTACACGAACGTTCTATCTTATCATCGATAAATGAAAGCTGTTTCGGTTCCTGCTTCGCACCCTGCTCGACGAGAGTGTCGCCTGCAGACACAGTGTCAAGGGTGGCGTTATGCGCGGAAATGGTATCAATCTTAAGGCTGTCTGAAGATATATTTTTTTCGGATAAAGAATCGTTGACGAGAGTATCGACATACTTTATAGTGTCTTGGTTTTCATTAACTTCACCTGTCACGTCCAAGGTTTTGCAACCCGACATAAACAAAGCGAAGGAAAAGAAAAAAACAATAAAATATTTATATATCCTACTCCTCAACAATTTATTTTTTATTTTTGTAAAAAATTATCTGCAAATATACGTTTCTTATGTTTAAGTTGCGAGCAAATAACGAAAAACTATTCATTTTATTTTTTCTTTTTCTGATTTTGAACCTTGGCGTCAGCAATGAGATTCAAGCCCAAAAAGGAGGAAAAATAAAAACCGTAGTCATCGACGCCGGACATGGCGGCAAAGACCCTGGTGCCGTCGGCTCGAAGTCGAGGGAGAAAGACATCACCTTGAGCGTCGCAAAGAAAACCGGCGACTACATCAAGCAGAACTGTCCCGACGTCAACGTGATATACACTCGCAGCAGCGACACCTTCGTATCGCTCCTCAGAAGAGCACAGATAGCCAACGAGAAAAACGCCGACCTCTTCATCTCTATCCACTGTAACGCCAACGCCTCCACACAACCATGCGGCGTCGAGACATTCGTGATGGGAGAACACAGAAACGCAGCTAACCTCGAAGTGGCTAAACTCGAAAACGCATCAATACTATACGAAGACAACGCCGAAGAAGACTACGGCAGCTTTAACCCTAACAGCCCTGAAGCATATATCATGCTCAACTTCTTCCAAAGCGAATATAAAAACGCATCGCTCAACTTCGCAGAACATATACAAGACCAACTCGTCAAAAGAGTCGGACGTAAAGACAGAGGCGTGCAACAGGCAGGATTCCTCGTGCTTTACAAGACCGCAATGCCTTCAGTATTGGTCGAGATAGGCTTCATCTCCAACCCTAGCGAAGAGAATTTCCTATGCTCCGCCGACGGACAAACATATATCGCATCTGCTTTGTTCAGAGCATTCCGCGACTATAAAGACGCTTTTGAAAAAGAACATTCTGACGCTGACTCTGACACTGACTCTGACGCTGACACAGACTCTGACGCTGACAAGGATAAGATTATATATAAAGTGCAGATTGAAAGTAGAAGCAGAAAAGTAGACGCGCCTGCTCAACATTATAAAGGCTTAAACAACGTCGACTATTACGAACATAACGGGCAATACAAATACACGGCCGGATTGTTCTATACAAAGAGTGAAGCCGATGAATATTGCAAAAAAGTGAAGACATTAGGCTATACGAGCGCTTTCGTCGTTAGTTTTAAAAATGGAAAAAGATTATAAATTAAAATAAAGATATAAAATGAAAGACAGAACAAAATCCATCCTGATCGCAGTGTCGTTCATCGTGGCTATGGTTTTATTTGTATGGGGATTTAACTTCTTGAAAGGCAAATCAATACTCAACAACCAATTCAAATTTTATGCAGTATATGACAACTCAAAAGGCCTGCTCCCTGGCGACCTTGTCACCATCAACGGAATGCAGGTGGGAACAGTGAGCTCATTAAAGTTCCACCCAAGACAAGATGGCTCTATCGTAGTGGAATTCACCACCAACAACGACTTGAACATACCAGACAACAGCGTTGTGAAACTTTCTTCAAGCCTCATGGGTTCTGTCAGCCTCAACCTTATGCTAGGCAACTCCAACACCTTCGCTCAAAGTGGCGACACCCTCATGGCAGAACTGGACAACGGAATGATGAATATGGTGACCGAGACAATAATGCCTCTCAAAGACAAACTGGATTCACTGATGAGTTCTCTTAACGAATTGACAACAAATCTTAACGAATTGTTAAACCAAGAACTTAAAGATAACATCAACAGCGGCGTAAGCAGCCTCGCTTCTTCAATGAACAATATCGAAACAATATCTTCAGACCTGAAACAACTCGTTGACAGCGAAGACGGTAAACTCACAATGGTAGTTAATAACTTAGAGACTATAACAGATAACTTCGGCGTCGTCAGCGATTCATTGAAAAACATAGATTACAATCATCTGGTATTGTCTTTAGAAAATTGCTTGACAGAATTCAACACTCTTCTGAGCGGCATCAACGAAGGCGAAGGCAGCGCTGGTCTCCTCGTCAAAGATGACTCATTATATTATAATGTAAACGAAGCCGTCTTTACTCTTCAATCTATCTTGAAAGAAATACAAGAAAATCCTAAGAAGATAAAACTCAGCGTATTTTAAGGTTGAACTAAGAACTAAGAGCTAAGAACTAAGAACTAAGAACCCTGAAGAAAGTCTGTTGACTTGAAAAAATGAAGCATTATATACTAATAATATTACTACTATTAACCAGTGTCGTTTCTGCGCAGAAGAAGACAACGATCCATATCCTGAATGCCGACAAGGCTGATTATGACGAGCGTATCGGAAGAGATGTGCAGCGTCTGATCGGCAATGTCGTGATGCGTCAGGACTCCACATACTTCTACAGCGACAGCGCATATTACAACGAAAAGACTAAGTTCTTCGACGGTTTCGGCAACGTCCATATCAACGTCAACGACAGCGTCGACATCTATAGTAAATTATTGAAATATAACGGCGAAACGAAATTCGCAGAACTCTTCCACGACGTGATATTAAAAGACGACTCAACAGTCCTGAAAACACAATACATGACTTACGACAGAGTCGCTCATCTCGCCACTTATCCCAACAAAGGAACCATCACTCGCAACGACAAGAAACTCGTAAGTAAGAAAGGCTATTACCGTGACGACAGCAAAGTGCTTTACTTCAGAAAAGACGTAGTGGGAACCATGCCCGACTATAAAATCATCTCCGACACCTTGGTATATGACACCGAAAACGAGATGATGTATTTCTATGGTCCGACCAACATTTACAACAAAGAAAACACTCTCATCGGTAATTATGGCTGGTATAACACCATCACCGACTTCGTCTACCTCGACCGACGCGCCACCTTAAAAAACAAGGAGCAGTCGATGACAGCCGACACCATGTATTACAACAAAAAGACTGGCTACGCCAAGGCGCTCAGCGATGTGATACTGGAAGATAGCACATACAAGGCCATCCTGACAGGTGAATATGCGGAGATGTGGCGCAACATCGGCAAATGCATGATGACAGACAAGCTAAAAGCCATCTACCACGAAGACATCGACACCTTGTTCGCAACGGCTGACACCATGTACGTATACTTCGACACTCTCAGCAACGAATTGCAACGTATCAAGGCTTTCTATAACGTGCGATTCTTCAGAAACGACATACAAGGCAAATGCGACTCACTGCATTATGTCGTCGCCGATTCTATGATATATATGCGAGAGATGCCTGTCATCTGGGCCGACGGCTCACAGATGAGCGGCGACTCCATCAACATAAAAGTCAAGGAACAAGCCATAGAAAACCTCCTGATGTACCCTAACGCCTTCGTGATACAAGAAGACTCCATCAGCGGATTCAACCAGGTGAAAGGAAAGAAAATCACAGCGTATTTCAAAAACAACGACATCAAGAATATGTTCAACGAAGGTAATGCCGAAACGGTCTACTGGCTACGCGACGACGACGGAAGCCTGATAGGAATCAACTTCTCCCAATCGGCAGAAATGGACATCAGAATAAAAAACAGACAGATATCAAATATCAAATATTTCAAAAACATAAAAGAGACACTATACCCTCTCGAACAAGTGAAAGACAATATGGAATACCTTGACGGATTCCTGTGGCAAGAAGACGCTCGACCTGCCAGGAAGGAGTTTTGAACTAAGAACGTAGAACTGACAACCATTGACAAAAAAACAAAGAGACGCCACAATGTGACGTCTCTGCAATTGGACGCGATGAATCGCATCCATTATAACAATCCTGTACGGACGCGATTCATCGCGTCCATACAAAATTTTCAATTTTCATCTTTCAACTTTCTCTTAACGCCGTATCCTAATCCCATTCCTGCTAAGAGCAATAATCCTGAACCTAACGGAGCGTTTTGGTTTTTTTCCAATCCGTGACCGAATATTCTTGGCATATCGCCCCAATCAGAATATTCACGATATTCTATATCGTCGTTAGACCTGAAGAATCCGTCGCTTGATGATGGTGTGTAACTTCCAACTTGTGCGTTGAGACCTAATGTCAATACCATTGAAAATACTGCTAATACTATATAT
>JAZQYR010000002.1:0-1521 GCA_045633585.1 Bacteroidales bacterium
ACGCATAAATGTGTTACCCTTACCTGGCTTTACGTGCAAGAAGTCAATACAGAAATACAATTTGCCGTCCATACGGATAGCTGTTCCGATTTTAATGTCTTGAGCGTTAATCATAATTTTTTCGCTTATATTTGATTATTAATCTGATTATTTTCTCGTTTTCATCTTGAATTCGGGTGCAAAAGTAATGTAAATCAGTAAAAAACGCAAAAAGAAAAGCATAAAAATCGCTTCTCCCTTTGTTTATTTCAAAAAAGTCACTAATTTTGCAGCCCGTTACGGTGAATAATAACATAAAAATAGTATATAGCAATGAAAAGAACATTCCAACCCTCTAACAGAAAGAGAAAAAACAAACACGGTTTCCGTGAAAGAATGGCAACAGCAAACGGTCGTCGCGTATTGGCAAGCCGTCGTGCAAAAGGTCGTAAGAAATTGACTGTATCTGATGAATACAATGGTACAACAAAGAAGTAATCCATCAGAACTGATAAAATAAAAGAGGCAAAGTTTAAAGCTTTGCCTCTTTTATTTTTCATGAATATCTTTGATAAATCGAAGATACTTGCACTCACCATGAAAAATATTGAAGTAAACTTCATATTTCTCACTCGTTTATTCGTATCTTTGACACCAAATAAACATATTAACACATGATTTCACTGAAAGATTTCTTTTCATTCAAGAAGAATCGCGCCTTTTGGCTGAATTTGATAGCAATGCCTATTGTAGTCATTGGCATTATATTCGGAGTGCTTCACTGGTTGGATGACTATACCCATCATGGACAATCCATCATCGTCCCCAATGTAAAAGGTCTTCCCCTCAAACAGGCCGAGGCTGAATTCGGCAAGAAAAACCTCAGAACAGTTGTCGTTGATTCCAATTTTGTCAAGGGGATGCCAGCCGGAGCTGTCCTTGATCAAAAACCGGCAAGCGGTGCCAAAGTAAAGACCGGAAGAACCGTATATCTGACAATCAACACCGCCGAAATGCCGAAAGTCGCTATCCCTGACATTATAGACAATAGTTCCTACCGACAAGCAGAAGCCAGACTTCGCGCATTAGGTTTCAAACTTACCGCTCCGGAAATCATCAGCGGAGAAAAGGATTGGGTATATGCTGTAAAGTATCTGGAAAAAGAGCTGACTAATGGAGAGAAAATTCCTAGAGAGTCAGTTCTAACCCTGATTATCGGAGACGATGAAATGAAGGCAGACTCCTTAAGCACTGATTCCTTGATTATCGGCACACCTAAAGGAGAAAATCCTGTTATAGACGAATCTTGGTTTTAAAGGCGAATAAAGAAATGCAAGACTTGATAGATGAATTAGATGACAATCTGGACGACCTTGAGCCGATAGTCGACAACCCGGCGGAACTGTACGAACATTTCCGGGTGGTAGTAGACAAAGGGCAGAAACAGGTGCGCATCGACAAGTATCTTTTTGAACGGTTGGTCAACTCATCACGCAATCGTATCCAAAAAGCAGCCGATGCTGGATTTGTTATGGCCAATGG
>JAZQYR010000003.1:0-1911 GCA_045633585.1 Bacteroidales bacterium
CAACATGTATAACTCTGGTCACTCCATAGATGATATTTGGAAAGTCAGTGGGTATAAAAGTAGAACCAGCGTCTTCCGTGTATTGAATCGTCATGGCGTCCAACTCAACAGAGGCAGACATCAGGGACCAATCAAAAAACGTAACGATAACAATTAAAGATATGAATCGACCCAAGACTCATAATAGCGTCTCTGCATTTACGGCAAAATGCCGTTTACAACAAAGCAGGTTTAGAGAAAGTATTAATGAACCTATGGGCGTAGGTCCATGGAAAACATCGAAAAATCTACAAATAAGCATGATTAAAGACGGAGAAGTCACCGGTAAGAACTTTGTTGACAGGTACACCTTTGATTATGCAAAAATGCGTGTAAGGAAAAAGCTAAAGAATGAAACAATAGATGAATATCGTCTGTTCAACAATCTATTATCAAGCCAGCCGATGGCGTTCAATTTATTCTGTCCATTAAGACATATGCTGGAAGAAAGAATGAACGATGCAGTCTCACTCATATTTTCTACGATTTTTCCACAATTTGATATAGCTTATGTCACTGAGATAGAGCTTGAATATCTTCATGAAGACATAGAGAACTACCTCAATGACAAAACTGCAATGGATGCCATAGTTCGTTTCTTTGATTCACAAAATAATTCATGTTTTATTGCAATAGAAACAAAATACACTGATGTTCTTGGCTCTAATAGTGCACGCAACAAAGAATCCCAAAAGAAACTTATAAGACAACTCAAATATTTCAAACCCGAAGCAGAATTGGCTCTGATAAATGACGAGAAGGAAATCAGTCAAATATACAGGAATTTTCTTCTCTCTGAATGCTATAGGATAAAAGAGAATGCCTATGAATGTTATTCATTGGTTTTAAGCCCGGCAAATCATCCAACAACAGATGCAGAAGTACATTCGCTACAGGACGAACTTCTTCCTGAATACCAATACAAGATTGGTTCTATCACACTTGAACAATTTGTTGAAACAGCGATAGAACAATGTCCTAAAGCAAACGTTGAACCATTCCTGTGGTTCGGAAAACGTTATTTAGAGAATATTTAAAATTATTTGTCACGGCCATTCTCCGAGCTTCCCATGCCTCGAAGAATAGCCTTAACAATCGGTTTGAGCACTTTAAATAGCACTACAATCAGTATTAAAGTCAATAAATCATCCATAATCAACTTATTAAGGGTTAATATATATTTATCACATTCTTACCTATCCTAGCTGCATAGTTGACAGTCCAAAAAGTACCGCCTTTATTACGCCCATCGTAACACGCAATTAGTAATGAAGAATGTTCCACCATAAAACGGTCACGTTCAAGGTAACACTTAGCTGTATAGTCATTACTTAGAATCACTATATCGTCTGCTTGAGACAAACATTTATAATAACGGCTCTTATTACGTTCATTGAAACGCGAAGCTTGTTCACCGAATGGCAACGCAGCCGTCAACGTTATAGCCGGACACTCTTGCTTCAATGATAGAACCAGCTCAGCTGCCAACAAGTCGAAACCGATGGCCATACCAGAGATAAAGTTTGTAATGCCATTTTTATACGCTTCACGCACGCAACCTTCTAGTTTTTCTATGACACTTTGTTTACGTGATGAATCGTACCATCGATGACCAGTGAAGGCAGCTGTAGCTGCCTCGCAAAATTTAATTTCTTTCTTCATTATACATTTGTTCTATAGTGAGTCCGTGCGAGAAACATACCTCCTATTACATTCGCTCCCATTGATTCTAATTGATTGGCATAGTTGGCATAGGAATGTCCACGAGTGATAATATCGTCAAAGCAAAGGACTTGCTTGCCGTTGAACCATTTCTCGTCAAACTCTATTATACTTACTTTACGAATTTCTTTCTCCTTACTCCGATGTTCA
>JAZQYR010000004.1:0-1667 GCA_045633585.1 Bacteroidales bacterium
CAAGAGCATGGCTTGCAAGTTTGACGCTTGTACCAATGCAGTAAAGGAAGCAGCCAACCAGGAATTGCTCGACTTCGTAGCTCGTCGCTTGTACGAAATGGCAGCAGTATGTATCATGTCGCACTTGATTATCCAGGATGCCACCAATGCTCCTGAAATGTTCAGCAAGTCGGCATTGGTTTATGTAAACTATGCAGAATCTGAAATTGAAAAGCACTTCAACTTCATCCGCAAGTTTACAGCAGAACAGCTTGACAATTACCGTCAATAATTTTGAAGATCTTGATCTATAAGGGGATATGCCAAACATATCCCCTTGTTTTTTTATAAAGAAATACTATATTTGCAAAATAGAAAACCTTAAATCCCTAATTATGACAAAACGCTTCATTCTATTCTCACTATATAGTTTTTTCTTTATCTTTACACATGCGCAGAACATCGTTTATCTAAATGATAAATCTGAATTTACGAAAAACCATCAAGAAGCGATTGAGTTTGCCTTAATCGAAGAAGAAGGAGAACTTAAAAGTGTAAAATTCTTCACAATGGACAGTATACTGACGCGTGTCAGCCAATATAAGCAATTTGAAAAAACACCGGAGAAACAAATCCTACACGGAAAAACAAGCTATAAGTTCCATCAATCAGAGCAAGACAGTTTAGTATGCACCTACAACAAAAACATGCGTTTGGGAGCAGCTACTTTCTATTATCCTGACGGAAAAACACATGTAAACTGTGCATATAAACAAGGGAATTTGGAGGGATTACTCATACAATATTACCCCAACGGGAATATTAAAAGAAGGGACATTTATACAAAAGGAATAGCGACAGCAACTACCATTTACTCGGAAGAAGGCGAATTATTAGGAAATAGTCCCTTTTATGTAGCCCCCACTTCACATATGGGAATACAAACGATTCTACAACTTTTAAGCAAAGAAATCAAATTCCCCTTTCATCTGCTAAAGAAAGAAGGACTTTGGGAAATTTATATTGAAGTAACTTTTAACAAGGAAGGGAAATACAAAGGAGTCAGAGTCCTGCAAACAACCCACAAGGGACTTATTGAGCCGACCATCAAGGCTGCCAATAACATCTTTCAAACAAATGAGTTCTTGCCTGCCACCATGGATAATCAACCGGTATCAGGAAGCCTTATTTTTCCGCTAACATATCGGATTGAAAGAACCGTCAAAACAGTGAAAAGAGTTCGCAAGCCCAGTGACATCCAATAAAACATGATATAAAAGTATCTCTAAAAAAACTTGTTGCTCCGCAAACAAAACGAAGCAACAGGATTTTTTAAGTCATTGAAGGTTTACAGAGCTGTAGACCAATATTCATAAGGAATACTCAATTTTTGTTTCAGACCTATATAACAATTTTCAACAACCAATGCACCTTCTTTAGGAACTGTAATACGAACGGTCTTTCGTGTCGGGAACAAATACAACTTACCTCCACAAGTAATTTCAAATGGGATATCAGAAATATTTGTCACCTCAACGGTTCTGCCGGAAATCAAACGAACTTTCAATGAAGCCTCAACCAGTTTCGTCAAGTATTCCGGACGACCAACCAACTTTCCATCAAACAAGGCAGCCGTACGACGGGCAAACAAAGCTTCTTTAATACCTTGTTCACTACGCTCTGTAGCG
>JAZQYR010000005.1:0-2226 GCA_045633585.1 Bacteroidales bacterium
AATTTCAATTACTCAAGACCCGAAGCTCATAGCTCATTGCTTAATAATTCGTTTTACAATATTTCCTTCTTTAGTATTTATCTTGATGAAATAAATTCCAGTATTCAATTTAGACATATCGATAGTTAATGACTGTTGTCCGTTGACTGTTGAATGTTGTCTACCATAAACATCATAAATCACAACCTCTTCTATTTCTGCTTTTGTTTCGATATGAAGTCTGTCGTTAGCAGGGTTAGGGTAGATGTTATATTGATTGTCAATATTTTCGTTTACATTTACGATATCGCTGATTTCGCCTATCAAACTTACTGATCTTCTGTTGTTTGGATATACAGCTATAATCTCTACATAGTGTGTTAAACCGTCATAGACATTCAGTACAGAAGCTTCGTCAGTGAAGCTCAAATCCTTGACCTTTTCTGCGACCCATTCCCCGTCGATGATGATATTATATCCGTCTGGTGTATTGCCTTCAGGTGCATCCCAGCTGAATTTTAATTTAGGATCGTCGCCGATAGTTGTGACGCTTAAGTTTCGTGCTGGATAAACGTGATCGCAGTAGTCGTAAGCGAAGCGGCTGTTATATATTTCTTTTGTAGAAGGATTCTGGGCCCAAATAGCAACTTCAAGGTCGTTCAATTCTTCCATGAAAGTGGTATCCATATCGAAGGTGAATTCAAGACGTTGATATTTGCCAGACTCCAGATTTAATTTGTTTCCATTAGCTGATCCTAATAATTTCATCAAGATATGATGGAATTCTGTCTCGCCGTTAGAACCGATGTTTTGTGTTGTAGCTTTCTCATTGACAGCAATATAAGTTGCTACGTTTTTAATGTTAGTATAAGAGAATATGTCGGCGATGACTGTGATTGTGTTGTCGGTTTCATTTACATTGAAACTTCCTCTTATATCGATGAATGATGCTGTGCTGTAGCTTTTGTCTAATTTTTCCTGTGGAATAGGGTCTTCTGTTTTCAAACCACCGTCAAGGAAAATCATAGGTACGGTATTGACATTGTAATAAGTTCTTCTTGTGCCTCCGTCGGATGTGTAATAAGGATCACCGACACCAGGTCCATTCATAGGATATTTGACATAAGTGTATTTGCCAGGATTTTTTTCTGTGAGGGTATCCATGTCTTTATTTGTGAAGATACATGGGAAACATGTTGAACTTGAGAAGTGTTCTATCATAGGAATTCTTTGGCATGAACCGAGCTTAACATCTATATCCTTGACTTTTACGTTGTTACCTGTGTATTGGTCGTTATTGCCATTGACAGATGTTATTTCTACGTTTAACTTGTATTCGCCTACGCTGATGAACATCGGTGTTTCAAATATGAAATTTTCTGATGCGTAAACATCAATATTGGTGTTGAATGTCTCTTCTACAAATTTACTTTCACCTTCTATTTGGTATTTGGCTTTGAAAGATGTGATGGCAGATTTGCCTAAGTTTCTTATGGTAAATGAAATATTGTGATTTCCGTTGCCTAATTTGTCATTAGTGTTGATGCTTAATATTTCGGCGTCTATTTCTTCTTGCTTAAAGATTAAAATATCATCGAATTGCCATGAGTTGATGTCGTTTGTTGTGCCTTCAAAATATATGCAGACTAACACTTCTTCTTTACCCATATCAGCAGTCTCAATGACTTCATTGACGACGTATTTTCCTGATTTGTCGTAAGATTGTGACCATCCGCTGTTCCATGTGTTGCCATTGTCAGAAGATGTTGCCACGCCTATTGTACATGTGTTTGAGTAATAGTCGAGGTGGTGTTTGAACGACACCACGATAGAGGAGATACCGGTCAAATCAATGGCTTTCATTGCCACGCGTGAGGTGCCTTCGAAGATTGGGTTCCAGAAGAAATCAAGTTCGTTAGGAGAGCCTCCTGCTTTGTCTGTTGTTGTAACGCTCCAGTTTTTGTTGCCACCTCCAACAATCGACCAACCGTTAGGTAATGATTTGCTTTCGAACGATTCATGAAGAAGAGTCGATCTGTTTTGGGCCAATATAGATGCTGATAATAATAATGCTAATGTAAGAAGTAATGTTCTTTTCATAATTTTCTTTTTTTGCTGTGAGCAGTGGGCTTTGAGATTTGGGCAATATAGAATGAGGAATTTCAATTACTCAAGACCCGAAGCTCATAGCTCATTGCTTAATAATTCGTTTTACAATATTTCCTTCTTTAGTATTTATCTTGATGA
>JAZQYR010000006.1:0-135865 GCA_045633585.1 Bacteroidales bacterium
TGTATTTTCTTTCCATCGGTTTCGTCATCCCATATATGCATATGTGGAATAGCAAACTCATCATCACACACAAACACTTTGAATTTAGGTAACTCCTGTTTACCATTTTTCTTAAAGGTGGTGAAATAACCGACCACAGCCATTTTATACAACATATTACGACTCTCTTTCATAGAAGTTTTTTCATTCAATGTTTCGTCATACTTTTACTAAAATCACTTGCAAAAATGGTTTTGAAATCAGACAAAGAGGTTATTAATGCATCAGCAACTTCATTGCAGGTTTCTAATTGGTATTTTTGCAGTGTATGGTCTATATCAATCAACCTCAAACATTCAGGAGGAATGTTGTTATATGTATAGACGGCATCTTCGCAGTCAATCATATCATCAGCGTAAAAATTTATATATGTGCCTTTTTTAGATTTTTCCAAATCAATCCGATATATATAAATTCCATATTTTTCGGCCTCAACAGGATCCACGAATGATTTTATTTTATCATATATGCCAGGTATTTTATTTAGATTCTTGCACGATGCGTAAGCGTAAATTCGCTCTGGCAAACATCCGCATTCTCCCGACTTGCTTCTCAAACCTGTTTTTTCTATCTCATTAGCATTTTCTCCTGTGCTGAAATAATAGAGTTTTCCGTAATTCTTAACATAAACCAAATCATTTGCGTCAGAAGCATTTATCGGAATTATCTCGCGTGTTTTCAAATCCTCAAATATATAGTCTTTATGGTTTCCTGATTCTATTGCTTCATACACACAATTTGGAACATCATCGCCGAAATAATCTTTCATTGATTCCAAATAAACATTGTCATAATATTCCTTTTTTGTCAATAGTTTTATTGGTTTTGATGATGTCTTTTTGAATTCTTCAAAATTCATCCGTTTCTGAATTTCTTTCATACGTTGAAATTGGTTTGGTGGGTTCTATTTATTAACTATTTAATTTCCGTTTGTTTTTCAGAGAAAGTAAGGGGTGATTTAAAAATCCCCCCTTTTTCTTTTAAGTTTCTCCAGAATAGTTTTACAAATTCAATAGGAAGTGTGGCAACATACCTCATATACCTAAATCTCAACGCCACATTTGCCCAGAAACGGTAATTTTTTATCGCAGCATCCATACCTAAGGTTGATTCTACAAAATCAAAAACATCAGATTCAAATCGTGTCATAATATTATATTTTTATTTTTTTCAGTGTAAAAAACATCCTCGTGCAGTTACACGAGGATGGAATAGTTCAAGCGGTCTGACTTAATCAAATTTTTCATTCAGCCACTCTATAACACTATTTGTCCATTCCCATACTTTGTCTCTTCCACTTGCTGAGAATAAAGCAACGAGAAACCAAAGCACAGCCATAATCTCTACGATTATTAAGGAAAAAATAGCACATCCGAATCGCTTGGGTAGGTTGTCAAGAAAATCGTCCATCCAACCAAATAAAAATTGCCAGATATCCATAATTATATTGTTATATTACTTTATCTATTTTCCTGTTATGACGCGAATTCTTATTTAGTCCAATAATTTGGATAAGAGAATTGTTCAGCCTCATACTTGGAGAAACCTGCATTGATTAAAGCCTTCTTAATATCTTCTCTGTCAGGAAGCATTCGTGAAGATGAAACATTTAGAGTATAACCGTAGGACATAGCACCTACATACTTGTTTGCGAATTTTAATGTGAAATGATACATAACATTATTAGTTTTAGTTTACACCTACTCTTTTCAGGATTTTCAGCAAACTCCTTCTTCACAACTGCGGTATGGATATATACAAAAAAGTGTGTGAATCCGCACCAAGTGCAAAGCGATACAAAAGTGCGGAAACAAAAAAACCTGTGCAACTTTTGTTTGCACAGGGTGTATTTATTTATCTAACTATTTGATAGATAACGATAAAAAAATATTTAGGGGAATTTATCGGGGAATCTATCAGGAATTATCAGGGGATTTGGGGTTATTTTCTCATTGGACCCCAAATCTCGTTGTCGTACAAAGGGGAACTAAAATTCTTCATTTGCTCCTCACATTTGTTAAGTTTATAAGTGTTCTTCTCTTCTATTCCCCAGTATCGCAAGCATAAATCTCTGAATTGCTCTTGACGATACGGTTGGCCATTACGCTTGAATTTACTGCCAAAGTATTTGAGATTGCACTCATTCATAAACTTATAACAAAGTGCTGCCTGAGACCTTTTGTCCATTTTCGCTGGTTCAAACTGCTTGTAGATTTTCCTCAGGAAACCTTCTACATCTTTACAATATCTGTCTCCTCCACATATTACTTTAAGGATTTCATCCTTGTCCTTCAGTTCATAGTCGTCCTGAACCTTACTCACAAATCCGAAAATATCACCTAATTGCTTCTTTACATTTTTGAGAGAGACCAGACCTATCTTAGAACGATACATTGCCCAAACAAGATGATTGAAATTGTTCTTAACAAGCAGTATGAAATCACGGAGCACGACAAACAAATTGAAGTCATCAACAGTTTCAAAGTAGTTCTGTGATTTCAGAACTGCTTTGTATGTAGCGGTATCATCTTTTGGAACACCTTCCAATTTTGCCCTTATCTCGTCATGCGCCTCCAATCCTTTGTCAAACTTCTCAATAATAGTGTCTGGTATTAAAGAGAAGAGGGTCTCCAACACCTTTTTAAGATAGTCATCAGACCTTGCTTTGCCCAACTTATCTTTATCTTGCAGCAATTGCTCATATACGTAAGATTTAATATAGGACATCAGATAATTAACATTGGCATTTTTAAGTTCGTCCAAAGAAATGGGCAACGTCTTATCATTCATAGCCCTAACTCCATTCACAAATATCCCTATCAGTAGACTTAAATCCTCGGAAAGATACTCGCCATCCTTGATTCCATTTTCATACACCCGTTCGTATTTATACACGCCTGCTCTCTTATCAGCATCTTTACTCATTACAAGCGGGCGACGATATCCTTTTTTTGACGGTACTGAAAAACATACGCACGGCAAAATCTCTTTATTCGTTGCGGGATTTTCTTTCCACATATCCTTTGTAAAGAGCACAGTATTATCAGGACTATCCAAAAATGTCTCTATCTTCTTGCCGAAAGTAAATATGAATTCGTTTGGTTTATCTGTTACAGGAACTAAATTGCCGTTTTCTTCACGACTTATTTGTGTAAAAAGGTAAGTGTATCTCATACTGGCGGGTGTTTATGCCTACAAAGTTACGGATATTTCCTGTTCGATGCAACAACTAACATCTATATCGTTGCCATTTTTATTTCATGTCTTTAATATTGGTTTTCCACAAATGTGAATATCAGATGGCAATTGGTATTCCAACTTACCTTTTTCACGCAATTCCATCAGCAATCGTCCCATAATGTTCTTGCCGTAGTATTCGTTAGTCTCAGCATCGAGCACCGCTCCCCACGAATCGGGTTTCTTATTACGGTTGCTCTCATCCTCGACGATAGATTTCCCTTCACTATCCGACAATACCTTTCTGAACTCCGCCGAGTTCTGATATTTATGATTAAGACAGAAGCGCATCACATCAACAGCGATGCCTTTCCAATCCTGTCGTTCAATGCCTCGTTTCTCGAAGGTCTTCGCCTTCATCTTCAGTTTCAGGTTTGGAATGAGTTTAAGGTATTCTGCACGTTCAGTCTCACTGTTTAAACGAATGTAATGAAACATCTGCTCCACACAGGCGAACTCAATGCCGTTGACCATCATCGGTGTTTTGGCGAAATTGGAGAATATGCCCCACTCTGCCGCTGTAGAAGTAAAACCGATAGTCTGCTCAGCAGGATATCGTTCAATTTTGTCGTATTCAGGATAGTACATTATTTATATTTTTTTGTCAGGTTCAACTTGTTCAATCTTTATAATCCGAATATCGTTTTCGTTCAGTACGGCGCGATTAGTATCGCCATCGGGTTTAGTCTGCGAATGCGGCCATGCGAGATATACGACACCTATTTTATTCAGGAATTCCGATGCTGCATTCTCGGCAGCGGAATCCGCCTTAGACATCATCTTCTTTACGGTAGCACGTTGTCCCGTAAGTAGATTGCCGAGATATTTACGGAAATACTTCCCAGCACCCTTGACTTCCTCTGGAATCGTCTCGCCTATAGCATTTTCTGCACGACTAACAATCTCTGCATTTACTGGCTTGCACGAGAAGATATGGTTATCGTCGGTAATCTGCGGCACTTCTACGGTATAGACATAGCGACAGTCTTTGCCGTTGGCACTCGCCGCCTTTGTGGCATATAGTACGGCAGTCTTATAACTCGAGGTAATATATATGCCGTGCCCGAACTTCGACTTGCCCTCACCTGCTCCTAGAAACGAAAGGGAGAACTTATCGAAGAGATAGCAGCTGCCGTGATAAAATATTTCTGTAGAATCCATAAACTCTATTTTTAAAATGTGATTGTATAATCGACCTCGTCATCTCTGCAGGCATCTAAATCTAAACCTACACGTTCTGCAACGAAGGCATGTCCGTGACCTCCGCAACTATAACCATAAAAAGCTTCAAGATTTACATTGATTTTTGCCATACTTTTAATTTTAAAGATTTACGAATTAATGATACAAATATACTGATTAATGCTATTAGCTACTAAATCAATTCACCTATTAACACATCATAAAATTTAAGGCCGTACCATTCCCTGAACAGATCCTCTGGAGAACTGATAACGATCTCTCCTATCAAATCTTTATAAACCTTACAAAACACGAACATCTTCTTCCAGTTGCTTTCCTCTTTGGCGAGTTCCTCTAGATATTGGGGATGCAAAGCCCTGACTTTCTCTTCTAATGTTTGAAGTCGCTGATAATCTTCATATCCTTGGGAGAGTATTTCTTTCGCGTCACGGCATAGTTCTCGTTTCACTAAATAGACATCTTCATAAGGACTCATCATCGTCACGCTAGTATCTCCTATTTCTTGTTCATGAAGGATGCCTTTCAGCAATGTCCCGTCGGATGCCATCGTTTCTATTTCTATCTCAAGCGGTTCATCTTCTTCGACTACCTTCAAAAGTCCCCAGCATAACACTTCTTTGGTAGCCTCATCGAATTCATTTTCTATAGCAATCATACGACAGCAACTCAAGAGTTCTTCTTCATTCATGCCGGCTATATCGTATCTGTCATACTTTTCCGGATCGTATTCATCAGTAATCAAAGGCATCAGATTTATGAAAGGTTCTTTCCTCGCCTTTTTCGATAGCAGCAGATCTAACCACGCCAATCGTTCCTGCCAAGCTTCCGCTGCGCAATATATCACGGTTCTAGTGCCCAGACTGACACCGCATTGGCTGATATAAGCTTTCGTCAATAATGTGAGGGCATCCATAATATCGTGATGTTCTCCTGCTTTTGCGTATTCTTCAACTGTTTTCATATTTATTTGTTTTTTGGTGATATTTCCATTTATTATTTCTCGCAGAGACGCAAATATCGCAAAGTTTTTTTAATCTGTTATTATTATATACTACGAATGTTGTTGTTTGTTACAACAATATTGTTTTCTTCATCATTTTCCGGCTCATGGCTCAGAGCAAAAACAACTCCTAATTCCTAATTCCTAACTAAAACTTGTAGTCTTGTGGTCTTGTTGTCTTTCTTTGGGCGTTCCGGCGAAGCCGTGGGGCTTTCCGCTAAATCTTTGCTCCGCTATGCTACGCCAAGGATGCCGCTCCAAGCCCTAACGCATTGGAGGCTACTATCTCCAAGGCGCGAGCATTAAACAAATAATTCCCAACTCCTAACTAACAAGGCGTTGCCTTATCCTATATTTGTTTCGCCCTTTCAGGGCATAGCATCCGTCATCCAACATCTCATCCCCGTCCCCAAAACTCGTTCCCAAGAATTCTCTCGCAAAGACGCAAAGGAATTATCCATTGCTCATAGCTCAAAGCAAAAACAACTCCCAACTCCTAACTCCTAACTCCTAACTCCTAACTAAAAAAACTTGTTGTCTTCAAAAACTCCTCTCAAAAATCTTCTCCCATTCCTTGTCATCTGGCGATGGCAGGAAATCAGCGTCGGAAACAACTGTAAAGACAGAAACTAATTCTTTCTCGTTCTTGTCTTTTCTTATGTATTGTTTCTTGAATTTTGGTTTTATGCTGCCGGATGTGATGTCGGCAATCTTACGTTTCAAGGTCTTCTCTGCTGTCTCGCCGAAGGCTACATGCCAACAATATTTTCCTACTGTTTCTTTGTTTGTATTGATGACAATCAGATGCACTGCCGGATGTAACACCTTATTACCATTATGTATCTGGCAATGAAGCGCACGACCGACTATGTTGCCTTGCTCGTTGACAAGCGGCAGAAAATCCGTTGGAGCGTCTTGAACTTTAAACTTTGGCTGTTGGCTATTGGCTGTTGAACTTTGGGCCACTTCAACAGGCTCAGTGACCGGATTGGAGCCTGAGCTTGTCGAAGGCAACTTTGGCTGTTGGCTATTGACCGTTGAACTTTGGGCCACTTTTACATGCTCTGTAACCGCATTGGTGCCTGAGCTTGTCGAAGGCGAATTTGGCTGTTGGCTACTGGCTATTGGCTTTTGAGCGTTGAACTTTTGCTGCGGACTTTGAACTATTTTCTTTATCACTTCGACAGTCTCAGTGACCGTACTTTGCTCAGGGCTCAGGGCTTGCAGCTCTGTGCTTATAAATGTCGCCACTTCCTGTATTTCAATCGTCTCTGTTCCTCGAGGCACTTTAATCTCGAACTTATCGCCTTTCTTCTTCCCTATCAAAGATTTAGCTATCGGCGATAAAAATGATATCAGTCCTTTGGAGGCATCGGCTTCGTCAACGCCGACTATACGGATGGTTTTGTCGTTGTATCTGACGTACATCCCGAAACTCACCACATCGGGATTGGCTTTCGTGGTGTCAACTAAAACCGCTGTATTGATACGCTCTGCTAAAAGTCGCATCTTGGCGTCGAGATAGTTTTTGGTCACATAATTGGAGCCTGCGGCAGTCCATTCTTCTTTAAGACTTTCCATCTCGTCATGAAGAAGTCGCAGACCCTCGGGCGTCACATAATTCGTCACACCTGAAGGCAGAAACGCCCTCGGCAAAATCATAGGAACTTCTTCCTGATCGCCTTCTTTTACAAAACCGCGGCTCATACTTAAAGACTCAAAGACACAGAGACTCAAAGACACAGAGTCACACTCTTTGCGACTTTGTGTCTTTGCGACTTTGTTGTCTTTAATTAAACATCATTTCTACTTTGCCAATCTTAGTATCCACGCAGTCGTATGAAGCCGCAAAGCTCATGATTGCGCTTAGGGTTTTCTTGCTTGGCTTCTCGTTGGCGTAAGTCTCTTTAAGAGTCTTTCTGATTTGGTTTTCTAATGTGTTCTCTGTTGTAAAATAAAGTGTAGATTTTATATCCATAGGCATTTTTAATTTTCATTATGCCTACTTAACGCAACAAAATCTCACTTTATTTTATCAATATTAAAAATTATTTAACGCAAGTGTTAAATTATAGTCTTTCGCCATCTTTCTCAGGTTGATAAGCGCGTAACGCATTCTTCCTAAAGCAGTGTTAATGCTTACGTTAGTGGCGTCGGCAATCTCTTTGAACGACATGTCGGCATACATGCGCATATTCAAAACTTCTTTCTGTTCGTCTGGCAAAAGGTCTATCATCTTACGCAAATCGTTATAGACTTGTTCCTCAATCATTTCGTCTTCTATAGAACGGTCGGTGTATTTCAAATTATCGATGATACTGTATTCATTATTGACAGAATCCGCCATTGGCAAACGATTTGACTTACGGAAATGGTCGATGACGAGGTTATGAGCGATACGCATCGCAAATTGGATAAACTTACCTTCTTCCTTATACGCACCAGCTTTGATGGTACGGATAATCTTTAAGAATGTGTCTTGGAAAATATCATCTGCAAGCTGTCTGTCCTTGACAAGCATTAAGATGTACGAAAAAACTTTATTCTGATGACGCTCAACTAACAATTCAAAACTAGCAACGTTACCGTTTCTGTAACTTTCGACTAATTCTTTGTCATTTAATATTTCTAACATTTTCTCTTATTTTAACAATTAAGAGTAAAGTTTATTCGATAGAGCGTCTCCTATTTTTTAGTTATACAATAAATTAAAAATTCTTTCGTAGAAAGTTCTGCAAATATAATAATCTTTTTTTTACGAACAAATATTTTTTTGTAAATTCGTAAACTTTTTTATCGGCGTAAAATTTTATTGAATTAATGAAGAAGTTAGAATATATCGACATACAAGGTGCAAGGGTTAACAACTTAAAAAACATCAGTTTAAGCATTCCTAAAAACAAATTCGTTGTCATAACGGGATTGTCTGGTTCGGGCAAGTCGTCATTGGCTTTCGACACTATTTATGCTGAAGGTCAGCGTCGTTATGTTGAGAGTCTGAGTGCTTACGCCCGTCAGTTTTTAGGTCGTATGACAAAACCCGATGTCGACCTCATCTCCGGTCTCTCTCCTGCCATCGCGATTGAGCAGAAAGTCAACTCAAGCAACCCTCGCTCGACGGTGGGAACAAGCACCGAGATTTACGAATATCTCAAGCTTCTTTACGCCAGAATCGGCCGCACCTTCTCTCCTATCTCAGGCGTCGAAGTGAAACGCCACCAAATCAACGATGTAATTGATTTCATCTTGGAGCAAAAAGGCCGCGCCGTTTATATCTTGTCGCCGATAATAATTCCTGAAGGAAGAAAAACAGACGAACATCTCAACACTCTTCTTCAACAAGGTTTCAATCGTCTCCTCATCGAAAATAAGATGGTGAGAATCGAGGATTTCATCAAAGAAAAGAATTTCGACAATATTAATAATGTAAGGATTCTCATCGACAGGATGAAAGTCAACGACAAAACTGCCGAACTGATTCCGCAGATTTCAGATTCCGTTCAGACTGCTTTCTACGAAGGAAACGACAGCTGTATCATTTTGGTTGACAATGGAGAATCGCGCGACGAACATATTTTCTCGTCACGTTTTGAAGCCGACGGAATCACTTTCGAGACTCCGACCACTCACCTATTTTCTTTCAACAATCCTTACGGAGCTTGTCCGAAATGCGAAGGCTTCGGCAATATAATCGGCATCGACCCTGACCTCGTGATTCCGGATAAATCATTATCTATTTACGACAACGCTGTAGCTTGCTGGCGTGGCGATAAGATGAGCGCGTGGAAAGACTTGTTAATCAGGAATGCACGCCATTTCGACTTCCCAATTCATAAGCCATATTATGAATTATCACAAGAACAGAAAGACGTTCTTTGGGAAGGAAACAAATATTTCGGAGGCATAGAAGACTTCTTCAAAGAAGTTGAAGCACAATCATATAAGATTCAATATCGTGTGATGCTGTCACGTTATCGTGGCAAGACGACTTGTCCGGAATGTAACGGATTGCGTCTCAGAAAAGAAGCCAACTATGTGAAGATTGACGGCAAGAGCATCAGCGAATTATGCGAGATGTCGCTGTTAGATTTAAAGACATTCTTCGACAATCTCACTTTGACAAAAGCAGAACACGACATTGCAGAACGTCTCTTGACAGAAATCCGCAACCGTCTCAACTTCCTGATTGAAGTAGGATTAGAATATCTCACATTAAACCGTGCAGCCAATACGCTTTCAGGCGGCGAGTCACAGAGAATCAACCTTGCAACTTCTTTGGGAAGCTGTCTAGTTAGCTCGACTTATATCTTAGACGAGCCAAGTATCGGTTTGCACTCACGCGACACACAACGTCTCATCAAAGTATTGAGAAGACTACGCGACATCGGAAACACCGTCATCGTGGTTGAACACGACGAAGAGATAATACGCAGTGCCGACCACATCATCGACATCGGACCATACGCAGGCGTCAATGGCGGCGAAGTCGTTTTTGAAGGAACGATTGATGATATGATGAACAATGACTCTGACACTGATAATATCAGGAGGTCGATGACGGCGAGATATATTTCCGGTGAGAAAGAAATCCCCGTCCCGACACGACGTCGCAAGTGGAACAACGCCATCGAGTTTGTCGGTTGCATGGAGCATAACTTAAAAAATATTAACGTCAAGATACCTTTAAATATATTGACTGTCGTGACTGGCGTCAGCGGTTCAGGAAAATCGACATTAGTCAACGATATCGTTTACAAGTCGTTGAAGAAACATTTTGAAGGAACGTCTGACAAGGTCGGTTCTTTCGGCAAGATACAAGGCAGCCTGATGGCGATACAAGCCGTAGAATATATCAACCAGAATCCTATTGAGAAGTCATCACGTTCAAATCCTGTGACTTACGTCAAGGCTTTTGATGACATACGACAACTCTTTGCCGAGCAGAAACTTGCCAAGAATCGCGGCTTGAAGCCAGGATATTTCTCATTCAACGTTGCTGGTGGTCGCTGCGACAACTGTCAGGGCAGCGGCACATTGAAAGTAGAGATGCAATTCATGGCCGACATCTATTTGAAATGCGACGTCTGCAACGGAAGCCGTTACAAAGAAGACGCCTTGGAAATCAAATACAAAGGCAAGAGCATCAGCGATGTCTTGAATATGAGTATAGATGAAGTCGTGACATTTTTTGAAGAAAACAAAGAAGGTGAATTCAAGACCATCATCGAACGTATAATTGCGAAGATGAAGCCTTTACAAGACGTAGGACTCGGATACCTCCAAGCGGGACAGCCATCATCGACATTGAGTGGCGGTGAAGCACAACGTATCAAACTCGCCTCTTTCTTGATAAACGGCACTAACGAAAAACCTACCTTATTTATATTTGACGAGCCGACGACAGGACTCCATTTCCACGACATCAACAAGCTGTTAAAAGCCTTTGAAGCATTAATTAATAATGGACATTCCCTCATCGTCATCGAACACGACCCAGACGTCATCAAGACGGCAGATTGGATTATAGACCTCGGACCAGAAGGCGGCGACAAAGGAGGCAATCTCGTCTTTGAAGGAACACCGGAAGACTTGTTGAAATGCGAGGAATCTTATACTTGTAGAACTTTAAAACTCTAGAATTCTAGAACTTTAGAATTTTATAGTTCTAGAATTCTAGAGTTCTAAAAAAAGCGTTAGGGATTGGAGCGGCATCCTTTGCGAGCAAATCGGGAACGAGTTTCGGGGACGGGAACGAGATTTGATTCCATTCCCAATTCCTGGTCCCGTTCCCAGATCCCGACCCAGGTTTGGCGAGCAAAGATATAGCGGAAAGCCCGACGGCGGAGCGAAGCGGAGCCGGAACGCCCTGAAACAATTCATAATTCATAATGCATAATTGAATGTTTGTTGTCAGTGTCAGAGTTCAAATTTCAACAGCCTTAGTTCAAAATTTTAATTTTTTCCATTGTTTTTTCAATAATTTTATTTTAAATTTGCGATACTCATTACGAATTTTAAAATTCTAAAATTTTAGAACTCTAGAACTCTAGAACAAACTAAACTACGTTACTCATTACTACATTACTACGTTATAAACTTTAAACTTTAAACCTTAAACTTTAAACAATTAACTATAAACTTTACAAATATCATGGAAATTTGGCATTATTGGGTCATTGCAGCCCTCGTATTCTTCATCATCGAAATCTGCACCAGCGGTTTCGCAATCGCATGTCTGTCTATCGGTTGTCTATTCTCAGCCGTAGGTTCAGCATTTGAATTATCCACAGCGTGGCAAGTCGGATTGTTTGCAATAGGAACGTTCCTCGCATTCATCTTCGTTCGTCCTTTAGTGTTAAAACTTATGGACAAAAAAGCAAACAAAAGCGTAACGACCAACATGGACAACCTCATCGGTCGCAAGGCTGTGGTCACTGAGAAAATCGAGAAAGACGGATACGGACGCGTCAAGATTGACGGCGACGACTGGAAAGCACGCATGGAAGACGACGGCGAGGCTGAAGTCGGTGAAAAAGTCACTATTTTATCAAACGAAAGCATTATATTAACCGTTAAAAAATAAACATTATGGGCTCATTAATTATCTTCGGAATCATTGCATTTATCGTAATAATATTTGCATTGAATGGATTGAAAGTCGTTCCACAGTCAGAGACAAAAGTCATCGAACGACTCGGTAAGTTTCACGGCGTACTTCCTGCAGGCTTGAACATCATCTGGCCTATCATCGACCGCCCTAAAGCTATAGCAGTCAGAGACCAAAGAGGCAGGTCATACATGACAAGCAGCATCGACCTCAGAGAGCAAGTCTATGACTTCCCAAAACAAAATGTTATTACAAAAGATAACGTAACAACAGAAATCAACGCGCTTTTATATTTCCAAATCGTTGACCCAATCAAGTCAGTATACGAAATCGAAAACCTTCCTGTCGCTATCGAAAAACTCACACAGACAACATTACGTAACGTCATCGGTGAGTTGGAATTAGACGAAACATTGACATCACGCGACACTATCAACGCTAAGCTTCGCGCTGTGTTAGACGACGCTACAAACAAATGGGGCGTCAAGGTGAACCGCGTCGAGTTACAAGACATCACACCACCTGAGTCAGTACGCATCGCCATGGAAAAACAAATGCAGGCTGAACGTAACAGACGTGCTGAAATCTTGAAAGCTGAAGGTGAAAAGACATCAGCGATTTTGAAGTCAGAAGGTGAAAAGACATCACAAATCAACAATGCTGAGGCAGAAAAAGCAGCGGTACTTCTCAAGGCAGAAGGCGAAGCAAAGGCTAAGATTTTACAAGCAGAAGCTGAGTCACAAGCAATTGCCATGATAGCAGAAGCAATCAAAAACACCAAGACAGACCCAGCGTCATATCTCTTGGCAACAAAATACATCCAGACATTAGAACAAATGGTCAGCGGCAAAGACAACAAGACCATATACATGCCATACGAAGCATCAAATATGCTCGCTTCATTAGGCGGAATCAAGGATATTTTTAATAAATAAGCACAGAGCTATGAGCTATGAGTTGTGAGCATAAACACTCACAGCCCATGGCTCACGGCTCATAGCTCATAGCAATTTTAAAAAAATGCAACTCTCAGAAAGACAGAAGAAAGTCGTAGACAAACTAAACGAATTGGAGATACCTTTCGACATTCACTTCCACCCTCCTATTCCAACTATTGAAGAGGCTCTTAACTATTGGAAAGAATTCGATTCTACACATTGCAAGAACCTGTTTTTCAGAAACCATAAAGGAAACCGTCATTACCTCGTGATATTCGACTGCATGAAGCAGCTCGCCATCCACGAACTAGAACAAAGGCTGAAACAAGGCAAGTTGAGTTTCGCTTCAGAAGCACGCATGGATAAGTACTTAGGACTGAAGCCAGGCAGCGTCTCTCCTTTCGGAATCATCAACGACGAAGAACATCACGTTTATCTTTACATCGATAAGAATCTCCTTAAATCAGAGCGACTTAGCTTCCATCCAAACGACAATACCGCTACATGCGTCATCAGCAAAGACGACCTGATAAAATTCTTGGACACAATGGGTAACGGCTACGAATTCATTGACTTATACGAAGAATAATTTTTTTTGAATAATGGATTGTTTCTTTGCCTAAAAAAACGTACCTTTGCACACGTTATCGAAAAGGCATAAAAAAGCACTTTTCAATTGTATCACGAATTGTATTTTTATGGATTATTCCCGACGTATTAAACCTTGTGTTGAATCAGAAATTGGTAAATTAAATTGCGTATTATTACACGCTCCGGGTCCTGAAATAGAACACATGACTCCTGAAAACGCTCATAAGTTCTTGTTCAGCGACATGTTAAATCAACGTGAGGCTTATAACGACTACAAAGATTTCCAAGGCACTTTAAGGAAAGTCACAAATGTTCTTACAGTAAGAGAACTTCTAGAAGACATTCTCAAAAACCAAGAATTGAAACACGAACTCGTAGAGAAAATCTGCAAGAGAGAAAACGTAGAGTTCCTCAAAGACGAGTTGGACAAATTATCAAACATCGACTTAGCAAAAACATTCATTGAAGGTCTCGAAAACGACAGCTTCAAAGAAAGATATATATTGCCACCTGCACCAAACTTCTTCTTCATGAGAGATGCGTCATTCACAATGTACGACAACATCATGATCAGCAAGATGGCAACGACAGTACGCGACAGAGAAAGCATTCTCCTTCAAGCTATCTATAACAACTCCCCTATTTTTGACGTAAAGACCGTCAACCCTGTCGAGCAATACGCTCCAAACGGAATAGGAAAAGTTGAAGGCGGCGACGTCTTGATGGCACGCCACGACATCATCTTGAGCGGTAAAGGCGCAAGAACAAGCGAAGAAGGTATCTTGGCAATGGTAGAACACCTCAAGACTAAAGGCGGACACAGACATCTTATCTCACAAGAATTACCATTAGAACCAGAGTCATTCATCCACCTCGACATGGTATTCACATTGTTGGATGTCAACAAATGTATGGTATTCAAGCCAGTCATCCTCAATCCTAAATACAAGACAGTACATTACGAGATATTCGAAAACGGCGAGGTTAAGATTTATGAAGAAGAAAACCTCATCGTGGCATTGAGAAAACTCGGCATGGATTTAGAGCCAATCTTCTGTGGCGGCGATGACGAATACAATATGCTCCGCGAACAATGGCATAGCGGTTCTAACTTCTTCACCTTCGCTCCTGGCAAGATTTTAGGTTACGAAAGAAACTACAACACAATAGAAAACCTCCACAGACACGGATTTGAAGTCTTGACAGCTGCCGACGTCGCATCAGGCAAAGTCAGTGTTGACGATTATAAGAACTGCGTTGTTGCGTTCAAGGGCAACGAGCTCTCACGCGGTGGCGGCGGCGCACGCTGCATGACGATGCCATTGCATAGAGATGCGGTTGTTTGGTAAAGACACAAAGACTCTAAGACACCGAGTTACCAAGATATAGGAGACGTCATTGGAAGATGGCGTCTTTTTTTGTGTCTTCGGCAGTCAACTGACAACGGACTTTGGGTATGCGATTTTTTCTCGCAGAGGCGCAGAGTTTTTTTGTTATTTTTTTTATTTCTTTGCGTTGCTTTGCGGGAGATTTGGGCAAGTTTACAATTTAAAGTTTGAAATAAAAACAAAGGACGCGACCAATCGCGTCCCTACTTGTTGTATTGTAATCTTGTTTATTCATTAACCTTTGCCATACCGCTTGCTATCAAAGCGTAAACCAACAGAATTACTCCATTAAGAATAATAAATATCGGTTTGTTGAAGTTTACAAAAGCAAAGATAAGATTCATTATCGCTATTACAACAAAAAATATCGATGACATTGTTGTAAACATAAGTGCTGTACGTTCTGCTTTTGGTTTTATTCCTAGTGTGAATGCCAATGTAACTTTTACTTTTTATTCAAATTTATCAACGATACGATAAATATTCGAACTATACTTTTCAACTTGTTCAAGAATGTCGGTAATTATATTCAACTTTTTATTACATGACGCTAAAGAGTTTGCTACTGGTTCTCTTTTCATCTTGGCCATTTCAATATCTATCTCTAATTCATCTTTACGACCTTTCCTAAATATTGACAATGATTTTAACTCATCATTCATACTCGCTATATCGGCATCGTATTTTGCAAGTTGATTTTCATATTCTTTCAACTGACTTTGTAAATTACGTTTGATGTCTTGGACTGATTCTTGTTCAGATTCTGCGGGTAACTTTACTCCTTTATTTATCGCATTAGAAACAAGTCCAGCACCAATAGAAATCAATTTTGTTTGATCAAAGGCTAATGCACCAATCATTTCCATTCCTTTATCCAATATATCATCTTCATCTTTGTTCGTTTCTTTGTCTTTGGCCTCTTGTGCTTTAATCTGTTTCATGATAGAATCATATTGTGCCATAGTGTATTTTTCAACCATGTCATCGGCATAACGTTTCAACATGCCATGCAACGGAATTGAAGCACCTATCACCTCTGCATATTTATCGAGAATGCCATAAAGATATTCTAATGTTTTATAAAATTCTTGGACTTTTTCAGACATTTTACTATTACCACTTACAGGGACAAGACGTCCGAAAAAACTTTCATGCTCATAATTAGATACCAATACATTTTCTATCTTAAACACATTGCCATCCGTTACTGCCATTTTAACTACTGTTGAAACAGAATCAACCAATAAATCACCAGCCGCTGTAAGTAGTTTTACAGATACTTCTTTGTTTTGACTTATTTCATAACGAAGACATGCTTCCATTATATAGACAAAACATTGCAATAAATCTACAAAAGATTCCTGTAATATTTCTCTCTGTCCTTTTTCTTCACAGGTTTTCAAGGCATTGTTCATGTAAGACATGATATTATCGATAACCATTCTCGGCATTGTCGGTGACTGAACAAAACTTAGTATTTCAATCTGCGACTTAAGAGCCATTGCTACTGGTCTAGACGTATTAACTTGAATATCAGAAAGCATGCTTCTCATATCTTGCATAGGCGAAACTTTTAATTCTGTAGAAGCAGAAGCAACATTTACACAAGTCACATCAGCTTTTTCTTTATTATTATCAGTCTTTTTTGTCGATGAAATCAAGCCTCCAATAGCAGATGCCGCCCCTATAATTTTGTCAACCTTATCATCTTTTTTTTCAGATGAAATCAAGCCTCCAATTGCCGACGCAGTCTCTAAAACTTTGTCTATCTTAACATCTTTAAGTTTATCAAATATACCCATTTTAGTTATTTTTAATTATTAAATATTTTGAAACATTACAATAAAGTATTTCACTCTATAAATATTATGATACACACCTACTCTTTTATGTATTTTCGGTATATTCCCTTGCCGTACGTTTTTATAGAAACAATAAAAAAACGTAGGCGTCAATTCTTTTTTCAGCTGATAGGTCCTAGGAAAACCGTGGTAAAGAAAAAAGCAACAGCCTACGCTAAAGCGGTACACATAATGATATGCGTACATACTGAAGCACAGAGTTTGTCCTCTCTTACCGTTAATGAATTTCCTAGGTTCATCAGCGAGAAAGACAAACACTCTTGTGTTTATCGAATTATGTTGCAATATTAGAATTTTTTTTCAATTATCACAACATAAAAACGATTTTTTTCAAATGGCTGTTGCAGTGACAAAAGTATAAAAAATGAAATTAAAAATAATTGTCTTTTGTTGTCTTTTAAAGGACAACAGACAACGGACAACATTTTTTTTAATTAGGAGTTAGGAATTAAGAATAAAAAAAGATGCGCCTGCACTACATTGACGCATCTTTACTTGGTATCTATAAAGTAATAGTTCCTATCAATAAATTCAAATTACAAATACAGATTTTTCCAATATTCCGATTCAACTGAACGTTGCTGGTAATCTTCAACATGCAACTGCTGAGGTTTACGAGTTTCAAGATTCCTATTAAGCACCTGTGCTGCTGTCATGATTGCCTCATTAACTTCTTTCTTAAATACCATCAAATCATACGAAACTGTCAATAAAAGAATATTGGCCTCTGTTTTTGTTTTCAAGTAACGAGCCAAGTTATACTGAGCAACTTTAGGTTGGATAACATGCATATCTGTCTTTATATTAAGTGACTCATCAAGAGTCTTTGTGAAGTCTTCATACAACTGTTTCACTTTTGCAATATCCCAAGGGATACAACCTTCAAAATCAAATGAGGTCTCACCTTTCTCACCTCCCAGTTCAAAATGGAAGTCGTATGGTGAATTCTTGACAACCTGCTCTCCTGCAACTACGACAATCCAATCATTCTTACCTCTGCCACGAGTAATATCATCAACGAACTGCTGGAATACAGGATGTTCTATTGTCTCATCTTGTACAGTATAGAAATTACAACGTCTATCAGCGTCAGCATGTGTCCTTGAAAACAACTCATTTGCGACATAATTAAAACCGCCAAGTTTAGCCAAGTGCCAGTCAAAGAAACTCAGACCATTATCTCCCCTACCTAGAGGATTTACAATTGTAACGGAAGAGTTGCGATCCACATGGCAGCCATAGATATTGTTTACATAGAACTGATTTACGACTATCATATCAGTCTTAGGTCCTGTACTGATAGCTGCAGCCAAATTTTTCAAACGAAGATTTTTTGAACTTGAAACAGCTTTGATAATTTCTGTATCAGATAATCCCAACTCGTATTGCAAATCTCCCATACTGATATTTTTAGCAGGAAAAAATACACCAGCACGTTTTATACTTTTAACAAGCATAAATTCATTAATTCTATAAGCATTGTTTTTCAATTCTTCCGATTTTGATTCCTCCTCCATCGCATCAGAGAAACCAGAACCGATAAGACCGGCAGGAACAGCGAAGATAGCAATTCCAAGGATACCAATTATGCAAGCAATGATGCGTCCTGTGAATGTAATTGGCGGAGTGTCAGCGAAATTGCCAGGGTCGCCGATATATTGGGCAAACGACCAGACAACAGATCTCCATCCATTGTTATACACTTCCGGTTGAGCTTCATTCTCAACGAAAAACAATATAAATGACAAAATTAAAGTCACGATGGTCAAGAACTGCAGCGACACTATCATCTCGTCTTTTTTAGATTGCAATGCCTTCGACAATATTCTGAAAGCCTTCATATATCTGAAAACACGAAGCAGACGTGCAATACGAAATGCCTTGAGCGCTACGTATGGTATCTTCATAAAGAAATGCAAATAGAATGGGTATGTTGATATTATATCTATAAATCCGTAAAACGAGAAACAATAGCGCAGTCTTCCTTTGAAGCCTTTGTATTTCTCATCAAGAAGGTCAGCGCACCAGATACGCAAACTCACTTCAATAGTAAAGAATATCGTCGTGAAATAATCCACAAAATTAAGCCACTTACCATATTTTTCCACAATACCGCTATATGTGGAAAGGAAAACTTCTAAAGTGGAGATAATGATAAGACCTATAATGGTATAATCCACTATGTTGTGCCATTTCTTGGTGTGAAGGTTATCGTCGAACACGACAGCCAATCCTCTTTTAATTTTCTCTATTTTACTCATATCGTTTTGATTATTATTTCTATCGCTTTTACCATTAAATTCAAGTTCATTGTAGCTTTACATTCTGGAACGCCTTCTTGTCCTTCATAATATGGAAGATGCACGAACATACATTTTATGCCTTTATTTATACAATACGACAATGCTTTGTAATAAGTGCAATTACAGACATACAAGCCGCACGAGTTGGACATCATTGATGGCACTCCTGCATTTTCAATTTCTGCCAATATTTCTTTTATATGAACATTTGTAAAATAAGCATTTTCCCCACTTTTGTCTATTGAAAGTTCAGATGGCATAAAACCATCATTGTCACTTTTATTTGCATCCATCATATTGAGAGCCACTCTTTCTAGTTTTATCTTTTCTGCTTCCCCCGATTGTCCGAGCATCAAAACAAAATCGGGATGATGAGTTTGTATGGCATCCCATAAAACATCACCAACCCGATTAAAACTAACAGGCAACTTCTCAACGCAGACAGTATGTTCATCAAAGCACTTATGAGCAATCCTAGATGCCACTTCCCACGACGAATTGGATTTCAATCCTCCAAATGCTTCAAAACCTGTTAATAATATTTTCATACGATTTTTTATCTCAAAGTAAAAACCATTGTGTTCTTACACTTTACACTCTAAAACTTTCAACTTTAAGTTTTCAATCTCAAATCTCTCCCAAAGCTTTATATGCGCTAATAACATTATCAGCATACCATTGAACGAGCTGGCTATCATTCTTATCCATAGACACTAACACAACCCAAGCCCATTTATCCTTATTTTTCTTACCTTGAGACATCTCAGCATTTTTGAAAGGATTATCTTCTGGCAACTGAGCCAACACATTTTCTATGATAGCCTTTCCTTCTT
Organism: Bacteroidales bacterium; assembly: GCA_045633585.1. GTDB lineage: Bacteria > Bacteroidota > Bacteroidia > Bacteroidales > F082 > Limimorpha. The sequence goes on from JAZQYR010000006.1 coordinate 20,002, forward strand.
CTCCACCATGTGTCTCAAGACTCACCCTAGCAAATCCATCACTTACACTATAAGTGGCGTAAACCATAGCATTGATAGATTTAACTTTATAACCAATATATGGTCTAGTACCAGGTTTAGGAAGTTTAATCTTCAAAACTTTTGACAACTTTTCATTAAGCGGTGTCCATAGAACTTTATCCCAAGGCACTTCAGATCTCTTAAGCTGCTTAGGTGTATCAAAAGCCTTAAGGTTAGTGACTGCTGACATTTCAAGAGTTGTCTCTATGATGCCACCAAGCTGTTCATCATCATTGATGATTTCTGCAATCTTGTTAAGCAATGCTGATACGCTGAAAACTCTGTTGCTCAAATATGTCTCTTTCTGACACATGCGGAATACGACCTTTTCCCAGTCTTCGTCAAACTCTTCTGTAGAATTAAGACGTTCAACTTCATCTTCTGTCAATGGTCTCAATTTGAGTTTAGAAGCGACTTTTTCATTCCATGCTTTGAAGTCTGGTTCTTCTGTAAGCTGGTTATAGATATATGGATATGCAATCTGAATACATACCAAAGCATAGTTAATCAATTTGTCGAGCAATTCTCCTGTATTTGCCTGACTGCCTTTCTGTTCTTCATAAATAATGGAAATCAGAGCAAGCGTATTTGTCAAACGCTTGAGCGAACGAGGGTTAGTACCGACTGACAAACGTGTTATCTCTGACAATTTCTCTGCAAGTTCTTCGTTTTGCAATTCGCTTTCAGAGAAGAACTCAATCTTGCTCAAGGCGTCTACAAGGAATGTATCCACATTGTATGATGCCACTGGCATTGAGAAAGGAAGCTGGATAATCTTGTCGAAGAATGATCTGAACTCTCTCTCGTTCTTATCTGTGAGTTCACCGAATTTTGGCTTGAGACCTTTGATGACGACATCATAGTCGATGGCGAGAATGAACACGCAATGTTCAAGGTCGAATATGTTCTTAAGAAGCTCAAGTATCTCAACAGCTACAGGAGGGTCGATACGGTCGAGGTCGTCGATATAGAATGTGAAGCCTTTCTTGTTTGGAAACTCTGCCAGAATCTGTTCTATCAAACCAGAAATTTCTTCCTTGAGCTGAACGATGTCAGACTGAGCGCCGTCGCCTCCTTCCAGAAGTTCGTCCACCAAGCCGCCGTCAACGCCGACAGCACCAGCAGCGATTTTAGTTCCTACTGTCGCCATCTTCTTGAAGATGCCGCCAATCTTCTTACGGCTTTCCTCCCATTTCTGCTTGCTTGGGTTAAGTTCACCTATCTGTTTGATGATACCTTCCAAGATACTCATGATAGCCTGACTTGGAGTCTTCATCAACGAATACTGCCAAGTATTGATCCATATAGGGAAATATTGACCTTCTTCCGTGTCACAAAGGTTGTACTTCAGAAGATTCATCAATGAAGTCTTTCCTGAACCCCACTCGCCTTGAAGCGCGATAGTGATAGGTGTATCAGTAAGTTTCACATATCTGATGAGAGCATTTTGATAAACTTGAATGCCGAACAAGTCAGCCTGCGTATGCTTACGAGGCACGTCTATAATACTTGATTTCATGATATAATACGTTTATTATCAGAATACTTTAAAAATAGAGGTGTTACCATCTATGATATAATGCGAGATCATCATCAAGCAACCGCCGATGAACATAAGGATAAAAAACACCCAGAAACGAGGCATCTTATTATCGCCCTTCTGAAAGATTAGTATGATCATGCTGAATATTGCAGTCAAGAACATTAAAGCACCTATATCAAGCCACATAATTGATTATATTTTAGTTAAACATTACACTTAAAACACCTGCTGCGAGCAAGGTAACAATGATATATGCTGAAAAAGCATATCCCATTTTCTTTTTAAACACATTCCAACTGCTTAGTCTCCAGAAGTCACGTGGTGCTATTATCATATCTCCGCTGATAGCATAAGCTATGAAATAAGCAATCATTCCCACAATGCCTCCAATTCCATACATTGGGTCTTCTGTAAAAAGGACAATGCCAAGAACGAGCATAAATGCAATGGATAAGCAGAAAGATAGAAATACTAGTATTTTCATTTTTTTAGGATTATCTATATACGCCTTTTTTGCAACCATTTTTTTCACATTGTGCATTGAATGCTGAAAGAGTCATATCATCTGAACTTCCTGACGTATAGTATCTATTTCCTTCAGCTGTTGTATAGCACACTTGTGCATATAAGCCAAATACTGTATCGAATTCTTTCTCAAGACTCTTTATCTTTTTGTTACCAGAGATAGAAATATCTCCGCCAGAGTCTGCACGGCGAACTGATGCTAAAGTTTTGTCTTCAGGCAATTGTGTTTTTGTAGACTCATTTCTCATATAACTATAGTATATGCCAAGTCGCAGATATGGGAACTTTTTATTAAACTCTTTCTGTAAAGTTCCTATTTTTTTATTTCCATTAACTGAAATTTCTGTTGATTTTGCTGCTGGTTTTGCTGCTGTTGTCTTCTTTGCTGCTGTCTTCTTTGCTGCTGTCTTCTTTGCTGCTGGTTTAGCTGCGGTTTTCTTTGCTGTTGCCATAACTTTAAGATTTTTAAAGTTAATATTTTATTGTATATCATTAACATGCGTATGCTTACGAGGCACGTCTATGATACTTGATTTCATAAGTTACTACTATTTTAAATTCAAAATTTGCGAACACTATAATTGGTATTCATCAGCTATTCTCGTCCAAGCACACTTATTCTGTTTAAGCGATTCATCCTTGTCTATTCTAAATACACCAACAAATTTATAGAAGTTAAATCCCAAGTCATCTTTTTCAAGGAAGAATGTTATTCGAGTCTCATCTTTTTTATTAATATGATTTGTAATATGTTTACCCTTTTTCTTGGGGTCATTACTGCATTCATAGATGATTGTTTGGTCTTCACTTAATTCGTTTGACCACTGTTTATTATTCTTTGCTGGGCACCAAACAATTGTATTGGCAACACCAGGGACATCAAAACCTGCAGCTCTGAGGAAACCACGATGCTTTGCCTTTGTTTTAAAAATAGCAGCTGCATCATCAATGCTTTTCACATAGTCATTGTCGCTTACTCTAAGATAGCCTTTCCGATGATAATATTCTGGCGTCCACAGATTATTCTCCCATGCTTGAAATTCATCGCCTAATTTTTCAATGGCATCCTTGATTTTTGCCACCAAATCATCTATTTGCTGATGTACTTCAGACAGTGTAAATGCTCTTGATGTGTTTGCATCACATAGAGCAATACGCTCAACGATTACTCCTTCAACAGCCTTGATCTGCTTGATATCTTTGCTTCTCTGTATATCTGCCTCCTGATGTTCCTCTTTAATATGCTGTCCTTCATCTATTTCCACTATCATATTGATTTGTGGCAGATACAAATCAGCAAGGGCATATTTGCCATTTTCGTTACGTTTGAAATATTGCTGAGTAACAAAACGGATTCTATCGTCATTGAGCAAATCCCAGATACGCTGAATCACGTACGCCTCAAACCTCTTGTTTCTGATTTTACGAAACAATCTGGTCATATAATCTAATTTGTAATTGTATTCCATGGTTGTAACTTTCAACTTTAAATTTTAAAATTCGCCGGCTTACACCGGATTTATTTTTTTATTTACCGACCGCACGGCTCTTAAATGCCGTGCGGAAATAAATTTACTCTATTCTAAAATGTAACTATCGATAAATTAGAAAATAGATCCACCACAAATCTGATTAATCTCGGTTGCACCGACTTTCTTACAACCTGCCTCTTTTGCCCAAGCATTAGCTGCTGTAAGTGACATAGTATTGAAATCACCAAGTCGGAAATAGTGAGCATGACCATTATAACCGCAGATACCTATCTGACAAGCAATACCCAACTCTTTCCAGAAGAATTCCTCGACTGTCTTAACCATTGAACGGCCATGAATTGACAATTCTTTATTCGAAACTTTTTTTCTAACTTCTGACAAGCGTTTATCAGTATTGATTCCCCTTACATTTACACATTTATCCTTGTCTGCATCAACAATAAAACAAAGTGTCAAATACTCGAACTTCTTTGAAAATTCCTTCTGAAGTGTCTTAACTATTTTGTTACCATTAACGGTAATTTCACCTCCTGACTTTGCCTCTGGTTTTGCAGTAGTGGTCTTTTTTGCAGCTGGTTTTGCAGCTGGTTTAGCTGTAGTTTTCTTTGCTGTTGCCATAATTTTAATGTTTTTAATTATTAATTTTTATTTTGAAATCTTTATTTAAATATAAATTTCTACCACAATTTAAAAATTGAAGTGTTGCCATCAATAATGTAATGTGATATCATCATCAGGCTGCCTCCAATGAGCATAATGGCGAAGAACACCCAAAAACGCTGCATTTTGTTTTTTCCTCCTTGAAACAGAAGAATTATCATACTGAAAATTCCTATCAAGAACATTAAAGCACCTATATCAAACCACATAATTAATATATTTTAGTTAAACATTACACTTAAAACACCTGCTGCGAGCAAGGTAACAATGATATATGCTGAAAAAGCATATCCCATTTTCTTTTTAAATACATTCCAACTGCTTAGTCTCCAGAAGTCACGTGGTGCTATTATCATATCTCCGCTGATAGCATAAGCTATGAAATAAGCAATCATTCCCACAATGCCTCCAATTCCGTACATTGGGTCTTCTGTAAAAAGGACAATGCCAAGAACGAGCATAAATGCAATGGATAAGCAGAAAGATAGAAATACTAGTATTTTCATTTTTTTAGGATTATCTATATACGCCTTTTTTGCAGCCATTCTTTTCGCATTCCGCATTAAATGCAGACAAAGTCTTTTCATCCGCACTTCCTGACGTATAGTATCTATTTCCTTCAGCTGTTGTATAGCACACCTGTGCATATAAGCCAAATACTGTATCGAATTCTTTTTCAAGACTCTTTATCTTCTTGTTGCCAGAGATTGAAATATCTCCGCCTGAGTCTGCACGGCGAACTGATGCAAGAGTCTTGTCTTCAGGCAACGGTGTTTTCGAAGACTCGTTTCTCATATAACTATAGTATATGCTAAGTCGTAGATATGGGAACTTTTTATTAAACTCTTTCTGTAAAGTTCCGATCTTCTTGTTTCCATTAACAGAAATCTCTGTTGACTTTGCTGCTGGTTTTGCAGCTGGCTTAGCTGTAGTTTTCTTTGCAGCTGGTTTAGCTGTAGTTTTTTTTGCTGTTGCCATAATTTTAAATGTTTTGGATTTTAATTATTTTTAAGCTACAATAATTTCTGTTCTATGTTGTCTTGTAATCACAGAATCATTGTCGCCATTATTTTCATTTCAATGTATATTTAGTGGTATAATAAATTGAACCTGGTTTTACAGCTTCAACTTCAACCCACAAATAGTTGCTATAACGTACGCGTTCGTTTTCAAAAGCGAGATATATTGTTTTAGAACCATTTACAGGAATACGTCCGTTACACGACTGTGTTCCAACTGTTGAATAGTCAACATCATAAGCGAGCTGCGATGCTGGTTTCGTTCCATCTTGGAATTGTTTTGCAACAGACTTGCTACGGAACACATACATGCTGCAGTAAGCCTCTTCTTCACGGTATGGTTTGTTATCATCCAGCAAAGAAGCTATGATGCCAGTACCTCTGGTTCTTTCATAAATTGGCAGTCCCATAAATTTGATTTTCTTGTAAGTGCTTCCCAAGTTATCATGGAACTGACCGTCGGAATAGCGGTCGCTTTCGCTTGTTGAGATACGCATTGAATATAAGATATCTGTAGTTCCTTCTGGAACTTGTACCGCCACCAAAGCCGTAGAATTTCCTGAAAATGCAGCCTTTAGTTGGCTTCTGAGAGTGAACTTACGAGGTTCTTCGAAGCATTTCACCATGGTAATGCCTGGTATCTTTTTAGCACGAAAATCATTTGCGCCGCACTCAACATCTTCTGACTGAATAGGTGTAACATTCTTCAAACGTTGTACATCATTGGATTTGTAACTGATATCTATATCCAAATATTGAGAACCATTAGGAGACACTTCCACCAGATAAATGGCAGTGTTTTTTATTGCAAGCGAATCGTTGCATAACACTTTGCCAGTATAAGTCTTAATCAACTGACGAGAATCTGAGTTATAAATCTTTACGCCAATTGGTTTCTGGGCTTTTATGTTCCAATACAATTTTTCTCCACGCAACATATAAATAGGGAAAGTCTGATTCTCTTCTATAAGTTTGTCAGAATATTCCCATGCATGAACTCTAAGCTTACTGATGACACGAGTTGTTTTATCGAGCAATTCAGAACGCACTTTTATCACGCGTTGTTTCAACAATTCGCAAGCAGCAATCTGGTCCGGTTTCAGGTCCATCGGATTGAAGCTGTATGACAATTCTTTTGCTATGTCATATAAATCAATAATATTTTCAACCGGTAATGTTTCCAAGTCGGTACACTGCATCAGTGTCTCTATTTCGTCAACTTTCACATACACCTCATTGTATTCGTTTAGTGTTTGTTTTGCTATTTCGCTTACGCAAGAGCACATCACAAACGCCAGTAATAATGCAATGAATATTTTTTTCATATCTTATTTTCTTTTTGATTTCTTTTTCTTACCACCAGTCACAGCGTTTAATAAAGCGCCGCCAATCTTACGTTCAAGGCCTTGTTTTGTAAGAGGAATACCTGTAGCTTTTGATACTTTCTGTTTTACAGCTGTTATTCCTAAAGCTCTTTTCAATGAAAATGACAATCCGAATTTTCCCATAACTATATTTTATTTATTGTTTAATTTATCTTGTAGTCTTTACGACTTTATATCAATCTTACCTAATTATTTATATTGATTTTAAATATTGATGTATGTAATTGCGCCACCACTTATGCTTATCTGCACATATCAATATTGACATTGCGTTTTCTTGTCAAATCGAATGTTCGATGCTAATTTCATTCATAATTTCAATTTTGGTTTATAAATAAACTCCCCAGAAAATGGTTAGACTTCCTGGGGAGTGATGCGTTATTTTATTAATAAGCGAGTTCGATTTCTGGATCTTCTCTAATGAGATCAGCGAAAAGGAGAACTGCTTGTGCTTCATCGAGTCCGAGTGCTGATGCGATTGCGAGGATATTGTCGATTTCCTCAACACCTACAACGCCGTCCACTGTGATAATTTGAAGAGCTGCTTCATAAAGCATTGCTGCTTCATCGTCATCTACTTCTGCTGAATGTTCAAGGATGTAGTTATTAACTTGTTCTTCATCCATATTTTCGATTTCAGCAATAGCAGCTTCAACATCTTGTGCGAATGCAGCAGTTTCAAGTTCAAAAGCTTCAGCGATTTCTTCTACAGCGATTTTTTCTGCTTCATCATATTCACCATCAGCCCAGATTGCTGTTGCAACTAAAGCTGCAATATGTTTAATATCTGTTTTCATAGTATTTATTTTTTACTTGAATAATCTTTTAATTCTATTTTTTAAGCTGTTTTTCTCTTTACGAGCTTTTGCCATGCGTTTGCAAATAGCTTTACCTTCTTTTGTACGTTTGTCAACAGTACCATCTTTGGTCTTTTTGACTTTAGTTTTCTTTACTGCCATAATTTTAATATTTAAAATATTTAATATAATGAATTACCTTCTTAATCTTGCCAATGATGCCTTGGCATCTTCAATCTGACGTTTGTAATACTCAATGTCACGATCATGACTTGCTGCTTTGTCAATCTTAGACTTTCTGTATGAAGCTTTTGATGAAGGAGACGATGCGCTTTTGATCAATCGAGCATAATATTCATTATCCCTTTTCTTCTCTTCTTTTTCTCTTGCGATGGAAGCACGAAGATCGATAATTTTCTTCTTGTAATACTCTTTACTCATAATTGTGGTATTTTTAATTTCTTTTGTTTTTTAAGATATGTGAGGCGATCAAGCCCCACATATCAGAATTGCGGCATGCAATTATTCTCTACCTGCTGCTGCAAGTGTGATATCGTTGTTTGCAAGAGCTGAATCGTCAGCATTTGCTACTTGTACTCCGATACCATAAAGTTCAGCGATTTTCTTTTCGAAGTTAGCAACTTTGAGGTTACCAGCAACTTTAAGTTCGCCACCTTTTTTACCTTCTGCGCGAAGTGATGCCAATGTTGCATCATCATCTGCGAAACCACCTTTACATGATTCGCTTTTGTAAACGCGTAATGTAGCTCCGAAAGTTTTCTTGAAATTAGCCTTTAAAGTCTTGACTTTTGTACGGCCGTCTAAACTGAATTCTGCCATAATTTTAATGTTTTAAATGGTTAATATTAAGTGATTTATATTTTATTCAACTACAATAAATTCTGTTCTACGGTTTACTTCAAGGTTTTGATTATCTATAAGTTCTGAAGAACCTTTGCCTATAGCTTCAAGACGTTCTGTAGCGATGCCACGAGCGATGAGGAAATCAACAGCTGCCTGTGCGCGAGCTTCTGACAAGATTTGGTTTTTAACAGGATCACCTTCTGGTGAAGTATGTCCAACAAGTTGCAATTTCAATTCAGGATGTTTTTCCATAAGTTGTGCAAGGTCGTGGAGAACGAATTTTGCTTCATCTGAAAGCTCAGCCTTACCCAATTCAAACTGCGCAGCATTGAAATTCTTTTCTATTTCTTCAATTCTGTCAAGATATACAATCTTTTCAACCTCAACTACCTTTTCTACTTCAACAATTTTTTCGACTACTTTATCTTTTGGAAGAGCGAAGAATAAGATAGCACCTAATAATAATGCTGCGAGCAAGATCCATAACCAAAGAAGTGATTTTTTCTTTTCTGGTACAGGAGGAACGTAGCCGTTAAGATATTCCAAACGGAAGTGACCTCTCTTAGCGCCACCTGCTGCTTTTTCAAAGTCAGCGACAAGAATACCATACTGTTTAGCATGTGCTGCAATCTTTTCGAAGTGATACTTTGTCCACATCATTACGAGAGCGACCTTCTTGCCATCTCCAGTTGTAATGAGCTCATCTTCTCTAATAAATGATCCTTGAAGTTGTGATTTATCTGCTGGATCTTCTGATTTTATATCTACTACAATCGCCTTTTCGCCACGTTCAAGAGGACCTGCTGGGAATGCTTTGCAAAGATCTTCCAAAGTTGCGTGAGGATACATAATCATATAAGCATGAACAATACCTAAAACTGTACGGTTCTGAGCCTGTCCATATACTCTTACTCTTGCACTTGCAAGTTCTGCAGCTGTAGCTTCTACATTAGGTGCAACATACTCATCCTTTTTCAATAAATCTTCAGTTGTTGTGTGAGCAACACCGCTTTCTGCAGATGAAGTTGTAGCTGCGCCCATAAGTGTTGCAGTGTCGTCTGCAAACGCTGTATCATCTGCGTTAGCAACTTGAACTCCAATACCATAAAGTTCTGAGACTCTCTTCTCAAAAGAAGCGACTTTCATGTTTCCTTTAACTGCTATATCGCCGCCTTCGAAACCTTTTGCACGTATTGATGCTAAAGTAGCTTCGTCATCTGCAAGTTCCTTGCAATCAACAGTGGTATATACGCGAAGCGTAGCACCGAAAGTTTCTTTGAAGTTTGCTTTTAAGGTCTTTACTTTAGTACGACCATCAAGTGTAAAATCTGCCATATTATGTTTTTTTACAAAAGTTCCGGCTACTCTGTTATCGGTTTTCACCAATCCCCGTTTTTTGGATGTAATAATAACATCCCTACAATTTCACCGTACGTTCTTTATGGAAATAAAAAAAACGTAGGCGTTAATTCTTTTTTCAGCTGATAGGTCCTAGGAAAACCGTGGTAAAGAAAAAAGCAACAGCCTACGCTAAAGCGATACACGTAATTATACGCATACATACTGAAGCACAGGGTTTGTCCTCTCTTACCGTTAATGAATTTCCTAGGTTCATCAGCGAGAAAGACAAACACTCATGTGTTTATCGAATTATGTTGCAATGTTAAGAAATAATTCCTTTCATGCAACATTAGAACGATATTTTTTTAGCCTTCAGCTGTTACTGTTTTTGGTGTAGAGTTGATAGTGTATGGTTTAGAGTAGTTGATAGTTAATAGTTAATAGTTGATAGTGTATCAGAATTTAATAAACTTTAAAACTACTCTACACTCTAAACTTTACACTCTACACTTTAATTGCAAAAGTAAATAAATAACGGTATGGAAAATTTGTCTTCTGTTGTCTTTTAACCTTCGGCTGTCAACCGACAACGGTCAATAGTAACAGACTTTGTCCATCATTCTCAACTTTCAGTTTTCAATTTTCAATTTTCAACTTCCAACTTTGCGTTGCTTTGCGTCTTTGCGAGAGTTTTGTGATATTTTTATCATAAACAAAAGCAATAACCTATTTTTTTTCTTGAAAAACCTTAATAAAACAGCAATTTAATCATTATTAAAAACTATAAATCAACCACTTAAAAATATTTTTAAAAAAGTTTATTTTTCTGTTGACAGATAAGAAAAAAGACGTATCTTTGCACTCGAAATCAGTTGGACTGGTAGCTCAATTGGATAGAGTCCCTGACTACGGATCAGGCGGTTGTGGGTTCGACTCCCGCCCAGTTCACAAAAGGAAATCGAGAAATCGGTTTCCTTTTTTCGTTTTATGTATTTCCACGGATTTTATAAGATATCCACGAATCTTCACGAATCTTCACGAATCCACGGAATCAAGCAAAAAAGACGCATCAATGTTACATTGACACGTCTTTATGGTATTATACGATGTATTTTGGACGCGATAAATCGCGTCCCTACAAATTGTCAATTGTTCATTCCTTAACGAAGTGTTTTGTCACAACGCCTCTATCAGTCTTTATCATAACTAAATAAACACCAGCATTCAATCCAGAAACATCTATGAATGAAGACTGTTGTCCGTTGTCTGTTGTCTGTTGTCTTCCATAAACATCATAAACAACAACTTCCTCGATTTCCATTTCTGTTTCGATATACAGTTTGTCGTTAACAGGATTGGGATACAGACGGAACATTAAAACCAATTCATCAACGCCTTCTTTTTCAACGAAGTTTGCGACAAAATTGACATCTCTTGTAATTACGAATGTATATTCAGCGTCTTCAGAAACCACATTACCGCTCTCTGTCCAGTTGACGAACTCATAACCATCTTTCGCTGTCGCCGTCAAGGTAACCTCATCGCCATGATTATAATTGCCGTCGCCAGTAACAGAGCCTGCATTTTTAGGATTGACAGAAACAGTCACATCATAATCCAACAAAGCGAAGTTTGCCACCAATGCCACATCGTCTGTAACTGTAAATGAATATTGCATAGAAGTAGAAACCGCTTCCCCATTCACCATCCAGTTAACAAATCTATAGCCTTCGTTAGCCGTTGCCGTCAAGGTCACCTTATCGCCATAAAGATAATCTCCGGCACCATCGACAGTGCCTGCGTTTTCTGGATTGATGCTTACCGATACCTCATAATCCAATGGCTTAAAGTTAGCGACAAATCTCATATCATTTGCAACCACAAACGAATATTCATTTTCTTCAGAAACCACATTTCCATTTTCCATCCAGTTCACGAATTCGAAGCCTTCGTTTGCCGTTGCTGTAAGTGTAACCGTTGCGTTCACCTCATAAGCACCCGTTCCCGTTATCAAGCCTGCATTCATCGGATTAGCCGTCGCCATTACAAAACATGAACTTGTTGATGCAAAGTTTGCGACTAAATCTCTATCGTTTTCTACAGCAAAGCCATATTCTGCATTTTCAGAAACCAAACTTCCGTTTTCTGTCCAGCATACGAATCTATAACCTTCATTTGGCACCGCTGTAAGTGTAACATTTTCACCATGATAACAAGATGTAGCACCAGACTTAGAACTGCCTAACAACACAAAATTGTCTATAGCAGTCCAAGAACCCCATCCGCCATATTTATTACAGAAAGCAAAATAAACCTCTTGACCAGCATATTCCGCCAAATCCACCTTGACATCAGTCCATCTTGAATTCGACTTGCCAGCCTTTGTACACCACACTTCAGTCCAAGGACCAGTAGAAGATGTTGATACATAAAGATATAATCTTGAATAATAATCCGATCCAGCTACATTTCGTTTCGGATTCACATAACAGAACTCCATTGATGCTTCTTCTGCCGGAACCTTCAATTTAGGAGTAACCAGATAAATCCTTGCATCATCGTAATTGCCTTCACTAACACTTGCGGCATAAAAACGACCAGTTTTCGGAGCTAAATCATTATAAGAAGTCACTGCGCTCCAATTCTCTGTATCCTTCGGCGCTTCAGTCGGCTCATCCTGATTTTCAGCATATACAGTCCAGCCTTGTGACAACTCGCCATGTTCAAAACCTTCCCTATACACTTCCATTATTATTTCGCCGGCATCCGTCTGATTTACTGCGACTTTAACATTGTAGTCACACAAAGCAAAGTTTGCAACCAAATCTCTATATGATGTTATTTCAAACGAATATTCAGCATCTTCAGAAACGACATATCCATCTTCCGTCCAGTTCACGAACTTATAACCTTCATTCGGAATCGCAGTAAGCGTAACTGTTTCTCCATGAATATAATTACCAGCGCCATTTACAACGCCCGTATTCTCTGGATTTATCGTAACCGTCACATTCTCAACAGGGAGATCGCCGTCAATAAATATGACACGTGTTTCTCCTGCACCATATTTTCCATCGCTTTGAACGATTACATTTCCTTTACTATCATATATTTTGTAGTAACCAGCACCATATTCCCCATTGACGCCATCGCCAGCACTATCTTCAACGACAAATCTCACACATTCTCCTGCTGGAATAGTAAAGTTAACTTCATGAATCTCAATGCCATTTGCAGATAAATTCTCATAAGGCCCGCCACTAGCAATCACTTTATCATTATGGCCAACCGCTTTCCATGTTACCTGATCACCATATTTATCTTGTACAAACTCAACTTTAAGTTCTTCACCCAAATCTGTTTCATCTAATTCAATTTCAACCCATTCCTCACTTTCAGCCTTGATGGACTTTTCACAGAAAAACTCACTGCCATTAGCCTCAACTATCTTAAAATTAACAAGTTGACCTCCGAATGGAATTTCAACGAACATATCAATATTAACACTTCCATAAACAGGAATTATTCCATCCCATTCATAATATGTCTTCTGACCGTTTTTAATTTCAGCCTCAAATTTAATCGATGAAAGTTCTGAAGTGCCAGCATTAACGACTGCTATCGTAAACCTCTTTTCTTTACTACAAGTTAGCACATCCTTTTGCACGACCGACTTAATCAAAGGATAAATTGGCTTATTGGCAGCGATATCTATTTTATCCAATTCACAAACGTTAAGTATAGGACGTGTTGGTGTACCATCTTGTTTTTCAGTAACAAAAGCCATAAAATTGATGTTATCCAAATCCACAGCAACGCCATTAGGATTACCTATAACCTCAGGAATCTTATATGAGTACGTCTTTGTTACCAGAGTACCTGCCGTTGTTGGAATTATCTCATCGCCCCACAAAGGAGTGACCATATCACGAAATACGTGCATATGAACATACTCTCCATTCACCATTTGACCAGGGTTTGTGGAGCCACCTTGTTGGTAACCCAAGATACTGTCCTGCAACATCATAACAGCAAGATAATTCTTGTTATAAGTACTATTAGCTGTATAATAGACCTCCACTGAGATTGTCGCCACACGAGTTTCTTTATTGATGATGACTTGACCTCCGACATTACATTCCGCCATTTGTTCCAGCTGCTGATTAGCCTCCACGGTCCAATCGCCCCTGCTCAAAGCGTAAGATGTAGAACGGTTTACAACACCTTGAGGATAACCTGACACATTAAAAGCATCTATAATAGACTCAGCATATGACGTGTTAAAATTAGGATAAGACGTTGGAGAAAATCCACCACCATGAACATTTATCGCCCATGCTCTTCCTGGATTATCATTGACGATACTATTTGCTATGATATGTCCATAAGGACAATTCACACAAAATCTTCCCGTAAACTCTTCAATAAGAACGCCTCTCTTTTGTTGTTCCATTGAAACGAACTGAGACTCCTGCGCATTGGCTTTCAACAAAGAAAGCGCCATCACACAGATCAATAAAGTAAGTCTTTTCATAATTTATTTTATTAAAATTTTCAGTTTTCAATTTTCAATTTATCACTCTTCCCTCCCATTTCAACGAGTTTCTCCGCTGCTTTCACAACGCTTTGATTTCCAGAATACAATTTCTTCTTGGTATCATCGTAGCTTCCTTGCAGATTTTCGATTTTCTTTCCTAAATCCTCATAGAGTTTCACAAAATCCCCGACTCTATCCAGAAGTTTATTCACCGCCTCGAACACTTCCTGCTGGTTGCGAGCCTGTTTCACCTGCGACCATGCAAGCTGTATCATACGCAACAAGGCAAGAAGATTCTGCTCACTTGTAATGAAGACACCATTTTCAAAAGCCTCGCGCCACAAGTTATTATCCTCATACAAAGCAAGTTGCATCGCCGATTCGTTAGGGACAAACATAATTACGTAATTCAAGCTCATGCGCGGCGCTTTGATATATGAAGAGTAATTCTTCTTTTGCAGTTCCTTATAATGATTTCTAATACTCTGCAAATGACGATTTAAGGCAAGCATTTTCTCAGTCTCATCAGTCGCGTTACAATAATCAACAAATGCTGTCAATGACACCTTAGAATCTATTACAACGTCTTTATTATCAGGATAATGAACAACGATATCGGGAATAAGTCTGGAACCAGTTTCATCATGAAATACGCTATTTCCCCTTGCGTCTTTAATAGCAGACTGTTTTTCATAATGTTCGCCTTCCGTCAGACCAGATTTCTCCAAGATATTTTCAAGAATAAGTTCACCCCAATTGCCCTGAGTCTTCGACTCGTTTTTAAGAGCTTTTGCAAGGTTATTTGCATCGTTGCCAATATCTTGAGTACGTTTCATCAACTCTTCAATAGCCTTTTCCAGACTTGCCTTATTTTCAGAAGAAGTCTTGATGTTATCCGTCATTGACTTACGCATACCTTCGATTTCATTTTTCAAAGGATTCAAAAGCGCATCTATCTGAGCATTATTGGTTTTAGCCAACGACTCTTCCCTTTGTTGCAGCAGTTTCTCCGTTGTATTCTGCAATTCCGATTTCAAAGCATTGATTTGCGTCTCAAACTGCTTATTCCTAAGTTCCTCATTTTTAGTTTCCTGCTCCTCCATCATCGTAATCCGCATTTGCAAACTACTATTCTTGGATTTCAAGATGAAACCCAGTAAAAGAGCACCTATCACAAAACCTATTATAAAAAACAATATGTCCATTAATAATAATTGTTAATTGTTAATTGTTAATTGTTAATTGTTAATTGTTAATTGTTAATTCCTAACTCCTAATTCCTAACTCCTAATTCCTAACTCCTAATTCCTAACTCCTAACTATCTCCACTCGGCTCGCGGACTTGCCATCTCTAATGAGCTGAATCTTAGCAGGAATACGTTCTTTCAAAGTATCGACATGAGAAATGATACCGACTCTCTTGCCTAAATTACGAAGATTTTCCAAAGTATTCATAACCATATCAAGCGAGTCACTATCAAGAGTTCCAAAGCCTTCATCAATGAAAAGCATATCTATATCGAAATGCTTGTCATTAAGCGATGTCAATCCTAGTGCAAGCGCCAATGAAACCAGGAATGTCTCGCCGCCTGATAAAGAGCTTGCAGTGCGGAGCTCGCCGCCCATATCCAAATCCTGAACCATAATAACCATAGTATCAGGATAATTGATGAGCCTATAGCGAGTACTCAACTGTGACATATAATTATTAGCCCTATCAAGCAATATTCCCATTGTATAACTTTGAGCCACATCACGGAAGTTATTTCCCTCTGTCGTGCCAATAGCTTTTGACAGCTTATCCCAGAGATCGTATTCATGAGAGCATTCATCACGTTCCTGTATACAAGCTTCTAATTCCAAGTGCTTTTCCTTATCTATTTCAAATTTTGCCTTGATCTTCGAAAGTTTATCCTCAATATCATTCTTTTCCTCTAACAAAGACTTTTTCCTTTCATCCAAGACATACAACGTCATTTCTTCAGCAGGTCTGTTTTCATCATTCTGATGCTGCAACAATTCTTCATTCTTAATCGTCAATGTATTTTCACTCCTTACACATTCAGCCTCAAGAACCTCATTTCTTTTGCTAATTATCTGGATATCATTTATCTGATTAAGAACATTCAGCCTTTCGTAATCTACATCTGAAGATTGATTCAAGAAAACATCTATCTCATTTCTATTAAAATCAACCTCTTTTTCCAAAATAGACTTTTGTCCAGTCCTATCCTTTGTCTTTTCATAAATAGCTGACAAATAAGGTATTATCTTTTCCTCATCAATATTAGATTTACGAATATCAAGGTTCTTCCATTCCGGAATCATTTGATAAATATCTTCAAGATATCGTTCAGATTGCAGAAGGATGTTTTCTATTACAACTTTATGATTTTCAATACTTTTAAACAACTCCAACTTCTGATTCCAGAGATTTGCAGATTCCTTTAATGATTCTACAAATCTTAATGAATCTTCAAGCCACGACTTTTCCCATCCATCAACACTAAGGTATTCATTAACATACAATTTCTTCTCCTGATATTTAGATTCCGAATCCGATATGCTTGTTTTAACTGCAACTATTGACAAATCAAGATTTTGAGATTCTTCCTGTTGCTTAACAAGTTGGTGTTCAAGAGAATATATCTTATCCTCAACGATTTTCTTATTCTTCTGAGCCTCATCGATTTTATTTTTAATCAAGGCCATTTCCTTCAATTTCAAATTGATAGCCTTAATTTCATTATCATATTTCAAAATCGACTCTTTATGTGCATTTATCGTCGTATCAATACGTTCCAACTCAAACACTGGCTTACCTTTACATTTTTCATTAAGGTCATCAAACAATATCTGCAACCTATTCTCGTCTGAAGCAATATTTCTACTTGTCACCTTTACATCAGATTCAGTCTTATTAAGTTCATTTTGCGCATTCTGAAGAACATCCCTCAATCTATTCCATTCTTTCTCCAGACCAGCAAACAACGAATCAACCACACTCTCGTCATTATAACAATGTTCACGACTTCCACAGACAGGACATGGTTCGCCATCTTTCAATTTATTTCTAAGATTCTTCGCCCAATCTTCAACCATATTTTTCTGCTTCTGGAACTCCACATCATACCTCTCGAAATCAGTTTTTGCAAGATTTAAAGCCTCATTTTTAGAATTAAATAATAACTTTAAATTATTAAGCATTAACTTCTCATTTTCAACATTTTGTTTCAGTTTTAAATATTGTTCCAATACGGTTCTGACAACATTTAAATGAGCTATTCTATCTATAACAACCTGCTTCTGCTTGCTTATAGTTTGGTATTCATTAAGCAGCCTATCTTGCTCTTCCGAATTGAAATCTTGAAGGAGATTTTCTAGAGTCTTATCAATTTCAGACTTGTCTTTTTTAAGATTTCCTATAGTCTCCGCTACACTTTTCAATTGATTAGCGATCTCTTCTCTCTTGGCTTCAAGCCCAAGCAACTCATTTCCCTTATTTATTTTAAGACTTGAGAGTTGCGACATCTCGTTCAAAAGCCCAATAATCAAGTTAAGATTTTGATATACAACCTCTTTACCCTTATATAACTCTATCCAATTCTGCGTTTCAACTTTAAGAGTTTCCAGTTCATTCTTTTTAGCCATTTCATTCTGCAATGAAAACTTAACAGCCGAAAGCAGAATTGCATCCTCTTCAAATTGACCATTTATTTTATCCAACTCCGCTTCAAGACGCCCAACCTCTTTCAAGTTCTCCCTTACCTTAACGGTAGAAAAATAATCTGCCACAAGAGATTTATTAGTCCTATATTCTGCAGAATTTATTTGAGCCAAAATACTGTCATGCAACAACTTGGCCTTATTATACTCGTTATTTAAATCTATGTTTTTCTTAACCCATGCCAAAGATTCATCAAGCTGTTTTAAACTACTTTCCAGTTCCATGTACTTTGCTTCGACCTCTGCTTTCTCACTCTCCAGAGCAACAATATCCTCTTCTAATAACAGACCAACTTTCAAGTTGTCATACACAGCTTTAATTTTTGTTTTCTTAGTATCAGCCGCGCTCTTTTTAGCCTTAATACCTTCTGCTATCCTAGAATAAACCTCAGTTCCAGTAAGCATTTCCAGTATTTCCGACTGCTTGCTTTTCTCCGATTTCAAAAACGTACTAAATTCACCTTGAGCAAGCATCACAGAACGAATGAATTGATCATATGAAAGTCCTATAAACTCAGTGATTTTCTTATTAACGTCACCAACATTAGTAAAAAGCACTATTCTCTTATCACCATCAATGACCTCTAGCTTTCTTCTATCTTTAGATGGTTTATAAGTATTATTTCTAGTCTTGCCAACAGCCCAAGTCGCCACATAAGTCACATTTTGAACGGTAAAGTAAACCTCAGCCTTACCTTCCACAGTACCTTTACGCAAAATATTATTAGTATTACCTGTACTATTTTTTCCATCTTCCACCTTAGCATCATTCGCAACATTCTCATAACGAGAAGCTTTATCATACAATGCAAGAGTAATTGCATCTAATATTGTAGTCTTTCCCGAACCCGTTTCACCACATATCAAGAAAAGAGACTCTTTTGCCAAAATACCATTAGCAAAATCAATCTCTGCGTATTCAATAGAACTAAGGTTTTGTATTATTAACTTTTCAATCTTCATAACCAACGACTTACACTTATACTACATTAACTTCATCACCTCATCACAGACACTTTTAAACATCTCTTTCATCTCTTCAGGCATTTCCGCATTATTCTTCTTCTGGTATAGGGAACACCCTAATTCATAAGGTGATATAGCTTTAAAATCATCTAGCGTTCGAACAACAACATTAGCCTGTTCAACATTCTGAACTGGGAAATAAACCTGAATGCCACAATATTTGGCTTTTTTACCCTCAAATTTTTCCATAATAATTGCATTCGTCAAATCAGTAAGAGGCATTTCCGATTTAACATGCAATCTCACATAACAGTCATTATCAAGCACTTCGTCTATTCGTTCAAAAAGTTCATCTATATCCACCGCATCATCGTAAGATTGTGGTTTAGACGGGAAGTCACAAATTGGAATAAGCGGAGCTATTTCCCTAATCTTTACATCAAGATTATGATTCTCTATCGTCACCACGGATACCGAATGAGGATAATCCT
The DNA here is from genome assembly GCA_045633585.1 of Bacteroidales bacterium. Classification (GTDB taxonomy): domain Bacteria; phylum Bacteroidota; class Bacteroidia; order Bacteroidales; family F082; genus Limimorpha. The sequence continues at coordinate 39,409 of JAZQYR010000006.1, forward strand.
CATTAAACGTAAGCGCGAAAGGAGAACCAGAATATCTCATATTTTCACTTAGATTTTGAGGATGATGGATATGCCCCAAAGCCCAATAATCTATCTCTTTCAGTTGAGTTATACCCTCGACATCGACCGATTCCAAACCACCGACTAATTTATCATTAACATTTGAATTAGCGCCAGACATCACCAAATGACCCATTGCAATAATAGAATGATTCTCTGTATATTGAGAATTTAACTTCAAGTTTTCCTTTAAGTTATTATAAAAAGAAAAAACACGGTTTGAGTAGCCGTCATTCTCAGTCAAAGAAGGATAATTACCAGCATTTAAGAAAGGAACAGCCAGCACCCATCCAACTATTTCACCATCCCTTTTTATTGGTATTTGAATTTTAGAAGCGTCATATGTCAGCCCATTATCATCGACGTCTTTATAAAAATCCAAGTTACCAACCACAGTCACATTGAAAGCCTCCCACAGTTCACGAGGAGCCTCAAGACGAGAAGGAGAATCATGATTGCCAGCAGTCACAATTATCTGTAAACCATCATACAAACGCGACAATTCAACCAATGTGTGATAATAAAGGCGCTGCGACATCACCGTAGGCGTCGCAGAATGAAAGATATCACCAGATACTATCAAAGCATCCGGTTTCTCTTCCAAAAGTATGTCTTTCAATTGATTGAAAAAACATCTATGTTCTTCATCACGCGAATACTGATGCAATGTCTGCCCAATATGCCAATCACTTGTGTGAACTATCTTCATCTCACTTAACATCTTTAATTACAAACACATCTTCAAAACCTACCCCGTTTTTATAGTAACCCGAGACTCTCAGTTCGTGATAAGGCTCATCATCAAACCATGCAGCACGTACCGAACCCATCGACTCTTCTATCGACACGCCTCCAACCACATTCCAATCCGCAGTGGCGACATCAGACGTATCTATTGTAAACAGCTGTGATTCAAGTTTATCCTGGATAATATAAGCAGGATAAGGATTCAGCTCTTCATAAAAGAAGTCAACGATTTCATTCTGGATAGTATAGAAATTATCATTCAAATTACGGTTTTCATCAAAGTGAAGCGTATGGCCCTCGCCTTTAAATGTATGCAATTTCGAGCGTATGCCCAATTCTCTGGCCGTTTGGTCGATGAAGTAAGATCCATACATCTCATCAAAGAAAACCCTCTGAAACTCGCCTAAAGCCCTGAAAGGATAGCCAAAACGATACGGAAGCACAACATCCTCGTCACCATGGAAAGAAATTATAGAAGCTTTAGAGTTTTTGAGTATTTCCAAATCATAGACAGAGCCCCATAAATTAGCCACAGCCTTGATTTTGAAATCAGCCTTGCAGTTATTGCCCGACGTTTCAATGTTGCCAAGATCATCCATAAACAAAGACCCGAAAGAGGCTTCAGGACGATTTTCGTTACGCATATAAGCAAGATTCAAAGCCGTAATACTACCCGCACTAGCACCGCCAACAAACAGATTATCAGGATCTATTCGGTAAATATCCTGTTTAGAAAGCAGATATCTCATAGCAGCATGCGCATCCTGGGTCGCCTGATATGCTGTTCTTTGAATAGCTTTTGAATTAACCCTAAATCCAAGTCTGTAATTTATTGAAACACAAACATATCCCAAAGACGCAAAATGAGTGCACCATTTCTGGTAAGGAACCGTAGCCTTATCGCCTATAAAGAATGCCCCTCCGTGAATAAACATCATAAGAGGACGCTTATCAATGGTGTCATTTTTAGGGATATAAATATCCATATCAAGATCCAAATCCTTTTTCTTCAATGAGTTAACAAAGCCTATCCTGATAATGTTAGCAACATCTATCGTATCGTCAGGAATGGAAGTCCAAAAACCTCTAACCTTTGCATAATTAACATTAGGAATTCTTTCAACCTCAAAAATCTCATCCCTATACCTTCCAATATTAAAAACCTTATATTCATCTATTTTATATGGATAAAGAACAAATTTCTTTTTATCATGAGAGTCTGAGAAATTACCCTCTATCCTACCATTCTTGCTTTTCTTCATCTTCAGAACATAAAGGGTTGTGTCAGACAAAACTACTTCCGACTTATTCTTATCAAAGACAAGCAAAAAAGGCTGAGCCTGCAACACATGATCATTGTCAATCAAATAGATTCTGCCGTTAACGTCATTCTTGCCAACGGAATCAATTCGTATAAAATAATTCTTGTGATCAGTTTGATTTTCAAAAACATAACATTCTTCATCAAAAACCTTTCTAGCCGTTTTACACGAAAACAAACTAATCAGAGCTACAAGAGAAACGACTAACGAAAAATAACGTAAAAAAAACCTTGATTTCATAAGCTATAATTTGGCTGTAAAATTAAAAAAAATACTTGAATATATCACCGCATTTGCTTAATTTCGCAAACTAAAAAATTGTTCAAAATCAGTATGAAAATTAGAGTTAAAAACATCATCGCCATTGGCATTATTGCAATGACATTGATCTCATGTTCAGGAGAATTACAGAAAGCAGACTACCAAGTAATTCCACTTCCTAAAAACATTACCGAAAATGCAGCAGAAAGACCTTTCATTCTTTCAAAAAATGTCAGCATTACATATCCAACATCACAACCAGAATTGCTCAAAGAAGCTAATTTTTTAACAGAATTTCTTAATGAAATTTTAGGATATAAGCTAAAAGTCGAAGCTTCAGACTTATTCAAAACTGGAGCAATTAATTTAAGCGTAGACCCAACTCTTTTTACAGAAAAAGACTCATATAAAATTATTGTAAATGAGAATAATATAAACATAACTTCAAGTGAAGCTTCAAGTTTATTTTATGCTATTCAGACATTAAGAAAAAGCCTTCCTTTCGATGCAAAAGGTGAAAAAATTGCAATGCCAGCAGCAGAGATTTACGACTATCCACGTTTCGGTCACAGAGGCATGATGCTCGACGTAAGCCGCCACATTTTCCCTCTCGATTCTATCAAGGAATACATCGACCTGATGGCTTTGCATAACATGAATAAATTCCACATCCACCTTACCGACGACCAAGGTTGGAGAATCGAAATAAAGAAATATCCTAAACTCACCAAAGTCGGAGCTTGGCGTTCTGGAACGAAAATCGGCAAGAGCGAAACATTCGACACAATTCGTTACGGTGGTTTCTACACACAAGAAGAACTCCGCGAACTCGTACAATACGCTGCCAACCGTCATATCACAATCATACCAGAAATCGACTTACCAGGCCACCAATTAGCAGCACTGGCCACATATCCAGAACTCGGTTGTACAGGCGGTCCTTATGAAGTTTGGAAACAATGGGGCGTTTCTGACGACGTTATATGCGCTGGCAACGAAGACGCGATGCGTTTCTTGGAAGACGTCTTGACAGAAGTGATGGACATCTTCCCTAGCGAATACATACACATCGGCGGTGATGAATGTCCTAAAGTACGCTGGGAACAATGTCCTAAGTGCCAAGCCAAAATTAAAGAATTAGGATTTAAAGACGATGACCATTTCAAAGCAGAGGCATATCTTCAAAGCTACGTAATGACAAGAATGGAGAAATTCGTTGAAGACCACGGACGTAAAGTCATCGGATGGGATGAAATCCTTGAAGGCGGACTCGGACCAAACGTAACAGTCATGAGCTGGAGAAGCATCGACGGCGGCAAAGAAGGCGCGAAACAACACCACGACGTCATCATGACACCTTGTTCCCACCTCTACTTCGACTATTACCAAACCGACAACACCGACGACGAACCACTCGCAATCGGAGGTTATATCCCTGTTGAAAGAGTCTACGAATTTGAACCAATTCCTTCAGACCTCACAGAAGAAGAAGCAAAACATATTCTTGGCGCACAAGGAAACCTCTGGGTTGAATACATCAAAGACATGAACACCGTATTCTACAGAATACTTCCTAGAATGGACGCATTGACAGAAGTGCAATGGGTTTTACCAGAACAAAAAGACTACGACAGCTTCCGCAAACGCGCATATAAAATGGTTGAGTTCTACGACCTCAAAGGCTGGAATTACGCTAAACACATTTTCGACATCGATGTAGAAATCATTCCTAACGTAGAAGCAAAATGTATTGACGTAACAATGTCAAAGTTCGGCGAAGGCGATATCTTATACACTTTAGACGGAACAGACCCATTGACAAACGGAGCAAAATACACAGAAGCACTTAAGCTTACTGAAAACGCGAAGTTAAGAGCAATCGTCAAGAGAGCCAAGAGCATAGGCAAAGAATTCAAAACAGACATAGAACTAAGCAAGTCATCAATGAAACCAATCTCATTGAAGAACGAACCACACGAGAACTATCGTTTCGATGGAGCAAACACTTTGATTGACGGACTTTCTGGAGGCAACAACTACAAGACTGGACGTTGGATTGCTTTCTTCGGAGAAAATCTTGACGCAAAAATCGACATGATAGAAGAACAAGAGATAAGCAATTTGCAATTTAACTGCAATTTAACCAAGGGCGACTGGATCTTCAACGCCAAATCTGTAAAGATTTTAGGATCTAACGATGGAGAGAATTACAACGAAATTCACTATCAAGAATTCCCTATTGAGACAATAAGAGAAGACGGCGTTGTTTCATATAGTGTTGATTTTGAGAAGACAAGCACACGTTTTGTCAATGTCATCATCGAGCCATTCATGTGTCCAGAAGGCCATTCAGGCTATGGTTATCCAGCATGGATTTTTGTTGACGAAATAAAAATTAACTAATTGAAAAATAATTTTGTACGGACGTAATTCGTAAAGAAAAATTTTGTACTTTTGCACCCGCAAACCTCGGGTAGGTTTAACAGTTAAATTATTATTAACATTTAAAAAATTAGTTTTATGCCAGCAAAAATGAGATTACAAAGACATGGTAAAAAAGGTCAACCATTTTATCATATTGTAATTGCAGACGCTCGCGCACCACGTGATGGTCGCTTCACAGAAAAAATCGGTACCTACAATCCTGTAGCTCAACCAGCTCAAATCAACATCAACTTTGACAAAGCTTTGGATTGGTTAAACAAAGGTGCTCAACCAACAGACACAGTTCGTTCTATCCTTTCACAAAAAGGCGTTTTATTGAAAAAACACTTATTAGTTGGTGTTAAGAAAGGCGCTATGACAGCAGAACAAGCTGAAGTTAAATTCCAAAACTGGATGAAAGAGAAGGAAGCTAAAGCAGCTGAAGCAGTAAAAGCAACAGCAGAACAAAAAAGAGCTATCCAAAAAGAAAGATTAGAAGCTGAAGCAAAAGTTAATGAAGCACGTATCGCTGAATTAGCAAAGAGAAGAGCAGAAGCTGAAGCAGCTGCAGCAGCAGAAAATGCAGAAGCAACAGAAGAAGCTCCAGCAGCAGAAGAAACAACAGAAGTTGAAGCTTAAGCTGTCCGCTAATCTTAAATAAAAGAGAATCCGTCGAATATCGGCGGATTTTTTTTGTTTGTACAACAAATAAACGTATCTTTGCAAAGTTAAAAAATTCAAAAGCATCATATAGATTAAAAAAAGACAAATATTAGACATATTATAATATAGCATTTCATAACGATTCTTGCTCACAAATTTCCACAACATCTCGCAAGAGAGCTCCATCAAGAAGACGTTAGGAAACGCCTGTTTTGGCGTGGAATAACTTATTGATGGAAGGACGTGGAAACCCAGGGACAAATAAGCTTAATTCCACGCTCTTTTTATGCATATCGGACAACACATAAAACAAGTAATGATAGAAAAGAATATCACAGCCACACAGTTGGCTAAAGATATCTGCTGCACTCGTCCGCATATACATAAAATCTTCCGCAAGGAAAATTTAGATACTTCCCTCCTACTCCATATTTCCAAAGCCTTAAAACACGACTTCTTTAAAGACCTTTCTGAAGAATACAACCAACTGTAACCTGATTGGATACTGTATCCATTAAAGATACTTACATCTAATATATTACAAGGATTATTTTCTTTTCTTTGCGAAAATTTGTTAAATATGAGAAAATTATTATTCACAATTTCACTATTATGTTGCTTTATTTTGGCATCAGCACAAGATTATTTGGGAGATTACTCTACATCTAGCGGAAATTTTAAAATAAAAATTACAAAAGAAGCTACCTCCCAGCCTACTGAATGGAATGGATATAAATATAGCTATGTATATTATGAAGGAAACATTAGATATGATTGTAGAAATTACTCATTTATTGGCAGGTTGGTCTCACATGGATCAGATTATGCCTTACAAATTAATAAAATAATCGATTCTAATGGCAGACAATTAGAAGGTTATGTCACTTTATTTTTTGGCAACTCTAAAATAAAATGGTTCAATGAACGCAAAGAAAGCCCTTGGTACGCTCCAAACCACATTGAATACAACGTAAAAGAACTACCAGGAGAAACCATATATTTATCGAAAATACAAAACAATAATTACAACAGCAACAATAATTACAACAGCAATAATTACCACTCGTACAACAATAGACAAAACACACATAACAATGACTTCTATGAATACGAACAACCTCAAAATAAAAGGAAACCTAATATCAAAGGATGTTTTAAATATAGTAGTATGTACTGTGGCTATGAAGTAATTACTGCAATATATGAATTTCGTAACAATGGTACCATTAGTTACTATTACAATTGTACCAGAAATGGCAAACAAGAAAATAAATACGGTACGTATTACATCGAAGGAACTTCTTATGATAAAGAAGATAAAGTATATATTCGCTGGAATGATGGACGTACAGTTGAAGGAACATTGTCATATAGTAGTAAAAAAACTCGTTTCGAGGAGGAGGGAAAAGCCTTTTCCTGTGTAATACAATAATAAATAGTTACATTTAACTATTGTAAGAAAATAATATTCTTTATCACCTCACCCAACCCCATTCACTCAAACTCTACCGTGAATGGGGTTCTATTTTTATCAATTCATAAATTATCTTTTCACTCCCCTCCTAAAAATATTTTTCTTAACTTTGTAACATCAAAATTGTTAAAACTAAAATAACAATCTGATGGAACAATTAAGAAAAATATCGAAAGAGCAAATCATTATGGCATTCGTCGCTACTTGTATCGAAGCGACAGCAAGATTGACAGACAGCTATTATATTGATGTTTACAATCGTATGAAAAATGTTGGATTGATAGAGAATTATATTGTTCCAAATTACGAAACACTTCACACCGAAAGCCGAGAAACATTAGTTGACCGTTTATTAGAATGTTTGAAAAACTGGGAATCAAAATTATGAAAGAAATCTTTGTATATCATGGAGGAACTGACAGAATAGAAAATCCTATCTGTAAGTTCGGAAGATCAAACCTTGATTTTGGTCAAGGATTTTATGTGACAGATTTGCTAGATCAAGCCATAACATGGGGCAAAAGCATTGCTTCGGGAAGAAACAAAAATGTCATAATCAACAGATACAAATTAAATCGTGAGGAAATATTAAAGAATTACAACTGTAAAATATTCAATTCATACGACAAGGAATGGCTTGAATTTATAGTTGGAAATAGAACAGGAATCAATCCCGCAATAGAATTCGATTATGTAGAAGGCGGAGTTGCAAATGACAGAGTCATTGACACAATAAATTTGTATATTTCCGGTCTGATGGATTTGAATACAGCATTAGGTGAATTATCAAAGCATCAGCCTAATAATCAGATTTGTCTATTAAACCAAGATATCATAAATAAATATCTCATTTTCGATGGAACAGAACAATAACGACAACCCTTTGAAATCTCCAGTGATTCAAGAAATTATTATGAGTAACCGCATCGGTGCTATCGCTGTTATCTTGTCCCAAAAATTAGATATTGATAACATCAAAGCTCTAAAGCTTTTCTACGAAAGCGAAACCTGTGCCAGACTCCATAACAAAGAATCTGGACTTTATCTCTACAGCGACCTTTACATCGCCGACGACTTTATAATTGAAATGCAAAACAAACAATAAAACAAGGGAAGGGACGCAGCAACCCACGCCCCTACAATTATTCATTCCTAACTCCCAATTCCCAATTCCCAATTCCCAACTAATTCCTAAACACAATCCCTTCCCCATCATAATCGACGATAATTGGCTTTTCCTTATTGACTTTATCCGATAATATCATCTTCGACAGGTCGTTGATAAGTTCACGTTGCATCATACGTTTCACAGGACGCGCGCCATAACGGACGTCATAGCTAGTCTCCGCAATATGTTTCATCGCTTCAGATGTCATCTCAATATCGATATCGTTTTTCTTCAACATCTTCTTCAACGAATGGAACTGCATTGCAACAACGTTTATAATCTGTTCCTTTGACAATGGCGTAAACATAATAATATCGTCAATACGATTCAAGAACTCAGGTTTCATAAACTGACGCAATATTTCCATCACCTTATTACGCATTTCTTCAAAGTCTGAGTCTAAGCTTTGAGCAGTGAGCTTTGAGCTTTGAGCCTCTTGTTCTTGGTTCTTAGCTCTTAGTTCTTCGTTCTTAGAAATCATCTCTTGTATTGCCATCGCGCCAATATTAGATGTCATGATGATGATAGTGTTTTTAAAATCCACGAGACGACCTTTGTTATCGGTCAGACGACCATCATCAAGGATTTGAAGCAAGATGTTATACACATCCTGATGTGCTTTTTCTATCTCATCGAGAAGCACTACAGAATAAGGCTTACGGCGCACCGCTTCTGTCAGTTGTCCGCTTTCGTCGTAGCCCACATAACCCGGAGGCGCTCCTATCAAACGAGAAACCGAATGACGTTCCTGGTATTCCGACATATCGATACGCACCATATTATTCTCATCATCGAAGAGAAATTCCGCGAGAGCTCTAGCGAGTTCCGTCTTACCCACGCCCGTCGTTCCCAAGAAGATAAACGAACCAATAGGACGGCGAGCATCCTGAAGTCCTGCCCTGCTCCTTCTTATCGCATCCGCAACAGCGACGATAGCTTCATCCTGGCCAACGACACGCTTATGTAACTCTTTTTCAAGATTCAAAAGCTTTTCACGCTCGCTTTGCAGCATCTTATTCACAGGTATCCCTGTCCAACGAGAAACGATTTCAGCTATATCTTCCGCATTTACGACTTCATCGATGAGAGGATTATCGCCTTGAACCTTTTTAAGTTCTGCCTTCGCATTTTCTATATTCTGTTCCGCATTAGGGATTTTGCCGTAACGAAGTTCCGCCACGAGCTCATAATTACCGTCACGTTCAGCATTCTCCGATTCATAACGATAACGTTCTATATTTTTCTTTTCATTCTGAATCTTTTCAATGAAGGAGCGTTCAGTTTCCCAACGCGATTTTATTTCAGAACGTTCAGCATTAAGCTCTGTGATAGATTTTGAAAGTTCTTCGATTTTCTTTTTGTCATTCTCACGTTTGATAGCCTCACGCTCGATTTCCAGCTGGCGTATCTTACGTTCTATATCTTCCAGTTCTTCAGGCAAAGAATTGATTTGCAGTCTCAGACGAGAAGCCGCCTCATCAACGAGGTCGATGGCTTTATCAGGAAGGAAACGATTTGATATATAACGAATTGAAAGGTCTACCGCTGCTATTATAGCCTCGTCAAGTATTCTCACTTGGTGATGGTTCTCATATTTTTCCTTAAGGCCTCTAAGTATTGAAATAGCGGACTCTTCAGAAGGCTCATCGACCATGACAATCTGGAAGCGACGTTCAAGAGCCTTGTCTTTTTCAAAATATTTCTGATATTCGCTGAGCGTCGTCGCACCGACGGCTTGCAATTCTCCTCGGGCAAGAGCAGGCTTCAAGATATTGGCTGCATCCATAGCACCAGAAGAAGCACCTGCGCCAACGAGAGTATGTATCTCGTCTATGAAAAGTATTATCTCGCCCTCACTGTCAACGACTTCCTTCACTACATTTTTCAGACGCTCTTCAAACTCGCCTTGATATTTAGCACCAGCGATAAGTGCGCCCATATCAAGAGAATAAACTTTTTTAGACTGCAGATTTTCAGGCACATCACCATGAATGATTCTCTGTGCAAGCCCTTCCGCTATGGCAGTCTTACCGACGCCAGGCTCACCTATTAATATAGGATTATTTTTAGTACGACGAGAGAGGATTTGAAGTACGCGTCGTATCTCATCATCACGGCCTATAACAGGATCAAGTTTACCTGAAGAAGCCAAATAATTGAGATTACGAGCATAACGATTCAAGGAATCGTAATTCTGTTCTGTTGCATCTACTTTCTTACTCATGATTTATATTTTTTTGGTTGTTTGTCATCATATATCCATCAAAATTATTTCCATTATTAAAAAAATGACATTTTGTCAACATTTTCTAAACAAATATTAAAGATTTTTTCTTCAAAAAAAATAACAATAAAGTGCAATAAAACAGATAGTTTCACATTATTTATATTTAGAAATTTCATATATTTGCAGAACTATGAAAACATCAACAATGAACAAAAAAATGAAATTGGTCAGACTTTCTATCTTACTGATATTCTTAACCAATATAATAAAGCTCAATGCTCAAATGAGTTGTGAGATCAAGATTGACGAATGGGTAAGTTTGCCAGTATGTTACGGCGAAGAAATCACTATGAGTGTTGATGCCAATCCTGGCTATGCATACCAATGGGCAAAAAATGGAATTGACATTAGTGGAGAAACCAATTTTTATTTAACTACTGCTATAACAGAAAACAAGTCAAAATACAGTGTTAAAGTCACTGATACCGAGACACAAGAAGAATGCAATGCAGAGATAGTCATCGATATGATTGAGTCGTTTGACATTAAGTTTGAGCAGACACAATTGACTTGCAGCAACAACAACGCAGAAAACGGACAGAATGCCAAGGTAATCGCGACAGCATCAGGCAACAACTTCAAATCATTCACTTACGAATGGGGAAGCAATGTCGAGAGCAATATCTGGACAAATCCTAACAACCCACAAGAAGCGATAGGACTCAAGGCTTGGAGAGAATATTACGTCATCGTAACAGGTGTCAATGCAAACGGAGACAGCTGCACACAGACAGCGACATTTACTCCAAGAGCCTACCCTAACCCAAAATTAGAAATCATTTCCGATCCAAAAGATACAGCATACATACAGAACCCTTACGTGAAATTCGGTTTCGAAGGCGACGTTGATTCTGTAGAATACAACTCTTGGTCATGGGCATTTTTTGACAATCCAGATAAGCCAAGCGAAATAACAAGTACTTCCATCGAACAAGAACCAACCAACGTTTACGCTCAAGTATCAAAATCCGGCACTCCTTTCAGAGTAGAACTCAATGTAAAATCAGCTAATTACGGATGTGACACCACATTTTCAAAAGATATTTTGGTCTTACCTGTAAAGTTAAAAATACCTAACATATTCACTCCTAACGGAGATGGAATAAACGACTTTTTCATCATCGACAACGACCCTGCTGCAGCTGACGACATTGATGAAGAAAAGAAAAGAGGTTTTGAATATAGCAGCTACAATCCATTAAACGATTATTATTTAACGACAAAGCTAACTATATTCAACAGATGGGGACGCATCGTTTATAAATCAGAAGATTACCAAAACGACTGGGACGGAGGGAATCTCCCTGACGGAACATATTTTTACGTATTGGAATGCGTAGGAAAATATGATGACGATTGTCGTTATCAAGGTTCAGTGACAATATTTGGCAGCGGAAGGTAGTATTTAGTTAGGAGTTTGGAGTTAGGAATTAGGAGTTTAGAATTGAACAATTATTATAAAAAAAACGTTAAATAGAAAACAAGCAGTATGAAAAGATTTATTTTATCATTAATCATAATATTAGGCTTAATATCATGTGAATCACAAAGTGACAAATTAAGCACTAATTTGGTCAATAATCCTAGTTCTGCCGACGGCATCAAGAAAGGCAACAACACACCTGTGATAAGATTCGAAAACACAGAACACGATTTCGGCAAGGTATTACAAGGCGAGCAAGTAAGTCACACTTTCAAATTCAAGAATGTCGGCAATGCGCCATTGATTATCACAAGCATAGAAAAGACTTGCGGATGCACCTCCCCTGACTTCTCAAGCACACCGATAAAACCTGGCGAAAGCGGTAAAATCACCATTACATATGACAGCAAAGGACACAAAGGCTTTCAAAACAAGCGACTTATCGTGAAAGCCAACACAAATCCTTCAGAGACAATTTTAAGAATAAAAGCACAAGTAGAAAATATTAACACTTTTTAAATAATTAATTATGAACGCTTTAAACATTACTTTGCTTCAAGCAGCACAACAACAAGGTTCTTCTTATTCAGGAATAATCATGATTATCTTAATCTTCGTTATTTTCTGGTTATTCTTCATCCGTCCACAAAACAAGAGAGCTAAGGAACAACAAAAATTCCGCGAAAACTTACAAAAAGGTGACAAAGTCGTTACAATCGGCGGCATCCATGGTAAAGTTGAAGAAGTTAGAGAACACACTGTTCTTGTCAGCGTTGACCACAACACAAAGATCGAATTCGAAAAATCAGCTATCGTTCCTAGTGCAAGCCAAGTAGGCGGCGCAGCATAAATAATCTTGTAAGATGGTAAGAAAGAATAAGAAATCACAAACATTTCAACAGTTTAGCAGCATGATGATGTTCGTCATCATTGCAGCTTTATTTTGGCTATTGATAAAATTGTCAAGTAATTACACTGTTACAGAGCCTCTTACCATTAATTTCAAAGATACACCTGCTGATCTTGTTCTTCTAAACGGAACACAGGAACTAAAAGTCACTCTGTCTACTAGCGGTTTTGAATTATTACATTATTATTTCAAACCTAGTTCCAGACGTAAAGTTGACATATCATTAGAGGAGGTGCCTTTGCATAAAGACAGCGAAAGCACCTACTCTTTTGGCAGCAGTTATGCCAAAGAAAAGGTAGCCAACTTCCTGACATTAGAACCTAACGAAGTGTCGTTTGAAGAATATAGAATCATACTTAATATGGAACAACTTGATTCCGTTAAAGTTAAAGTACTGCCTAACGTTGATTTGACATACGAAAAACAATTTAACAGATTAGGCAAAATTCAATTGACACCAGATTCTGTTACCATTTACGGACCAAAAAACAAGATTGAAACAACGGATAACGTTTATACGGAAAAGCTAACGTTAAGAAATATTAACCAAAATATTGACACCAACCTACCTCTTAAACTTGACGAATCTATCAACGCTGACCATAAAGACATAAACGTGAAGATTTTCGTTGAGAAATACACAGAAGCTATCGCCAATGTGACAATCATCAATAATTCTAAAGAGAAATTAAGACTTTTCCCTGATAAGGTTAAAATCAAATATATAGTATCATTAACAGACTATAGCATCATCAAGGAAAACTCTTTCAAGGTAAACATTGACACTGCCGACATTAAAAGCGAAAATAATTTCCTTCCTATATATCTGACTGATTATCCTAACAATACAAAGATTTTGAGCATAGAACCCAAAGAGGTTGAATATATCATTATTGAAGGAAATGAAGATTAAAAGGATTGCAATAACCGGTAATATCGGAAGCGGCAAAAGTCTTGTCTGCAAGATTTTCAACCATTTAGGTATCAACACTTTTCATTCTGACGAAGAGACCAAGAAACTGTATTTTCTTCCTGAAGTAAAGAAAGAAATAATCGGACGTTTCGGTGAAGAAGTATATTTCGCCGACGGAAGCCTCAACAAGAAGCTACTCTCCTATCATCTCTTTCAAAATCCAGAAGCACTACAATTCATAGAGACATTATTATATCCTAAATTAAACCAAGTCTTTGATGAATGGTGTGAGAAACAGACATCCGCTTATGTCTTGTTTGAGTCAGCGATATTATTTGAAAAAAACTTCGACAAACAATTTGACAAAATCATCTTCGTATCTGCACCTGAAGACGTTAGAGTCAAAAGAGCTATGTTGCGCGACAAATGCGATGAAGAAAACGTACGTTCCAGAATGCGACTCCAGTGGAACGAAGAGACAAAAATCAGCAAATCAGATTATGTTATTAATAATGATGGTGGTGAGATGCTGATACCGCAGGTGATGAAGATAAATGCTGAACTAAGAGCTAAGAACCGGGGGACGGGATATGGGAACGGGATGAGGATTTGGTAATGGAATCAAATCCCATTTCCCATTTCCCATTTCCCGAATACTCCATCAATACCCGTATTTATCTTTCCACTTGTTTCTCAAGGAGTTCTGTATCTCGCGTTCACGTGGATTATTTTGAGGCTGATATAATTTAGTTCCGGAAATCTCTTGCGGGAGGAATTCTTGTTCCACGAAGTTGCCTTCATAGTCGTGAGCGTATTTATATCCGTCTTTATAACCTAAATCTTTCATCAGTTTCGTTGGAGCATTACGCAGATGCATAGGCACACTGAGGTTGCCTGTCTTACGCACAAGATCCTGCGCCATATTGATAGCCATATATGAAGCGTTGCTCTTTGGCGATGAAGCAAGATAAATGGCAGTCTGCGAAAGGATTATCCTGCTTTCAGGAAAACCGATTTTGTTGACAGCATCGAAACATGTATTTGCGAGCAACAATGCATTAGGATTAGCATTTCCTATATCTTCAGAAGCGAGTATCAACATACGGCGAGCGATGAAAAGAGGGTCTTCGCCAGCCTCGATCATACGAGCAAGATAATAAACTGCAGCGTTAGGGTCTGAGCCGCGCATCGACTTGATGAAAGCAGAGATGATGTCGTAATGCATCTCCCCTTGCCTATCATATTTCAATAAATTACTTTGAATATACTGCGTTGTGACCTCATTAGTTATCGTCAGTGTATCATCAGTAGCAATCTCGCTCATCATACCAACAACCAAATCCATTGCATTCAAGAGCTTACGAGCATCACCGCCGCTGATATGCATAAGTGCCTCACTCTCTTGTATGACGATTTTCTTCTTATAGTCATCTTCCAATACAGGAACTGCAATGTCAATCAGTTTCTCCAAATCACTTTTCTCCAATGATTTCATGACATAAACCTGACAACGAGAAAGCAATGGCGAGATGACCTCGAAGCTAGGATTTTCCGTCGTAGCACCTATTAATATTACGAGTCCTTTCTCAACAGCATTAAGCAATGAATCCTGCTGCGACTTGCTGAAACGATGGATTTCATCAATGAACAATATCGGAGTATCAGGAGCCATGCGCGCTCTGTCGAACACCTCACGCACCTCCTTGACGCCGCTGCTCACAGCGTTAAGCACATAAAACTGACGCTTTACCTGTTTGGAAATGATAGAAGCAAGAGTCGTCTTGCCAACACCAGGAGGTCCCCAGAATATCATAGATGGGATTCGTCCGCTCTCTATAGCACGACGCAAAACGGCATTCTCACCCACAAGATGCTCTTGTCCAATATATTGATCCAAAGAAGTAGGACGCAGTCTCTCCGCTAATGGTGTTGTCTGATATTTCATTGCTTAAATTTTTACAAAGATAAGGAAATCAAAGAATAAACCATATCTTTGCATACATAAAAAAATTATCATCTATGAAAAAATTCCACACATTATTATTAATGATGTTTATCATATTATTAAACATCGACTCTCAAGCTTGTACAAACTTCCTAGTAACCAAAGGCGCATCCGTCGACGGTTCCAACTACATCACCTACGCCGCTGACTCACACATCAGATACGGCGAGCTCTACTTCACCCCTGCCGCCGACTGGACTCCAGGTAGCATGCGCGCCATCTACGACCGCGGCACCAACGCCATCAGAGGCTACGTCCCACAACCAGCGCACACTTATCAAGTAGTAGGATATATCAATGAGAACCAAGTCGCTCTCGGAGAGACGACATTCGGCGGACGTACCGAACTCATCGACCCTAAAGGTCTCATAGACTACGGAAGTCTTATGTTCATGGCATTAGAACGCAGCACCTCAGCACGCGAGGCGATAAAAATCATGGCAGAGCTCGTTGATGAATACGGCTACGGCAGCGACGGCGAGACATTCTCCATCTCAGACGCCAACGAAGTCTGGTATATGGAGATTATCGGCAAAGGATATAATCCAGTTTATGATAAGAAGTCAAACGACACTGTCAACGCCGACAAAGGCGCGGTATGGGTAGCGATTCGTATCCCTGACGGTTATGTCTCTGGTCATGCCAACGCAGCTCGTATCACCACTTTCCCACTCCGCGACGGAAAGAAATCCATCACCGACAAAGACTGGAAGAAACTTTATAATCAAGATGTTGAAGTAATTTACAAACACGATATCATCGACTTCGCAAGAAGAAAGAACTACTTCAGCGGCAAAGACGCCGACTTCGACTTCAGCGCTGCCTTCGCCCCTGTCGATTTCTCAGCAGCTCGTATCTGCGACCTCCGCGTATGGATGATGTTCAACGACGTTTGCTACGACATGGACCAATATTGGGATTACGCCACTGGCAAAAACCTTGAAGGTCCAAGAATGCCACTTTATGTGAAACCTAACAGAAAGATATCTTTAGACGACATGATGTATTTCATGCGTAACCACTTCCAAAACACAGAGTTAGACAAGACACAAGGAGCAGGTGCCGAGCCATTCGGTTCTCCTTACCGCTGGACTCCGCTCTACTGGGAATACGAAGGACATGAATATTTCCACGAGAGAAGCACAGTAACACAACAGACAGGATTCTCTTTCATAGCTCAGACAAGAAACTGGCTTCCAAATGAAATAGGCGGCATCATCTGGTTCGGCGTCGATGACACCAACTCAACGGTTTACACTCCGTTCTACTGCTCCATCACTGAAGTGACAGAAGAATTCAGACAAGGCAACGGCAATATGATAACCTATTCCGATAACTCAGCATTCTGGCTCTTCAACAGAGTGGCACATTTCAAATATCTATTCTACAACAGAGTCATCGGCGACATACAAAAAGTACAAAAAGAATTAGAGACATCATATCAGGAACAAGTCAAGGCGACAGATGCTAAAGCATTGAGTATGATAGAAGACTCCAAAGAAGAGACCATCGCTTTCTTGACTGACTTCTCATCACAAGCAGGACAAAACACCTTCAGACGCTGGAAGGAATTAGATAACTTCTTATTGGTTAAATATTTAGACAGCAACATCAAACAAGAAGAAAACGGCAGATTCATCGACAACGGCCACGGTTATCCAGCGAAACCAAAACAAGCAGGATATCCTGATTCTTGGAAAAAGAGAATTGTGGAGGAAATGTAAAGACACCGAGTCACCAAGACTCCTAGACACCAAGTAGAGACGTGTCAACAATACCTATGAAATAAACAATGGATTGTTGATGCGTCTGCAACAAGTAGAGACGTTTCATTGTTTCATAAATATAAACACACAATGAAGCGTCTCTTTTTAATTAGGAGTTAAAAAATCGCATCAATATTAAATTAATGATTAATGCGTCTTTTTGTATATTGAGACGCCACGGGAGTGACGTCTTTACTTGTTGTCTTGTTGTCTTGTTGTCTTGTTGACTTCAAAATATTCCAACACTTTCTTATAATTATCTTGTGCCGTAAGACAGGTGTCACGTAGATATTCTCTAACAGATTCCCATTGTGTCAACCCTCTGTAATAGAAATATTTCAAATCATCGGTAATTACAAATGGAACTATCTTATTTGCCAGACATTCCTTAAACATTATCAGTCGCCCCACCCTGCCGTTTCCGTCTTGGAACGGATGAATTCGCTCAAATTGATAATGAAAATCAAGGATGTCATCAAGCGACTTCTCTTTCTTGGAATTATAATTTTTCAACAATTCCTTCATAGCCTGTTTCACAAACTCCGGTCTTGTAGTTTCATTGCCACCGACTTCATTAGGAAGTTTTTTATATTCTCCAACAGAAAACCATGAACGAGACGAATCCTGCGTTCCTGTTTTAAGTATTCTATGCAAGTCTTTGATTATCGTCTCATTAAGCCTTACGTTAACACAATCAATAACGTAATCAATACATTTGAAATGGTTGACTGTCTCAATTATATCATCAACGGAAATAACATCTTCCGTTATGCCAATTGTGTTTGTCTCAAAGATATAACGCGTCTGTTCGTGTGAAAGTCTGCTTCCTTCAATATGATTAGAGTTATATGTCAGTTCTATCTGTGTCTTATGATAAATACCGCCTTTGACTTTATTTTCTTTTTCAAAGCGAAGAGCATGAACCAAGGGCGTTTCCTTTACCGAATGTTTTCCTTTTTGAGGCAGACTTGCATCTTCTGGAATATTCCATGTCTTTCCCGTCAAAAACGCACCTTCAATCTTACCATAAACACAATAATTACGGATCGTTCTTTCAGAAACTCCATATTTAGAAGCGAAATCCTTTACTGACAAATATTTCATATCGGCAAACTTTTAATGAAAAAGATTTACAAAAATAGTAAATTTTTCCGATAACGGCAAAGTTTTAAAAATTAGGAGTTAGGAGTTGTTTGTAGGGACGTGACTTGTCGCGTCCAAATAGAACAAAAGTCGCGCCAAAATCATTGACGCGACTTTGTTTTTTGAGATGCCACTGGAGTATCGTCTCTATTTGTTATCTTGTGTTACCTCTAATATAATCTTCATAACACTTCCAATAGTCATTAAAATGCGTCCAATACTCACCATACATCACAGAAATCTCTTGTATTACTATACTTCTCAATTCTGGATCTTGAATTTCGGAGAGTTTTTGGGAATTATAATCTACATATTTTTGAGTAAAATCAGACATATACTGATACTTTCCCGTAATATCCTCAATCTTAACAATACTGTCAAGAGCAGTCTCAAACATCTGTGCCACTTCGGCTTTCACACTTTCTATCAAGTTTTCTCTATATCTGATTTTCCTCTCCTCCTCCATCTTCAAGTCAGCATATAAAAAGGTTGGAACAGTAATGGCAACAAGCAAGCATATTATTGCCAAAATCTTCCAGATTCTGTTTCTGCCATGCCATCTCTTCTGTAATTCAGAGACATCAGAAAAACGTTGCTGCGGATTTTCCTTACAACACCTTTTTATAATACGAGAATATCTTCCTTCAAAAATTTCTCGCATTATCACACCTATTGAATATATATCGCTACGAGAATCTATGTCTTTACTTTGACTTTTTAATTCCGGAGATGCGTATTCCGGCGTGCAACCTAATGTCTTCCATACATAATAAGCGTCTTTGTCGGCAAGTCCGAAGTCGATGATTTTCAAAGTATCGTCGGCTCGTGTGATAAGGATATTCTCAGGTTTTAAGTCGTTGTGTATGATGCCTCGTTTATGCAGATAACTCACTGCCGACAGCAGTTCATCAAATATTCTTTGTCGAGATGCGAGCGATGGCTTTTCCAAAAGATATTCTCTCAGAGTGCGTCCTTCTATATATTCCATCACTATGCCGTCGCCTTCGTGGACGTCATATTCGTATGTAAAAGTGTGAACGATATGCGGATTGTCGCATCCAATTGACAGTTCATATTCACGCCGAAGCATCTGAATCTGATGCTCAGAATTGTCCTGCGTTGTCTTTACGAGAAAATATTTTCCGTCACAGCTCATCCTCCACAATTTAGATGAAACCGTGGTTTTCAATAAATTAAAATCGCCAAAAGAATTATTCTTATCCAATTTAAATTCCTGATTTTCAAATACTGCGCTCTCGTTTGACATAACACTTGTTTTGCTGTCAAAAATAACATATTTTTGTAAAGAAAAAATAACAATTAACTCAGACTTCTGACAAGTCCGTTGTCTGTTGACTTAACGATTATGACAATAAAAAGCGACATTCCACAAATCTGCGCCTTACGCGAACGTGTTGAAAAAAAATTAGGCAAATCTTTAAACACGCACTCCGACTTCGTTGAACTCACATCATTGATTGAATTAGAGTTACGCCAACATATTTCCGAAAGCACTTTGGAACGTGTATGGAATTATTCTACAAGAGGTTACGACAATGTTTCATTACGCACTCTCAATGTCTTGTCAAATTACGCTATCGGACAAAATTGGAATGTTTTCTGCGATTTGTTAATGAAAGAAAACAAGATTGAATCAGAAGTATTTAATCTAGAAGTCATTTCAACTCAAGACCTTAATATTGGAGATAAAGTCCGTATCGGATGGCTGCCTAATAGAATGTGCGTTGTCAGATATCTCGGCGACAACAATTTCATCGCTGAACAGTGTGAAAACTCTACAATGAAAGAAGGCGACACTTTTGTATGCCACCAATTCATTCTTGGAAAAGAATTAGTTATGAGCGACTTCCGTCAATCACCTAACGATCCTGGAAAGGTTTATATCGTAGGAAAAGAACACGGAATCACAACTTTAAGCCTTGAACTTTGAACTAAGGCTATTGAACTTTTTTCAAACCAACTCCTAACTTCTAACTCCTAACTCCTAATTCATAACTAAAAAAAGTCGTATCAACATTCTCTGATTTTTTCTTTGGTAATGTTGACACGACTTTTTTTGTTAACTTTGAATCTTTGCGACTTTGCGACTTAAAAAAACGAAGTGATAATATCTTTAATCACCACAAAACCAACAACTATAGAATATACTACTTTCAATAAAGTTCCTGCTACAAATCCCACGAAAGATCCTATCGCAGAACGCCATGCGAGTTTGTCGTCAACACCCGACATCTTCTCTCCTATATAAGCGCCGACAAATGGTCCGGCAAGAATACCAATAAGACCGAATGGACCTATTACAATTCCTAAAATAGGCAAGACAACAACACCAACTATCAGTCCGATAGTGCTTCCCCTCACACCTGCTTTGGTTCCTCCAAACTTCTTTGTTCCCCATATTGGTACAAAATAATCGATAATTGTTATCACAGCACACAAGACACCATATATAATTAATGTCTCATTTGAGTATGTGATGTCTGTAAAAAAATGCAACAATAACATTGCAGCATAACTGATCGGTACGCCAGGCAAACCAGGCACTACGTCACCGACGATTCCCACAATAATGGAAACAACTGCTAATAAATAAATTAAGTATTCCATAGCTTTAAGATTTAATACTACCTAATATTTTTTAACATACTACACATCAAATTTTAACATACGACAAAGATACATTTTATTTCAAATCACACGATTATTTTTATACTTTTGTCAAACCTACAAACCATATTTTTATGAAACATTTTGCCATATTAGGATTATTACTCCTAACATCATTACCGCACATATATGCGTTCAGCATAATGAGAGCTACTGGAAGCAGAACAACGTCACTTGCCAATTGCTCCGTCGCGCTGAACGACTTCTGGTCATGCCATAACAATCCAGCAGGATTTGCATATCAAAAAGATATCAGCATAGGCATCTCTTACCAAAACAAATTCCTGTTAAAAGAACTTGGATATAAAAATGCAGGAGTATTATACCCTTTTAATATCGGCGTAATCGCCGTATCATTTTCGCAATTCGGATACAATTTATATAATGAAAACGTCATCGGATTAGGATTTGCCAGAGAATTCGGCGACAAACTAAGAATCGGACTTAAATTAGATTATCTATTTTTCAAGTTTCCTGAAAACTATGAAAACAGATCCGCCCCGACATTCGAATTGGGTATACAATATCAAATAAACGAATCCTTATGTTTAGGAGCATACGTATTCAATCCTGTCAACGTAAAACTAAAGACACTTAACAAAGATAAAACACCTATAATCATGAGATTAGGGTTTTCATATTTCGTAAACAACATCTTTATGATAACCAGCGAAATAGAGGAAAACTTCGAATCCAACTTCTCTTACAGACTTGGATTAGAATATGAAATATACAAGAATATATTCATCAGAAGCGGATTTCAGATAAAACCAGAATTGTTCACATTCGGCATAGGATATAATTATAGCTGGTGCATTGTTGATATTTGCGCACAAATGAGTCAGACATTAGGAGCGTCTGTGGATTGTAGCTTTATTTTCAAAATCAAAAGAAGACAAGACGGAGGTATAAAATGAAAAGATTGTTTCTCTTATTGATTATAAGCATGTTATACATCAAGATTTATGCTCAAACCAATAATGATTTAATTATTGAGCATTTCGAGAAAATGTCAGAAAATTCAGATGAAGAGTATTCTGATTACTCCGAGCTATTGGAATCATATTGGAGCATAACAGAAAATCCAATAAACATAAACAGCGATGACATTGACCTACTTGCAGAACTGAAATTCATCAGCATATTTCAATTAGAGAACATTAAAACTTATAAAAAAAACTATGGCGATTTTCAATTCATAGAAGAACTTTATGAAGTGGAAGAATTAGACAGTCTAAGCATAGAAATAATCAAGCCTATAATATGTTTAGAAGCAGAAAAAGATTACGAAAAGATCAAATTTAAGAATGTATTTAAATATGGAAAACACAAAGTTCTTCTCGAAGCAAATCAATCACTTAACAAAAAGAAAGGTTATAATGACATTGAAGATTCTTTGCTATATGACAATCCTAATTCAATATATTTAGGAAGTCCGCAAAAATTATATTTACGATACAACTTCACATATAAGGATAAAATAGAAGCCGGTATTGTGCTGGAAAAAGATCCGGGAGAATATCTGTTGAAGAGCAATATAAACGACTCTATAAGAAAGATGTTAGGCAAACAATGTTATTCAGGATTTGATTACTCATCGGTTCATATTTGTTTTAATTATTTTGGTTTTTGTAAGGCCTTAGCCATTGGAGATTACAAAATCTCCTTTGGTCAGGGTCTGACAATGGGTTCTGGAATGGCATTCGTTGCAAACGGAAGCAGCCTATTGAGACGCAACAAAAAGATAAGCGCAAGCAAATCTGCCAATGAAGCTTACTATCTACGAGGAATCGCAAGCACTTTTGAATATAAAAACTTTGAACTCAGCGTATTTTACTCCAACAAAAAGAGCGATGCCAATGTCATAACATACGACACTCTAAGCGACACTCCGCTACAAATCAGCAGTTTACAGCAAAGCGGATTACATCGTACATATAACGAAATTATGGACAGAAAAGTTATCAGACAACAATTATATGGATTTAATCTAAGTTATAGAATTTCTAATTTTCAAATCGGCTACACCTTGCATAAAACATATTTAAAAGCAGAGTTGATTCCTGACAAGAATATTTATAACACATTCTATTTCAAAGGAAAAGAATTGACAAACCAAGGTCTTGACTTTTATTATATATTAAACAAAATATTATTATACGGCGAAATAGCCATGAGTAACAACAAAGGATTAGCTGGACTTATCGGGACCTCAATACAAGCATCCGGATATATTGAATTCACCATCCTATATCGCAATTATGCTAAAGATTACCAATGTCTTTACAGCAATGCCTTTTCATCCAGCAGCAACACCAGAAACGAAAAAGGTTGGTATTTGAGCAGTGCACTATCACTTGCTGCTAACTGGAAATTCATCACAAGTTTCAACTTCTACAAATCCGATTGGTTAAAAAACACAGCATACTCCCCTAGCCATGCTTATGAATTTGATTCTCAACTAAATTATCAAGCAGATAAAAACACACTGCTATTCATTGAATATAGAAACAAAAGTAAAATGAAAAACTGCAATGATGATGTATTTCAGAAATATTTAATAGAAGAAAAGAGCAATATGTTACGTTTTCATGCCACATATAACTTATCAGATGCTATCACATTGAAAAACAGAGCCGAATATCATTTCAACAAAAGCAACAATGAAAAAAACTATTCATATTTGATTTATCAAGACATAATATACAATCCCAAAGAAAAATCATACAATATAGCTTTAAGATATGAGTTATTCAATGCAGAAAAAGGAAGTGTATATGCATATGAAAACGATGTTTTATACGCATTTGCAGTCGGAGGATTGTCTGGCAAAGGTATTCGCACTTATCTCGTTGGAAAAGTGAAAATTTACGAAAATATACAGATTTCTGGCAAAATAGGGTTTACGTTTTACGACAACAAAACCGTGATAGGAAGCGGATTAGAAACAATTGAAAACAATTGGCGAGGAGACGGAAAAGTTCAGATTATTTGGTCTATTTAGAATACGATATTTAAAATATAAAGCTGAAAGTTGATAAAGACTATATAAATAGAGAATTTCTATTCTTTGTGAATAAAGTAATAGCATATATCAGAAAAAAATCTTACTTTTGTAACATATAAAAAATATAACAATATGGAATACACACAACAATCTAACAACCACAACAACAACGATTTGAAGAAGTACACTCCTTTTATTATCATCGGCGCTATTGTATTATTACTGATAATCTTCTGGAGTCGCATTACCGTTACAATTCCAGCTGGTCACGGCGGTGTATTATTCCGTTTATTTGGCGGCGGTGTTGACACAGAGCACACATATGAAGAAGGATTCCACTTCCTAGCACCATGGAACACCATGTACGTTTATGAAACACGTCAGCAAGAAACATCTGAAGAGATGAGCGCATTGTCATCTAACGGTTTGGAAATCAAAATAGAATTCTCAACTTGGTATCAGCCTAAATGGGAAGATTTGGGTGTTTTACACGCCAAGATCGGCACAAACTATCTCAACAGAGTCGTAATTCCAGCGATGCGTTCTGCTGCAAGAAGCGTAGTTGGTCGTTATACTCCAGAACAAATCTACTCGACAAAACGCGATGCTATCCAAGAAGAAATTTTTGAAGAAACAAAGAAACTTTTAGACGAGAAATACGTTCAATTGAACCAGGTTCTTATCCGTTCCGTCACCTTGCCTCCAACCATCAAATCTGCTATCGAAAGTAAATTGAAACAAGAACAGGAAGCTCTCGAGTATGAATTCAAACTTGACAAGGCAGCACAAGAAGCAGAACGCCAACGTGTTGAAGCTGAAGGTAAAGCAAAAGCCAATAGCATCGTAAGTGCAAGTATCACAGACAAGATTCTCCGTGACAAGGGCATTGAAGCAACATTGAAACTCGCAGAATCTCCAAATTCAAAAGTAGTGATCATCGGCGGCAACGACGGCATGCCTATCATTTTAGGCGACGTAAAATAAACTTTAGAACTCTAGAATTCTAGAACTTTAGAACCATTCTAGAGTTTTAGAATTCTAAAGTTTTAAAATTCTAAAAAAGTATGGCGAAAGAAAAAACACAAAATAAAGTCCACATCAAAAACAGACGAGTATCATTTGAATATTTTGTCATTGATACTTATATGGCTGGCATAGTGCTTACCGGAACTGAAATAAAAAGCATCAGAGAAGGTAAAGCCAGTTTAGCAGACTCTTACTGCACTTTCAAAAACGGCGAATTGTTCGTCGTTGGAATGCATATTGCAGAATATGCTTTAGGAACATATAACAACCATGACCCAAAACGTGAAAGAAAACTTCTTCTCACAAGAAGAGAACTTAACAAACTGAAAACCAAATCAAACGAAAAAGGTTTTACAATTGTCCCAACAGATTTGTTTATCAACGACAAAGGTTTAGCTAAAGTAAACATAGCCCTTGCTAAAGGTAAACACTTCTACGACAAACGCGACAACCTTAAAGACAAGGACAACAAGAAAGAAATAGAAAGAGCAAAATATAAATACGATTAAATATGAAAAAATTAAATATCATCTTATTGGTTATTATAAGCATCTTCACAACAAACAATATCAATGCACAAACTACTGCCAGCAACAAAATCAATTGGATGAGTTTTGAAGAAGCTGTCAAATTAAACGAAACAAATCCTAAAAAAATCTTCATCGATGTCTATACTGACTGGTGCGGTTGGTGTACAAAAATGGACAAAACAACATTCATAGACAAAGACGTCGTCGCTTATATGAACGAAAACTTCTACGCTGTAAAATTCAACGCAGAACAAGCAGAACCTATTGAATTCAGCGGATATACATTCGTAAACAAAAACCCAAACGGCGCAAGAAAAGGAACACATGAATTAGCACAAGCCTTATTGCAAGGCAAAATGTCCTATCCTTCTTATGTATTTATGAGTGAAAACAATCAGTTAATTACCACAGTCCCAGGATACATTGACGCATATAACTTCTTGTATATCTTGAAATACATCGGTTCTGATGCTTTCAAAAACCAAAGTTGGGAAGAATATTTTAAAAGAGTACAATAATAATACATACTCAACGTAAAAACATATATTGCAAAAATTATGTATAAGTATATCTGCATATTGGCCTTAACTATATTTGCTGGTTTTGTATCGTGTAGAAAACCACCTAAATTCAGCGAAGACAATTCCCTTAAAATAGCATTTTCCACAGATACAGTAACATTCGACACTGTATTCACTACCATCGGTTCTTCCACACGCCAACTTATGATATACAACGACAACACGGAAAATCTAAAGATAAGCTCCATTCGTCTGGAAGGCGGAAACCAATCACAATTCAGCATTAACGTCGATGGTCAATCAGGATATAAATTCTCAGACTTGGAAATATATGCAAAAGACAGCATCTACGTCTTTGTAAGAGTAACGGTCAATCCTAACGACCAAAACAATCCGTTCTTTGTCGAGGACAGAATCATTTTCGAAACCAACCAAAACATTCAGACTGTAAGTCTTACAGCATACGGACAAAATGCGAATTACATAATTGCAGATCAGGAAATCAACGGGTTTCCTAAGTTCAAGATCGTTGCTGACAGTCTTCAAGAAGTGCACTGGACATCAGAAAGGCCATATGTAGTTTATGGTTACGCCTTGATCAATTCATACGGCACATTAATCATTGAACCAGGGACACAAATTCACTTCCATAACGGCAGCGGCCTTTGGGCTTACAGCGAAGGACAACTCCGTGTAGAAGGAACTCCTGAAAACCCCGTTGTATTTCAAGGCGATAGATTGGAAGATTTCTATACTGACGAACCTGGCCAATGGGACAGAATATGGCTGATGGAAGCACGTGAAGGTCACGGACACTCATTCAACAACGCCATCATCAAAAACGGTTTCATCGGAATACAAGCACAATGCTTCGAAAAAGCCAACAGAGCATTATTAAACATACACAATACTGTCATTGACAATCATACAGGTATTGGAATATATACAAACTTATATAACCTAAAGGCTTCAAATTTTGTAGTTTCCAACTGCGGCAACTATGCTGTCGCACTCACTGGTGGCGGAGAATATATTTTCGAACAAGGCACAATTGCCAACTACTGGAACAGATCTACCAGAACATCTCCTTCCCTATTTTTCGGAAACACTTACCAAAACCCATTCGACGGAAACCTATACGCTTACAATTTCTACTTTGAAATGAACAACTGTATAATGTACGGAAACCAAGAAGACGAATTTGACACAGAATTCACGGCTGGCCCTGATACTGCATACATTTTCAATAACAGCATCATAAGAACAAAGAGAAACAACGACATCAACTATAACGAATGCCTGTTCAACGTGAACCCTAAATTCGTCAATAAAGAATTTGACTATCACCTGGACACATTATCACCTGCAATTGGTTTTGGCAATCCTAAATATTCCACCGGATTATTACAATATGATTTGGATGGCGTTGCTAGAGGCAACAAACCAGATGTTGGAGCTTATCAATATGTGCCTATCGTTGCAGAGTAGTTGAATAAACACATTTGTTTCCAACCATATCGGTCACAATAACTTCTAAAGTATTGTGACCTTCTTTTATATGTTCGTCAATTTGGTAAACCAACAATTTATTCTTCGCATCGTAATCAGCAAGCACCCATTCATCATTGACATACATATCATATTTAGCGATGCCTGTCTCCTTATCATCAATCTCAACCCTCAACGACCAATTATTCAAAATAGAGCTATCATCCTTAAAATTAACCGCTTTTATCGTTGGTGTAACAGTATCTCTTGCAATAACATAAGTCCCCAAAATATTAGTCTGCGCTTCAATATAATCTTCTACAATTTTATTCCCCAGGAAAGAGAAAGTTCCATTTTTATTAGCATAAGCCATATACAATAATGTATCACCGATAAACCCATCATCTATTTTCATACGAACCTTTATCTTCTTATGCAATGGTATTTCCTCATTACCTAGCTGATATGCACATTGAGAGCAAATGTTTTCAACAGTATCAATTTGAGATGTATTTATTGAAACATTACGATAAAAAGCATATTTAGGTATCTGAACCTCAAAGCCTTCTAATTTAATTTCCGCAGCCTCGCCATCCACTCTGACACAGGCAGAGTTATGAATCATTTCCTTTGGTTCAAGCTCCGGAGCCTCCACCCCTATCAAACTAAAACACAATGTCGAAACATTATCATTATAATCCTTTACGACATATTTCATATTCAAGGTATCTCCTTCATTTACAGCGACTATACCATTTCTTTCATCATAAACGCTCAGTTTATTAAACACATCTATCTCTGTTCTAATAAAACGTTCTTTATTCCTCACAAAATGAGAATAATCAATCAAACTATTGACATAACGAGTTTCAGAATAAGAATATTTATAAGACTTCATACTGAAAATCAAGGAATCCTCTACGAACAACTCTATTGAATAAGGCCCGTTTTTATTACTAGACCCATCAGCTTGATCAAATACATTTATTCCAAAAGCTATATTTCCATTAACATTAAATGTCGGATTATCAACAAAATACCCATCATCACATTTTGACACCTTACAATACACGGCATCATCACGATTATTCACTATAGAATTCTCAAGAGGATAAATAGCAAAACCCTTTATATTAGGTTTCATTGTATCCTTGATCTTCAAGCCAAAGAACAAAGGATTTACAGGTTCCTGCGTTTCCGTATAACGAATTTCATAATGAAGATGAGGGCCTCCTGAGCCGCCGCTATTACCTGTAAAGCCAATAAAATCACCACGTTTAATAGGAAATTCGCCTTCTTCTAAAAATATATTCTGACTAAAGGATTTTTTTTCATATTGATTATCCTTCACAAACTCGCCAATATTTTTATTGAATTTTGAAAGATGAGCATAGACTGAAGTAAAGCCGTCATTATGAGTTATATACAAAACCTTACCATAACCATAAGGGGAAACGCCTATCCTACTCACATAACCATCGGCAACAGCAAAGACTTCCTTGCCCTCAACGCCCTGTGTTTTTATGTCGACGCCAGCATGAAAAGCATTGTTCCTTATTTCAGCAAATGTCGCAGAAAGATAAACCGGTATTTTTACAGGATTAGGATACTGTGGAAATGACTCCGTCTGTGAAAACAAATAATTAGATATCAATAATAAGAATATCAACACTTTACGCTTCATATCTTCAAATAATTTCAGAATAAATTTATTTCTACAAATTTAATAATAAATTCACTTTATACCTTAACAATATACCAGTTTATTTTAGTATCTTTGCGTATAGAAATCAGTTAAATTTTTATAATAAAAATGTTAAAAAACAAAGAAGTAGTTTTATGGAAAGTGATACTTAATAGACTAAGTATCATGTTATTACTTCTTTCATTCAGCCGTTGGTTTCTATACTTATTCAACATCAACATTTTTGAAGATTTAAACACAAAGGAACTTTTCAGACTATATTTTGCGGGCCTCAGATTTGACATCAACACTTTGATAATTTTCAACACCCCTTTCATTATCGCCTACGGAATTCCTTTCAAAATCAAACACAAGCAATTGTACAAAAAAATCGTTGACATTCTTTTCATTATAACAAACTCAACCGCAATTGCATTAAATCTTATTGATGTAATTTATTATCGCTACCTTGACAGAAGAATGAGTTCCGAGTTATTCACATTCTTTAAGATAAGCAATGAAAATCAAGGAAACCTAATATTAAGTTTCATAAACGACTTCTGGTTTATGTTCTTGATATTCTTAGCGTTTATATTCATCATAATTATAACCGTAAAAAAAACAAAATTAAAAGAAACATATTCAAGCAAAGAAAAATCCTGGTACACAAACCAATCTGTCTGCTTTGTAATAATCATAATACTATCAATTATTGGCATCAGAGGCGGCTTACAACTAAGGCCGATAAATTTAAACACAGCAGCGGAATACACCAGCATACAAAACACGCCATTGGTCATCAATACCCCTTTCAGTATTTTAATGAGCCGTTCATCGGCAGAATTAAACAAGATCAATTTCTATGACGAATCGGAAATAGATTCTTTATATTGTCCCATTCATAACAAGCTAGAAACCAATAGGTTTATCAAAGGAGAAACTAAAGACTGTAATATAGTTTTGATAATACTTGAAAGTTTCGGACAAGAAATGATTGGATATTACAACAAAAATTATGAACGCAGTCTAACTCCTTTCCTTGATTCTTTGTTAAACAACAGCTTGACATTTAACGGATTAGCTAATGGACGTCGTTCAATAGAAGCGCTGCCTTCAATATTATGCGGATTACCTTCCTTAATGCCAACCGACTATCCTTCATCACGATACGCCATAAACAAACTTTATGGATTTGGACAAGCTTTGAAAGAAAACGGATACAAGACAGCGTTTTTCCATGGTGGAAACAACGGCACAATGAATTTCAGTGCTTCTTCAAAATCAGGAGGTTTTGATGATTATTACGGAAGAAACGAATACAACAACGACTTAGATTTCGATGGTACTTGGGGAATATATGATGATAACTTCCTACAATTTACAGCCAACAAACTGGATGAATACGAAGAACCATTCGCTGCTGTGATATTCACATTGTCATCACATCATCCTTATTCATTACCAAAAAGTTACATACTCCCCGACTCTACCATAAATACTGACTTTGAAAAAACCGTCAGATATACTGATGATGCTTTGAGAAACTTCTTCACAACTTCTGGAAATTATGAATGGGCTGACAATACTATTTTTGTCATCACTTCCGACCATGTCAATCCTGAGCACAAATTCGATGAATATAACAATATGTTAGGACGATATCAAATCCCTATTGCATTTTACGCTCCACAAATCATTGATGCCAAAGAAGTTAACGAAATAGCACAACATACTGACATTGGTGTTTCGATAATAAGCGCATTAGATATAAACGAAAACATATTTAGTTTTGGAAGAAATTTATTCGACAGCATACAAAAACCGAACTTTATCTGTTATAATAACAATACGTATTTATTTTCTGACGGATCATATTTTATGCAATCAAACGGAGATGAGATAAAAAAAATATACGATTTGAACAAGGATAAATCATTGAAAAACAATATTTATAACAATAATACCGTAGAATGGAAAAATCTTGACGAACAATTTAAGTTAAGATTACAACAATATAATAACAGAATGATTAATAACAAGTTATATTATACAAAATGAAAAAGAAAATAATTTTTATTATCAATCCTATTTCAGGACATCATAACAAGAATAATTTTCCACAACTTGTTGAAAAACATATTGATAAATCTCAATATGAATATAACATTGTTTTCACCGAATATGCAGGTCATGCTACAGAACTGACAATGAAGGCTATAGAAGACGGTTTTGAATACATTGCCGCTGTTGGTGGTGACGGTACTATCAATGAAATTGCCAAATGTCTTATTGGCAAAGAACAGATCTTGGTCATCATACCTTTTGGATCCGGCAATGGATTGGCTCGACATCTAGAATTGCCCTTCAAAATAGAAAAGCATATAAATGAAGTAATTAACAAAGGTAATGTTTATAAAATAGACACCGCCACCATGAACGGAATACCATTTATAAGCATTGCCGGCATTGGTTTCGACGCCTTGATAGCCGACTATTTTGCAAAAGACGAAAACAGAGGATTCTTAACATACGCCAAATTGGTAACCGAAAAATACCCTAATTACAAGCAAAAAGAATATACGCTTATTCTGGACAACGAAACAACAATAGAATGCAAGCCTTTCTTTGTAACCTTCGCTAATTCAAGCCAATTTGGATATAATGCCGAGATATCTCCCAAAGCCAGCGTTCAGGATGGACTGCTTGACGTATGTGTGTTTAAAAAACCTAACATCCTAGAAGTCCCAATCGTAGCGACATATTTCCTTGCTAAACAAATAGATAAAAGCAACTTCATCGACATCTACAAAGCGAAGAAAATCAAAGTCATACGCAAAGAAGAAGCCGTAGCCAACATTGATGGCGAACCTGCCGAAATGAGCAAAGATATAATAGTAGAAATAAATCCTTTAAGTCTCAACATTTTATTAAATAATTGATTATGTTTAACAAATATATTTTATTACTTGAAAAGCTATTGTCAAAATTAAGCTTAAACGAAAGCATCACTAATTTCATCGCAGAAGCTATAAGCCTTATAACATTAATCGTAATCTCCCTGATTATTTATTACTTAGCACTTGTGGCAATAAGAAAAACGATCCACTTTTTCATAGAGAAAAGCAAGAGTTCAAGAGATGACATATTGATAAAGAACAAGGTTTTCAGACGTTTATGCCTACTCATCCCTGCATATCTGATAAGACTCAACATCGAAGCTGCAATTCCATCATCTCCAGTATTGGCATCAACGATAATTCTATTCACGAAAATATACGAAGTATTCATCTACAGCAGAGTTTTAGATTCAATCCTAACAACTCTAAACGACATTTACAACACATACGAAGTTTCCAAGAGCAAGCCTATAAAAGGTTTCATACAAGTTTTGAAAACCGTGATATACATAGTATGTATATTATTGATAATAGCCATTTTAACACACAAGGAACTATCAAATATACTAATAGGACTTGGTACTTTATCAGCAGTGTTAATGCTTGTCTTCAAAGACCCGATCTTAGGTTTTGTCGGAGGCATCCAACTGACCATCAACGACATGCTTCGTATTGGCGACTGGATTGTTATGGAGAAGAGCAAAGCTGACGGTGAGGTGTTAGAAATCGGTTTAACGACAGTCAAGGTACAGAACTGGGACAAGACAATCACAACGATTCCGACTTACTCCTTGATTTCCGATTCTTTCACCAATTGGCGCGGAATGGAGAACTCAGGCGGAAGACGTATCGCTCGTTCCTTCGTCATTGATATTGACACAATTAAGTTCTGCACTCCAGAAATGCTCGAACGTTTCAAGAAATTCCAATTGGTAAGTCAATACATTACTGACAAGGAAAAGGAAATCGAAGAATACAACAAATTGAATAACATTGACGACTCCAACCTAGTCAATGGAAGACGTCAGACCAACATCGGTATTTTCAGAGCATATCTGAACGCATATTTGGCAAACTGTCCTTTCATAAACAAAGATATGACATTTATGGTCAGACAGTTAGCTCCGACAGAAAACGGCATTCCAATTCAGATTTACGCCTTCAGTTCAAATAAGGCATGGATATCATACGAAAATATTCAAAGTGACATTTTTGATCATGTCTTCGCCGTCGTCACAATGTTCGACCTGAAGATTTATCAAAAACCATCAAGCAATAGTTTGGCAATCTTACCAGAAATTCTGGAATAAATAAGAATCTGTGGATTTGAGGATTTGAGAATCTAAGGAATTTATAATTTAAGGTTCTTCAAATCCTCAATTCCTTACCACATCTATTCCATTTACGATAGTCTTTCGATAAGAGAATCGCGGAAACTTGCTCCTACCGGGATTTTATTCCCAGCGACAGTAACATTTACTTTATCAATATCTTCAATATTTTTTATTGAAACGATAAAAGATTTATGAGTGCGTATGAACTTTTCTCTAGGAAGAGTTTCTTCAAGGTTTTTCAACGAATACAATGCTGTAATACGTTTGGTTTTTGTATGGAATGTAACATATTCATGCTGACCTTCGATAAACAACAAATCATCAAAATTGACTTTGTATAATTTATAGTCGGCCTTTACCATTATATAATCATTAGATGTTTCTGACTGAGATTCAAGAGGTTTATAATTAACGGCTTTATTTATTGCCTGTACAAATCTTGCATAGTCAAAAGGTTTAAGAAGATAGTCCACTACGCCTAAAGAAAAAGCATCGACAGCATATTCCGAATAAGCGGTAGTCAATATGACAGCAGTCTTGTTATTGTTAAATAATTTTAACATTTCCATACCAGAGATATCCGGCATCTGTATATCAAGCATAAGAATATCAATCTGCTCTTTATTAAGCACTTCCATCGCTTTTGTAGCATCAGCGCAAGTATCAACAAGATTAAGATAATCTATCTTTGACACATATTCCGTCAAAAGTTTTCTTGCAAGAAATTCATCATCAACGATGAGTACATTATACATTCTCTTCATTATATCTATCTCCTATTTTTATTGTTACTACATATTTATCATCCTCTTGTACCGCTTTAAAAGAATAGTTGTTTCCATAGTATAACTCTAATCTTTTCTTAACATTTTCCAATCCTATTCCTGAGTGCACTTTTTTACTTGCCTCAACGACAGACAATGACATTCCTTTTATTGAATTTCGTGCTATGAATATCAAGCTGTTATTTTCCTGAAGAAGATAAAAATGAACGAATCCGGAAGGATCGCATACCAATTTACTATGCTTAAAACTATTCTCCACCAAAGGCTGAAGTATCATCGGAGGAATCTTAAAATCATTGTTATCTATTTTCTTTTCAAAGATGACATTAGATTTATTTTCCATACTCATCTGCTGGAAACCAATAAAAGCGTCTATATATTTGATTTCCTTATCTATAGATATCAAGTCAACCTGACAATCAACCATAACATAACGAAGCATATCTGAGAGTTTCAAAACACTTTGAGGTGCGTTATTGTCTTTTGTATAAACAAGTGAATATATGTTATTCAACGCATTAAACAAAAAATGAGGCGTCATCTGCGACTTCAGGAAACGCAGTTCCATATCCAGTTTCTCACTTTTAAGTTCATTTTTTATTATCTGATTTTCCTTTTCCACACGCTGCAGAATTGAAATCACCGAAATAGCAACTGTCGCAGTAAAAAGCACGACACGTATCAGCATTGGAATGAAGAAATACTTGACACCCTCTAATATAGGTATCTCTACCGCAAAATGCTTGTTCATAAACAACAGCAATGCCGTTTCCAAATAAGTCGTAAAAAACGACATAAGGATAATGATTACAAAATTAAGCGAATAGAATAATACATGATTGCCTTTTTGTAATAATCTTATGATATACCTTGATTCTATTTCACTTGTAAACAAAAGACATACAGTAAGCAATAAAGCATGCAATAATGATACTACCCAATTTGAGTAAGATGAAAGGAATATAAATAAAAATATTGCTAACCAAGCAGTTATAACTCTAGACTTGGATTTCAAATAAATAATAAGCTTGTTATCCTCTTTCATTTGGAATTTTCTTTTTGACAAAAATAAGACAAGTTATTCTGACTCAGAAAAAAAAATCAACAAATCTTTGTAAAATATCAATTAAGACTTTTTACTCTGACTCTGACGCTGAACTCTGACTCTGACTCTGACTCTGACTTTGATTGACTAGTCAATGGTCAATATCTATTTCCGCGGAACAATGCGAAGAATGTAACAAGGACAGTGTAAATTTCAAGACGTCCGATCAGCATAAGGAACGACATTGTCCATTTTCCCATATCAGACAATTCTGAGAATGAAGCCGATGGTCCGGTTCTTCCCGTTCCAGGACCACTATTTCCTAACGCAGAAATACAATTGAACATACTTTCCTGCAGATTACTACCACTAATGAGGAACAGCAAAACGCCGAATATATACAGCAACATGAAGATTATCAAAAAGTTGATAACTCTTCTTGTTTTATCATCATCGATAACCTCATTAGAAACCTTAACGCTAAACAAAGCATTTGGATGAAGCAAGCGTCTGAAGATGTTACTTATAGATTTTATGGAAATAACCTCGCGAATGATTTTTATACCGCCACTTGTTGAACCGGCGCATGCGCCGCTCGCCATCATAATAAATGTTGGAATGAGGAACAAACCGCCCCACAAGTCATAGTCGTAATTCGTCGCTTGGAAACAAGTTGACGTTATGATGGAAGTCACGTGGAACAATGACGTTCTGAATCTGTTTTCAAAACCTTGAGGATAAGAGTCAACTTGAGTTTGTACGGTATTCAATTCTGGAGCGATATAAAACAACGTGATGATAACCGCCATCATGAAAAGGACCGTACCTATATACCAACGAAGTTCTTCGTTCTCTCTGAACAGCTTACCTTGACCTGTGAATAGGAAATAATAAAGCGAGAAGTTGATTCCGGAGGCGAACATAAATGCCGAGGCCACATACTCTATATAAGGTGAGTCAAAGTAACTTATGCTTGCCTGATGCGTGCTGAATCCACCGCTCGACATTGTCGTCAAGGCGTGGCATATTGCATCGAATGTACTCATTGGACCAAGCCAATACATGAAACCGCACAGTATTGTTAGAATGATGTATATTCCTAGGAGTTTACGAGCCGTCATCATCATTTTAGGATGCAGCTTCTTCACGCCTATACCCGACATTTCTGCGGAGAACATCATGATTTTGTTGGAACTACGATTCAAGGAAGGCATAACGGCAAGGAACAACACAATGATTCCCAAACCACCCAACCACTGCATTATACTTCTCCAGAACAAAATTCCGTGAGGTTGTTCATCTATGTTATTCAACACTGTGGCACCAGTTGTGGTAAATCCCGACATAGCTTCAAAGAAAGCGTCTGTCACTGAATTTATTGTGCCATTAAGAAGGAAAGGCAGCATTCCAAACAACGCGAAGACAATCCACGTCAAGGTTACAATAAGAAAAGAATCTTTGACTTCAAAATTATCTATTTCCTGTCTGGTCCTCCCTGACTTTCGTCCTGCTGAAATCAATATAAATCCAGAGATGGCTGTGATTATAGTTGAAACCGTCAATGCCAAGACATCGCCGTCGCCACATTTATAGAAATAATATAATGCGACCAATGACGTCACCAGCATAAACAAAGCCTCAAACAACAAAAACAGACCTAAGATCCTCGCCTTCATCTAACTTTAACCAATATTAATTTCGTCGGTAAAAGTACGACTTTTTTCGTATCGTAAGAATAGTTTAAAACACTTTTTTAAGTTAATATTTTTTAAGAAAAAACGTAATGATTTTATGTAATTATGCCTGAACAATTTCAGTGAAGAAAATGTTGTTTTCCACGACTGAAAAAAACTGATTTTTTAAGAATTTTCAGCGTTCGTTGAAGCAGTAAAAAACTACATTGAAATGCT
The DNA here is from genome assembly GCA_045633585.1 of Bacteroidales bacterium. Classification (GTDB taxonomy): domain Bacteria; phylum Bacteroidota; class Bacteroidia; order Bacteroidales; family F082; genus Limimorpha. The sequence continues at coordinate 76,890 of JAZQYR010000006.1, forward strand.
GATATTTTTTTGTTGAAATCAGAGTTTTTTTACAATTTATCCAATAAAATTTCGTTCCTTTGCAGTCTGAAAAAAAATCACAATTTTTCATTGAAATCAATCAAAAAAATATTTTATAAAATGTTAAAATTCAATCATTTATTATTAACCATCATTTTTTGCACTTGTGGCATAATTTTGCATGCTCAAGAAAAAATTACGTTAAATGAGGCGATAGAGATTGCGTTATCGGAAAGTAACACAATAAAAATTGCCGATATGACAATTGAAAAAACAGGTTACGCAAAGAAAGGAGCCTACTCTGCTTTGTATCCAAACATCAGCGCTAGCGGCAGTTACCAAAGGACTTTGAAGAAACAAGTCATGGCGATGGAAATGGGCGGACAAGCCATGGAGATTGAAGTTGGCAAAAACAACAACGTATCAGCTGGCGTAACAGCAGCGATGCCACTCGTCAACGCACAATTATGGCAAAGTTTGAAACTTTCTGCATTAGATGTTGAATTAGCAATCGAGCAAGCTCGTTCTTCGAGAATCTCAATGGTTTCACAAGTAAAACAAGCATTCTATGCTGTTCTTTTAGCAAAAGAAGCTTACAATGTTTACAAAGAAGTTTACGACAACGCACAAAAGAATTTTGAAGATATAGAGAAGAAATATAACGTAGGCAAAGCCTCTGAATTTGAATATTTAAGAGCAAAAGTCAACGTAAACAATTCAGAACCTGAAGTATACAGCGCAGAAAACGCTGTCGTTTTGGCAATATGGCAACTTAAAGCCATTATGGGCATCGACCTCGCAACAGAACTTGACGTTGAAGGCGCATTGTCAGACTATTCAAACGAAATGGTACCTTCATTGGTTAATGACTCTGTAAATTTTGACAACAACACAAACTTGTTGCAATTGAGATTGCAAGACGAAATGTTAAGCAGAACCATCAAGATGACCAAATTCCAATACATCCCTACCCTTGCAGCTCAATTCTCATACAACTACATGGCTATGGGCGACTCATTTGACATGAACTGGAATCCTTATTCAGTCGTTGCTTTGAGTCTTAACATCCCTATTTTCGATGGTTTTTCAAAACATAACAACATCAGACAATACAAAAAGACACAAGATATCTTAAGACTTAACATGGAAGACGTCGAACGTAATTTGAACATCGCTTTGGAAAATTACAGAGACAAGATGAACACAAGTGTCAAGAGATATACCGCTGCAGAAGCAACTTTGGAAATGGCACAGAAAAGTTATAACATTTCTGAAAAGATGTATGAAGTCGGTAAGGCTACATTGGTTGAACTCAATGACGCACAGTTGGCTTTAACACAAGCACAACTCACAATGAGTCAAGCGATTTACCAATATATGACAAACAAAGCCGCCATCGATGAACTCATGGGCGTAGAATATGTAAAAGAGGAAAACAAATAAGATAATCAATAAAATACAACATAAAAAATGAGACGTTTAAATTCAATTTTAATTCTTTCATCAGCTTTGATAATGGCTTCATGCGGACAAAAGTCAAGCAATCAACAAACAGCAGCAGTTGTCGTTGACGAAGCTCCAAAGGTAACAGTAACACAAGTTTACGCTGAAAATGTTCCACAGTTAAGCACTTATCCTACAACTGTTGAAGCAGAAATTATCAACAACATCACACCACAATCAGCATCACGTATCAATGAGATTTTGGTTGAAGTCGGCGACCATGTTAAGAAAGGTCAGAAACTTGCAACAATGGATGCGATAAACTTGCAAAAATTAAAATTGCAAATAAAGAACGATTCAATTGAGTACGAACGTACTAAAGAATTACACAAAATAGGCGCTGTTTCACAAGCCAACTTTGAAGCCATGACACTCGCTTACGAAGTTTCAAAGAAGACATATTCCAACTTATTGGAAAACACAATCTTAAGAAGTCCTATTTCAGGTATCATCACAGCACGTAACTACGATGAAGGTGATATGTACGCAATGGCACAGCCACTTTTCGTTGTACAAAACATCACTCCTGTTAAGATGTTAATCAACATCAGCGAAAGCAATTATTCAAAAATCAACAAAGGAATGGAAGTCGATATCGTTGCTGACGCATTCCCTGGCGAAACATTCAAAGGTAAAGTCAACTTGATTTATCCAACAATCGACCCACGTTCACACACATTTCCTGTTGAAATCACTGTTGACAACAAAGACGAGAAATTACGTCCAGGTATGTTCGCTCGCGTAACTGTTAATTATGGCAATAACTTCCGCGTTGTTGTTCCAGACAATGCAGTTCTCAAGCAAGTCGGTGCTGACGAAAAATACGTTTATGTCTTGAACGAAGACGGCACAGTGACACACACTCCTGTTAAAGTTGGCGTCAGAATGGGCAAGAGATATGAAATCATAAGCGGTATTGACGACGGCGCAACAATCGTAACAAGCGGACAAACAAGACTTAGAAACAACATTAAAGTTGACATCGTAAAATAATTAAAAAATGAGTTTATACAGAACATCAGTAAATAAACCTGTCACAGTAGCCCTTATATTCATAACAGTGGCTATCTTGGGTGTATTTTCTCTCAGCAAACTGTCAACCAACCTCTTCCCTGACATGGGAGAAAACACCATCATCGTTGTGACATCATATTCAGGCGCGAGTGCCGCCGACATTGAAACCAACGTTTCCAAGCCTTTGGAAAATGCTCTCAATAGTGTTAGTAACTTAAAACACCTTTCTTCCACATCGAAGGAAAACATCTCCATCATTTCATTGGAATTTGAATACGGCATTGACATCAACGAGGCGACTAACGACGTCCGCGACAAATTGGATATGGTGACACAGGCACTTCCTGACGGCATCAGCATCCCTACCATCTTCAAATTCAGCATGGAAGACATGCCTATCATGTTGTTATCAGCGACAGCTGAAGAAAGTCTCAACGGTTTGGACAAGATTTTGGACGACAAAGTCGCTACAACATTGGCACGTGTCAATGGCGTTGGTACCGTTTCCGTATCTGGTGCTCCAAAACGTGAGATTCAAGTCTTTGTCGACCCTGATAAATTGGCAGCATACGGCATCACAGTAGAATCAATATCATCGACATTGGCTTATGAAAACCGCAACACTCCTGCTGGTACTATCGACATCGGTTCTAACACATATTCTGTCCGTGTTGAAAAAGAATTCAAGTCAGCAGAAGAAATGCTTGATGTTATCGTAGGCGCTTCAGCAACAGGCGCTCCTGTTTATTTGAGAGACGTTGCTGTTGTCAATGACGGCGAGCAAGAACGTTTGCAAAAAATCTATAGCGACGGTCGTCAAGGTGCGATGATTACAATCCAAAAACAAACCGACGCTAACACCGTTCAAGTTATCAACGGCATCAAGAAAGAACTCAAGAAAATCGAGAAGACTCTCCCTTCTGATGTTAAGGTCAACATCATTATGGACGGTTCAACAAATATCATCGACACCATCAACTCATTGAAAGACACTATCATGATTACCTTCTTATTGGTTATGGTAGTCGTGTTTATCTTCCTCGGAAGATGGAGAGCAACAATCATCATCGTATTGTCAATCCCTATTTCATTGGTTGCTTCTGTCATCTATCTTTTCGCTACAGGCAACACATTGAACATCATTTCCATGAGTGCTTTGACTATCGCCATCGGTATGGTTGTTGACGATGCTATCGTTGTTTTGGAAAACATCGCATCACACATCGACCGCGGCGCAAAACCAAAAGAAGCAGCAGTTCACGCAACACAAGAAGTTTCTATCTCTGTTATCGCTTCAACATTGACAATGCTTGCAGTGTTCTTGCCATTGACAATGGTCGACGGTATCATCGGTATCTTCTTCAAACAATTAGGTTGGATTGTAAGTATCATCATGATCGTTTCTACATCAGCTGCTTTGACACTCGTTCCTATGATGTGTTCAAGAATGTTGAAACAAAACCCAAGAACACACAAATGGCACAGCATATTATTCACACCTATTAATAAAGGTCTCGACGCACTCAGTAGAGGTTACGGACGTCTCATCAACTGGGCTGTAACACACAGAAAATCTGTTGTATTTATCGCTCTTATCATTTTCGTTGCAACAATATGGTTTACTGTTCCTAATATGAAGACTGGTTTCATGCCTTCTATGGACCAAGGCCGTCTTTCTGTCAGCATTGAACTTCCTGTCGGTACAGGTGAAGAAATCACAGGTCAGCTTGCAAGAGAATTATACGACAAATACAAAGCTGAAATCCCTGAAATCGTAATGCTTAACTACGGTTACGGCGTTGCTGACGAAGACAACACCTTCGCTTCTATGAACAACAACGGTACTCATATCATTTCGATGAATATCAACTTAGGTAGAAAGACTTCTCGTAACAGAAGTACTCTTGAAATCTCAGAATACATCAGTAATGACTTGAAGAACAACAGTCTCATCAAGAAATACAATGTTGGTCAAGGCATGGGTATGGGTGGTGCTACAACTTTGAAACTTGAAATTTACGGTTACGACTTCAACACTTCCGACAAGATTGCACTCGCGCTTAAAGACAGTCTTCTCAAAACACCACAATTCTCACAAGTGCTCGTCAGCCGTGACGAATACACACCAGAATATTACGTCGACTTCGACCGTGAAAAACTGAGACTCAACGGCATCGACATCACAACAGCATCTACAATGGTTAGAAACCGTATCAATGGTTCTGTGATGACTTACTTCCGTGAAGACGGTGACGAATATAAAGTACGTGTACGTTACGCTCCAGAATTCCGTCAAAGCATTGAAGACATCGAAGACATCATACTCTATGGTTCTCAAGGACAAAGCATCAGAGTTAAAGACGTTGCTAAAGTTGTCGAAGGCATGACACCTCCAAAAATCGAACGTAAAGACCGTGAACGTATCGTAACAGTAACAGGTATCGTTTCAAAAGGTTATGCTTTGAGTGAAGCTGTAGAGACTGCACAATATCATATTGAAAAAGCTGAAATCCCAGCAGAATTCATGGTAAAAATCGGTGGTGACTACGAAAACCAACAAGAATCATTCTCAGGATTGTTCTTATTGTTAGCACTTATCGTCATCTTGGTTTATGTCGTTATGGCATCACAATTCGAGTCATTGCTCGACCCATTCGTCATCATGTTCTCAGTGCCATTCGCTATCGTCGGCGTTCTCATCGGTATAACTGTCAATAACATGGCATTAGACATTATGGCATTGATCGGTATCTTGATTCTCGTCGGTATCGTTGTTAAGAACGGTATTGTTCTCATCGACTACGCTATCTTGTGCCACGACAGAGGCATGGACATCAACACTGCTGTTGTGACAGCTTCAAAACAACGTTTGCGTCCTATCTTGATGACAACATTAACAACAGTTCTCGGTATGGTTCCTATGGCTATCGGTTCTGGCGAAGGCGCAGAAATGTGGAACGGTTTGGGTATCACAGTGGCTTGGGGTCTTACAATTTCAACATTGATTACTCTTGTCCTCATCCCTACCCTCTACGCAGCATTCGTTGACAGAAGAGAAAGACGTAAAGCACGTAAGGCTTTAACAATTAAAAATTAACAATTAACAATTAAGGATTGTACTTATATCCTTGATTGTTAATTTAAAAAAAAGCACATTATGACAGGAATATTCATAGCTTATAATCAAGCATATTATATGGAGATAGTTGAGCTGTTAGAGAAAAACTACAGCAAAGGATTCACCAGATGGAATGAAATCAGCGGACGTGGCAGCCGTGGCGGCGAACCTCATATGGGAAGCCACACTTGGCCTACTTTCAACGATGCAATACTCACTTTCGTTGAAGACGAATTCGTTGACAACATCTTGAACGACCTCCACGAACTCGACACAAAGACTGAAGAACTCGGCATCAGAGCCTTCAGCTGGAAAATAGAAAAGACTATTTGAGAAATTAAAAATCTCATAAATTCAAAACCTCAGAATTGCAAAGTTCTGAGGTTTTTTGAACTATGAGCTCTGAACTTTGAACCCTCAATTCCTCAATTCCTAACTAAAAAAGTTTTCAGTAAAGTTAATACAAAAGTCCGAATGCCCATAAAGGAATTTCATTTTTATAACCATATTCTATATTGTCTTTTACGAGAAATGCGTTGTATAGATTCCTTATTTGAGTATGTTTTTTGTCTTTGCCTCCAATTTCAAATGTATAGTCTCCAATTCTAAAAATTGCTAAAAATAAGTAGCATATTTTCAAAAAAGTGCTGTAAAATTTTAGCAATATACCAAATATATAACTAAATATTTCCAAATTGACGAACGCGAACAATTCATAACCACGCACTCCACCACCTACCTGGGTAAAAAAAACTTATCTCCTATTTATTATAACTGTCGTGGACTCTTTATTTACAGAAACGATATACGTTCCGTCAGGAAGATGGCTGACATTGATTCTACCATCATTAGGTTTTTCTTCCAACACAACTCTTCCCGACATATCATACATCGTCACATCATATTGATTAGCGTTTTCTATCATTATGAAATCACTTGCAGGATTTGGATAGATATTGTATGAAGATACAAGTTCTTCAACGCTTTCAGTTGGTTCATCAGGATTGTCGCCTGGTTCATCTGGTTCTTCTATTTTCTCAAAGTTAGCAATTATGTTTCTATCACTTATTATAACAAATTTATAATCTGTATCTTCAGAAACAACGCTATCGTTTTCTGTCCAATTCAAAAAGATATAACCATCATTAGGATTAGCAGCAACAGAAACCTCATCACCATACTTATATATTCCACCACCTGCGACAGTTCCTCCTTCTTCAGGATTTACAGACACCGACACTTCAAACTCTTTCAAAACAAATTCAGCGATGAAATATCTGTCGGATAAAACGACAAAACTATAATCATGATGTTTTGTAATAGTGTCGTCATTTTCCATCAAAACTTCAAACTGATAAGGCTCATTAGGAGTAACTTCTATAAAACAAGTGTCGTATTTTTTGTAAGTGCCCTCCCCTATGACAACACCACCCATTTCTGGCAATATATCAACAGAAACCTGATACTGATAAGATTTAAAAGAAAACACAAAAGGTTCAAGCACGTCACCTGTCATGACATTTGTTTGGAAATTGATGTTTGTTTCAGAAATCATATCCAATTCAGAGTCATTCTTATGGTCATAGCAGCGGAAACTTATCTCATCACCTTCATTTCCATACACCATCAGATAGAAATAATATCTATCGAAAGTTTCATGATAGCTGGCGATCACGCTTCCCCTGCACTCTTCTCCGCAGAAAGCCGCTATCTCCAATGAATCGGAGCGTTGTTCTGTTTCATCAATAGCAACGACACCAATCATTGTCATGGTATTAGGATATTGATTAGGATTCACTGTCCAATGATTGGCATAAGTTTCAACACTTATCAAAAATAATAACGCCAATAACAATTTCTTCATAGCACAAATATTTTGGGGCGATTACTCGCCCCAATGTTAAATGATTTTACATAATAATCAACTTCGAAGTCAATATTTTTCCAGTGCCTGTCATGACACGTATCAGGTAAGTGCCGGAAGTATCGATTTCACGCAATTCTATAGGGAATCTGCGAGGTTCGAATGCCTGGATCTTCAATCCCACTGCATTGTAAACTTCAACTACCAATCCTGCCTTATCATCTTCTGTCAAGTTAGACAATACCAACACTCTATCATCTCTATCAGCAGGGTTTGGCACCAGCATAAGTTCTGTAAGATCATACATAAAACTACGAACCATAATACTATCGCAGCCGTGTACTGATGAATAGTTGAATGTATATACGCCAGGTTCTTCAATTACGACATCCTCATATTCGTATGGGAACTGCTCAACAACGACATCTTCTGCGATGCGATATGTTGGATTTACTTCCAATCTGAGTTTCACGATGCTGTCGTTTCCATTTTCATCTTTAAGAGTCTTGAAATAAGAACCTTCTGTAGATGTCTCAAATCCGTTTTCATTATATGAGCCGCCGAAACAGATAGATTCTTCTATCAGAGTATTGTAGCTTGTGTTGAACTCGAATGAATAAGGTTGTATGAGCGAACCATATGTAGCATTGACTTCAAAGACGACTCTCTGGTTAGACACCTGCGCTGCTATTTCCTGACTTTCATGGTCATATAACATGAAGTAAAGTTCATCGCCATTGTTACCATACGTTGTCAAGAACACACGATAAGCACCTAATTCCTTAATGTAAATAGCGCGAGCGTTACCGCGTTTCTCGCCATTACAGAAGGCACCAACTTCCAAAGTATCAGAGTCACATACCCAGTCATCGACTACGATATCAGCGACGAATGTCATGTTATCAGGATATTTATAACTTGGCATCCAGTTAAGTTCTGCCTTAGCTCTTTCCTTAGCTCTGCTTTGAGTAAGATGCGGATATGTAAGGACGATGTCGTCATTGTTTTTCGACATATACTGATAACCCTGACCAGGTTGCATCATCATAAGGTCGCCGAACCACATTCCTATTGACTCAAAATAAACAGCGAATCCATCGCGGTACGACTTGATGATGTCGCCGTCTTTAGGATTTACGCTCAATCCAGCGAGAGCTTCGTTGACATCAGCAGCATATTGTGAGATATAACCTATGTAATTCCAGTCTTTCTTGATAGTGATAGGATGTTCTTCAGGTTCTGCCACGCAACCTGTTATACAATTATTAAACTGTTTTGGATCGGTTGTCTGAATCATATACATCTGTTCGTTTTCTATCTTATTAAGCAAACCTGACCATACGTCACCCGCATAATTAACGAAAGATGTATTTGACTTGATAGTCTTTCCGACACCTGACAATCCTTCTTTCAATTCAGCGAAGACATCAGTATGTTCATCATCAATATAAGTTGAGAACCAGTCCCATGTTCCAGAGAAATCAATTCCTTGAGTTCCGTCTTGACGCACAGTAAGGTCTAATGCAACGATGCTGTCGCAACCATTTTCTGCCGGGAACACAACTTCATAAGTTCCAGATACTGTTGATTCTACAAAAGTATATTCACCATATTCGTATGGCAATTCAGATTCACAAATGCTGAGAGTACCTACGCCTATTGATACAGGCAACACTTCAAGTGTAAGATAGACACTACTATCGCAACCATAAGAAGACTCACCCATCTTATAATATGTTCCAGCCTCTCTGATGGTGTCGTCGAACAACATATAATATTCGTTAGAACAGATTGTAGCGTAAACAGGAACGTCATAGTAAGATGGCGCTACTTCAAGATTGACTGTGACGATGCTATCGCAACCAGTGAGTTTAGAAGTAAAGTATACGTCCTTAGTTCCTGACTTGATAAATACACTATCGCCATAGATATATGGCATATCATTAGCACAAACCATAATATCGTGTACTATCCTTGAAGCAGGACGTATTGTTAGATTTACCTGAATCTCATCATGACATCCGTAGGCATTAATAGTATCTCTCTTGAATACCAGCGTAGTTTCATTAAGCTGATCCCATCCTACAAGATGTTCTTGAATACTATCCCAAGTTATGTTCATGCCATAGTTATCATAATCTTCATACATACAAATATCTTCATCAAAGACGGAAACAACTGGGTCTGGACGATGTTTTACTATATGTTTCACTATACTGTCGCATCCATAAGGTGTAGGAATTGTATCATAATAATAACCGTCTTCTGTGATTTTATTACCTGCTATTTCTATATAGTCATCTTTACAGAGATAATGGTCGACCAATGTTGTTGGTGGTGTCATTGTCTGTTCTGCGAATAATATGAACGCCTTGTTGAAACAGTCTCCGCTAACGTCTGTCGTTTTGACCAATATTGTATACATATATCGACCAAAACAACGCAAGTCCTTATTCAATTTAAGTTTTTTACCATCTATCAAGAAGAAATCATTGTCATATCCTTCTTCATCTACTAAAGAATAAGTAAAGGCGTCCGACGACTGGTCATCAAGGGTTGTGAATTCTCCGATGACAGTTCCAATTTCATCATCTTCATAGAAGTATCTGTTAGATAATAATATGTCAATAGGCGGATTATTGTTAATGTATGTAATCTGAGGTTTATCAGGGAATGGTTCCTTATTACCGACATTATCTATTGCCTGGAACTTAAACTGATACAAAGAACCTTCACCCAATCTATATTGGAACAACATAGTATCAGCTGGATTAAGAGAATCAGGATATACGGTTCCAACAAATACATATTGTGTTTTATCCACATTTGCATATAAATCAACTTGTCTTACACCAGAACCGTTTTCATCGTCAGCAGCAACTGATTTAAAGATGAGGTTATAATCTAAAAGTACACCAGACGAGTCGCATACCGTTGTTGAAGTTGGAGCTACCGCATCGAACATATTGGTATAAGTATTTGTCAAAATGTTTTCATTCTCGTCAAAAATGATATTCGCCTGTTCAGAAATAGTATCACCAGTCTTCATATCATCTATGCTCATCACCGAGAATGTCACGAAGCCTTCTCCGCTACCAGTAAGAGTGTCATTGACAGGCAAGAAACCAATAGCATCTATAGGAGCAATACCTGTTTCTGGATCTATAGATTGGAATATCCAATACATTTCGTTGTTTTCCACATCAATACCAGCTGTCACATCAAGCCACACACCCAGAGAGTCTGCGAGATCATGACGTTTGCTGTAATATGTTGACATAGGAGGCACTTCAAAGATATAGTCTCCGAAACCATACTGACCGAGATTTATTGTTGTAGGGTTAGCATGAGGATGCAAAGGGCAAGTGATTTTCACACGAGCAGCAGCTGCAGTAGCGAAGTTAGGGTCATTTTCGAACATGATCTTATAGTCAATTCTGTCGGTTGCAGCAATCATCTTATCTTCACCATAACCTACAGGTCCGAAAATCTCATTAGGGTCATTAGATAAACATAAATTTTTCCAGTAAATAGATTTTGAATCTGACATCGTTCTATCCGTTACCACTTTATGAGTAATAGGATCCAATGTTCTATGATGTGCAGTGAATGTAATTTTTTTCGCATTAAGTGTCAAGGCAATTGTTTCCCTAGGCTTAAAATATTGTGAATTGACTTCATAGTTCATTTGTATTTGTGGAATATAAGTAAATGTTTCATCATTATTATTATCCAACACATTATCAATAAATTTTCCTTCATCTATACTCATTGTGTACCGCCAGTCTGTAGCATTATCATTCTGGATATAAGTGTATATCTCACCACCTGCATCTAAATCAAATTTACCTGTTTCATAATAATGATATCCTAATGTTTCCACATAACAATTTCCCCAGCCAACAGAGAGCAATGCCATATAAGGCATAGCAAGTATATGCATTTTCTTCTCTGAAATTTTAGCTATAAAACTATACAAAGGTGATTTTGGATTAAAATTCTTAGGATAAACATCAATATAATAAACACCTACACCAAGATATTTCTTCACAAGAGTATTTTCCTCGCCAGGACTAAAATTATAATTAGTACCGTTTTCATCTTTCAATGTTATATCATATGCATCGTAAACAGTCTGACCTTCCTCAAGCTGATCATTTTGTGGAATTCTTAGCACAATACTACCATCATCGCTTCCACTAAATGACAGATCATTTACCTCTATGACTTCAAAAGCAGAACTTTTTGGAGAAATCTTCACTAGATATTGAGAGATACTATCTATAACATCTACACATGATGTTGAAATGTAATATCTTCTCTCTATTCTATTCGGAATATTTTCCATTTCAAAATCTTTATTATACGACACAAGACTGCTATGATCTCCATTGTAATCAAACTTAAGTCCATTACTAATCATATCTTCCAAATTAGTATAAGCATCAGGAATATCCTCTTCGTAATATATTGTTGGCAGATAACCATAAACATCGAGATACAAATACATTATAATCGAATGTTTCACTTCAGCGAAAAGCGCATCAGTACATTTACTATATACCGAATAGAATCTATCATATTTAACCTCACATCCATTATCATAATCTACAACCTCTTCCATCTTAACATCTATATTTTTATCCAAGCCACATCCTTGAGGTATATTCACGCCCACTTTTTTAAAATCATCGATTGTCGACAACGGCGGTGGAAGACAGTCTTCGCCAATACATCCACGTATAGTATCGTTAGAAAGTACTTTTTCTATAGTAGTCACCTCAGTTTCTTCTGAGTCATAAGTATGTACTTCGATTTTTTCTTTAAGGATAATTTCATATACAAATCCATAATATTCATACGTGAAATGATACACTCTAGTAAATTCATTCACACATGGTTTAGAGGTTGTATATTGATCTTTGTAATATACCATCAATGAACCTGATCCATCAAAAGGTTCTGCATTAAACGTCAGTTCATCCAAGCTGACAGGCAATTCCAATGTCTTTAAATATTCAAGAATGGCATTTGTGTTATTTGCAGGCGGTATTACAGAATAATCCGTATCACATATATACCATACTGATTTATCTGGTACTTCTGCAGAATTCACCACATTAGGTTCATACCTCTGTCGAACCTTAACACCTTCAGATTCAGCACCACATTCAACGTTATGGATAGTGAATTCTCTTTCAAATATATATGGGAGTTTTTCATCCTCAAAATCTTCATATTCTATAGTAAGTTTTGCTTCCAAGGAAAGAAACGCTTCCAAATTATGGATAACATTACTTTTCGAAAAACCATTTATTGTAAGGCCTGACTCAAGCAAATGGTCAAGATTAATATCCACATCGTATGGCACATTTTTAATGTCATAATATACACGTGTTTTCATTTCTCCTTCAATCTTAAGACCGCTATTGATCACAATAACTTGAACCAATTCTGCTTCAATATTATTACTTTCATTAGTATCTTCAAAAGAACATTTATCCTTTATTTTATAATACCTATGATAAATCTCTTCACAATCTACAGACGACACGTTTTCATCTTTCACAAATTCCACTGACAATTTATCTTTATACATCGCTGATATCTGAATTTCCTTATTAGCATCTGTCAGTTCTTCGACTGTTGTATATTTAGGAAGTTCATCCAGATTGTCCAATGCAGTATCTCTAATTGTATCCATCACACCTGTCACTTCAAACAAATCGTCATCATTAAAATGAAGAATCTCTACTACAAGGTTTGCTTTATATATATAAGCAATCTTTTTGCCATCTTCATCAGTACATACTCTTTTAATATCATGCCATCTTGCAAATTCAGAATAACAACGTTCTTCAAGAGGTATTTCACCATTAAGCAATTTCTCAGTCCATTCGATTGTCTGTCCGGCAGAATTATCATCACAATGTTCATCCAATGCAACATCATAGTCAGGGAATATGTCAAGCAAATATTCACCTATCTTATCTTTGTCATACAAAGCTCCATCCATATAATCTTTAAGATCATCATCAGGATGGTATAATGATACAACCTCAAGTATTCTGTCCACTACGATATATTCTATCTGATAAATAATCTGCTCCAGATGAGTTTTCACGGATTCATCACATTCATCTGTTATATAATAATTTCTAGTAATTTTCTTTGTGCCTTCAGCAACCTCAACAGGGTCATCATCAAAGTTTGTAATTTCAACATTATCAAGATTCTGGCATTCAAATGTGAAACCAGGATTGTCTTCCAACAATTCTTCTATTGATGAATAAGGTGAAGGGATACTCTCTTCATCAGATATAGTAAGTTCTCCCAATAATCCAATAACATTGAATTTTTCATTGTAATGCTTCAAATTGAATTCAAGTACGCCGATATATCTATAAACAACGCCATCATTCTCTCTGTCGAGGATAAAAGTCCTTTCTAATAAAGTGTTACAAAAATTCTCAGGGTCACCGCCGTATGTAATTTCCTCATACATTTTTCCAGTTTGGGGAGAATCCGGACATTTATCTGCCAACATCATTATACCAACATAAAAATATGCATTGACCTGTTCTAAAAGGACATTGTCGAGATAATAATATCCATCATTATATGTGCGCAAATCTGCGTTTGGATGATATAATTCCAGCTGAGCAAATTCTTCTCCTATTATTATAGTGGCATTGACATATATTGTTTGTACGATAGTAGCTGATACAGAACTATTACATTTATCTCTCAGCACATATGTCCTTCTGTATTCTTTTTTGCCTTCCTTAACCTGTGCTACAAATTCATCGTGTGATGACACTTCTATCTTATCTAACGACGTGGCTTGAACACTTATCGGATTTGCTGCCATAAGTTCAACTACAGAAGTCGCAGGTGTCGGGAAACTCTCCTCTTCTTTGATATTTATGGTCTGCATCGAACCGCTGACGGTTATTGACTGATTAGCATGATATACAATAATGTCAACTATTGCTGTATATCGGTATATCGTTCCACAATTTGCGTCGACGCTATGCGTTCTTCGTATTACCGTTTTACAATCATCCGATGATATTGTCGCATCACTATAATTTGAAATAACAACATTATTTATACAATAATTGGCCAATATACCATTTATTTGAGGAAAATAAGCATTTATGTACGCGCTAATAGTACTTGCGTTGTACAAGCTTCCTCCGCTATAACTAGCGAGATTGGCATCAGGATGGTATATTTCCATGCTTGCCGAGCCTGTTCCTACATTAATTATTGCTGAACTTAATCTCTTGTTGATAATCTGTATGAGTTCATACTCCATATTGGAATCATCTTCCAGAATATAATATCTCTTGTATTTCCAATATTCATCATCGTTTTCATAGTATTCATCGCGATCATGAGACAATGTTATATTGTTCATATTTCCGCTACTTGTTGTAATCTCTATATCAGGATTATCATCCAGCAGTTCCTGTAAGTTGTCATAAGGTTCAGGGAGAGTTGCAGAAGCTTCTACCGTCAATGTTCTCATCTCACCTTCAATGGACAATATCTTTGACGCATCTATGCCGATGCCAGAAGACGCTTTGAGCATAAAGCTTCCTGATATTATTATCATCGTCAATAGAATAAATTTTATAGAAGTATATCTTTTCATAAGACTATAATTTTAAAGGTTTAGAAATCTTGGCAAGCATCGCCAATGCCATTACAATCTTCGTCTTCTTGTTCTGGATTATAATGTTTAGGACAGTTATCATATTTATCAGGGATGCCATCGCCGTCGGTATCGTCGTCACAGGCGTCACCATCGCCATCGAAGTCGATATCTTCCTGACCAGGGTTATAGTGCAAAGGACAGCAGTCGCATTTATCACCCACTCCATCGCCGTCACTATCGATTTGGTTAGCGTTATATAGTCGAGGGCAGTTGTCTTTATCATTAGGCCATCCGTCGCCGTCAATGTCATCATCCACTTCATTGAGTATTCCGTCGCCGTCAATGTCGGGGTTACATGCAACACCTCTAACATTACCATCTTGATCAACTGTCACATCCTGATAAGGGTCATAGTCATCTGGACATACATCACAAAAATCTCCTACTCCATCTTGATCTCTGTCTTCCTGTTTTGGATTATAACCATTACAATTGTCACAGGCATCACCGATACCATCGTCATCACTATCTCTTTGATCAGGATTTTGTTTATTTATACAGTTATCACAAGCATCGCCAACACCATCGGCATCGCTGTCTCTCTGGTCTTTATTTAAAGTACAAGGACAGTTATCCAAGAAATTATTCAATCCATCGCCATCGATATCTGCAGAAGACAAAATGCTGGTAGGGCTGTAATACTGAAGATATACAGCGAGGTTTGCCGACAAGGAAGTGCTGTCGGTCATAGTAGCAAGTTTCCACTCACCATCATCGATGATACAAGCGAAAGTACCTTGTGATATAAGTTCATCATTATTATACATCTCAACGAACAGCTGAGTATATTCATTAACTTTATAGCTGAGCAGGAGGTTGAACTTATTTACCATTGAAACAGCCTGCATATATCTCTCGCTAATAGAATCAATCGACAACAGCCTGTTAATTGCAACGGCATCAGAGTCTCTGTACAATTGTTTTATTTTGCTTATATTACCCGATGCGTATGCCTTAAGTGTTCTGCAAAGAAGTGCTGGCGGAGTATTGGTATCGTCAGCATTTTGGTCTCCTCCGCTAGTCTTAATCCATCTGTTTCCAACCGTAGGTTTCAGACCATATACATTATAATACATATAGGAATTACAGATGTTGTTTGGAGCATGGACGTTAAACATCTTTATCTCGCCTGCTTTATAATCCAAGGCGATGTCATAACTTTCCGGAGTATAATCAGGGAACATATCTGTCTGTGCTTTAAGTCCCAATGACACTGCAACTAATAATAACAATAAAAATTTATTTCTCATACGCTATATTTTAATCTGTTTATAATCATTCTATCCGTCAGCAATCAAAATAATAAATATGTATATTCTGAAGTCTGAAGAGACATCACCGTTGTTGCAACTCTAAGATACAGGTGATTCTCAACGCCATCGGTTTCCAATCCAGTTTCCAATATATATACACAATCTGGGCATAAAGATGTATCCGACTTCATCAATTTATTCACATTGATATAGCTATTTCCTTGTGCTTCTAATTTAAAGCCTGCCGTTGCTGATATAATAGAAGGATTTAACAACGATACTGTAAGACCTAAATAAAGGTAAGGATCTTGTTTTGCCGGTATCTTTAGTGATGAAGATCTTGTATCCAGAATATGCTCTTCGCCATCTCCTACAATAAATTTTTGTCCATAAGTACCTGATGCATCTAGTCTAACTCCATATAAATTTGCTATAGGAGCATCCATACTTACAGAAAGTTCAGCCTCAAGCTTTCCTTTATAATATATTTCTGGATATATCTTACCATTATCACATAAGAAATTGAATCCTACTCCCTCAAATTTGGAATTATATTTAAAACCTATTGATGCAGGAAGAATACCTGTTACATCAACAAAAGTCTTGACAAAGGTAAAGCTGTTAATAGTCGAGTTACCGCCATCAGAAACATCATATACCAACATATAAAGCGGAGCTGGCAGTATTGTAGCTGGATCCGACAGACAATGCAATCTATTTACGCATCCTACAGTATTTGCTACATTATCGACATTCTCTTCCACCTCTGCTGGTATTTCACTCTCACCAGACAAATCACTACGTTCAATCATCTTATTTTCGTTGATTACTGGTATATTGCATGTCATCTTGCTTTCATAATACTCGCCATCTTCATCTATCGCCATAAACTTGACAACGTGCATATATAACGGCCATAACTTATTCATACTGCCGTTAAGGACATCTGTTCTTTCCTTTATCTCCACATATTCTTCAAGTCCAGGTGGCTGTGTGACAATGTTAAAGTCATCTCTTGTGAGAGTTGAACCATGAATGAAACATTTTGATGCTTTTGGTTTTACATCAAGAATATCTACTCTTGATGTAGCATTGACCACTACATATTCTTTCTTATGTCCATATTTTGATACCTGAGTACATTTAAATATATATTCACCTGGAGCAAAAATAGACACCGTTGGATTTGATATCAATTCGTTATCAATAAAACACGATCCATCTTCTGATTGTCTATATACCTCCCACCTATAATAAACATCATCGTTTGTATCTGTCTTCCCCAATTTCACATCAACACTACCTACAGTCTTATCAAAGAAAACATATCTGTCTTCTCCAGCAAATACTGGACCTGACTGTGAATAAGACTTTAATCCCATTGAAACAAACAACAGAACAAACAACATTTTTGGATGCAGAACGCAAAACGCAGAACGCAAAACTTTTCTTGATATCATTGTGTATTTTATATTATTCTTTTCCATATAGCGATATTATTCCACCTCATCTTTTAATTGCTCGAACTGATATATTTCATCATTTGTATAGATAACGAATCCCAGGCCGTCATTTGTAAAACAGTAGATCGGCACAGTGTAGCGCACTCCAGGACGAAGGATGCCTTCTGGTTCTCCTTCCATTCCGATTGGGATGTCTAACTCTGTTCTGTGTACGTTTATCTCACCTCTTTCGAGACCGATCCACGCACCAGCAAGACTGCATAGTCTAATCTTAGGATTTACAATATCCGTGTTACCGATATTACCATATTCAAGAGTCAAGATACAATATCTGTTAAGTCTCAATCCATCAGGGATGATAAGATTTGTAGAGAGGTTTTCTGGCAAGCCAGCCACCACAACGAAACTATTCATCAGATATGTATATCCAGCACAATAGTTATATGCTTCTATGCTATAGACGCCCTCTTCCGCACCTGTCATATCGAAGGTGACGCATACCTCATTGAAGTTGATGTAATAGAGTTCTTCTGCTTCGATTATGTTAGTCATGGTGCTATCCGCAGGATTACCCATGAAGAGTCTTACCGGCATATCGTAACGGAACTTAGAACCTATGAGTTTCACAGTAACCTTACCTGTGTTACCAGCGGTGTTAGATTCTACAGAACGTATTTCAAATGGCAAGATGTTAGCTTCTATAGTAACCATCTGCTCATCATCGAGAGGGTCGTTACCCATAACGCTGATACCGTAGTAACCAGCACGTGTCGTTGGGATATAGACTTCAGAATTGCCTTCCATATCGCCGTCAGTTGAGAAGTCGTAATCCATATTGCTACCAATGCTGTTATGTTTTACGTAGATGTTATTCACAGCACCTATTTCAGCATCCGGTGATGAAACATGGATACGTACTGTCTCGTTGATATTTCCGTTGATATTAAGTTTGAAGTCTTTATGAACAAGGTCTTTCAACTTGAATGTAATCGGAGTATCGAAGAAGAGTTCTGGGACCTGTACCTCGAAAGGATAAGCAGAATATCCTCTATTGTTATTTTCATCCACTTCATAGAATGAGTTACGAGCATCGCCGTAGATGATGATGTAATACTCGCCTTCTGGTATACCCGAGATATCTGCAGTGAAAGTATATTCTTCGTAAGAATAGTTAGGCAATACCAAATCATGATCTATGTTTCCTAACAAGATGTCGTCTGGACTGAATGTCTGGTCCGTTGAGAGATAAATAACATCGTTACAACCCTTACCTTCCAATTTGTTTGGTCCTAAGTTCTTGAGGTGATATTTTATTTCCATATCATCACCTGAAGTAACCATGTATGGATGAGAAATAGCTTCAACAATAATATCTCCTGGAGGATTATGATCTACATTAACTGTATGCATTCCGAGGTTGTTTTCGTAATTCACCTCAAATAACATTCTTTCTCCGTTTGAAGCATTGACATCAATATAGAGAGCAAAGTTTCCTGTATTCGGCAATGGAATTATTAATTCTATAGTATCATTATAAGACTGACCAGGATCCAAATTGTCGTTGTAATTAATTCCTCCCAAGATTCCATTATCATAAGTATTTCTTGACCAAAAGATCTTGTCTATCCATGATGCAGCAACTTTGTCGCCAATATTTGTAACAGTATAGGCAACACGTATCGGTTGACCCGCCGCAGGATATTCCGTTACAATATCAACATTGCTAATCTCGAGGTCTGGAACTGGGACACTATAAACATTCTCACCCAAACAAGCAATATTGTTACTTGGATTGGTATCAGGATTATTATTTCCATCATCAGCAACCATTATGATACAAACATCAGGACCTATACCATAAGGAATAGTAACATCTATTACACCTATTTGCGATTCTCCAGCTTTCAATCTGTTAGCACGAAACGTTCTGATTTTAATATCACCACCGTCCAATACATTATCCTCAGACAGATAAATAGTATTAAAATAAGATTTAACAGTAGGCTTGGTTCCATTATTTCTAACCTCATATTCATATGAAACAACATCTCCCCAGTATATATCACCTATTAATCTAGCCAAGTATCTAACTTCCAAATCACAATCGTATAAACCAACATCTAATAGAGGACTCTGATATATATTATTATTTTCGCCAATATGCTCATATACAACATCTTCAGCATCCACTACTATGTAAAGGTATTGTGCCGTAGTTATATCTGCAGGAAGAACAAAGTCAAAGTATCCTTTACAACCATTACCATAATGACTAAAATCAATTATGTCACCATATGTCATTGAATTTGAGCATAAATATTTAGCATTATTTATATTGAATTGTGGTTCTGATGAAATATAGAGTCTATTAGTCACAATTGTTTCACGTAAACTATAAAATTCCACGCCTTGGGTTTCTCCTATAGTGTAAGGCAATACAATAGTATCCCCTGCCATCGCACTTTCAGGCATATCAACATGCAATATTTCCAGATCAGAATAAGGGCACAACGACACTTCGAAACTCTCAGATACTATGTAATTAGTATATGTATTATCACCTTCACAAACATTTTCATCATCATTGACTGAGACATAGAGGTAATATATACCCTCAGCCGATTGTGGCATTGCAACATATTCTGTTATAGTGACAGTCTCTCCTATTGCAAGAGACATAGGTTCATCTTTGCTCAACAACTCTTCTGCTGTGATGAAGTTAAGTTCAGGAGAGAGACCGAGATAATATCTGATATTGACAGTATCGTTGAAATCAACGTCACCATTGTTGGTGATTGTATATGTCAGTTCGTATGTCTCGACAGCACCTAGCTTCGTTGTTAGTGTAAGACCTTCTGCGAAAAAGTCTGGGTTGAAGAGCTGCAGATTTATAGTCTGATTATTATTTGTAAATGTTTTTTCATTGCCAACATAACGGCTTTCAACCTTGAGAGTATTATCTGTATAGAAGTTACATTCAAGATGTATAGGCAACTTCATTATCAACGAATCATTAGGTTTGAGATTGATATCCTTTATCGTCTTATTCAATATCTGAGAATTGTTATAGTTGACAGTATTAGACATTTGACCGTCGATAATCTGACCTTGACCTATATTCTTAACAATATATCTGACAGTATCTCTGTTCTCATCAAGTGTCAAACCATATACATAGAGGTCTGGCAAGACCACTCTTACAGTATCACTTATCACATTATTATCTTCTTTATTGTATTCAAAGACATTATCACCTTGGTCAGTAAGAATATGTATGTAATACAATCCATCTTCATATTCTTCTGGAATAAGCACTTCTTTTTCTACGGTATAACTGTTCTTGTATAGTTCAAGTTTCTCATGACGAAGAGCCTCGCGTTTCAAGTCTTGTATTTCTTTTTCCTGCAAATACTGGTTCCACTCATCCGAATCAACAGTAATAGTGTCAGAAGGTATGATTTCAGGGAACTTACAATTTACAAACACGTCGATAGAGTCAATTATAGCTTCTAATTCACCAAGAGTCCATAATATCTTGTTATTATTGTAGGTCATCAATTTTTCCGCAGAGTTATCAAACTCTGATTCTTTAGAAATATAAATCTCATCTCTCCATGGTTTTCCGTAAATTGGAGGCAACATTCCACAAGTATCTTCCGACCATTTTGAGTTTTCGTTAGTATTCTTGTAACCTATATTCTTGACTGTATATGAAATCTTGAATTTCTCATTTGGTGACAAGGTATCTGATGATATTACAATATTCTCTATTGTCAAGTCAGCAGGCGGCACTAGCATAAATACTGTAGGATGTTCTGAACAGAATGATATATTATTATGCTCGAATAATGATTCATAAACTTGGTCACGTACGTCAGTCTCTACGAAGAAGTAGAATGTGTCGATATCCTTCTCATTGGTGATGAATTTTGCTGTACGAGTAAGTATATCGTTACGTTCAATGCTGATAGTATCACGGAAAGCACCTAACATTATCGCATCATCATCGAAAACATCTTTTGTTGACATATAGATATTGTCAGTTACAGGAATATTTTCGAAGGCAGCGCCACCTTGGTTGATGAGTTGCCATGAGATAGTGATGCTATCACCGGCGAAATGTTCGTAAGGAACGATAACATTCGTTGCTATGAGGTCAGGGATTGGAGGGATATCTACTTCAATAGCTTTATAGAAGAAGTTATCCACGCCGTTGATTTCCTCGAAAGAAGCATTACCGGCTTTATTATTATAACCAGACATAAAACCGTATGGTTTTCCTTCTCCATAGAGGTTTGGAGTATATGGATTAGGGAATACGCCACCATATTGTTCAAAGTGCAGACCTAATCCAGCGTTAGGTTGCCAGTTAGACAATACGAACAAGAACACTGCGCCATACATATCGTCAGGTACTGTGATAGTCGCTGTATTTGTATAGCTCTCTCCTACTTGCAAAGCAGTGAGGTTTTCCACTCTGTCAATGATAAACGACTCGTATGGAACCTGTGTGAAGCTTTCTGTTGTCCAGTCTATTGGATAAGAAAGAACTATGTAATCATACCATGTCTCGCCAACAGGTGTAGGACCGTGACCGTCGTTACGTACTGTCCATTCCACTGTCATAGGCTGACCTGTCTGTGCGTAAGAGCAGTCCATCGCTGTGATATGCAAGTCAGGCAATGCTGTGTTGAAATACATAGTGTCTGTTTCTATAGCAGCACATTCTCTGTAAGCCACCACTTTCCATGCATAATAAGCGATATCTTCTTCTAAAGTCTGCTCTAGATATCCTGGCAGTTGTTCTTCAATAGGTATATAAGGAAGGAGTCTAGGATATCTGCCATAACCTTGATATGCAGAAGCCTTCAAGTCAACAATATGATAGTTATTGGTGATGTTGTATGCTACAGGGAAGTCTGGTTCCGCAAGTCCATGACCATCATCGACACGCCATAACCATAACTCGTATGACTCAGCACCTTCTATGTGATCCCAAGAGAACAAGACTTTGCTGTTAGCTTGAAGAGCCTGGTCATTTTCTGGCAATAAGTTGTCTGTCTCGAAATAGTTTACCCAAACTACAGAATCTGGATTACATTCTGTAGTGAAGTAAACAGGATTAGAATAAGGGCTCATTTCAATCTCGTTGCATATAGCGCGTACCTTGACGAAATATTCAAGGTTTGGAGAGAGACTGTCGATAGTGATATATGTTGTATCGACTGTCATCAATGTTGGGGTGTTCTCTCCTGCTCTATCAAAATATACTAACCATTCTGCTTCTGTTCCGTTTGAAGTCCACGTAACATCTGCTGTTGTGAATGTCAGCTTATCTTCAGGAACGCTGAGGTCAGATATCATCTTACATGAAGTAGGATTATGTTCGCAAGCGCCCATATCAATATTAGCTCCTCTGACACGTTCATTGCCATCATAATCAATATCAAGGTAATGTGTCAAATCCTTATTACCTTTATCGATACAGTCTGATGTTTCACTGAGGTTGTACCAACCATCTTCCAGACGCTCAAACGAAACATAATTAAGGGCAACATTACTACCACTATTTTCTGTCTCCAATATAATATTTGTTGCAGGATCAGGCACGAACTCGTCACGTTCACAAGCTGAATACTGGAAGTCCGGACCATAATGAGAATGTCTAATGTTACTTATATAATTACCTGCTCTATTTCCCCACACTATTGAATTATATATAGGAAATTCACCTGATGCATAAATACCACCTGCATAAGCTCCTTGAGCATCGCCATCTGCAACATTATTCACGACAGTACTATTTACAATTTTACCGTATGTAAAGACGCCTCCACCCTCTTTTGCCGAGTTTTGAATTATCACAGAATTGTATATTTTACATTGGACACCATATATACCACCGCCTCTAATATCCGCTTTGTTCAGTCCGATATAGCAATATGAGATAGTATCATTGATACCATTCGCCACCAAAATGGCGCCACCACTTGCCGTTGTAGTGTTATCTCTAAAAGCACAATCATGTACAGAAACATTATTTACAATATACAGAGCTCCACCGCCATTTGTACTCAAAGGACTGGAGAGATTGGTATTATATAAAAAACCTGAATTATATACTTCTACATTACTGAGTCGAGCTGCAGCTCCCTTATTTACAGAGCGTCCATTCATGAATCTTATACCATCTATTCTATTACGAGTGCCAGATTTATTATCCTTAAGATCTCTGATCAAGATTTGTTGCTTATTTTGTCCGTCAAAGACTGTCTTGTTTGTATCGAAGTCACGTAATGATAGGTCGAAGTTTGCCGCTTCATTACCAACGAAACCGCCATACAAATTAACATTATCAGGCATGATGAATGCAGGATTTGAAGCCACACCATTACCTTTATAAGTACCTTTTGCAATCCAGAACTTGATAGGTCTGTTATACTGATAGATTCTATCCATAGCGAACTGCAGATAAGGTGTGGCATTAGCCCATGAAGAACCATCTTTAGTACCAGCACCCGTTGTAGTAACATAGACAATGTCGTTAGCGTCAGGTATGATTTCGTGGTTGATACCGAAGTTGCTTTCGTAAGCACCCATATCAATGGAATCGTTTATAATACGAGGATTACCATCAAGGTCTACGTCTGCTACAAGTGAAATTGTAGTACCACGGTTGACACAGACAGAACCATCTTGCAATCTCCAGTCGCCTGCTCCATAGTTACCTACGCCAACTGCGGTTGTAGGATTTACGAACATCGGATAGTTGATATCATCGCTGCCAGAATTAGCGGCGTTAAGAATGATGTTGCCTTTACCGACACAACCACCTTCAACAGCAGAATAATTCACTTGTGAGTTATAGTAAGAAACATCAGCATCATCCAAATTCAAGTTTGATGTGATGTTACCTTCTATCTTATTTCCCCAAATAATAGAATTCTCAACAAGTTCATAATTAGAGATACCACCTACTCCATCATAAGCATAGTTATTAACAATAGTAGAATTATAATGCTTAGTCTTTGGAGATTTTGAATCTTGAGCACTTGTACCAGCGCCAGCATACGCATCAACGCCGCCATATCTATCATCTTTTACCGCACCGTTGTTATTGATGAGACAGTTTCTAAATGTAATAGGTCCGTAATAACCACCACCAATAGCATTTGTCACTTTATTGTTTCTTATTACGGAATTGATAACAGAAACTTCTTTTGTATCAGCATATATACCTGCTGCTCCGCATTGTTCGCCAAGACTATTCCATAGACCTTCGATAGCTGCACCGTTCTCTATTATTGAGTTTCTCAATTCACCCTTACGCATCAAAACGTTACCACCATAATTACAATATACGAAACCGTTTCTTATTGTGAGACCGTCATAGATGGCATAGTGCATTGGGTCGAGAGAATATTTGAAGTGAGTGCTATGAGCCTGATGCAATGTTCTTTGGATATTCTGTCCGTCGAGGATTGTTGCGTTGTTGACAAGGTCACGTTGTGAAAGGTCATAGTCGTGAGCTTCATTACCAGCAAAACCGCCATAGATGTCAATACCATTAAGACCGATGAATGCATCTACGTATGGCCAGCCGTTACCGGTGTAAGTACCTTTGGCAATCCACACTTTTGGATGATTGTCATCATCAGCAGCGAAGTTAAGAGCGAGCTGCAAGTCGTTGATAGCATTGTTCCATGAAGAACCAGTCATATCGCTACCTGTATTATTTGCATTGACGTATATGATGTTATTTCCGTCAGGATAGATACGGAAACTGTTTGTTCCGTTTGTCTCGTAAGCACCGATATCTATTCTGTCTTGTTTTACACGTTTCTCATCATCGAGGTCTTGTTCAATCATATATTCGAGGCGTTCACCCATATTGATACAGATTGAACCTTCCTTGATTCTCCAGTCGCCGCCCCAGTAGTTGGCACCCACTTGTTCAGTAGGATTTACGAAGCGTGGTGAGAACATATCGTTGCCGTTTTCTGCTGTGAGGTTGATAGTACCGATACCTGCAGCGCCGCCTTGGATAGCGCAGTATCTCACATAGATAGGAACGTTAGAAGCAGACACCGCAACCTGTTGTGTATTGAGGTCTGTCTTGTTACCCCACATTATACAATTTATGAACTCGTTGTTACTTCCAGAGTTTGCGCTATATACACCGCCACCGAGGTAATATGAGAAGTTGTTAACCATAGTACAGTTGAGCAACTGTGATGGTAAAGCTGAGTTACCTATATACATACCTCCACCGTATGATGACTCGGTGAGCACGCTGTTGTTAGCGATGAGACAGTTGTTGATAGTAGCGTTTTCTCCATAGATACCGCCACCCTGTTTTGCTGAACCGGTGAGGTTATCGATGAGGTTGTTGTTGATTTCGCAATATGTCAAGATTGAAGACTTACAGAATGCTCCGCCACCTTTTGAGAGTGCTACGTTGCCATAAATCTTACAATCAGTTATTTCGCATTTGTTGTCAGCATAGATACCAGCACCAGCACTACCTTGGTTATTCTTGATGATACAGTTTCTAACTTTGACGAAGTTCTTGACGTAGATACCGCCGCCTTCTTTTGTTGTATAACCTTCCTGAATTGTGAAACCGTCAATTACCGCATTTTCATTAACATTAAAATCCTCATATGCGTTATAGTTACCCAAGACTCTCTGACTTTGTGCACCGCTGAGAATTGTCTCATTTGTCACGAGGTCTCTGTCTTCGAACTCTATTCCATTCAACTCATTACCAGCGAAACCACCATAGATTTCAACACCTGGTTTTATCTGGAACGCCTGAGCGCTGGAGCCATTACCCATATAAGTACCCTTAGCGACCCATACTTGTTTCTTGGATTCTGACGGGAATGAAGATGCCTTATTGATAGCTCCTTGTATATCCGACATAGCGTCATTCCATGAAGAACCGTCTTTCTTACCAGCACCTGTTTCAGTGACGAACCATATCATTCTTACTTCAAGGTCTAAAGTAACGAGACTATCACATGCAGATCCTTCTGGAGTCCATTGTTTGCTGTAGTGTCCCGACTCTGTCAATATATCTCCATAGAACACATATTCCTCATTTGCAATGACCTTCATGTGTCTGTAACCGATACATCCGCCTTCGTATGCACCCATATCTACTATCTCGTTATAGATACGGTCCTTGCCTGCCAAGTCGAACTCTCCTACAGAATATGCATTGTTACCTTTATCGATGACAGCTGATGTATTTTGAGGCTGATATGCTCTGCCTTCTGGGTCGATGAAGTTGACATAGTTGACACCTTCTTCTGTACCAGTGTTATATTTATCGAGGTTAATATTACCTGTTCCTGTGTAACCGCCATGGATAGCGCAGTATTCGTATGTATTGTCATAACCTTCAATCTGGTTAGAATAGTTACGGCTAACATTATTCCACAAGATACAGTTGTAATACTTGTTATTATGATTTGTAGATGACAAGGTATCAAAGGCATACATTTCAGTGTTGTTACCAACGATAGTACTATTCAGAACCTTAGTCCAGTTGATATTCAAACCAGCAAAACGATCTGACTTGTTGTTACTGATTTCACAGTTGACAATACTATCACATTGTGTTGCAATACCATCATACTTTCTTGACATTACAATAGCACCACCTTCTGTATGAGCATAATTATCATGGAACTTGGAATATGAAATAACAACATTCATTTTACTACTGTTATTATCAGCATATATAGCACCACCTTTGACAGCCACGTTATTATACAACTCACAATTTGCAACTGTCACATTATCTTTCAGTCTTATAGCACCACCCATATATTCATCAGGGAATGATGTTATTGATATAGGAATACGTTCAAGGTATATAGGTTCAGCATTACCATTCTTGAATGTAAAACCATCTATAATTGATTTCTCATAATCATATGTACTTGAATAATGATCAATAGCACGATAATAATCCTTAGCATCCAAAACTGTTTTGTTTTCG
Organism: Bacteroidales bacterium; assembly: GCA_045633585.1. Taxonomy (GTDB): domain Bacteria; phylum Bacteroidota; class Bacteroidia; order Bacteroidales; family F082; genus Limimorpha. The sequence goes on from JAZQYR010000006.1 coordinate 104,837, forward strand.
AACATATCTCTGTCGTTCTTATTGAATGTTGCTGGATTTTCATCACCTGCAAAACCGCCATAAATTTTTGTTCCAGGCACTATTGTGAACATCGCCCAACCTTCATTGTCAGGCATTGTATAAACGCCTTTCTTCATCCAGATTTCAGGACGTGGGTCCATAGTAACTGCATAGTTGATAGCAGTCTGAACATCAGCAGTAGCATTTGCCCATGAAGAACCATTCTTGCTGCCTTTAGCTGTCAGGTCCACATAAATGACATTATTTGCATCTGGAACAATGATGTCTTCTCTTGAATAATCTGATTCCTGTGCACCAATATCAACTCTACCTTGTCTTACACGGCTCTTGCCTTTGAGGTCGTATTCTGTAAGATCATATAGTGCATCTGTACCTGCATTGATACATACAGAGTTAGGAGTAAGAGCAGTACCGTCAAGTGACAATGGATAATCTTTATTTATGGTTATATTACCTTCTCCTGGATAACCTCCTTCAACTGCACAATAACGCAAATTTGAAAGTCCCACCCATTCTCTGGTTATTTTCATTTCATCATCAAAGAAGTAATAATAGTTGGAAAGGTTATTTGAATTACCATTAACTTTATTACCATAAATGATAGTATTTACTATTTCGTCAAACTTACCATAGAAAGCGCCACCAGATACTTTAGCACTGTTGTTTATGACAGTACAATTATAGAGACTAATGCTACCTCCTATCTTACGGAAAGCACCGCCATTACCGTCTTCTTCACCATCAATAGTTCTTGTAACTTTATTATTTGAGATAACAGTGTTATAATAGCGTCCGTCTCCCCATCCGCCTACAATTTTAGGGTCTTCTTGATATACAGCACCTGCATTGTTGCTGATTATGGTATTATATACATCTTGGAAACTTACAGCAATCCTCTCGTAACCATATTCATCCTTAAACGACTCTGCAGCCCACATAATCTTAATAGCACGACGCTTATTGTTAGAGATACTACATCCATCTAACATTGTATAAGTCTGTACTTCTACACCAAGTCCATCATTGTCATCAATATTACAATTGAAGAATGATGTATTTTCTGAGTGTATTACAGGAGTGCCTTGGTTATGATGGATGTTACAATTTTCAAATGTATTGATTGATTTGCGTGCATTACAGTTATCAAAATCAGCAGCATCAATCCAAATAGGTCCTGGACCATATTCAGAATTAGTACAGTTATCCGTAATGATACAGTTGCTTATATAGAAATGCTTTTTCATAAATAAAGCAGTTCCTTTTGTTACACTCTGACGAGAGAAACCTTTGGTGATGGTGAAACCATCAATGATTACAGGTGTTTCTTCTGTTGCGTCTTCTTCCATGCAGATGACACGTTGTATGTAACCGCCGTCGAGAATTGTCTCGTTAGCTGTAATATCACGTTGTGTGATGTCGTAGTCGGCAAACTCAGTTCCTGTGAAACCGCCATAGATGCGAGTGTTAGGTTTCAAGATGAAAGCATTGACTGAAGTGCCGTCGCCTCTATATCTTCCCTTCGCGACCCAAATCTCTGTCATGTTGCCGTTGTCTTCTAAAGAATCGCAAGCCATCTTAAGGTCGGTATAAGCATTTTCCCATGAGGTACCGTTGTTGAGACCTTTAGCTTCCGCATTGACATAAACGAGACGTTTGAAAGTGAGATGCATAACGATAACACTGTCGCAGTCATGCTTTGCTTCTTTACGATGAATGTATGTTCCTGGTTCAGTGAGCCATTCTCCATAGAAAGGATATTCATCCATCATGGTAACGACTTTATATTCACGTTTCAAGACACAGCTGCTTTCTATAGCGCCGATATCAACAGTGCCGTCACCGACACGTTCTTTACCATATGCATCAAATTCTTCTGTCACTACAGAGTTGTCACCAGCATCAATCAAAACTGAATTTTCACCAAGTTCATAGTTGTTGCCTTCTGGCGAAATGAAGTTTGGATATTCATAAGTCTGACTTGTACCGCTATTGCTTGGAGCAAGAGCAATAACTTCATCAATGCCATCCAAACCTAACTCAACAGCACAGTTGTTAAATGAATACTTTTCAAGATTATTTCTATCAAAGTCTGATGACACACCGATGTCATTAGTGTTATTCCAAACAACTGTATTATGGAACACACCTCCACTAATCATCTTATTTGTTGAAACATCCGCTGTTGTCTTATTACTTACAATATCACAGTTGATAAATTTATCATCATTAGTAAACTTATGGTTTACAACGGTAAAGCCTTCATTATCCGCAATTATAGTATTAATATAGGTGTTTGCATATTGGACTCCGTTTACATTTGTCTTGAGAAGTGTAGCACCTTTATTGCCTATAATCTCTGTATTCTTGACTGTAGTTGCAAAAATTTCAAAGATTGTAACTGAATTGTTTTCCATGTCAGGCATATCTTCAAATGTGCGGTTACCTTCTATATGACATTTATCCAACGTGCTGCCGTAAGTTTGTATCTTACCTATATTATTCTTGAATGTTGAGTTTATAATATTGGAATTCACAGCATAGAAATAAGAACTCCTAGTATTATTTTTATCGCTTGTGACAGTGACTGCATTACTAATATTGATATTATCTGCAGTGGCACCTACTAATGCGAGATTGCTAGCCATCATCCAATTAGAATAAGCACCATCTAATGAAGCATCTGTATCAATTCTGTTATTTTCAAATGTTATATTCTTCAATGTTGTGTTTCCGAGGACTACAGCACCAGCACCAACAAGATGGTAGATTCCCATTCCACCATTAAGATTACTTGCCTTACAATAAACCGAGTTATAACTATGGAAATCTTTTTGGTTAAGATAACCGTTTCTAATTACGAAACCGTCCCATATTGTTGTCTCTCCATCAGCGAAAGGCTCATCTTGGAATACGACACGTTGTGTGTTCTGTCCGTCGAGGATTGACTTGTTATTTTCTAAATCTCTATCCACAACACTTGTTTCTGTTCCTGCGAAACCACCATATACATTGACATTCTCAACGATATTAAATGCATTGTTGCCAACTACACCATCACCATAATATGTTCCAGCTTGAACCCATACTTCTGCAATAGGATTGAAAGTATTTGCCTGTGCTATCGCATATTGTAAATAAGGTGTAGCGTTGCTCCATGAAGAACCGTCTTTCAATCCTGAACCTTCTGTACTTACGTAGATGACTCCATCTGTTGGATTAAGACTAATTACAGAAGCTGCATCTGATGACATCGCTCCTATCGCCTTGCCGTCATCGGCATGACCGAAGAGTATTGAATTTGCCTTAAGACTCCAGTCGTATGTCTCTTGATTGAAGATAGTACCGAGGTCGGTGATAGGATTGACAAAACGAGGTGAGAAGATATCGCTATCATTAGCTTCGGTGATACGGATGTTGCCAATACCATTGTATAAAGCACCGTCGATGGCACAATAATCTACATTAGACAAATTATCTTTTGCTATGAAGTTATTGTCGAATGATGAGATTGCGTTGTTCCATAATACGCTGTTCTTAATATCTGAAGATTTTAATGCAATGATAACATTATTATATTGATAATAATAATCCTCTGCATTGTCAAATTGTGATACTTCCCCTCCTGTAGAGAATGTCACCATATTATTCATCAAGTTTGAATTGCTGATGACACTGTTGTCCTTAGCATAGACTATAGAGAAGAAGCCAGAAGTTCCACCATTGATAGCATTATTGAATATCAATGAGTTTGTGATATTAGTTTCAATAGTTTCAATCATAGAATACTTAGATGTATTCTTATAGATATGTGTCTTTTCAATATTACTTGCTGTTGCCCTGATGAGGTTACGGTTAGTAGTGTTGCCATAGACAAAACATGAGTCTAATACAGCATTGTCAAGTTCTATAAGAGGAGAATAACCGCTAGTATTATTATCAACGAACTTACATCCTTTCACTATTGCAGAAGCTGTTGCCTTGAAAGTTTTGCCGCTTTGTAAATTGGTGATTTTACTGTTTTGCAATAAACCTCCATTGACTTCAGTCTGAGTTGCAATCTCAGAATTACGCAAGATGCAATATTTATCAACGGTAACCTTATATCCATTAATACAGAATCCATCCCAAGTAGCAGGATTTTCCGCTGTCGCAGGATTGTCTGTTGATTTACCTAATACGTTGTAATTACCTGTATTTGCAAGTATTGTCTTGTTATTAACGACATCGCGTTCTGCGAATGATGTCTCAGTTCCTTTGAAACCGCCATAAACTTCAACACCTGCTTTCATTGGGAAAGCGGTACCACTGCCATTACCAGAATATGTACCAGCAGCGACCCAAACCTGTCTGCTATCAACGCCACTTTGGTTAAATGCTGCCATAACAGCATCGTTGATATTGCCCATAGCATTATCCCATGAAGAACCGTCTTTGCTGCCAGCGCCTGTTGCTGTGACATATATCACAGAACTGCTTACTCTCACGTCCATAACGACCAAGCTGTCGCATGTAGCGTCTAATGCCCAGCGTTTCTGATATTGTCCTGGCTCGGTGATGACAGAACCATAGAAACTTACGCTGCCACCTTGTGCCAGGTTCTTAGAGATATGTCTGTATTTCACACAATGTTGCTCAAAAGCACCCATATCGATGGTTGTTCCATTGACACGTTGCTTGCCGTTGAGGTCGTACTCTGTGACATTGGTATTTTCATTATTACCTGCATCAACAGCGACTGAGTTGTCTTGAAGTTCGAAGATATTGTTTGCTCCGTCGAGGAAACGGATGTAGTTAGCACCTCGAACGTTGCCGTCATTATCCAATTCAATGTTGATGTTGCCTTCTCCTTCCCAACCGCCTTGGATTGCAGAATAAGTGACATTGACGCTGCTGCCTGTTCCAAGTTGTGCGTATTCTCCGTTGTGAGTGTTGCCCCAAATGATGCTGTTGACGACTGTCGAACTATTCAAATATGCAGCAGGATAGATAGTACTATTATCATATTCCGCACTGTTCTTTACGATGGTTGAGTTGACGATAACACCTGATGATGCTTCTACACCTGAATATAATCTCGCTTTGTTATTACTTACGAGACAGTTGACCATTGTAGATGCACCAAGATAGAGACCGCCGCCATTACCTTTAGTTTCATTATTGTAAATCTTGGTGTTTGTAATCTTTGCATATCTGATATAAGCACCGCCTGTATAATTATAAGCATTATTCTTATTATCTCTGATGACACTATTGTCTATCAATGAGTGGTTGTTGTTCGCATCCACCATAATACCTGCGGCAAAACCATTTTCACTGACATTATCATAAATAATGAAGTTTCTCAATGTGACATAATCCTGAATATATGCACCTGCTGCTTTATTAGACTCGTTATCATAACCGTTTCTTACAGTGAAGCCATCCCATAATGCAGCTGTTGTCTCTGTAAAGTCTGACTCTTGATGCAAGACGCGTTTTGTATTATCACCATCTAATATTGTGGCATTTGTGATAAAGTCTCTTTGTGAGAGGTCATAGTCGTGAGATTCGTTTCCTGCGAAGCCGCCATATACCTCAACTGCTGGTGCCAGTCTGAACGCATAGACTGAATTTGCATCGCTTTTATATGTTCCACCTTTAACCCAGACCTTTGCTCCATAGATATTAGCAAGGTCGAGAGCTAACTGCAAGTCGTCGGTTGCATTTGCCCATGAAGAACCGTCTTTGCTGCCAGCACCTGTTGTTGTTACATAAATAACATTATTATCTGAAGGAACTATATTAAGTGCAGGAACATGACTTGATTCGTATGCACCTAAGTCAACTGCACCTTGTTGAACACGTTCGTTACCTATAATATCAGTTGCAGGCAAACTTACAATTGTCTTAGAACCTTTATTGATACAGATGGAGTTTTCTGTGAGTGTATAATCTCCGTTTTCAGGATCTGTGAAGCAAGGATAGAATCCATTGTCACCTGTGTTTTCTGAATTGAGATTTATGACACCTATTCCGTTATAACCTCCTTCAACAGCAGTATTTCTAATATCAAAATTATTATTATTATTGACATTTATTTCATCACTAGTGTTACCCCATAAAATACTGTTATAGATTCTTACCTCAGAACCACTTACATAGATACCAGCACTTGAAAAACTTGAACTGTTTATATTATTGACAACTGTATTATTAATAAATAAGGTGCTGTCTGTAAGATATACCGCATAACCATTACTGCCACTTGATTTGTTATCTGTTATCAAACAGTTTATCACACTGACATAACCAATAGCATAGATAGCAGAAGTGTATGTGGTAGATGTATTGTTTCTAATGATACAGTTACGAAGTATTGTAAAATCACGGAGACTGACACCTGCGCCACGATCTGTTGTGTAACCGTTTTGTATCACAAAACCATCTATTACAGAAGTCGTGTTTTGTGTAAAGTCATTTGCCTGATACAATACACGTTTCTTGTTCTTACCATCGAGTATTGTCTGATTAGCAGAGAGGACTCTTTCATCCAATGAAGTCTCCGTTCCTGCAAAACCGCCATATATTTCAACGCCTTCTGCTATAATGATATAATGGTCGCCATCTTCTTCATTACCGTATGTTCCTGCTTCAACCCAAACCTGAGGTTTATTATTATTTGCAGCAGCTACATTAATCGCCATCTGCAAATTGGAAATGGCGTTTTCCCATGAAGAACCGTCAGCTTCACCTCTTTCTTCCGTGGCAACATAAATGACATTGTTTGCTCCAGGAGTTATAGAAGAACCTTTAAATGCAGATTCGTAAGCGCCTATATCTATCTTGTCGTTATATATACGGTCGTTGCCTGCAATATCTTTCTCTGGAAGAGTGATATTTGTTATTTCGCTAATACCATTGTCAACGCAGGCAGAACCTTCAAGCAATGTCCAGTTGCCGCCTGAATATCCAGAGCCAGCACCTTCTGAAGGAGCGGTAAATTTAGGATAACTAACTTCTGTAGAAGTTCCAGTGTTATCCGCAGATAATGTGATATTACCTGTACCGTAACCGCCTTCAATGGCACTATAAGTTACATAAGTCAATGTTGTAGGATGAATCTGATTTGATGAAGTTCCTTTCTTGTTACCCCATATTATACTATTGATGATAGTAGGAGCACCTTGTCCATATATACCAGCACCATTATAAATACTTGATGTACTTGTAAGATAATTGTTTACAATATTACAATTGACAATCTTACTATTTGAATTACTATATACACCACCTCCATTGTTAGATGACGTATTATTGGCGATATTACATCCTATCATATCAACATAGGATTGCATAAATACACCTCCACCATTGTACCCTGAAGTATTATTTTCTATCCTACAATTTACAACTATTGATAATTTTTTAGTATTAGTATATCCACTGACATAAATACCACCACCATTACCTTTACTGCTATTACGATAAATATTACAATCCTCTATTTTAGAAATATTATTTGTATTTGGTTTCACAATATACACACCACCACCTTGGGAATATGTTGAAGAACTACCATTAGTTTCATTATCATATATTTCGCAACCACTAATGTAACCATCTTTCATATAAACACCAGCGCCAAATACAACACCACTACTAGTATTCTTAAGGTGGTTTCCATAAACTTTACAATTTTCCAAGTTGCCATTATCAATATAAACGCCACCACCATAGACATCTGTTGCAGTTGCTAATGTTTTACTACCATTATCAGTAATCTTACTATTTCTCAAAGTAGAATATGCCAATATATATGCACCTGCACCGCTGTATGCTCCGCCACCGTTCTGGATGGTAAAACCGTCCCATACCGTTGCTGTCGCTTCTGTATATGCCTTCTCCTGATACAAGACTCGCTGTGTGCCTTGTCCGTCCAATATTGTCACATTGGTCTCATAGTCTCTCTGTTCCAATGATGTCTCGGTTCCTGCAAAGCCGCCATAAACATTAACTCCTTCTGCCATTACGAAAGCATTTGTAGAAGTGCCGTCGCCTTTATATGTTCCTGCCGCAACCCAAATCTCAGGATAAGAGGCATGCTCTGCTATGATAGATGCCGCCATATTAAGGGCGACATTCAAATCGGTCACAGCATCATTCCAAGATGTACCTTCATTTGAACCTGCCGCATCTGCATCGACATAAATCGTTGAGAGATTAGGCACACTCTGCGCCTTAAGATTTACAGTCGCTAATAAAATTAAACTTGTTGCTAACAGTAAAAGTCTTTTCATAAGCATTTATGTTTTGGTTTAAGGTTTAAGGATTAAGGTTTAAGGAAATTCTACTTTAAACTTTAAGCCTTAAACTTTAAACTAATTATTCAATAAAATTTTTTGTGTTTTAATTCCTTTATCGTCAATTTTCTGAATGATATATACGCCTGATACGAATCCTTCTGTACGAACACGATATTCCGCATTGTTTGTACGGACGCGATTAATCGCGTCCCTACCAATCGCGTCCCTACCCATTATATCATATATATTTATTGTCGCATCACCGGAAATCTCAGTAATGACCAATTCTCCATTATTTATGTATGCAAAATGACTGTTGTCTGTTGTCTGTTGTCCGTTGACAAAACTCAACACAAATCTGTCACTGTCGTTATCTTCTGAATGAATAAAGGTATATGACTCTGTCTGAAGATTTACTTTTGCTCCTGTCTGTTTATCTTCCAGGATGATATTATCAAATTCGTTTCCTATTTCACTAAGAGAAATGGTATATCTTGACATACTACCTGCTTCAAAATTCAAAGGAAGTGATTTCTCATCATCAATATAAACCACAGTATAATTTCCTACACCTTTATTAATATATAGAGATGGAGCTGATTCATTTAAGCTGAACATCTTGAAGACATCGTCGTTGTCGCCAATAACTACCGCTATTTCATCTTGTCCCGATGCGCCATTGACTCTTACCTTGAAGATATTTTCGTCATTGTCTTTTCTGAAAGCTGATTTTGATTTGGTTCTTATATCATTAGTCATCACGAAATCACCTGGAGTTAACGCCTTCACGAAGAATCCTTGACAAGGTGCAATATATTGTGAGCCGCCGTTTGTCGCCACGCCACCAAGCGTATAAGTGATGTAGTTATTCACGTCATCGTCATAAATCCATACTGTCTGGAGTTCCAGCATATCGCGTGTCCATCCTTCTGCTTCCCAGTCGATGTAACTAGGATAAGGATTTCCAAGGAGGTTGAAACCTGTATATCTCTCAACGACGAACTCACCGTCAGTGCTGCAAGAGAGCGGATAAGTCACATCACCGTTGTTCAAGGTTCCCAAGAATTTCTTATAACCTTCATTTTCGTATGCTACGAGATAACCTCTTCCCTTTGCGAAGTCAAATCCGTTATCTGTGTAAAAATCATTTGTCGTTGAATTGTCTTTTTTCTGGTTGTTCCATGTTGAGTTAAATTCCGACCATGTGTAGAAGTCGTAGTTTTCTTCTGTCGGAATGAAACTCTCTATCGTCTGATTTGCGACAGGAGAAGAGATGAAATGCCAGTCGGCACTCCAGCTTCTAGTAAGACTGCTGTTATCGATATAGCAATTCACCTTTGCTATTACATCATCGCTGTTATGTACCAAAGATCCAGTGCCGTTGATGTCTGCGTCCACTATCAAAGCGTTCTCATCTGTATTTGCGATATCGCCTATTATCTCAAGAGCTCCTGTTGATGTTATTTTCAAAGTGACATCTGCCAACATCTCTACATCTTTCACTATATAATCCAAATTAGCATCGAGGTCTTCTGCCACTATAATATCATCTATTCTCTTTGGATTCGATGAAGGTAGGTCTGTCGCAGGCTGAGGATCTGTCCATCCTTCACACACAAGTTGCCAATTAGATATTTCATTCCAGTCTTTGTCTGTTCCGATAAATTTATATTTGATTGTATAATAATCCAAGACGCCCGCATTGAGGTTCGTACTTGAAGCATTGTAGGTTATTAAGAAATCGCTGCTTACGTTGAGTTCTGTTCCAATGATATGATCGTAAAACTCCAAATGAATAACGTCGTTGGTGTTGCCATAAACCGTAAGGAAGAAAAGATACACGCTTCCTTGTTTCCTTATGAATGCCCTGCCTCTCACCTCGTCATTGCATATAGCGGCGATTTCAATATTTTCATCAGCGAATTCTCCGTCAATCTTAATCTGACCATAAACCGTCATATTTGTTCCATCGTAAGAGTCGACTGGTTTGTCAAAATAATAATTCTGTGCAAAAAGCGAATTGGATCCTAATACAAATAAAAAGAGTAAAGAAAGCATTTTACCTGCATTCTTTACCCTTTTACGACGGCAAAAACAAACAATAGTTACATAAGTTATTGATAATAATACAAAAACGGCATTACCCCCCCCGATTGGAACAGGAGTATCTGCAGAAAAATTATCAGTTAAACCATGAGAATAAGGCAATGGAGGTGCTGTGACTTCGTCAATATTACGCCAAAGTTTATCGTCATTACGGTTATAATTAAAGAATGATTCTCTCTGTGCATATAAATCTTGATTCACAACGAATTGCAAAAAAAGCATAAGCAAAAGAGGTTTTGCGATATAATAGAACTTTCTCATAATAATACACTTCACATTTTAACCCACAAAAATACAACATCAAAAACGTAAAGTCAAGTATTTACATAATTATATTATTTTTTTATAAATAAACATGCATTATTCTCCCAATTCCTAATTCCTAATTCCTAACTCCTAACTCCTAACTCCTAACTAAAAAAAACTTTAGCCATTAGCCTTTTGTCTTTAGCCTTTTCTTATCTTTGTACTCATGAAAAATCATCGCCGTCAACACGAAAATCGCGTAAAACAAAACGCAATAATAATATTCTTGTTAGCTGTATTGCTATGCGGCGGCTTGATTCATTACGTAATCACAACAAAAAAATCAATCAGCAGTCAAAGAGAAAACATAAAGAAAAACGAGACGATATTATCTCTCACAAACCAACTGATTGAAAAAATCAACAAAGCCCAGTCTTACGCCAACTTATACTCTTTATCCGGCAACGAAAACCACCTCAATAATTTCAAAATAACAATTTTCAGCATACCAGAATTAAACGATTCTATAACAAGTCTCTGCGACGAAGACTTCGACACCGCAACTCTAAATGAAATCAACGAACTTCTTCATAAAAAAGAAGAAAATATCGAGGCCATCAGCAAGCAATTAAAGTCATTCAATCCTTATGTCGAGATATATTCAATCATCGACGACTACCACCCAAGTCCAAAAACCACAACTATAAGCAAAAGCATACAAGACACTATCGTTTATAAATCTGAAAAGAAAAACTTCTTCCAACGCTTAGGCGAGGCATTTTCTCCAAAGAATCACGCCGATAGTATCGTCCTTGTTTCCAAAACAACAATAGACACAATATCAGAAAACGACAATGAAACGACATTGCTGCTGAGTGAAATTCAATCATCTACAGATAAAAGCAGAAAAGAATACAAAAAACGCATCGAGACTTTTGAGAGAAAATACAACAACCTGCTTCTCTCCGACCAGAAAATAACGAAAGAGATTTCCGATTTGTTAATAAATCTTCACAAATATACAATCAACAGCATCGTCAAGGAAATACAAGAAAGCGAAATCTTAATAAACAGAAACATAAATATCTCAATAATAATCGCCAGCATTGCTTTATTAACAATATTGATTTTTATATTCTTTATTTTCAACAACATAAAGAAAGTCATAAGTGCACGTAAGGCAACGGAAGAAGCAAAGAAACGTACTGAAGAAATAATGGAAAGCCGGCACAAACTACTGCTTTCCGTATCTCACGACATCAAGTCTCCCCTATCTTCTATCTTGGGCAGTCTGGAACTGATGGAAATAGATTCATCAGAGAACGAGGAAAGACGCGTGATTGCATCAATGAAAAACTCCGCCGACCACATACTTTCTTTGTTAACAAATCTTTTGAATTTCTCTAAATTAGATCAAGGAAAAGAAAGCCTTATTACATCAGAATTCAGCGTCAAAAAATTATGCGACGACTTAAGTGAAATGTTTGCTCCTCTTGCTAAAAACAAACATCTTAACTTCATATATGACAACGATTTAGAAGACGGGACATTTATAAAATCGGATGCTCTTAAAATCAAACAAATCTTAAGTAACATTCTGTCGAATGCCATAAAATACACTAACGACGGCAATGTTAATTTCAAGGTTTCGAAAGACAATAATACTACTCTTATTTTCAATATTTCAGACGAAGGTATCGGCATTCCTCAGGATAAATTAGATGAAATCTTCAAACCATTTTCCCGCATCGACAATAACGAAAGTCTTATCGAAGGCAGCGGATTCGGACTCTTCGTCGTCAAAGGTCTCATCAACTTGCTTAATGGCGAGATAAATGTAAGTTCCGAACTTGGTAAAGGTTCAGAATTCATAATAAAACTTCCAGCTGAATTTATTGACAAACAAGAAATTAAAGAAGAGACACACGAGATTCAAAAAATCAAATCTAATATTAAACTAAACGTTTTGGTTATTGACGACGACAAGACTTTATTGACAGTCATTAAGTCGATGCTGAACAAACTTGAAATAAGCTGCGAAATCTGCCATTCCTCTTTGGAATTCGACAAAATCTTAATCAATATTAACAATTACGATTTAATATTGACAGACAGAGAGATGGGCGCATTCAGCGGAGTCGATGTGTTAAAAAAAGTTAAGGAAATCAACAGCGACAAGAAGGTCGTTCTTATGACAGCACGTTCGGAATACGACAAAGATGTCGCCTGCCAGAACGGCTTCGACGATTACCTAAAGAAACCATTTTCTCTCAACGATTTAGCATTGTTATTCAACACAAATTTCAAGGATGAAACAGATAATATTTCAAAATATCAAAACGATTTTCCAGAACTATGTTCTATGTTTGACAACGATGACGACATAAGGAATATTCTTATAACATTTACCGAAACGACATCTCATAACATTATCGTTTTCAACGACATAATTGACAGCAATGATTTTTCAGAAGCAGTCAGATTATGTCATAAAATGTATCCGATGTTTGTCCAGTTAAACCAAAAGGAATGCGCTGATTTCCTATTGAAAATGGACAAGTTAAGAGAAAAAGACGAGAGTGTATTTCCAGAATGGAAAGAAGAATCCATCAACTTTATGAACAAAGTCGACGATTTCCTTTTATATTTAAGCGAGATGTATGATATAGAATAGATTACAGTTCTATTTCATACAAATGCATCTTGTTGTATAAAGTCTTTCTATCTATCTGTAAAAGTTTAGCCGCGATGGTTTTATTTCCACGAGCCTGTTTCAACGCCTCTATAATCTGTTCCTTTTCATTTGCCCTGTTATTCAAGCTTAAGTCACGATTCTCTAATTCAGGTTGCTCTATTTTTACAGTCATTTGACTTTTATTTTCCTTAGGGAAATCCGGCAAATTTTCTTTTCTCAAGACATTATCCTGAGCGAATAATACCGAGCGTCGAATCACATTACGCAATTCGCGGAGATTGCCGTGCCAACTTTGCTGTTTCAATATTAAAAGTGCTTCTTCAGAAATAGTATCAACCTCTTTACCGAGTTCGTCATTCGCTTGATTTATAAAATGATAAGCGAACTCTTCAAGGTCATCAATTCTTTCGCGGAGCGGAGGAAGCGTTAGTGAAAATTCATTGATACGATGATATAAATCCTGGCGGAACCTACCCTCTTCTATCGCTTTTTCGAGATTTTCGTTAGTAGCAGCGATTATTCTCACATCCACTTTTATATCTGAAGCCGAGCCAACAGGACGGATTTTCTGTTCTTGCAACGCTCTAAGAAGTTGTTTCTGCACTTCGTAGGAAAGGTTACCTATTTCATCTAAAAAGACAGTTCCGCCGTTTGCGGCCACAAATACGCCTGTTTTATCTGATATCGCAGAAGTGAACGAACCTTTTTTATGGCCGAACAATTCCGAAGGCGCCAGTTCCATAGAAAGGCTGCCACAATCCACAGCTATAAATGGCGCTGATCTTCTATTGCTATTCTCATGAATCATACGAGCGATATATTCCTTGCCCGTTCCACTCTCACCAAGAATAAGAACTGACATCTTTGTAGGTGCCACTAAATCTATATGTGAATAAAGTCGTTGCATAACAGAACTGCTGCCTTTAACGACTTTAGGCGTATTATCTAAATTTTTCTTAAAACTTACTTTCTCTTCCTTAACTGGAACTTGTATTTGTTGAGTCAGAGCTAGTTCTATCTTCTGTTGTAAGACTGTTGGATTTATCGGTTTTTGGAGATAATCGAATGCGCCGAGTTTCATTGCCAAGACCGCAGTCTGAACATCTGAATAACTTGTCATTATTATGAATGGCGTCATTATATTGTTTTCACGCAGCCATGTAAGAAAGATAATACCATCTCCGTCTGGCAGTCTTAAATCGCTAAGAATCAAATCAAAGGAATTGTTTTGGAATTCCATTTTAGCCTGTTCCACTTTTGAAGTCCACACTGTCTCCCAAGAATTCTTGGTGAACCAGGTCTTCAGCATTGTACCAAAAGTGACGTCATCTTCGAGTATTAAAATTCTTTTTTCCATTGTCAACAAATACTTATCGCAAATGTAACGAATATTTCAAAGCGAAATTAAGTAAGTGTAATAAAAAAGAAAATCCGATATCTGGCGATACCGGATTTTTCCATAATATTGAAAACGAGCAGAAAAATTATTTGGTGATAACAACCAAATATTTAGTTACACTCCAGAATAATTCTGGGTTTGTAATTTGCAATACTGATTGATTGTTTTCGTTTACAACGATTGTGTAAGCTTCTGTTGGGTGAGCTGAAAGAACTCTAGCTTTCTTTGTTTCGAAAACGATTTCTTTGAGTTCGCGTTTGTCAGCCTTTGTGAAAGCTTCAGCTGGAACTTCTTGTCTCAAGATATATTTAGATGTTAAGATGCCGTTAGCTTTCATTTCTTTCTTTGTTGCGCCAAGGTAGTAAACAGTGTTGAGTTCTGTGATTTGGTCAGCAATGATGCGGCTTTGTTCTTCTTTTTCAGCTGTAACTTTTGTAAGATCTTCGTTCAAGTTTGTAACTTGTGTGTTCAAACCAGCGATTTCTTGATCTTTTTGTGCAAGTTGTTCTTGCATAGCAACGATTGTAGCTTCTTTTTCAGCGATTTGTGCTTTTAATTTCTTGATTGTGCTACGGAGTTGTGATCTGTCTTTGTTTGATTTTTCAATTACTGTTGACAATGAATCTAATCTAGCGCGGTTGATTGCCATAGATTCTTTGATTTGAATTAATTCTGAGTTAAGTTGATCTCTTTGTGAATCATTTTCACCTTTGATTAACATTAAACCTTCAGCATCACGAATTGCACTAAGATTATTTTCAACGTCGCTGATGATACCGAGAGCTGCATTGTATTCTTTTTCAATGTTTTGGTTTTCAAGAACAACAGCTTCTTTTTCAGCTAATAATTGTTGATACTTCTTTGATTTTTCTACGCATGAGCTTAACATGAAAGCTACTAATGCAACTGACAAAATTGTTAAAGTTTTTTTCATTATTTTAAAGTTTTAATTAAGTTAGTGTTCAATTCAATATTATTTAATCTAATTCCATACCAAATGAAAGCAATTGACCTAAATATTTCAATTTATTGATAATCACATTAGACTCTGCAAATTTAATATATTTTTTTCAAATATGCAACGTAGAATTGTGTAGATTTTTTCTACAATGTTCCACAATGTGTTGCAAATTCATTTTCCACACAAAAACAACTCCCCAATAACGATTCATTTTTGTATCTTTGTAAAAAAGAATTTCAAGTGAATAAATCAATATTAAAATTAGCAATCCCTAACATTATCAGCAATATAACAATTCCTCTATTAGGACTTGTCGATATGATTTTAATGGGACATTTAGACTCCGCGATATATATTGGTGCCATAGCTTTAGGCGGAACAATATTCAGCGTGCTATACTCTTTTTTCAGTTTTCTAAGAGCTGGAACTACAGGATTTACCGCACAATCTTACGGAAACAACGACAAAACAGAGACAATTTACTCACTCTACCGCTCAATTTGCATCGGAATACCTATTATTATATTGATATTATCACTACAGATTCCTATTGCAAAAATCAGCAGCATGCTTCTCGACGGCACTAATGAAGTCAAAACGCTGGCTATAACATATTTCTACGTAAGAATATGGGCCGCTCCTGCAAACATACTGCTCTACTGCCTCAACGGATGGTTCGTTGGAATGCAAAACACAAAAATACCGATGTTCATTGCAATATTAATTAATGTAATGAATATCATCTTCAGCTTCATCCTGGTAATGATATTCGAACAAAACGTAAAAGGCGTCGCTTTAGGAACCGTAATCGCACAATACAGCGGATTGACTTTAGCTATATTTATGTTAATAAAAAATTACAAATCATATTTCGTTAAGATCAATTCCAAAATTTTATTTAACATAGAGAAAATGAAACGTTTCTTTAAAGTCAATCGCGATCTGATGATTCGCAGTTTTCTACTGATCATCAGCATCGCATTCTTCACTAACCAATCTGCTAAATTAGGTAATAATATACTGGCAATCAATATGATATTACTACAATCATTTTATATATTCTCTTATTTTACCGATGGGTTCGCCTATGCTGGAGAAGCTCTCGTAGGAAAATTCGTAGGTTCTAGAGACAAAGAAAACCTCCAGAAAGTCATACGACTTCTGCTTATCTGGGGATTTTCAATAAGCATTCCTTTTTCTATACTTTACGCATTGTCGCCAAGCACTTTCGTTAAAATAATTTCAGACAACACAGAAATACTCACAGAAATACAACCTTATTATATATATATGATCATCATCCCTTTGATAACATTCGCAGCTTTTATATGGGATGGTATTTACATCGGAGCGACAGCATCAAAAGCCATCAGAAACACAATGATAATATCGACGATTTTCGTCTTCATCCCATCATGGTACATCTTGATGCCAAGGTTAGGGAACCACGGATTGTGGATTGCATTCCTATGTTTCATGATTGCACGAGGCACAAGCATGACTTTGATGTACAAGAAAAATATCATTAACAACTGTTAAAACAAATCAATATGCATATACTTTCAAAATCGACATATATCAAAGGAGAGCAATGTCCTAAAGCGCTTTACATGTATAAGAAACATCCTTATCTGCGCGACAAACTAAGCATTGAGCAAAGAGCGAAATTCAAGAGAGGAACTGATGTCGGCATATTAGCGAGGACATATTTTGCCGGGGGCGTCAATATGACTCCTACAACACCTTCCCTATTCGGAAAGATGTTCGAACAAACCATGCAAAACCTTAACGACCCGAATATCAACGTGATGTATGAAGCCATATTCATATACAACGACACTCTCATCATGCTTGACATCCTTGTTCGCGACGGCGAGAAATGGCGTGCCATCGAAGTGAAAAGCTCTCTTTCTCTAAGCGACACTTATTACAAAGACGCCGCACTTCAATACTATGTCTTAAATGGATGCAATGTACCGATCAGCGATATGCAACTGATGTATATCAATGAAGATTATGTTAAAAACGGTGATATAAATCTCAACGAACTTTTTGTTTTCAAATCCGTCAAAGAATATGCGGAACAACAATTAGACATCATTGATAAAAAAGTCAATGAATTCAAAGATGTCGTAAATTTCAACAATGCGCCTCGAGTCAACATTGGAACTCAATGTTTTTCGCCATACAAATGTGATTTCCTCGGACATTGCTGGAAAAAAGTCGAGAAAGACTCTTTCCTTCACACCAATGCCATGAGCGACAAAGAAATATTTTCTTTATACAACAGCGGCGTTCTAGACAACAGAAGCTTCAAAAAACTATTAGACCCATTCTCATTGGAAAGCAATCAGGTAGATGCATTGGAACAAAACACCTTTTATATCAATTATAAAAAATTCTACGACTTAATTGGCGAAAGAACAGATTCTGTAGCATTTCTTAACTTATTGTTTTACAGACCTGCCATTCCTATTTTAGATGGACATAAACCTTATCAGGAAATAATTTTAGCATTCTCCATCCTATCAAACGAAAGCAATGAAACTATCGAATGGAACTGTCTCGACGACTATTCTAAAATGGAAGAAGGCTTAAAAATCCTAACTGAAGAATTAAAACGATACAAAAAAGTTGTGTATTTCTCTGCACAAAACATCAACCTGATGATGCAACGATATCACATTGTAGAATCTAAGGATGTTTTGTTTAAAATAATTAACTTAAAAGATATTTTGAAAAATTCTGATTTCTTCAATAACAAGACAAAATATGACTTTTCATTGAAGACTATTTATGAAGGATTATTCCCATCAGAAAGCATGTTCGAGCACAGTAGAATCATACTTAACGCCACAAGCGACAATGAGTTAGAACGAATTTTGGTCAACCAAGACATGGAAGACGAGAATAAACATCTGCAAAAGACATATAAATTACTATTAAAATAAACATTGATTTACAGTAACTTATATTTAAAATAAAAGTTATCAACATTTAATCAACATGATATTTTTTGTTGTAATTTTGAAGCATGAATAACGAGAATACAAATTATACAAAAGCTGGATTCGGCAGAACAAGAGCCGCCAGCGTCCCAAGTGAAATTTTAGCAAATCAAGGCAGAGTTCCTCCTCAAGCGATAGATTTAGAAGAGGTCGTTCTCGGTGCAATGATGCTTGAAAAAGGCGCCGTCAATGCTGTCATCGACATGTTAACGCCAGACGTCTTCTACAAAGAATCACACAAATTGATTTTCACTGCGATAAAAGACTTATTCGGAAAGTCAGAACCTATTGACATCCTTACAGTTACAAATCAATTAAAAAGTTCCGGCAACCTAGAAGTCGTCGGCGGTCCTTATTATATTTCACAATTGACAAATCGTGTTGTCAGTTCAGCAAATATTGAATACCACGCTCGTATCATTTTACAGAAATACATTCAGCGTCAACTTATTGTGATTTCTTCTGAAATCATCAAAGACGCTTACGAAGATACTACAGACATTTTCGACTTGCTCGACAGAGCTGAGAACAAGTTATTCCAGATTAGCGAGAACAATTTAAAGAAGAACCATGATCAAATGCCTGATTTGGTCAGTATGGCTATTTCCGACATCGAAAAAGCCCGTAACAATGGCGCTACATTAAGAGGCGTTCCTTCGGGTTACACCGAATTGGACCGCATCACACAAGGATGGCAGAAATCAGACCTTATCATTTTGGCTGCACGTCCTAGTATGGGTAAGACAGCTTTTGCCCTCAACCTTGCTCGTAACGCAGCCGTTGACTTTGAAAAACCAATCGCATTCTTCTCATTGGAAATGTCATCCGTTCAATTAGTTACACGTCTTATTTCAACTGAGACCATGTTGACAGCCGACAAACTTAGAACAGGTCACTTGGCTGAATATGAATGGCAACAACTTAATACAATGGTATCCCCTCTCGTCAATGCAAAGATTTTCATTGACGACACCGCACAATTGTCAATCTTCGACTTGAGAGCAAAATGCCGCCGTTTAAAACAACAGCACGACATTCAGATGATCTTCATCGACTATCTCCAATTGATGACTGCGAAAGGTGACAAAAACGGAACACGTGAACAGGAAATAAGTACTATCAGCCGTTCGTTGAAGAGTTTGGCAAAAGAGTTAAACGTCCCTGTCTTGGCTCTGTCACAGTTAAGCCGTAGCGTCGAGACTCGTCCTGGTTCCAAAAAGCCTATCCTCTCCGACTTGCGTGAATCTGGTGCTATCGAACAAGATGCCGATATGGTATTGTTTATCTATCGTCCAGAATATTATGGTCTTACTGAAGAAGAAGGCGTATCAGCAAAAGGCAAGGCTGTCATCAGCATTGCAAAACACCGTAATGGTAAACTCGGCGACGTCACATTGAAATTCGTCGGACAATATGCCAAGTTTGAAGATATCGTTGAGACATATGGCGAACCTGCCGGCGACAACAATGGAGGCAACATAATGCCAAACAGCAACTTTGAACAATTTACCACAAAGGTCGTTTCTTCCAGAATGAACGACGACTTCGCAGGAGCATAAAAAAAGGTGTGAAATTCACACCTTTTTTATTTATATGTAAGAAAACAAAAAATTATTCAGCATAAATTCTTGTTCCGCCATTTTCATCAGACAATGTTGTAGCATCTGTGATAACAGCTTCTTTACCAGTTGCTTCAACGAATTTGATAGCTGCACGCATCTTAGGTGCCATGCTGCCTTCTGTAAATTGTCCGTCAGCGAGATGTTTCTTAGCTTCCGAAAGAGAAATTCTGCCCAATGCTTGTTGGTTTTCTTTCTTGAAGTTGATATATGCTTGAGGAACGTCTGTCAAGATATAGAATTCGTCAGCACCTGTTTGGATAGCTGCCAATGATGAAGCGAGATCCTTGTCGATAACAGCTTCAACGCCAACAACGCTGCCGTCTTTTTCTATCACTGGAATACCACCGCCACCAACGGTAACAACGATATGACCAGCGTCTGCCAATGACTTAACGATTTCAATATTGTTAATTTTTATTGGCTGAGGAGAAGCAACGACTTTTCTCCATCCGCGACCTCTTGGGTCTTCATGATATATTGCACCTGTTTGTGCAGCAAATGCTTCAGCTTCTTCTTTTGTATAATATGGACCGACAGGTTTTGTTGGATTTTGGAACATTGGATCGTTCTTATCTACAACGACTTGTGTTATCAATGTGACAACATTTCTGTCTATTTTTTCTTGTGCCAAAACTTTCTTGAAACCTAATTCAACGAGATAACCAATAGAACCTTGTGTTTCAGAAACACAGAAATCCATTGGCATTGCTGGCAAATCGAAAGTCTTCAAGCCTGCCTCATGTTGTAACATAACATTACCGACTTGTGGACCATTGCCATGACCGATGATCAAGCGGTTTCCTCTTTTTAAAATATCAGTCAAAGCTTGACATGTTTCTGTCACATTTGCGATTTGTTCCTGATAAGTACCTTTTTGGTTGCTTCTTAACAATGCGTTTCCGCCAAGAGCTACAACTACTAATTTACTCATTATTATTACTTTATATTTATTTATTATTTTCTTATGTAACTAACGGTGTATCCTGCTTGAGAAAGTGTCAACTCAGTCTTGGAAATAGACTCTATTTTCATTGTGTCTGAAAATTCTCTTTTTACCAAGCCAGTATAGTCACCTTTTAATATTAACAAGTCTCCGTCTTTTTCCCATTTGTCAAACACGACATAACCCATGTTCAATGAACTTGCAGAACCGTCTTTATTAAGTGTAAAACCTTGTTCTACAGAACCTCCAGTCTTTTCAACCCATGTTCCAACTGGTGATGGGGAGCATGACATCATTCCTAATGCCAATAATACGATTGCGAAACCAAATATCTTTTTCATGATTAAAAAATTCTTTCACAAAAATACAAAATTTCGTCTTCGTTGAGACGAAATATTTTGCAATAAATTCAACAATAATTATTAAAAATCCAGATAGTAATCTTTCAGAAATCCGCGATATTCCTCGGTATAGGAATAATCCTTATTTCTTATAGTAAAGTTTTCTGTTTCAACCTCATCGAATTTGTCAAGCACGAACTGCATATTAACCCTGTTTGCGTCTTTACCTTCTATAGGAATTATCTGCATCTCTTTCTGAAGATAAAATCCTAGCTGTTCTGCCTCTTTGATAAAAAGCCTTGACTCATAGAATGGCAGCACTAAAGCGAAGCGAGATGCTTCATTCATCATTTTCCTTGCAGAAAGCAACAAATCTCTGAAACTCAAGGTTGAAACATGACGCGCCATCACTTTTTTCTCTTTTATCGGTTTGACATCACTAGCATAAAACGGCGGATTTGAAACTATCAGGTCGTATTTTTTAGAAGTCTCGTCAGCGTAAACCCTCACATCATTGTTAAAAACATTTAACTTTTCGCTCCATGCAGAGATTGAAAAATTCAGCTTCGCTTCTTCATAAGAATCTGCATCCAGTTCTACTGCATCGACGGTTTTTGCGTTTTTTTGCGATAAGATCATAGGTATTATGCCGCTTCCCGTTCCTATATCCAAGACATCATCAGATGATGACACGCCGACCCACTGCGCAAAAAGAACAGCGTCAGTTCCTATACGCATAGTCGAACGATGATGAAACATCCCGAACTTCTTAAAGAAAAAAGGACGACAATCCATAAATCAATTCTCCAAGTACATCTCAATCAAACCACTAGGAGCCTTGATAAGAATCTTCTTCCCTGCTCTATCAACATCTTGAATAATGTCGTCATGAATTGGAATCAAGACTTCCTTTCCATTTATAATGATCTGAATCAACGATTGTGTTGGATATTCAATTATTTCCTTAACCTTGCCCAGTTCACCTTTTTCTTCATCAACAACAAGGAAATCAACGACTTCATGAGAATAGAAATCGTTACCGTCTTTTTCTGGAAGTAAATCTAAAGGCAGATAAACAGCTGTTCCAACAAGTTGTGACGCAGCTTCTAATGTCTTCATATCTTGGAACAATATGAAAGATTTGTTAGAATGATATGATATATTTTCAATGAAATATGGTATAAGTATATCATTTACATCAAGCAAGAAATAATTAAGCTCTTCTATCTCATCAAATTGCTCGTTATCTATACGTAAAGTCACTTCACCCTTAAGACCATGTGTCTTAACGATTTTACCAACATAAAAACATTTATCTTTTGTCATGAATATTTTTTTTGCAAATATAAAAAAAGTAGAGAGACAAAAATCCCTCTACTCTAGCAAAAAATAGTTGTTTATTATTTATTTTAAGAAGACAGGTTTGAATGTAAACATAACGTATGCCCAGTTGTTGCAAGCGTCTTTATCTCCGCCTTTCATTGCTTGAAGTGTTTCTGAACCAATCATTTGACTATAACCTAAAACCACATTTGATGTTTTTGACAATTTATAGGCTATTGTCAAGTCGGCTTCTACACCTAAATAAGATTCCATTTTTTCATCGACATTGCCATCTTTAATAACATCAGCTGCTGTCAAGAAAGCATGTGTCATAAGATTGATTTCAAAATTCTTCTTGGAATATTGGAAGCCAGTGAACAAGTCATTAAGACCCACTGAGTTAGCCCAATTTCCATTTGCATTGAAATAATCCATGAAACCATTGAACTTATGAGATGTTCCGTAGAAAGGATTGAAAGATTTATTTGTGTAAGTGTCAGGATTTTCAATCATATCTTTTTGGTCAGTACCTGAGAGATGTTCCCAACCCCAAGAGAATGTCCAATTGTCGAAAAGATTATAATCAAGACCTAATCCGATATAGTATGCTGAAACCTCTCTATCTTCCATATCGTTACCCATTGTATAGTATCCTGCAGCATGGATGTTGAAGTTGCCAGGTGTTGCCACGATACGACCGCCAAGTGTCTGATTGAAAATAGTATTCTTTTTTTCATCAGCATTATTTACATTTCCTTCATTCAACATATCCTTCTCACGTTGATAGCCATTGTTCAAGAACAAAAGACTGAGATTCAAGTTGTCGACGACGTCTGTATTCAACCAAACGAACTGCATCATTTTATAGTTATTCAATCTATAATAAGCTCCGCTAAGATTATAACGATCTTGATTAAATGCAGCACCGACGTCAATTCTCAACATTCCGTCATAACGCAACAAAGCGACATCGTGGCTTCTGCCTTGTTGGTCCCAGTTTGAACTGCCGAAGATTCTTTCATCGTCGTATACAAGTTCCTGACGGCCTAACTTCAATGAAAGTGAAGGAGTTAAGAAATATTGTCCCCATGCTTGGTGAACACTTACAGTATTCGATCTTGTGAATAATTGTGGCTGACTGCCCCAGAGAAACACGTCTTGTACTGAAACGCCCATTTTAATACGGTCATTGGAATAGTTGAAATTGATTCTTGTACGTTGTGATGCAAATCCCGCTGGATCAGCATCTTTGTCCGTCAATGTTGAATATCCGTGAAGATATTCCATACGAGGTCTTACTTCTCCACTTAATGAAAACTGTGCGAAAGCCTGATTTCCAAGTAATAAACCGAATACGGTTAACACCAGGATTTTCTTAAGTAATGTAAACTTTTTCATAATTTGTTGTTTTTGCAATTTTCTTGAAAAACATTTATGAAAACTTATTGTTTGAATTTAACAAAAGATTAACGTCTGGGCGTTCCGGCAAAGCCGTCGGGCTTTCCGCTATATCTTTGCTCGCTCACTCGCAAAGGATGCCGCTTCAATCCCTAACGCATAGCGATGAGCAACAAGGCGCGAGCCCTAAGCAAAAATGCGTTATGATTTTTTAAGTAAAAACAAACTCTATTTACTAAAAAAGTTGCATTTTTGTAAATAGAAAACAACAATATAAAACATGAATTTACATACATTATATATCATTCTGCAACAAACACTTATCATCGCAACATT
The DNA here is from genome assembly GCA_045633585.1 of Bacteroidales bacterium. GTDB lineage: Bacteria > Bacteroidota > Bacteroidia > Bacteroidales > F082 > Limimorpha. The sequence goes on from JAZQYR010000006.1 coordinate 129,518, forward strand.
AGTTATTGGAATGATGATGGTGATTGAATTTATCAATGTCAGAACTGGTGGTTTATGGTCAAAGAGATTACAGAAGTCGCCTTGGATTCAGATTTTATTCGCCATCATCATGGGCGTGATTCCTGGATGTCTCGGCACTTATACCGTCGTGTCGCTCTACGTCCATAGGGTTGTCAACTTCCCTGCCTTGATGGCAGCGCTCATCACCACAACCGGCGACGAGGCATTTTTCATGTTCTCCCTATTCCCAGAAAAAGCTTTACTGATAAACTTGATACTGATAGTCTTAGCAATAATCATCGCTACGATATTGCAGTTCAGCATGAAGAACAAATTCATCGGATTGCGTAACGAAGAACTATCGTTCCCTGTACACGAAAACGAGTCGTGTAGTCATTCGCATCATCACCATCATAGTGTCAAGAAAAACATCAAAAACATCAGCTTCGTAAGAGCATTATTGATAACATTAAGTGTTGGCGTCCTGACTTTAGTATTAAGCGGCGTCATTGACGGATCGCATCACCTGAACCTTTTGATGGGAGGTGCCAGTGAGGAAACTGTAATGCACTCGATTGAAAGTCACCAAGATTGTTCAGACGACCATCATTGTCATCATCATCATTCTGAGTCAGATGTTCAAAGTTCAGAGTTCGATAGCCTTAGTTCAACAGCTCACCACCATCATCACGATCATGGCGGTGAAGCCGACTGGATTCGTATAATTCTGATTATATTATTCGTTGCAATATTGATAATAAACATAGTTGCAGAAGAGCATTTCCTTGAAGAGCATTTATGGCAACATGTGATTAAAGTTCATCTTCCAAAGATATTCTTCTGGACATTCGGCGTGATATTATGTCTCACCATTTTAAACAATTACGTCAACATCCATGATCTCATCGACTCCAAGCCATTCATAGTTTTATTGATGGCAATACTAATCGGTTTGATCCCACAATCAGGACCACATTTGATTTTCTTGATATTATTCGCCAACGGCGACCTTCCATTAGGAATTTTCCTCGCTAATTGCATCGTCCAAGACGGCCACGGAGCCCTTCCTTTATTAGCAGAATCGAGGAAAGCGTTTTTAATTTCAAAAGCGATTAAAGTAGGATTAGCGATTTTTACAGGAATTATTTTTAGTTAGGAGTGTGGAGTTAGGAGTGTGGAGTTAGGAGTGTGGAGTTAAAAAGTCGTTAAGGATTTTTTTGAATTCTATTTATTAATAACCAAAATTAAAATTTATGAAGAAAAGTATTGTTCGAGACAAAAGCAAGGTTTTTGCTTTAAGCATAATAAATTTATACAAACATTTAACTACTAATAAGAAGGAGTATGTGATTTCAAAACAGATTCTTCGTTCTGGAACTAGCATTGGTGCCAATGTCAATGAAGCTTTATGTTCAATTAGTAAAAAAGAATATCTTTCAAAAATGTATATATCATACAAAGAAGTATCTGAAAGTCAGTATTGGTTAGAATTACTTAAAGAATCAAATTACATAAACGAATGTGAGTTTGATTCCCTAAATAAAAAATGTGAAGAGTTGAGGAAAATCTTAAGTAGTATCACAAAAACCACTAGAGAAAGCCTCAACTCCTAACTCCTAACTCCTAACTCCTAACTCCTAACTCCTAACTAATCAAAACACCTGTATCAACAAAATTCCTACTACTATTGCGACGACTGTCGCTACCATTCCCGGCATCATGAAGGAGTGATTGAGGATATATTTCCCGATTTTTGTTGTTCCTGTTCTGTCGAAGTTGATTGCTGCTACAACTGTTGGGTAGTTAGGGATGAAGAAATATCCGTTTACAGCTGGGAACAACGCAATCAAAAGCATTGGATTCAAGCCAAGGGCAATACCGAGCGGCACAATGGCTCGCACCGTAGCGGCCTGACTGTAAAGGAGAATTGACATCACGAACAATGCAACTCCAAAGAGCCAAGGCATCTCTGTCACGACGCTTTCTATAGAACCTGTGAGCTGCGTGATATTACCATTTATAAATGTATCTCCCATCCATGCGACGCCGAAGATAGCGATGACTGCTTGCATACCGGCGGAGAACACGCTTCCTTGTGCAGCCTTGGCACCTGAAGTCTTGGTTGCCAACAAGATGACTGCCGCTGTAGTGAGCATCAATATCTCTATCAAAGATGGCATTCCTAATGTCCTTCCATCAAAGGTAGGGCGCATTGAAGGTATAGAACCGAATAAAACGATAAGAACCGTCGCTGCTATGAAAAGGATGACTGACAATTTTGCACTGAAGAGATTTTTGATATCGTTCAATTCAACGTGTGAGTTATCAAGCTCACCGCTTTGAAGACGTCTTTGATATTCAGGGTCATCGATGAGTTCCTTACCAACTCTCATTGAAGCGAAAGCACCAACGAGCACACCGATGAGTGTAGCTGGTATTGTTATTTTAAGTATGTCGAACAATGTGATATCGAAACCAGCGAGCAGTCCGAGCAGAGCTACAGTAGCCGCTGATATTGGCGAGGCTGTAATAGCCTGTTGCGATGCGATGACCGCGATGCCGAGAGGACGTTCCGGACGAATCTTGGTCTCACGAGCGACTTCTGCGATGACAGGCAGCACTGAATAAGCAACGTGACCTGTTCCTGCCAAGAATGTGAATGTGTAAGTCACCAATGGAGCGAGTATTGTAACATATTGAGGATGACGTCTCAAGACTTTTTCCGCTATCTTAACGAGGAAGTCAAGACCGCCCGCAGCCTGCATTGCGCCCGCAGCCGAGATGACAGCTGCAATCATAAGCATGACGTCAATAGGCGGCGCTGTCGGTTCCAAGCCAAAGACGAAAGTCAATATCGCGACGCCAAGTCCGCCCATAACACCTAGACCTATACCGCCGATACGTGCGCCGATAATGATGCAAACGAGAACAAATAAGAGTTGTATTATCATAAAAAATATTCTTAATTTAAGTTAATAACGCTTTACAAAAATACATATTATTTCACATAGAAGAACAATTAAATCTTCGATTTTACATAAGTTTTTTTTAGGAAAATAATCAATATTCTTTTCAAAAAACTTTTTCACAACACCTTTGTTAATTTTTAAAGAATTTATATCTTTGTCAAGACTTAATTAAAGATTTATAAGAAATGAAAATCATACTATCGACCGACTTCAGTGATGAAAACAAGGTGCTCCTCCCCTATGCTATCGACTTTTTGAAAAACGCCAATGGCGGCGAGATAATCATATTCCACGCTTATATGGATAACATCTGCATCGGAAGCAACTGCTACCCTGGAAATATGGATACCGACAACTACTTCACAACAGAAATCATGATTGAACTGGAGAAGAATTCTCAGCAGATGATGCAAGAGAAGACTCAGTATCTCATTGATTTAATCAAAGAAGACGGCGCCGATAACATCACAGTGCGTCCCGTTCTAGTCAGCGGAGACCCTGAAGATGAGCTGATAGAATTGTCAAGAAAAGAAAATCCAGACCTTATATTAATGGGCACTCGCGGCAAAGGCGGCAAGCGATTCCTTGAAGGCAGCCTCGTGAAAAGCGTCATGACAAAATGCGACGTACCTATGCTATTCATTCCTGAAGGCTACAGCTGGAGAAAAAGCAACGAAGTTGTCTACGCTACCGACTTCAACGATCATGACATCGCTACAATAGACAGGATTTTCAAAATATTAAAACCTTATAAACCTCATATCCACGTCATTCACTTCGTGGAAGAATCCGACAGACCTAAAGAAGCTGTCTTGATGGATGAACTAGAACGAACATTCCTCGACAAAGACTTCGATGGAGAAATACATTTCCAACTCATATACACCAACGACGCTCCACTGGCACTGAAGACATTCTGCGAACGCAACGACATAAGTCTCAGTTCGTTCATCGCTTATCAAAAAGGTTTCTTCGACTTCTTATATAAAGGAAAAATAGATAAAGACGACTTCTTAAACCTCAACATACCAATGCTGACGTTTAAAGACACAGAAGATTAAAGTCGTAAAGTCGCAGAGCAACAAAGACACAAAGTCGCAGAGTTTCATAGAATCTTTGCGACTTTGTGTCTTTATAACTTTGAGTCTTTTTAATGGAAAAATATCGCGCCGATATAGAATCGTGGTCCGATTGGAAGATATAATTCGCTGTTATTAAATCCGTTGAGGAAATCTATTTTTAATGTAAGATGCAAGGCATCTGTGAGACAATAGTCGCAGCCGATGTATGGGTCGATGGCGATGAAAGCGGTTTTGTTAATCATTGTCTTCGACTCTGGGTTCCAGTCGTGATTGTCACCTTCAAAGATAAAGCAATCTGTCAATGTTCCGCCACCAACACTCAAACCAGCGTATGGCATAAACTTACCGAACTGCCAATAGAAATCGTTCGTCAAACCAGCCCAGAAAGTCTTGAGATAACTGCCTTCTGATAAAGCTTTATTAAGCGACAAAGTCGAGACATAACCTTCTGTACCAAGACGATAATGCTTTCCGAAATGAAATCTTATCGCACCGCCGATACCTTTGGTAATGCCTTCAGCTTTGAAATCAACAGGTTTGATAGTTTTTGAAACATATCCTGCATGAAGCATCATACCGCCATCATAACCGTTGAAACCTTTTTTACTCTGACTCATATCTTGACTCTGACTCAAACCTTGACTCAAACCTTGACTCAGACTTATAAATGTGATAAATACAACAAGTAATATCTTTTTCATTTATGTAATTTTAATTATTTCTATTTATTACGGACGCGATAAATCGACGTCCCTACAATTATTTAATTACGTTCCACACCGCCAGCATATGAAAAACATCGCCAAACACTACGAAAACATGGAACACGAAATGCATATATTTTGTTTTCTTGAAACTGTAAAAAACCGCTCCTATTATGTAGCTAAGTCCTTCTGCAATGATTAACAAAACAACTTTCAGCCCGACGCTGTCGTATAAAGGTTTGAATGCCACTAGTATCGTAAGTCCCATAAGTACATAACAAGCAGTCTTGAAATAACTATGAGATTTTATTTTTCTGAATGTCAATGCTGTTCCGAATATAGCGCATATCCAGATGAAAATAAAAATGCCAACCGCCCACATTGTCGCGCCATGATTATACATAGCGATAAGGGTGATTGGCGTATAACTTCCCGCGATATGCCAATATATTGCAGCATGGTCAAATTTTCTTAATAAATATTTAGAATTCTCTTTATCTGCAGGACAAGCGTGATAGACAGAAGACGCGACATAAGAACTGACGACGCCAAAGAAATAGAGGCTCATGCTGACGACCGCCAAAGCACTTCCAGAAGGAATGACTTTTACAATAAAAAAGGTGCAAACGACCAAAGCCATTAATGCACCGAAAATATGAGATACGCTGTTAGCAATCTCTTCTGAATAAGTGTATCCGTTTTTATTCTCTTCCATACTAAAAATCTAAAGTGCAAAGATACGATTTTTAGTTGAAAGTTCTTAGTTTAAAAAGCCATGAGCATTGAGCAATGAGTTGTGAGCAATTCAGTTATAATCGCCCACAGCTCATCGCTCACAACTCACACTACTTCTTAACAAATCTCTTCATCACAATTCCTGCATCCGTCTTTATCGTAACGATATAAACACCAGCATTCAAATTAGAGACATCAAATTCAACTATATCTTGGCGTTTCGGTGTCTCGGTGACTTGGAGTCTTCCATAGGCATCATAAACCGTGACTTCTTCAACGTCCATTTCCGTTTCTATATAAAGTTTGTCATTGACCGGATTTGGATAGATATTGAATGAAGATGTCAATTCTTCAACGGCATCTGGAGCAGCAGGTTGTATAGTAGCACAAGCCTCTTCCGATTCATCTGTCATACCTGTGATATAACCGTCTGCATCGATTCCTGTAATTGAAACGACAGTATAACAATATGTTACTCCATGAGTCAAATCCTTAAATGTAACTGATGTATTGTATGCTCCACCAAGGAATTCACCATTACTGAATATTCCGTATGCTATGGCACCGTCCGCTGCATCCCATGATAATGTTATTGTTGTTCCATTTGCGACGGCTTTTACATTTGTTGGAGGGAGAACTTCCACTGCTTCCCCTTCTATTGTAGCACAAGCCTCTTCCGATTCATCTGTCATACCTGTGATATAACCATCTGCATCTATTTCTGTAATTGAAACAACTGTGAAACAATATGTTGCTCCTGGAGTCAAATCCTTAAATTCTACAGATGTGCCGTATGTTCCGCCAAGCCATTCATCACCTCTATATATTCCGTATGCCAAAGCACCGTCCACAGCATCC
>JAZQYR010000007.1:0-1565 GCA_045633585.1 Bacteroidales bacterium
TTTGCTGGAATTATTATATTCCCTTGCTTATCTGAAATACCCCATAAGTGTGTATCATTTTTTATCTTCAAGAAAGAGAATCCAGCCCATTCATGCTGATAATTAAGATAATCTTTAGAAATTTCTATTGGTTCTGAAGTAGTACCTATTGATTGAGTGAAAAACTTTCCATCTGTATTTATCAATATTTTTTCATTAAAATGCTCAAAATAAACAAGCTCCTTATTGAATGATTTATATATTGTTGTGTTATTCGTACTTCTTAATAATTTGCCTTTTACATTAAATAGCCTTGTCACTTTACTATCGGTATCAGCAACAATATATGCATTGTTTATAACATTAATTCGGCTATATTCCATAGGAATCACAATGTCACCTGATTTATTCGCAACTCCTAAACGACCATCATATGGTTTATCGCTAATGACGAAACATTCATCAGAAACATTTTGATGAATAAAGTGGATTTCTCCATCAATATGGACAAATCGACTTTTATAGTGGCCATAAAAGACCATCGCACCATTTTTAAGCCGCGAAAAAGATGAATAAACAAGCTCCAATATAGTCTCATAAGAACATGATATCATTCCATATCCTCGTCCATGCTTAAAAACAACACTTGACCCTTCTATAAAATCATATCCCCAGTCATATTCTTCAGGTAGAAAGATTTCATCGCCTTCTTTCTTGACGAGAATCTGTCCCAGCATATTGATTGTACGCTCCTCGCCATTGAATGTCGCAGTAGCAAGACCATCGTTAAAATCACTTAACGCTTCATATATTGGTTGTATAATCTCTTTTCCACCAATCATTATTGCACCATATTTTCCATCCTTTTTAACAATCGCTATGCCTTGATGAAACTCTCCGATGTGGTCATATATCTTATCTGCTGTTTTCATATCTGCAGTGTGTTATGGTGATACTATCTTCTGCAAAGATATAAAAGATAAATAACACATTCAAGAGGTTTGAGGCGAAATGTATAAAATGCTTTGTGGGTGTATGAAAACACGCTTTGCGTGTACGATAACGTTGACGTTGACGAAAATTGGCGGCGGAGCTGCTGATGAATGTTGAATGATGAACCGAAGGTCGACGCCCGCAGGGGCCAAAGTCAATGTTGAAAGGTTAAGGGTAAGGACAGCCGTGCTGAACGATAACGAAAACGAAAACTGGCAGCTAAGCTGCTGATGAACGTTGAACGAAAGGACAGCTGTGCTGTACGAAAACGAAGACGAAAACGAAGACGAAGACGTAGCTTTGCTAAACCGTGAAAAGAACAAAAAAATACATTGAATCATTAGGATATTTGGATTACAATTTGTTTCTTTGCAAAACAAAATGCTTGTCATTATGCGTACGACTTCTGAATATATCCACCTATTGAAGCAATTTAAGGCTTCTTATGCTGAGACCTATGGTATCAAGAAGCTTGGCCTCTTCGGCTCGGCTGCTCGTGGCGAACTGCACGAGGGGAGCGATGTGGATGTAGTGTATGAGGGAGAGCCTAATATCCTATTGCGTTCACGTATGAAAACTCAGTTGGAAGCGCT
>JAZQYR010000008.1:0-171002 GCA_045633585.1 Bacteroidales bacterium
GGCTGTGGTCGGTTATTTCACCACCTTTAAGAAAAATGGTAAACAGGAGTTACCTAAATTCAAAGTGTTTGTGTGTGATGATGAGTTTGCTATTCCACATATGCATATATGGGATGACGAAACCGATGGAAAGAAAATACACACTTGTGTCCGTTTGGATAAAATTGGATATTTCCTCCATACAGGAAAAGAAGATATTTTGACACCGAAGCAGAAAAAGTATCTAGTTGATTTCTTGAAAGAAGAGTGTAAAAAAAATAAGCGTTACAAAACGAACTGGGAATACGCTCTGTCTATGTGGAACGACAACAACACGGACAAGACACAAGTGGATGAAACTTCGGAAGTGTTAGATTACACGAAATTAAACGAGCAAATGGATATTCTCCATGCCTGGAATATTAACAATCCCAATCGTAAAGTTGATATTCACACACCAATGCCAGATTACAAGAAATTATAAACACATATGACAACTATGGAACACTCTACCGCAACCATAATTCTGTAAAATAAGACGAACAACAACTATGATAGAAGAAATTATCAACAATATCAACTACCGCCTCAATGAGAAGACATTGACCGCAGAGGTTATATATTCAGAGGACAATGCAAGTGATATTATTATCCCTGAGACCGTAGAGTTTAACGAAGTTACATGTTGCGTCACGAGCATTGGAGCGGAAGCTTTCCGTAATTGCGACTCGCTGGAAACCATTGTTATTCCCAACAGTGTCGAAAGTATTGGAGCAGGGGCTTTCATGGCTTGCCTCTCGCTGGCCGCCATTGCTATCCCTAACAGTGTTACGAGTATTGGAGAGTTGGCTTTCTGTTTCTGCTCATCACTGACTGTCATTGTTATTCCCAATAGTGTCACAAGTATTGGAAAGAATGCATTCTCTATGTGCGATTCGCTGGTTGAAATCACTATAGGCAATAGCGTTAAGACCATTGGAGAGAGTGCTTTCAATGGTTGCACATCTCTAACCGACATTACTATCCCTGATAGTGTCACAAGTATTGGAGCAAAAGCTTTCTCGCATTGTTTCTCGCTGACCGACATCTACTATCGTGGCACTATGGATCAATGGGATGAAATTACCTTAGGTGAAGATTGGATGATGGGTACTAAAGTCGAAGATATTCATTGCAGCGATGGTGATTTCTATGGCGATATGTGGAAATTTTAATGGACACCGCTAATGCTGATAAAAAGTAAAAAAAACAATATAATCAACATTAAAAATACAAATGTTATGGAAAAGAAAAATGGAATGTTAGAATTTATGTGTACAAAGCCAGAATACAATAAACCGAAAGAGCGCGTATGTGCTAAATGTGGCAAGAAATTCGTCAGTAGTCCTTGGTCTAATACTTATAGCACTAACAAAAAACATTCATATAGATATTATGAACCGGAACCATGGGAGTCATATGATTCGCCAGGTTTGGTGTCTCTTTGTAATTCCTGTGCTCACGAAGAACTGAATGCCAATAATGTACACATGTTATTATATTGATAGTCTGATAAGTTGAGGTTTGCCGATGATGATAAGGAGATATAAGGGACATTCGCGGAGCGAACTATAGTATTAATCAAAAAGTAAAAACAGTCAATCAACGATAACAATTATGATAGAAGAAGTTGTCAATGGTATCAAGTACTGCATCTAATTGGAGATAAGACTCTGCATAGTACTTGGTAGAGCGACTAATAACTATTGGGTACTTCTATAAATTGTTTTGTGGGAATCTTGAAGTTTAAATAATTATGGCAGAAAATAAATCAAATTTGATGGCAAAGATATCCTTAAGTCTAGAGAAAATCAAGGAACTAATGCAGGGAAAGGGATTTACACATTTTTATATTCCTGACCAGTTTAATTACGACGCATCCGTTGATGACTTCTTCGAAGAGGAGATACGAGATGACGAAAAAACCGTTTTTGCAGGGTATAGGGAATATGATTCTCTTGCAGAGCTTAGATATACTATTGATGGTATCTATCTTGAGAACAGCGAACTTAGTTTTGATGTGGGATCATATGTGTATTTCTGGGTGGTAGAAGACCGAGATCCTAATGACTCAGCTGAGCGTACGAGTGTAGCAGAGGTCGTAGAATTGGCAGAGCGTTATGATGATTTAGATTATGACCTATGCATGGTATTAGATCACTATATCGAACTGCTAAATCGATACAATCAAGAGAATGCGTATATTGAAACTAACGAGTCAATAAATCATTAATATACCATGGTAGAAAAAATAATTAAAGGTATCGAATACAGCTAACACCACATTCGGGTCACATTCGGAAAAAGAAATTTTAATAAAAGTCATGACAGAAAAAGAACTTCATCAAAACAAACGCATCGATTTAGGACATGGATGCTTCTACGAAAACGGTGAAGTGAAATAATTCGAATCTGAAAAATAACTTGAAAAACCGCAGTCTGAATCATATCGGACTGCGGTTTTTGTTTTAATAAATTGCGGGACGGTGTCGACTCAATCCAAATTTTCAAGCATCAAGAAATTTCTCAGATGCAGATGTGTGATGCCATTATCGTCACTGCGAGTAACTCCAGGTGTCATTGATACTACATATTTGGGATAATTATCTTTTATATTATGCAGATTACCAAATTCTCGTTCTCTGGTTTCATCATTCGCAATTAAATATGCAGCCTGAATGTATATTCGTTTGCTGCCGGCTTTCTTTGTGCAAACAAAATCTATTTCGCCAGCTTGCAACTGACCGACATTGACTTTGTATCCCAAACTGATTAGATGCTGATAGATGATGTTTTCGATAACCTTTTCTATGTCGCCTTCACGAGTGCCTTCAGCTTGAGCGTTTCTCAGTCCATGATCTTCAAAGTAAAATTTGTCATTACTTTCAAAAAGATGCTTGCCGTGAATATCATATCTGTTCACCTTATGTATGATATATGCATCCTCGAGGTATTGGGTATAATCTATAATCGTATCTGAAGAAACATTTGTTCCTTGTGATTTCATGTATTTAGATATGCTCGAGGCTGATATTATCTTACCAATATTATCTGCAATAAAACTGGTCAGTTTTTCCAAAAATGAGACATTGCGGATATTGTTTCTGGAAATTACATCCTTTAAAAGAACGGTGTTCAGGACATCCTTTTGATACTCCATCGCATCGTCTTCATCAAGTCCCATTTTAAGCAAGCCTGGAAGACCACCAAACTGGATATACTTGGCTAATGCATCATCGCCGTCTTGCAAATTATGGAATTGCAAGAACTCTTTATAACTCAACGATTGCACATAAATCTCTTTGTATCGACCGCCAATAATAGTGCTGAGTTCTTTACTTAGCATTTTAGCATTGCTTCCAGTAACAATAACTTCTGCATCTGGCTCAGTTATATAGCTTCTTACAGTACGCTCAAATTCTTCAATCTCCTGAATCTCATCAATGAGGATATAATTCATCTTACTGGCTTGGTAATGATCATCTATGTAAGCGTTTAAATCTTGATAAGTCTTGATGTGGTCAAAAGCCTTCTTTTCCTTATCTATGTAGATGATATTGTTATTCTTATCTTTGGCTTTGATGTCACGAATCATCCTTAGCGTATAACTTTTACCTACACGCCTCTGTCCCGTCAAAACAATAATCGTATCTTTCCCAAGATATTTCTCTATCTTGTTCAAATAACATTCTCTAACTAATATTTCCATATCGTTCGTAATTGATAATATCTGCAAAGATAGCAATTTTATCGATTATAAACGATAAAACATAGCAAATAGTCGCAAATATCTTCTATAGCCGAATACTTTTTTAACCGGCCTTATCTAATATTTTTGTCCACTTTATGGAACAGAGCATGAAGGTGCTGCTTTCCAGAGGTGGCGGGATGGTGAGGGCGATATTCCGTATCTGATTTACTAATCTTGTCTATAAGGAGTAGTTTTAATTGTGTTTTAAATTAAACAATAGATAATCAATAATTTACCCCCTTATATTTTTTATAAAAAATATTGAAAAATATTTGGATTTTTGAAGTTAAATTTCAAACTTTGTGGAACTGAAATTAAAAAATCTTCAATCATGGGAATAATGCGGTTCTGCCTATGATTAAGGGAGAAAGGATGTAAAAAGAATTGCCTAAATAAATGAGTTATGATCAAGACGAAAACATTTGTTGTAAGATGGACAACATCTTTAAATGGTACAAGTATAGCTGCTGAGGAACTCGATGATATGATTAAAAAGTTCATTGAAGAAAAAACAGCCGAGTACACTTCCTTTAAAGTCATTAATATCCAATATAGACCAACTATAGAAAGTGAAAGATATTGGTATCCATCTGCTATGCTTGTATATGATGAATAAACATAGATTCTCATCTATGCATCCCGCAGGCATGTATACCTCAATGCCAGAATCTAGAGGATGCGTTAAAACAGCAACTTGATGAACTTGTCAAGGATGGTTTCCTTGAAGCTCTTTCACATGACTGCTATTGTGTAAAATGAGACAGGTTTTGTCTAGCTTGCTTATGCTTAAGGCTGAAAACATAGTCCTCTGGTGGGAAGCAATATGTTCCCACAAATCGTCAATTTTTTTGTAACTTTATACCAATAAATAATTTGTCTATGAGACAGAAACTGTTCACAAAATCAGCATTCAAGATTGCCTTGGAATGTCCAAGGAGACTATACTATGCATATGATAGTAAGTTATACGCTAACCAGGACCTCACGGATGATTTCCTTAAATCTCTTGCTGAGGGTGGATTCCAGGTAGGAGAACTTGCCAAGGTGTACTACGGCGTCAAGGGTGATGCCGATATTGATGTGCTGGGTTATGATGAGGCTGTAGAGAAGACAAAGGAACTCTTCAAGAATGACACAATCAACATCGCTGAGGCCGCATTCCGTTCCGACAACCTATTTGTCAGAGCCGATATCGTGGAGAAGAAGGGAAACGAGATTACCTTGATCGAGGTCAAGGCTAAGTCTTGGGAGCCGGATTTAGCTTTCATAGCAACGAAAGGTAGAACGCGAGGTTGTGTTAATAGTAATATTCTTCCATATCTTTATGATGTAGCCTTTCAGAAGTATGTGGTTATGAAGGCTCTCAAAGAACTCTATCCGGATCAGCAATTCACTGTTAAGGCTAGACTCATGATGGCGGATAAGTCTAAACTGGCTACCGTCGACGGACTTAACCAGATGTTCCGCATTTACAAGAACGGAGACCGCTCCTATGCGGAGACTGATGATCTTGCATGGACCGTAGCCGGTGTTGTTCCCGAGAATGAAAGGGTACTCACAGCATTCGATGTGGATCAGTACTGCGATATGATCATTGCCGGAGAGACTGGCGAGCAGGGAAAGCCGGATTTTATGGAGGGCATGAAGTTCGAACAGTTCGTAGATGTGATGTCTAAGCACTACTGCAACAGAACGATAGCCATGACGTCTCTTGGCACAAAGTGCTTCAAGTGTCCGTTCTATAAGACGGAAAAGCAAAAGGATGATAAGAAACTCCTGGATGGATATAAAGAGTGCTGGAAGGAGATGGCGAAATTCACTGATGAGGATTTTGACAAGGCTCTAGTGAAGGATCTTTCTGGTCTATATACACCTACTGCAAAGAGCGGTCTCATGAAAAAGCATAAGTACTTCATGGATGAAATCACTTATGATGACATAGAGAAATCGAAATGCCTGCAAGAACCTGGTCTTGACAATGTCCAGCGCAAGTGGCTTCAGATAGCTATGGCGACTGGTAAGGAAGATCTTCTGAATGATTTCAATACATATATCAAAGACGGAGTGTACGTAGATACGGACGGTTTAAAGGAGGAGATGGCAAAGTGGAAATTTCCTCTTCATTTCATTGACTTTGAAACCAGTAAGTCTGCACTTCCGTTTTATAAGGGTCTTCGCCCATATGAGCAGATTGCGTTCCAGTTTTCGCATCATAAGGTTGAGATGGGTGCTGACGGTGAGTATAAGGTTACTCATCAGAGCCAGTATATCAATGCCGAGAAGGGATTCTTCCCTAACTTCGAGTTTGTACGCCAGCTTAAGAAAGCTGTTGGTAGTGATGAGGGTACTATCTTCAGATACTGGACTCATGAGAACACCGTTCTCAACGATATCTGCAAACAGTTGGAAAGCAGTGAGGAGGCGGATAAGGGCGAACTCATTGCTTTTATCGAGAGCATTACGGATGACGCGGAGAGAACAATGGTGGATATCGCCAAGTCGGTGCTGAAATACTATTATCATCCTTTGATGAAGGGATGTAACTCAATCAAGGCAGTGTTGCCGGCAATTCTAAACTCATCGGAGTTAATCAAGAACAAGTACTCTAAGCCGATATATGGTACTCCTGAGATGCCAAGCCTTAATCTAGAGAATAAGGTCTGGATTGAGTACGAGGAGGATGGCAAGACTGTCATCAATCCATATAAGCTTCTTCCGTCCGTGTCATCATATATTGATGTTACAGACGATGCTTTGGACATCTTAGGTGATGAAGAGAGAGAAGAAGCAGTCGCTAACGGTGGAGCAGCTTTGGCTGCTTATGCAAAGTTGCAGTTCAGTGATACACAGATGAGCCAGGCATTAGAAAAGGCCTTGCTATGCTACTGCGAACTTGATACGCTTGCTATGGTGTTTATTTGGGAATACTTCTACGATATGTGCCGCAAGAAAAATAATATGTAAGCATCTGGTCAGATGCAGCGGCATTTATGTATCTCTGTTATGTTTTCACACTTCCTATTGAATTTGTGAAAATTTTGTGGAGAAACTTAAAAATAAAAAGAGGTGATTTTTAAATCACCCCTACTTTTTCTGAAAAACAAACGTTTGTTTTTTTTTGAAGTTAAATTATCAACTTTGCAAAACGCAAATTAAAAAATCTTTAATCATGGGAATAATGCGATTCTGCCCATGATTAAGGGGAAAAAATGGTAAATAGGACCCACCAATAATAATGGGGATGGAATGATTGTAGAAATAGCTACACTTCATTATGATTACGACGAAATCTATAAAGAATAAGGTATTGATTAGACTCGTGATTATAATCCGGAGGATAAAGATTACCTAGTCGATGATTGCCTCAATGTATGCAAGATAATAGAGATTTGAACCTATGCCAAATTGACCAATTATATAAACAAGTAAAAAAATATATAAATTATGAGCATTGTTACGTTAAAAGACAAACACATTGAATTGAGTAATACGTTATGCATTGATAATGAGATCGTGTATAATTATTTTTCTAAAGTCCCAAGTGAACAGATAGATGAAACTTTTTTCCGTGCGCTTTACATAGGTGTGCTAGCATTAATGGAAGACCGATTCTCTGCTTTCTTAGCAAATACTTCGAATGAGTTAGGCACGCAGCTGGAAAAATTGAAGATTATTTTTGATATGAAGAAAGAACTCTTCTATAAGACAGCACAAGAGAAAGGTGCAATTGCAGAAAATAATATAGAGATGTTTTTAAATCAGTATCTTAAGCAAAGAAATATCAATGACGAAGTAATATCGACTGGTAATACTACTGGCACGATAAGGCGAAACAAGACCGGCGATATTGTTTGTGAACTGGATGGTACAGACAAGAAGATAGTTATTGAATGTAAATTCAACAAATCAACGGCCTTGGGTGATATTGATACCAAGGATGTTCTTAAGAAAAAACAAGATACTGCTTGGGATCAGTTGTTGGAAGCTTCTGTCAATCGTGATGCACAAGCTGCAATAATAGTCTTTGACAGAGAATTAGCTAGCCCAACAATTCTAAACTTTACAGACAGTGTCGGCTTTATCCCAGGTGTAGGTTTTGTGGTAATAGTTGAATCTCAGAAAAATGATTATTCTAATTTATTTATTGCCTATTCACTTGCCAGAGATATAGCAGTGCATTCTAAAAATGTAGATTATAAAGATGAGATGTTAGCTCTTTTGGTTAGACGTATTTTGTCAGATATCAGGCAGCTGTTTGACATTAAGAAACTTGTTGAGAATAACATCAAGAATAATAAAAGTATTCTTGAGAAGATGGAGCAGAGTATGTTAAAAATCAGTTTCACCAATGATTATCTCAAGAAGTTTTTAGAAGATGGAACAATGACTAAAGAGGATTTGTACGCATTTTTTGAAGGTGATGAAGTTCGAGAAAAATATAGAAGAATAGAACAAGAGATTAAAGCTCTTTAAGATAATTATTGATGGATGTGCGTTTCATTCCAATCTGAAAATTTAATTCAGAGACCAAGACTTTTGAAAAACGAGGCGTTGGGCGAACCGACTGGCGAGATATCGCTGATGATGTCATGTGACGCCTCCTGATGGAACTCCGAGATGAAAAGAAGTTGTAATACGAAAGATTTGAGTTTTAAGGAGAGAGTGGGGTGAGTAGAGATTTTTTTAATACCTGAAAAAAACTTCATTTTTCTTGTAACATTTAAAACGACTTCTGGTATATATAAGTAGAATTACATTATAAATTACTTGAGTATAGAATAGCAACCTTAAATAATACGATATGGAAAATAAAGAAGAAAAGATGCCAAAGGCGACAAAAGAATTAGCTGAAAGATTAGACTACATCAATGCTGAGATGGAAAAGCTTAGAGACAATACCGATCAAGAGTCGGAATGGAGATTCATGAAATTAGGACAGGAACATTGTGACCTTACATCGAGTTATGACTGGTATGACGAAAAGTTTGAGGAAAACGGCAAGAAAGGTCTGAAAAATGTCAAAGGCGAGATTGTCGTTCCAGCCATTTATGACAACTTCGGAATGCCTGGTTTGTATTATATGAAAACTTCCTGCGTGCCAGCTCAGCTCGATGGCAAGATGGCGCTCGTGAAGCGTGACGGCAAGGGACTTCCTGCGACTGAATTCAGTTATCATTATATAGAACCTATTCCGTATTCTATGTTTTATGCCGTATGGCAGGCCGACGATATGAAACACTTCGCTTTGATGGTAGGCGGTGAGGTGATTACTCCATACGAGATTGAAAACTATGGATATCCTTGCAATGACGCGATACCGCTTTATGCTGACGGCAAAAGTGGATTGCTCGCCTATGGATGTGGAATGGTGTATGTTAAACCGGAATATGACGAAGTCTATGACGAAGGTTTCGACAGCGATTTTATCTTCGTCAAAGACGGCAAGAAAGGCAGAATCACCCTTGAAGACCATCGTTACATCACCGATGAGGAATTCGCCAGCCTCAGCGAAGACGAGCAAGACGCACTCCACGACGCAGGCTTCATCTGCTCCTACGACGATTGTTGATGATTGGTTATGAAGACATGAACCGCAGGAAGAAAACCGATTCGTGGGGATTTTTGAGTAGAGATTTTTTAATACCTGAAAAAAACTTCATTTTTTGTAACATTTAAAACGACTTCTGGTATATATAAGTGTGATTGTTAAATCTCCATAAGTTAGACATTTCTAAAGCGCAGTCTTCGGATTGCGCTTTTTTAGTAGGAGGGGAGGTGGTGAATTAACAAACGTTATTAAAAAACTCAAACCCAAGGACTGTTGTCTGTTGTCCGTTGTCTGTTGACTTTTTTTAAAAAAAACAACGAAACATTGTAACATTGAGGTGTTGTAGGGACGTCGATTTATTGCCTCCTAAATCTGGAATTAAGGAATTAAGCCCTGAAAGGGCGAAACAAATATAGGATAAGGCAATCGCCTTATTAGTTAGGAGTTAGGAATTAGGAGTTTTTTTTGTTTGAAGCTCGCGCTTTGGTATTAGTAGCCCCCAATGCGTTAGGGATTGGAGCGGCATCCTTTGCGAGCGATTTGGGAACGAGATTCGGGGACTGGAACGAGGTCACTGAGCTTGTCGAAGTGCCGAAGTCGAATTTTAGGGAACGAGACGGAAACATGGCGAGCAAAGATATAGCGGAAAGCCCGACGGCTTCGCCGGAACGCCATAGAAAGACAAAAGTCTAAAGACTAAGGACTAAAGTTTTTGGACTCAAAGTTCGAACTTCAGTGGTCAGTGGTCAATAGTCAGAGTTCTTGGTTCTTAGTTCTTAGTTCAAAAGCCAATAGCCCATAGCTCACATCTCATTGCAAAATATTCTTCAAACATTGTTAAACTTTAAGGAAAAAAAATTATATTTGCACGTTAATGCAAAAATTGAAATTAATAAAATTTAACATATATGAATAAGCAGATAACATTAGAAGAAGCCGTAGCAAAAGTTCATGATGGCATGACAATTATGTTCGCTGGATTCCTCGGAGTAGGCAGCGCAGTCCAAATCATTGACGCTATCGTTGAAAAAGGCGTTAAAGATCTTACTATCATTGCAAACGACACAGCATACGACAACGTGGCTCACGGTAAGCTCGTCGCTAACCATCAAGTGAAGAAAGCCATCGTTTCTCATACAGGAACCAATAAAGAAACCGCTGCACAAAAGAATGCCGGCACTCTCGAAGTCGAATATGTACCACAAGGCACACTCGCAGAACGTATCAGAGCTTACGGCGCAGGTCTCGGCGGAGTGCTCACTCCAACAGGCTTGGGAACAATGATTCAAGAAGGCAAGCAAATCGTTAATGTCGACGGTAAAGATTATATCCTTGAAAAACCTTTGAAAGCCGACATCGCTTACTTACGCGCTAACATCGTTGACGAAGACGGTAATATGGTATTCCTCGGAACATCACAAAACTTCAATCCTCTCATGGCAATGGCAGCTGACTACGTTGTAGTTGAAGCTGAGAAACTCGTCAAGAGAGGCGAAATCGCTCCAGAACAAATCCACGCTTCTGGTATCTTCGTTGATGGCATTTATTTAGAAAAATAATATTTGAAAAATTATAATCTGGTTTAAGGTTTAATGCTTAAGGTTTAAGGTCGAGTATGGATAAACATCAACTTTAAACTCTAAACTTCAAAACTACTTTAAACTTTAAACCTTAAACTTTAAACTTTAAACAAATATATAAAATGGAAAAAGAATATAGATCACTTATTAGATTGCGTATGAGTGCAAAAGACGCTCACTACGGCGGTAATTTAGTTGATGGTGCTCACATGGTTCACCTCTTCGGCGATGTTGCAACAGAATTGTTAATCATGACAGACGGCGACGAAGGTCTCTTCTGCGCTTACGACAATATCGAATTTTTAGCTCCAGTTTACGCTGGCGACTATATCGAAGCTGAAGGTTGGGTTACAAAAATAGGTAACACTTCACGCAAGATGGAATTCGTGGCACGTAAAGTCATCATCCCACGTCCAGACATCTCTGACTCAGCAGCAGACGTATTGCCAGAACCAATCGTCGTTTGCCGTGCTAGCGGTACATGCGTAGTTCCAAAACAATGTCAAAGAATTGAAAGATAAAAATATACACTATGGAAAAACTCATCATCACTGCTGCTATCTGCGGCGCAGAAGTAACTAAAGAACAAAACCCTGCTGTTCCTTATACAGTAGAGGAAATCGTGAGAGAAGCTAAGTCAGCCGTTGACGCTGGCGCTGCTATCGTTCACCTTCACGTCCGTTTCGACGACGGCACTCCAACACAAAACGCTGCTCGTTTCCAAGAATGCGAAGAAGCTATCTACAAGGCATGTCCTAACGTAATCTTGATTCCTTCAACAGGCGGAGCTGTCGGAATGACACCAGACGAACGTCTTCAGTCAACAGACACAAACCCACTTCCAGAAATGGCAACATTGGACTGCGGTACATGTAACTTCGGCGATGAAATCTTCGACAACACAATGCCAACGATGCGTGCTTTCGGCAAACGTATGTTAGAACGCGGCATCAAGCCAGAATACGAATGCTTCGAGATGGGTCACATCGACACAATATTAAATATGGCTCGTAAAGGTGAAGTGCCAGCTGCTCCAATGCAGTTCAACTTCGTCCTCGGCGTCCCAGGCTGTACACCAGCTACAGTAGCTAACCTCTGCTGGATGGTCAACGCAATTCCTGCTGGCTCAACATGGACAGCAACAGGTATCGGCCGTCACGCTTTCCCAATCGCTGCTGCTGCTATCGCAATGGGCGGTAACGTAAGAGTCGGTTTTGAAGACAACTTATACCTCTCAAGAGGCGTCCTCGCTAAGTCAAACGGCGAACTCGTAGCTAAGGTCGTTCGTCTCGCTAAAGAACTCGGACGTGAAGTAGCGACTTCAGACGAAGCAAGAGAAATCTTAGGACTCAAGCCAAGAAAATAATGCATAATTCATAATGCACAATGCATAATTTATGAAGAGCTGCTGTTATAATGACGGCAGCTTTTTTGTTTAAAAAGACGACAGACAATAGACAATGGACTTTGGGTAAAGGTTAATGGTTTAATGTTCAGAGTTAAAAAATGCCTTGAGATAATTAAGGTGTTTTTTTGTCGTATTATATTCTTTCTTCTATGATTTTTCTTGCTTTGTTTAATTCGGTTTGTAATTCTTCTTCGGTTGGCAGAGTTAATTTATATTTTGAAGCGAAGATTTGTTTTGCGTCATTTAATACTGAATATTTGGCAATTGCCTCATTCTTTTCGGAACAAAGTATCAATCCGATTGTAGGATTATCGTCATCTTGTTTTGTCAAAGCGTCAAACATCCTTATATAACTATCCATCTGACCTACATCTTGATGAGTCAGTTTACCTAATTTTAAATCTATCAAGACATAACATTTGATTATGCTATTATAAAATACCAAATCAACATAAAAATCCTCGTCATCAAATCTCATCCTTTTTTGACGAGCGACAAAACAAAAACCGTTTCCCAATTCCATTAAGAAATCTTGTAGGTTATTAATAAGACTTTTTTCAATGTCGCTTTCTCTTAATGCTGGATAATCTTTCAAATTAAGAAATTCCAATATATAAGGATCTTTTATGAATTCTTCAGGAATTACCTTTTGTAGTTTTTCCTCAGCTTCCTCAATGACAATTTTCTTATCGTGACTAGTCAATAAACGATCGTAATATAAAGTAGAGATTTGTCGGTCTAATTGTCGTGTTGACCACATAGAGTTTGCAGCTTCATTCATATACCAGATGCGAGCATCTTCGTTTTCAATTTTTATTAAACTACGATAATGAGTCCAGCTCAATTCGGGACGCACTGCGTCCCGAATTTCAAAACGTCTATAAAATTGACACATTTTACGAAGTTCTCTCTCATCGAAGCCTTTCCCGAATTCTTTTGTAAGACGTTTGGAAATGTTTTTCAATATCTTTTTCCCATACTCGGCTCTTTCCCAATTAAGTTCATCTTCAACGATAACTTTCCCAATGTTCCAATAAGCCATCACCATTGTGAAATCAATTGTCCTATATGCTGTCTGACGAGATTCACGGATAATATTTTCAATCTTAATGGCAAGATTGATTTCCTTTTCATTAATGTTTTGTAAATTCTTTTCCATTTAAATATATTTTGGTTATAAGGTCTACTTTCATATTGAACTCAATTCGTGACGCAGCGTCACAATTTGAAGTTATCTCCCTCAAAACTACAGCCATCTCATCCTTTTGTCAAGCGTTTGCAAAGGAAATATTTCGGTTTTAACAATTTTTAACATAAAATAGGAGAAATATTAAGAAATGATGTTAAGGATTTTTAAGAAGTCAACAGACAACGGACAACAGTCAACAGTCAACAGACTTTTGGTATATCCTTTTTGTGTATAAATACCCCCCCCACATCACTATATCACTTCATTACTTCATCACTTCATCACTCAAAGCCCACAGCTCACAGCAAAAAAATATTTCGTAAGCTCTGTAATATGATTTGAATAATTTCGTAAAATTATGACATTATTAACCATTAAAAATTAAAAGTAATGAAAAGAGTATGTTTATTTATGACATTAGTCTGTATGATGATGGTGTCGTGTAAGCCAGCAGAAGGCGAAGACCCAATAAATCCAGATGGCAGTGATGGAAAACATGAAGGTCACGGATATGTTGACTTAGGCTTAAGCGTTAAATGGGCAACATGTAATGTAGGAGCTACTTCTCCTGAAGATTACGGGCATTATTTTGCATGGGGAGAGACAAGTCCGAAAGAAAAATACACTGAAGAAAATAGTTTGACATACGGCAAACAAATGAGTGACATTTCTGGCAATGCACAATACGATGCAGCCACAGCTAACTGGGGCGGAAACTGGAGAAAGCCTACAAAAAATGAGTTGAAAGAATTGTTTAACAACTGTACTTGGACATGGACAACGCAGAACGGAGTTAATGGCTATAATGTAAAAGGTCCTAGTGGTAACAGTATCTTCCTCTCTGCTGCGGGCTACCGGGACGGGTCATCGCTCTATGACGCTGGGAGTTGCGGTCTCTATTGGAATTCGACTCCTTACGGCAAATACTACGGCGGCGGCCGCGCATATTACCTCGGTTTCGGTAGTGACGGTCAGCGCATGTACGACGACTACCGCGTCTACGGTCTATCAGTGCGTCCAGTAGTAGAATAAAAGCGATTACATCAATTCATAATTCATAATTCATAATTCATAATTGAAAGTTGAAAATCATCCTTTACGTTTTTGCGAGAAAAATACCTCATTTATAACTCCTGAAATCTCAATAAAAAATCATTAACACTTTCTTTGTTTTTATCATATTTATTATTATCTTTGCGAGCATTTGTGAGTATTCACAAGGGAAAGGAAATATTAACTTAAAACACTAAATACTATGCAAAAAAAAGGAAACAAATACGGTACACACCGCGTTATTGAACCAGTCGGCGTTCTTCCACAACCAGCTAACAAAATCGACAACAACATGGACGAAATTTGGGATAACGAAATCCTCATCGACGTTCAAACATTAAATATCGACTCAGCTTCTTTCACAGATATCTACAACTATGCAGTACAACAAGCAGGCGAAGGCGCTAGCGAAGAACGCATTCTTGAAGAAGTTAAGAAAGAAATGTTCCTCAACGTAGAATTACAAGGTAAACACCGTAACCGCAGAACAGGCTCAGGTGGTATGTTACTCGGTAAAGTTGAAAAAATCGGTGACGCATTGAAAGGCAAAATCGACTTGAAAGAAGGTGACCGCATCGCAACATTGGTTTCATTGTCATTGACTCCACTTCGCATCGACGAAATCCTTGAAATCCGCAAAGACGTTGACCAAGTTGACATCAAAGGTAAAGCTATCCTCTTCGAAAGCGGTATCTACGCTAAGATTCCTAACGACATGCCAGAAAAATTGGCTCTTTCAGCATTAGACGTTGCTGGTGCTCCAGCTCAAACAGCTAAGTTATGCCAATACGGTCAAAACGTCGTTATCCTCGGCGCTGGCGGTAAATCAGGTATGTTATGTTGCTACGAAGCTAAGAAACGCGTTGGCGTTACAGGTAAAGTCATCGGTTTGGCAAACAGCCCTAAGAGTACAAACCGTATCAAGGAACTCGGTTTCTGCGATGTAGTAGAAAGCGTTGCTGGCATGACACCAGTTCAAGTTTATGAACTCATCTACAAACTCACTGACGGTAAGATGGCTGACGTTACAATCAACTGCGTTAACGTTCCAGATCAAGAAATGACAGCAGTTCTCTGCACAAAAGACGACGGTATCGTTTACTTCTTCTCAATGGCAACAAGCTTCACAAAAGCTGCTCTCGGCGCAGAAGGCATCGGCTCAGACGTTAACATGATCATCGGTAACGGTTATACAAAAGGCCACGCAGAATTCACATTACAAGAACTCCGCGAATGCCCAGAACTCCGTAAGATTTTCGAAGAACTTTATGCATAAATAATAATTGAAAGTTGAGGGATTTGCGTCTCTCGACTTTCATTTTTCTTTAACATATATAAGATGGAATCAAGAAGAAAACAATTATTTCCTAACGTCACCGACGAACAATGGAATGACTGGAAATGGCAAGTCAAGAATCGTATCGAGACTTTGGAACAGTTGAAACAATACGTTCAACTCACTCCTGAAGAAGAAGACGGCGTACGCAGCGTTCTCTCAACATTACGTATGGCTATCACTCCTTATTATTTAAGCCTCATCGATCCTAACAACCCTAAAGACCCTGTCCGTCGTCAATGTATCCCAACAGCATTAGAGACAAACATCGCAAGTGCTGACTTGTTGGACCCATTACACGAAGACGAAGACTCACCAGTTCCAGGTTTGACACACCGTTATCCAGATAGAGTTTTGTTCCTCATCACCGACATGTGTTCAATGTACTGCCGTCACTGCACACGCCGTCGTTTCGCTGGACAAAAAGACGATGAGTCACCACAAGAAAGAATTGAAAGAGCATTAGAATATATCGAAAGAACACCAGAAGTACGCGACGTTCTCCTCTCAGGCGGCGACTCATTGATGGTTAGCGACGCTAAATTGGAATACATCATCAGCCGTTTGCGCGCTATCCCACACGTTGAGATAGTTCGTCTCGGAACACGTACTCCTGTCGTTTGTCCACAACGTATCACTCCAGAGTTGTGCGAAATGTTGAAGAAATACCATCCAATATGGATTAACACACACTTCAACCATCCAAACGAAGTGACACCAGAAGCAATTGAAGCATGTAACAGACTCGCTAACGCAGGCGTTCCATTAGGCAACCAAAGCGTATTGTTAAGAGGTGTTAACGACTGTGTTCATGTCATGAAGAAACTCGTTCACTGCTTGGTCAAGATGCGTGTAAGACCTTATTATATTTATCAATGCGACCTTTCAATGGGATTGGAACACTTCCGTACACCAGTTTCAAAAGGTATCGAAATCATCGAAGGTCTCCGTGGTCACACATCAGGTTATGCAGTACCAACATTCGTTGTCGACGCTCCAGGCGGCGGTGGCAAGACACCAGTTATGCCACAATACGTCATTTCACAAGCTCCTGGCAAAGTTGTCTTGCGTAACTTTGAAGGCGTTATCACAACTTACACAGAGCCAAAAGAATATCACAACGACTGCGACTGTCCAGAATGTCAAAAGCGTAGAGCTGCAGAGTCAGGCGAAAACATCACAGACAAGAATGTTGTCGTTGACGGCGTAATCTCATTGTTACAAGGCGAGAAGATGAACATCGAGCCAGCTTCTATCAAGAGACATGAGAGACACAATAAATAATGCATAATTCATAATTTTAGGGCTGTCATTTTTATGGCGGCCCTGATTTTTATTTGTCTGTTAGCTATTAGCTATCAGCGGTCAGCGGTCAGTATAGATGCGATTTATCGCGTCCGGGAAAAAAGGAACGGTAGGGGATTCTATCGTTCCTTTTTGGTTAGTATAGCTCGTTCTCTCTTCACTCAGGAAATTAAAGGACTCGACGATTTTGAATTGATTTGTTTCTTGGTGGTGAAGTAAGTTATTTATCGTCAATTTTATTCATAGATAATACCTTGTCTAATTGCTCTTGTAACTCTTCTCTTTTGGGAAGATATAATTGATATCGTGCAACGAATAGTTGATTGGTAATACCTTGTAAAGCATATTCCATCATTATTTTATTTTTAAAAGAACCTAATACAATGCCTATTGGTTCGTTGTCGTCATTTGCATTTTCTTCTGTTTTGAAATAATTAAGATAAAGATTCATCTGTCCTATGTCTTCATGTTGTATTTCACCACGTTTTAAATCTATAAGGACAAAACATTTAAGTATGCGATGGTAAAAAACAAGGTCGATATAAAGATGTCTTCCAGCTATACTAATACGATATTGACGACCAACAAATGCAAATCCATAACCGAGTTCTAATAGAAATGATTCAAGATTGCTGATGAGTGCCTTTTCTACATCATCTTCATTTATTTCTGGCAATGTATTTAGTTTTGTAAACTCTAATATATATGGGTCACGAAGTATGTCTTCTGGCTTTGTGATATCATAACCATGATTTGCTAACTTTTCAATATAATCTTTATCTTTCCCGATGGCAAGTCTGTGAAATAGCATACTGTCTCGCTGACGTTTTAATTCTCGAACGCTCCAATGCTCATTTTCACATTGTTTTGTGTAAAACTTCATTTCAAGAGTATCATCCAGTTTAAGCAATTCAACATAATGACTCCATGATAAAAGTTCAGACACTGTCTGGATTTTTGGGAACTTCAGATAAAATTGTCTTATCATAAACAAGTTGCTCCTGCTGAAACCTCTTCCGAATTTCTGTCGCAAATCAGTAGAGAGACGATTTATCAATTCGTCTCCATATATTGCTTTGCTTTCTCCATTTTGTTCGTAAAGTACAATATATCGTCCGATATGCCAATATGTTTTAACTAAAATAGTATTTGTTGCAACCGCATATCTGTTTCTTGATTCTTTTAATAATTCTCCAATTTCACTGACTAAGTTGTTATAGTCATTCTCTTTTGTATTATTTATTGGTTTCATAAAAATATTCATTTGTTTCTCCCTGCAAAACTAAATCCTTACATATTGGTTTCCAAATATTTTTAGTTAATAATCATTAACATTGTCATTATTTTTCATGTTGGGGAAATTTGTTAACATTTTTAGTTAAGATTCTATAACATATCATTGTGTTGTTGCAGTGAGCTGTGAGCATTTTTGTCAAGCGTTTGTAAAGGAAATATTTCGCTTTTAACAATTTTTAACTAAAAGCAGTGAAATATTAAGAAATGATGTTAAGATTTGTTAAGAAAACGGACATTCTAAGGCAGTGGGCATTGAGCTGTGAGTTGTGAGCTGTCAACAGTCAACAGACTTTCTCCACGGTGCCTGAGCATGTCGAAGGCAATTCCTCTGCGTTCTCTGCGTTCTTTGCGAGAGGTTTTCGGAAACCAGTTTAGGAGTTAAGAGCCGTTGTCACCGAGTTCCTTCTCGATATCTTCGATACTTGGCAAAGTGCTTTTGAAATCTTTCGGAAATAATTTTGACAACTCGTATTCTGAAACTCCCAATGGATTATTATATCCTTCAAGAGCATAATGAGCCATCACCTCATCCTTATCCTTACAAATCAGCAAACCAACAGTGGGATTGTCGCCGTCTCTTTTAAGAATGTGATTAGCACATGAGACATAACCACTTAACTGACCTAAAAACGATGGCTCGAATTTCTTGGTTTTAATTTCAATGACGACATAACAATGTAAGTGAGTGTTGTAGAAAAGCATATCGGCAAACATTTCTGTGTATCCTACTTCTATGCGATATTCTCTTCCCATATATGCAAAGCCATTACCTAATTCTATGAGAAAATTCTCAATGTTTTTAATAAGAGCATCTTTTAATTCTTTTTCGTTATAACGCTCTGTAAGTCTGGCAAAATCGAAACAATAAGGATCTTTTATCAGTTGCTGAGCCAAATCGCTATTGACTTCAGGCAAAGTGCTTTTGAAATTACTAACAGCTTTACCTTGTCGTTCGTATAAACCAGTATCTAGGAAGTTCAACAAAACATTCCGAGACCAATTATTCTCAAGAGTTTTTCTTACATAGAAAAGAGCCTTGTCTGTATCTTTTTTACATTTGTCGATAATATATTTGTGGTGGCTCCAAGGAATTTGGAATATATCTAATTGGTCCCCAACTTGGGGACTAATTATAAAGTCCTGATTATAAAATTTATCCCCAACTTGGGGATGAATTGTAAGTGTTTGATTATATAACAGATAAAAATATTTTGAATATCTTAAATTTGTTTCAGAAAACCCTCTTACACCAGGCAATTCGTTTTGTAAATCTTTACTCAGATTTTTGAAGAAACCGTGATTTATAATCCATTCGGCGTAATCGTCGTCAATTTTAATTAAAGTAGTCATCGCACATAAATTTTGGTTCCACAAAGCTACAACTGTCTCATCCTTTTGTCAAGCAATTGCAAAGGAAATATTTCGCTTTTAACAATTTTTAACATAAAAGCAGTGAAATATTAAGAAATAATGTTAAGATTTATTAAGAAAACGGACTTTCTAAGGCAGTGGGCATTGATCTGTGAGTGTTGACTGTTTTTGTGTTCTGTAAAAGTAGGGAAAATCTGTTAATTTTTTGTTGGGAAATGTGAAATAAAAATTAACATTTATCATAAAAATGATATATTTAAATCGTATATTTGTAATGATTTGTAGGATGTTAAATTAAAAATAAAATTTATGAATTCTGAAAAGATAGAGGTATTAGCTGTAAATTGCCTAAAGGAAATAATTTCATATTGTCCTTTATTGTCTGCGGCTGATGTTAAGGAAGGAGATAAAGAAATTAGCTGGGATGGATTTATTCGTATTCATAATTCCTCAAATCATAGTGGGAATAATTTAGTAGGTAGAGTATTCGTTCAGGTAAAAGGGCATGAATCAGAAAATTTATCAAGTGAAAATATCACTTATGAAGCTAAAGTGTCAGATTTAAATAATTATCTACATGATGGTGGTGCTATTTACATAGTAGTTTATATAAATGGTCATAGAAAAAAGGTATATTACGAAACATTAACAGTTGTTAAACTTAAAGATTATTTACATAATATTAAAGATAATCAAAAGTCAAAAAATATTAAACTTAGATCTTTGCCTCAGAGTGAATCAGAAATACAAGATATTTTTATAAATTTTGAGAAGGAGTTGATAAAGCAAAAGAGTTTTGTAGATATAAAATTACCTTCTATTAGAGAAATACTAGGTAGAAAAAGTTTGACAGGATTCTCTTTTGGACCAAATATTTTTGAAAATGGTAAAGTCGTATACGATACTTTATTAACATTGATGAAAAATGAAGTTGATGTATCTGTATATGCTCATTTTAAAGATGTTGATATTCCAATTCCTACATCAGATTATAACCCTAAAATAACTATTCAGTCAGAGATTGGTAAGTCTGTAACCATAGATAATGTAGTTTATTTTCCTAAATTTTATTTTTTTCAATGTGAATTAGGTAGAATAGTTGTTAAAATTTGTAATGGATTTCATTGCATAATTAATGAAGATGGTCCGACTATCGTTAATTATACGAAATGTAGATATCATAAAGATAGATTGATAGCTCTTGATTTTATGTATAATGCTTGTATTGGAAAAGGTTTTAAATTAGGTGATTTTGAAGTCCCTTTTTCAGATGAAGATATTGCAGGAATTAATTTGGATAAAGTAAGGAAAGAAATGGACTTCCTTAGGAAAATTGATAGACTTTTAGAAAAATTAAATGTGTCAGAACAAATAGACATGGATAATTTTACTAATGATGATTATAATAATGTTTTATTGTTGTATAGATGCATAGTTGATGATTCGCCTATTCTTGATTACAAGGGAGATGCTTGTTATTATAATTTAAAAATATCAAATCTAACATTTAAAATACTATTGTATCCAGTTAAAAAAGATTGTTGTCAAGAACAACAGTTTAAAATATGTGATCTTTATGCTAAAAACGATCATTTGGTTTTATTTGAAAATAATGGTAAAAAATACTATTTCCCAACAGTGTTCTTGATAACGCAAGACGACTTGTTGAATATCACGAATATTGATTATAATTATATAGTTGAAACTTATCTTGAATATCTATATATTTATGAAGAATTATTTAGTGATGTTAATGAGTTGTTATTGCATTTGTTGTTTGTGTATGATAAAAATAACAAGAAAATAATTTTAGAAGCATCAGAAAAGTTGGCAGAAGGACTTTTGAATTGCAATATCTCGGACTTAAATTATTGTGCTTTAAGAATAAATTATTATCAAGTGATAAAAAGATACAGAATGTTAAATGAAGATGAAGAAAGTTGTTTGATGAATTATAAGGAAGATCCAGATGTTGATTATGTATGTAAAATGGCAATATGTTTATTGTTAAATGATATTAAAGCTGCTAAATATTATTATAATAAATTATCCCAAGATGAAAAAGATGATTTAAAGGGAATGCCGATTTATAGATTTGCAGGAACATTAGAGGAGAATGAAGAATAAAATAAAAGTCGTCATGAAAATGGCGACTTGTTTTGTTGTAAAATATTTTCCTATTTCAATTGTTTTCTATAAACAGAATCCAATGTATTTACCTTGTCTTTATAGTCTGCCTAACCGAGCCTTTGAGTTGCTTAAGGAACTCCATTAATTAAATATGAGCTTGCTTATGGTGTTTTTGTTAAATAGTTATTGTTTCATTTATTTTAGTCTTGTCAAATGCTGTAAACTTCAACAATAGTCCCTCTTTATTTAAAGTTCCTATGATGCAACTTATAGAAGAGTTGATAGTTTCTGTTGATAATGTCTTTATTATCGTAAACGCTTTTTTTGCAGGTTCTTTTGTGACTATAATAACACCACCCCGCATTGTTTTCTTTGTGGTTAATAGCATTCTATTTTGATTTCTAGCGTTTACAATAAAGAATCCGTTCTCATTTTCCTCAATAAAATATTTCCCAGAATTAAAACTTTTGCTTTTAATTGAAAAATGATAAAAGTTATCTATTTTGTGAGTGGGAATATTTTCTGTGGGTATAACCTGGATTTCAGTAGATATATCTTCTAGAACCTCTTCTGCAATTTTGGGAGTTTCCACATCTTGTATAAGTATCATTTCCTCGTTACCTTCACTCAAATCTGTTTCTACAGATTCTCTTATGCTACCACCATTATTGCTAGAATAATCCTTTGTTGAAGAGTATCCCTTCTCTTTACCATAGAAGAAAGATTCCCAGTCGCGTTCATCATCAGGCAAACCAAATCGAGAGTACATGCCTACATTGTCTAATATTATACATTTCTTGTTGCCATTTTTTCGCAAACCTCTTCCGACTTGTTGTATGTATTTAACTAAAGATCTTGTAGGTCTAGCTAATTGAATGAATTCGATATCAGGACAATCAAAGCCTTCTGAGAAAATATCTACATTTACAATAATATCAATTTTACCATTTCTAAAAGCTTGTATAACATTTTCTCTGACATTATCAGGAGTCTTGCTGTCAATGTTTTCAATTGCTACACCGCGATTACGATATTGCGAGCATATGTGCTCACTATGTTCTCGAGAAATGCTATAAATAATTCCTTTCTTACCTAGGACATTCTTTGCATAACTATCATAAAGTTGTGCTCGAATCTTTGAAGTGTCACATACTTTTACCAATGCGCTATTCTTATAATCACCCTCTATATCAAATTCTTTAATAGATTCAATAGATTTAACCAATTCAGAACTTGTAGGAATAGAATAATACTGATATGTTGCCAACCATCCTTTTCGTATAAAATCCTTAATTGACATCGAAGGAATATACGCATCAAATATTTGTGTGAAACCACTATTATTCATTCTCCAAGGAGTTGCTGTTACACCCAATTTTTTGGCATCAGGACAAAACTCCCATAATTTCTGATATGAATTTGCAACTGCGTGATGAGCCTCATCAATAATTATAAAATCAAACTTCAGGTTATCTATCATACATAGATTGACAGGATGCGTGATGGTTTGGATAGATGCCACCTGTATGGCTTGTGTTAGGTCTCGCTTGTACTTCATAGTGCCAGCTAGTACACCATGTTTAATGTGATATTTATCAAGACTACGTGAACTTTGCTCTATTAATTCACTACGATGAGCAATGATCAGTATACGATAATTAATATTATGCCTTAACCCCCAAATATTTATGTCGCGAATGATAGATGTAAATAATCGAGTTTTGCCAGTTCCAGTTGGCATCTGGTATAGGATATTATCTGCATGATTCCACTTGCTAAAGATTTCTTCTTTGGCAAGTTGTTGATAATCACGCAATGTGATGTCTTTTTGACAAAATTCGTTATAATCAATCATTAGAATTACTCTGTAGGTACTAAACTTTGCAATATCGATTGCATTTCATTAACCTCTGCTTGTGATAGAGGTCTTCCTTTAGTGGTAGTCCATGCTTTACTGAATGAAATAAGGTCATTTATCCACTTCAGTTTATCAGTTTTTGTTCTAAATGAATCTGATACCTGTATTGCAAACTCATCTTCGAATGTAACGAATGACTCGTCTTCCTCCTTCTTTATATTCCAATTGCTTTCAATGATTTCCTTATAATCCTGCAAATTCATGAGGTCAGTCCAATCCTGATTGTCATTATCCTCATTGTCATCCATGCGCTGGAAACATCTACCTTTCACCTTCATTACTTTATTCTCCCATGCGTTACCATAAAGTTCCTCTAACTTGTTTAAGATGCGAGCTTTGATGTGTTTTTCAATCTGTCTACCACATTCCTTTCCCTCTTCTTGTAGTCCTTTATCTTGTTTTTCGAGCCAAGCTTCCAATCCATCAGGATTATATTCAGGAAGTTGCTTATGTATAGAATTTTGGTACATTCCTAACCACAATGTATCTGCTCCCTGACCTTTAATTAATCGTATTTGAGTCTGATCATCTATAGGCATATTGCACAAATAATTGATCAATGCATCGAAATACGGAGCCATTGCATCTACTTGTTCTTTTGTGTTTGATTTTTGAGACAATTTGTTGTTATGAATAAGGTGTTCATTTAGCGATGATATTAATGACACAAAGGCATATGTGCCACGGTTGCTTTCAATGAATGTTTCGTATTCATCTTTATGTTCATCAATCATTTTGTAATAAACATATGCATAGCAATCTTTTATCAAATTGGATATTCGTTTCTGAGCATCCAGCATTGCTTTATTATGTTCAACACAATTAGTGTTATAGAGACATACATCTGTATGATCCGTAAACTCTTTTTTAGTAGCTTTAGGTAATAATGATGATTTAGATAACGCTGTGTCAAATGGTTTTAATTGCAGTTTTGCAGTGTCTTCACCGATTGCAATTTTACGTGCTAAAACACTACTATTGTCTCTGCCAAGTTGTTTGATAATGGATGAACGTAATGCCTTTAAGCGCGAATCCAAATGTTGTGACTCCCAATTCAGATCCTCATTCAAATCCAAACGCAAACTTGGGCTAACTGCTTTTTGATGCTCATTTATATCCATAAAAATTCGCAATTGTTCATCGGAAGGTAAACCAT
The DNA here is from genome assembly GCA_045633585.1 of Bacteroidales bacterium. Lineage (GTDB taxonomy): Bacteria > Bacteroidota > Bacteroidia > Bacteroidales > F082 > Limimorpha. Next base: position 25,060 of record JAZQYR010000008.1, read on the forward strand.
CAAATGCAACTACTGGAATAGTATTCGTATCTTTGTATTTGGAACCTGCATAACCATATACACGATGTTGTCCGTCGATAATATAAGCAATACAATAAGCATTCGGAATGGTGAGATATCCTAACTTTGTTCTCGTATCGTCAGATCCTCCTGAAGCCAAATCAAACTGAATTCTATTTTTTTTATCAGAATCGTCAAAATTGATAATTACAGAGTTAGGGAAGTATCCATTTTTCTTATCAATAAATTCCCCGATGCCTTTTAATCGAGAAGGTACAAGTAACCTCTGATATGTTGGCATGGTGATTTGTGTGTTGACTCTTGTTCTATGCAACACAAAACCAATCTTCAAAAGTGTGGCAGGCTCTATAGATAGCATATAATAAGTATGACCACCCATTGTACCTTTTAATGCTGGGATGCGAATTTTATCATTATTGATGCGTTCGTGTCGGAACATCAAACCATAGAACTGATATATAACAGTCGACTTATATGATTTTATAAGACTATTCACATAGTCATATGTATTGTCTGTGAATTGAAATATCTTATTTTCTGCTAATCGTTTTTCATCTTCGCAACCCTCTGTGAATGTGTAATTGCGTGTGGCAAAAATAAACTTAACCTTTTTACCTTCTCCGTATATTTGACGTAATGCTTTCATTACCCCAACTTTATATAGACGCATATCATCTATATCCTTTTTGAATGATGCAGGTTTAATATTTTCCGTAGCTTTACACTCTACAACAAATATAGCTTCTTCGCCAATGGCTACAACATCTAATTGATGCTTATCCTCGGGATTATCACCCCATTGAATTACTAAATTCTCATCGTAATTAAGATGCCTAAAACCAAGATTATAAAACATGCACCAAATATCATCCTCAAACCTTCTTCCTGCTGGTTTGATTCTTTGTATTTTTGCTTTATATTTTGATTTAGAAACTTCTTCCCACCCTTTTGAAAGATAATCCTCTAATTCATTCAGCAAAATAGACCTTGTATCGTATGGGGTCTTTTTTGCTTTATACTTTGTCGAGAGCATAGACTCGTCATTGGTCATATGCTCCTTTATTGTTTGAATCTGTGAAATGCTTAGAGATGCCATATGTCGTTTATTTATATGTTTGCATTGTTTGAAATATTATCATAGTTAGTTATAAGTAGTTCTGTTTCTTTCTCACGTTTCCCAGCATGTGCGTTAATAAATCTATGAGCTTTTATTTGGTATATGTTATATTTACTATATAGTTTTGTGAAAAAAGGGATCCCGTCACTATCAATAGAGTTGGAATTACTTTGCATAATTTTATAACCTTTTTGAGAAAGTAAATCACAATATGCTTTTAGTTTCTCTTGTTCTGTATCATCAAAAATATTATGCGTGTATTCGATAAAATGCGCAGAGTTGGAAAGAGGTCTGTATGGGGGATCAATGTATACAAAATTGTATTTGCATTCAAAGTGATACGTTATTTCATAGTAATTCCCGCTATATATATCGACTTTCTTTAAAAGTTTATGATCTGTCATAATTAACTCTTCATCGCAAATATTTGGTTTCTCGTATTTTCCAAAAGGCACATTGAATTTACCACTAGTATTTACCCTATATAAACCGTTAAAGCAAGTTTTGTTGAGAAATATAAAACAAGCAGAACGTTCTTCCATGCCTAACTCATCATTGTTATACTTGTCACGCATTTGGTAATAATACTTGCTCTTATCATCTATTGATTGTAATTTATAATACTCATCTTTTATTTTTTTCAGTATTTTTATGAGCTTTTGAGGTTGGTTTTTAATTATTTTATAGCAATTTATTAAATCTTTATTGACATCGTTGATAATAGCATGTCTAATGTTATGATAATGTGTTAGCATATAAAATAACATTGCTCCACCTCCGACAAAAGGCTCAATATAGGTGATATCTTGTTGTTCTTTAAAGTCTTCTGGTAAATGTTCTGTAAGAACTTTAATTAGTGAATTTTTACCGCCAGCCCATTTAATAAAGGGTTTTGCTATTATTTCGTTATTTTCCTTTATCATTTAGTTTCTTGCCTGTTTATTCTAGTATTTATGGTTTACAAATTAAAGTTATAATTTAGTTTAATGTAGAATATGGTCAGTTGAGATTTCAGTTTGTATACATTTTTATGTGTTAGATAGTGATATCTATTCGCAAATTTAGAAAATAATTTAATTAATAATATAATGTGTTAATAAAAATTAACATATAAAATCGTTCTAAAAAACATTTTATTTGGAATGTATTATATGTATTTTATAAAACCTCATAAAACATCTTTTTCACAAGTTTGTTTTGTGAATAAATCAAAATCTTATAACATTTGAGTTATTTATATGCAAACAAAGAAACGTACATTTAAGGATATATTTGAGAATGTGAATATTCCTGAGGAAATGACATTTGATGAGCGTGAAAAGATATTGAAACCAATGTTGGAGTTTACGCAAAAAATAACGCCGTCTAAATTGTTTAGATATAGAGAGTGCGGGGAAATACAATTTGATGCATTTGATAAAAATAAGGTATTTGCGGTAAATGCTAAGATGTTCAATAATCCATATGATTGCTTGCCAAGATATGATAAGAAATTACTGTATGATTCTATAAAAATGGCAACTTCAAAAGATTTTCTGAAACAATTTCAAGATGCATTAAATGCAGGAATGCCTATGCCGGAAATATTTGTGTCATTGTATGGAGAAGAAAAAGCAAAGCAAATTCAAGAATTTATACAGAAAGCTACGGATGATGACATTGATAAAAATTATTCTATATATGGTATAAAGCCAGAAGATTTTTTAAAACGAGTAGATGTTATTTTAGAAGATGCAGAATCATTTCTTAGGCGTAGGACTTTTATTGCATGTTTTAGTGAGACTGTAAAATCAGTGACGATGTGGTCTCACTATGCGAACTCCCATAAAGGTTTTGTGTTGGAGTATGATTTGAGAAACATTGTTACTAAATGTACAAATTGTGATAATAAGAATTGCCACGACAGAGTGGTTTATAATCTTTATCCTATTATTTATGATAAAAAAAGATATGATGCTTCTGCTTTTATGGAAATCTTTTTGGCAAGACAATTGGGTGTAAATGCAAAAGTTCCAGATGTTATGTTTTTCAATAAAGGTGCATTATATAAATCACCACAATGGAAATATGAGAAAGAATGGCGTTTGTTCTTGGATAAGAAAAAATCTGATTATTTGCAATGTTTGGATATTGAGGTAAAACCACAAGCAATATATTACGGCAAGGATATTTCAGAAATAAATAAGAAAATCCTAAGTGAAATGGCAAAAAAGAAGGGTATTAGAGAATATCAAATGTATATAGATATCCAGTCGGAAAAATATGATATAAAATATAGGAGAGTGTAGTCTTCTTCCTACCACAGTCGTACCATCTTCGTACCACAGTCATACCAAGTTCGTATCACGTTCGAAGTGGGGAAGTCAAAGGACAACAGTCAACAGACTTTTGATTTAAAGCAGAATCTTAGTCTCAGCTGTCAATCCCTGCCGCCTCGGAGAAATCGCGTCAAGAAATTTTAACGTTGAGCGGTTAAGACAAAAATGCTGTTTGAGCGAAGCGAGTTTATTTTTGTCCAGAGAGAACGATAAAATTTTAGCAGATTTATCCGCAGCGGCGAGCTTTTTCTGTTTCTCTTTTTTGCGGTAAAAAAGAGAAAGGAACAACATCTCTGTCGTGCCTACGGCACTTTTTTTAGAATTTTAGAACTTTAGAATTCTAGAATTTTAGAGTTCTCCCTCCGCGTTAGGGATTGGAGCGGCATCCTTTTGAAGCGTAGCGGAAAAAGATATAGCGGAAAGCCCGACGGCGGAGCTGTAAGCAGAGCCGGAACGCCCAGAAAAAGACAACAGTTTTTTTAGTTAGGAATGAGGAGTTAGGAGTTAGGAGTTGGTTGGTCGTAGAGCTATTTGTTAAATTATTTTAAGTAAAGATGTTAAGAAATCCTCTTAATTTGTAAAATATTGATAATGTTAATGATTATTAACTGAAAATATTTGGAAATCAATATTTGAGGACTTAGTTTTGCAGTGTGAAACCTATAAAGAGCTAATTTGAGAAACTAAAAAACACAAGATTTATGACTAAGAAAGAATTTCTGAAATCATTGGAGAAAGAGAATCTTATAATCTCTAATGAAGATAAAAACTTGCTTCCTAACGGATATGCCGAATGGCAAAAAGGCATTGCGCAATTGATAGAGACCTCAAAACTTCGTACCGCCATAAGTGTAAATGCCGATACATTAAAATTGTATTGGAATATTGGCAATAGTATATTGCAGAAGCAAAAAGAGAAAGGCTGGGGCAAAAAGGTAATCGAACAATTGTCAAAAGATTTAACTAATAGATTTCCTAATGACAGAGGTTATTCTATTAGGAATTTAAAGTATATGAGACAATTCTCGGAAGCATATCCAGACTTTCCAATTTTGCAAGTGCCGCTTGCAAAATTAAAAGGACAAGCAATTTGGCAAGTGCCACTTGCCGAATTAGAAGATAAGGAACAGGAAATTGTGCAAGTGCCACTTGCACAAATTACATGGTATCATCATATTTCATTGCTTTCAAAACTAAAAGATGATGTGGAACGTGCTTACTACATAACAGAAACTGCGCATAATGGATGGAGCCGAGATGTTATGATGATGCAGATTGATAATGGTTATATAAATGCTAAAGGTCATGCAATCAATAACTTTGACAATGTGCTACCTCCGCCGCAATCTGATCTGGCAAGATATATATTCAAAGATCCATATAATTTCAGTTTCTTGGGGACAATGGCTTTGCAAAATGAACTGGATATAGAAAAGACATTGACAGATAAGGTTACGGATTTTCTCTTGGAAATGGGACAAGGTTTTGCTTATATCGGCAGGCAATATCTTTTGTCGATAGATGGAGATGATTATTACATAGACATCCTTATGTATCATTTGAAACTGCATTGTTATGTAGTTGTTGAATTGAAAGCTGTTGAATTTAAACCAGAGTTTATCAGTAAACTGAACTTTTATATTTCTGCAGTAGATGAATATGAATTATGAATGAATTTTATCTTCATTTCATTCCCGAATTATTTATACCTTTGCAAAAATTAATGCATAATTCATAATGCATAATGCACAATTAGATTGTAAATTATGAATTGTGAATTGTGAATTATGAATTGAAAAAATGCCTTTCATAGAAGAACTCATAAAATACAAAAGCTGCTCGATAGTCGGTCTCGAGAAGAACACCGGCAAGACGGAGTGTTTCAACTATGTCTTGCAGCGTCTTCCTCTTGACACTAAACGCGTTGCTGTGAGTTCTATAGGCATAGACGGCGAGACGACAGACCAAGTGACCAAGACTGCGAAACCTGAAATCTTCTTGCGCGAAGGCGTTTATTTCGGAACATCGGAGAAACATTATCTCATGAAACGCCTCAGTTCCGAACTGCTTGAGATAAGCAACGAAAACACTTCCTTAGGTAATATCGTGATAGGCAAGGCTCTCACGCCTGGCAAGATTCTGCTGTCGGGTCCGTCATCTACGAACGGCCTGCGTCGTTGGATGGACGAGATGAAGAAATATGACATCGACCTTACCATCATCGACGGTGCCTTGTCGAGGATGAGTCTGGCATCGCCAACGGTGAGCGAGTCGATGATACTCGCGACAGGTGCTGCCTATTCGGCAAATATCAACACGCTCGTTCAGAAGACAGCCTTCGTGGTGCAGATGATAAATCTTGATCTTACATCAGAAGATAATCGTGAGGTCTTCAATGATATAAAAAACGGCGTATGGGCGATTGACGCAGACGCAGACGCAGACACTGACTCAGACTTTATGAAGGGGAGGAGGCTTGTGGATTTAAAAGTGGCGTCTTCGTTATCGATAAATATCAATACCGATGGCCTGAAGAAATGCAAGGCTTTGTTCGTCAGCGGCGCATTGACTGATAACTTCATCAATCATATAAGACAAAACAAGATATTCAGCGAGACAGAGATTGTGGTGCGTGACTTTACCAAGATTTTCTTGACACCTATGACTTACAACAGTTTCGTCAATTCAAGACGTAAAATCAGCGTGCTGCAGAAGAGCAAGCTCATAGCAGTCTGTGTCAATCCGACATCGCCTAACGGCATTGTCTTAGATTCTGAGAAATTATGCAATACATTGTCGGAAGCGATAAAATTGCCAGTATATGATTTGAGAACTAAGAACTAAGAACTCTGAACTAAGGCTTTTGGTCAAAAGCCACTTCCATCGTTTAAAGTTAAAGCCGTCAGACTGCCGCCTCGGCTAAATAGCGTGAAGAAATTTCATTGCTGAAGCGGTTAAGACAAAAATGCTGTCTGAGCGAAGCGAGTTCATTTTTGTCCAGCGAAGACAATGAAATTTTAGCGGATTTAGACGCAGCGGCGAGCTTTTTCTGTTTCTCTTTTTTGCGGCTAAAAAAGAGAAAGAAAAATTCAAAAGCTTTTGAGTTCTCCTGAGGATATAGATAATTTGGGCGGATATCTTACCCTTGTCAGTTGACCTTAAAAAAATGAATTCTCGCATTGCTTCGTTAATGATTTCTTATTAAATTTGCGTTTCATATTTTTAGGCCTAAATATAAATCGATGCAACTGAGAAAACTTCTAGATTCACCATGCGGATTGCGCTTCATGATTGACAATCTCTGCACTCATTCGAGTTATTCAAGAAAGATAATGCTCGAGAGTACAATGATGTACGACAGAAATTCTATAGAGAAATCGTATGCAGCGATGAAGGAGTTTTACGAAGTCGTTAAAAATGACGAGAATAGAAATGTGATTCAGTCGTTGCAGTTTAAGCTATGCAATCTGAAAGACATAAATCACACAATATCTCGTCTCGCAACATCGGTGGTCATAGACGACATTGAGCTTTACGAAGTGAAGAGTCTCGCTCTTCTTTCTGCCGATGTTAAAAATATTTTGGAGAAGATTTCTTTAGATAAAATCATCAAGATACCAAATCTCGATGATGTCGTCAAAATCCTCGACCCCGACGGACTTCGCATCGCGACATTCTATATCTATGATTCTTATTCCGAAGAACTTGCTTCGCTGCGTAAGAAGTTGAAGGAAAAAGATGTTTATCAGGAAGATATTTATAACGAAGTGATGCACATTGAAGACGAGATTCGCGCTGAGCTTTCATCTAAATTGAGACCTTATTCCGAAGCAATGACTTCAGCGTTAAACGCATTGGCTGATGTCGATATAAATATCGCCAAGTCATTGCAGATGAAAGAACTCGGACTTTGTTTCCCGACGATTTCTTCAAAAAATATCTCATCATATAAAGGAATATTTCACCCAGAAGTGAAATCGATTCTTGAAAAAGAGAAACGCGAATATCAGAATGTTGATATTGATTTTGGACTGAAACCGCTTATCATCATGGGCTCTAATATGGGTGGTAAGACCATCGTCCTCAAGACTTTGGCGATGTGTCAGTATCTTCTTCAATTTGGATTCGGCATCCCTGCAACATCAGCCGACATGATGATTTACGACGAGATATTCTGTCTTACAACCGACGACCAGTCTATCAATAAAGGACTTTCTTCATTCGCGGCAGAGATGAAAAACATCGACGCTGTGATAAAAGCATCGCAACAAAACAAGAAAATACTCGCACTTATCGATGAGCCTGCTCGTACCACAAATCCTACAGAAGGAACAGCATTGGTTTCTTCATTGGTGAAACTCCTTCAAGACAGAGCGATGAGTCTCGTTATCGTAACGCATTATAACATAAAAACATACAATAACAAATGTCTTCGTGTGAAAGGCCTTATCGACGGCAAGATGAATTATGAATTGGTCGAGACACACGAAGGAGAAGTTCCGCATGAAGCACTTAACATTGCCGAGACATTAGGAATTGACTCGCAATGGATTGAGATGGCGAAGGAGATAATATCAGTTAGGAGTTAGGAATTAGGAGTTGTTGTAGAGACGTATCAATTACACCATAAAATTAAACAATATGTAATTGCTGCGTCTCAAGAATGAAGTCGTAAAGTAATAAAGTAATGGAGTGATGCAGTGATGGAGTAATGGAGTGATGCAGTGATGGAGTAATGAAGTAATGAAGTAATGGAGTGATGGAGTAATAGTAAATGAAAATTTTCTCTGCGTTACTTTGCGTTTCTGCGAGAGAATGCTCACAGCTCATAGCTCACAACCCAAAGCAAAAAATCCTTTAACATTTTATTTCAAAACTGAGTTTTTTCTCACGATTTTTTTCTATATTTGTCAACTAATCATTATTATTGATTTACATTCATAATTGTACATCGTAAAATAATGATGTTTTATTTCTAACTATTTAAGAATTAAATAAATAAACAAATATAAAATTATTGTGATGAGTAAATTAGGCTTAGATTTTGAAAAAGTAGCTAAAGCTCGTAGTCTGGCAAAGAACATTGCTGACAACGTACAAGGATTTGTGGAACAATACACAACTGTCGCTGTTGAACGTACTTTATGTCGTTTGATCGGCATTGACGGCGTTGATGACAATATGGTGCCGCTTCCAAATGTCGTCGTTGACACATTGAAAGACAAAGGCGTTTTAGGTGAAGGCGTTCTCTTCTTCATCGCTAACGCAATGATTGAGACAGGCAAGAATCCACAGGAGATTGCTGAGCTTGTCGCTAAAGGTGAATTAGATATCACAAAGGTCGTTACAAGAGACAGCAAGAAAATCGCTGACACTTTACAACCTATCATCGATGAAAATATAAACAAAATCCGCGCTCGCCGCGCTCGCCGTGAACAATATCTCGACACTATCGGCGAAGGACCAAAACCATATCTCTACATTATCGTTGCAACAGGTAACATTTACGAAGACGTCATCCAGGCACAAGCTGGCGCACGTCAAGGCGCTGACGTCATCGCTGTTATCCGTACAACAGGTCAAAGCCTTTTAGACTATGTTCCTTACGGCGCAACGACAGAAGGTTTCGGCGGTACATTCGCAACACAGGAAAACTTCCGTATCATGCGTAAGGCATTGGACGAAGTAGGCGAGGAGGTTGGTCGTTACATCCGTCTCTGCAACTACTGCTCAGGTCTCTGTATGCCAGAAATCGCAGCTATGGGCGCACTCGAAGGCCTCGACGTCATGCTCAACGACGCTCTCTACGGCATCTTGTTCCGCGACATCAACATGCAACGTACATTGATTGACCAATATATGTCACGTATCATCAACGGTTTCGCAGGCGTTATCATCAACACTGGTGAAGACAACTACCTCACGACAGCCGACGCCGTTGAAGCAGCTCACACAGTTCTCGCTTCTGACCTTATCAACGAACAACTCGCTTTGTCAGCAGGTCTTAAAGAAGAACAAATGGGTCTCGGTCACGCTTTCGAGATGGATCCAGAATTAGAAAACGGATTCTTGTATGAACTCGCACAAGCTCAGATGACACGCGAGATCTTCCCTAAGGCAACATTGAAATACATGCCTCCAACCAAATTCATGACAGGTAACATCTTCCGCGGTCACATCCAAGACGCTCTCTTCAATATGATTGGCATCTGGACTAACCAAGGTATCCAACTCCTCGGTATGCCAACAGAAGCTATCCACACTCCATTCATGAGCGACCGTTACCTCTCAATCGAAAATGCAAAATATATCTTCAACAATATGCGCAGCATCGGCGACGAAATGGAATTCAAAGCTGACGGTATCTGCCGTAACCGCGCTAAGTTAGTCTTGGACAACACAATCACATTGTTGGAAGAAATCAACAAAGAAGGTCTCTTCACAGCACTTGAAAAAGGTATCTTCGGTGATGTCAAACGTCCTATGAACGGCGGTAAAGGTCTCCAAGGCGTAACAATGAAGGGTGAAAACTACATCAACCCATTCGTTGAATTGATGAAAGGTAAAAATTAATTAAGTAAAAAACAGAAAAACATATAACCATGAGTGAAGGATTATATTCAATGGAAGCTAAGGATTTCGACAAGACCTTAGATTTGACTAAAATAAAACCATACGGCGACACAATGAATGACGGCAAGGTACAGATGAGTTTCACTTTGCCAGTTCCATGTGGAGCAGAAGCTGTTGAAGCAGCTAAGCTTCTCATGAAGAAGATGGGCTTCGAAAACCCAAGCGTCGTTTATTATAAAGAACTGACACCAGGCTTCACATTCTTCAACTGCTACGGAAGCTGCCAACATACAGTAGATTACACAAACATCTACGTTCCAAAAGTTGAAAGCAACGTGATGGATATGTATGAAACAGATGAATTCATCAAGGAAAACATCGGACGTAAAGTCGTTATCGTTGGAGCAAGTACAGGTACTGACGCACACACAGTAGGTATCGACGCTGTCATGAACATGAAAGGTTACGCTGGTCACTATGGCCTCGAACGTTATGAAATGATTGACGCTTACAACCTCGGCAGCCAGGTCCCTAACGAAGAACTCATCGCTAAAGGTATCGAACTCGGCGCTGACGCTTTGATTGTTTCACAGACTGTTACACAAAAAGACGTTCACATCCAAAACCTCACCAACTTGGTTGAGTTGATGGAAGCAGAAGGCTTGCGCGACAAGATGATTCTCGTTTGCGGCGGTGCTCGTATCACACACGAACTCGCTAAGGAATTAGGTTACGACGCTGGCTTCGGCATGAACACATACGCTGACGACGTAGCATCATTCGTCGTTGCTGAAATGGTTAAGAGAAATAATAAATAAGGTATAATAACATAAAATATAAAGAAATGGATAAAGATCAAGTAAGAGAAGTAATCGCCAAGAGAGCTGCTAAAGAATTGCACGACGGCGACGTTGTTAATCTCGGTATTGGTATCCCAACTATGATTCCTAACTACTTGCCAGAAGGCGTTACTGTTACACTCCAAAGTGAAAACGGCGCTATGGGCATGGGACCAACTCCAGCAGCAGGCGAGGAAGACAAGAATCTCATCAATGCAGGCGGCGGTTACATCACATTATTGCCAGGCGGTAGCACTTTCGACTCAGCTACATCATTCGCAATCATCAGAGGCGGTCACGTCAACGTTTCTTTCCTCGGCGCATTGCAGGTTGATGAAAACGGCGACTTGGCAAACTGGATCATCCCAGGAAAAATGGCTCCAGGTATGGGCGGCGCTATGGACCTCGTAGTAGGTGCCAAGAAAGTTATCCTCACTATGGAACATACACAAAAAGGCGCTCCTAAGATCTTGAAGAAATGTACACTTCCTCTCACAGCATCAGGACAAGTCAATATGATCATCACTGAGATGGGCGTTATGGAAATCACTCCAGAAGGCATCGTTCTCACAGAGATACATCCAGAGTTCACAGTGGAAGACGTTCAAGCTGCAACAGAAGCAACTTTGATCATTTCTCCAAATTTGAAGTCAATGGTTGAATAATTAAAGACTAAGGCTTTTGAGCTAAGGCTTCTGAACTAAAATGGTTCAATAGCCAATAGCCAACAGCCAATAGCTAAGGTAAATATGGAATATCAATTTTTAAAATCGGAAATAAAAGACAATGGCGTATGCGTGTTGACAGTGTCAGCTCCTAAGTCATTGAATGCTTTGAATTCTAGAATATTAAGCGAGATTGACTGTTTCGCAAGTAATATAGACTTGTCAGTCGTCAAGGCTTTGATTATCACCGGTGATGGCGAGAAGGCATTCGTTGCTGGCGCCGACATCGCTGAGATGAAAGACAAGACATACGCTGAAGCATTGGAATTCGCTAAGTTGGGCGCTGCAGCTTTCAAGAAAGTGGAAGACCTCGCTATTCCAGTCATCGCTGCTGTCAACGGCTTCGCTTTAGGCGGCGGCTGCGAACTCGCGATGGCATGCGACATCCGCATCGCTTCAACAAACGCCAAATTCGGTCAGCCTGAAGTCGGTCTCGGCATCATCCCAGGTTTCTCAGGAACATACCGTTTGCCAAAACTTGTCGGTCAGGCTTATGCTAAAGAACTCATCTACACTGGCAAGCTCATCGACGCACAAGAAGCACATCGCATCGGTCTCGTCAACGCTGTTTACGAACAAGCAGAATTGATGGACGAAGCAATGAAACTCGTAAAGATGATCTTGAAGAACGCACCTATCGCTGTCGCTGCAGCAAAGAAATGCATCAACGACAACTACGATATGGATATCGATCAAGCACTCGCTTACGAAAACGAATACTTCGCAAAGTGTTTTGAGACAGAAGACCAGAAAGACGGCATGACAGCATTCTTGGCTAAAGAAAAAGCAGTTTTTAAAGGAAAATAAATATAAAACAAAAAGGATAATATTATGAAAGTTTACGTTATCGGAACAGGTACAATGGGCGCTGGCGTAGTACAAGCATTCGCACAAGCGAACGTACCGGTAGTAATGAAAAGTAGAACTCAAGCTAGCTTAGACAAAGCTGTAAGCAAGATTTCTAAATCATTGGCTAAACTCGTAGAAAAAGGCAAGATAGAACAAGCATATATGGATGCTACAATGGCAAACATCAGCACAACAGTCGATTACGCTGATTTCGCCGACGCTGACTTAGTCATCGAAGCAGCATCAGAAGACATGAACCTCAAGAAAGAAGTCTTCGCAGAACTCGCCAAAGTTTGTAAACCAGAAACAATCTTCGCAACAAATACATCTTCATTGTCAATCACAGAGATAGCAGCCATCACAGACCGTCCAGCACAGTTCATCGGCATGCACTTCTTCAACCCAGCTCCAGTGATGAAACTCGTTGAAGTCATCAAAGGACAAATGACATCAGAAGAGACAAGCAACAAGATTTTCGAATTAGCAACAGCAATCGGCAAGACACCAGTTATGGTTGAAGAAGCTCCAGGTTTCGTCGTCAACCGTATCTTAGTTCCTATGATTAACGAAGCTGTTGGCATCTACGCTGAAGGCATCGCATCTGTTGAAGACATCGACAGCGCAATGAAGTTAGGTGCTAACCATCCAATGGGACCACTCGCATTAGGCGACCTCATCGGTCTCGACGTATGCTTGGCAATCATGGAAGTTCTTTACAATGAATTCGCCGACAGCAAATATCGTCCACATCCACTCTTGAAGAAGATGGTAAGAGCAGGTCAGCTCGGACGTAAATCAGGTCAAGGTTTCTATAAATATTAATGAATTAAATATATACAATAATGAACTTTAGTTATTCAAAGACAGAAGAATTATTCTTACAGATGATCAGATCATTTGCTGAGAATGAAGTCAAGCCTTTGGCAGCTGAAATTGACGAGCAAGAACGTTTCCCAATCGAGACCGTCAACAAAATGGCTAAGTTAGGTTTGATGGGTATCCCTGTTCCAAAACAATATGGTGGTGCAGGCGGAAGCGTACAGATGTACATCATGGCAGTTGAAGAACTCTCAAGAGTTTGTGCAACAACAGGTGTTGTCTTGTCAGCTCACACTTCATTATGTGTTGCTCCAATCTTGGAACATGGTACAGAAGAACAAAAGATGAAATATTTGCCAAAACTCGCTTCAGGCGAATGGATTGGCGCTTTCGGTTTGACAGAACCTAACGCTGGTACAGACGCTGCTATGCAACAGACAACAGCTGTTGACGCTGGCGACAAATGGATTCTCAACGGTACTAAGATTTTCATCACCAACGCTTCTAACGCTGACGTATTCATCGTTATGGCAATGACAGACAAGTCAAAAGGTACAAAAGGCATCTCTGCATTCATCGTTGAAAGAGGCTTCAAAGGATTCTCAGTAGGTAAGAAAGAATTGAAACTCGGTATCCGCGGTTCAGCAACATGCGAGTTAGTTTTCGAAAACTGCGAAGTTCCAAAAGAAAACCTCTTAGGTCAGTTAGGTAAAGGTTTCAGCATTGCTATGAAGACTTTGGACGGCGGTCGTATCGGTATCGCTTCACAAGCTCTCGGTATCGCTCAAGGTGCAATGGATGAGACAGTTAAATATACAAAAGAAAGAAAACAATTCGGCAAGTCAATCGCTTCATTCCAAAACACACAATTCCAAATGGCAGACCTTCAGACTAAAGTCGAGGCAGCTCGTCTCTTAGTTCGTAGCGCAGCATGGAAGAAAGACAACGGTGTTCCTTACTCAGTTGACGCAGCGATGGCAAAATTGTTCGCAGCAGAGACAGCAATGGAAGTAACAACAAAAGCTGTTCAGTTCCATGGCGGTTATGGTTACACACGCGAATATCCAGTAGAACGTATGATGCGTGACGCTAAGATTACTGAAATCTACGAAGGTACTTCAGAAGTTCAAAGAATGGTTATCGCCGGTAATTTATTTAAATAGGAGGGAAGTAATATGAATATAGTAGTATGTATTAAACAAGTTCCAGATACAACAGAAATTAAGATTGACCCGGTCAAAGGTACTTTGATTCGTGACGGCGTTCCAAGCATCATGAACCCAGACGATAAAGGCGGCCTCGAACTCGCTCTTAGAATGAAAGACAACTACGGTGCTAACGTAACAGTTATCACTATGGGTCCTCCACAAGCAGAACTCATCTTGAGAGAAGCTATGGCAATGGGCGCAGACAGAGCAATCTTATTGACAGACAGAAAATTCGCAGGTGCCGACACATTGGCAACATCATACGCTTTAGCAGGCGCAATGAAGACAATGGACTACGACCTCATCATCGCAGGTCGTCAAGCTATCGACGGCGACACAGCACAAGTAGGTCCAGAAATGGCAGAACACCTCGACATTCCTCAAGTATCATACGTCATCAACGCTGAACGCTTGGAAAATGGCAACCTCTTGGTTAAGAAAGAAAGCGAAGAAAGCATCCAGACTTTAGAAGTAGAAGGCAAATGTCTCCTCACAGTCTTGGCATCAGCATTCGACGCACGTTACATGACAGTATCAGGTATCGTTGAAGCTTACGACAAAGAAGTAGAAATCTGGTCAGCAGAAAAGATCGACGTTGATGAAACAAAATTAGGTCTCAAAGGCTCACCTACAAAAGTGTTCCAATCATTCCCTAAAGCTATGAAGGCTCCAGGTGAAGTACACGAAGTAAGCGAAGAAGAAGCTGTAGAACTTATTGTTAATAAACTTAAAGAGAAACATATTATCTAAAAGGAGAAGTTATGAATATTCAAGATTATAAAAACGTATTCGTATTCGCTGAACAACGTAACGGCGTGATTCAACCAGTAGCTTTCGAACTTTTAGGTAAAGCACGCGACTTGGCTGACTCACTCGGCGAAAAAGTAGTTGCAATGTTACTCGGTTATAACGTAAAAGACCAAGCACAGAAACTCATCGAGATGGGTGCTGACGAAGTCCTCGTTGCCGACTGCCCAGAGTTGAAAGACTATATCACAGAGCAATACTCACAAGCAGCATATCAAATCATCACAGAATACAAGCCAACTATCGTTCTTTACGGTGCAACAACAATCGGTCGTGACCTCGCTCCACGTCTCGCAGCAAGATTGAACACAGGTCTTACAGCAGACTGTACAAAACTCGAAGTTGCTGACACAGAAGCAGGCGACAAGCAATTCCGTATGACACGTCCAGCATTCGGTGGTAACTTAATGGCAACTATCGTATGTCCAAACAACCGTCCACAGATGTCAACAGTACGTCCAGGCGTTATGCAGAAACGTCAACGTGAAGAAGGCAGAGCAGGCGTTGTCACAATGTTCGCACCTAAGTTCGACACAGCACGTTTCAAAGTAAGACTCGTTGAGACAGAGATGAAATCTTCAAGCAAGGAAGACATCGCAGAAGCTAAGATTTTGGTATCAGGCGGTCGTGGTGTTAAGAACGCAGAAGGCTTTGAAAAGTTACAAGCATTGGCAGACACATTAGGCGGCATGGTAGCATCATCACGCGCTATGGTTGACGCCGGCGTTGTCGGACACAACATCCAAGTAGGTCAGACAGGTAAGACAGTACGTCCTGAGTTGTATGTAGCATGCGGTATCTCTGGCGCTATCCAACACTTAGCAGGTATGGAAGAATCAGGTTACATCATCGCTATCAACAAAGACAAGTACGCACCAATCTTCAGCGCAGCCGACTTAGGCATCGTTGGTGACCTTCATAAGATCGTTCCAATGTTGAATGAAAGAATCAAGAAAGAAATTGAGAAATAATTTCGGATAAAGACGAAAGTCTAAAGTCTAAAGATAGTAGAGCTGTCATGAAAGTGGCGGCTCTATTTTTATTATGTGGGGCGTTGTTGTGATACGATCCATCGTGTCCTAATGATAAATGTAACGGCTTTAAGATGTAGAATCTAGATATATTTCTCTTTGTTTCTTTATTTCGTTTGCTAACTCTTCTTCTGTGGGTAATATCAATTTGTATTTGGAAGCAAATATATGCTCATTACCTTTTAATATAGAATATTTCGCTATGTCTTTGTCAGTCTGAGTGCAAAGCAAGATGCCGATAGTAGGATTATCATCATGACCTTTCTTCAACTCGTCATACATTCTCACATACATATCCATCTGACCAACATAAGACGCTCATAATGAGTCCAACTCAATATAACAGGCAGTGCTTGCAGATTTGAATTTTCTAATTGGGCAGGCATTGCCTGCCTTTTTGAATCTTCTAATTTAGCAGACAGTGTCTGCTGTTTTCGTTCTTCCAATTGGGCAGACACTGTCTGCCCAATTGAATAGTCCTTGAAAATCAGGTAGAATTTTCTAAAACTTTTTAGATTTGTTTCAGAATATCCCTTGCCAAATTCTTCCGTAAGAGATTCAGAAGCAATCTTTAAAATATGCTTTCCATATTCGGCTTTGTCGTTGCCTTTTTGTATCTGTTCCACAATACGTTTGCCGAGCAGCCAATTTGATTGAACTTGTGCAAAACAGATAGACGAGTAAGCGTATTTTCTCGCCGACTTGACAATATCTTTTAATGAATCTAAGAAGATACGTTCTTCTTTAGTATTAATGACTTTTTCCATGATTTCTAAATTTTGGTTTTACAAAACTACAACCATCACATCCTTTTGTCAAGCGATTGTAAAGGAAATGTTTCGGCTTTATATGATTTCATCAAATATTTCTCGTAATTTAAGTTGTAATATCTTCTTATCGGGAAGATATAATTGATATTCAGCGACCATTGTTGGAGACAGACTTCTATTTAAAGCATATTCAACGACTTCGTCATCTTTGTCTTTACATAACAAAATACCTATACTTGGATTTTCATTTGCTTTTTTAACATTCCTATCTAATGCTTCCAAATAAAAATCCAACTGTCCTAAATACTCGGGCTTGAATTTGTCTGTTTTTAATTCAAAAGCAACAAGACAATGTAATTCACGATGATAAAATAAAAGATCTATTCTAAAGTCACTATGCCCGACTTCTAAACGATATTCTTGATCAATGAAAATGAAATCCTTGCCAAGTTCTAATATAAAGTCTTTCATCTGTTTGACTAAAGCGGACTTCATATTGTTTTCTGAAGGAAAATCTTTGCAGCCAATGAATTCCATTACATATTTGTCTTTAAACATTTTATCAGAATCAGGAACGATTTCTTTTAATGTTGTAGATGTTTTAGGAGAAGACAGCATCGTTCTTTCAAAAAGGGCACTGCTAATCTGACGTTCGAGTTCACGTTTGGAATACCTCTCTGAAATACAAAGTCTCAGATAAAATTCTTTTTCTTCAATGCTTTTGGTTCTACTCAATATTATCATATTATTTGTCCAGTTGATTTCTCTCACCAGTGGTGAGAGTTTTGTATCGTGTAATGAATAATTCTCATAAAACTGTTTCATTCTCCATAAATTCTTATTTGAGAATCCTTTTATTTCAGGATATTTTTTAGTTATATACTCTGATAATTGATTGACAACCCCAGAACCCCATTCGGAAGTGGAAAGTTTGTAGTTTAAATATTCTCCGACATTCCAGTAGAGATCGATTAATGCAGTGTTTGTTATATGAATGATATTATTTCTGGAACTCTTGATAAGTGTAACGATTTCGTCAAATTGTTCTACCAATTGCATTGATAGTGAAGTGTCTTTTTTATTTTCCATGATTTCTAAATTTTGGTTCTACAAAACTACAACCATCTCATCCTTTTGTCAAGCGTTTGCAAAGGAAATATTTCGGTTTTAACAATTTTTAACATAAAATCAGGGGAATATTAAGAAAAGGTGTTAAGGATTGTTAACTATTGGCTTTTGAACTGGCTTTGAGCCATGAGCTATGAGCCGTGAGCTGTTTCGAGACTCCATCACTTCATTACTCCATCACTTCATTACTCATTGCAATTGCTTACATCCTAAAAAATACTTTTCAACAATACTATAATTTGAGATAAAAATAATTACATTTGTAGTTATTAAATCATCAAATCATGGCTTGGAGAAAAGAAACAATACAACTCGAAAATGGTGCATCAGTTGATGCTCAGGTGCCTGAAATAATATCGGCAAGTCGTTCAACAGACATTCCTGCATTCTATGCCGACTGGTTCTTTCATCGTATGAAAATCGGTTATTCCGCTTGGATAAATCCTTTCAATGGTGTTAAGAGTTATGTTTCTTACAAGAACACACGCTTTATCGTTTTCTGGTCAAAAAATCCGAAGCCGTTACTTAAACATCTTGAATATCTCAAAGAAAGAAACATAAATTGCTACATACAATTTACCCTCAACGATTATGTCGCAGAAGGTTTGGAAAAAGGCGTGCCGTCTTTGGAAGAACGTATTGAAACATTCAAGTCATTGGTTGATAGATTAGGGAAAGGCAGAGTGATTTGGCGTTTCGACCCATTGATTCTCACTGATAAAATTTCCATTGATGATTTATTGAGAAAAATTGAAAATATAGCAAATCAATTAGTTGGATATACGGAGAAATTAGTCTTCAGTTTTGCGGATATTGCTTCATATAAAAAGGTGAAATCCAATCTTGAAAAGAACAATGTCAATTATATCGAATGGACTGAACCTATGATGAATGAGTTTGCGCGGAAACTTTCAGAATCAAACAAGAAATGGAATTTCCAATTGGCGACCTGCGGAGAAAAGTTAGACATAGACAAATACGGAATTAAGCATAACAGATGTATTGACGATGATTTGATGATTAGGGTTGCATATCAAGACAAAAAACTGATGGATTTTCTTGGTGTTGAAGTACATGAAATTATCAATGATTTGTTTGGAACTGCTTCTGTGCCATCCGATGCGATTATGCTTAACGCACATCAATATGCGATTAAAAAGAAAAACAACAAAGACAAAGGACAGCGACCAGCCTGCGGATGTATGGTTAGCAAAGACATAGGCGAATACAACACCTGTCCGCATCTTTGCGAATATTGCTATGCGAACAGCAGCAAGGAGACAGCAGTGAAAAACTGGAAACAACATAAACAAAACGAATTTGGTGAAACCATAAAAGGAGAGTGAGAGATGAGCAAATATCCATTGATAATAGAAAAAGGTACCAATTATGCCTTTGTAATTGACGAAAGCAAGAATCTTGATTTCAATAAGATACGAGAGTATTCTTCAGAATTTTATAAGATGCTCCCTTCGAAAATGCAAGAGAAATTGTATGACGAAATATTGCATGGTGCATGTGAATTAGACTCAGAACCTAAACTCAACGCATATATGTTTGCTTTGGGCAAGATGCATAATGCAAAGTTGCAACACGCTTACGACCATTTGTCTGAGAATTTCCTAAAAGAGAAACAGATAGATATAATTGACTACGCATGCGGACAAGGCATGGGGACTATCTGTTATGCCGATTTCTTGAAAAGAAAACATATTAAACAAAACATAAGAAGAATAATTCTGATAGAACCTTCGGAGAAAGCTTTGGCAAGAGCATCTTTGCATGTTTCCGCAATGTTTCCTGATGCAGAACTCATAACAATAAATAAAGGTTTTGACGACCTGACATGCGATGATTTGTTCCCTGACAAAAACGTTCCTATGCTTCATATTATTTCCAATGTCTTGGATATGGCAACCACCTACAATTCTGATGGATTCTTTGATTTGGAAGATTTTGCCAATCTCATTTCTAAAACTATAGACGGAAAGAACGAATTCGTATGTGTTGAACCATTGTTTGGTTACGCCCCAAAAGATGAAAAAGTAGATGACTTTATTGATTATGTGGGAATAGAAACATACTACGAAATAGAAAAAGGCAAAGGTGAATTTGTAAATGGGAAAGATTGGACGTGTGTTATTAGAGTGGGGATGGTGTATAAGAATGTAAAGAAAAATATAAATATATCTAAATGTTCTTTCGATGAATTGTTAAAGAAAGCGGAGCGAGGTGATGCGAGTGCACAATTTGAATTAGGCATCCGTTATAAAAAAGGTCAAGGGGTGATTCAATCTTATAAGAAAGCTGTTGAATGGTATAAGAAATCTGCAGAACAAGGGAATGCAAAAGCTCAAAACAATCTTGGGGTTTGTTATAAAAATGGTGAAGGTGTAGAACAAGACTATGAAAAGGCGGCATTTTGGTATAGAAAATCTGCAGAACAAGGGAATGAAAAAGCACAAGATAATCTTAAAATTATAGAAAAAATAAAAAGGGAAACTACAAAGATTAATGGTCATGAATACGTCGACCTAGGCTTGCCAAGTGGTTTAAAATGGGCAACTTGTAATGTTGGTGCAAACTCTCCCGAAGAGTATGGCGATTATTATGCTTGGGGAGAAACGGAAACAAAGAATGAATATACGGAAGACAACTGTTCAACGTATGGCAAAGAAATGAGCGATATTTCGGGTAATCCTAAATACGATGTTGCAAGAAAGAAGTGGGGAGGTGAGTGGAGAATGCCGACATACTATGAAATGGAAGAATTGGAAAGTGAATGTGATTGGATTAGGAGATCACAAAACGGTGTTGATGGCTATATGGTGATAGGGCCAAATTTTAATAGTATCTTCATTCCCGCTGCGGGTATCTGTTGCGGAACGTCGATTGAAGACGATGGAGATAATGGTTACTATTTGAGTTCTACGCCATATGTGAATGGAAACTATTTTGCGTACGTACGTTATTATAAAGATGACCAGATTGGCTTTGACTACCGTTACTTTGGTCGAAGTGTGCGTCCTGTATTTTGTAATGACCAATCAAAAACTCAAATTAAAAAGAAGACTACCCAAGTTGACCTTAAAACTATATTAGATGAAATATTAAGAGAGGAGTTTTATAAAAGCGGAAAATCAGATACTAAAATCAATGGACATGAATACGTTGACTTAGGACTTTCAAGTAGATTGTTATGGGCAACCTGTAATGTGGGAGCAGAATCTCCTGAAGAATGTGGGGATTACTATGCTTGGGGAGAAATTAAAACTAAGAGTGAATATACAGAAGATAATAGTTTGACATATGGTAAAACACTTAACGATATTTCAGGTAATCCTAAATACGATGTCGCTAGAAAAAAGTGGGGCGGGACATGGAGAATGCCTAGAAACCATGAAATGGAAGAGTTGGTAAGAGAATGTTCTTGGGAATGGAAATCTCAAAAGGGTGTTGATGGTTGTAAGGTAATAGGACCAAATGGTAATAGCATATTCATGCCTGCTGCTGGGATTCGTTGTGGGGCACCACTTGGTGGAGCTGGCAACTACGGCTACTATTGGAATTCTGATCCGGACAATGATGATGAGGGAGCATATTATAATTACTTCACTATTGATAATACAGGTGCTGCTCCCGGCTATCGCTATTGTGGTTTAAGTGTGCGCCCAGTGTCTGTATGTTGTAATGAACGGATAAAAACTCAAATTAAAGAGAAGGTATCTAAAACTGAAGTTGATTTTTATGTTGAAAAGTTAGGAAAAAGCGAAAAATCACAGACTAAAATCAACGGTCATGAATACGTTGACCTTGGTTTATCAAGTGGATTGAAATGGGCAACTTGCAATGTTGGCGCAAACTCTCCAGAAGAATATGGTAACTATTATGCATGGGGAGAAATAAAAAGCAAGAAGAATTATAACAAATATAATTGCATAAATGTAGATAATCTTATTAAATTAGCAGAACATAATGAAATTGAAATAGATATATCTGGTGACGAACAATATGATATTGTGAGATATAGTTGGGGCGCACAATGGAGATTGCCTAATGATGGCGATTTTTTAGAATTACTTGCAGAATGTGAGTTTAAATGGAAGATGCAAAAAGGCAAAAAGGGGTGTGAAGTTATAGGTCCTAATGGTAATAGCATATTTTTACCAGCATGTGGTTGTTATGATGGTACGACACATGAACTGTCAGGTGATTTTGGATATTATTGGAGTTCAGTTTTAGGTGAAAATAACGATTATGAATTAGGTGGTTTTTATGAAGATTATACTAGATCTGTTTGTCTATGTATTGGAAAAGAAGAGTGGAGTAGAGATGTAAAATGTTGTAATAGATATTTGGGATTTTGTATACGTCCTGTTTTAGAATAAAACATCCATTTATAAATCAATTAATTATACTAATATAAAAGATTCGTTTTATAAGTTTTTAATTGATGGTAAGACTTTTTTTTTGTAGAAAAAATATGACAAAAGAGGAATTTAAAAATATTGAAAAATTATATCATTATACAAGTTTTGAAAGCGCTGTCAAGATAATAGAAAGCGGTGTACTTAAATTTTCTCCATTGCAAAGAATGAATGATATAAATGAAAAATATAGGCAGATATATTTGTCATCTCAAATAATAACAAATAATAATTTTACTCAAGTATATAATGATTGTGTAAATATTTTGTCAAAGTTTAAACAAATTAGTTTTACATGTGATGAACAAAAACGCTTGGGTTTTGATATTTCTGCAATGTGGGGTCATTATGCCCAAAGGGGAGATGGCGTTTGCTTACTCTTTGATAAGAATTTGATAATAGAAGAAGCACGTAAAAATGGATATGAATATGCAGTAATCAAATATATAAGCGAACCTAATAAAGAATATCACTTTGATTCCGTATATAATGATGAAAAAGAATTTTATGCAAAAAATAAGGAAATATTCATTACAAAAACTGATGATTGGAGTTATGAACAAGAGTTTAGAATATTGAATTTTCTTGATAATAAAGATTTTGACATCGGAATTACTTTGATTGGAATAATACTATATAACACGGATGCATCATATAAGTCATTGGCAATGACTGATAAATATAAAAAGTTAAAATCTATTGCATATATTAAAAACAGACAAATCCCTATTATTGAGTATCATAATTCTGAATCTTGTTCAATTGAAGGTCATGAGTTGTTGAAAAATTACTTATAAAATTCAGATATAAGTGAAAGTTGCACCATCTTCCTGTCAAGTTCTTACCAACTTCCTATCTGATTCTAACAAATTTTCTCAAATCTATAGTTAAAGCCGTCAATCCCTGCCGCCTTGGAGAAATCGCGTTAAGAAATTATGAGACTGAAGCGTTAAGGACAAAAAGCTGTCTGAGCGCAGCGAGTTCTTTTTGTTTAGCGCAAGAATCATAATTTTAGCGTATTTATCCGCAGCGGCGAGCTTTTTCTGTTTCTCTTTTTTGCGGTAAAAAAGAGAAATAATCAATTCAAAAGCGAAATCCATTGTGCAAAATAGGAGAGAACCTTCTCCATACCACCTCCGTACCTGGTCCACTAATACAATTGAAAATTGAAAATTGATGACAGACCGTAACATTGACGTCATCTTGCACAAAAATGATTGAGAAGTTATTTGGACTAAAGACAAAAGTCTAAAGATAGTAGAGCTGTCAAATTTTTGAGGTTTCATTGGATATATGTTGTTCCATGAAGAATTGTTTTTGCAGTTCTATTTCTTGACGTAACTCATCTTCTGTAGGCATGTATGTCATGTATTTGGTAGCAAATATTTGGTCGCTATCGTGCAGAACTGAATATCTTGCGATTGTGTTGTCTGTGTCAGTACATAGCAATACACCTATTGTTGGTAGATCATTTTTGTCTTTTATCATATCGTCATACATTCTGACATACATATCAAGTTGTCCTATATCTTGGTGTGTTAGTTTGTGTGTCTTTAATTCAAAAATCACGAATCTTTTCATTTTGAAATTATAAAATACCAAATCGATGAAAAAGTCGGCTGTGTCAGTTGAGATATGCTGTTGACGTTCAACAAAAGCAAAACCACGTCCTAACTCCAAAATAAACTTTTCAAGATTATTTATAAGAGCCTGTTCCAAATCTGATTCAGAATAGGAAGAGTCACGATGAAATCCCATGAATTCTGCAACCATAGGGTTTTTGATATAATCAAGAGGACCTTTGTCAGTTATTTGGGGCAAATCTTCAACGTTGGCAGTAAGTTGTGCGGCAAGTCTTCTTTCAAAATATTGGGTTGAGATGTTACGGTCGAGTTCACGAACGCTCCACATGTTAGATGATGCATTTTCCAGATACCACAAACGAGCTTCTGGATTTGATACAGATAAAACACGACGTATGTGAGACCAGTCAAGATTGTGAACACGCGTGTTCACAATTTCAGCGTTAGGGAATAGAGTATAAAATTTTCTATAATATTCTAGATTACGTTTATTATAACTATTCCCATATATAGGCGTAAGAACTTGTGAAAGGTTTTTTATAAGATGTGTGCCATATTTTGCACGAGTCTTTCCTTTTTGCTCTTCTTCAATAATGCGTTTGCCAACATCCCAAAATGTCTTAATACTTGTTCTAACAATGGAGTCATACGCTTTTTTGCGACCGCTTTCTATGATATTGCGTACATCCGTAATAAATTTAGCAGGCAATGGTTCTATATTATCAATAGGTTTCATATCTTGTGTTTTTGGATTATAATATTATTTATTCAGTTTCTCTCATTTCTGAGAGTTATCGCCGACTAAACAATATCTTTTAATGAATCTAAGAAGATACGTTCTTCTTTAGTATTGATGACTTTTTCCATGATTCCTAAATTTTGGTCTTACAAAACTACAACCGTCTCATCCCTTTGTCAAGCATTTGCAAAGGAAATATTTCGGTTTTAACAATTTTTAACATAAAATCAGTGAAATATTAAGAAATGATGTTAAGGATTTTTAACCATTGAGCTAAGGCTATTGGCTGTTGAACTTTTTTTTAATAGCCGTGAGCTTTGAGCTATGAGTCGTGAGAATTTTTGCTAAAAGCACAAGACTCATTGTAAAAAAAGTAGATGATGAATTGTGGAGTAAGTAAGATATGTTAATTTTTTTACATTAAATTTCATTTTTTTAAAATATTAATGCTATTCGATTTTTTGTATTTTTGTCGTGTTTTCAGTGACTTTATATTTTTGAGAACGGACACATTAAAAAAGGTGTTTATTGACTACAAAGTCTTGGATGATGAAGTGTTTTAGTATGATTAAAAAAATCTTGGCAATTTTTCTTGTTGCTTTAAGTTGCTGTTTATGTGTTTCATGTAGGGAAGACGATGACAACTATTATGAAATGCCAGAATATGATTTTTCCAAAAAAGAAAACATAGTTGATGATAGGCAATATTGTTCTGGTATTGACGAGGTTCAATTCCCGAATCATCTTTGGAATACCCCTGCTTTTGAAAGAGCGTCTCAATACGATAGGCAAGGAGTGGAGGCTTATTTTTTGCAAAGCGTATCTTACAATGATGCTCCAACCTATGTCTTTGCTTATGTGGGTATTCCTGACACTGCAACAAAGGACAATCCTGTTCCTGGTGTCGTGCTTGTCCACGGTGGTGGTGGCACGGCTTTTTACGACTGGGTTAAAATGTGGAACGATTTGGGTTATGCCGCTATTGCAATTGATACGGAGGGTAGAATTCCTACTGAAAACGCAAGCTTAAGTTCAGATTCTGATGCTAGTTTTGAAAGCATAATGCATCATGGTCCCAGCAACACAGGATATCAAGATTATGCAAAGCCTGCAAATGAACAATTCATTTACCATGCTATAGCAGGAACTATTGTGGCGAACTCGTTTTTGTCATCATTTGAACAGGTTGATAGCAGTAAAATAGGACTTACGGGCATTTCTTGGGGTGGTGTGATAGCAACGAATGCAGTTGCTTATGACGACCGTTTTGTCTTTGCAGCCCCTGTATACGGTGCCGTTGCAATGACAGGCACATCTGGAATTTTCGGTACGCTCTATGACACTTATCCAAGATGTTCATTTTTGTGGGACAATGTTGAAATGCTGCGTAATTGCCGTACGCCAATACTCTTCATTAACTGGGATGGCGACCCGTATTTTGCCGTTGACGCTACTGAAAAATGTGCAAATACAGCTATGAATGCGGGAATGATATTGATTCCTGAACTGGGACACGGTCATTTGCAAGGAGCGAACATTCAAGAGATATTTATTTTTGCAAGCAATGCCACTGCTGCCTGGTAAAAAGTTCTGTACAATTGAGGTTCATATCCATGATAGGGTGGGTGTTTTTTTAAAATAAAAAAATATGGAAACGAAGAAAAGATTATACTTTGATATGGATGGAGTTCTTGTTGATTTTCAATCAGGATTGGCGGTGCAAAGCGAACAGACTCTTAAGGATTTCGAAGGAAGGTATGATGAGATTCCTGGTATTTTTGGGCAAATGAAACCAATGCCAGGAGCTATTGATGCAGTACATCAATTGATGATGCATTACGATTGTTATATCTTGTCAACAGCTCCTTGGAATAACCCTTCAGCGTGGAGTGACAAAGTGGAATGGGTTACCAAATATCTTAATGATGTGTTTCATAAACGTATGATAATTACCCATTGTAAGAATCTGTGCAAAGGAGATATAATTATTGATGATCGTGGCAAGAACGGAACGAGCGAATTTGAAGGAGAATGGATACAATATGGATCGGAAAGATTTCCAGATTGGGATAGCGTCCTTGAATATCTGTTACATAGTGAATGTTAAATAAGTTTTTTTTAAATAAAAACACCATTTTGTGATATTTTTTTTAAAGAATTTTAATAAGATAAGGCTTGAAATATTATTCTTAAAGTTTGTGTTAAGCTTAAATGATTGATAATTATGTTTTTATATTCTTAAAATGTGAGAAAATAAGTTTGCGTTTGACTTGTGTTTTTATTGATAAATTCTCATATTTACAATTTGAAAATTGAATGTTAATAAACTTAAAAAATTATAATTTATGAAGAAAATCTATTTAATTATGACTCTAGTTTGTATGATGATGGTGTCATGTAAACCATCTAATCCATACGCTGGTGACGGAAAAATTCAAGGTTATGAATACGTTGACTTAGGATTAAGTGTTAAATGGGCAACATGTAATATTGGTGCGACTTCACCTGAAGGATTTGGCAATTATTATGCTTGGGGCGAGTTGGAACCAAAAACAGAATATACTTTTGATAACTGTGTTACAGAAGGCAAGGAATTAGGCGACATCGCAGACATGGCAGAATACAATACCGCAGCTGCTAATTGGGGTACAGACTGGAGAATTCCTACATATGAAGAATTAGACGAACTATGCACAAAATGCACTTGGACATGGACAACATTAGGAGATGTCAATGGTTATAAGGTCACAGCAGCAAACGGCAAAAGCATATTCCTTCCTGCTGCAGGTTATTATCGCGGATCATTCCATGTAGGTGAAGGCAGCAACGGTGGCTATTGGAGCACAATGCCTTTCGAAGATGGCACCACCTATGCATACAGCCTCTACTTCAATCATGACAATTATATGATTGACTACGATGGACATCGTCACTTTGGTGTGTCAGTGCGTCCTGTATCAAAATAAAACTACCACATCATGAGAATATAAACAAAGCCGCTTCGAGAAATCGAGGCGGCTTTGTTTGAACTTAGAACTTAGAACTTAGAACTCAGACACTGACTATTGACACAGACTGTTGATAGTTGATAGCAAACTTTCAACTTTCAATTTCTTTTGGGGTGGGGCAGGCGAAGTCTTTATCACTTCGCCCGCAGCAATGAATCGTGTTTGTAATCCAAACCACCAATTATTTTTGAACCATTGGCTTTTGGCCATTAGCCGTTGAACTCTTTTTGTCTATATAACAGATAAAGGAGAGGTTTGTTTTAAAGGATGTGTTTTTTTTTTGCTTTGAGCCATGAGCTATGAGCCGTGAGCTGTTTCGAGACTCCATCACTTCATTACTTCATTACTCATTGCAATTGCTCATAGCTCACTGCTAAAATGATATAAAAAACCTCTTGCATAATAGTTCTAAAAATCGTAAGTTTGCCTACATAAAATTTTAATTGTATTATGGAAAATATCAACAACGAAAACATGGGTTTGCCAGAAAACGCGCAACGCGAATTGGCTCCGGGAGAGGTCTATAAACCAATATTATCCGCGGATAAGAAGTATAAGGAAATCACTGTATGGTCGGTCACCATCGGTCTTTTGATGACGATATTGTTTTCAGCTGCGGCTGCATATCTTGGATTGAAAGTGGGACAGGTGTTCGAAGCTGCTATCCCAATCGCTATCATCGCCATCGGCTTGTCGGGCGTGGCAAAGAAAAGTGATGCTCTTTCACAAAACGTCATCATACAGTCTATCGGCGGCTGCTCTGGCGGCGTGGTCGCGGGCGCGATATTCACATTGCCAGCATTATACATATTGCAAGGCAAGGGTTACGCAATAGAAATCAATTATATGCAAGTATTCCTCGCTTCATTGTTGGGCGGCATCCTCGGAATACTTTTTTTAATTCCTTTCAGAAAATATTTCGTTAAAGAACAACACGGCAAGTTCCCTTTCCCTGAAGCTACTGCAACCACACAGGTGCTCGTCAGCGGACAGAAGAAAGGCAAGGACTCTTTGTTACTCGTCGTGAGTGGTTTGATAGGTGGTCTTTACGACTTCTGCATCTCCACATTCGGACTCTGGACAGAGACGCTTTCAACAAAAATCACTACATGGGGACTCGCTGTCGCTGATAGCGCAAAGTTGATGTTTAAAGTCAATGTGGGAGCAGCTGTGCTCGGTCTCGGTTATATCATCGGATTGAAATACGCTTTCATAATATGCTGTGGCTCAATGTTGGTTTGGTTCATCATCATCCCTGGAATGAATCTCATCTGGGGCAATGAAGTCATCGATTTGATGAACTCAGGAATCACACAGACATTAGGCTCTATGAGTCCGGAAGTTATCTTCAAAGAATACGCACGTCATATCGGTATCGGTGGCATCGCGATGGCTGGTGTTGTAAGTATCATCAAGTCATGGAGCGTTATCAAGTCATCTGTAGGCTTGGCTGCCAATGAATTCAAAGGAAAGAAAAACGATGGCGTCAAGGAAGAACGCACACAACGTGACCTTTCAATGAAGTTCGTCGTTGTCGGTATCGTCGTTGTCTTGGTCATCACTTTCTTCTTCTTCTGGTTCGGCGTCGTTCATAATGTAAAACACGCCTTGGTAGGTATCGCGGTCGTTGCTGTTATCTCATTCTTATTCACTACAGTAGCAGCTAACGCTATCGCTATCGTCGGTTCAAATCCTGTAAGTGGCATGACACTCATGACATTGATTTTAGCATCTTTAGTTATGGTAGCAGCTGGATTAAGCGGCGCGATGGGTATGACGGCAGCTCTTATCATCGGCGGCGTGGTTTGTACAGCATTGGCTGTCGCAGGCGCATTCATCACTGACTTAAAAGTTGGATATTGGATTGGAACAACACCTAAGAATCAAGAGATTTGGAAGTTCGTCGGCGTTGCTGTCGCTGCAGCTACTGTAGCAGGTGTCATCATGGTTTTGAACAAAGCTTACGGTTTTGTTGGTGACGGCGCACTCGTCGCCCCTCAAGCAAACGCTATGTCAGCTGTCATTGAACCAATGATGTCAGGTGGCAGCGCACCTTGGTTGTTATACGGCATCGGTGCTGTCATCGCATTGATACTCACTTTCGCTAAGATTCCAGCATTGCCATTCGCACTCGGTATGTTCATCCCAATCGACCTCAATATACCTTTATTAATAGGAGGCGCAATCTCATGGTATGTCAGTACACGCAGCAAAGACGAAGCACTCAATAACGCACGCAACAACAGAGGTACCCTCATCGCATCAGGTTTCATCGCTGGTGGCGCATTGATGGGTGTTGTCAGCGCGATACTCAAGTTCGCTAATGTCAATATGATTCTTAATGTTGGCGGCGTTCCATTCGCAGAGACACCATGGGCTTCATTGGTAGCATTAGTCATGTATGTCGCTGTCATCGCTTATATGATTTGGGATTCAAAGAGAGTTAGGAATTAGGAGTTAGGAATGAATGTAGAGACGTATCAATTACACCAAAAATAAACAATACGTAATTGCTGCGTCTCACAAAAATAGTAATGATTAAATTCGAAAACGGAAAATTAAATTAACAGTGTAGAGTTGATGGTGTAGAGTAGTTAGTAAGTGTAAACTTCCAAACTACTATAAACTCTCAACTATAAACTTTAAACTAAAAAATGCATCATGGAAAAGTTATTGGATAAATTTTTAAGATATGTCTCTGTCGATACAATGTCAGACCCAAATTCAGAGACACAGCCAAGTTCAGCAAAACAATTTGACCTTCTCAGAATGCTTCGTGACGAATTAGAAGCAATGGGAATCAAGGCTGAGTTAGACGAGTTCGGTTATGTCATGGCGACAATACCATCAAATATTGACAAAGAAGTTCCAGCTATAGGTTTCATCGCTCACGTCGATACATCACCTGATGCTTCAGGAAAAGACGTGAAACCACAAATCATTGAGAATTACCAAGGCGGTGATATCATGCTTAACGCAGAGAAAGAGATCGTGTTAAAAGTGTCTGACTTCCCAGAGATGCAGAATTACATTGGCAAGACAATGATAACAACAGACGGCACTACATTATTAGGCGCTGACGACAAAGGTGGCGTTGCTGCTATCATGTATGCTGCTCAATATCTTATGGAACATCCAGAAGTAAAACACGGCGATATCAAGATAGGTTTCACTCCTGATGAAGAAGTCGGTCGTGGCGTGGTTAAATTCGATGTCAAGAAATTCGGTGCTAAATATGCATATACAATTGACGGTGGCGAGATAGGAGAGTTGGAGTACGAAAACTTCAATGCTGCCGGTGCTAAGATTCACATCCAAGGTGCTAATATTCACCCAGGTTATGCAAAGGATAAGATGGTCAACTCAATGCAGATTGCTATGGAACTCAATGCGATGTTGCCTGTAAACCAACGTCCGGAATTCACTTGCGGTTATGAAGGATTCTTCCTTCTCACAGAGATTAAAGGCACAGTGGAAGAGACTTCGATGCAATACATTATCCGTGACCATGACAGAGCTAAATTCGAGGAAAAGAAAGAATTGCTCAAGTCTGTCGTTGAATATCTCAACAAGAAATATAACAACGCTGTAACATTGGATATGAAAGACCAGTATTACAATATGCGTCAGGAAGTAGAACCACATTATTTCATCGTTGAAAAAGCTATCAAGGCTATTGAGATGGCAGGCATCAAGCCAAAGGTACAGCCAATCCGTGGCGGCACCGACGGCGCAAACCTCAGCTTCATGGGATTGCCATGTCCAAACATCTTCGCAGGCGGTCATAACTTCCATGGAAAATACGAATACGTTCCATTGGAAAGCATGGAGAAAGCATCAGAAGTGATTTTGAATATTATTAGTTTATTTGTTTAAAGATTAAGGTTTAAAGTTTAAAGTCTTTGGTGGAATAACCTTAAGCTTTAAGCCTTAAACCTTAAACCAAAATTATGTCAATAGATTTATCAGAAATGTTAGTCGTCGGTGTGACGGCGCGAGCCTTGTTTGATCTTGAAAAGGAAAACGACATTTTCGAGAAAGAAGGCGTTAAGAAATATAGAGAGTATCAAGATAAGAATCAAGATGTTCCGTTAGAGAAAGGCACTGCTTTTTATCTTGTGAAGAGTCTTTTGGAGCTCAACAAACAGGCGCATAAACCTATTGTTGAAGTCGTGGTTATGTCGCGTAACAGTCCGGAGACAGGCATGAGGATTTTGAAGTCGATAGAGGAGTACGATCTCGACATCACACGTCTTGCTTTTTCTGGCGGTGAGCCGATATCTCCATATATAGAAGCTTTTGGCGTCGACTTGTTTTTGTCGAAAGACGAGAACAGTGTGCAGGCTGTCATCGACTCGCATAGCAACTGTGCTGCCGCTGTGATTTATGAGCCGCCAAAGGAATTCAATCCAGCGTCTAATGTGGTGAGAATAGCCTTCGACGCCGACGCTGTTCTGTTCAACGAAGACTCAGAGTTACGCTTCAAGAAAGAAGGCATCGACTCGTTCCATAAGTACGAGGAAGAAAACAAAGACGTGCCATTGCAAGAAGGCCCGTTTGCCAAGCTGTTGAAGAAACTATCCAAGATACAAGAATGTCTTCCTGTGACGGTAGAACTTTCTCCGTTGAGGTTAGCGATAGTGTCGTCGAGATGTGCTCCTGCACATATGAGAGTCATCAATACATTGAAGAAATGGGGCGTTTATGTAAATGAGGTATATTTCCTTGGCGGCATGCCTAAAGATAAGGTTCTAAAGGCTTTCGGTGCGCATATCTTCTTTGATGACCAAGACATACACTTGCAGAGTTCAAGTAAGGTAGTGCCATCAGGCAAGGTGCCTTATAGTTCGGATTCTCCTTTGAAAAAATTAGGAATTAGGAATTAGGAATAATTGTAGGGACGTCGATTTATCGCGTCCCTTATTTTTTTAGATTTTAGATTTCTTTAATTTTATAGTTATCCAAAGCGTTAGGGATTGGAGCGGCATCCTTTGCGAAGCTCGGACTTCAGACTTCGGACCACGGACTACGTTTTTTTTGAGCGAGGATAAAACAAAAGCGAGCAAAGATATAGCGGAAAGCCCGGCGGCGTAGCCGAACGCCCAAAACAATTGACAATTTACAATGAACAATTTGCAATTAAATTGACAAAAGGTTAAGGGCTAAAGATTTTTAGTAGAGTATATGTTTGATGGTAATTCAAAATTCATAAAAAAATAGTTGTTTTATCGCTTTATATGTAATAAAATATTATATTTGCAAACTATTGAATTATTCTCGTTTAGAGAATGATTTGATGTTTATATATAGAGAAGTTTATTATTAGTTGAAAATATATAGAGACTCCAATGATAGTTCGCGACAAGTTGCAATTAAATGATGTTAGATTGATAGTTGAAGAAAGACATCAGATATCGATAGACGAAGAAATACGTCGTAATATAGAGAGTTGTTTTTCCTTTTTAGATTCATTTTCAAAGGATAAGGTCATTTACGGCATAAACACAGGATTTGGTCCTATGGCGCAATGGCGCATTGACGACGACCATTTGAAAGAACTTCAGTATAACATCATCCGCAGTCACTCTACAGGTGCAGGCGAACCATTGCCAGAGAAATGTGTCAGAGCAGCTATGCTCGCACGTCTTATGACTTTCATGCAAGCACATTCAGGCGTTAACATCCAGACATGTGAGTTGCTTGTCGAATTCCTCAACCGCGGAATATATCCTGTGATTCCACAACACGGCAGCGTGGGTGCTAGCGGCGACTTGGTGCAGCTTGCTCATATCGCATTAGCGCTTATAGGCGAAGGCGAGGTGTTCTATCAAGGCGTGAGAAGAAATACCGCTGAGGTATTTGCAGAACTCGGCATCAAGCCATTGCAGATGTATGTCCGCGAAGGCCTTGCAGTGACAAACGGAACTGCAGTCATGACGGGCATTGGTCTTGTAAACCTCCTCAACGCAAAACGTTTGGTCGACTGGTCATTGAAGGCTTCTGTCTTGATGAATGAGATAGCATCATCATACGACGACCTCATGTCGGAAGTCCTTAACGGCGTAAAACAACATCAAGGTCAGCAGATCGTCGCTGCCAAGATGCGCGATATTTCATCAGGAAGCAAGATGCTTCTCAACCGTGAAGAAGAATTATATCACAAGAGCGAAGAAGACGTATTTGAACATAAGGTACAGCCTTACTACTCACTTCGTTGCATTCCTCAGATATTAGGTCCAGTGTGGGATACAGTGGAAAATGTGGAGAAAGTGCTCCTCAACGAAATGAATTCCGCTGACGACAACCCAATCGTCGACCCAGAAAACAAAACAGTTATCCATGGAGGTAACTTCCACGGCGATTATGTCTCATTCGAGATGGACAAGCTTAAGATTGCAGTCACAAAGATGACAATGCTTGCAGAACGTCAGATGAATTATCTCTTCCATGACCGCATCAACGGAATACTCCCTCCATTCGTGAACTTAGGCGTACTCGGATTGAATTACGGCTTGCAGGCATCACAGTTCACAGCGACATCAACAACAGCAGAATGTCAGACATTATCGAATCCTATGTATGTACATTCGATTCCTAATAACAACGACAATCAAGATATCGTTTCAATGGGAACAAACTCAGCACTTATCTGTCAACGCGTTATAGAAAACAGCTATCAAGTCATGGCGATACACATGATGGCATTGGTACAAGCTGTTGACTGTTTGAAAATTGCCGACAAACTTGCTCCAGCAACACGTGAGATGTACGATCAGATAAGAGCGATAGTTCCAGTGTTTGTTGAAGACACACCGAAATATAAAGAAATAGAGTCAGTCATAGAATGGCTTAAGAAATAACCTCAAAACCTGATAAAGATGAATGAAACAAAATATGCTCTTATAACAGGAGCGAGCAGAGGAATAGGCCGTGCAATAGCATTGAAATTGGCATCGCAAGGTTTTTCTATTATAATCAATTACGCTTCAAACGTAGAAGCAGCACAAAAGACACTTGATGACATCGTTGCTAACGGCGGCAAGGCAGAACTCCTTCCATTTGATGTGAGCGACAATAAGTCAGTGGCAGACGCATTAGCAAAATGGGCTGCAGACCATCAAGGCGAATATATATCAGTAGTAGTGAATAATGCCGGTATTCGTAAGGACAACCTTATGATGTGGATGCCAGAAGAAGACTGGCGTAGCGTGCTTTCAATCTCGCTTGACGGATTCTTCAACGTCACACAGCCTCTTTTGAAAAATATGCTTGTAAAGAAATGGGGTCGTATCGTTAACGTGGCTTCATTGTCTGGACTCAAAGGCATGCCAGGACAGGCCAACTATTCCGCAGCGAAAGGCGGTCTCGTGGCAGCGACAAAAGCATTGGCACAAGAAGTAGCGAAGAAACATGTTACAGTCAACGCAGTCGCTCCAGGA
The DNA here is from genome assembly GCA_045633585.1 of Bacteroidales bacterium. GTDB lineage: Bacteria > Bacteroidota > Bacteroidia > Bacteroidales > F082 > Limimorpha. Next base: position 60,461 of record JAZQYR010000008.1, read on the forward strand.
TTCATCAAGAGCGACATGACAGCAGACCTCAACGAGGCAGAGTTGAAGAAACTCGTTCCTGCAGGACGCTTCGGAGAACCAGAAGAAGTAGCAGACTTAGTAGCGTTCTTGGTATCAGACGCAGCAGCATATATCACAGGAGAAGTAATTTCAATTAACGGAGGAATATATACTTAATATGTCACAGAGAGTTGTAATAACAGGTATGGGAATCTATTCCTGTATCGGAAAAAATAAAGAAGAAGTCTTGCAATCCCTTTTTGAAGGAAAGTCGGGAATAGGTATAGCACCAGACAGAAAAGAGATGGGCTATCGCTCGTCATTATGTGGCATACTTGAAACGCCAAACCTTAAAGGAGTGCTCGACCGCAGACAAAGAATGTGTCTGCCAGAACATGGTCACTATGCATATGTCGCAACAGCAGAAGCTCTCGAACAAGCTGGCATCGACAATGACTTCCTTCTCAACAATGAAGTCGGTATACTTTATGGCAACGACAGCAGTGCTGAAGCTGTCATCACAGGCGTTGACATCATCAGAGAAAAGAAAAACACAGTGTTGGTAGGATCAGGAAATATATTCCAGTCGATGAACTCAACCATCACGATGAATCTTGCAACAATATTTAATCTTAGAGGCATTAACTTCACCGTATCAGGTGCATGTGCCAGCGGTTCTCATGCTATCGGCATGGGATTCATGCTTATCAAGCAAGGATTGCAGGAGTGCGTCATCTGCGGCGGTGCAGAAGAAGTCAACAAATATTCTGTAGGTAACTTCGATGCTCTCAACGCATTCTCCACAAGAGAAGACGACCCGACAAAGGCATCACGTCCTTTCGACAAGAACCGCGACGGTCTCGTTCCAAGCGGCGGTGCTGCTACAGTGATACTTGAGAGCTATGAGTCGGCAGTGAGACGTGGCGCGACGATACTCGCTGAAGTGGTAGGCTACGGATTCTCATCAAACGGCGACCATATCTCAGTGCCTAACGTAGACGGACCAAAACGTTCCTTGCAGATGGCTATACGCAATGCAGGCATTGATATTTCAGAGATAAAATACGTCAACGCACATGCCACATCTACACCGATAGGTGACACCAATGAGGCAAAGGCGATAGCAGAGGTATTCGGCGAACATAAACCATACGTCGCATCAACAAAGTCATTTACCGGACATGAGATGTGGATGGCAGGTGCCAGTGAAGTCGTTTATTCTATGTTGATGATGCAGAACAACTTCATCGCAGCTAACCTTAACTTCGAGGAAGCAGATGAGGCATCAGCTAATATCAACATACCAAAGACAAGAGTCGACATGGAATTCGATACATTCTTAAGCAACTCATTCGGCTTCGGCGGAACGAATTCTACATTGATAATCAAGAAAGTGAAATAAATATCAAGAATTAACTTAAAGATATTATATATGACAATTGAAGAAATTATTGCAAAAGCAACAGAAGTATTAGCAGAAGAATTTGAAGTAGAGCAAGAACTTATAACAGACGAAGCTTCTTTAAAAGAGACATTAGGATTAGACAGCCTTGACTTGGTTGACGTTGTCGTTCTTATCGAACAAAACTTCGGTGTCACTTTGACAAGCCAGGACTTTGTCGGTGTTGTTACATTTAAAGATTTTTACGAGCTGTTGAACCGTAAGATCAATGAATAAACCAGAGAAACAGTGGAACGGTAAATCTCGAGGAGGTCGTTTTGGATATCAGTTTTTTGTATATACCATACGTCTTCTCGGACTTCGTTGTGCCTATATTTTTCTGGCTTTTATTGTAATTTATTTCATACCATTTGCACCTAAAGCCACCAAGGCTATCTGGAAATACAACAGACAGAGAAGAGGACTCGGCGTGTTGGCGTCGATGAAAGAGTTGTATTGCCATTATTATGTCTTCGGACAGACGCTCATTGACAGAATCGCGATGAAAGGAGGCTTGCAGAATCGTTATCATTACGAGTTCGCCAATTACGACAGATTCCTTGAGATACTTAACAGTGGGGAAGGCGTAGTGATGATTGGAGCCCATATCGGATGCTGGGAAGCCGGCGCCGGTTTCTTCGGCACCTATGGAAAGAAAATAAATATCGTGATGCTTGACGCAGAACATCAACAGATAAAGGAAGTGCTCGAAGAGAATGCAAATCAGGAAAACAATTACAATATAATACCTCTTAATCAGAATATCATCGACGCTATGTTACAGATGAAAGTTGCTCTGAACAAAGGAGAATACATCTGTTTCAACGGCGACAGATATATGGAAAAAGAACATACGACGGAAGTGGATTTCCTTGGAGACAAAGCGCTTTTTCCTATAGGATTGTTCAAAATAGCTGCTAAATGCAGAGTACCTGTCGTATTTTACTATTCCATGAGAGAACCAAACTGCACCTACAGATTTTTATTTGAGGAGCCTGCTATAGAAGGAAAGGCAACGCCTGAAAAACTTCTTGAACAATATGTTAAATCGTTGGAGAAAATCGTGGGCCAATATCCACGCCAATGGTTTAACTTTTATGATTTTTGGAATATAAACTAGACTTAATAAAATGAAACTAACCAAACCACTAGCTGACGTCTATTGTAAAGAGCAGAAGACAGCATTAGAAGCACAACGTCTCGCACAGGAGATAGCATTCGCACCGATGGTGTTTCAGGTATCACGCCTGATGGTCAAATTCGGTATCTTGGAATATCTGTCTAACAACCACAAAGGTGTGTCACAGGCAGAAATCGTTGAACATACAGGATTGTCGAACTACGCAGTGCAGGTGCTCTTGGAAGCATCACTGTCAATAGGAACTGTCTTGACAAACGACGATAAATATACAATATCCAAAGCAGGTTGGTTCTTATTGAACGATCCTATGGCTAAGGCAAACATGAACTTCAACCACGATGTCAACTACTTAGGTCTCTTCAACCTTGAAGAAGCTTTGGTAGAAGGCAGACCTGCAGGATTGAAGGTCTTCGGCGAATGGCCAACTATATATGAAGGACTCTCAAGTCTTCCAGAACAAGTGCAGAAGAGCTGGTTCGGTTTTGACCATTTCTATTCAGATGAGTCATTCGCTGCAGCATTGAAGATTATCTTTGATGGTGAACGTAAGGTACGTCGTTTATTAGACGTCGGCGGCAACACAGGTCGCTGGGCAATGCAATGCGTTGGATATAATAAAGATGTAGAAGTGACAATCATGGACTTGCCACAGCAGCTTGAGATGATGCGTCAGCAGACAGCAGGTAAGGAAGGTGCCGACCGCATCCACGGTTATGGAGCAAACCTCCTCGACGAAAACGTGAAGTTCCCAACACCAGCATTCGATGTCATTTGGATGAGCCAGTTCCTCGACTGCTTCTCAGAAGACGAAGTGACAAGCATCTGCCGTCGTGCAGCAGAGTCGATGGATGAAAACTCACGACTCTATATCATGGAGACATTCTGGGACAGACAAAGATATGAAACCGCAGCATATTGCCTCACATTGACAAGCATTTACTTCACTGCCTTGGCAAACGGTAATAGCAAGATGTATCATTCTTCAGATATGGAAAGATGTGTCAACAACGCCGGTCTTGAAGTAGAAGAAATCGTCGATGGATTAGGCCTCGGTCACTCTATTATGATTTGCAAAAAGAAATGATATGATCCTAGACCTTATTCCACAAAGAGCACCGATAGTGATGGTTGATGAGTTCCTTGGAATGGACAACAATATCTCCAAGACTCGTCTCTCCGTTAAAGATGACAACATATTCGTCGATGACGGAATACTTTCAGAATGCGGACTCATTGAACATATAGCACAGTCGGCAGCCGCTAGAGTAGGTTATGTGTTTAAGACTAATAATCAAGAGATTCCAATCGGTTATATAGGCTCTGTGAATAATTTTGAGTTGAAGGAATTCCCTAAAGTTGGCGAAGTCATTTCAACAGAGATAGAGATAATACAAGAAGTGTTTAACATCACTCTCATTCAAGCAAAATGTTATATAAATGATGTTGAGATAGCTTCTTGCAAGATGAAGATATTTTTAGATAATAATGAAGCGCAATCGTAAAATAGGAACACAGGAAGCTGCCTTGACCAATGTGACGCATATCACAGTAAGATTCAGTGAAGTCGACTCTATGCGTGTAGTGTGGCATGGCAACTATGTGCGTTATTTCGAAGACGGACGCGAGGCGTTCGGACGTCAGTATCCAGGACTTGGATATATGGATTTCTTCGCCAATGGATTCACAGCTCCTATCGTCGATATGCAGCTGCAGTATGTTACGCCTCTTATGGTTAATGACGAGGCAGTGATAGAGACACGTTACATCGACGTGCCTGCTGCTAAAATATGTTTTGAATATATCATTCGCCGCAAAAGCGACGGCGTTTTGGTGGCACGTGGAAGTTCGGTACAAGTCTTCGTCGACAAAGACGGAAACATGTGTCTGAACAACCCTGCTTTTTTTGATGAATGGAAAAGACAATGGCTTACAAAGGAATAGACATATATCTCGGTGCGTCATCAATGCGTACTTGTCTCGGCAACAAAGTCGAGACCTTTGCTGCTATGCGTAATGGCGAAAGCGGATTGCGATATTCCGATGAATTCGCGATGCATGTCGGCAGATCCGATGTCAAGCTCATTGGCGAATATACACGTTTTGAATCATTTATAATAGAACAGATTCATAATGTATTGACAGAATCAGGCATAGACCTTTCAAATGACGATGTTCAGTTAGTCGTGTCAACAACAAAAGGCAACATAGATTATCTGGCATTAGATTGCGAAAACCTTGATGATAAGGTATTTATTGACTCCTCTATAAAGACTATTGCCGATCATTTCAATTGTAAACACACACCTATAATAATATCTAACGCTTGTATTTCTGGAGTGTCAGCATTTGTTGTAGCAAGATGGATGCTTATGTCAGGAATGTGCAAGCATGTCGTTCTTGTCGGCTGCGATGCCTTATGTGAATTCATCACTTCAGGATTCGCTTCGTTCAAGTCGATAAGTGAAAATCCATGCAGACCTTATGATGAGAACCGTGACGGTCTTACATTAGGAGAAGCCGCTGCTGCTATTGTATTGACGACAGATGTCGCTATGGCAGATGCTGCTCATATACGTCTCGCAGGCGGCGCCATCAGCAACGACGCTAACCATATCTCAGGACCTTCACGTACCGGCGACGGATTGTACTTCGCCATCAGCAATGCGATGAACGAAGCAGGCGTCAGTCGCGAAGACATAGGATTCATGAACACTCACGGCACAGCGACACGTTATAATGACGAGATGGAAAGCAAGGCTGTGGCATGGGCAGAACTGAACGACAAACCTCTCAACAGCCTTAAAGGATATATAGGACACACATTAGGAGCATCTGGCGTTGTGGAGACAATAATATGTGCCGAACAACTTAAGAACAGATATATCTACGGAACCAAAGGATTTACCAAATCAGATACACCACACGAACTTACATTATCGTCTGACTTACAACATTTTGAAAAACAATGCTGTGTGAAGACAGCATCAGGATTCGGCGGATGTAATGCAGCGATAGTGTTGGATATGGAAACGACAAGACGACAAGACGACAAGACTATGAGTGTTGTGGGAAAAGTCGTTGCAGAGTATAGTCTGCCGCAGTCGGAACTGTCGTTTGCGGAATTTATCCGTAATGAGTTCAAGTCGTTCGGCGAGACCAATATGAAATTTTATAAGATGAGTGATATGAGCAAGGCATTGTACGTCGCGGTGGAACATCTTTTAAAGAAAGAAGGTTTCGATGAAATAGAACAGCCACGTCGTGCTATAGTCTTGGCCAATAGAGCGGCGTCGCTTGATGCCGATATCATCCATCAGGAGATAATAAACAAACACTTGCCAGAAGGCGCGTCGCCGGCGGCATTCGTATATACGCTGGCCAATGTAGCCGCCGGCGAGATATGCATCCGTCATAAGATACAGGGCGACAATACTTTCTTCATAGAAAAAGAAGATTCAGGACTGGCTTATCAATATGCGGAAAGTCTTATAGAAAGAGGTAGGGCAGACGCCGTCATCTGCGGATGGTGCGAATATCTCAAAGGACAATGGAATGTAAATATTAAACTATTAAAAAAATAAAGATATGGAACAACTTATTCAAGAATTAAAAGAACATTTGATCAACGAACTTAACTTAGAAGAAATAACACCTAATGATATTGACGCTGAAGCACCTTTGTTCGGTGAAGGATTAGGATTAGATTCGATCGACGCTCTTGAAATCATATTGATTTTAGAAAAATATTACGGAGTAAAACTCGCTAATTCAGCAGAGGCAAAGCCTGCATTCTATTCAGTGAAGAGCCTTGCAGAATACGTTATGCAAAACCGCAAATAAGACATGGGTATCGTAGTCACAGGAGTTGGAATTGTATCGGCATTGGGAATCGGTGTCGAAAAGAACCTCGCGTCTATACGCAGAGGCGAGAGTGGCATTTCTGCCGTTCCTTCAATTCTTAAAACAACGAATAAATTGCCTGTTGGAGAACTCCCAATGACTAATGAAGAACTGCATGACTTATTGGGCATCTCTGTCAGGGAACATCTCTCGCGTACAGCATTATTAGGAATGTTGGCGGTGAAGGAAGCGATGTCGTGTGTTGAGATAGATTTTACGAAACGCGTCGGTCTCGTCTCGTCTACATCAGTAGGCGGCATGGACCTCAGTGAGCATTTCTTTGAGAATTTCATCGTTGATGACAGCAAGGGTCGTCTGCGCGATGTCAAGATGCACGACTGTGCAGCAAGTACCGATGCCATCGCGCGATATTGCGGCATAAACTCTTATACCACGACGATAAGTACCGCATGTTCATCAGCCGCTAACGCTGTCATCGCAGGAGCGAAACTGTTGAAGCACAATATTGTCGACTATGTCGTCGTAGGCGGCAGCGATGCCTTGAGTGCATTCACGCTCAATGGATTCAAGTCGTTGATGATCCTAGACGAGAACCCTTGTCGTCCGTTTGATGCCACACGCGCCGGACTCAATCTAGGCGAAGGCGCTGGTTATCTGTTGCTGCAACGTGAAGAAGACGCGACTGAATATTACTGTCGTTTAGGCGGTTACTCAAACCGTAACGATGCACATCATCAGACAGCCTCTTCAGAAGAAGGCAACGGTGCGTTTCTGGCGATGTCAGAAGCATTGCAGATGGCAAACATATCTCCAGATGATGTAAGTTATATCAACGCACACGGCACAGGCACAGGAAACAACGACGCATCAGAGAGTGCGGCATTCAAAAGGATTTTCGGCGATAAGATACCGGCGTTCAGCTCTACTAAGGCATTCACAGGTCATACGCTAGCAGCGGCAGGTGGTATAGAAGCGGTATTTTCTGTCATGGCGATAAAGAACAGCTGTCGTTATCCTAATCTTAACTTCACGACTGCGATACCGGAATACGGATTGCAGCCAATAGTCAAGTTTGAAGAAAATATATCTGTCGACAGTGTCTTGACGAATTCATTCGGTTTTGGCGGTAATTGTAGTTCATTGCTTTTTACAAAATAAGGTATGAGAAGTTGTTATATAAATAAGGTGATAACAGACCGTGAAGTGACTACGGATATCAAATTGTTGATACCTGATGCTGGATTACGTCGCCGTATGAGCCGTGTCATCAAGAATGCTGTCACTACAGCGGTAGAATGCGTTGCTGGTGTGGAAAACATCGACAATCTGGATGCTATAATAACCGCGACAGGATGGGGATGTCTCGCTGATAGTGAACGTTTTCTGCGTAATGTCATTGTAGACAAGGAACAACTGCTCAACCCGACACCGTTCATACAGTCTACTTTCAATACCGTTGGCGGTCAGATTGCATTGCTTAGACATAATCATTGTTATAACGTTACATACGTCAACCGTAGTCATAGCTTCGAAGACGCTTTGCTTGACGCTATGATGAGAATATCTGACAATGAAAGCAATAACATACTCGTCGGTGCCTTTGACGAACAGACTCCATCGCAGCATCATATTATGGAACGCATGGGATTGTTCCGTAAGCAAAATGACGGCGAAGGCGCTATGTTTGCGATACTTACAAGCGAGAAAAGCGAAGATACTGTAGCACAAGTCACGATGATTGACTTCCCTAGAAATACAATTAGCGAACAGGATTGTATGGAACGTTATGCTACATCAGAAGAATGTAAGGTCTTGTATAACAATTATTCACAATACGGACTTTTCCCAACATCATCGGCATATTGTTTCGCAGAAGCTGTACGACTTGTTGAATCTGGAGCGAAGGAAGTGATAATATACAATGAATATTTCGGTTCTACACCTGCAGTGTTGAAGATACAATGTGTTGGATAATAGTCATATTAGCACTTGTCATAATGGCGTTTCTTGTATGGGCGTCAGCAGATATTTCTAGCAATATCTACTTGAAAACCATATGTAAGAGCGACACTAAAGACCAAGTCGCCGCCTTGACATTCGACGACGGTCCAGACGAAGTGATGACAGAACGAGTGCTTGACGTATTGAAACGACATGATATAAAAGCAACGTTTTTTCTGATAGGAGAGAAGGTTGAGAAATTTCCTCATATCGTGAAGAGAATTGTCGAGGAAGGACATATCGTTGCAAATCACACATATTCACACAGCGGATTGTTTCCGTTAAGTTCTTCTGCAAAAGTTAAAGAAGAATTGCAAAGATGCAACGACTCTATATATAACGCAGTCGGATTACGTATAAAACTATTCCGTCCGCCATTCGGCGTAACAAACCCGATAATAGGAAAGATGGTGAGACGAAATGATTACACGACAATAGGATGGAGCATACGTTCGCTCGATACAGTGAAGAGCAGGGAAGATGTAGCGAAAAAAGTTGAAATACAATTACATCCAGGCGCGATAATATTGCTTCACGACAGATGTGAAAATGCTGATGTCTTGTTGGAAAATATAATAACCTCAGCCATCGAAAAAGGATATCGTTTTGTTTCGCTGGACGAGATGTTAAAATTGAAAGTATATGAAGATTAAGAATATAATAATATCGCTTGTTTTGTTCTTGAGTATGATGACGTATGCTCAAGCTCAGGATTTGGAACAAAGATTCCAAAGCGAACTTAAACTTAAGAATGAACAAGTTACATCAATAAAATGTGATTTCACACAGACACGTATGGTTTCTGTATTGGCAAATGAAGTCAAGAAAGACGGTGAGTTTTATTTCCAGAAACATAACAATATGCTGCTCGCATTCAACGACGGTGACTTCATCAAGATGACTGATGAATGGTTCGAGATGAAGACTGGTGAAAATGTCACTGCTACTAAAGTAGCCTCGAATCCTATGTTAAAAAATCTTAACTCTATATTATCAGCCTGTGTGCTTGGGGACTTCGACAAGATGACCAAAGGATTTTCCATAGCATTTGATGAGACGCCACAGGAATGGATCGTGACATTGAAACCACAGGGTGGTAAAGCAGCAGCGAAGATATCACAGATCATAATACGATTCGATAAAGCTGATATGTCACTTAACTTATTGAAGATGGACGAGAAGTCGGGTGATTACACATCGTATTCCTTTGAAAACAAACAATTTAATATAGATATAAACAGCGAACTTTTTAATATCTCAAAATGATATGAGACTGGAGAATAATTTTTACACAATAAATAATATAGAGCAAAAGACTGACGACACTTTTGCGATAGAAGTCACCATATTGCCAGAACATAAGATTTATGAAGGACATTTCCCTCAACAACCTGTCGTTCCTGGCGTTTGCACATTGACAATCATAAGAGAATGCATTGGAAATATTCTTTCTAAAAAAGTCTCTTTCGCATCAATAAAAGAATGCAAATATGTATCGGCATTGATTCCACAAGATGATTTGAGAATTATGATCAACCTCAGCATCACTGAAGGTACAAAAGTCAATGCTACGATAGAAAGAGTTGACAACCAACAGGCAGTTCTTAAGTTAAAGGCAAATTTGAGAGGATGAACGATACGATGACATATAAGGAAAGAATGGCGGCGTTGAAGTGTGTCGTTGTCATGCCTACATACAACAATGCTGGAACTATCGCACAGGTCATTTCTGATGTGAAGAATTATACCGACGATGTCATTGTGGTGAATGACGGATCCACTGATGATACAGCTTCAATTCTTGCTTCAATTGAAGATATAAAAATTATTGATTATCCGAAGAATAAAGGTAAGGGTTACGCCTTGAAATTAGGTCTTGCAAAAGCTTACGAATGGGGTTATCGTTACGCCATCACTATTGATTCTGACGGACAGCATTACGCTGACGACATTCCTGTTTTTATAGAAAAAATAGAAGAGAAACCCGACAGTCTGCTCATCGGCGCACGTAACCTGACAGCAGATAATATGCCGTCGAAGAACACCTTCGCCAATAAGTTCTCCAACTTCTGGTATAAGGTCGAGACATGGCAGGACCTCTCTGATACACAGTCGGGATTCCGTCTTTATCCTTTGGAAAAGTTACAGAACATACGTTTCATAACACGCCGTTACGAGTTCGAGGTGGAAGTGATAGTACGTGCCGCATGGCGCGGAATCAATGTGGAAAACGTGCCTATCAAGGTCTATTATCCTCCTGTAGAAGAACGCGTCTCACACTTCAGACCGTTGAAAGACTTCACCAGAATAAGCATCTTGAATACAGTGCTCGTCTTATACGCCTTGCTGTTTTATTACCCTTGGAAATTCTTGAGAGAGCTGACATGGACAAACATCAAGAAGTTCATTGACAAGCATATAATACACAGTGCTGACAGCAACTTGCGAATGGCAGCAGCGATGGGATGGGGTATATTCTGCGGAATACTTCCGATATGGGGATATCAGATGGTTGTGGCAGGTGTGACGGCACATTTTATGAGACTGAATAAGGTAGTGGCGATAGTGTTTTCCAATATTAGCATTCCTCCGATGATACCTTTCATTCTGTATGGAAGTATGGTGGCAGGAGCCTGGGTGCTTGGCATGGATAATATCTTCTCTTTGGAAAACGTATCGCTTGATAATGTTTTTGAAAGTCTGAAACAGTATATTGTCGGAAGCTTGTCGCTAGCAGTCGTCTCTGGATTGGCAGTGTTTGCGATATCTTTCTTGACAATGGTAGTTTGTAAACGTAAAAAAGTAAATGAGTAAAATATTTATACGCATATATGAATGGTTTGAGCAACATAGAGTTGCTTTTTATCTGATACTAACTCTATCGGTGCTTGTCTGTGCCCTTATGGCATCACAGCTGTCGTTTCAAGAGAATATAACAAGCTTTTTCAATAACGACGATGAGAAAAAGAATGCCACTTTCGACAATGTAGCGGTGAAGGATAAGATTATCGTGATGCTGTCGGGAGAAAATCCAGACGACATCATATCGTCGGCGGAGATATTTGAGAATGAGATAAATTCACTCGTAGACGAAGGTCTCTTGTCATCCGTGATGGCGTATGCTGACGATGAAACTGTCGGCAGAACAACATCTTTCATATATGATTATCTGCCTATATTCCTTACCGACGCCGACTATGAAGCATTGGAAAATAAGGTCTCGCCTGATGAAATCCGACAAAACATCAGCAATGTCTATAATCTCCTGACTTCACCTTCAGGAATGATCATAGGCGACGTGATAATGAAAGACCCTCTGAATATAGGAACGCCTCTGCTAAGCAAATTCGAACAGTATAACCCTGACTTACAATACGAAATATATAACGGACGCCTGTTTTCAAAAGACATGACGACATTGCTGATGTTCTTGCAACCAAGCAACGGCATGGGCGACACCGGCAATAACGACAAACTCGTGGCAGGTCTGGAATCGGCAGAAAACAAGGCTGAGATAAACGGCGTGAACATCAACTGCATAGGCGGGCCTATAGTCGCGGTGTATAACGCACGACAGATAAAGAAAGACACCACGATAACATTGAGTCTGGCAATGGCGTTTATCCTCTTCGTGATATTCATGTCGTTCCGAAACAAAAGGTCGATACCTCTCATCATAATACCTCCAATATTCGGAACATTGTTCTCCCTGGCAATGATATGGCTCATCCAAGGCGGAATATCAGTCATCGCAATAGGAGCAGGTACCGTAGTGCTCGGAATATCATTGAGTTACTCAATACATATCGTGGCACACCTCAACCATATCTCTTCACCTAAAGAGATAATAGAGGAACTGACGATGCCGCTGACAATAGGCAGTTTCACTACAATATGCGCGTTTGCGGCACTGACATTCACCTCGTCGATGCTGCTTCGCGACATGGGACTATTCGCTGTGTTCACTCTCATCGGAACGACAGTGTTCTGCCTCGTATTCATGCCTCAGTTCCTGAGAAACTTCAATTCAACAAAGAAGACAGCGATGCTCAACAAGATAGAGCAGGCTGTGGGTTACAACTACGACGGAAACAAATGGGTCGTCATTCCAATAATCCTGATTGCAATAGTCGCGCTGTTCTTCTATAGAGACGTCAAATTCGACGACAATATGTCGAACATCAATTTCATGCCACAGCATATAATAGATGCTGAAGCACGTTCTGTTGAGATATTCGGCGATGAAAGCAAAAGCGTTTATATAGTGACAGGCGGCGAAAATATCAACGCTCTCGCCGAAGAATACCAACAACTGGAACAAATATTATGTCGCTATGAGAAAGATAGTGTGGTAAGCGACATCGTTACAATAAAAGACTTCGTCATTCCTCTTGACATACAAAAAGAAAGGATAAACAAATGGAATGAATTCTGGACTGAGAAACGCGATATTACGATGTCACTCATCGATGAAAACGCTCAGCATCTGGGATTCAGGAAAGGCGCATTTGCACAGTTCGAAGATATTATCTCAAAAGATTATGATATCTGTTCTTACACTAAAGACGAAATATCATCAGTGCCACTCGTATCGGAATGGGTGAGTTCTTCCGACGACATGACTTCATTGCTGTGCCGAATATCAATTGAGGAAAATAACAAAGCTGAAGTCTATGACGAAATCGACAAACTGGAACACACCGCTGTCATCGACAGAGGTTATTTCTCATCAAAAATGGTAGAGTCGACAAGCAACGACTTCAACTACATCTTGTTGGTGTCGTCGATGATAGTATTTCTCGCACTGTTAATATCATACGGACGTCTTGAGCTGACGTTGTTGGCGTTCTTGCCAATGGCGATGAGTTGGGTGATAATACTCGGAATGATGGCATTGCTCGGCATCAAGTTCAACATAGTGAATATCATACTCGCGACATTCATATTCGGTATCGGCGACGACTTCAGCATCTTCATCATGGATGGTCTCTTGCAGGAATATAAGAACGGAAAGAAGGTCCTCGGCGCACATAAGACCGCTATCTTCTTCTCGGCATTCACCGCCATCGTCGGCATGGGCGTGCTTATCTTCGCACAACATCCTGCCTTGAAATCCATCGCAGTGATATCAGTACTAGGATTAAGTGTCGTTGTGCTAGTGTCTTATACAATACAGCCAATGTTGTTCAGATGGCTCGTCACTTCGCAGACTGAAAAGGGCGGATTCCCTTATACCATCGGCAGCATTCTCAATACATTATATTGTTTCCTATATTTCTTGTTAGGATGTATATTGTCGCAGTTATATATGCTCGTACTTATGCCTTTGCCAATGAAACGTACAGCCAAGAAGCTGGCATTCCATAAGATGGTATATTGGTTTACGAGAATATTCTTAAATACGATGATAACGGCTCGCACAGTGCGTAAAAATCCATTTGATGAGAATTATGAGAAGCCAGCAGTCATCATAGCGAACCATCAGTCGTTTATAGATATATTGTTATTGCTTTCCACATCGCCTAAGATCGTGATGCTGACGAACAGCTGGGTATGGAACTCGCCATTCTTCGGATGGATAGTGAAATATGCTGACTTCCATCATACAGAAGACGGTTATGAGGCATTGGCGGAACGTCTTAAGGAACGTGTTGCTGAGGGTTATTCCGTTGTGGTATTTCCTGAAGGAACACGCTCGGCCGATTGCAGCATACAGCGTTTCCATAAAGGTGCGTTCTATTTGGCACATCTGTTGAAACTTGATATACTTCCGATGCTTATCTACGGCGCAGGGCAGATATCTGCCAAGAAACAGGGATTCTATATCAAGTCGGGAATCGTGGCGACGAAAACATTGAAACGAGTCGAGTTTGGCGACAATTCATTCGGTGACACATATCAGGAACAGGCAAAGAATTTCCGTAAATTCTATATAGAACAATATAGAATCTTTAACGATGAATTAGGAAGAACGAGCAACGCTTATTTCAGAGACACCCTTATAAAGAATTATATCTATAAAGGTCCAGTGCTGGAATGGTATATGCGCATCAAATGTCGTATCGACGGATATTATGATCTGTGGGACCGACTCATTCCTCGTAAGGCTACAATTACTGACATCGGTTGCGGTTACGGACAGATGTCGTTCATGCTGGGATTACTGTCACCTGAAAGAACAATATTAGGCATTGACTATGACGAAGATAAGATAGAACTGGCTAATAATTCTTTCTTGCGTAAGAAGGCTGACGTAAGATTCCAATGTGCAGATATGACTAAAGTGGATATTCCTATGTCTGATGCGATATTGTTTAACGACAGTTTGCATTACGTAAGTGCTGAAGCACAAAAAGACATCTTGTCGAGAGCTGCTCAAAGCCTTAACGAAGGCGGAATGATAGTGGTCCGCGACGGCGATATAAGCCAGACTGAAAAACACGAAAAGATCAAGTCAACGGAAAAATGGTCAACGGAGATAATCAAATTCAACAAGACTACTGTCGATCTTACATTCGTGAGCGCCGACTGGATGAGAGAATTCGCTGCAAATAATGGTTTGGAAATAAAGAGCCGCAAATGCGATAAGGACAGCTCGGAAACATTGTATATCCTAACGAAAAACGTTTATGAAACAATATGATGTAATAATAATCGGCGGTGGCTTAGGCGGACTTACTTCCGGAGTGATGCTCAGCAAGGAAGGTCTTAACGTATGCGTGCTCGAACAGCATAGCGTGATAGGCGGCTGCCTGCAGTCGTTTAAACGTAACGGTCGCGTCCTCGATACCGGAATGCATTACGTAGGAAGTCTGTCGGAAGGACAGATAATGCATCAGTATTTCAAATATCTGGGAATCATCGACAGACTGCATTTGCGTAAACTGGACGAGAACGGATTCGATCATTTTCATTTTAATGATGGAACATCATATTGCCATGCAATGGGTTATGATAATTTCATAGATAAGTTATCTTTACATTTTCCAGAAGAAAGAGAGAACATCGTCTCATTTACGAAAAAAATGCAGCATGTAGGAAATCTTATTTCTCCTTCAATACTTAAGGAAGGCAAGATTTCAAACGGCGGACTGGAATATATGTCGGTTTCTGCTTCTGACGAGATAAACAGACATATCAAGAATGAAAAACTGAAATCCGTATTGGCAGGCAACTGCGGACTTTTCGCAGGAAATAGACTCACTACATCGCTCTACGAATACGGAATGATAACGCATTCTAATATAGAAGGTGCATATGCTTTCGCTGACGGCTCTCAACAAATGGCTGACTTGCTTGTAGATGAGATAAAATCTAATGGAGGAGAAGTGCTGCTGAAAGCAAAGGTCGCTAAGATATCTCTCAACGCCGATAATGTCAGTCATATCGAATTGTCATCAGGAGAACAACTCTCCGCTAAATGGGTCATATCTTCATTGCATCCTTCAACGACATTCTCTTTGTTGGAAAACAATACAATTTACAAAAAAGCATTCTTTACAAGAATAAATTCTATACCTAACACTTACGGTTTATTCACTACATATTTATTGCTTAAACCTAACAGTGTTAAATACATAAACCAAAACCATTATCTCTTCAATAATCCTGACGTTTGGGCAACAGATGGCGACTGGAAAGGATTCAACATACCATCGACCTTGATGTGCATGCAGCCTAATTACGGCAGTGAATATACCAATGTCGTGACCTTGCTTACGCCAATGCCGTTCTCTTTGTGTGAACAATGGAACGACTCGACAGTGGAACATAGAGGAGAAGATTATAAGGAATTCAAGGCTAGATACAGCGAAGCGGTGATAGACTTCGTGTCGCAATATTATCCCGACTTACGTCAGAATATAGATAAGGTATATACCGCATCGCCATTGACTTACAGAGACTATACCGCGACGCCAGAAGGATGCGCATACGGAATGATCAAGGATTGCAGAAACCCGATGGTGACGCTGATGCCTGCAAGAACAAGAATCGCTAATCTGTTGCTTACAGGTCAAAGTCTCAACATACACGGATGTCTCGGAACGACAGTGTCGTCGGCAGTGACATGCTCAGAAATCTTAGGAATGGAATACTTGGCAAAAAAAATAGGAAATGCGTAAGGTTAAGAAAATAGGTATCATTATTTGCTGCATGATATTCGTGCTGCCAATAATATTGATTGCAATATCTTTTGCAATAGGAGTTTGTTTGTATTTAACAGCCGATTTCCGTCAGCCTGATTTCACTCTGGATATGAGCAAATATGAAGTCGTCGTTGAAAATGACTCACTTAGAAGATGTAACAATTCAACCTTACGTCTTAACAAATACGGATTGTGGGAGGCGCATATCGTCGGCAATGCCATCGACAGAGGCGCGGAATATGGAGCTTTGAATAAAGACTTGCTGAAATATCAAGAAGATGTCTTTGTCAATCAAATTCATGAGATAATACCTTCAGAATGGTGGGTGGAGTTTCTTCATAAAGTGATAATAGTGTTCAACAGAGATATGGCACAACATATTCCTGATGAATATAGGGAAGAGATATATGCGATGTCGCATTTCTGCACCGACGAATACGATTCTTACGGCAACTCATATTTCAGACAGTTGAACTATCATGCTGCGCACGACATCGGTCATATGATGCAGCAGTATATGCTTGTAGGTTGCAGTTCTTTCGCATGTTGGGATGACGAAAGCGAAGATGGTGAGTTGATAGTAGGTCGTAACTTCGACTTTTATGTCGGTGACGATTTCGCTAAAAATAAGGTCATCCTCTTTGTGGAACCTACTGAAGGCTATAGATTTGCCTCGATATCATGGCCTGGTATGATGGGAGTTTTGTCAGGCATGAATGAAACAGGTCTTACAGTGACGATAAATGCTGCAAAAGGAGCGATACCAACATCATCGGCGATGCCTATATCATTGCTGGCAAGACATATCTTGCAATACGCAAGCAATATTGATGAAGCTTATGAAATAGCAAAACAATACAAGACATTCGTCTCGGAATCTCTCTTAATAGCTTCAGCAAACGACGGATGCGCCGCAATAATAGAGAAGACACCTGAGAAGATTGCGATTTATAAGAGTCAGCTGTCAGCTGTCAGCGATCAGCAATCAGTTCAAAGTTCAAGAATAGTATGTACAAATCATTATCAGTCAGAGGAATTCGCTGATGACGAATATAATATGGAAAACATCGTGACATCAGATAGTCCTTACAGATATGAAAGACTCAATGAATTGTTGGACGAAATGTCACCGATAAATGCAGAAGATGCCGTCAGCATTTTACGAAATAGATATGGTCTTGGCAATGCGGATATAGGATTAAGTAACGAGAAATCGTTGAATCAGTTCATCGCACATCATTCCGTTGTGTTTCAACCAGAACAACTGCGTTTCTGGGTCTCGACCGCACCTTGGCAGTTGGGAGAATTTGTCTGTTATGAATTAGACAAAGTTCAGAGTTCAGAGTTCAAAGTTCAGAGCTCAGAGTTCAAAGATGATGAATACGTAAGAGTATGTCGATATAGAAGCCAATACAAGACGATTACATCGGCAATTAGAGATGGTCATAATATCACTTCAGAATTCATTGACGAGTTTATCTCGAACAACCCAAATTACTTCCAGGTGTATAACACACTCGGAGATTATGAGTCGTCAAGAGGAAACTACGTACAGGCAATATTATATTGGAACAAAGCGTTATCGCTGGAGATTCCAAGAACAACAGAAAGAGATGAAATAATCAGTAAAATACAAAAGTATGATTAAAGATAGAAATCTACATTATCAGGAACCTGCTGTTATTAAGGCATTTCAAGAAGCTCGTTTAAAGGAAACCTTGAATTATCTTGCCGAGCATTCTGCCTTCTATAAAAGGATGTTCAAGGAACATAATATCGACATTTCCAAGATAAATACACTTGAAGATCTTACTACAATTCCAACAACATCGAAGCAAGACCTTCAGTCATATAACCAAGATTTTATTTGTGTAGAACCTGTAAACATCATCGATTACGTCACTACATCTGGAACTCTCGGCGAACCTGTGACATTCGCCTTGACAGAAGGTGACTTGCAGCGTCTTGCATATAATGAGGCTAGTTCTTTCAGTATGGCAGGTTGTACCAAAGAAGACGTCATTCAGCTTATGACAACCATCGACAGGCGTTTCATGGCTGGATTGGCTTATTTTATGGGCGCACGCGAATTGGGCAGCGGTATAGTTCGTGTCGGAAACGGAATTCCTGAATTGCAATGGGACACAATAAAAAGAGTGAAGTCAACAGTTGGTATTGTCGTGCCTTCTTTCTTGACAAAGATGATTGAATTCGCTGAAAAAAACGATATAGATTACAACACTTCCAACCTCAAACGAGCCATCTGCATCGGTGAGGCATTGCGTACTCCAGATGGCGAATTGACCACATTGGGCAAGAAAATCAACGAGAAATGGTCTTCTTTGGAACTGTTCTCAACATATGCTTCAACAGAAATGCAGACTTCATTCACTGAGTGCGAAGTGCATAATGGCGGTCACATTCCTTCCGATTTGATTATAGTGGAACTGCTTGACGAAAACAACAATCCAGTGAAAGACGGCGAACCTGGTGAAGTCACAATAACTACGATAGGCGTTGAAGCGATGCCATTGTTGCGATTCAAGACAGGCGACATCTGTATCAGAATGAGTGAGAAATGCGAATGCGGCAGACAAAGCGCGAGATTGAGTTCGGTGATCGGTCGTAAAGGTCAGATGATTAAATTCAAAGGCACTACGGTATATCCTCCTATCTTATTTGATATCTTGGATAATATCCCTGACGTACAGAATTATGTCGTTGAAGTGTTTACCAACTCATTGGGAACCGATCAGATACAGATTCGTATCGGCAGCGATAACCATTCTGAAGAATTCATAAAACAGATAAAAGACATCTTCCGCTCGAAAGTGAGAGTGGCACCTGATATCAAGTTCGATTCCGTAGAACTTATCTCAAGATTGCAAATGCCTCCAATGAGCAGAAAAGTCGTGAAATTCATTGATTTAAGACATAATGTTTAACCTTAAAAATTACAAATATGAAAAAGACATTTTTGGTTTTATTGTGTATGATAAGTGCGATAGCATTGAATGCACAGACAAGTAAAAGTACAAATTACGTTTACGGCGTCGATTACACTCATGCAAAAGTATATGCCGCTGATGAATCAATAGCTGATTTTGCCAATGCTTTCCATGGAATCAATATGCTTTTAGTCACAGAATCAGATAAATATGATTTTACAAGAGTATTGGGCAAGACTGCCAATATTGTTATTGAGCCGATTATGAAGATAACAGCAATAGCCGATTATGACAATATGATGACATTGATCAATATGTACGAAGAACCTAATACAGCTGAGATTGTCGGAAATTACGAACTTCCACAGACTGAAGGTACAGGCATCGTTATGATTGCTAAACTTTTAGACAAACCTAATGCTTATGCAATATATGATATCGTTGTCTTTGATATTGCAACAAGAAAAATATTGCAGGAAAAGGAAGTTATTGGAGCAGCAGGAGGTTTTGGATTGAGAAACTACTGGGCAAAAACGGTTTACAATATAATTGAGAAAACAAAACTTTATAAATAAACTTAAAAAACATTAAATTATGAAAAAGTTAAATTTAATTATAACATTACTAGTGATATTGTTTTTGACATCATGTGAAGTCCCGACTTCTGTTAAATTTGATAATTATGTGGATAATGTAGAAGAAAGCTGCGATGATTGGACTGATACAGAGTGGGATATATCTAAAGAAAAATATCGTCAATTGCTCAATGAATACGAAGCTAATTACGAAAACTTGACACCAGAAGAAAAAGAGGCGATTAATAAAGCGATAGGTCGTTACAATGGTATTCTTATGAAGAAAGGCATAGAAAACATTGACCAAAGCATTAAGAAATTCGTTGACAGACTTCCATCTATGTTTGAAGGTTTCGTGAGTGCCTTTGAAGAGGGAATGGAAAATCTAGAAAATAAAATGGAAGGACTGGAAGAAGGTTTTGAAGAGTAAAACAAAAAACAGCATCTTGAATCAGGATGCTGTTTTTATTTTGATATCAATCTAACATTAAGCTCATGAACGCTGCTTGTTTGTTGAACGCCTGCAGCTTTTCAGGAAGGTTTTCTATATTATATCCGAACAGGGCTTGTGTGAGCTGTTCAATGTCAACGACATTCGTTCCGATGGAGTTTTTCTTGTCGAGAACGCCATTGTTGATGTAATATGTTCCGTTGTTATGTGTCAATATCGGGTCAACTATGGATATTTCAATCTTCATCTTAGGATGTGTCATGGCGTAGATGCGAAGCATTGTTTCAGCGTCAATGATTCTCGCCATGCCAAGCTTATGTGTCTTTTGTCCTGGAACTGGAGGCACGATGATATTGATAGTCTCGTTGTCAAAAGTATTAGCCGCTGCTGTTATAAAGTCGCTGAAGATGGCAGCAGATTCCGCAAAGAAATCCTTGATGAAGACTTCGCCGTTTCTCAAATAACAGAATGCCAATCCGCAGATGTCTTCTCCATATTTCGCAACAAGAAGATGATTGTCGAATAACTCTAAATCTTTCAATATCACGCCAAAGTCATATTCATCATGCTGAACGCAACAATTACGACTTCTCATCTTTGTGTTGAAGTATTCATAAACCTGATAAAAATCAAGTTCTCCTTCATTTTGTTGACTCTGTGCTTCGTTGACTCGGTAACTTATAATCTGACATCCTGAAGCAGGCTGATCGCTGACGGCTGATTGCTGATTGCTTTTGATTCTAATCTTTGAATAGTCGAAAGTAGGGATAAAGTTGGTTCCTTCATAATAGTTGAAGAGACTTTCCGATGCAGGTATCAGTGCAGCGAAACAAGCACCGTTATTTTTAGCTTGGTTTAATGCCTTTACGATTACATCGTTCATCAAGCCTTGCGAGCGATATTCAGGATCAGTGCAGCAGCCTGAGAGATAGGAGCATCCAATAGTCTTTCCATAATAAGAAAAAGGGTAGGAGATAAGCTGCAATGCCGAGACTGCCTTGCCGTCTTTTTCAATGCAAACATTGTCCTGATCGGTGTATCGTTTCTCAAAATATAAATCCACGAATCTCTTGTCTTCCTCGCTGAAACACTTGTCCCAAAGTATTCTGGTCTGATTCTTTATATTATTTTCCATAAAATGTTAATTATCAAATGTTATTTTTTAAAGACGCATCAATGTGTGTTTATTTTTTAAGGTAACATTGATACGTCTCTACATTCATTCCTAACTCCTAATTCCGAACTACATCTACGAATTCCAGATTAAAATCAATGATTTCCTGATTTAAGATGCATATTTGGAACTTCACGTCTTTATATCTCAACTGTTCGATTGCTTCTTCTGCAGTGATGTTATTTTTTTCATAATCACTAACAATATCAGCGATTTCATCATATATTCCACCAGCGATGACGATGTCATAATCGGTTACAACATCTTTACCTTTGCGACATTCAACGACGAAATTAAGCCATTCTTTATTATATGTTTCAAACTCGTTGAAACGATATCCTACGTTTTTGGTTTTGAAGTAATTAAACTCATAAATGCTAATAACAGCATTGTCAGTCATTTTTCTAGCTAATGCTTCAGCTTCGATTTTTGAATTTGTCAGATAAAATCCCTTTCCGAAACCAAGGTTTTCACCGTTAATATCAACTGAAGGTTTCTTTACTTCCGCACAAGAAACATGATATACTGTAATGTTCATTGTATTGTATTGTATTGTATTTTAATTTTCTCAATTTTTTAGACGCATCAATGTGTGTTTATTTTTTAAGGTAACATTGATACGTCTCTACACCTAATTTCTAATTGTCAAAAGTCCTTTAGTAATCAGAAACTCAGGATTATACGACATCTTCGCTTTTCTCAATCCTTCAATTCCGAGGTCTTCCTCACGATTTACATATAGGAATTCTTCAGGAATATCTTTCGCAAACATATTGTTAATCATAGTGAATGAACCAGTATAATTGATGTCTGCTTTTTCAAAATGGACTCCAAATGTCTTATGATTTATCGGGAAACCGAAAGTGAAAGCAACGACTTTATTATCTACAAACAAAACACCGCCCTTGATTCCAATCTCTTCTGCATGATTCATAGCATACAACAAGGCTTGTCGCTCGTTGTCAATGTTTTGATGTCTGTAATCCTCGTTGGCGTTGTACCATTCGTTTTCCTTTTCTATACATAATTTAATAAGTTCTGGCGTCGCCGACTTATATTCCCAATTAGGATAAGTCTTCATAAAACGATTGACGTGATTTCTCTTCTGCTGAAACTTATTGCCTTTCAATGTGGCGAGGTCTTCTCTAAGATACACATAGTCAAAGTAATCGCGATTAGGCATGAGGTTGAATCTTTCTCGCATCTCATCGCTGAGCTGGTTCTCGACAAAGTGACAAGCTGCGTGCATCATAAAAGGAATGCCTTGTGACTCAGCTTCTTTTATCAATATCTCGACGATATGGTCTGCGTTACCTTTACCAATTGGCATCATGAAAATCTCTTTTCCTTCGCTTAAATATTTAAGTACGAGAAAGTCATCGACTACAGCATATTTAGTCTGATACAGAAAACGCCACGACACATGATTCGCAAACGACAGCTCGCAATTGCAGCAATCGTTCGGAAAAATATAAGACGTTATTATCTCTTTGTCTTTTAATGTGATATCTTTAAAGTCAATCATATCTTTAAACTCTGAACATTGAACTCTGAACTCTGAACCTTAAACTATATAAATTGCTCACGACTCATAGTTCATTACTCATAGCTAACACAGCGCATTCATGCTTGGCGTGAAGTCGATTTGAATCATCTGTGAGAAGATCTGTGCTGTCTCAACAGGAGAGTAGCCGAGTTCTGCGGCTGCGATATTGAATATCAATTCCACTTCGTTGACGCTTATATCTTTGTCTGACAAAGCAATTGATATCAGATAACGTAACATGCCTTCACGTGTCTCTGGATTTATCTCGATCAATTTCTTGATAGATTCTTTAAATATCTTAACAATATCTTCTTTGACGATTTCATCTAAGAAACTCTTAGGGAATATTTCCAATACTGACAACTCGCTGAGGATCATTTCCATTTCGTCTTCTGTTATCTGATTGTCGCTGTTGGCGATAATCAAACCAGCTGTTGCTATGAAGTTAGCCATATTAGAATCCAATTCAGAATTCCTTACCTTTAACAAGATATCGATGAGTTCGTTCATGCCGTTTTCCAATTTTTCTTTGCTTTCGCCATTTTCTTTAAAGAACACACTTTTTGAGAATTGGTTCAAAGCCTCGACTCTGATAGGATTGATTGGGTGAGTGGCGAAGTTGATGCCTTTGTCGTTACGGAAATATTCCAGACGTTTCTTGTTATCTTCCAAGAATGCCTCGACTTTCATGTCCATCTTATTGAAATCCAATCCTGATGACATCTTGAAGAAAGCAGATATGCAGACGTTCAAGTTAGGCATCGCCATATAACCGAAACGGTCGGCAACGAGTTCTGAAAGTTGCTGCCACAGTCTTATCTTATATTGTAATGTGATTGGGATAGGAGCGCCGTGAGGAAAAACGAAGTTGATGAGTTTCACCAAAGTGGCGTTTTTGTTTATCAAGTGTCCCATCTCATGACCTATGACGAAACGAAGTTCATCGTCGCTCATAAGCTGGATGAGAGAAGAGTTGACGTTGATGATGTTAGGCTCGCCGTCTTCCTGAGAAGCTATTGCGAAAGCATTGACGGAAGGATCGCCGGTAATATAAAAGTCGACAGGTTCAGTGAACTGCAGAGCCTCTTTAATCTCATTGAAGATTTTGTAGTAGCGAGAAAGTGTGCCTTCTTCAACCTTGAAGCTGTGACCTTCGAGCATGCTGCGATAATAATTATCGGAGAATGGAATCTTCGCCATTTTAATAATCTCTTCAACGACATTGCCTTGCAAAGCATTGTAAATCTGAGTGCTGAGTTCCACTTCCAAAGGAAGTCCATATTCTGCTATCATCTGAGTATTTTCCATAACATCAAAAATTATTTGGTTTTATTTACGATTGTAAAGATAGTGTTTTTTATAGAAACAATAAAGCAATCATCAATTATTTTTATTAAAAAAATCACCTCAATTTATGCTAACTCCTGACCAAAAAAAATCTCTTGTCAGTGGTCTGTAGTCCGTTGACTTTTATTATCTTTGCAAGATTAAAAAAATAAATTATTATGGCATTGAATTGTGGTATCATTGGTTTGACCAATACAGGTAAGACAACTATATTTAATTGTATTTCAAATACTAAAGCTGAGATTGGCGGTTTCGCTACCAAGACAAACATCGGTATGTGTGAAGTCCGCGACGAACGTCTCAAACTCATCGACAACATCTCTCATTCAAAAAGAATCGTTCCTGCGACAGTTGAAATCGTCGACCTTCCAGGATTGACAAAAGGCGGAGAGGGCGTCGGTAACAAATTGCTCGCCGAAGTTCAAACCATGGACGCTCTTATCCACGTACTTCGTTGCTTCGACGAAGAAAACGTCCCTCATAGCGAAGGCTCCGTAGATCCAGTCCGCGACATGGAACTCGTCGACCTCGAACTTCAAGTACGCGACCTTGACCTCGTGACTCGTAAGTTACAACGTGTTGAAAAACTTATGAAAAACGGCGAGAAAGACAATAAGAAAGCTTACGAAGTATTGACAGTCTATAAAGAAGCTCTTGAAAATATGCAAAACGCCCGTGATGCAAAAGTAGCAGAAGAAGACAAAAAATACATCCAAGATATTCAATTACTTACAGCAAAACCTATCATGTACGTATGTAACGTCGATGACGCTTCAGCACTTACAGGTAACAAATATTCAGAAGCTGTCAAGGCATCATTGAAAGAAGGTGACGAGATGATCATCATCGCTGGTAAGTTAGAATCAGAAATCGCTGAACTCGACGATGAAGACAAAGCAATGTTCATGGAAGACGCAGGTCTCACAGAACCAGGTGTCAACAAACTAGTTCGTTATGCTTATCAGACACTTAAGTTACAGTCATTCTTCACAACAGGTACAGATGAGACACGCGCTTGGACAATCCATATCGGCGACACAGCTCCTGTAGCAGCTGGCGTTATCCACTCTGACTTACAACGTGGTTTCATCAGAGCTGAAGTCATGAGTACTGAAGACTTCTTGAAATACGGCTCTGAAGCAGCAGTGAAAGAAGCTGGCAAGTTCCGCGTAGAAGGCAAGAACTACATCGTACAAGACGGTGATATTTTGAATATCAGATTTAATGTTTAATATAATTTGGTTTAAGGGTTAAGGTTTAATGTTTAAGGAAAAAATCCTCTAACTTTAAACCTTAAACTTTAAACTTTAAACTTTAAACTTTAAACTATAACATTATGCAAGAATACGTAGTACTCGTCGATGCTAACGACAATCCTATCGGTTTGATGGAGAAGATGGAAGCTCATGTGAAAGCAGAGTTGCATCGTGCTTTCTCGATTTTCATATTCAACACAAAAGGCGAGATGTTGCTCCAACAAAGAGCATTCTCAAAATACCACACTCCAGGATTATGGACCAACACATGCTGTTCACATCCTCGTCATGAAGAGACACTCGAGCAGGCTACTACACGCCGCTTGCAAGAAGAGATGGGAATGCAGTGCCAACTCAAAGAGTTGTTCCACTTTACATATAAGGCCGATGTCACACAAGGACTTATGGAACACGAAATCGACCATGTCTTTGTTGGAACAACAGACGAAACTCCTGTCATCAATAAAGAGGAAGTGGAATCATGGAAATACGACACCATGGAAAATATTCGTTTGGATATTGAAAAAAATCCCCAAGACTACACACCTTGGTTCAAGATAGCATTCGCTGAATTGTTGAAACATTATAACAAATAATAAACAATTAATAACATGGAACTCTCTCATTTTCCTTTCCTTAAGAATCTTAAAGAGAACAGATTCTTCCTCTTGGCTGGACCTTGCGTCATTGAAGATGAAGAATCACCATATAAAATTGCGGAAAAGCTGAACGTCATTTGCAAATCATACGACATTCCTTACGTATTTAAAGGCTCGTATCGCAAGGCAAACCGCTCACGTTTGGATTCTTTCATGGGAATAGGAGATGAGAAGGCTCTCAACGTTCTCAAAGGCATCAGAGAACAATTCAACATTCCTGTCGTCACCGACATTCACGCTGTTGAAGAAGCTCAGATGGCGGCAGACTATGATGTCGATATCTTACAGATACCAGCGTTTTTATGTAGACAGACTGACCTTCTGATAGCAGCAGCAAAGACTGGTAAAATCGTCAATATCAAAAAAGGACAGTTCTTGTCGGGTGAATCAATGCGTTTCGCCGTTGAGAAAGTGAAGCAGTCGGGCAATAACGCAGTGATGCTTACCGAACGCGGCAACTTCTTCGGTTATCAGGACTTGGTCGTCGATTACAGAAACATCTACGACATGAAACAATGCGACGTTCCTGTTATCATGGACGTGACACATTCCTTGCAGCAGCCAAACCAGACATCTGGAGTCACAGGCGGCAAGCCGGAACTCATCGAGTTGATTTCCAAAGCCGCTATCGCAGTAGGAGCAGACGGCTTGTTCATTGAGACGCATCCTAATCCAGCAGCGGCAAAATCCGACGGCGCCAATATGTTACGCCTCGATTTGGTCGAACCTTTGATTGAGAAACTGGTAAAGATTAGAGAAGCAATCAGTTAAACTGAAATTTAAAAACTGAAAGTGGAAAGTTAATTTTAAATTTTCTATTTTCAACTTTCAATTTTTTATGGCGTTCGGCTATCGCCGCTGGGCTTTCCGCTCTATCTTTTTCCGCTACGCTTCAAAAGGATGCCGCTCCAATCCCTAACGCGAAGGGGCTACGGAGCAGAAATCGCTAAAGGCAACGAAGAAGGCAAATATTCTGTATATCAGTTCAAGCAGGACGTCAGTGCGAAATACGGTGAACTTTCATTAAGCGGCTGGGGCGCAATGGAAGTCGTTGCTTATGAGTGATTATCCCAGCGCAACATCCAATATCATCATAATGATAAATCCTATCATGAAACCCCATGTTCCTGTATGTGGGTTCTCGCTCAAGTTGGCGTCTGGAATTAAATCTTCTGCCACAACAAACAACATCGCGCCGGCAGAAAAGGCGAGGAGCCATGGTTGCAAAATGATAAGATGTGAGGCAAGGAAAAATCCGACTATCGCAGATAACGGTTCTACAACACCGCTGCCCATGCCAAAGAGAAATGCTTTCTTGCTGCTTCCTGTCACTTGTTTCATCGGCAATGAAATGGCAGCTCCTTCAGGAAAATTCTGAATGCCAATACCAATTGCTAATCCTAATGCTGAAATGTATGCAGCAGCATCGCCAGCAACAGATGCCGCACCAAAGGCAAATCCTACAGCCAAACCTTCTGGAATATTGTGTAATGTGACTGCGAAAAACAACTTCATCGACTTGGAGAAGTGGGAGCGAGGCCCTTCTTCTTGATGCGTGCCGTTGTGCATGTGAGGCACAATCTTATCCAACAACGCTAAAAGCAATCCTCCTAATATGATGCTTACCGCGGCTGGAAACCATGCAAACTTGCCGAAAGTGACCTCCGACATATCAATAGAAGGAATTATCAAAGACCAAATCGAAGCGGCAACCATAATGCCACCAGCCAAACCCAATAACAAAGAATTGACCCTCTGCGAAATGTCATTCTTGAAAAAGAAAACCAACGACGAGCCTAATGCCGTCATTAAAAATATAATGGAAAAACCAATTATAATTATCAACGTATTATTCATTGTCAATTGTAATTTGTTAACTGTAATTTGTCAATTGCTAATTGCCAATCATTTAGCCAATTCTGCAATCACAACAGTCAGATTGCTTGCAAATAACTTAACTGCCAATGCCAATAAAATGACACCGAAGAACTTACGCAAGATAAAGATTATGTCTTTTCCTAACCATTTCTCGATCTTGCCTACGAAACGGATTACTATATATGCTAAAAGCAGATTTAAAATCAAACCTAACATGATGTTAATCACAGAATAATCAGCACGTAAAGATAACAATGCTGTCAATGCTCCTGGACCTGCCAGCAATGGAAACGCCACCGGCACAACAGAGACGTTAGATCCTTGATTGTCATATTTTATGATATCAAAACCTAGCACCATTTCCAATGCCAAGATAAAGATTACAAATGAACCAGCTACGGCAAATGAAGCTACGTCAACACTGAATAAGTCAAGGAGTCTGTCGCCAGCATAAAAGAATGCTACGAACATAAGCAATGCGACAACACAGGCTTGTCCGGCCTTGATGTTTTTGTCTCCGCTTTTTAAGCTTAAGAAAATTGGTATTGAACCTGTTACGTCGATGATAACAAAAAGTACGATGAACGAACTTAAAATCTCAACTAAATTTATCTGTGACAAAATGCTCATAATTTTAATTGTTAATTGTTAATTGTCTTAAACTTCTTACCAAAGTTCTAAAGTCGTTTAACGTAGGTAGAAGTTGTATTGTTTTTACATTAGTATCTTTTTTGAATATTATCCATTGATAAACGATTGTCGCAAGATAAGTCAATGATACAGAGATGCCTGCGCCAATGATTCCGTACTTTGGTATTAAAATGAAAATGGATAATATCGTAACTGTTAATCCTGTTAAAGATCCGTAAAGATTATGTTTGGGGAGATTTACACCTGAGAAATAATGACTGAAAATCATATTGGCAGCCATGAAAACCATTCCTGGGCTAAGACTTATCAGCACGTCTTTTGTCTCAGCAAATTCAGGGGTGAAGATCCAAGCATATATTGATTTTGGAATCAAACAGATGACAATCATACATAAAGCGGTTAATATGACTGCCAATTTAAGGAATGTCACTGTCAGATCAGCGGCTTTCTTCTTGTCATCCATATTGCTGATGGAGGAGAACTGTACCAACGCAATGCTGTTGCCAATCAGCTTGGTGGCTTCTGAAACCTGGGTGCCAGACGTGTAAACTCCAACCTCCGACATACCAAAGAATTTTCTAATCACAAAATAACTTATCCTTCGGTTGATCATGCTTACCAATGTAGAAAGCTGAATCATACTTCCAAAACTAAGCATTTCCTTCACGCTTGGAATAATATCTTCGTGTTTGTTATCTTTGAAATAAGGCAATATACAAATGAAACCGCAAATGTTGACGGTAGCATAACCTGTTATCAGCGAATAGACAAAAGCATCTGCGTTACGGATATCAAGCACGAATATGAACAATATCATTGAAAGAAGTTGTGTCATGAACTGTATGATAAACAACACATTCTGAACCCCGACTCGTTCCTTGCCCAATAGTACGTTCATATTGAAATTATGAAGACTATAAAGGAATACCATTAATAATATGTGAACGGCATAGCCTTTAGGTACAAAGGCGTCTAATATATTAGGGGAGATGATATGTAAAATAAAGAAAACCGATGCGAATATCGCAAGCATTATGAACGTCCAGATGTATGAAATCTTGAATAAAGTGACGAATGACTTTCTTGGAGTGTAATAGATCAGTCCGCTGCCAGAAAGCAGTTCAACAGCGATGAGAAGAAGCGAAACATCGACCAGAACGGTCGCTCCGATACCCCATGCTTCTCTGCCTAGGAAGTTCGTTCCAAACCAGAGAGTGACAAAGCCTACCAAAGCATTTAAAAGACGTGTCCCAAATGTTCCAAATATCTTCTTTATCATTTATTTATGTATCTTTTGTTTAAGTTGTTGTTTAAATCCAGAAATCGTGAAAACGAATCGTTTTCCATCAAAAACAACGATATTATCGTCACTGTTTATGGTGTGAATACCTCTATTGTAATCGCTGTTTTCTATTGGAGAAATGCATCCGAATTCTTTTGTCTCGAATTGCTTGTCGGTCAATGTTACAATCTCTTCCAAGGTAATGGCTTGTCCGTAATGCTCAGTGCAGTTCTGCGACGGACGTATTGTCTTTTCTTTGTAAGTGAATATTTTGCCAGCAGGACGAGCCTTAGCGCAATCAATCATGACAGGGTTGTTGTCGTGAGGCTGATATGGTCCCTTAAGATTTTCAGAATGATAAATCTCAAGATGAGTATGTGAGTTCTTCTGATTTGCCAAATACATGAACCACTTGTTGTCATGGAAATGCAATGTCACGTCAACAGCAGGGAATCCTTCCAGCAAAACAGAGTCTTTCTCTAACGTTAACTTATCTTCATCAAAACGGTATAGCGTTACCTGTCTGGTTGCATTAGCTTCTGGAAGGCAATATATATTACCTTCATGTTCAAAGACATAAGGGTATGAGCGATGTTCCTTGAAATTAGTCAGCTTATGATATTTCTTGAAGCCTTCTGATTTCAAAGCCACTGCCAAATCAGCTTTGCCTCTTAGATAATGATACCATTCAAAGAAGATATATGTGTCTTTTTTCGTCTTGATGATAAATGGATCGGCGAAATAGCAATTCTTCCTTGGCTTTTTAAACCATTGAATATTAAGAGATTCTTTATCTTCACAATCTATGAAGCTTTCCATTGTGCCTTCGCAATAACCCACGTTCCAGTCCTCTTGTCTGAACATGTCATCAAGATGAAATGCAATCCTTCTCCAAACCGATTTCCAAAAATATTGAATCATCTTTATGTTTATAGGAGCATAAAGTATAGGAGCTTCAGAAGAAGACTCTTCTCCTTTTAACATACCGCTGTTTATCACTTCTTTACATACTTGCAAAGGCAATATTGACGAACCGAAATACAACTGGTCAAGATGAGCTTTGTAACTATGAAGTATTGTCCTGAAATGAATTCTCTTAAGTATTATGCCTTTGTCGAGACTATTAGTAAGACGTTGTAAGATAACACCATTGCTAGGTATTTTCTTCATGAATTCCCAAAATCCAGGAGGGCCACCTCTCACGATTCTTTCGTCGTCGTGATGGAATGACCAGATGCCGTATTTAGCCGTGTTCAGCACTTCGCCTCGAACAATGTCAAAGCCAAAACGCAGTATGAAATCCAGATTCTGATTACGAATCTCTTGGATATCTATTTCTTCAAAATATGTTGAGAAGCCTTTGATAATAGGCTTGCAGAATATTGTCGGAGTGTCTTTCGTAAGTTCAGTTATATCAGCTGGATACTTGCTTCTCGGTCTGAATATGAATCTGTTCCACACTCTGAAAAGAACTCTTCGATAAGGATAATGCTTGATTTTTTCCAACAAACCTTGTGAAGGTGTCTCGTCGGCATTTTGAATTACAAGAGATAATTTCATTCCGTTATCCATCAATGACTTGATGGTTTCATATTGCCAGGCGGCAACTGTTAAGCTGTTAATCATCAAGCCAAAACGAAGTGATTTTCTCTTATTTTCCATTTATCCCATTTTTATGCAAAAATAAGATTTTAAAGATAATTTTTATAAATCTTTTTCTCTTTTTTTTAAACAATAAAAAATTATATCAACGTTAATAAAAACAGACAAAAAAAACATTATTTTTGCAACTTTAAATTGGTTCATGAAATTATCTATCGTCATAGTAAATTATAATGTCGAGCATTTCCTCGAGCAGTGTCTTTTCTCAGTAAGAAAGGCCATTGCCAACGTTGAAGCGGAAGTGTTTGTCGTTGACAACAATTCCGTTGACGGATCTCTGAAGATGCTCGCAGAGAAATTTCCTGAAGTGAAAGTTATTGCCAACAAAGATAATGTTGGTTTCAGTAGAGCTAATAACCAGGCGATTAGGATTTCAACAGGCGAATATGTATTATTGCTGAATCCTGACACCGTTGTTGAAAACGACACTTTCACCAAGACCATAGAATTTATGGACTCGCATCCTGATGCAGGCGGCCTCGGCGTGAAAATGGTCGACGGCAAAGGCAGATTCCTCCCAGAATCAAAACGCGGACTTCCTACTCCGGCTACAGCCTTCTACAAGATGTTCGGCCTGACAAAATTATTCCCGCATTCAAAACGTTTCGCTCGTTATTACTTAGGACATCTTGACAATGACGAGATTAACGAAGTTGAGATTCTATCTGGCGCATTCATGCTTATGCGTCGTGAGACCTTGGACAAATGCGGTCTTCTTGATGAGACATTCTTTATGTATGGCGAAGACATCGATCTTTCATACAGAATTATACTTGCTGGATACAAGAACTACTATTATCCAAAGACTAGAATCATCCATTATAAAGGTGAAAGCACAAAGAAAACAAGCGTAAATTACGTACTGGTTTTCTATAAGGCAATGGAGATTTTCGTCAAGAAACATTTCTCCAATGATGGTGCGAAGACATTCTCTTTCTTCATCAACATTGCAATTTATATCAAAGCTTTCTTCGCTCTTTTGTCACAGTTTTTCAGCAAAGCTGTTCAGCCTCTTATAGATATGGCTTTGGGATATTCCGGTCTCGCCGCCATAAGCTATATGTGGGGAAATATGCTAATCTATGACGGAAGCGGTTCTTATCCTACAATCTTATTCTCGATAATATTACCTATATATTTGTTGATATGGATGTTGACTTCCTATTTCTCAGGAGGTTATGACAAACCATATAAAATAGCTCCAGCAGTAGGCGGCGTCTTCGCAGGAAGCTTCTTGATATTGGTTTTATACGCATTGCTGCCAGAACAGTTGCGTTTCTCTCGTGCCTTGATATTATTAGGAATGATGTGGATTGCAGCAGAAATGAGCTTCACAAGATGGATAGGATATCTGCTTAAACGACCTAATTTCCAATATGGCAAAAACGCAAAGAAACGTTTCCTTGTCATCGGTTGCGAAGACGAAACACAACGCGTCGTACAGCTTCTGCAAAGCACTTCAATAAAACCTGATTTCATCGGACTTATAACTCCTTATGACAATAAGGATGTTCCTGAAAACTATCTTGGTAACTTACATCAGGTCCCT
Source organism: Bacteroidales bacterium (assembly GCA_045633585.1). GTDB lineage: Bacteria > Bacteroidota > Bacteroidia > Bacteroidales > F082 > Limimorpha. Next base: position 94,030 of record JAZQYR010000008.1, read on the forward strand.
GATATCATCGACATTTACAAGATTAATGAAATAATATTCTGTTCCAAGGATTTGTCACACCAGTTGATCATCGACAAGATGGAAGAATGGCATTCTTCTCTCGACTATAAAATCGCGCCTGAAGACACATTGTCAATCATCGGAAGCAACTCGATCAACACAAGAGGCGATCTTTATACAATCGACATCAAGACCATCAGCACTAATTCTAACAAAAGGAAGAAACGCCTGTTCGACATAATATCTTCTTTGATGGGAATCGTGCTGTGGGTTTTCTTAGTATTCTTCATAAACAAACCTTTACATTTCTTGAAAAGCTGCTTTAAAGTATTGTTCGGAAAATATTCTTGGATAGGTTATTGCAATACCGAGAATCATGAAAAACTAAGACTGCCTAAAATCAAAAAGGGCATCTTTGATCCATCGGCTAATATGAGCAGAATAGGTCTTACTGAAGAAGAAAAAGAACATCTCAACCTTATGTATGCAAGAGATTACAGTCTGTCGAAAGACATAAACTTCTTTTTTAGAGCATTGAAAAAATAAGTAAAACAATTAAAATATAATTTTATGATAAACAGAAGGTTTTTAAGAGTCAAGGTTTTGCAAGCAGTTTATGCTTATATGGGTTCTGGTGAAGAACATATTGAAGATGGTGTAAAACATTTGCTTGAAAGCATCGATAAGATGAAAGATTTGTTCTCATGGCAATTGTCGTTTCTCGTTGAGACAAAACGCTTTGCTGAAAACAGAATAGAGGAGAACAAACGTAAAAACTTCCCAACACAGGAAGATTTGAATCCTAACATGCGCTATGTTGACAACAGAGTCTTGAATGCTCTTGAGAACAACAAAGACCTTCGCAAAGAAGAAGAAAGATTGAAAATAAATTGGGCTGACCATCAAGATATTATAAGAAACTATTATAATATGATGCGCAACTCACAAGAGTATAAAGACTATATGTCAGACGATGTTGACAACTTTGAACACGACAAGAAGTTCATCGTCAAAATGATAACAGAATACTTCTCAGACCTTGAATTGCTTCAAGATTTCTATGAAGAAAAAAGCATATTCTTCGTTGATGACTATCATTTAGTTACATCTATGTTGATAAAATTCTTCACAGACTTCAAAGCCAGTTTCAACGAAACATCTTTGCTTCCATCTGTTTATAAGACAGAAAAAGATCCTGTCAATGAAGACAAAGAATTCGTCAAGAAATTATTTAGAGACGTCATCAGAAACGGTGAAGAATATGGCAAATTGGTCGGTGCCAACACATCGAACTGGGAAAAAGAACGCGTTTGCGTCATGGACATGATCATCTTGAAATTAGCCTTGACAGAATTCCTCTGTTTCCCATATATTCCTGTGAAAGTCACAATGAATGAATATATTGAGATATCAAAATATTTCAGCACACCAAAGAGCAAGATATTCGTAAATGGCATCTTGGATAGAATCTTAAAGAAACTTAACGAAGAAAAAGCCATCGTTAAAAAAGGTATAGGTTTATTGGATTCTTAATAATAATTTGGTTAAAATAACGTTGGTTAATAAAAATTAGGCCATGAGAAAAAAGTTATACATACTGTTATCATTTTTGTTTGTGACGGCTATAGCCATTGCACAACAGAAAGACGGTACGTATAACTTTTTAAATATGACGGGATCTTCCAGAGTAGCCGCTCTTGGCGGTACAATCGTTCCTGTTTCAGATGCTGACATTCAATCTGTCGTTTCCAATCCGTCTTTGATAAGTCCAAATATGCACAATTCATTGTCGCTTTCATATGTAGACTATTACAACGACATAAACATTGGTTCAATACAATACGGCAGGACCTTCGACAAGATTGGAAGTTTTGTCGGATCAGTGCAATACAACAATTATGGTGATTTCTATTATACTGATGAAACCGGCATTCAGGATAATTCGACTTTTCATGTGTCAGACTATATAATAAACATCGGCTGGGGACGTCAGTTGAACAAAAGATTCAGTATAGGAGCTAACCTGAAATTTGCCGGACTGCAGTACGAAAACAATTCGTCTTTTGCCATGGCTGTTGATGTTGCCGGATCATATCAGTCTGAAAAAAATCTGGTCATTTCCCTCGTGGCTCGTAATATTGGCGCAGAGCTTTATAATAATTATCAAGGATTTAGAAGCAAGCTTCCTTTCACGATGCAGGCTGGAATATCCAAGAAACTTGAACATCTTCCTTTGACATTTATCTTCGTTTATGACAATCTACAGAAATGGGATTTGAGTTATGACGACCCTTTGGATCTAGAAAACAACTACGACCCAATGACAGGCGAGATGAAGAAGAAAAGCAAGATGGATGAGTTTGCCGATAATCTTTTAAGACATATCGTGGTGGCTGGAGAAGTGAATATCGGAAAGAACTTGGCTTTGCGTGTAGGATATAATTACGGATTGCGTAAAAACATGATCAGTCCAACTAAAAAAGGAGCTGTCGGATTATCATACGGCGTGTCTATAAATGTCTATAAATTCAACATAAGTTACTCTCGCTCAGAGATGCACATTCATGGCTCGCCAAATTACATCACTATCACAACAAATATAGATAGCTTTAAAAACATTAAGAAATAATGTATCTTCAAGAGTTAAAGTTAAGTAATTTTAAGAATTGTCAGTCGGCCGACCTGATTCTGTCCGAAAAGATCAACTGTTTCGTAGGATTGAATGCGGCTGGCAAGACAAACATCTTGGACTCAATATATTATCTTGCTTTTTGTAAAAGCTATTTCACTTTAACAGACAGGCAAAACATAAGACACGGAGAAGATTTCTTCGCTGTTCACGGCGATTTCCGCTTTGACAATGAAGAACTTCACACGATTTCCTGCGTACAGAAAAACGCATCGAAGAAATCTTTCAAATGCGACAAGAAAGAATATGAACGCTTCGCTGATCATATCGGCAAAATACCATTGGTGATGATTTCTCCTTACGACAGCGACCTTATAAATAATGGCAGTGAGTCAAGACGCAAGTTCATCGACGGCGTGATTTCACAATTCGACGCTTCTTATCTCAACAATCTTCTGAATTACAACAAGGCACTTCAACAGAGAAACAAACAGCTCAAGTTCTTTCTTGAAAACAAGTTCTGGGACAACACCTTGCTTGAGATGTGGGACCAGCAGCTCATTCAAAACGCGATTCCAATCAATGAGAAAAGAAGGCAGTTCCTGAAAGAATTCGTACCTGTATTTCAAGAATATTACGAAATTGTATCTGGCACAAATGAAAGAGTTGCAATAACTTATAACTCGGCACTTAACGAGAGACCTTACGAAGAATTGTTGGCGGAAAGCATCAACCACGACAGATACAGCACATATACTAGCGTGGGCATTCATAAAGACGATTTGACATTCCTCATCAATGATCATCCTGTAAAACAGTTTGCCTCTCAGGGACAGCAGAAGTCGTTCGTAATCGCTATAAAACTTGCACAGTTCGACTTTAATTACAAGAAAATAGGACATAAGCCGATATTGCTTTTAGACGATATTTTCGACAAGTTAGATGACAACAGAGTCGCGCAGCTTGTGAAGCTCGTCGGCAACGACCATTTCGGACAAGTGTTCATCACCGACACACAACGTCAAAGAATCAAGTATTTGATGGATAATACTGTTGTGAACCATAAGATTTTTAAAGTTAATAACGGAATAATTTCTACTGACGATGAATGAAGACGGATACACATTGGCGGAACTGATAAACGAGTTCTACAAACGCCATAACAGGGAAGATAGCCTCGACGAGATGAAGATCATCGAATCGTGGAGAAATGTCGTAGGTGGATTTATTGCCGCTCACACATTGGATTTAAGAATCACAAAAGGCATTTTATATGTCAAAGTCGACGCTGATTCTTTGAGAAACGAACTGATGTATTCCAAGACGATTTTATTAAGAAATATCAACAGAGTTTCAGGAACAGAAATTTTGAAAGATATTGTCGTAATTTAATAGTGTAATAGTTGCTTCAATACATTTTTTTTGTATTTTTGTAGCATTAACAATATATTTCTTTAAATAAAAGAACAATAACAACTTATAGAATTAAAATTATATGATTAACTCACAAGACATTAAAAAAGGAACATGTATCCGTTTCAACGGAAAACTTTATTTCTGCGTTGATTTCCAACACGTAAAACCAGGTAAAGGTAACACATTCATGCGTGTAACATTGAAGAGCATTGTTGACGGTCGTACATTAGAACATCGTTTTGACATTAGTGAGAAACTTGAAGACGTACGCGTTGAACGCCGTCAATATCAATATCTTTACAAAGAAGGTGATGATTTCATCTTTATGAACCAAGAAGACTACGAACAAATTCCTCTCAACAAAGAATTGATCACAGGTGTTGACTTCCTCAAAGAAAGCGACGTTTGCGAAGTTGTATTCGATACATCAACAGAAACAGTTCTCTTCGCAGAATTGCCAATCAAGACTGTTTTGGAAGTTACTTATACAGAACCAGGCGAAAAAGGCAATACAGCAACTAACGCTATGAAAGACGCTACAGTTGAAACAGGTGCTACAGTTAGAGTTCCTTTATTCATCAACACAGGCGATAAAATTAGAGTAGATACTCGTACAGGCGAATACACAGAACGTGTAAAATAATTGAATTAAGATTAAATGAAAATAAATCCAAATACGACTCTTAAGTGCGTCGCTGACTATGTTGGAGCAAAGAAAATGATCGGGGATCCAAACTTTGTGATCTCCGGTCTTAATGAGATCCACGAGGTAGAACCAGGCGACATCACTTTTGTAGATCACCCAAAATATTACAAGAAAGCATTAAGTTCTGCGGCTACGACTATCATCATCAATAGCGAAGATGTTGAATGTCCAGAAGGCAAGGCTTTGATAATCCACGATAGTCCTTTAGACGCTTTCAACAAGCTGATATTGTCTTATCGTAGATTTGAACCTGCAACAGCTATGATTGGTCCTAAAGCTGAGATAGGCGAGGGCACTATCATAGAGCCAGGTACTTTTGTTGGTGACAGAGTTAAAATTGGAAAGAATTGCATTATCCACCCGAACGTTACTATTTATAACCACGTTATCATCGGTGATAATGTTATCATTCAAAGTGGAAGTGTAATCGGCGGAGATGCTTGTTATTTCCAACGTCGCCCAGAAGGATTCGTAAAATTCGAGTCTTGCGGCAGAGTCATCATTGAAGATGACGTAGAAATAGGCGCTTGCTGCTGCGTCGATATAGGCGTCACAAGCGACACTATCGTCGGCAAAGGCACCAAGATGGACAACTTCGTCCAAATCGGCCACGATGCAAAATTAGGCAAACACTGTTTCCTTGGAGCTCACGCTTCAGTAGGAGGCGTCACAGTAGTGAAAGACAACGTCTCTATCTGGGCAATGGGTTCAGTCAATAAAGACCTCGTCATCGCAGAAGGAACTACAGTGCTAGCTTATTCAGGCGTCGATAAAGACACAACTCCAGGCATGACTTACTTCGGCATTCCAGCCGATGAGGCAAGAAAGAAATGGAAAGAAATAGCAGCAATAAAAGCACTGACAAATAAATAAAGACTACAATAAAAAAAGCGACTCAACGAGTCGCTTTTTTATTTTCAGTTTTCAACTTTCAATTTTCAATTCGTCAAATTGCTTCTTCAGAGCGTTTTCTCATTTCTTCTGAGATAGCGATGAATTCTTCTACATTCATATCCTTGATGAAAATCAAGCCGTGTGTTGATCTGATTAACGGACTTGGGTTTTCATAGAAATAATCCTTACCTAAAATCAATTGAATATCTTGCAATTGTTTGATCCAAGTCTGCTTTGAGATATCACTGAAAGGTCCGTTATAGAATGGACTTGGGAACTCAGCTTTGACTTGGCTCAAATAACTTGCTGTGAATGACTTATCCAAAACAGCGAGTGCATTCAATGATACAGGGACATACATATTTGCATCAGCAGGATTGAACTTGAACCAAACGTTACGATAACCATAGATGCGTAAGTCTGACAAGTCTTTTTCCTTGCTCCATTCTGCGACAGCAGCTGCAGTGGCTTGCAACACTTTGTAGTGTGTGTCAGGGCCGCTGCCTTCTGGGTCTAATGTTACGCTGATGATATTAGGTTGTATCTCTCTGAATTGGTTTAAGATAGGCATAACGTCGCGTTCCATGTTAGGACCTTTTGTGACGCCGCTGTCTTGATAGAAACCGAGATGCAAATGATGTACATTCTTGACAGGAACGCCATTATAAGCCCAAACCAATTCTTCTTCAAACTCACGAATCATACCCTTTAGACGTTGTAAGTCAGGAGTGTTCTTTTCACCGTCGTAACTTCTTTCCAAAACGCCAATCACTTCATTGTATTTGGCTTTCAATTCTTCGAGGTTTTTGAACTGCCATATTGTAACAGAACAACGCAACAGTCTGTGGCAGAATCCTCTGTTCATCTGATATTGGTTGTCACTTGCTACGCTGTCTAAGTAATGATAGATGTCTTTGTCGTATTTATGTTTGTAACCTTCTTCGAAGAAATCAGGATAGTGAACCATCTGAATCTTATCCTCTTCAAGGAAATCGAGAGTCATTTTCAAGGAATCGCGGAGGAATCCGTTTGTGACTGAATTATATCCAGATGTCATGACGGCAAAGTGCACCTTATTGCTTGCAGGACGCAACTGTCTGTTGGTCAATGGCATGATGCCAAGCATAATGTCATCATGATGAGGACCTGAGTTATAGATGACCTTATTAGTCTGTGTCACAGAACCTCTCTTAAGTTTATCTTCAACAGACTTAATCACCTCATTTACAGTGTCAAGGCTGAGGTTAGGAATCATACGGCACACCTCATCATTTTGTAAATCTTCCAAAGTAAGTTTTGGAGCATAACGATTCAGTTTCTTGCATAATTCCAAGATAGCTCTTTCAGTCTTTTGGAAGTTCCATTCTTCTTTGAAATAATAATGATTTATGGAGTCGGTGAGGAGAGATGCTGCGCCTTTTGTAAGATAAAAGCGAGAGTTTTCAAGTCGTTGTAAAACAGTAGCTGGATATTGTGTTGTCATCTCTGACTCAAGAGCGTTCTTGATAGTCACTGCGTTAGATTCACCTGCAGCACAAACGATAGCGACAGTCTTAGGATTTCTTGTAATAGTTTCAAGACCTATTGTTATAACGAGACGATTCTTTGCGACCTCGATGCCGCCCAATGAAGAAGCGGCGTCTGCCTGTGTCGCGAAATTAGTCTGACGCAATTCTGTATTTGAATGATGACTTGTTCCACTGATATTGAAAGCGATACGACCGTCAGAGCCTAATGTGCTTATCAGGAATCCGATATCGCCTTTAGCCTTGATTTTATCTTCATATCTTGAACACCAGTCGTCAATCAAGAAAAGTGACTGCTGTTGTGCTTTTTCTTTTTCATTTTCAGCTTGTCTGTAACGAAGGCTTAAATCAATCTTAAAATCAGGGAATATTTCGTTGAAAGACTTATTGTCGTATAATTTGATATCATCACAGTTTATGAACAGTGCACGTTTAGGATCCAAGCCAAAACCTTTAATAAAGTTCTCATTTACATAATGATAAAAAGAATTATGCTGTTTTGGTGAGATAGGATAGAACTCGTCCATCTGAACAAAGTGAAGTTTAGAAAGATCTGGTTTCTTGACACCACCTAATCCGTATTTTTCAAGAACTTTCTGAGTCTCAGCTTCGTTCCATGTATCTAAAAAATGATGAGTATAATGTATAAAATTCTTTAAAGACTTATCTGACGACAGACTGATGACGCCTTCTGGATTTTCAGAAACCCATTCAAGGAAACGTAAAGCTGTCATAACGCCCAACTTAGGCACGCTGTCAGTTACAATATATGGAACCAATGTGGTCATTTCGGTAATGTCCGATTCCATCAAAAAACTTTGCTCTACTTTTGAAAAAATACTGTTCATATCTATGTAGATTAAAATCAAAAATTATTTCACAAAGGTAAGGAAAATTGTTATATTTTTGAAGAAAAATGTTGGGTTATGAAAGTATTTTTAATCATATTAATTCTTGTTCTTATTTATAAATGGAAGAAATTGCATTATCTTCTAAAAGCAATGACTCTTGGATTGTGTATCACTGCATTAGACCTTTTTAACTCTAATCAAGATGAACTGTATTTCTTCTTTGAAGAACCAGCGAACTGCTGGGAAGAGACGCTGCCTTTAGGTAACGGACGCCTCGGAATAATGCCTGACGGCGGAATTGAAAAGGAAAACATAGTTCTCAATGACATTACATTATGGTCAGGTAAAGTCGCTGACTACTCAAATCCCAAAGCCAAAGAATATCTTCCAGAGATTCAACGTCTTCTTCTTGAAGGAAAAAATCACGAAGCACAAGAACTTACATACAATACTTTTACCTGTTCAAATAACGGATCCAATTGGGGCAACGGCGCAAACGCTAACTTCGGTTGTTTCCAAACTTTAGGCAATATAGAAATCGAATATCTTTATGATGAAAATTCAAAATTCAAAGACAGAAGTTATACAAGAAAACTTGATTTGACAAATGCAATCGCGACAACAGAATTCGAAACAGACCAAGCTCAATTCCGTCGCGAATACTTCGTGTCACGAGAATCTGATGTCGCTGTGATTCGTCTCGATGCAGATAAATCAGAGATGATTTCCATTGACATCAATTTAAACAGACAAGAATGCGTCGAATATCTCACAGAAGACAATGCCATAGTGATGTTCGGACAATTGAAAGACGGTAGCAATGGTGACGAAGGAATGAAATATCTTTCAAAACTTACAGTGAATAACGTTGGTGGCGATGTCGAATACAAAGACAATAAAATCATTGTAAGAAACGCTGATGAACTGACACTTATATTCTCATCCGCCACAAATTATAAGAATGAAAATTACACTGCTTTTGTCGATGATTTGATGAATGAAGCCAAGTCACATTCTTATAAGTCATTAAGAAAAAATCATATCAAGACATATCAGGAACTGTTCAATAGAGTGGAAGTAGATTTTGGAGAAGGCATCACAGACAATCATCCAATCACCGACAGACTCTTTGATTTCCAAGAAGAAGATGATCCTCAATTAGCAGAATTGTATTTCCAATACGGACGTTATCTCTTGATTTCTTCAACACGCGAAGACTTACTGCCACCAAACTTACAAGGACTCTGGGCAAACACGATACAGACACCATGGAACGGCGACTATCACCTTAATATAAATGTGCAGATGAACCACTGGCTCGCAGAAGTCTGCAACCTCTCAGAATTACACAAGCCGCTCATCGAATTCACCAAGGGAATAGTCAAATCAGGAGAAGAGACAGCACAAGGATTCTACGGTGCCGACGGATGGACCGCGCACTCAATCTGTAACTTATGGGGCTTCACCGCACCAGGCGAACACCCTTCATGGGGCGCGACAAACACCGGAGGCGCGTGGCTCTGCCAACATCTCTACCAACATTATCTTTTCACAAAAGACATTGATTATCTGAAGGAAATATATCCAGTGATAAAAGGTGCCGCCCAGTTTTTCAACTCCGTCATGATTGAAGAAAACGAACACTCATGGCTCGTGACAGCACCTACATCATCACCAGAGAACTCATTCTATCTCCCTGACGGAAAAACAGCCAGCGTCTGCATGGGACCGACGATGGATATACAGATTATCACTGAGTTATATCAAAACGTAATTAGTTCAGCAGAATTATTGAACATCGATAAAGAATTCTGCGACACTTTGAAAAACGCCTTGACTAAATTTCCGCCAATGCAGATTAGCGAAGAAGGCTATCTCCAAGAATGGCTTGTCGATTACGAAGAACCTGAGATTCACCATCGTCATGTGTCGCATCTCTTTGGCTTGCATCCGGGACGCTTGATAACAAAGACCAAGACACCTGAGTTTTACGAAGCATGTAAGATTTCGTTAGAACGCCGTGGTGATGAAGGTACAGGCTGGTCGCGAGCCTGGAAGATTAACTTTTGGGCGCGACTTCATGATGGCGAGCGTGCGTACAAACTCCTTAAGAACCTGCTTCAACCAGCGATGGTCGGCGACAGAGTAGGAGCAGGCACATATCCAAATCTCTTCTGCGCTCATCCGCCATTCCAAATCGACGGCAACTTCGGAGGAACCGCCGGCATCGCAGAGATGCTGCTTCAGTCACACGACGGATTCATTGAAGTGCTGCCTGCATTGCCATCAGCATGGAAGACCGGTCACTTCAAAGGTCTCTGCGCAGAAAATGGCGCAGTAGTAGACTGCTACTGGGAAAACGGAAACGTTCAAAAAATCAAGATAAAATCAAAAATAGGAGGCACCTATTATATATTAATGCCTGATAATTCCGTTAAGGAAATAAAGTTGAAGAAAAATGGAAGTGAAACAGTTAGGAATTAGGAGTTAGGAGTTGTAGATACGTATCTCAAGGCACAATATTAATAAACAATATGTCGTTGATGCGTCTGATTAAATCAGGAATTATAATAGAATTAAACAAATTAATAACCAAGGCTCGTAGCTCATTGCTCACAGCCCATAGCCTAAAGAAAATGAAAAAACTATTCTTATTAACAACAATTATCGCTTTGCTTTCTTCATGTGTTGAAGATAATGCAAAGGTCGTCGATGCTAATCTCGACATCGTTCCGATTCCACAAGAAATGGTGGTTGCCTTGAACGACAATGGTTTCCAAATCAATAAAGAAACCGTCATCGTGTATGAAAATGAGGCAAATAAATTCAATGCTGAGTTTTTACAGTCTTATCTTAAAAACATTTTCAAATCAAATCTTAAGATTACTGATAAAGCTGAAAATAATTATGTCAGCCTTAATATCGTAGATCCAAGCGAATGCGAAAACTTAGGTTTGAAAAACGACAAAGAAGCTTATCTTTTGAGTGTAAGTCTCGATAAAATAGACATTTACGCTATCGACGCTGCTGGTATCTTTTACGGAATCCAGACCTTGATTCAGATGATGCCAAACGACATCTATTCAGAAGATGCAGTAAAAGTTGCTGGCGTGATGTTCCCATCATTAAACATCCATGACAATCCACGTTTTAAATACAGAGGTTTGATGTTGGATTGCTCACGCACTTTCTTCGATGTGGATTTCATCAAACATCTTTTGAATGGCTTGGCACATTATAAAATCAATAATTTCCACTGGCATCTCGCCGATGACCAAGGCTGGAGAATTGAGATAAAGCAATATCCAAAACTCACAGAATTAGGAGCTTGGCGCGGAGCTAACGAACTTCTCATGCCAGCTTACGGCTCTGGCAACGAACGCAACGGCGGTTTCTACACACAAGAAGAAATCAAAGACATAGTGAAGTTTGCTGCTGACAGAAACATCAATATCATTCCTGAAATAGACTTGCCAGGACATAGCAAGGCTGTCGCTGTGACATATCCAGAAATCGTTTGCGACATTGATTCTAAACATCTTAGCGTACAAGGCGAGTCAAACAACGTTTGGTGTGTCGGTCGTGAAGAGAATTACGAGATGCTTGAAAACATTTTTGCTGAATTGGTAGACCTTTTCCCAAGCAAGATTTATCATATCGGCGCTGACGAAGTCAATATGAACTCATGGCGCGACTGCGAAGTATGTCAAAGTCTTATGAAAGAAAAAGAAATGACAGAACTCGTTGAGTTACAAAACCATTTCGTAAGAAGAATAGAAAAGATATTAGCAAAATACGGAAAGACAATGGCAGGATGGGATGAAATCCTCGATGGCGGAAATCTCCTTGAGACAACCATTCCTTACGTCTGGCAAAACTCAGAAAGAGGCATCAAATCTGTAAAAGCCGGTCAGCCTACAGTTATGCAAGTGTCTCAATACATGTACTTTGACATGAAACAATCTCCAGACGAACGCGGTCTTAAATGGGCAGCTATCATTCCATTAGACACCGTTTATTCTTTCGACCCAATAGGTAATTTCGAGTTGACAGAAGAAGAGGAAAAACTCGTCCTCGGTCCACAAGGCGGTCTTTGGACAGAATGCGGTCAGGTTCCAGGTTACGCACATTATCAGCTTTTCCCTAAAGTATTGGTGCTCTCAGAAATAGGATGGTCAGCTTACGAAGACAGAAACCTCGACTATTTCAAGAAGAGATTGTACGACAGTCATTTGGAGAGACTTTATAATATGAACTTCGAGTTCAGAGTAGCACCACCTACAGTGAAATACGAAGACGGCAAACTCGTCGCTGAAAAAGACTACGACTTCTTAGTCATTCGCTACACCGATGACAAATCGACACCTACATTAGAATCAGCGGAATATATAGAAGCAATAACTACAGATAAGCCAGAAAACTACCGCTTCGCTACATTCTACAAAGAACGTCCAAGCATCGCAAGAGGCGCACAAAACATTGATTTATATCATTATCAAAAACCAGCGACCACAATCACATCTAACGTTCCGATGGAACAAGACATCAACGTCTTGGTTGATTATAATATGAATACATATTGCAATACAGCGCGTCCTGTTGAAGCCGGCGATTATTTCTTATACACATTTGAAAATCCTGTCGAATGCGAAAAGATTTTAGTTGGAACAGGACATTACGGATTGGCAATTGTCGGACTTCCAAACGCTAGAATCGAATATTCTTACGATGGCGAAAACTTCATCAAAGGCGAAGACTTCGTTTATGATTACTTCGACGGTTACAAAGCAGAAATACATCCAGAACAAGCAGTCAAGGCAGTTAAAATCGTCGTCACTGGAATAGGAGAGTGCGAATATGCTATTTTACAAGACCTTAGGATTAGTTAGGAGTTAGGAATTAGGAGTTAGGAGTTGTAGAGACGTGTCAACGACACCGATGAAAATAAACAATATGTCGTTGATGCGTCTTTTTGTTTGGGAACGGGATTTGGGGACGAGATTTTCTTTGCGTTCCTCTGCGTTTTTGCGAGAGATTTTAAAGCCCTGAAAGGGCGAAACAAATATAGGATAAGGCAACGCCTTATCAATTAGGAGTAGCGACTGGGAGTCAGTAGCACCCAATGCGTTAGGGATTGAAGCGGCATCCTTTTGGAGCGCAGCGGAAAAAGATATAGCGGAAAGCCCGACGGCGATAGCCGGAACGCCATAAAAAGTCTAAAGACTAAAGACTAAGGACTAAAGTTTAAAGTTTAAAGTTTAAAGTTCAAAGTTCTTAGTTCAGAGTTCAGAGTTCAGAGTTCTTAGTTCTTAGTTCTTAGTTCAGAGTTCTTAGTTCCTCTGCGTCTCTGCGAGAAAAAAATATTTTTATTTATAACTAAAAATTTAGTTGCATAATTATAAAATATATTATACATTTGTATCGTTAATTCTAAAAAATATAATTCTATGGAAAATATAAAAGAGCTTACGAAAGCGGAAGAACAAGTGATGCAAGTGCTTTGGAAGATAGAACAAGGCTTCGCAAATGAGATAATGGCGAACTTCCCAGAACCAAAACCAGCTTATAACACAGTGCTTACGATAGTGCGAATTCTCGAGAAGAAAGGATTCGTAGCACACGAGACATTCTGCAAGGCGAACAGATATTATCCTTTGATTTCAAAATCGGATTATTCGCACAAATCACTCTGCGGTCTCGTCAAAAATTATTTTAATAACTCCTACAGCGAGTTGGTCTCCGCTTTCACCCAGAAAGAAGACTTCACGATTGAGCAGCTGCAAGAACTTAAAAACATGATTGATAAAGCTTTAAAGAAATAACTATGATAACTAATTTGATATTGACATTTGTAGCGACAATGGTTTTGTATTTCGCTTACAAACTATTATTCCGCAACAGCAACAGATTCCAGCTCAACAGAATCGTCTTGCTTACGATTTCCATTTTCGCTTTTGCGCTTCCTTTCATCAGAATAAGCATTGAAGGACAGCAGTTTCAGGAAATGCCTTCATTTAAACAAGAAATGGATGTGATATTCTACAGCGACGCGATGATAGAAGCTCCAGTTGTGACAAAAACATTATCTTTCACAGATATAATTTCATACTTATATATAATAGGTGTGGTTTTCTTCCTGATGAAATTCGTTTATAATATCTTTAAAATTTATAAGATTAAAGCAGGGAAGAAGATTGAGACAATTGATAATGTTAATTTTATATATACAAATGAAAGTCACGTTCCTTTCTCATTCTTAAAAAACATTTACATTCCGAAAGACAATCTCGATGAAATGATTATAAAACACGAGATGAGTCATGTGAAGAACCATCATTCCGTTGATGTTATTCTTATGGAGATAATGATTGCCTTCCAATGGTTCAATCCTTTCATTAGGATGATTAAGAACGAGTTGAAGAACAATCATGAATTTATTGCCGACAGCGAAGCGATTAAGAATGAAGACGAAAAATCGAACTATATGATGTTATTGTTACAGCAGTGCACGGCTGACGACTTTAGCACGATAGCTAATAATTTCAGTTTTTTATTAACCAAAAAAAGAATTAGTATGATTACGAAAAATCAAAAAGTAAAGGGTTCGGTAATCAAGGTGTTGCTGACTCTTCCGGTATTTGCATTGTTGATTTTGCTTAACATTCAATGTGATAACGTAAAACCTAATGAGGAGAAACAACAGACTCCTGCTACAGAACTTGAAACTGTTCAAGACTCCATTTACAGAGTTTCAGATGCGATGCCACAATATCCTGGCGGACCAAATGAGATGATGAGATACATTCAAGAAAATATCAAATACCCACAATCAGCGATAGACAACAAAATCGAAGGAAGAGTGTTTGTTACTTTTGTCGTTGAAAAAGACGGCAGTATCACCAATGCGGCAGTCATGAGAGGCATTGACAAAGAATGTGATGCAGAAGCATTAAGAGTTGTTTCTTCAATGCCAAAATGGAATCCAGGACAACACAAAGGTGAAGTCGTAAGGACACAATTCACAATACCTATTATTTATAAGTTCAATTAATGGAAAGGCTACTTCGGTAGCCTTTTTTACGTCTAAAGGCGAATGGCAAATGACTAAAGTTGTGATTTTTAGTCATGTAAAATAAATCATACCCAAAGTCTGTTGTCCGTTGTCCGTTGACATAAAAAATCCCGTAAAGAATAATAGCTTCTCTACGGGATTTTATCTTGCTGACTCGGTGTCTCAGAGTCTTGGTGTCTTATTCCAAATATGTGTATCCGTACAATCCTGATCTGTAGTTAGATAAGAATTCTTTTCCTTCTTCAACGGTAATCTTGCCTTGTTTAACGCAGCTTGTCACCCATGATTCAACTGTTCTAACCAATTTCTTTGGACTATATTGTACATATTCCAAAACTTCAGCTACAGTCTCACCATCAATGATTTGGTCGATGTAATAACCTTTTTCATCAACAGTGACGTGAACAGCATTGGTGTCACCGAACAAGTTATGCAAGTCGCCGAGGATTTCCTGATAAGCACCAACCAAAAATACTCCTATATAATAAGGATCCTTTGAATTCATATTGTGAACAGGCATTGTATGTGACTGGTTTCTTGTCGTTACGTATGAAGAGACTTTACCGTCGGAGTCGCAAGTGACGTCTTGCAATGTTGCCATTCTAGTTGGTTGTTCGTCCAATCTGTGGATTGGTATGATAGGGAAGATCTGATCTATAGCCCAAGCATCTGGTAATGATTGGAATAATGAGAAGTTGCAGAAATATTTGTCAGCCAATAATTTAGGCAAGTTATTAAAATCTTCTGGAATACGTTTCAATTCTGAAGTCAATTGGTTGATTTCTCTTGCTATTGACCAGAACAATCTCTCTACTTTAGCTCTTGATTTTATGTCAAGAAGTCCGAGGCTGAACAAATCCAAGGCTTCTTCTCTGATTTGTTGAGCGTCGTGCCATGTCTCAAGCATCGATGACTGTTTATTTGTAAGCTTATCCCAAGCCTCGTTAAGTTCGTGAATCAATTCGTGGTCATCTTCCAAAATCTCTTCGCTGTCGTCCCATTCAGGCAATGATGCTGTTTCAAGAACTTCGAAAATAAGAACTGAGTGATGAGCTGTCAAAGCACGACCAGACTCTGTAATTACGTTAGGATGTGGCAAGTCGTTTTTGTCGCAAGCGTCTACAACAGAGAATATTACGTCGTTGACATATTCCTGAATGCTATAGTTTACGCTACTTGCACTGCTTGAACGAGAACCGTCATAGTCGACACCTAAACCGCCGCCGACGTCAACGAATTCAATGTTGAATCCCATTTTATGTAATTGAACGTAGAACTGTGCTGCTTCTTTCAAAGCAATCTTAATGCTTCTAATCTTAGTTACTTGGCTACCAATATGATAGTGAACAAGACGCAAGCATTCTTTCATATTGTTTTTGTCGAGATATTCAAGAGCTTCAAGCAATTCTGATGTTGTCAAACCGAACTTGCTGCCGTCGCCGCCTGATTCTTCCCATTTGCCGCTACCAGAGCTTGCCAATTTGATTCTCACGCCAATGCTTGGAACGACTTTCAAACGTTTTGCAACGCGAGTGATGAGTTTCAACTCATTAAGTTTCTCAACAACGATGATGATTGTTCTGCCCATCTTTTGAGCTAGAAGAGCCAACTCAATGAAACTTTCATCTTTATATCCATTACAGATAATCAATGAGTTAGTATCTGTATTTGATGCAATGATAGCATGTAATTCAGGTTTAGAACCAGCTTCCAAACCGATATTGAATTTCTTACCGTGGCTTACGATTTCGTCGACTACAGGACGCATCTGGTTAACCTTGATAGGGAAGACGATGAAGTTCTTTCCTTTGTATTCATATTCTTCAGCCGCTGACTTAAAACATGAATCGATGGTTTCAATACGAGTGTCTATGATGTCTGGGAAACGTATTAACATTGGAACTGAAACGTCACGAAGTTGTAATTCATCAACTAATTCGCGTAAATCAACAGAAGCACAACCTTCGCGAGGAGTCACGACAACATTACCTTTGTCATTGATAGAGAAATAGTTGATTCCCCAGTTGTTAATGTTGTAAAGTTCTGCTGAATCTTCAATGCGCCATCTTCTCATAATTCTTGTTTACTTTTTTTGTTAAAAATAAATTCAATTACACGCTCATTATAAAATGAGATGCAAATCTAATAAAAAAAATATATTATTCATATTTAGTAATGAAATTTTGTTGCCCATATTTTAATACTGATGAACCATTGAACCACATCATTGTTTAGTGAGAAAAACAACGTATTATGAAACGAATTAAATTTATTTATGCAATCTTATGTGCGGCGCTGGCATTTCCTCATTTCGCAAGCGCACAAGAGGAAATCCTCATCACAAAAAAGCACAATCATCATCATGGCGAGTTATTGATAATCAATAACGACAATCCTCACGATAGCACTTATGTCATCATCTTTGAAGAGAATGCTCCGGAGAGATTCAACGCCCCTAAGACACCGTCTTTCGCTTTCATGAGTAAAGACCAAAAATATCTGATGGGTATAGGCGGATACGTCAAAGGAACCATCTCCGTGGACTTCAAAGGCGCAATCAACGACCCGGCTTATTTCACGACATCGGCAATTCCTATCAACCCAGCTCCTGGAAACGGTGAATTACTGCAATTCAATGCTAATCAATCGAGTTTATTCTACAACCTCGTCTCTCTTTCTGACAAGAAATGCAAGTTCGGCGCTTACATCAACATGAATTTCAGCGGTCAAAACTACACTCCTGAAATACAAGACGCTTACATCACTTACGGCGGTTTGCTCATTGGTAGAACAACAAGTCTCTTCACCGATGCTGCTGCAATTCCTCCTACAGTCGACAGCGAAGGCCCTAACGGATTGACATACAAGACAAACAACGTGTTTAACTTCAGAAGCCACTGGGGAAAAGACGGTCGTTTCAGTGCTGGACTCGGTCTTGAAATGCCAAGTACAGACTTCACAACATCAAATGCTCAAAGCGTTACCAATCAGTACATTCCAGACTTCCCATCTTACATTCAATTCGCATGGGGCAAAAACAAAGACAGCCACGTCAGATTAAGCAGTATCATTCGTAACGTGAATTATCGTAATAACATTAAGGATGATAATAATATAATCTCAACTTACGCCTGCCAACTTAGTGGTTTAGTGACAGTTAAACAAAAACTTGTATTCTATTATCAATTCGCATACGGTACTGGCATCTCGACATATATTCAAGACGTAAGTGGATTAAAACTAGACTTTTTACCTAATAATGTTATTGACCAACAAGATAAAGACGCTGGCAAATTAGATCACGTCAAGTCAATGTCATATTACGCTGGTTTGCAATACAACTTCAACCCAAGAACTTTTATGTCATGCACATTCAGTCAAGTTGATATCGATGTTCCTGATAATTACGACAATACAGACTTGTATAAAGAAGGTTACTACTTGGCAACCAACTTCTTCTGGTACGCAAAACCTAACGTTCAATTCGGCGCAGAATACCTTTACGGCCGACGCGTTGACCAGAATGACAACTGGGGACAAGCCAACAGATTACAAGTGATGCTACAATATAACTTCTGATAAGTTTAGTTAATTAATGTTTTTTTCATGCTAAGGCTGTTCGTTTGAGCAGCCTTTTTTGTATGTTTGCAAAAAATAATTAACAATGAAACTGATAATAGATTGCGGTTCCACAAAAGCTGATTGGGTAATTTTAAATGGGAAAGAAGTCGTTTCAAAATTCCAAACCGAAGGCTTTAATCCTAATTATACCGACAAAAATACTATTTCAAGTATAATTTTAGATAACCAATCTTATAAAACTTATATTCAAGAAATTACAGAAATATATTTTTACGGAACAGGATGCGGAAATCAGGACAATTGCAGTCTTATTGAAAATGTTTTTAAATCAATTTTTCTTAATGCTAACATCATCGTGACACATGACTTAATGGCAGCTTGCCACGCACTTTTTGGCAACAAAGAAGGCATCGCTTGCATCTTGGGAACCGGTTCCCATTCCTGTCATTATGACGGAAAAGAAATTATAAATAAAGCAGTTTCATTAGGTTACATAATAGGAGATGAGGGGAGTGGCAACCACATCGGAAAGCAACTGCTTCGCGATTACTTCTACAAGAAAATGCCGACAGAATTATCTGAAAAGTTTGAAAGAGAATATGATATAAACATCGTTTCTGTAATTGATAATATTTACCATAAAACACAGGCTTCCAAATATTTAGCCTCATTATCAAGATTTGCGTACGAAAACAAAGAACACGATTACATAAAAGCCATCTGCTCAAAATGCTTCGACGAATTCATCAAATATTTCATCTTAAGATATGAAGCACCAAAAGATCTGGAAATAGGATTTGTCGGATCAATAGCATATTATTTCCAAGACACATTAAGCGAACATCTTGAAAATCAAGGTTTAAAAACAAGTAAGATTGTTAAAAATCCAATTGAAGGACTTATTGAATTTCACTCTCACCATTGATGACAGAGTTAATATATTTTAACATTTCTTCCTGTTCATCAATAGTAAACCATTTATAATCATTGTTTTTCCTCAACCAAGTCATCTGCCTTTTCGCATATTGACGAGTGTTGATTTTAATGTTTTCAATTGCTTCGTCAAGAGAAACCTTGCCATCAAAATGTTCAAATATTTCTTTGTAACCAACTGTATTCAAACTATTTAGATGACGTTTAGGATACATTGCTTTCGCTTCTTCAACAAGACCTTCGTTAACCATAATATCAACTCTCTTGTTGATTCTCGTGATAAGTTCACTTCTTTCCCAAAGCAAAGCGACTTTAATTATCTTGAAATCACGCTGTTTGACAGTGTTTTTTCTAAAAGAAGAATAGGTAAGACCCGTCTGATAACAAACCTCGACAGCACGTTGTAAACGACGTGGATTGTATTTGTCTACAATATTATAATATTCTGGATCAAGACGTTCCACTTCGTTTTGCAAAGCAATCAAACCGCCTTTCTTGTATAACTCATCAACTTTATTTCTTACTTCTTCGGAAATATCAGGAATTGAATCAAGGCCTTTACAGACAGCATCAATGAACAAACCAGAACCGCCAGTTAAAACCACAGCATCATGATTTACAAATAATTGATTCAATAAATTCAGAACATCTTGTTCGTAATCCGCAACATCGTATTTGTCTTCAACATTAAGATTATGAATCATATGATGCTGAACTTCAGCTTGTTCTTCAGGTGTAGGCGCTGCTGTGCCAATGGGCAACTCTTTATAAAACTGCCGGCTGTCGGCAGAGATGATTTCTGTGCCGAGGGCCTTAGCGACTTTTATGGCAGTAGCTGTCTTTCCCGAGGCTGTCGGACCTGCTATCACAACAAGATATTTATCCTTCATCATTTCTCGATTTTATTTGGAACAGGACCGTTTGATTTTACTTCTATCGGTTCAGTAACTTCTTGTACTACAGTAAGTCCAAGTTTCATTCCTTCCGCTTTCATAAACTCGTAAGCTTCAGCAAAATTATTTCCAATAATACCGTCCAACACTGCTTCTCTGATGGCAGTCTTGATAATACCGACATTTCTACCTTCTGTGATACCGAAAGTAGTCATAATGACTTCACCATTGACCGGAGGCTGCCAGTTCCTAAGATGATCTTTTTCCTCTAATTCCTTAAGTTTCTTTCTAACCAATTGGAAATTATTATGATACTTAGCCTTTTTCTCTTCATTTTTAGAAGTGATATCAGCATCGCAAAGTATCATCAAATCATCAATATCGTCGCCTGCATCAAAGAGCAAACGTCTTACGGCAGAATCAGTTACCTCATCTTGCGCCAAAGCGATAGGGCGTAGGTGAAGCGAAATAAGTTTTTGTACATATTTCATCTTCTCATTAAGAGGCAGTTTCAATGCTGCAAAAATCTTAGGTGTCATTTTGGCACCTTTTATCTCATGACCGTGAAAACTCCATCCGATTTCCTTGTCATACTTCTTTGTCAAAGGTTTTGCTATGTCATGCAATACGGCAGCCCATCTCAACCACAAATCACCACCAGCATCGGCAACATTATCAAGCACTTCCATTGTGTGATAGAAGTTGTCTTTATGAGCTCTGCCATCTTGTACGTCAACGCCTTTCAAGGCTGCAAGTTGAGGAAATATTATCTTCAACAAACCAGAAGTATCAAGCAATTTAAAGCCGATACTTGGTTTTGGAGAAAGTAAAATCTTATTAAGTTCCTCATTAACACGCTCCATTGAGATGATTTTGATTCTCTCCGCATTTCTCTTTATAGAGTTAAACGACTCTGTCTCAATGGTAAAATGAAGTTGTGTGGCGAAACGTATAGCACGCATCATTCTCAAAGGATCATCCGAATATGTCACGTCTGGATCTAACGGCGTTCTTATTATCTTATCCTCCAAATCTTGAACACCATTGAAAGGATCTACCAAATCTCCGAAAGTATCTTCGTTAAGACTGATAGCCAATGCATTAATAGTGAAATCTCGTCTATTTTGGTCATCTTCTAACGTGCCGTCTTCAACCATCGGCTTTCTACTTGATGGCTCATATGACTCTCTTCTTGCTCCGACAAATTCTATCTCTTTGTCTCTCATACGAATCATCGCGGTTCCGAATCGACCATAATATTTGACTTCTTTCTTTCCGTCAATAAGAGCAGCTGTCTTTTTTGCCAATTCAATTCCGCTTCCAACTGTAACAACATCAATGTCATTCGAAGGACGATTAAGCAAAATGTCACGCACATAACCACCTATGACATATGATTCGTAGTTAAGTGCGCGACTGGCCTTTGTTATGACCTTAAAAAAACGATTGTTTATATGTTCCGATAAATTCTTCATAATGCTATTCTGTCAAAACACGTTCTGCAGCAGGTACAATATTTACTACCATGTCTTGTTTTTCATCGTCATAATCAATGATGATCTTTTCGCCTATGTTGATTTTGGTTTTGATAATCTCTTCTGCTAAAACGTCTTCAACATACTTTTGAATAGATCTCTTCAAAGGTCGTGCTCCATATTGATCATCCCAACCTTTTTCAGCAATGAAATCATGTGCTTTTTCAGTGAGTTCAACCTGATATCCCATCTCATTTACACGCTTAAAGACATTCTTTAATTCAATATCAATAATTCTATGAATATCATTACGTTCTAATGAATTAAATATTATAACATCATCAATACGATTCAAGAACTCTGGAGCGAAAGAACGCTTCAATGCGTTTTCAATCACGCCACGGCTATATTCGTCCTTAGCATCCTTTTTAGCCTGCGTTCCAAAGCCTACACCTTGTCCGAAATCCTTCAGTTGACGTGAACCTATATTCGATGTCATAATGACAATAGTGTTCTTGAAATCAACTTTACGACCTAAGCTATCTGTCAGCTGACCGTCATCGAGAACTTGCAGCAAGAGATGGAATACGTCTGGATGTGCCTTTTCAATTTCGTCAAGCAAAACAATAGAGTAGGGCTTACGACGAACTTTCTCTGTCAACTGACCTCCTTCTTCATAACCGACATAACCCGGAGGCGCTCCTACCAAACGAGAAACGGCAAATTTCTCCATATATTCACTCATGTCAATACGAATCAAAGTATCTTCAGAATCAAAGAGATATTTAGCTAAAACCTTAGCGAGATATGTCTTACCGACACCTGTAGGGCCCAAGAAAATGAAACTTCCAATAGGCTTGTTAGGATCTTTAAGACCAGCTCTGTTACGACGTATTGCCTTGGCTATCTTCTTGATAGCATCATCTTGTCCAACAACTGAACCCTTCAATTCCTCATCCATCTGAAGCAGACGGTCGCTTTCATTTTGGGCGATTCTTTGTACAGGCACACCTGTCATCATTGCAATCACCTCTGCAACATTCTCTTTTGTAACCACTTCACGCTGGACCTTGCTCTTATCCTCCCAATCTTTTTTCTCTTTTTCAAGCTGTTCAAGGATTATCAACTCCTCACTGCGTTGCTGGCCAGCATCTTCAAAACGCTGTTCTGCGATAGAAAGTTTCTTAGCCTCACGAATATCTTCCAATTTCTCTTCCAATTCAATAATTCTACAAGGAACATTGATATTGCTTATATGAACGCGTGAACCTGCTTCATCAAGAGCATCAATAGCTTTGTCAGGAAGATGACGATCTGACATATAACGTTCGGTAAGTTTCACACAAGCTTCTATAGCATCGTCATCGTATTTTACGAGGTGATGATCTTCGTACTTACTTTTTATATTATTCAGAATTTCAACAGTTTCCTCTGGTGAAGTTGGTTCTATCAAAACCTTTTGGAAACGACGTTCTAAAGCGCCGTCCTTTTCAATATATTGTCTGTATTCATCCAATGTCGTTGCGCCAATACATTGCAACTCGCCACGAGCCAAAGCCGGTTTTAGCATATTGCTTGCGTCAAGGGAACCGTTAGCATTGCCAGCACCTACAATAGTATGAATCTCGTCTATAAACAATATTATCTCTGGGTTTTTCTCTAACTCATTGAGTATAGATTTGATACGTTCCTCAAACTGACCTCTGTATTTTGTTCCTGCCACGACAGAAGCGAGGTCAAGCATAACGATGCGTTTGTTAAACAAAGTGCGTGAGACCTTACGTTGGACAATGCGAAGAGCAAGGCCTTCTGCAATGGCAGATTTTCCTACGCCCGGCTCACCGATTAAAATAGGATTGTTCTTTTTGCGTCGGCTAAGTATCTGTGCCACACGCTCTAATTCTTTCTCACGACCAACGATAGGGTCGAGACGATTTTCAGCAGCTGCTAACGTCAGGTCACGGCCAAAGTTATCCAATACCGGTGTCTTCGATTTCGCATTAGAAGTCTTGCGCTGTGCAGGTTCTTTTGGCTTAATCTCTTCTAAATCATCATCATCTTCAAAAAGAGAGTTCTGTGGTTCTTCTACAATGTCTTCCTTCTTCACAATATTATCTTCCATATTATTCTTTTTGACTCTACTTTTAAATATGTCATAATTGATACCTTCGTACTCAAGACGCTGTGAAACTATATTGTTGTCATCATGAAGTATAGCCAACATAAGATGTTCCGGATCAATATATTCACAATTAAATTCTTTCGCTACTATATAAGTGAACTTTAAAGCACGTTCAGTTTGCTTGGTAAGAGGAATGTTGTCTGTATTACTTTTTTCAATAATATTAGACTTTATCGAAGCTATAAGTTTTTGCTTAAATGCCTCAATATCAAGTTTTAATTCGTCAAGAATATTAGTTACGTTATTGTCTTTTCCGTCAATGATTCCCAGGAAAACGTGTTCCAGACCAATGTAGGAATTACCCAACCTCACAGCTTCTTCATGACTGCGGAACATAATTTCACGAGCTCTTGGAGAAAATTTAGCGTCCATATTTCAGTTATTATTTAAAAAATCAAATAGTAAATTTTGTCATACATGACAAGAAATCCTGTGCAAAGATAATAACAAAATCCACACCATTTTTCCATCTGTCAGTAAATAACATTTTGTTGTAAAAAAAAGTTGAAAAAATAATTGCAATAGGGCAGAAGCAAAGAAAAAAAATATTATTTTTGCTACTTAAATTTAAAGAAAATTTCTAAAAAATAAGAGATGGAAGAACAATTGGAAGAACAATTAGGAGGAGAAAAAATAATTCCTGTTAACATTGAGAATCACATGAAATCGTCTTACATCGACTATTCGATGTCTGTTATCGTTGCACGTGCTCTTCCAGATGTTAGAGATGGATTAAAGCCTGTACATCGTCGTATTTTATACGGCATGATGGATATGGGATTATTATCAAACCGCCCATATAAGAAATCAGCTAAGGTTGTAGGTGAGGTTTTAGGTAAGTATCACCCACACGGCGACAGTTCTGTTTATGACGCTATGGTTCGTCTTGCACAGCCTTGGAACATGCGTTACCCTATGGTTGACGGACAAGGCAACTATGGTTCTATAGACGGCGACAGCGCAGCTGCTATGCGTTATACCGAAACTAGATTAAAGAAGATTGCTGAGGAAATGTTGGTCGATATCGACAAAGACACTGTCGATTTCCAAAACAACTACGACGACTCTGAAAAAGAGCCAGTAGTACTCCCAGCATTGATTCCTAATCTCTTGGTTAACGGTGCCAGCGGTATCGCAGTCGGTATGGCAACTAATATGGCGCCTCACAACTTAAAGGAAGTTATCGACGGTATTATTGCTTATATCGATAATAAAGAGATAACAGTCAGCGAGTTGATGCAATATATCAAAGCTCCTGATTTTCCTACAGGCGGTATCATTTATGGCTACGAAGGTGTTAAAGACGCTTTCGAGACAGGTCATGGCAGAATAATATTGCGCGCCGAGACAACAATAGAAACTCACGGCAACCACGAAAGAATCATCGCTACTTCAATACCTTATCAGACAAATAAGGCCGACATGATCAAGAAGACTGCCGAACTTATAAACGATAAGAAACTTGAAGGCATAGCCGACATCCGCGACGAATCGGACCGCAGCGGTATGCGCATCGTCTATGAATTGAAGAAAGATGCCGTTTCTAGCGTAGTTCTTAACAAATTATTCCAAATGACAGGATTACAGAGTTCTTATTCTGTAAATAACGTCGCTTTGGTAAAAGGCCGTCCACAGACATTAAACCTCAAGCAATTGATTCAATATTATGTTGAACACCGTCACGAAGTTGTGATACGTCGTACTCAACATGATTTGAACGAGGCTAAAAAACGTGCTCATATATTAGAAGGTCTCGCTAGAGCCATTGATATCGTTGACGAAATCATCGCAACAATCAGAGCTTGTAAAGGCGGTTCTTCTGAAGCAAAACAAGCATTGATGGATCAATTCGGTTTCGACGATCCTCAAGCAGCAGCTATCGTAGCATATCGTCTCGGTCAGTTGGCAGGCCTCGAAATCAAGAAGATATTGGACGAATTGGAACAATTACACGGTCTTATCAAACATTTACAAGATATTCTTGATAATGAAGACATGCAATTCGATATCATCAAGACTGAACTCATCGCTGTTAGAGAAAAATATGGCGATGAAAGAAAAACTATCATAGAACATTCAGCTGATGACATCAGAATCGAAGACTTGATTTCAGACGATCCAGTTGTGGTGACAATTTCACACCTCAATTATATTAAACGCACAAACCTCAGCGAATATAGAAGACAAAGTAGGGGAGGTAAGGGATCTAAAGGTTCCGACGCCCGCGACGAAGACTTCATCGAACATCTCTTCGTGGCAACAAACCACAACTATATGCTCTTCTTCACTGAAAAAGGCAAGTGTTTCTGGCTCAGAGTATTCTCAATACCAGAAGGAACAAAGACAAGCAAGGGTCGCGCAATTCAAAACCTTATCAACCTTGAACCAGGCGATAAAGTTAAAGCGTTCATCAATGTTCCAACTTTAAGCGATGAAGACTTCATTAATAATAATTATGTCATCATGGCTACTAAGAAAGGTATCATCAAGAAGACAACCCTCGAAGCTTATTCACGTCCACGTCAAAACGGTATCATCGCATTGACAGTCAGAGAAGGCGACGAACTGCTTTCTGTATGTCTCACAAACGGACAACAGGAAATGTTGATGGCTCTCCGTTCCGGTCGTGCTATCAGATTCAACGAAAGCACTGTAAGACCAATGGGTAGAGGCGCTTCTGGCGTTAAGGGCGTCACTTTGGCAGACGAAGAAACTGATGAAGTAGTAGGCTTGATCTGCGTTGATCCAAACGGAACATCAGACATCTTGGTCGTTTCTGAAAAAGGTTACGGAAAGCGCTCTGAATTAGACGAATATCGTATCACAAACAGAGGCGGTAAAGGCGTCAAGACACTCAACATCACTGATAAGACAGGCGACTTGATCGCTATTAAAGACGTTCAAGACGGTGACGACTTGATGATTATCAACAAGTCTGGTATCTTGATTCGTATAGCTGTCGAGACATTAAGAGTGATGGGCCGTGCAACTCAAGGTGTCCGTTTGATTAACTTACGCAATAATGATGAGATTGCTGCCGTTACTAAAGTAAGTGCTGACATCATTGAAACTGAAGATGAATTGTTAGACGAAGAGAATCTGAACAATGAAGAATCAACAAATGAAGCTACATTAACAGATGAAACTAACACTTCAAATGAAGTTATAGAAAACACAGATAATCAATAAATAAATAACAACATAAAATTAAAGTAAAATGAAAAAACTGACATTCTTGGTAGTTATGTTAGCATTCTTAGCTAATGTATCTATGGCACAAAACAAAGAACGCGTCAATGCATTCAATTACAATAAAAACGCTCAGGGTTATATAACAACTGCTGAACAATTGAACAAACAAAACAGAGCTGATAAAGCTGCAAAACAAATGGGTTTTGCTAAGATAGAACTCGGCAAAGCTAAAACAGCTATCGACTTGGCAGCAGAACATGAAGAAACAAAAAACGAAGCAAGAACATGGCATTACTATGGCATCGTTTATTATAAAATCGCTGCTTATCCAGAATTCAACGAATTAGATCCAGATGCATTGAACAAAAGTCTCAATGCTTTCATAAAAATCATTGAATTAGACCCAGCTTATGCAAACGACAGACAAAATATGTTTGATATTTATCAACATATTCAATCAATTACATCAAATTACTTCAATAAAGGTGCTGTTGCATACGAAAATGGAGAATATAAAGACGCTATTGATTGCTATTTGTCAGCATATAAATCAAATTTAGTCATTGGCCAACCAGATAACGAAGCATTGCTTATCGCAGCACAAATCGCTCTTTACAATGCTAAAGAATATGAAATGGTAGTTGAAATCTGCAATCAATTATTGGCAAACCAATATGAATCAGCAAAAGTTTACCAATATTTAGCAGTTGCTAACGGCCAATTAGGAAATGATGAAGAAATGCTCAAATACTTCAATGAAGGTAGAGCTAAATTCCCAGAAGATGAAAATCTTATCAACGAACAAATCAATGCTTATTTGAAACTTGGTAGAGAAGCTGAAATCGTTGACCAAATTGAAGCAATGGCTGTTAAACAAACAACAAACCCAATTTATTACTTCATTTTAGGAACAATTTACGGCAATCAAGAATCAACATTATACAACATTGAATCAGCTTTAGCTTACTATCAAAAAGCTCTTGAATTGGATCCAAACCACGTTGATTCATATATCAATATCGGCAGTATGTACATTGACAAATCAGCAGCTTTGTACAACGCAGCTAATGAATTAGGCTTCGACAGAGAGTCACAAAAGAAATACGATATCATGGTTGCTGAAGCTAAAGGATTCGATGAACAAGCTTTACCATACGTAGAAAAAGCTTACGAAATGGTTCCAGACGATGCAGCTATCCGCCAAGCTTTGAGAACATTATATGTTCGTTTGAAGATGATGGACAAAGCAAAAGCATTGGAAACAGCTGAATAATAGAATAAAAACTCAAATTATAAAGAGTCATAGAGTGGAATACTTTATGACTCTTTTTTTATACCCATTCAAACCTTATTTAACATAATGTTTATTATTTAATAAAAGTGGCTAAAAAATAAATCCTGTAAATTAAGCACTTAAACGCCCAATGTTAATTCTATTTAACATAAGGCACTATAAAAGTTAATTATTGTTAAAAAGCAATTTTATTATGAATTATCATATTTTCGTACGATAATTTTTGATACCTTTGCTAATGAGAATCAGAAACGAATTACATTTCTTAATTCTTTAGTAATCAATAATTAAAATATAAAAAGATGGAAATTCAAGGTAAAGTCGTTCGCTTAGGTAATTTAACTGAAGGAACAAGCCCACGCGGCGCATGGAGAAAACAAGAACTTATTATTGAAACTATTGAGCAATATCCTAAACAAGTATGTTTGGTTTGCTGGGGCGATCGCGTCGCTGAAGCTCAAAACTTCACTCCAGGCCAAACTATCAAAGCTCAAATCAGCATCGAATCTAGAGAATTCAACGGCAAATGGTATACAGACGTCAGACCTTTCAGATTTGACCTCGAAATGGCTCCACAAACTCAGCCAATGCAACAACCAATGCAACAGCCTCAAGAGTTCGCTACACCTCAAGCAAATATTCCTGTAACAGAATATTTTGAAACAGATAATGGTGACGATTTGCCATTTTAATTAAATCTACAAGTAAAAAAAGACGCTTTAAAGCGTCTTTTTTTATTCTTTTATAATTGATAAGATTTGTCCGGTATTCGTGTCAAATAGCAATCTCATTTTGTTCATTGGATGTAACATAACATCTCCTAACTGACTTATTTTCAATCTATTTTCATAAATAACGTTGTCACCATAGTTTAACTGCATAGTGACATTCGCTGGATTTCTATAGAATAACTTATTGTTATATGTCATATTCTGAATCTCATCTGTAGAAAGCTTATTGATTACAGAACTTGTTGAAATGTCCGTAAAATTAATTCTAACACTCTCCCCTGTCTTTATTGCATTAAATCCTTCTGTATCAGAGAATTTACCTAAAACAACTGACGTTTGGCCTTCTTCTGGAATCACATAAAATGTCTTGACAAATGTTTCGCTATTTGTCTTGCCAATAAACATACTCAAATATTCATTCTCTAATTCTTTCAATTCCTCAATCATGTAATTCATAGTTTTTCCATAATCAACTTCTTGATAACCAGAGATTAAATCAAAATATGCAACACGAACTTTCTTTATTTCTTCTACTATTGACAATGCTATTTCCTTATCTGTCAATTTTGTTCTTGACTCATCTTCTTCATCTTCAACAAAAGGAATATATTTAAAATCTGTAATCTTATTGTTATTCAACAGATTATCATTTGTTTTATTTTCTGCGGTATATTCTATAAATGGAGTCTGACAACCAAAAGACTTGATAACACCTTCATTATCAAGACAAATTTCATATTTAGGATTCTCTTTTGTCTTATCATCTATTGCAATATGAAAAACCATATCAGGATCGGCTTCTGTTAAAGTAGTGACATTAACATCTTTTATTCTATATGTTGTCTTATTTTCCTTAATATAATTGTCGGTGTTTAACATTTCTTTTGCATAAGAGCTGTATTTACCTTTATAGTCTTGATTTTTCTCGACAACGAAATCAACACGAACAATATTTCGAGGTAAATAATAGTAAATGCCGTCTATTTCGGTCTGCTTCACATTCTTAGCGTAATTTGTAACGTATTGTGCATTAATATTTAAAGACACAATAACGAATAAAATAAGTAATAATTTCTTCATCTTTATTTAATTTATTTAACCTGTTTCTTACTTAATAATAATAATGCTGTAAATGTCAATAAACCATTTACTATCAATATTTCAAATCCGAATTGATAACCAAAGAACAAATCTTTAGAGAAAACATTTAAAATATAACTTATTATAGGTGAACTTATTGCAATTATCGGAACGAGTTTGTCTATCGGTTTTCTGTTTTTAACAAAAAGTCCGAAACTGTAAAGTCCCAATAATGGTCCGTAAGTATAACCTGCTATTTCAAATATTTTATCTATAAGTGATTCATTATGAAATGGTCTGAAGAGAATTATCACAAGCAGATAAAGCAATGCGAATGCTATATGTATCAGTTTTCTATACTTTACTTTATTTTCTTCTGATATTTTGTCATTGCTGTCAAAATGCAAGAAGTCGAAGCAAAATGTTGTAGTTAAAGCTGTTAGAGTACCATCAGC
The DNA here is from genome assembly GCA_045633585.1 of Bacteroidales bacterium. Taxonomy (GTDB): domain Bacteria; phylum Bacteroidota; class Bacteroidia; order Bacteroidales; family F082; genus Limimorpha. The sequence goes on from JAZQYR010000008.1 coordinate 124,941, forward strand.
ACTAGAATATCCCGCTGCAATCAGACCAATAATGAAGACGATACTTGTAAACTTACTTAACGAAAATGCGACAGCTGGGAAAATCTTATCGTTGACCACTACTCCACTTTCATTCACAGGCAATTGGAAACCAGTCTCTTGTGCGTAATAAATCAATGCTGCGCCTAATGACATGAATAATATATTAACCAAGACGAAGATAAAACTTGATGTCAAAACATTCTTCTGGGCGTCTCTCAACGACTTGCAAGTCAGGTTTTTCTGCATCATATCCTGATCCAAGCCTGTCATCGTAATTGTTATAAATGCACCGCTAAGTATCTGTTTTACAAAGAACTTACTATGTGACCAATCTGTCTCGAACAACTTGGTAAATCCTCGTTCCGTTGAAACAGACATCAACTCGCCGAATGAAATATTCAAGGTTTTCAAGATGACAACGACTGTCATAAATGCTGCCAAAAGTAAGAATGTCGTTTGCAAAGTGTCAGTCCAGACAACTGTTTTAATTCCTCCTTTAAAAGTGTAAAATAAAATTAACACTATGAATAATACCGCTGGCACCCAGAAAGGAATTCCCCATGCCTTAAAAACGAATTCGTATAAAACGAATACAACCAAATACATACGAATTGCAGAACCTATCAAACGCGATATGATAAACAATAATGCACCAGTCTTTTCTGATGATTTTCCAAATTTAATCTCTAAATAAGAATAAATTGACGTCAGATTCAGCTTATAATATAAAGGCAAAAGAAGTAATGCAATTACCGCATAACCAATGATATAACCTAAAACTATACCGAAATATGTGAATTGTCCTGAATATACGCCGCCTGGAACTGACATAAATGTCACTCCCGACAAGGAAGCTCCTATCATTCCGTAGGCAACTACAAACCAAGGTGATTTTCTGTTTCCTGTAAAAAACGTATTATTACTTGATTTTCTTGATGTCAGATGCGCAACAAAAAATAGCAATAATGTATATGCGACAAATACTATTAGAATAAGGTTCTCCATATTTACAATGTTTTTGCGAAGTCGTATAAGGTTTCAAATCTATCATCAGGGATAATTTTCAACTCATTATCTCCGATAAATATTGTTTTCATGCCTGCGTTTTTGCCAAACTCTACATCAGAACTCATATCGCCAATCATAATTGACTTTGACAAGTTGATGTCAGGGAAATCGTTTTGTGCGAAATATGCCATCTTAGGACTCGGTTTTCTGTAATTATCTGGAACTGATTTCAGTTGTGGGCAGAAATACACCTTGTCAATTTTTGCATTATTATCCGCAACTTGTTGTATCATAAAGTCATGTACAGTTTCAACATCTTCAAATTTCATTATACCCTTCCCCACTCCTTGCTGATTGGTAACGACAATGATATGTTTAAACTTATCTTTAAAAATCTTTAAGGCTTCAATAACATTTGGCAAAAACTCAAACTCCTCTATCTTTGTTACATAACCGTCAATAATACGAACATTTATAACTCCGTCACGATCTAAAAACAAAGTCCAATCTTCATTAATAATATTTTTCCAATCCATGTTTGATTTTTTGCAAAAATAATAAATTTAACTCATAAAAAATACTGATATTTGCACTCGATTTCAAAACTATTAACGTTAATATTTTTTAATATATGAAAGGAATTTATACAATACTTTTGTTGATTATTTCAAACGTCTTCATGACATTTGCTTGGTACGGAAACTTGAAGTTGTCAGAGATGAAAGTCATTACAGACTGGCCTCTCATATTAATAATATTGTGCAGCTGGGGACTTGCATTTTTCGAATACACATTCATGATTCCTGCTAACAGAATCGGTTCTGTGATTCATGGAGGTCCCTTCTCATTGGTTCAGCTTAAAGTCATCCAGGAAGTTATTTCCCTGACTGTCTTTATGATAATCAGTGTGTCTATTTTCAAGAACGAGACTTTGAGATGGAATCATCTGATAGGTTTTGTTTTCCTAGTACTAGCCGTATATTTTATTTTCAAAAAATAATCGAAAACACTCCTTTTTTTAAAAAAAAGATATATCTTTGAAAAAAATAAAAAATTAAAGTTATGAAATTCTACGATATTGATTCAGTATTTATTTCAGGCAAATATGCTGGTGAAACATTAGCTGAGGTTTTTGAAAAAGACCCAAAATACATCAACTATTGTCAAGAAAACGATGATGACTTTTATGTATCCCCAGAAGTCATGAAAGAATTGAGATCTTTGGCTCGCGACCATAGATTATTGACACAAGACCTAGACAAAATGTCAGATGATGAATTGGCAGAATTCATGGAAGAAATGAACGACATCGATGTCTTTGACGAAAACAACTTCGACGATGACTTCGACTGGGAAAACGAAGATGATATGTTTGCCGAATTCGAAGATGAATACGACATTGAAGATGAAGATTATAACATCGAAGATTTTGATGATACATTCTAATACAATCTTCACGTACCTCAAATATCTTCACATATTTATAAACTTGATACAAAAAAACTATTTAAGATATCTTAAATAGTTTTTTTATTTTTAATTGTAAATTGTCAATTATTAATTCTCTCCGCAATTCCGTATTGTTTCTTATTTGCCGAATTCGTCTGAATCAATTCAGCCAGGAATCCTGTCAAGAAAAACTGAGAACCAATTATCATACATATAAGTGCGAGGTAGAACAATGGTCTGTCTGTCATTCCGTAGACTGAATTGAAAAGTTTTTGTGCTACGAGATATGCTCCCATTATGAAACCTGCGAGGAACAATAAAGTACCGAGTCCGCCGAACAAATGCATAGGGCGTTTGCCGAATTTAGAAATGAATGAGATTGTAAGTAAATCGAGATAACCTCTTACGAATCTGTTCATTCCAAATTTTGTTGTTCCGAATTTTCTCTTTTGATGTTGAACTACTTTCTCTCCAATATTTCCGAAACCAGCAGCTTTTGCAATTACAGGAATGTAGCGATGCATTTCACCATAAACTTCTATATTCTTAACAACATCATAACGATATGCTTTAAGACCGCAGTTGAAGTCGTTGAGTTTGATTCCTGTCATCATTCTTGTTGTGAAGTTGAAGAACTTCGAAGGGATATTCTTAGCGAACTTGGAATCGTAGCGTTTTTTCTTCCATCCTGATACCAAGTCATATCCTTGATTTTTAATCATATCAAAGAGACCTGGGATTTCGTCTGGACTGTCTTGAAGGTCAGCGTCCATTGTGATTACAACATCGCCTTCTGCCACTTTAAAGCCTTCGTTAAGAGCTGGCGACTTGCCATAATTTCTTCTGAAACGCAATGCTTTGATGTTAGGATTATTCTTAGAAAGATTTTGAATTATATGCCAAGAAGCGTCTGTCGATCCATCGTCGACGAAGATTATTTCATATGAGAAGTTGTTTTCATCCATGACGCGTCTTATCCAAGACTCTAATTCTGGAAGTGATTCTTCCTCATTCAAAAGAGGTATTACTACTGAAATATCCATTATTCTTTTATTTTTCTCTTTGCAAAGATAGCAATTATCAATGAGTAAATGAATGATAAAACTATATTAATGAAAAACATCGACAATGAAACTGCGAGTGGCGACATGAGCTGCTGCAATGTTTCATCATCGATGTCTTTGAAAAGGTCTATTCTTGATTCTATTAAGAATGAATATGCCAAGAAAAGAAATACGCTGAATATCAAGGCTGATATAAATCCCGTTGCGAACGACATAAGGAAAGCTGCTCCGTATGAGAATTCTTTCCAGACGAATTTATGTTTGAAGAACGCCAATGTCAGCGTTGAGCCTAGCAATGGAAGTAAATATATTATTGAAAATACGAAAGAGTGTTGCACATAGAAGAACCAATAGAATGCGAAATACAATACCGATGACAAGATGCTCAATATCAAGCCTGAGCATAATATTGTCGTCCAATATTGTCTTGGTGAATATGTAGGTTCTATGAGCATAAATAGATATAAAAAAAGGTAAGCTTGATATCGCACCGCTCAACCGCATACCCTTGCTACCTTCCGGTCCTGGGGGATTCTGCAGGAGCTGGTCGTATAAGACTTACCCACTGCAAAAATACACTTTTTTTTAATACTGCAAACAAGTTTGGAAAGATTTTTTTATAAAAAATAAAGCCTTTGAACTAAGGCAGTTGAACTAAGAACCTCTTTATCCATTACAAAAAAAAGACGCATCAACGACACATTGTTTATTTTTCATTGTGTAGTGTGATACGTCTCTACTTATTGGACGCGATGAATCGCGTCCCTACTGACAGCTGATAGCTAATGGCTAACAGCTAATCTATTATATCTGCTTCATCAAGTTAACCATTTCGATGGCTGTTGTAACAGCTTCGAAACCTTTGTTGCCAGCTTTTGAACCAGCTCTTTCAACAGCTTGTTCAATATTGTCTGTTGTGAGAACGCCGAAGATGATTGGCACGCCTGTTTGCAAACCAGCTGCAGCGATGCCTTTTGTTGTTTCGTTAGCAACCATGTCGAAGTGTGGTGTAGCACCGCGGATGACAGCACCTAAACAGATGACTGCGTCATATTTCTTTGACTCAGCTAATGTCTTTGCTACCAATGGTATTTCGAAAGCACCTGGTACCCAAGCTAAATCGATGTTACTTTCTTCACCGCCATGACGTTTGAAAGCGTCGACAGCACCACCTAATAATTTATTTGTAATGATTTCGTTGAAACGGCCTGCTACGATAGCAATCTTCTGACCTTCAGCAATTAATTTTCCTTCGATGATATTCATTTTTATTTAGTTTAAAGTTTATTGTTTATAGTTTAGAGTAGTTGAAAGTGTAAAGTTGTAAGTTGACAGTGTATATTAAGCAGATTGTTCAACCACTCTCAACTCTACACTCTCAACTCTACACTTTATTTTTTTGGTGACTCTTTAACGTGGAGTATGTGTCCCATTTTCTTGTATTTGGTATAGAGATAGAAAGCGTCTTTTTCGTTGCATGTCATCTCTATTGGTTCACGACCGACAATCTCGATTCCGTAGGCGTTCAATCCTGTTATCTTCATAGGATTGTTTGTCATGACTGTAATCTTTGTGATACCGAGGTCTGACAAGATAGAAGCTCCTGTTCCGTAGTCTCTTAAGTCGGCTGCGAAACCTAAAGCCAAATTAGCTTCTACTGTATCCATGCCTTCGTCTTGTAATTTATAAGCTTTCAACTTGTTAATCAATCCGATGCCTCTTCCTTCTTGACGGAGATAAAGTATCACGCCTCTGCCCTTTTCTTCAATTCTGCGCATTGCTTCTTGAAGTTGCTCGCCACAGTCGCAGCGCAATGAACCGAAAGCGTCGCCTGTAAGACATTCTGAGTGAACGCGGCATAATACAGGATCTTCGCCAGAGATATCGCCTTTAACCAAAGCAACATGATGATCGCCTGTGACTTTGTCGATATAACCATGAGCCACGAAGTTACCATATTTTGTTGGCAATTCAGCTTCAGTGACTTTCTCAACCAATGACTCTGTTCTTCTTCTATATTTAATCAAATCTGCGATAGAAGTGATTTTTAAGTTATGTTCTTCTGCAAACTGAAGAAGTTCTGTTGTTCTCATCATTGTTCCGTCTTCGCGCATGATTTCACAGCAGAGACCGCATTCTTTAAGACCAGCGACTCTCATGAAGTCGACTGTTGCTTCGGTGTGGCCGTTACGTTTGAAGACGCCGCCATCGCGAGCTTCGAGTGGGAACATGTGACCTGGACGTCTGAAGTCTTCCGGTTTTGCATCGTCTTCAACGAGTTTCATCGCTGTGATGGAACGCTCAACTGCAGAGATACCTGTAGTTGTGTCAACGTGGTCGATGGAAACTGTAAATGCAGTGCAGTGGTTATCAGTATTTTCTGTCACCATCTGATTGAGTTTCAACTTATGAGTAAGTTCCTTGCTCATCGGCATACAGATAAGACCTTTAGCGTATGATGCCATGAAGTTGACGTTTTCTGTCGTTGCAAATTCGGCCGCACAGATCAAGTCGCCTTCATTTTCTCTATCAGGATCATCGACGACGATAATCATCTTACCGTTTCTCAAATCCTTGATAGCTTCTTCAATAGTATTGAATTTGTTTTCCATGTTATATTGTGTTATTTATTTCTATTAAAATCCGTTTTCTTGTAAAAAGTCGAGGCTTATATTTGACTCTGACTTTGACACTGACTCTGACTTTGGGGAAAACATTTTTTGGACATATTTTCCTATGACGTCGTTTTCAAGATTGACGGTATCGCCTATTTTCTTTGATGTTAATGTTGTTTCACCTTGAGTGTGTTCAATTATTGAAACAGAAAAAGATGTTGAATCCACATCAGTGACAGTCAATGAGATACCGTCAATTGCGATAGAACCTTTCTTAACGATGAGTTCCAGAATTGAAGGTTCTGCTGAGAATGACATTCTTATCGCCTTGTCATCATTATATTTCTTTATGATTGTTCCTACTCCGTCGATATGACCAGAAACGATATGACCGCCGAGACGTCCGTTTGCAGCAAGAGCACGTTCCAAATTCACAGAATCATTGACTTTCAAATTCTTGAAGTTAGTCATCATCATTGTCTCTGGCATGACGTCAACAGTGAAAGAATTAGAATCAAAAGTAGTAACAGTCAAGCATATACCATTAGTAGCGATACTGTCACCTATATGCATATCCGACATAATCTTATTTGCAGACACGGTCAGTTTGATGCTATTGGCATGTCGTACTATCGACTTTATCTTTCCTATTTCTTCAATTATTCCTGTAAACATAATTCTATTGTTATTAGCATTGAGTTGTGAGCAATGAGCATAAAAAACCATACACTCTCAACTCTAGACTCTACACTTTATTAGTATATCGTTTTCAATTTGTTCTATTTCGACTTTATCAAATGTGATTGCATCTTTCATCAATTCGATACCTTTTCCACCTATTGGTGACTTGGAATGTTCGCTGCCGATTATTTTAGGAGCGATGAATGCGTAGACCTCATCAACGCATCCCGCTTCAAGAAATGCAGCGTTTAATGTAGCGCCGCCTTCAAGTAAAAGAGAATCAATACCTTTCTCTCCTAGCTTAATCATCAAGTCGTTGATATCAACATGACCGTCTTTTTCATCACATTGTAAAATCTCAACATTAAAAGATTTTAACTCCTCAATTTTAGACTGTTGACTGTTAACAGCAGACTGTCGACCTACAGCTAAAATCGTTCTATATTCATTAGCGGTCTTGACGATATTGCTATCCAATGAAATTGACGCTTTAGTATCAACAATTATTCTTATAGGTTGATGAACACTTGGCTGTTGGCTGTTGGCTGTTGGCTGTTGAACTTCCAGACGAGAATTTAACATAGGATTATCTGCTTTGACAGTTCCGATTCCCGCTACTATTCCCATCATTTCGGAACGTAACTTATGAACCAGTTGTCTTGATTTTTCGTTTGTAATCCATTTAGAATCGCCGGTATAAGAAGCGATTTTTCCATCGAGAGTCATTGCTGTCTTAAGCAAGACGTAAGGACGTTTTGTCTTAATATATTTTAAGAAAACCTTATTAAGTTCTTTTATCTTATATTCTTCTACTCCTGAAACGACTTCAATTCCTGCATCTTGTAAAATTGATATGCCTTTACCAGCTACAAGCGGATTAGGATCCAGAAGACCGACAACGACTTTCTTTATTCCTTTTTCAATAATGATTTCCGTACAAGGAGGAGTTTTTCCATAATGACAACAAGGTTCAAGTGTCACATAAAGTGTTGCGTCATTACAATCAGAATTACAATTAGTTAACGCATTACGTTCTGCATGAAATCCACCATAATATTCATGATATCCTTCTGTAATGATTTCGTTGTCTTTCACGACGACGCATCCCACCATAGGATTAGGATTCACGAAGCCAGCACCCTTTTTAGCGAGAGCGATGGCTCGTTGCATGTATTCTATGTCTTGTTGTCTATATGGCATAAAAAATCCCTAAAATCATTAATACGACTTCAGGGCAAAACACAAACACTTAAAATAAAACATCTTCTACCATCCGGACTATCACCGTCGGTTTCGGAATTTCACCGAATCAGTTCCCTAAGGAAGTCGCGGACTATCACCGCCGGAAAGGAATTTCACCTTGCCCTGAAGACATCTGCAAATATACATTTTATTTTGAAACAAAAAGGTTAAAAATTATTAAAAATGATTTTTCTTTGAACAAAAGCACATCTTATTTTATTTATATGCAAAACAACAAACTTATGAACACAAAAATCTTTATTCTTATGTTTTTATTCAACATCTTCACACCAAGTGAAATAGACAACGAACCAGTTGCGATCAATCTGAACAAATATCTCGGCAAATGGTATGAAATAGCACGTTTTGACCATAGCTTTGAACGTGATATGGAAAAAGTCACGGCGGAATACAAACTCCTCCCCGACGGTCATATCCAGGTCATCAATTCTGGCTACAGAGATGGAAAATTCAAGGAAACAATCGGTAAGGCCAAGACAACCGACACTTCTGGATTGCTACGCGTCTCTTTCTTCTTGAACTTCTATTCCGATTACAGAGTGCTGATGATTGACAAAGATTACAATTACGTATTGGTTGGCGGCAATTCTCCAAGATATCTCTGGATCTTGTCCAGGACACCGCAATTAGATGAAGCGATATTAGAAAGAATCATCGATGTCGCAGAAGAAAAAGGCTACGACACCGATGATTTGATATTTGTTGAACAATAAAATCTTGGATAAGGCTTTTAGTTCAATGCTATAAATTCTCTCATTGCCTCTTCCTTGCGTTCTGCGCATTCAAATAAACGCCATTGCGCTTTAGTACGGACGAGGTTATGCTCTGGATACTGTATCTTGTAATAAGTATCACCGTTTATATAATCAGCTAAGAATCTGACGGTTTGCATGTAAGGAAACAACTTTGCTGCATACGGCAGATTCTCTTTTTCTACATGAAGCAGGAATGACTTTGTTCCTTCGAGATAACCTTTTGCAAAAGCCTTGAATATTTCCATATTGAAATCAATGTTATCGAGATTCTTGTCATCTTCAGCACCAGTGTTAGCTGCAGAACGCAAGAAATCGCCGAAGTCGGAAAAGATGAAACTTGGCATTACAGTGTCTAAATCAATAACACATAACACATTACCGTCTTTATCAAAGAGCATATTATTGACTTTTGTATCGCAGTGACAGATACGTTTAGGCAATTTGCCTTCGCGATAGAGTTGCTCGCCAAGACACATCGCCTCTGCCCTTTTCTCAATCTCATCAATATAATATTTCACTTCCTTAGCACGTCCGACTGCATCTTTTTCAACAGCTTCACGAAGTTGGTTAAGACGTAATTCTATATTATGAAAACTTGGAATCGTCTCACCTAATTCCTGATCGATATCGGAAAGCATTGACTGGAACTCTCCGAAAGCAAGACCTGCTGTATATGAATATTCTGGTGTTACTGCATTATAAGTATAAGAATCGTTGATGAAAGCCATAATACGCCAGTATTTCTCACCGTCGAAATAATAATTCTTAAGGTCTTTTGTCTTAATAAAATTTAACACTTTTCGTTCAATGTCGCTTTCATTTTTAGCGATGAGTTTCTTGCGGATATGAGAAGTCACCTTTTCTATATTATCCTGTAGCATATCCACGTCTTGGAATATCGCATTATTTATACGTTGAAGAACGTATTTAGGATTTGTAACTCCTTGAATATAAACTTTAAAAGTATCATTGATAAGACCTTCTCCAAGAGGCTTTACATCTGTAATTTCGCCTTCAATATTAAATTTCAATACTATCTCTTTCAAGTTTTCCATACCTATTTTTTTTGTAAAAATAAAAAATTAAACAATATAAGTTGATACGGATAAAATTATTATTTTTACAAGCAAATAAACAGAATCAAAACACAATGAAAAAACATTTGCTTATTGCCTTAGCTTTAGTGCTAAGTATTTTTATTTCAAGTTGTTCTACAAATAACAAATCTGACAAGAATTACGTCATAAAAGACAATATTATTGTGTTTGACGAACCTGAAAGAGTTGAAGGTCAGAAAAGCGTTTTACAACTTGCCGTCGACCCTATTCCTGTCGTTCGTATGGGTTTCATCGGTCTCGGAATGCGTGGCGCTGATGCTGTGAACCGTATCTCACATATTGAAGGCGTTGAATTCAAGGCATTATGCGACTTATTGCCAGAGCGTGTTGAATCTGTGCAGAACTGGGTCATCAAAGGAAACAACCTTCCTGAATGTGCAGAATACAGCGGTGAAGACGGATGGAAAGCACTATGCGAACGTGATGATATAGACCTTGTTTATATATGTACAGATTGGGATACACACGTTCCTATGGCTGTTTACGCAATGCAACATGGCAAACACGTTGCCGTTGAAGTACCGGCAGCGACATCTGTTGAAGAATGCTGGCAACTCGTTGACGTGGCAGAACAGACACAACGTCACTGTATGATGCTCGAAAACTGCTGCTACGACTTCTTTGAACTGACATGTCTCAATATGGCACAACAAGGTTTATTCGGCGAAGTAATTCACGCTCAAGGAGCTTATATTCACAATTTGGAACCATTCTGGGCTCACTACCAAGGTAACTGGCGTTTGGAATTCAACCAAGACCACGCTGGCGACGTATACGCCACACACGGACTCGGACCAGTTTGCCAAGTCCTTGACATACACCGCGGCGACAAAATGGATTATCTCGTTTCTTTATCAACACCTTCTATCAACGGCCTTAAGATAGCTAAAGAAACAATGGGTTCTGAGACATTCGCAAACGGTGACATGACATCAACATTGATTAAGACAAACAAAGGTAAAACTATTTTAATCCAACACAACGTTTACACTCCACGTCCTTATGACAGATTGTATCAATTGACAGGCACTGAAGGTTTTGCAAACAAATATCCAATTGAAGGATTTACTTTGAAAGAAGAAAACATCCCTTCAGATGTCATTCCAGACCACGAAGACTTGAACTCACACGGATTCGTTCCAAACAATATCAAAGACTCTTTGATGGTTGCTTATAAGCACCCTATCGCAAAAGACATTGAAGAAAAAGCGAAGACAGTCGGTGGTCACGGCGGCATGGACTTCATCATGGATTACCGTTTGATTTACTGTTTACAAAACGGACTTCCATTAGACCAGGACGTTTACGACGCTGCTGAATGGTCATGCCTCGGTGAGTTGACAGCAGCATCTATAGAAAACAATGGCTTGCCGGTTAAATTCCCTGACTTCACAAGAGGCGAATGGAATAAAGTCAAGGGCTATAAACATGCAGTTAAATAATATGCTTTGAGCTACGAGCTATGAGCATTGAGCAGAAACAAAAAATGCTCACGACTCACAGCCCGATGCTCACAGCTACAAAAAAAAATATTAACCATTTAAAAATTAACTATTATGAATAAGAAATTTGCTTGTCCTATTTGCGGTTATGTTCACGAAGGTGAAAACGCTCCAGAATTATGTCCACAATGTAAACAAAAAGTTCAATGGAATGTGCTTGAAGAAGGTGCTGCTTTGAACTTCGTTACAGAGCACGTTGTCGGTATTGCTAAAGGCACTGGCGAAGACATGATCAAAGACTTGAACGCACACTTCATGGGTGAAGCTACAGAAGTCGGTATGTACTTAGCAATGAGCCGTCAAGCTGACCGCGAAGGATATCCAGAAATCGCTGAAGCATTCAAACGTTACGCTTGGGAAGAAGCAGAACACTGCGCAAAATTCGCTGAATTGTTAGGCGACGTTGTTTGGGATACAAAGACAAACTTAGAAAAACGTATGCAAGCTGAATGCGGCGCTTGCGAAGACAAAATGCGTATCGCTCGTATCGCTAAAGAACGCAACCTCGATGCTATCCACGACACAGTTCACGAAATGGCAAAAGACGAAGCACGTCACGGCAAAGGTTTCGAAGGTTTATTCAACAGATACTTCAAAAAATAATTGAAAGTTGAAAACTTAAAATTGAAAATAAAAAAGCGACTCGATTGAGTCGCTTTTTTGTATTCTATATGACTTAAGCCATTTTATTTCTTGCTTCTCCTCTTGAAGATCTTCTTTCTGAAGATGAATCCTGCCATAATGAGGAACAATACCGTTACAACTATCAAAGTGATGATACTTGCTTTGAATGATTGTGGAGCGTATCCCAAGATGAGCATGATTGGGAATCCGAGCACGATAGCTGGGAATGTCTGTAAAACAAGGTTATTAGCTGCAGGTGTCTCGAATTTAGGGTCGATCTCACGGAGAAGAATCATACCGTTACTTGCTGTACCAGTCAACATGCCGAACATGCTGAGGAATCCTTCGTTGACGTATGTTGGATATAAGTGTTTTGCAGCGGCTTTCAAATAGATGAATGTTGCTAAAGCACCTAAGACGCATACTAATATCAATGGGAAGATGAATTCTCTTAAGTCTGTAAAACTGATAGCTGCTGTACCAGCGACAATCATAACGTCAAAGCAGAAACCGCTGATACGGTTGAGCAAGTAGTTATTTGTGTATTCACGACTCATCAACTTTACTTTCTTGAACTTGCTGATCAATGCTTTTGCAATCACGCCGAACAATGTGCCGAACAAGAAGTTAAATCCCCATAACATTGGTTTTAAGGTGTTTGTTCCGAAATCACCGAGGTCCATCTTCTGGATTGAATTAACGAAAAGATAAACCAAGAAGTAAACAAACAATACCAAACATATCTGGATTGAGAACTTGTCGATTGATTCGCTGTCTGGAATTTCGTCATCACTTTGATAATCGTCTAATGTGTTTATCTGACGTTCTTCCATTTCCTGTACAGAGATGATGCCTTTTCTACGTAAGACATTAAGATAGATAACACCGATTACGCTACCAACGATAAAACCTATCGCTGCTATTGCAAGGCCGAAGTCTGATCCTGCAAAGTCAATGCCTTGAAGATGAGCTTGTCCGTGGTAAATAGTACCGAAGTTGAGAGCTTGTCCTGGACCTTGACCGTAACCCATTGGCAACAAGAGACCGCTGGCGTAGAATATGATTTTTCCGAAGTGGAATAAAAGTATCGTTGCGCCGAGACCTACTATTGCTTGAATTAAATATGTACTTGCTGTAAGTGTACCGGTTTCGATGACGGTCATCGTGGAGGATTTTGATTCTATCTTATTGTTCTTCAATGCGAGTGCCACAAAACCTAAACCGAGTGCGTGATATGTGATGATCTCCATTGATTGCTTGCTGACGATGTTTTCCATTCCTGGGATTGCCTTTAATACAAGTAAAAGTGCACCGCCTAATAATGCTGAAGGTATGAGTGACTTTCTTAAAAATGGAACTTTTCTTCTTAAAATGTTACCTGCCAATAAACCAATTGCGATAATACAAAATTGAAGTAACCATCCCCAGGCTTCTGGAGTTGCGAACGATGTCATAACCTCAGCGTTCGCAGCGTTACATAGTGTCATTAAAATTTTCATAATTACTCGTTTTTTCAGACACAAAAATAGTAATATTTTTTACTAAATATAATTTTTATTTGATTTTTTTGAAGATATTAAACAACAGTTTTTTGAAATTATTAGAGCATCAACGACATATATTTAATTATGAATTATGCATTATGAATTATGAATTGTTTTCTGGGCGTTCCGGCAAAGCCGTCGGGCTTTCCGCTATATCTTTTTCCGCTGCGCTCCAAAAGGATGCCGCTCCAATCCCTAACGCATTGGCGGCTACTAACTCCATGTCGTCACTCCTAACTAATAAGGCGTTGCCTTATCCTATATTTGTTTCGCCCCTTCAGGGCTCACTTAAAAAATAGTCAACAGTCAACAGTCAGAGTTCAAAAAAAGAGCCCTTGAGAATTAGTAAATCGAAAAAAAACAACAAAAAAGCGATTTTCTCAAGGGCTGATGAAAAAACGTTTCTGCATTGGGAGTGCAGAATGTTACGTCACAATTATTAATAAAACCGATGCAAAAGTAAATCCATCAGATTACGATGAGTAATAAGAAATAAGTTTTCGGTAAATAATAATAAGTAAACGGATATAATAAAAAAAAGTCGGCTTAACCGACTTTTTTTATTTGGTCAAACATTTTTTCTCTATTCGAAAAGCACTGGTATGAAACAAACTAAAAACAACAAAAAAACAAATTTGCGATACCAGCATTGTTTGATCCTAAAACAACCAACCAATTTTGAGCAAATGTACAAAGTAATATTGTTAAAAGTAATTAACAAATAAGTTAACGGCAATATTTAGCAAGTTAAAGGAACCACAGGTTTTTTAATAGAGAAAAAACATTGAAATTTATCATAAAACAAGCCACTTTTGAAGGAAAAGTCCAACTGCCAACCGCCTTAGTTCTTAGTTCAAATCCTCTCCTCCAACGCTATAATCATATCTCTATACCTTGCAGCTTCCATAAAGTCAAGGTTCTTGACGGCTTTTTCCATTTCTTTCTTAGCTTCAATAATAGCTTTCTTAATGTCTTTTTCTGACTTATAATTAATAGGTGTCTCTTCTGCCACAGATTTGACATTATCATCAAAAGTTGGATAATCCTTGCCTTGTTTTGCAAGCGTCTTGCTCATTGATGTGTCAATAGCTTTGATGATAGTCTTTGGAGTGATACCATGTTCTATATTGTAAGCTATCTGAATCTCTCTTCTGCGTGCCGTCTCGTCGATGGTCTTACGCATTGAATCTGTGATTTTGTCAGCGTACATAATGACTAAACTATCGGCATTACGAGCCGCACGGCCTGCTGTCTGTGTCAAAGAGCGTTCTGATCTCAAGAAGCCTTCTTTATCAGCATCCATTATCGCAACGAGTTGAACCTCTGGCAAGTCAAGACCTTCTCTTAATAAGTTCACACCGACCAAAACATCGAATATTCCACTTCTCAAACCGTTCATAATCTCTATTCTTTCCAATGTATCTACATCGGAATGTATATATCTTGTATTGATATTCAAGTTATTGAGATAACGTGTCAGTTCTTCCGCCATTCTTTTTGTCAATGTGGTGACAAGAACTCTTTGTCTGCCCTTCACTACCCTATGGATTTCGTTTATCAAATCATCGACTTGATTTTTGCAAGGTCTTACTTCGATTATCGGGTCTAACAAACCTGTCGGACGAATGAGCTGTTCCACATAAATGCCTTCTGTCTTTTGCAGTTCATAATCCGCAGGTGTTGCACTCACATAAACAGTCTGTCCTGTAAGTGATTCAAACTCATCAAATTTAAGCGGTCTGTTATCCAATGCTGAAGGTAATCTGAAGCCGTATTCAACCAAAGTCTGTTTTCTTGAACGGTCTCCGCCATACATACCACGTATCTGAGGAACAGTGACGTGGCTTTCATCAATGACGGTTATGAAATCATCAGGGAAATAATCGATGAGGCAGAAAGGACGAGTTCCTGGTTCTCGGCCGTCGAAGTAACGAGAGTAATTCTCAATGCCACTGCAATAACCGAGTTCTCTAATCATCTCAATGTCATAGCAAACACGGTCCTCAAGACGTTTCGCCTCTTCAAATTTGCCTATCTCTTTATAATATTCGACTTGCTTGAACATATCAAGCTGAATGTCATTCGTAGCGGATTTTATCTTGTCTTTTGATGTCACAAAGATATTTGCCGGGAATAACGTAAGACTTGAAAGAGCCTCAATACGAGTGCCATTGATAGGATCAAATGATTCTATTTCTTCAATTTCATCGTCCCAGAATATAACGCGATAAGCGATATCTGAATAAGCCGGAAAAATATCAACAGTGTCGCCTTTGACTCTAAATTTGCCATGAGTGAATTCAATATCGTTGCGACTATAAAGAGAATCGGATAATTTACGTAGAAAATCGTCTCTTAGAATCTGTTTTCCAACTTCAATATATACAACATTATTCTCAAAATCTTTTGGGTTTCCGATACCGTAAATACAAGAAACAGAAGATACTACGATAATATCTCTACGTCCAGACAACAAAGCTGTCGTTGCACTAAGACGTAGCTTCTCTATATCATCATTTATAGAAAGGTCTTTTTCTATATATGTATTTGTCTGAGGGATAAAAGCTTCTGGCTGATAATAGTCGTAATAAGAAACGAAATATTCAACAGCGTTTTCAGGGAAAAACTGCTTGAATTCACTATAAAGCTGCGCCGCAAGAGTTTTGTTATGACTGAGTATCAATGCAGGACGATTCAACTCTGCAAGCATATTCGCTATTGTGAAAGTCTTTCCGGAACCCGTCACACCCAGAAGTGTCTGATACCGCTCGCCATTCAATATCCCTTGCTTAAGCTGCTCAATGGCTCGCGGCTGGTCGCCGGTAGGCTTGAAATTCGATGACAACTTGAAATTCATCGCTTCTCCTCCACACCTTTATTAATATTAAATGTCATAACCAAAGGATAATGATCAGATGTCGTTTGTTTAATTCTATTATAATCAATTACTTCCACATAATCATTATACCAGAAATAGTCTATTCTCAACAATGGAAGCGATCCACAATATGTCTTGCCAATACCTTTTGACGAGCTTATAAATGCATCTGTCAAACCAGCCTTCAACATCTGACTATATGTATATGACAATGGAGTGTCGTTGAAATCACCGCAAATGACAAGCGGCATTTGATCTTCAGGAAGACTTTTCAATAACAGACCTGTACTTTTTGGCCTCAGCCTAAAACCTCTAGTCAGTTTGGTAATCAAAGACTTAGCATAAATATCCTTATCTTTAACTATATCTTTTGTATCATTGATATATTCAATTTCCTGACTTGAAATACCGAATGAATTGAAATGGCAATTCACGAGATAGAAACTATCATTTTTATTGATTTTGATTCTCTTTATGTCGGCAAACTTCTTTATATTTTCATCTTTGAATGCATCGACATTTTCTATCGGATATTTTGAAAAATAACTGTTACCGTTTACCAGATTAGCACTATAATACTTATAACCAATCATTTGAGAAAAAGCATAAAGCGTATTATTTGGCCATTTACCAGATTCCTGTAAACATATGACATCAGGATTCTCCTCTTTTATAAGTTTCGCCAATGACTTTTTCACCTCAGCGACTGTTTTAGCCTTGACCTTATAATCCCTAAAAACCCCGACATTATATGTCATCACTTTAAACTCTGCATCGATATCTTTTTTCTCACCAAAAGAATAAGATTTGATAAATCCTGGTATTGAAAACATCAAAGCGACTATCGGTATCAGCAATGTTCTTCTTGATTTTAAAGCAATCAATATAATAAGGACTATGACATTTACGAAGAATATCATCCAAAATGACAATCCGAAGAATGCAGTCCACACGAAGACGGAAGGATTTATGAATGGGCACAATGCACATAGGAACGATGCTATCATAGCCCCTATTCCACAGATTCCAATTATCGCCTTTCCAAATCCTTGTAAAAAAGTATTTCTTCTCGTTTTATCTTTCTTATTGTCCGCCATCACTTCTTGCTTTGTCTGAATAAAAACTCCTTCTCTTTATCGCTTAAACTTGAATATCCTCTTTGTGCTATCTTCTCAAGTATCATATCTATTTCCTCTTGTTCCTGAGCACGTTCCGCATTATATTGTTCGTCAGTCTTTGGTCTCTTATGATAATTTTCAGAGTTTACCGTCTTGACTCTAATCTTAGCTCTTTTCTTGAAAATATTATAAATATCGAAGTCATTTTTCAACATAAAAGCATATAAGAATCCCCACAAGGCACCACCAAGATGAGCGATATGTCCACCTGAATTTCCTTTTGTTATGCTTAAAAAGTCAATGACAACGAATACTATAGCGACCCATTTCATCCTTACTTGTCCTAAAAGCAATAGGTTTAAAGTATAATCTGGACGATATGTCGCAGCAGCTATCAAAATGGAAAGCACCGACGCTGATGAACCTAATGCCACAGCATGACCTTTCATATCTTCAAAGACAGGAAAAGCATTGAATGCCAATACAAAAAACAACGCTCCTACCAATCCACCAACGACATATGTCAACAACAATTGCTTTTGTGAGAAATATTGCAAGAATATATTACCACCATAATAAAGCATCAACATATTGAAAAACAGATGCCAGAACTGTTCTTGAAGAAACATATACGTCAATATGGTCCATGGTTTTTCTGCCAATGCCGATATGTCTGATGGCACCGCAAACAATTTCGTTACAAAAGTAATGTCGCTAATGTTGAAAAGCCACGTAAACACACTAATAAACAAACATACAAGCCATATCACAATATTGATTAACATCAATCTTGACAATACGGTCTTTTGCAGGAAGAAATGTTTTAATCCGTCTAATATGTTAGTTTGAAAAGGTCTCATATCAATAAAGGTTTCCTTTCTTTTTCCAATAAAGAATCAACAGTAAGCCGAAGAGCATACCTCCTAGATGTGCAAAATGCGCCACATTATCGGCAGATGTAAATCCTGAGAACAATTCGATTATACCATAAATCAACACGAACCATTTAGCCTTGATTGGAATAGCGAAATAGATATATAATGTTGAATTAGGGAACATCATACCGAAAGCAAGCAAGATACCGTAAACAGCTCCCGATGCGCCAACAGTCGTCAGCATATTCAGATATTCACTCATTGGAATGATATGATTTGCTGATATTCTAACATTTTCATAACCTTGTAATGTCGTTACGAATTGAATATACTGCACGAGTTCCTGCACAATGCCCGCTCCTATTCCGCAGACGAAATAGAAAAGCAGGAATCTGTTAGGCCCCCATATGTTTTCAAGCGTATTGCCGAACATCCAAAGCGCGAACATATTAAAGAAAAGATGTGCGAAGTTACCGTGCATAAACATATATGTCACAAGCTGATACGGTTGGAAGCCGGATGCTCCTATATAATGAAGTCCGAGATAATCAGAAAGATCGACACGCAATACAACATCAGCGGCTATCGTAGCCAAGAAAAACAAGACATTTATTATCAAAAGGTTTTTTACCACCATCGGCAGAACAGAAAAACCGCCTGGTCTGAAATTACTCATAATTAGCTTAAACGTGTTTTTAATTCATTAACATTCAATATGCTGTAAATCTTTTTACCATCAGGAGACACTTCTGAAACAGCACAAGCGAAAAGCCTGTCGACCAAATCCTGCATCTCTGTTGGCGTCATACTCTGACCCGATTTAATAGCCAACTGCGATGCCAGAGATCTAGCCAGATTAAGTTTCTTATCTAACTTCAAATCAACAAGATTTGTTTTATACATATCTAAAATCTTTTCAAGCAATGCCACTGAATCATTGTTCTTGCTGTCGGCTGGAGTTCCATTGATAATGAAAGTAGTATCGTTTACCTGTTGTATTCTAAAGCCAATCTTTTCCAAGTCTGGATTTATCTCAACCAACAAGGAGGCATCATTCGGACTTAATGTGATATGGTGAGGGAACAACTCCTGTTGAGAAGCTTCCGTGTTGTTTTCAATCTCTCTGAGATATTTTTCATAAAGCACCCTCTTATGTGCAAGGTGTTGATCTACAATAAGCAATCCCGATTTTACTGTAGTTACTATATATGTCTGCTGAAGCTGCAGATAAAGGTTTTTATTATCAACGACAGTTGTTGTAGCGGCATCATCGAAGTTACTGATTTTATTGATGTTACTTGCAACAGTATCATTATTATCCTCATACAATATCTTCCAATTACCAGAAGAATGACGTGTTTGCGGCTGTGCCTTGAAAGGATTAAAGCTTGGATTAAAATCTATCTTAGGCTCTATTACAGGGCTATCCATTCTACTCACATCGCCAAAGTCTATCCCCAAATCCGGAGTGACATCAAAGTCCAGCATCGGAGCCAAGTTATTCTGTCCTATGGCTTTTCTTACAGCAGAATGAAGAATTGCGTAGACCAACTTGACATCTTGGAAATTGACTTCTGTCTTTGTTGGATGTATGTTGATGTCAATTTCTTTCGGATCTATTTCAATGTTAATGAAATAACCAGGGAAACAATCTTTAGGAATGAGTTCCTGATAAGCGTTTTCAATTGCATGATGCAGATAAGAATGTTTTATAAAACGCTTGTTTACAAAGAAATACTGTTCGCCACGAGTCTTTTTCAAAAACTCAGGCTTAACGATGAAACCGTTTATCGTAGCAGTTTCTGTCTCCTGCTGGACTGATAGCAGTTTTTTGTCGTAATCTTTTCCGCAAAGTCCTACTATTCTTTGCTTTAGGCTTCCCTTAGGCAGATGGTAAATTTCCTTTTCGTTATGAGTAAGAGAAAAAGCCACTTCTGGATTCATCATAGCGACACGAAAAAACTCATCGTTGATGTGACGCATTTCAACTTCATTGGATTTCAAGAAGTTACGTCGTGCAGGTATATTAAAAAACAAGTTTTTAACAGTGAAATTGGTTCCAACCGACATTGGTTTTGGCAGTTGTTCTTTAACCACCGAGCCTTCAATAAGAATTTTCGTACCCAATTCGTCATCGGCGCGACGTGTCATCAGTTCAACCTGAGCCACTGCAGCGATACTAGCCAACGCCTCGCCTCTGAAACCCATTGTCTTGATTAAGAACAAGTCTTCAGCCTTTTTAATTTTGGAAGTGGCATGGCGTTCAAAACACAGACGTGCATCTGTTTCAGACATTCCGCATCCATTGTCAATGACCGTAATCGCGGTTCTGCCTGCATCTTTAACATATAAGTCAATCTGAGTAGCTCCAGCATCTAATGCGTTTTCCATCAGCTCTTTAACTACAGAAGCTGGACGTTGGATAACCTCTCCGGCTGCTATCTGATTGGCTACTGAATCGGGTAATAACTTAATTATATCAAAGGACATAAATCTTGATTTTATTTTCCTAAACTAAGGAACATTTGAATAAAATTATCTACTAATGGGGTTCCGAAAATGATGTATGTGAAGAATGCCATGATTCCAAAGAATACCACGAATCGCATTCCTTTGAAACCGATCTTCACTCTTTTTTCTTTCACTTCCTCTGGTTCGTAACCGAAACCTGTTCTGATTCTCATTCTACGTTTCTCATACTCAGATAGTTTTGAATCAAGTCCCATCGCAGCTTTTTTCTTCTCTAAAGCTTCCTGGTTCGGATCAAAGTAACGAGGCGTATAGTTGAACTTCCTCGGTTTTGGTGTGTGAAATACGTAAAAACCCATAACTTTTAGTTTTAAATTAAGCGTACAAAGATAATTATTTTTTCTGAGTTCTTGCCCTTTGAACAATGGCTTTTTTTGTATCTTTGACGACAATTATTTTTAAGATTTTTTGTTAAAAACAATGATGAAGAACAGTATTCTTAATAAATATATATTCGTTTTATTTTCAACAATTTACATACTTGTTTCATGTAATAACATTCATAAGACAAGTTCAAATGACGAGAAAATAAACGACACATTGAATATTGTCAAATACGCACAGAATTTCAAAGTATACCCTTTGGGATCTGGACATAAACTTGTCATCAATAACAATTCGTTGGAAAACAACGAATTTTATCTTTTTAATGACACTATCAATATTCCAGAAGACATTTCCAACAAACAAATAATCAGAACCCCGATAAAATCGGCAGTCGCCTTTTCTTCAACGCAATGGTCTGTTTTTCAAAAACTTGGCGATATTGAAAAAGTCAAAGGTATTTTGGAAAGCAATTATACTTCCAACTATGAAATTTTGGAACTCGTTGCTGAAGGCAAGATGCTCGATGTCGGTATGTCAACAAATGTCAACATTGAGAAAATCATTCATTTACAACCAGATGTTATTTTAGTAACACCTTATCCTACTGTAGATTATTCGCATCTGGAAGAATTAGCAAATACCACTTTGATTGCCTTCCCTGATTATCTTGAAAGTCATCCTCTCGGACGTGCAGAATGGATGAAAGTCATCGGACTTTTATGCAGCAAGGAAGACATTACAAATAAATGGTTTGACGATGTCGTAATGCGTTATGAATCTTTATCTTACAAATGTTCAACCATTGAAGGTAAACCAACTGTTTTTTCCGATTTGCCATTTGAAAATCAATGGTATGTACCAGGTGGAAACAGTTATATAGCAAAGATATTTTCTGACGCTGGCAGTGATTATATCTGGAAAAACAACGAGTCGACGGGAAGTCTTCACATTGATGCAGAAAGCGTTCTTTTAAAAGCACAAAACGCTGATTTCTGGAGAGTTATCAACTCTTACGACACTCCATTTACCTATGAAAGATTGAAAAACGAAAATGAATTATATCCACTTTTCAAAGCATTTAAAGAAAAACAATTGCTGGTTTGCAACGTGCGAGAATGCGGATATTTTGAGAAATCACAATACGAACCAGATGTCTTATTGGCAGATTTCATCTATCATTTTCATCCGGAATTATTAACAAATGAGTGGAAAAACTACTCTCCTACTTACTTCAAGCGATTACTTAAATAATGACACGTAATAAAATAAATATCAGTATTTTAATAGCTATAATATTTTTAGGAATATTATTATTTTTTCTTAATTTGTTCGTCGGCTCAGTCACGATTCCGTTTGCCGATTTGTTTAACGCGTTTTTCGGACCAGAAGTCAATCCGACAGTCTCGACAATCGTCTTTGACTACAGATTGCCACAAGCCGTGACAGCATTATTTGCAGGAGCAGCTTTGTCGGTAGCGGGACTTTTGATGCAGACATTATTCAGGAATCCACTCGCCGACCCTTCGATGCTTGGTATCAGCAGTGGCGCTGGACTTGGAGTCGCAATAACGATTTTATTGACTGGCATTTTAGGTGGCAACGCGCTCTCATCTTTCGGATTATGGTCAAATATAGGAGTTAGCATTGCCGCATTTTTAGGAGCAACATTGGTTTTGATGCTGATACTTGGTTTTAGCAGTCGCGTTAGAAATATGACTACATTGATAATCATTGGTTTGATGGTTTCATATCTCGCAGGTTCGTTGACAGATATAATGAAATTCTTCAGTATGAAAGAAGACATCCACGCCTTCGTAATCTGGGGAATGGGTTCGTTTTCAGCAGTTGGAAAAACTAAATTAGCATTCTTCTCAATAAGCATCATCTTTGGACTTTTCGCAAGTTTGTTTATGTCTAAAAACCTAAATATCATACTTTTGGGAGATTTATATGCGGAGAACTTAGGCGTTAACGTGAATAGAAACAATCTGTTTATAATACTCGTTTCTGGTTATTTGACAGCTATTGTGACAGCTTATTGCGGTCCGATTGCATTCTTAGGATTGGCGATACCACATCTCACGAGATTCATATTCAAGACTAGCGATCATAGGATTTTAGTCCCTGCTGTTATGCTTATAGGAATGGTTGTCAGTTTGTTGTGCAACTTGGTTGCAAGAATGCCAGGTTTTGAAGGTAACCTACCGATAAACGCAGCAACAGCATTCATTGGCGCGCCTATTGTGATTTGGGTTATTTTAAGAAGAAGATAAATGTTTGATTTTTAGTGATATAAAAATGGAAGTTTTAAGAACTAAGGATTTACATATTGGTTATAAAGACAAAGCCATCCTGCCTCCTATCAACGTTAGTTTGGAAGAAGGTAGCTTGATTGCTTTGATTGGACCTAATGGTGCTGGAAAATCGACGCTTTTCAAGACATTGACAGCTCATATCAAACCTATAAGCGGCATTGTTGAGTTGTTCGGGAAAGAGCTTTCAGAGTATTCTGCAAAAGAGAAAGCCATGTTGATAGGTCTGGTTCTTACCGAGCGACCTGACGACATGTTTTTAAAGGTATATGATGTGGTCGCGAGTGGTCGCTGCCCGTATACAAATTTCTTTGGTAAGATAGAAAAGGAAGACGAAAATATAATTCAAGAATCACTTGATATAGTTGGTATAAATCAGTTGAAAGACAGATATTTCAATACATTAAGTGATGGAGAAAAACAAAAGGTGATGATAGCAAAGACATTGGCGCAAAACACTCCTATTATATTTATGGACGAGCCTACTGCTTTCATCGATTATCCAAGTAAGATTGAATTGTTTTCATTGATGAAAATGCTGACAAAAGAACGTAATAAGACCATCATTTTCAGTTCTCACGACCTTGAATTATTGTTACGTTACACCGACGACATCTGGCTTATTTCAAAAGGAAAACAGCTGATTTCAGCGAAGAAAAACGAATTGATTGGTAATGATATTTTGAAAGAATATTTTAACTTAAAAGAAGACATTAAAATCTGATGGAAAACTATATTTTTGAATTGAAGATGAAAGTCCGCGACTACGAATGCGACGGACAAGGAATTGTAAACAACGCTAATTATCAACATTATACAGAACATACACGCCATGAATTCATCGAATCCAGAGGTGTGAAGTTTGCAGACTTACACGAACAAGGTATCGATCCTGTCGTTGCTCGTATATCATTGACATACAAGACTCCATTAAGAGGCGGCGATGAGTTTTACAGCAGACTTAACGTCAAGAAAGAAGGCATCAGATACGTTTTTTATCAAGACATTTACAGAGCATCTGATGAGAAACTTTGTGTCAAGGCAGTTGTGGAATGCGTCTGCGTCATCAATGGAAGATTAGGAACACACGAGAAGTTCGACGCCATGTGCGAATAATTAAAGTCAAAAAAAAGACGCTGAGACACAAAGACGCAAAGTAGTATCTCTGCGACTTTAAAACATTGCGACTTTGCGTCTTTATTTAGTGATAATCGAAAATTCTGCTATACCACAGTTTCTGCTGTTATCCGTGTTTCTGGTTGGAATGAAAGTCACGTTTTTACCTTTTATTTCTTCAAATCTCACGACCTGCTCAATCGGGTTGTTCTTGATGTTTCCGAAAGTACCAGATTTGACATTCTTTCCGTCAATATATAATTCATAATCAACGATATGACGTAAGGCGTCTCTGCTTTGATTTGGTGTATATCTGAATCCACAAATCGTTTGTTCTTCATTAAATTCAATCGTAAGAGATTCATTGTTATTGATATACATCGTCGAATACACATTGGCATCGATGATTTTCTTGCTACCTTCTTTTGGTTCAATGATGTTAAAGAAGTCGTGTGACAGATCCAATTCCTTTGTCGCGACCGCACTTTTGCTTTTAGATTCAAGGTCGTAAGAAACAGCCTTAATAAGACCGTTTTTATTGAAAACGAATGGTTTACTATATTTGAAAGAATTCTCGTCCGGATCAGAACCATCTGTTGTATAGAAAATAGCAGCATCTTTATCAGACGTTTCAATCTTTACATAATTATCAAAGTTACGATTTATGCTAGGCTCTGTCAACAAAACAGGTGCGCAATATGCTTCTATATTATTGATACACAAAGGACCTCTACTTTCGTCAAAATAGATTATGAGTTTGTCTAATTCCACTGTATTGAAACGAACTATGCGTTTGTAACCAACAGTAGACAATGTATCGAAAGCATTGATTTTAAACCATTTGCCATTCAATTCGCCTTCCATATAGAAATCGCTTACTCTTTGTCCGAGTGGAATATATTCCTGAAGCACTACCCTATTCATTTTCACTGGATTATCGAATGTAAACGAGATAGTTCCGAAGTTGTAGTCGTCTTCCGTTGCCCAGTATGTATTCCAATCATTATCGATAACGTTTTCTGCTTTGAATTTACGACCTCTTTCGTTATCTACATTCACTTTTGCATCTTTCAAGATGTTATCTTTCAAATCATTAGAAATGACATTATGCCATTCGATCGCTCTTAATGAGTCAAGTGCAGGAATTTTTCCATCAAGGTTTATTGGGAAATTAAGCAAGAGATTTGCGTTATGACCGACGCTACGATAGTAAATGTCAGTGAGTTGTGCGATGCTTTTTACTTGATGATCTTCGCGTTTATGATAGAACCATCCTGGACGGATTGAGACATCCACTTCAGCTGGATTCCAATGAGTTCCGTTTTCGCTACCATGATTAAGATGTTTTGTATTATTGTCGTTTTCAGGATTTATCATACACCAGTCAGTATCGCCTGCCCATCCTTGCTCATTGCCGACCCAACGTATTGTCTGACAAGTGCCTCCGAATATCATTGCATTAGGATGACGTTTCAAGATGGTGTCGCGAGCACGTTCGTAATCGTAATATTCCTTTGCATTTATTGAACGAGACTCGTTGGTTCCTCCGTAATAACCATTGCCTCCGTTAGCACCATCAAACCAGAATTCAAAGAGATCACCGTAATTGCTTGTAAGTTCATCTATCTGATTATGATACACTTCAACATAATCTTCGTATCCATATTGAGCATGGTTTCTATCCCAAGGAGAAAGGTAAAGACCGAATTTTAAACCATGTTTCTTGCAGGCATCTGAGAGCTCTTTTACCATATCGCCATTGCCGTTTTTATAAGGAGAATTAGCGATGCTGTAATCTGTTGTTTTTGTCTGCCAGAGACAGAATCCGTCGTGATGTTTTGCGGTGAGAATCACGCCTTTCATGCCACATTGTTTAAGCGTCTTGACCCATTGTTCGCAGTCGAGTTCTGTTGGGTTGAAGGTGGAAACTGGAGTATCGCCATAGCCCCATTCCAGATCGTTATAAGTGTTTAATCCGAAATGAACGAATGCGTAGGTTTCAAGTTTATGCCAATCGATTTGTTCTTGTGTTGGTGTTGGTTCTATTGCCGTAGGGACGCGATTAATCGCATCCGTACAGGATGATAACACACTAATTATCAATATATAAAGCAATGATTTTTTCATGGTAAAATTTTGCACAAAGGTAAGATTATAATTTTACATAATAAGTGTATTTTATACAATAATATTTTGTACTTTTGAAAATTAAATAAAATTGAGTTTTAAAATCTAAATATTATGGATACAAGAATCATTGAAGAAAAGTTTAAGTCATTATTTGGCAATGATTATATGGTTTACACCTCACCTGGTCGCGTCAATTTGATTGGCGAACACACTGATTATAATGGTGGTTTCGTATTCCCAGGCGCAATCGACAAAGGCATTTACGCTGTTATAAATCCAAACGGAACAGACAAAGTTCGCGCTTATTCATTAGATTATGATGGACAAGCAGAATTTGGCATGAATGAAGAAGATGCTCCACAAGAATCGTGGGCTAGATATATCTTCGGTGTTTGTCGCGAAATGAAGAAAAGAGGTTTTGAACCAAAAGGTTTTGACACAGTATTTGTTGGCGACGTTCCACTCGGAGCTGGCATGTCATCATCAGCTGCTTTGGAATCAACATTTGCAAATGCATTAAATGAAATCTTCAACCTCAATATCGACCGTTTTGAACTCGCAAGAATCGGTCAGTCAACAGAACACAACTACTGCGGAGTTAAATGCGGCATCATGGACCAATTCGCTTCTGTATTTGGAAAGAAAGGTCACCTCATGCGTCTCAACTGCGCAACAATGGAATTCGAATATTTCCCATTCAACCCAGAAGGTTACAAAGTCGTTCTCCTCGACACAGTTGTAAAACACGAACTTGCATCATCAGCATATAACAAACGCCGTGAGTCATGCGAAAACGCTTGCGCTCATATCAAGGCAAGACATCCAGAAGTCAATTACTTAAGCGATGCAACAATGGCGATGCTCGATGAAGTGAAAGCAGAAATCTCTGAAGAAGACTATATGCGTGCTGTTTACGTCATCGGCGAAAAACAACGCGTCCTTGACGTTTGCGCTGCTCTTGAACAAGGCGACTATGAAACTGTAGGCGACAGAATGTTCGGCACACACTACGGCATGAGCAAGGAATATGAAGTAAGCTGCGAAGAGTTAGACTTCTTGAACGACGTTGCTAAACAATGTGGTGTGACAGGATCACGCGTCATGGGCGGCGGATTCGGTGGTTGCACAATCAACCTTGTTAAAGAAGACTTGTACGACAACTTCATCGCTACAGCAAAGAAAGAATATCTTGCTAAATACAATCGCGAACCTAAGGTTTATGATGTAGTCATTTCTGACGGAGCGAGAAGGATTAAATAATTCATAATGCATAATTCATAATGCATAATTAGTAGAGACGTATCAATAACACAGTAAAAATAAACAATATGTTATTGCTGCGTCTCTGATAAATAGAAATTAAAAATTGCTGTGAGCTATGAGCAGCGAGTTGTGAGCAGAGGCTCTTAGCTCGTAGCTCATGGCTCAAAGCAAAAAATCATAAAAAATAAAGAAAATGAAACCAACATTATTAGTATTAGCAGCGGGAATGGGTTCTCGTTACGGCGCATTGAAACAAATGGACGGCGTTGGTCCTAACAACGAAGCTATTTTGGATTATTCAATATATGATGCTAAAAGAGCTGGCTTCGGCAAAGTCGTATTCGTGATCCGTAGAGACTTCGCTGAGGCTTTTGAAAAAGTAAACAACACAGAACGCTTCGGCATTCCTGTAGAATATGTATATCAAAGCATCGACGCTCTTCCTGAAGGTTTTTCAGTACCAGAAGGCCGAGAAAAACCTTGGGGCACATGCCACGCTGTTCTTATGGCAGCCGACACAATCAAGGAACCATTCGCTGTAATCAACGCCGACGACTTCTACGGCAAAGAAGCTTACGAAGTGATGGCTAAATATCTCACAGAATGCGAAGGCAAGAGAGGCGCTTACAGCATGGTAGCTTATAAACTGAGAAACACATTATCAGAATTCGGAACCGTTTCAAGAGGCGTCTGCACTCAAGACGAAAACAATTACCTCCAGACAATAGTCGAACGCACTTCTATCGCCAAGACAGAAGACGGCGCAGCTTTCACAGATGAAGAAGGCTCTCACCCACTCGACTTAGACACATTGGTGTCAATGAATTTCTTTGGTTTCACACCTGACTTCTTCGAACATTCAAAAGAAGGTTTCAAGAAATTCTTGGAAGGTCCAGCACAAACCAACATCAAGGCAGAGTTTTTCATTCCTTTGATGGTAAACACCCTCATCAACAGCGACGAAGCTAAGTTGAGAGTCTTGTCAAGTGACGCTGCTTGGTTTGGCGTGACATATAAAGAAGATAAACCAGATGTAGTCGCTAAAGTACAGTCACTCATCGACAGAGGTGTTTATCCTAATCAGCTTTGGAAATAATCTGGTTTAAGGCTTAAGGCTTAATGTTTAAGGACAAATCAACTTTAAACTTTAAACCTTACACTTTAAACCTTAAACAATAAAATTATGAACATCGAAAGAATAGAACACGGAACATTAGAAGACGGCGGCGCTATCTATGTTTACAAGCTCACTAACGCCAATGGCGCAAGCGTGACATTATGTAACATCGGTGCTGGCATCGTTTCTATCGTGGTTCCAGATAAAGACGGCAAGATGACTGACGTCGTCCTTGGTTATAAAGACCTCGCTTCTTATATCGGCGACGGCCCTTGCGCTGGCAAAGTTCCAGGTCGTTTTTCAAACAGAATCTGTGAAGGCAAGTTCAGCATCGACGGCAAAGAATTTCAGTTAGTCCTTAACACCGGTGAAGGAAAACATCACCTCCATGGTGGCAACGACGGATTCGCTAACCAGCTCTGGTGCGGAGAAGTCAATGAAGATGGTAACGTTGAATTCACTTATTTCTCAGAAGACGGCGAATGTGGCTATCCTGGCGAGCTTCTAGCAAAAGCAGAATATCATTGGAGCGACGAAAACGAACTCACTCTTACTTTGAAAGCAGAAAGCAGCGAGCCAACAGTCGTCAACCTCACCAACCACGTTTATTTCAATTTAAAAGGTGAAGGCAACGGCAATATCTTAGACCATAATCTGAAACTTTACGCAAGCAACTATCTCCCTGCAACAGAAGAATTGATTACAACCGGCGAGATTGCTACAGTGAAAGACACTCCTATGGATTTCACCGAAGGCAAACTCATCGGCCGTGACATCAAAGCCGACTTCCCTGCTTTGGTAAATGGCAAAGGCTATGACAGCTGCTGGGCTATCGACAATTATAATAAAGGTGTGATGAATCCAGCCGCTACATTAAGCAGCGAGGTTTCAGGCATCAAAGTCGACATTATGACAACACAGCCAGGCGTTCAGATTTATACCGGCAACTGGTTGAGCGGCTGCCCAGAAGGAAAATGCGGCAAGTCATACGAAGACTACGAAGGCGTTGCTCTCGAATGTCAAGCCTTCCCTGACGCACCAAACAAAGCCAACTTCCCTAGCGCAGTCTTACGTCCAGACGAAGAATATAAAGAAGTAATTAAATTTAAATTTTCAACATTATAAAAAATTAAAGAAATGGAAAAAAAACAAGGTAACTTTTTAGTAATCCTCGTGATGATTCTTTTGTTTGGTATGATTTCTTTCGTAACAAACTTGGCATCACCAATGGGTGACATTTTAAAAAATCAATTCAGCGTCGCTAACTGGATGGGTACATTAGGTGTTTTAGCTAACTTTATTGCTTACGCAGTGATGGGTATCCCTGCAGGTAATATGTTGCAAAAACTCGGTTACAAGAAAACTGCTTTAGCAGCTGTTACAGTAGGTTTCATCGGCGTTGGCATCCAAACAATTTCAGGTACTATCGACAGCAACACAGCATTCGGTATCTACCTCCTCGGTGCTTTCATCGCTGGTTTCTCAATGTGTATGTTAAACATCGTTGTTAACCCAATGTTGAACAAACTCGGCGGCGGCGGTAACAGAGGTAACCAACTCGTACAAGTCGGTGGTTCATTCAACTCATTGATGGGTACAGCATGTATCTTCTTGACAGGTGTTTTCGTTCCTAGCATCGTCGACGCTAAGATCAGCCAAGTATTCCCATTGATGTTCATCGCTTTAGGTATCTTCGCTTTAGCATTCATCGTCATCTCTTTGACTAAGATTCCTGAAAACCCAGTTCAAGCAGTTGCTAAAGGTGAAAAATCACAATACGGACCAATGTCATTCCGTCACTTCGTATTTGGTGCTATCGCTATCTTCATCTATGTTGGTGTTGAAGTTGGTATTCCAAACGTATTGCAAAAATGGTTACAAAACGGCGGTTTGAATGTCGCTACAGGCGCAGAAGCTATCGCTGGTACAGTAACAGCAACATACTGGTTCTTGATGCTCGTCGGTCGTTTATTAGGTGCAGCTGTTGGAGCTAAGGTTTCAGCAAAAGCAATGTTATCAACAGTATCATTAGCAGGTTTGATCTTCGTTGTTTTGGCAATCTTCTTAAACCCATCAACAGTTGTAAATCTTCCTGTATTCAAAGGCACAGATGGTTTCGGTTTAGCACAAGTTCCTGTCAACGCAGCATTGTTAGTATTATGCGGTCTCTGCACATCAGTCATGTGGGGCGGCATCTTCAACTTAGCTGTTGAAGGTCTCGGCAAATACACAGAAAGAGCATCAGGTATCTTCATGGCATTAGTATGCGGTGGTGGTATCTTGCCATTTGTACAAAACCTCGTCGTTGACTTAAGCGGCAGCTACTTAGTAAGTTACTGGGTTGTAGCTGCAGGTCTCGCATTCTTGTTGTTCTACGCATTAGTTGGATCAAAGAATGTTAACAAAGACATTCCTGTGGAATGATAAACTAAGGCTTTTGGCTGTTGGCCATTGGCTTTTAGAATAAGTTATAATTGGAGAGGAGAAGGATTTTTAGTTTCTCCTCTCCTTTTTTTATTTCATATTATATATTATTATTAAAGCATTGCAGCGTATTTTCTTATGCTTTCAAGTCGTTGTACGAATGAAGAATCCTGTTTTGCTGTAAACATATTATATTCAAGTTGGATTTTCATAAGCAATCCTGCGCTGATACCTAGAGCTGCTTCAAACAACATTGCAGTTTGTGTTGTGAGCGGTCTGCGACAATTCAATATGTCATTGAGAATCTTGTATGAAATTCCCATTTGTTCAGCAAGTTTGGTTTGCTTGATATTACGATATTCCACTTCTTCTTTCAGTATTTCACCCGGATGAATCGGACGTTGACATATATGTTCGCTCATTTATCTAAGATATTCTTTTTCAAAGTTAATCTCCATAATTTCGGTTCCTTGTTCTGTTTTCAAAGATAAAAACATTTTGAAAATACTCCACTAAAAAAGTGGATTTATTTATATGGTACTTTTTATTTCCTACAAAATTACAACAAGCATCATCCTTTTGTTAAGCGTTTGCAAAGGAAATGTTTTGTTTTTAACAATTTTTAACGTAAATCTGTGAAAAATTAAGAAATGATGTTAATTGTTTTTTGCTATGAGCCATGAGCTATGAGTTGTGAGCAGCTTTGCCTATTACTAGCAGCTCCTTTGCGTTAGGGATTGGAGCGGCATCCTTTGCGAGATAATGGGAGTTGGGATTCGGGAACGGGGAATAGGATTTGGGGACACGACTTGGGAGCGGGGAGAAATGAAGCGAGCAAAGATAGAGCGGAAAGCCCGACGCGTAGCGGAACGCCCAAAAAAGACTAAAGACAAAAGTCTAATGACTAAAGATTTTTTAGTTGAAAATGTACAGTCTGTTTAAGTCAACAGACATTACTAGTTTCTTTATGAGCAGGAGAATTTTTATTTTATCAAACCCTATCCTATTCTTATATTATTTCGTAACTTTGTAAGGTTACAAATCAACTTAAAAACAATAACAAACAACAATATAATTATGGAAAACTTCGGTGATAAATTAAAATCATTATTATTGCAATATCTTCGTCAGGAAGGCGTGGTTGGAGAACGCTTCCCTATCTGCCAAGACGTTGAGGATAAATGGGATAACATATTGACAGCTTATATGCCTGACGGCGTCAGAGAATACAGCGAATATCCTATGGTGTCTCTCGGCTGGATCATGTTCGTCGGCATGGCAATGGCAAAATACTGGGACGTAGACTGGGAAAAATATGCTTTCAAAGACAACATCTATGAAACTCTTCGCGAAAAAAGAGGCTTCGATGAAATGGATGAATATATACTTGAAGATGTTCTCAGATTTAAAGAAGAGAAATGCAAGAAATTCACTGATATAGTAGCAGAATGTGCTTGTATCACAAATACATTCCTTCGCAATCAAAACATCGAACCAGGAACTAAAGCTGCCGTTGAGGCTTATCTTGAATGCTTGCACCAGATGTATCTCATGGGAATGGCAGTACAACTCAACGAAATGGGATATAAGATGTTAGGACTTAACTAAAACTTTAGAACTCTAGAACTCTAGAACTCTAGAACTTTAGAATTTTAGAGTTCTAAAAAAGTTTCAACTGAATCGTCATATTGAACGTCATTCTGTGTAATGGCGTAGTGCCGTGTTCCGCCACGGCGTTTTTGTGTTCTAATGTCGGATAGCCTTTGTTTTTCTTCCAGTTATACATCGGATATTGCAAATCATATTCTTCCATCATGGCGTCACGCGTGGTCTTCGCCAATATAGATGCCGCAGCAATGGCTTGATACTTGGCGTCTCCGCCAACAATACACTGATGCTTTATGTCTTTATATGGATTGAATCTATTGCCGTCGATAAGCAGAAATTCTGGTTTTACCTTCAATTGTTCCACAGCTCTATGCATCGCGAGAAATGATGCGTTCAAGATATTTATCTCGTCAATCTCTTTATTGTCGACGATGCCGATTCCGTAAGCAAGCGCTTCTTGCATAATGACTTCTCTTAACTTCTTACGTTGTTTCTCTGTCAGTTTCTTTGAGTCGTCGAGCATCGGATAATCTTTGTTTCTGTCTAAAATGACAGCTGCTGCAACCACAGGGCCTGCCAGACATCCACGACCGGCTTCGTCACAACCGGCTTCAATCATATTGTCAGTGTAATGCGCTATGAGATTCATAAAGTTATGCCAAATAAAGGTAAATATTGATTCGCTAAAATTATCAAAGTCACGATGATGGTTATGGCATTAGCAATCTTAGTCTTCTTGATGTCAGATAACGCTATCGCATAGAAAAACGCAAACATCATAAAGATAAGGCTGTTATTCATCAATGGCATGTTCATGAAAAACATAGCAAATGAGAATATCGTCAAAACGACGGTCACTCCTACCCTTTTTCTGACATTACTTCCTTCGGAATTCCTGTTGCTCAGTGTCCTTAAGAATGATACCAAAAATAAAACGCTGAATATTATTAACAATATCTTGTCGCTGTGATTCAAGTCGCAAGAGAAATTGATATTTCTAAAAAACTTGGAATACGACTCTAGGAGAAGACTGATGTCGCCAAAAAGGAATGCCAGTCCGATGAACAATCCGTTTATCAACAAAAATCCCGTCACTGGTATCAAGATGTATCTTATCTCTCTGAATCCTAATATGAAAAACGACACTATCACCCATATCATAAGAAATACAGAAGGATAATAGAACAATGACGCTATCGCGATGAAATATCCGATGTTCATCATATAGTTCTCTGGGTTATCTGTCTGATAGATAAGGAAGAGCGTATGCATCGCCATCAAGATGAACGGACATGCGAAGATGAACGGATAACACGAATGCAAAGCTGGCACGCAACACATCATAAGTCCGAATGTGAGCGCACCTACAGTGTTGTTTTTCGCTACCAGACGGTTTGCCGACAGCACTGAGTTGAATAGAAATATACAGATTAGATATACTGCAAATGCTAATGCATTGATCAATAATGGCGAGAAGGCAAATATTGAAGTAATGAAATTATACAAAGGTGTGGTGCTCTCGCCAGGAATGAAAGCCGACTTCGTGATGAAAGCCGGCATCCATAAGACAAGTGCCATCATGACGATGACAAGATGTTGTGATAGATAACTATGTTTGAAGAAACTTAACATTATCTTATAGTTTCATTAAGTCAAGGCCGATGTCATGACGATAGTTGACACCTTCGAACTTGATCTTTTCTACGTTTTGATAAGCTTTGTTTCTTGCTTCTTCTATATTTTTACCGTGTGCTGTCACAGCGATGACGCGACCGCCTGATGTGACGACTTCGCCTTTGTCGTTGAACTTAGTTCCAGCGTGAGCGATGATGCAGTCTGAGAGTTCATCGAAGCCTGTCATCACCATGCCTTTCTTATAATCTTCAGGATATCCGCCTGATACGAGCATGACAGTCACAGAAGTATTTTTAGATGTCTGGTATTCAACTTCGTTGAGTCTGCCTTGTGCGCAAGCGTCGAGCAATGCAACCAAGTCGGAGTCGATGCGAGTCATGACGCCTTCAGTCTCAGGGTCGCCCATTCTTACGTTATATTCAATTACGTATGGATCGCCATCAACGTTCATCAAACCGATGAAGATGAATCCTTTATAGTCGATGTTTTCTTCTTTAAGGCCTTGGATTGTTGGTTTTATGATTCTGTTTTCTACTTTATCAACGAATTCTGGCGTCACGAAAGGAACTGGAGAAACAGCACCCATACCGCCAGTATTCAAGCCTGTGTCACCGTCGCCGATACGTTTGTAGTCTTTAGCTTCAGGAAGAACGACATAATGCTCGCCGTCTGTCAATACGAACATTGATACTTCGATACCTTTCAAGAATGTCTCGATGACTACTTTTGCTGATGCAGAACCGAATTTACCAGAGAGCATGTCTTTCAATTCGTTCTGTGCTTCTTCCAATGAGTCTATGATGAGCACGCCCTTGCCTGCTGCGAGACCGTCAGCCTTAAGTACGTAAGGTGCTTTTTGTGTTGTGAGATATTGCAATCCTTCTTCAAGGTTCGCAGCTGTCACTGTGAAACATGATGCTGTTGGAACGTTATATTTTTCCATGAAAGCCTTTGCAAATGCCTTGCTGCCTTCTAGTTGCGCGCCTTTTTGATCAGGACCGATGATCTTGATGTTTTTTAACTCTGCATCATTCTTGAAGAAATCAACGATGCCATCAACGAGTGGCTGCTCTGGACCAACAACGACCATTTCAATACCGAGTTTCAAAACGTTTTCCTTTACGACATTGAAATCAGCGATGTTGATAGCGAGATTCTCGCCTATTGAATCTGTGCCAGCATTACCTGGAGCAATATAAAGTTTGTCAACTAATTCACTTTGTGCGAGTTTCCAAGCAAATGCATACTCGCGACCACCTGAACCTAATACTAAGATATTCATACTTTTTTTATTTAGTTTAAAGTTTAAGGTTTAAAGTTTAAAGTAGTCTTTGAAGTTTAGAGTTGAAAGTTTATCCGAATCAAACCTTAAACCTTAAGCATTAAACCTTAAACCAATTATTTATTTTCAATTTTCAGTTTTCAATTTTTCTATGCACTTCCACCAAGTCTCCGCTGCCTTGTCCCAGGAGAAGTCTTGTCGTCTGATTTTTCCTTTCTCTATCAATTCATTACGTACTTCTTCGTCTAAAATCTTTTCCATCGCATCTGCTATCGACTCTTCATTGAATGGATCTACGAGCAATGCCGCGTCATTCGCGACTTCAGGCATTGATGTGACATTCGACGTTATGACAGGAGTGTCGCATTTGAATGCCTCGACGATAGGAATTCCGAATCCTTCGAAATATGAAACATAGACAGATGCCAATGCCGCTGCTGTGACAAAATGTAAATCCTCTGCCGACAATCGTCCTGCGAAGATGACATCGTCTTTATGTGTCATTGCCTCGTAAGCGTTCTTGATCGGCTCAGTCCACCAGCGTTTGCTGCCGACGATGAGAAGTTTTATATCGTTATTATTTCTTTTCTTAAACAAATCAAATGAAGTGAAAAGACGTGCGAGATTCTTGCGAGGATGCAAGGAGCCTACGAACATGAAATAAGGCTTTCCTTCTGTATATTTATCTCTTATCTCTTTCTTGACATCTTCACTTACAGGAGAAAATATTTCATTTGCTCCATTATATGCGACTTCAATCTTATCAGGATTTATGCCGTAACATTCACAGATGTCTTTCTTTGAAAAGCCAGAAACTGTGATGATTTTATCGGCTTTTCTTGCATATTTTGGAAAGAACTTTTTATAATGCCAGAGATGAATCTTTGGAAAGTCCTGAGGGAAATGTTCGAAGTTTAAGTCATGAAACACAGCGATTTGTTTGACCTTACTTCTCAAACTAAGATATCCGTCAGGTGAAAGATACAAATCTGCTTTTATCTTACGAAGATATCTTGCTACGGCGAATTCGAAGAATGCTATATACAAAAACGGATGACGAGCTGGCGGGAAAAGCACTACAGGCTTTACATTATCAGCGAAGATGAACTTAGAATCTGGCTCGCGGTCAAAGATGAAATGAAACTCCACTTCTGGATGCGATGTCACCATACGACGCAGACATTCATAAGCCACCCAGCCGATGCCTTCCAGCTTATCCTTAAGCAACAATCGTGTGTTAACAGCTATCTTCAAAATTCAAATTTTATTTTCACAAAAATAATAATTTATTTAACCAATTAGACGCATCAACGACATATTGTTTATTTTTCATTGTGTCGTATGATACGTCTCTTTAAAATTTTAAAATTTTAGAATTCTAGAGTTCTAAAGTTCCCAAAAGCATTCCCGATACCATCCAGTGGTTGAAGCTGTTTCCTTCGTCGTCACCTTGTGGTATCGCTATTGTGATTGTATGTTTTCCTGGCTTCAAGAATCCTAAGTCGAAATAGACTGGTTGTGTTGCTGTTCCTGGGCACCATCCTGAGCGTGACAAATCTGATGATGACTGTCCGTTCCAGAAATTACCTGACACAGGGTTCATCTCTCTGAATGTAGCACAGTCGCAACGCCAAGGAGTGTGAACGAACACTTTCTCGCCATCGATGATGATAGTGTTTTCCTTAGGGTTGAACTCATCGCCTCCACCCCAGCCTCCGTGGCCAGTGCTGATATATCTCAAACGAAGGTTGCTGACGTTTTCTGGAACTTCAAATTCAACGGTGAGACTGTCGGTCTTGAACAAACGGCAGTAATGCTGACCGCTCATTTCCATCACGTTACAAGTATTAAACAAAGGTAATGTCCAGTCATCGTTGTAACTTAAATCCCAAGAATAAGAACTTGGATAAGCGAGAATGTCCATGCTTAACTTATGACCGCCGCCATCGTAATTGCTGATGAAAGCACCAATCAAGACATCGCCGCGAAGATGTTTCGCAACATCTGTTATTTCTTGTTTGTAGTAAGCTTCGTCTTCCCATTCCAATCCGTCAAATTTCACTCTGTCGTTAAAATGCTTTACGCCGAATGGTGTGAAGAAACGCATCAGTTCAACAACTGGAGTAAAATCCTCTTCTAGTTTGATTGCTCTATATGTGATATCTCTTTTATCTGTGTAAGAATGAAGCATTTGAATGCTGTCAATTAAAGCATCTTTAAGGCTCAATGCTCTGTCTGTTGGAATCACGAAGATAGACGCAGGTCTATCATAAGCATCGCCATTAGACTGTTGTCTTACGTCAAGGAAATAAGAATAATGTTCAGGTAATGTTTCAAGGTTCATTCTTTTCAAAATCAAAGTTCCGTAAGAGAAATGAATGACGGAGTCGTAAGGAATCTCGCCTTTAAACTTCTCAATTTCAGCGAAATGAATCTGTTCTTCGTTGAATACTGGAATCTTGATGATGAGTTTGTCTTTTGCTATTCTGTCGATATCTCTTGTTGAGACGCGTTTTCCGAGGTCAGAAGGAATGGTTTCTTTTTTCAGTTTCTTATCTTTCTTAATATTTTTTAACTCAAAGACGCTGCCACCGTTAACGATTTGACGAATCATAACACCATCGAGTACGCCTCTACTTAATGTAGGTGTTGCGTTATAACCGAGAGATTCTGTCATCCAGATTTCTATTGTATTGGAATTGATGCTAGTACGATACTTTTTGCAGTCGTAGCCATTTACCATTTCGTTACCTTCTTCAGTAAATTCGATATTAGATTTCAATGAAAAAGAAGCGAAGTAAGAATCGCCATCGGAATATTTCATTTGAAAATACGCACTGTCAGCAGCATAATCGACGTAAGTGATGTCTTCAGAAATTCCAGGAATCATTTCGCCATCGAATGTATTTATATCTTGGATTTTCAACTGATTGCCAAAACGTTGCACTTCCACGAAAGTAGTGTCGCCGCTATGACCTATAGAATACATTTGATAAATAAGACGCTGCTGTGCGCTAGCTGATAATAAGATAAATGTAAAAATAAATGATAAAAATAATTTTCTGCTCATATATATTAAATTTGTGCAAAGATAAGATTTTTGAATGTGTTTGACAATAAAAAAAGTCGTCTAAAATAGACGACTTTTCTGAATAAATCCTTGTTGTCAATTCATAACAAATCAAGTATCTCTAAAAGATATTCTATGATAAATCCACCTAAGATAATTGGAGCTAAAACCGATAACAAGCAAAGTATAATTCCTATGATTGACTTTACTATACTTTGTGATTTTATAAGAGCTATAACACCACATACAAGTCCTATCGGAGCAAAGAAATAAGTCAAGTAATTAAGTATCGGAATAATAGATATAAGTATTGAAATTATACCCAATACTAATGATGTTGTGCTTGATCTGGAATTAGCTTTTTGTCTCTCCGCGAATTTTTCCATAAATTTATTAGTAATTATTATTGTTATTACTATTATTGTTACCAATCTAAGTCTTCTAAATCATTCACCATATCTAAAAGTTCTTCTTCCATCTCAAGGATTTTGCCTGCCGTTTTCAAAGATTGCTCTGCCATTTTAAGAGATTTTTCATAATCTTCTTCATCATAATCTTCTGCCATTTTAGCGGCTTCTTTTGCTATTTTTTCCAATGATTCAAGTTCAGAAGTAACAGAGTCCTTTGGTTTCTCTATCTCTTTGATTTTTAATTTGTCAACAGAAAATGCCTCTGATCTTGTCAATGCCTTTTCAAAATATTCTGCGCTGAATTCGTTGATAAAGACAAAATCCATAACTGAGCCGACCTCACCTTTTATAAAAGTATCAAATTTGGATTTTTCAGAATCTCCTAATTCCATCTGATACCAGCCATTGATAACTTGAACACCATCTTCATCTTTTAAAACAATCACAGGATAAATGTCGACATTATTATTGGCTTTATTTTCTAATTTCAATTGAACTTTTACTCTTAATCTACCATCTTTTTTATTCAATGTACAAGTGTCATCTACGATAGAAATAAGATCGGCATTGTCTCCATAAACACCAGTTGCTTTAACATTTTTTGAAGTGATAGTTTCTTTTTCACCACAAGAAACCATGAATAATGCCACTAATATTATTCCTAAAACTTTAACTAATTTTGTTTTCATAAAGATCTGTTTTTTATTTTTTTTACAAAAGTACAGTTTGATTAGCATTAGTTAGCTAAAATCGTGTAGATTGCCAATGCACAAACTGCCAACTTCAACATTGTGCCAACGAGGAATGTTACCAAAGCACCACCGGCTGCTTGAACTGCAGCTTGCGCTGATTTTCTTGAGATAAGTTCAAACAAGAATGCAAATGTATAAGGGAGAATCAAAATAGCTGATACGATAGCGATAATCATAACAGTAGTGCTACCTTCGCCAACAGCCATAATCATCATACCGATTAACGAGCCGATTGTTGTACCCCAGCTACCAGCTTTGCCAAATTCTGCAACCATTTTACCGATTTTTGGGACAAGTTTCTTTGTAACAACCATACTAACAATAACTAGCACTGCTGT
This sequence comes from Bacteroidales bacterium, assembly GCA_045633585.1. Taxonomy (GTDB): domain Bacteria; phylum Bacteroidota; class Bacteroidia; order Bacteroidales; family F082; genus Limimorpha. Next base: position 165,769 of record JAZQYR010000008.1, read on the forward strand.
CAAAATCAACGCCCACATTTCAACGTTAACATCACACATCCACATTTGAATGAGCAAACCTAAAAATGCCATCAATGGACCAGGAATTTTATTTATAAAACAACCGAGTACACCCAATGCGATGAGTAACCATCCAATAATTAAACCTACTAATTCCATAATTAAAACTTTATTTGATTGTTAATACTGTAGTTCTTCAATATTTTAGTCTCCATCCGCGAAGAACCGTCAAGTCGGAATAGAGACCTCTTTAAGGATCCTTTTTCTTTTTAAAATCTTTTGACTTTGCGAAATTAGAGCAAATATTTCATACTACAATTTGTCTTTTTTTGTCTTTTTAGATTGCTTAAAACCATATCAATTTTTCCAAAATAATCACTACCTTTGTCAGACATTCATTTTTAGAAATGTAAATTGAAATTTTAACTAAATAACTATGAGAAAAAACATTATTATCATGGCATTAGCAGCTTTAACATTAGCTTCGTGCAGTGAGAAACCTGTTCAACAAACAGATTCTTACACTCCTCCTCAAGACATCGTCATCGAGTCTGACATCATGACTCCGGAAGTGATGTGGTCGATGAACCGCCTCGGCGAATACGCTGTCTCTCCTGACGGCAAACAAGTCGCTTACAGCAATACCTATTTTATTATAGAAGAAAACAAAAGCAAGACCGACATCTATGTAATCGACATCGACGGTAACAACAACAGATGTATCACAAAATCAGCAGAAAGCGAACATAGTCCTGTCTGGAATAAAGACGGTTCTAAGATTCTCTTCATGGCAGCAACAGATAAAGGCGAAATGCAAGTTTGGGAAATGAATCCTTACGGCAGCGAGAGAAAACAAGTATCTTTCGTTGAAGGCGGTATCTCTGGCTTCAAATACTCCCCAGACGAAGCGCAGCTCTTATTCACAGCAGAAGTGAAACTCAAAGACAACGTAGCTGACGTCTACCCTGACCTTCCTCTTTCTTCAGGAAGAATCAACAACGACTTGATGTATCGTCACTGGGATCAATGGGTTGACACTTACGCACATATCTTCGTGACAGCCGATAACGGCAAAAATAAAATGGACATCATGGAAGGCGAAATGTGGGAAGCTCCTGTCAGACCTTGGGGCGGCATGGAACAAATCGCATGGACCAAAGACGGACAAAATATCCTTTATTCAAGCAGAAAGAAAGTCGGTAAAGAATACGCAACTTCAACAAATACCGACATTTACAAATATAACATCCCAACAGGCGAATGCATCAACCTCACCGAAGGCATGATGGGTTACGATATGAACGTCGTCGTTTCTCCACAAGGCGACAAAATCGCTTGGGAAAGCATGGAACGCGACGGTTACGAAGCCGACAAACAACGTCTCTTCGTCATGGATTTGAATACAGGTGAAAAGAAAGACTACTCTATCGGTTTCGACCAAAACGCCACTCACCTTCTCTGGGCTCCTGATGGACAATCAATTTACTTCATCAGCAACCTTCACGCTACAGAACAGATTTACGCTTTAAGCCTCGCAACAGGTTCTATCAGAAAGATAACAAGCGGCAAACATAATTACGTTGGCATCGCTTGGGCTGGCGATAAATTAGTCGCTGCTCGTCAGTCGATGTCACGTCCAACAGAGTTATATATCGTTGACCCACAAAGCGGTGAAGCCACACAACTCACAAAGCTCAACGATAATATCTTCAACCAACTCACAATGGGTAATGTTGAAGAACGCTGGGTTGAGACAACCGACGGCAAGAGAATGTTGACTTGGGTCATCTACCCTCCTCATTTCGACAAGAACAAGAAATATCCTGCTGTTCTCTTCTGCCAAGGCGGACCACAAAGTGCTGTAAGTCAGTTCTGGTCATATCGCTGGAACTTCCAGATGATGGCAGCTAATGATTATATCGTCGTTGCTCCTAACAGAAGAGGTCTCCCAGGCTTCGGTCAGGAATGGTGTGAAGCCATCAGCGGCGACTACGGCGGACAATGTATGAAAGACTATCTCTCAGCTATCGACGCCATCGCAAAAGAACCATTCGTTGATGAAGAACGCCTCGGTGCTGTAGGCGCAAGCTTCGGCGGCTATTCAGTATTCTGGCTCGCAGGACATCACGAAGGACGTTTCAAGGCTTTGATTGCTCACGACGGCATGTTCAACTTTGAATCACAATATCTTGAAACAGAAGAGATGTGGTTTGTCAACTGGGACCTCGGCGGACCATATTGGGACAAGGACAATCCGGTAGTACAATGGTCATACGCCAACTCACCACATAAATTCGTCGACAAATGGACCGCTCCTATCATGGTCATCCACGGCGGCACCGACTACAGAATCTGCTTCACACAAGGAATGCAAGCTTATAACGCAGCAGTGTTGAGAGGTATACCAGCAGAGTTCTTGTACTTCCCAGATGAAAACCACTGGGTCCTCAAGGCACAAAACGGAATCTTGTGGCAAAGAAGATTCTTCAACTGGCTTGATAAGTATTTGAAGTAATTCATAATGCATAATTGTAGAGACGCGTCAATGTTACTTTAGAAATAAACACACATTGACACGTCTTGAAATAAAAAAATCTCGTCTGGATTTAGGCGAGATTTTTTTTGTTGTTATTTGTTATTTTAGCAATTAAATAGTATCTTTGCAACAAATAACATTTTATTTGTTAATGTATAAATAACATTATTATGAATAATATATTATTCAATATAAACACTCCAAACGATGTTGCCAAACAGATTGCTGCGAGAGTCAAGGCTAGGCGTTTGGAACTTAATCTTACGCAGGAAGGTATGTCTGCAAAAGCAGGTGTCAAGTTTGCAACATATCGCAGGTTTGAACAGACTGGTGAGATTTCATTGCGAGGATTGCTACAAATAGGATTTGCATTGAATGCGCTATCTGATTTTGATTCATTGTTCAAGCAACAACAGTATCAATCACTTGATGATGTGCTTAACGAACAGAAGTTTAATCGTAAAAGAGGAAAGAAAAATGAATAGCATAAAACAGATTGAAGTCATTTACAAAAGTCGTCTGGTTGGTCGTCTTGCATTGACCAAAGAACATTTATGCGCATTTGAATATTCCTCCGAATGGATTTCTTCCGGGTTTTCAATTTCTCCTTTCGAATTGCCTTTGCGCAGTGGCGTTTTCATCGCAAAACCTCATCCTTTTGACGGAGGATTCGGCGTGTTCGACGACTGCTTACCTGACGGTTGGGGATTGTTGATACTTGACAGATATTTACAGCAACAAGGCGTCAATACTCGTACACTCACTCTACTCGATCGTCTCGCATTAGTCGGTTCTACAGGACGCGGCGCATTGGAATTTCGTCCCGACAAAAGTGTCGTAAGCAAACAGGACTATGCCGACTTTGAGAAACTGGCATTAGAGGCAGAGCGAATACTTGACAGCGAAGAGTATATGGGAGAAGGCATTGAGGAGTTTCAGCATCGCGGAGGTTCGCCTGGCGGAGCACGTCCAAAGATATTCACGCAATATGATGGCAAAGAATGGTTGGTTAAGTTTCGTGCAAAGCAAGATTCAATAAGTGTTGGACGTGATGAATACAAATATTCACTGCTTGCCAAAGAATGTGGCGTTGAAATGCCTGCAACGCAATTGTTTGAAAACAAATATTTTGGCGTTGAACGATTTGACCGCACAACAGATGGTAAACTGCATGTTGTAAGCATTGCTGGTTTGACAGGCGCAGATTATCGCGTCCCAAGCATTGATTATACGCACATATTTCAAGTATGCGCAGCACTCACTCATAGCATTGCTGAGCTATGGAAACTTTACAGACTGATGGTGTTTAACTATCTGATTGAGAACAAAGACGACCATGCAAAGAACTTCTCTTTCATATATCGTAATGATAATTGGCATCTCTCCCCTGCTTACGATTTACTTCCAAGCAGCGGAATGAATGGTTTTCACACAACAACAATCAATGATAGTATCACCCCAACTTCAGATGATTTAATCGCCGTTGCCATAAAAGCAGGTCTTAACAGAAAAGAGGCTCTGCAGATATTCGAAGAGATGAAAAATAAAGTCGATAGTTTTAAGAAATGAGAAACATGTAATTTACCAGACGCATCAACAATCCTTTTTCATTTCATAGGTATTGTTGACACGTCTCTACAACTCATAAACTTACAAGACGCTTCAATGTTTGTTTATCTTTTAGGAACCATTGAAACGTCTCTACAATCATTCCCAACTCCTAACTCCTAACCATAAATCTCCCGCAACTTCTCCACCAACTGCGGAACACCAACTGCGCCTCTTTCTTTGATATGTGTCAAAGGATTTTGAATCCTTGATGTGTCGGGCGTGCCTGGGTCGACCAAATAAATAGGCACTTGTTTGTCACGCACAAAGTAAACCAATGATGCTGCTGGATATACGGCAAGCGATGTTCCTACAACTATCAGAATGTCTGCTTGTTCAACGATACTACTTGCGTAGTCGAACATCGGGACATCTTCTCCGAAAAAGACTATATGAGGACGCAGCAACGCTCCGTCTTCACCGCGTGCATCGAGGCTCTGCTCCCATCCTTCGTTGATGTCGTATATAAGATCCGGATTCTCCTCGGAACGTAGTTTCATCAGCTCGCCATGAAGATGCACCACACGCGTGGAACCTGCCTGCTCGTGGAGGTTATCGACATTCTGTGTTATCACGCAGACATCAGCCCATTGTTCCATCTCGGCGATAGCAATATGTCCTTCATTAGGTTTCTTTGTCAAAGACTCCTTGCGACGCAGATTATAAAACTCTATGACTTTCTCTCTGTTGTTTTTCAACGCCTCGGGAGTACACACCTCCTCAATGCGGTAGTTCGCCCAAAGTCCGTCGGCATCACGGAATGTTGCGATACCGCTATCGGCACTGACGCCAGCGCCAGTAAACACTACTATCCTTTTCTTTTTATCCATATCTTTTTATGTATCAGTTATTAATGTTATACTTTCTTTGTTTATATTTATTTTGTAATAATACGCTTTTATTCTATATATAACAAATAGTGGTAAAAAATTCACTTTCTCTTTTTTAACCGCAAAAAAGAGAAACAGAAAAAGCTCGCCGCTGCGTCTAAATCCGCTAAAATTTCATTGTTTACGCTGGACAAAAATGAACTCGCTTCGCTCAGACAGCATTTTTGTCTTAACCGCTTCAGCAATGAAATTTCTTCACG
>JAZQYR010000009.1:0-90262 GCA_045633585.1 Bacteroidales bacterium
CAATGACCGTTGACTGTTGACCGTTGACCATTGACTGTTGTCTACCATATATATCATAAATCTCAACTGTCAGTGTCTGAGTCTGTGTCAGTGTCTCAATATAAAGTTTATCGTTGACAGGGTTAGGATAGATGTTGAATGAAGATGTCAATTCTTCAACGGCGTCGTCGACGATTGTAACTGTATATACTTCTGATGGATCCGAATCGGCTGCTGGGTCATCGTTGAAAGCAACGACATAGAATTCAAATGTTGTTTCCTGATCTGAACCTGCGACGTATGCTGTACCGTTGGTATAACCGAAGTAGAAATCTTTTTGTGTGTCTGTATTAACATAAACATCATAGCCTTTAGCGCCTTCAACAGCATCCCACATCATTGTGATTTCGTATTTGTAGTTGTAGCCTGGGATATCTTGTCTGATAGCAGCTCTGAGGTTTGTTGGAGCTGCGAGTTTTGTCACTTCTTGTTTTTCTCCCAATCTCATGATAGGTTTTTTGTCATAAGTTGCCAAACCTTCAGCTGTTGGATATTGTGCGAAAGATGGGTCTGTATCGCTTGCTGTGAACAAAATGTTTTTTGCAGCCTCATAGCATGACCATCTAAGATATAATTCTTTATAATCAGCTGTCTTTGAAATAACAACTGCTAAATTTTTTTCACCGCTATATTCGAATGGTGTATCTAACTCAAAAACTTCCCATTCTTCATCGCCGCCAATAACTACGTTTACGCCAGAATATACTAATGTAAGTTCGCTTTCTGGTGTCCAATCTGCTTTACTTTCAAATGCTGATTTTGTTGTTTCAGCAAGATAGATTTTTATTTCATTTGCTGGAAATTTAGGACCTTCTGCATACTGATAAGCGATGCTGCCTATTGTGCAAGCTTGTCCAATTTCTTCAGCAGTATAAATCATCTCTATCCATGAATGTGGATAAGAATTCACAAATGGACCCAAGTTAGAGTGACCTGTTGCTGTGCCAACAAGAATTTCGTCAGCTTTCATTATTGATGGAATCATCACCATCATCACTAAAATAAGTAAAAGTTTCTTCATAAAAATAAAAATTTAATTAGTTTACAAATATACGATTTATTTTAGTTTCAAGACTCAAGTTTTATATTTTAAACTGACTGCCAACTTTCAATTCTAAGTTTTTAATTTTCAATTTTATCTGGGCGTTCCGGCTACGCCGTCGGGCTTTCCGCTTTATCTTTGCTCGCTTAGTTTCCGTCTCGCTTACTCAAAATATGGACTGGCACTTCGACAGGCTCAGTGACCTCGTTCCCGTTTCCCGTCCCCGAAACTCGTTCCCGAAACGCTCGCAAAGGATGCCGCTCCAATCCCTAACGCAAGACTGAACCAAGAACTAAGGGTTGGCCTTTGAACATGAATATTTCTTATGTCAAAAAAATAAGGACGCGATTCATCGCGTCCTTATTTGAACTCTAAAACTCTAAAATTCTAGAATTCTAAAGTTCTAGAGTTCTGATAAAATAATTTAAATTATTTTTTCAAAGGTTCTGCTATCTTAGCTGCTAAGAATTGTCTGTTCATTCTAGCGATGTTTGTTACAGAAATGCCTTTTGGACATTCTGCCATACATGCGTATGTGTTTGAACAGTTACCGAATCCGAGTTCGTCCATTCTTGCAACCATCTTCTGTACTCTTTCGTATGTTTCAACTTGACCTTGTGGTAACAAAGCGAGTTGTGAGAACTTAGCTGATACGAAGAGCATTGCGCTACCGTTTTTACATGTTGCGACGCAGGCACCGCAGCCGATACATGAAGCAGCGTCCATAGAGAGGTCAGCGTCATGTTTGTTGACTGGGATTGAGTTTGCGTCAGGCACACCACCTGTGCGTACTGATACGTAGCCGCCTGATTGGATAAGTCTATCCAAAGCTGAACGGTCAACCATCAAGTCCTTGATGATTGGGAAAGCTTCTGAACGCCATGGTTCGATAGTGATTGTTTCACCGTTTTTGAACTTACGCATGTGAAGTTGGCAAGTTGTGGTGTTTTTGTATTTTCCGTGAGGGTGACCGTTGATATACAAACCGCAAGCACCGCAGATACCTTCGCGGCAGTCGTGGTCGAATGTGACAGGGTCTTCACCTTGCACGACGAGTCTTTCGTTCAAAATGTCGAGCATCTCTAAGAACGAAGCTTCTTCAGGGATATTGTCAACGTTATATTCTACGAAACGACCTTTATCTAAATTATTTTTCTGTCTCCAGATTTTTAACTTCAAATTCAACATAATGCAAAATTATTTATAGTTTCTTTGTTTAACCTCGACATTTTCGAACTTAAGTTCTTCTTTATACAATACAGGTTCTGCGTCAGGACCTTGGTATTCGTAAGCTGCCACGAAGCTGTATTCTGCGTCGTTACGCATTGCTTCGCCGTCAGGAGTTTGGAATTCTTCACGGAAGTGACCGCCGCATGATTCGTTACGCATGAGAGCGTCGCGTGCCATGAGTTCGCCCATTTCCAAGAAGTCAGCTACTCTAAGAGCTTTTTCAAGTTCGTTGTTCATGCCTGATGTAGCAGGAACTTTAACGTCTTGCCAGAACTCTTTGCGTAATGCCTTGATTTCTTCGATAGCTTCTTTCAAACCTTGTTCGTTACGAGCCATACCGACTTTGTTCCACATGATAAGACCTAAGCGACGGTGGATTGAGTCAACAGTTTGTTTACCGTTGATAGCCATGAGTCTGTTGATCTTTTCACGGATTTGTTTTTCAGCTTCCATAAATTCTTCTGAATCTGGGTTGAAGCGTGGAACACCGATTTGGTCTGAGAGGTAATTTTGCATTGTGTAAGGCAAGATGAAATAACCATCAGAAAGACCTTGCATCAAAGCTGATGCGCCGAGACGGTTAGCGCCGTGGTCTGAGAAGTTAGCTTCACCTGCTGCGAACAAGCCTGGGATTGTTGTCTGTAATTCATAGTCAACCCAAAGACCACCCATTGTGTAGTGAACAGCTGGATAGATCATCATTGGTGTTTCGTATGGATTGTCGTCAACGATACGTTCGTACATTTCGAAGAGGTTACCGTATTTTTCTTCAACGACTTTTTGACCTAAGCGGCCGATAGCTTCTTTGAAGTCGAGGTAAACAGCGAGACCTGTGTTGTTAACGCCGAAACCAGCATCGCATCTTTCTTTAGCTGCGCGTGAAGCAACGTCACGTGGAACCAAGTTACCGAAAGCTGGATATCTTCTTTCGAGATAGTAATCTCTTTCTTCTTCAGCAACGTCTTTAGCTTTGATTTCACCCTTACGTAATCTTTCAGCTATCTTTTCATCTTTAGGAACCCAGATACGACCGTCGTTACGGAGACTTTCACTCATAAGAGTAAGTTTTGATTGGTAGTCGCCGTGAACTGGGATACATGTTGGGTGGATTTGTGTGAAGCAAGGGTTAGCCATCATAGCGCCTTTCTTGTAAGCTTGCCATTCTGCTGAACCGTTTGATGACATTGCGTTTGTTGAAAGGAAGAATACACGACCGTAACCACCTGAAGCGATAACGACAGCGTGAGCTGCGTAGCGTTCGAGTTCGCCTGTTACGAGGTTACGCATGATGACACCGCGAGCACGACCGTCAACGAGGACAACGTCCATCATTTCACGACGAGCGTACATCTTAACTGTACCTTTTTCTATTTCTTTTGATAATGCGCCGTAAGCACCGAGGAGCAATTGTTGTCCGGTTTGACCGCGGGCATAGAATGTTCGGGATACTTGAGCACCACCGAATGAACGGTTAGCCAATAATCCGCCGTATTCGCGTGCGAAAGGAACGCCTTGTGCAACGCATTGGTCGATGATGTTGTTACTTAATTCAGCGAGACGATAGACGTTAGCTTCACGAGCACGGTAGTCGCCACCTTTGATTGTGTCGTAGAAAAGACGATAAACGCTGTCACCATCGTTAGGATAGTTCTTAGCAGCGTTGATACCACCTTGAGCAGCGATACTGTGAGCACGACGTGGACTGTCTTGGATGCAGAACACTTTTACGTTGAAGCCCATTTCACCGAATGATGCAGCAGCTGAAGCACCAGCCAAACCTGTACCAATAACGATGATGTCTAATTTTCTCTTGTTAGCAGGGTTCACCAAGTTTTGGTGAGCTTTATAATTTGTCCATTTTTCTGCCAATGGACCTGCAGGTATCTTAGAATTTAATTCTTTCATAATATTATCCTATTAACCAACAATTAACCAATAATATAATACTACAACAGCAAACATAGCAACGATGAGAGCAGCGATGATTTTGCCGATACATTCGATTCTGTTTTGCCATACGTGGTTGTTCCAACCGATTGATTGCATAACGCTTGCTACGCCGTGTGCGAGGTGGAACCATAAGAATGCCAACCATACTAAGTAGATGATTGAGTAAACTGGGCATGAGAATGTATTAACGATGTAGTGAACACCATTTGTAACATTATCCATAACAGCTTCTTCAACGTGGATGCCTAATTTATGCAATACTTCAGGAAGTTGCATATTAGCCCAGAAGTTGAATAAGTGTAAACCTAAACCGATAAGAACGATAGCACCGATAACGAGCATGTTCTTTGAAGCCCATGAAACGCCTTCTTGTTTTTCAACAACAGCGTAACGTTGTTTACCGCGAGCTCTGTAGTTTTGTAATGACAATACGAAAGCATAGATAAGGTGGAATACCATAAGAGCTGCCAAACCTGCAGTAGCTACTAAAGCATACCAGTTAGCACCGAGGAATTCGCAAATCTTGTTGTAGCCTTCTGGCTTGATGATTGCGACAATGTTCATTGAAGCATGGAATAAAAGGAAGAACACCAAAGCTCCACCTGTAACAGCCATGATCAATTTCTTTGTAATTGATGAAAGACCTTTTGCCATAATATTTAATGTTTATGTTTTTTTAAAATTATTAAAGCATGATACCAGCTTTACCAATGATGATAAGCAATGTGAATGCTAAGATAAGACCTACAACACCCATGATGACACCCATTGTACGCATGTGTTTTACTTCAACCATACCTGTACTGAAAGCGATAGCATTTGGAGGTGTAGATACTGGCAATATCATAGCGAGTGATGCTGCTAATGTAACGCCAAGGATAAGTGTCAAGATGCCGCCGAATGGTTCGAGTACGCTGCCCATACCTGTACCAACTGCTACCATAACAGGAATGATGAGAGCTGCTGTTGCTGTGTTGCTGATGATGTTTGAGAAGAACCAGCAAATCAAACCTGCACCAATGATAACTACTAATGGTGACCATTCTGCAAATGGGATAGCACCTACTAAGTGTGCTGCAAGACCTGACTTGTCTAATGCTGTACCGAGTGCGAAACCACCAGCCACCAACCAGATAACATCCCAATCGATTTCTTTAAGTTCTTTCTTACCAAACAAGCCTAATACGCAGAATATTGCGATAGGAACCATAGCAACTGTATTAGCATTGATACCTGTAACTTTATCTGTTAACCATAATAAGATTGTCAAACCGATTGTTACGTATGAAATAATAAGAGGTGTACCTTTTGCTGTTTCGCCTTCTATCTTTAAATGAATTTCTTCGTTTTTGAATGGGAATATCTTAGTGAGAATGAACCATGCGAATATAAGCAAGAAAATTGCGAAAGGCATCATAATCATTGACCAATCGAAGAAACCGATGTTGAAACCTAAGCTTTCATTTAAGTATTTTAATGCGATAGCATTTGGAGGTGTACCAACAGGTGTACCCATACCGCCGATGTTAGCACCGATTGGAATAGCTAATACTAAAGCTGTTCTACCTTTGTCGTCAGCTGGGAGTTGACGTAAAACAGGAGCCATGAAAGTTAACATCATAGCAGCTGTTGCTGTGTTACTGATAAACATTGAGAAGACACCTGTTACGAGTAAGAAGCCCAAGAGAACAACTTTTGATTTTGTTCCAAATGGAGCTAACAATACTCTTGCGAGTTGAGCGTCGATACCCATTTTTGATGCCATGATAGCGATAACGAAACCGCCTAAGAAAAGCATGATTGTTGGATCAGCGAAAGAACCCATCACTGTTTTGTGTGAAAGTGCGATGCTTTTGAAAGCTTCTTTACCACCTTCTTGCAAAAGAATAATAGCCTGATCAGAACAGGTTAATAAAAGAACAACAATAATCAAAATTGATGTTGTCCATGAAGGAATAGCTTCTGTGAACCATAATATCAAAGCTAAAGCGAAGATAGCGATGACACGGTGTTCAACTACAGAAATCATTGGTAATCCCAATGTTGTTGTTGGAAGAATCCACAATACCAAAAAAGCTATTAATGCAATAGCAATTTTAATGATTTGACCTTTGTTGATTGATGAACTCATTTTGTTTGTTTTTTTAGATTTTTAATTTTCCTTTTATGCTTTAAGCTACGAGCCATGAGCTTTGAGCTTAATGAAATGCTCATAACTCACGGCTCATTGCCCATAACCAATATTATCCGCCGAAGTCGTCGAATGAAATCATTTCTTTTGGAACGCCGAGACTGTCGAGCATCTTCAAGACTGCTGCTGTCATCATTGGAGGTCCGCAGAGATAGTATTCGATTTCTTCTGGTTCGCTATGATTCTTAAGATAGTTTTCTAACAATACTTCGTGGATGTTACCTACATAACCTGTCCAGTTGTCTTCTGGAAGCGGTGCTGAAAGAGCGATGTTGAATTTGAAGTTTGGATTTTCTTCTTCAATCTTTCTGAAGTCGTCGATATAGAAGAGTTCGCGTAATGAACGACCGCCGTACCAGTAAGATACTTTTCTGTCTGTATGTTTTGTAAGGAATAAATCTAAGATGTGTGAACGCATTGGAGCCATACCAGCACCACCACCGATGAAGATGATTTCGCGTTTTGTATCTTTGATGTGGAACTCACCGTAAGGACCGCTGATAGTGACTTTGTCGCCTGGTTTCAATGAGTAGATGTATGATGAACAAACACCTGGATTTACTTTCATGAAGCCGCCGTTAACTCTGTCGAATGGAGGTGTAGCGATACGAACGTTGAGCATGATGATGTTGTCTTCAGCTGGGTAACTAGCCATTGAATAAGCTCTGAACTGTGGTTCAGGGTTATGCATAACTAAGTCGAACATACCGAATTTTTCCCAGTCTGCTCTGTATTCTTCATCAACGTCGATGTCTTTGTAGTTGACGTCAATAGCAGGAACGTCGATTTGGATGTAACCGCCTGATAAGAACTTGAGGTGTTCACCTTCTGGAAGTTTAACGACGAATTCCTTGATGAATGTAGCGACGTTTCTATTGCTTACGACTTCACATTCCCACTTCTTGATACCGAAGATTTGTGGGTTGATGTGAATCTTCATGTCTTCACGAACTTTAACTTGGCAACCGAGTCTCCAGTTAGCTTGTTGTTCTTTTCTGCTGAAGAAACCAGTTTCTGTAGGAAGGATTGTACCGCCGCCTTCGAGAACTTGGCAACGACACATACCGCAGCTACCGCCACCGCCACATGCTGATGGCAAGAAGATTTGTTCGTTAGCTAAAGTAGCAAGCAATGAGTTGCCTGGTTCTACTTCGATTTCTTTCTCATCGTTGATGTTGATCTTAACTTTGCCTTGTGGAGCAAGTTTCTTTCTTACAATAACTAATACTGTTACAGGAATCAAGACAACGACTAAGAATACTGCAATACTTAATAAAATGATTGATGTAATACTCATTTCTTTTTCTTTTTAACTGTAACAATAATTATTTGAATGTAATACCGAGGAATGACATGAAGGCGATGCCCATCAAACCTGTAACGATGAATGCTATACCTGTACCTTGCAATGATTTAGGAACATGTGAGTATCTGATTTTTTCTCTGATAGCTGCAATACCTACGATAGCGAGTAACCAGCCGAAACCAGAACCTAAACCGTAAGAAAGTGACTGACCTACTGAGCTGAAGTCTCTTTCTTGCATGAAGAGACAGCCACCCATGATAGCACAGTTAACAGCGATAAGAGGCAAGAAGATACCTAATGATGAATACAATGCAGGTGTGAATTTCTCAACAACCATTTCGAGAATCTGAACGATAGCAGCGATGATGGCGATGAAGAGAATGAATGTCAAGAAGTCTAAATTGACAGTAGCGAATTTTGGGCTTAACCATGATAATGCGCCTGCTGACAAAACATATTTATCTAACAAGAAGTTAATCGGCACTGTGATAGCGAGAACGAAAACGACTGCTACGCCGAGACCGAATGATGTCTTAACGTTTTTTGAAACTGCGAGATATGAGCACATTCCGAGGAAGTATGCAAATATCATATTGTCGATAAATATCGAACGGATGAAAATACCTAATGATTCCATTATTTCTTATCCTCCTCTGGTTTTTGAAGCCACATGATAATACCAACAATGATCAATGCCATTGGAGGGAGAATCATAAGACCGTTGTTCATATATCCGAAATTGTAAAGTCCTTCAGGGATGACTTGGAAACCGAGCAATGTTCCTGAGCCGAAGAGTTCGCGGAAGAAAGCTACGATAACCAAGATGATACCATAACCGAGACCGTTGCCAATACCATCGAGCAATGATTCCCATGGACCGTTTGCCATAGCGAAAGCTTCAAGACGACCCATAACGATACAGTTGGTGATGATAAGACCGACGAATACTGAAAGTTGCTTACTTACATCATAAACGAAAGCCTTTAAGAATTGGTCAACGAGAATAACTAAAGTTGCAATAACTATAAGTTGAACGATGATACGTATCTTTGAAGGAATACCTTTTCTTAATAAAGAGATAACAAGGTTTGACAAAGCGATAACCACTGTTACTGAAAGAGCCATTACCAATGCCGGTTTAAGCTTAGCTGTTACGGCAAGAGCAGAACAAATACCTAATATTAATACTGTGACAGGATTTGCCTTGCGTAATGGAGCTGTTAAAAGTTCTAAATTCTTACTCATTGTTTTTCAATATAAGGTAAATAAGATCCTAACACATTTTCAATCATATTATTAACTCCTTGTGAAGTTATAGTACCACCGCTGATAGCGTCGACAGAGTGTTTTTGAAGGTCAGCTGATAATTTAGCAACGCCACCTTTAACAACATCTACTGATACGAATTCGCCATTGCTGAAGATTGTCTTGCCTTGGAATTGGCTTCTGAATTTATCTGTTGTGATTTCAGCACCTAAACCTGGAGTTTCTGATTTGTGGTCGAAAACAACGCCGACTACATTTTGGAAGTCTGATGTCATGCCGATGTAGCCCCAGATAGGACCCCAAAGACCAGCACCTTGAAGTGGAAGAACGTTGACATTTTCATTACCATTATTAATAACGATAACTGGCAATACGAAGTCTTGTCCATTGTCTCTCTTGTAAAGCTCGTCTTTCAAATTCATTGTGAAAGCTGCAAATTTTTGGTAGTTTTCTGTTGTTTCTTCAACAACTTCACCTTTACCATTTACGAGCATCATCTTAGCGCAGTCTTTATTGAAAAGTTCTTGAACATTAGCGCCTTCTTCAATTTTTACGTCGGCTGCTTGTAAGATGTTCATCATTTTTTCATTGTTGACATTTGCTTCTTGGAATGGTTGTAAAACCAATGCTGCTGCTGATAACAAAGCTGCAACTATCACTGTCAAGACTGTGATGTAGAAGAAAATATATCTATCTTTCATTTTGCACTCCTTTCTGCTTTTGCCCAGCGTTTTTTACGTTTACTGATATTCATTGCTACTACGCAGTAGTCGATCAATGGAGCGAATACGTTGAGTAACAAGATTGCGAGCATCATACCTTCTGGGTAACCTGGGTTAGCCACGCGAATCAATACTGCCATAGCACCGATGAGGAAACCGTAGATAATCTTACCGCAGTTTGTCTGTGCTGCTGTAACAGGGTCTGTTGCCATGAAGATAGCACCGAACATGAAGCCGCCCATCAAATAATGATAGTAGAATGGAACGTCTGAAACGCCGATAGCTGTGAATAACAAACCTAATGCTGCTGCGCCTACGAATGTTGAGAGGATTATTCTCAAACTTGCAACGCCTGTAACGATGAGGAATAATGCACCTAACAAGATAGCGATTTTTGATGTCTCACCAACGCTGCCTGGAATTGTACCGATGAACATTTCCATAACTTCTGGAAGTTGTTTTACTGTACCGCCGTTCAACAATGTGCCGAGTGGTGTTGCACCTGAGTAAGCGTCTGCTTTTTCTGCAATCCAGATGCTGTCGCCTGACATTTGTGAAGGATATGAGAAGAACATGAAAGCACGTGCGAGAAGTGCAGGGTTGACAACGTTCATACCGCTGCCGCCGAACACTTCTTTACCGATGATAACTGCGAAAGCTACTGCGATAGCGAGCATCCACAATGGCACATCAGCTGGCATGATTAAAGGAATGAGGAAGCCTGTTACGAAGAAACCTTCGTTGACTTCTTCTTTTCTGACTTGTGCAAAGATGATTTCTATGCCAAGACCTACAACATAACTCACGATGTAAAGAGGTAAAATCTTCATCAAGCCGTAACCGAAGTTTTGCCATAATGTTACAGTTTCACCATGAGAAAGGAAATGTTGGTAACCAATGTTCCATGTTCCGAAGAGGAAGCAAGGAATAAGAGCGATGAGGACATAAATCATGTTACGTTTCATATCAACAGCATCTCTGACGTGTGAACCGTTGATAGTGACTTTATTAGGAACGTAGAAGAATGTCTCCATTGCATCGAAGAATGAGTGGAAACAATAAAGTTTGCCGCCTTCTTCAAAGTTAGGTTTTATTTTATCTATAAATTTACGTAATCCCATAATATTGAATTCAATTAGTTCATTTCTTTGCGAAGCAATTCTAAACCTTCACGTATGATTTGTTGGATAGGTGTCTTCGATGGGTCGATGACTTCACACAAAGCGAAATCTTCAGCATCGATCTCATAGATTCCGAGTTCTTCCATTTGGTCGATATCCTTGATGATACAAGCCTTGATAAGTTGCATTGGATAGATATCGAATGGGAATACTCTCTCGAAGTTACCTGTCATGATAAGAGGACGGATGCCACCATTGAGGTTGGTGTCGAGGACCTTGCGGCTCTTCTTGCATAATGATGCGCCCATTGTGTTTGTTGAGGTGAACTTCTTGAAGTTAGGAGCCAACCAGCCAAAGAGTTGGTAGTGGTCACCTTCTGGGATGACTGATATTTGTGAGTCGTAGAATCCCAAGAAGTTATCTCCGTTGATTTTCTTACCTGTCAATACGTTACCGCTGATGATACGTACGTTTTCTGAAACGATGCCGTCATATAAACCTGACATATCAGCGCCGATTCTTGTTTGGTAATAAGCAGGATCTTTAACTTCTGAACCTGTGAAAGCCACTACTCTATTGCTGTCGTATGTACCGTTGATGAAGAGGTTACCGATAGCTACGAGGTTTTGTGCGTATGTGTACCAAACAGTCTCGCCCTTGTTGATTGGGGACAAGACGTTGAGTTGAGTACTTACGTTACCTGCAGGGTGTGGGCCTTGGAATTCGTTGACTGAAATATTCTTTGCTGAGAAGTTCAATGCTTCGAGAGCTTTCTTTGTCTCTGAAGAATTGACGTTGAGATAAACCATGCCGTTTGTCAATTTAGCGAGAGCTTCGACGCCAGCTTTTATTGCTTCCATTTTTTCAGCAACGATGAAGTTGTTGTCTGGAGCCATTGGTGCTGTGTCGAACATTGATACGACAACACATTTAGGTTCATCTTGTGGGTTAGCGATTGTTGCATAAGGACGTTGACGAAGCATTGTCCATGTACCGCTTTGAACCATTTTTTCTATCACCTCATTGCGTGTGAGTGTTGATGGATCAGCTTTACCGAAGTCGATGGCTTCATATTTGCCATCAGATTCGACGACGACTTGAAGAATGACGCGTTTTTCACCACGTACGATAGCCTTTACTTTTCCTGATACTGGAGATGTGAAGAAAATGCCTTCGTTTTTCTTGTCGTGGAAAAGAACGGTACCGACTTTCACGTCATCACCTTCTGCAACGTGCATTTTTGGCACTACTCCGATAAAATCGAGAGGTTTGATAGCATAAAGAGCAGGTTCGTAGACCTTCATCTCTTTCTTTGCTTCGCCAACAAGGTGAATATCAATACCTTTTTTAATTTTAATCATAAAAAGTTGTTTATTTTTAAAAAAGTAAATATATACTTTAGATAAGGATTTACAACTATACTTTTAAAAACGACAAAAGGATGGCATCAAAAGATACCATCCGTTTTGCAATTTATCTTAAATTAGAGCATAATTCTCTTTGTTGACATTGCGTCTTCGATTTGTTCTTCTGTTAACAAACCTTGTTCTCTTACGAGATCCATAACGCCTCTGCCTGTTTCGATAGCTTCTTTAGCAAGTTTTGTACATGGTTTGTAACCGATGACAGGAACTAAAGCTGTGATAACGCCAACGCTGTTTTCAACTAATTCTTTGCAACGTTTTTCGTTTGCTACGATACCGTCGATACAGAGTGTACGTAATACGTCGAAACCGTTTTGCATCAATTCGATTGATTCTAACAATGCGTAAACCATAACTGGTTCCATAACGTTGAGTTCTAATTGAGCGTTGTTAGCGCCTAACATGATGCAGTGGTCGTTACCCATAACGCGGTAGCAGATTTGGTTAACTACTTCTGGGATAACTGGGTTAACTTTACCTGGCATGATTGATGAACCTGGTTGTAATGCTGGGAGGCTGATTTCGCCTAAACCGCAACGTGGACCTGAGCTCATTAAACGTAAGTCGTTACATACTTTGCATAAGCTTGTGCAGAGTGTTCTCAATGCGCTTGAGTAAACTAACATTGGAGTAGCGTCTGATGTAGCTTGTACGAAGTCTTTTGCTAATTGGATGTCCCAGCCTGTGATGTCGCGTAAAGCGCGGAGACATACTTCTCTATATTCTAATGTTGAACAGATACCTGTACCGATAGCTGTTGCTCCCATGTTGCTATATAATAATTCTTTAGCTGCTTCAAGAAGGTGAGCTTTTTCATTCTTCATTGATTGAGCGAAAGCGTTGAATGTAAGACCTAATGTCATAGGAACAGCGTCTTGGAGCTGTGTACGACCCATCTTGATGATGTTTTTGTATTCTTCAGCTTTCTTTTCTAAAGATTCGATGAGCATATCCAAATGTTTAACCATTTCAAGGTGGTCAGCGTACATTGCTAAATGTACTGCGCATGGATAAGCGTCGTTTGTTGATTGTGAACCGTTAACGTGGTCGTTAGGTGAACAGAATTCATATTGACCTGGTTCGTGACCCATATATTCCAAAGCGAGGTTAGCGATAACTTCATTAGCATTCATGTTTGTTGAAGTACCTGCACCACCTTGGATAACGTCAACTGGGAATTGATCGTTGTATTTGCCAGCGATAACATCATCACAGCCTTTTACGATACCTTCGTAAACTTCTTTGCTGATTTTGCCTGTTTCGTAGTTAGCGACTGCTGCAGCTTTCTTGATAACGCCTAAATACTTAACAATGTTAGGATAACGGTTGATGCCGATACCTGTGATTGGGAAGTTATCAATAGCTCTGATTGTTTGAACGCCATACTTGCATTCCATTGGGATTTCGCGTGCACCAATAAGGTCAAATTCTGTGCGAGTTTGTTTTGTTGCCATTTCTTTTTATTTTTATTTCTGTTCTGTGATTAATTTTAATTACTTTTTACGTTTTAAAATAAGATACATACACCTTATTTAAACGTGTGCAAATATACTATATTTTTCAATCTTATATGTTTTTTTATCGCTTTTTTTTCGCAGTTTTTTATGCTAGCTTTCAGCGGTCAGCTATCAGCTGTCAGCAGTCAGAGTTCTTGGTTTTTAGTTCTTAGTTCAAAAAAAAACGCGACTCTTTCGAATCGCGCCTTTTTATCTTGACTCTGACTTTTGACTCTGACACTGACTCAGACTTAACTGTGTCTGTGTCTGTGTCAATAGTCTGTGTCAATAGTCTGTGTCCAATAGTCTGTGTTATTCTTTCGTTGTCATTTCGTACAACTTGACAGAATTGTAGATATTCTTTTCTTTTGCTTCGTTACCGTACTTATCAACGTCGACGATATTACGAGGGCTGTGTGTGATACAGAGTGGCCCGTTCAAGCAGCCGCCTTCACATGCCATACCTTCAAAGAAGTTTTCTGTTGCCTTGCCGAATTTCAACTTCATCAAGTTAGCTTTACATTCGTCGATACCGCTCATCACGATTGGCTTAAGACCTTCAACGTTAAGTTCTTTTGCTACGTCGAGGAGACCTTGAACGATACCGCCTGACTTAGCGAAGATTCTTCCGTAGAATGAAGCGTTGTCTAATACTGTGTCTTCACATTCAACAGTGTCGATGCCTCTTGCATCCAAGAATGCTTGTAATTCTTCAAATGACATTACGCAGTCGATAGCACCGCCTGTCTTTTCCAATTTGAATTCGAATTTCTTTGAAGCACATGGTCCGATGAAAATACACTTAGCTGTTGGATCTGAGTGTTTAATCATTTGTGCTGTCAAAATCATTGGAGATACTGAGTGTGAGATATGTTGAACTAATTCTGGGAAGTTCTTTTCAATGAAAGCAACGTATGATGGGCAGCATGATGTTGTCATCAAACCTTTTTCTTTCCATTCTAATGCTTCGTGGTACAATGTGATGTCAGCGCCGAGAGCTGCTTCAACAACTTGATGGAAACCAAGCTTTTGGATTGCAGTAACGACCTGTGTTGGTCTACCGAAACGGCATTGGCTTACGATAGCTGGAGCTATGACAGCGTATACTTTATATTTAGTATTGTTTTCAGATTTCTTCAACATGTCGATGATGTCGAGGACATATGATTTATCTGTGATAGCGCCGAAAGGACATTTGTAAACACATGCACCGCAAGAGATACATTTGCTATTGTCGATCTTAGCTTTCTTGTTTTCGTCGATAGAAATAGCTTTAACTTTACAGCTTACCATACATGGACGATGTTGCATGATGATTGCTGAGTAAGGACATGCCTTTGCACATTTACCGCATTCGATACATTTTTCCTTGTCAACGACAGCGCGTTGGTTTACGATTGAGATAGCGCCTTTAGGACATACATCATGACAAGCGTGAACCATACAACCGCGGCATGCTGGTGTTACCATTACGCCTTCTGCTGGACATTCGTCGCAAGCGATGTCGATGACTTCAACTGGGTTAGGGTTATTCCTATCGCCACCCATTGCCAACTTGATTCTATCTTGGATGATAGTTCTTTCTTTGTAGATACAACAACGGATTTGAGGTTTTGGACCTGGGCATATCACCTTAGGGATTTCGTAATATGCGTCTTCCAAACCGCCTTCGTATGCACGGCGAATAACTTCTTTTAAAACGTTGTATTTTACAACTTGAACGTTTGTGTCAAAAACTCTTTTGTTTGTGCTCATATCTTTAAATTAATCATAATTCAATGTTACTGTCTTACCCATAGCACGCATATTTTCAGCGAGTTTCTCTACGAGTTTCATTTTCATGGTGATGTCAATTGGCAGGCCTTGGTGTGCCACGTTAACACTTTGTCCCACGAAGAATTTTATATGTGTAGCCTCTTCAAAAAGCATATTTGCCAAGAGAGAAGCTCCATCTTGTTTTGTAAATGTCTTTGGTGTTAAATCGTTGATAGAGATATATTTCTCTGAAAGTTCAAGAAGTCGTCTCAAAGTCAGGACGCCTTCTGTAGTGAGGTCGACGCCTTCGATAAAACCGATTGGAGGCACGTCTTTATCAGGGAAGTCGAAGCTAGTACGAAGAGGCTTGTTAAGATAACGAGCCACGATCTGAGAACTTGTTCCTCCGCAGACGATAGTCTTGTCTGCGCCTTCCATGAAACGTTCCACATAGAAATTATCTTTTTCCTTATCTACAGGAGGTCCGACCATGATGCTGACATTCAGACGGCGGCGTATCTTCACCGCTGCCACTGTTGTATCGTCGCCTGGCTTATCGAGGTACAAGTCATTGCATGCCGAAGTCAGCACACAAGCCATTGCTCTTGCCGACATTGTCGGTTTCAAGCTTCTGTTGAGATGTTCCATGATTTGCTTGCGTTCCCATCCGAAGTTGAGGATCTGACCGATACCAGCGTGTACTGTTCCGTCAGACATCACCATGATAACGTCATTTTCCTCAAGATTCAGCTCTGATTTATACACAGTCTTGCCGCATATCTCCAGTTTTTCTCTTTCGAAGTCGGTGCATTTTCCTCTGTGATAATATATTGCCTGAGGGTTATCGAATTCATAAAGGAATCCTTGGCCTTCGTTATTGGCGTGTATCAATGAGAATGTGGAATAAGCGACGCCTCTCACCTGACATGCTGGCAAGGTCTGGATAAGAGTCTCGACACATTCGTCGATGTCGATGCCGTTTGCCGCCATGGTACATAAAATCTTAGAGGTAAGCGTAGAAAGTATGTTAGCTTTCACTCCGCTGCCCAGACCATCGGCGAGCACCAATGTGGTATAGTCGCCGTCGACCATGCTAACGACATTATCGCCGCACAGTTCCTCGCCGAACTTATTCACAGAAGTACATCCATATTCCAAGCACAATTCCATTACTTAGCTCCTTTCTCTGCGTGTTCGTCGGAAAGTGTCTTCTTCAGCTTCAAGAGAGCGACTTTTGTCTCTGCTGTTGTCTCACCCAAAAGCGAGGCAATCTCTTGAGCCACACGCATTTGTTTCTTAATAACCTCATCAGTAGTCTTCAATGTCTCCATCTTGACCTTAGTGATTTCTTCGTCATAATTAACCTGAGCTGTAACATCCATCAAAATGCCAAAGAGCATATTCTGGTCTTTAAGATATGTTATCGCCATATCAACATATTTACCTGTTGAAGGAACGAACATCTTCTCTACCATAACGTTACGTTTCTCGTTATAAGCAGTCATGAAATCAATAAGGTTGAAGAAGTCTTTAGCATGACGGCCTTCTGCATGAGGGTCGTTGATACCGAGAAGTTCTCTACCTTTATTATTAATATCTTGGATATAGAAATCAGAATCCAACAAGATAATACCGTTAGGACTATGCTGAATAATTTCATATGAAAGAGACTCAGCACGTTCGCGCATATAAGGGAAACATATCTCCACATCGGTATAGCCGTTATACACAGCCCAAGCCTTGTCGCGGCAAGTGTCATAACCGCAAGCAGAACAGTTGAGTTCGTCTTCTACGCTATGCTTGCCAATCTTCGACAAGATACATTTTATCTCGCGTTCTGGCGGTGGCATACTGCCATTTCTTAAGCGAGGATATATCTTATTAATATCTATATTATGTTCCTCGTATCTATGAGGAGCCAATGTTCTGATGTCGTTCTTATAATATTTCAACACATCGGAAGTTGCCTTGATGCTACCGCCTTTGATATTGACGCTCAGGCTACAAGGTCCATTGACGCAACCATCTTTACAGATATTCATCTCAAGGAAGACATTCTCAAGGTTGTCGATATTCTGCAAAGCATCGACACAACGGTCAGGACCGTCGACAGCCATATAGTCGTATCCTTTTGGAAGTTCAGGGAACGACTTGAGGATACCGTGGCTTATAGGATACACCTTCGACAAACAAGCTGTAGTTCTTTTATTTTCGAGGGTGATGTCAATGATTTCGTCGAGAACGATGTTTTTCTCCGCAAACAATTCCTGCATATCATCGAATGTCAATACGCCGTCGATGATACCGCTTTCTATCGCTTCGCGTTTCTTGGCGATACATGGGCCGATGAAGATGATTTTAGCATCAGGATGCTGTTGTCTTATCATTTTAGCGTGAGCTATCATCGGAGAATCAACAGGTGCGAGATATTGCAATGCCTTAGGATAATAAGCCTGGATGAGGCGGCACACTGCAGGACATGCCGAAGTGATGAAATTCTTGAACTGTTTAGACTCCAATAATGTCTTGTATTGCTGTGTCACGAGTTCCGCTCCGTAGGCTGTCTCTTCTGCATCAAAGAAACCGAGTTTTGCCAAAGCGATCTTAAACACGTTAAAATCCTTTAAGCCAAAACTTGAAAGGAATGATGGAGCGACACTTGCAAAGACTTTTGCGCCACTGCCAAGAATCTGCTTCACATCATTTAACGAACTGTGAACTATCTTAGCATTCTGCGGACATATCAAAGTACAATGGCCACATAAGATACAACGGCTCTCGATGATTTTAGCCTGATGACCTTTGACTTCGATAGCCTTGACAGGACACTCACGAAGACATTTGTAGCAGTCTCTACATTTAGCGTTTTTAAATTCTAGATAATCCGCCATGTTTTTTCAATATTACAAAAATCGACGAAATTATGGGTGTATTATAAACCTAACAAAGGATAAACTTCTTTTGCGAAGAGTTCTTCTGCGTTATCTTTGTTTACGTTATGGATGAAGAGACAGTCTTCACCAAGCTTTTGAACTGTTGGTTCATCGAAACCTTCTGTTTTGACTGTAACGCCTTTAGCGCAGAAACCAAGACAGAAACTTGCTTGAAGATCAACAACGTCTTCTACATCATATTTTTTCAATATTTCTTTAAAGGCTTCGATAACATCGTAAGAACCTTTTAAATGGCATGAACTGCCAACGCATACTTTAAGAGTAGTCATAACGTAATGTTTTTATAACTTATTGATAAATAATTCAAAATAAATGATAGAATCTAGTCATCCGTCTGTATGCCGAATAATTTCAACCCTATAATTCAGAGCAACAAATTTAATAGTTATTTTTATCTAAACCAACCTTTTTTAAAGTTTTTTTTGACAATGCATAATGCATAATTATTTTGATAAAACTTATATCATTAAAAAACTATCTTTGCAACTAACAACAAATCGCATAATGAAGAAAATCATACTCATATTAATATCAACGATTCTGACAGTTGCTTGCTCATCACGCAAGACCGAGATATCTTCTCCAAATAAAAAGATACGTCTTGCATTTAATATTGATAATGATGGCGTTATGTCGTATAACATCAAAGTCAACGACAGCATTTTCATCGATGATTCTCAATTAGGATTCGAGGCAAAAGACGGACTTAATCTTAAAAATTATTTTGAGATAATCAAGACAGAATTCACATCCAAAGACGAGACATGGGAACAAATCTGGGGCGAGAATAAAACCGTTCGCAACCATTATAATGAGATGGCAGTTCATCTTGCCAATGACGACAGCACCTTCCTCATCATGCGTTTCCGTCTCTTCGACGACGGCATAGGCTTCCGTTATGAATACAAAGTAAAAGATACAGACAAAATAATATTAACCAACGAGTTAACAACATTCAACATAAAAGACGACGGCATATCATGGTCAATACCAGCGAGCTTCGAGACTTACGAATTATTATATCGCACGCTCCCTCTGAATGAAGTCGAAGACGCTAATACACCGTTTACTTTTAAGACACCAAGACGCCAAGACACCAAGACACCAAGTCAGTCAGAGTCAGTGTCTGAGTCAATTTACGCCAGTATTCATGAGGCGGCGTTGACGGATTTTCCGGAGATGACATTGGAACTTCATAAGGCTAAAGACGAAAGGCTAAAGGCTAAAGGCAAAAGTCGGCACTTCGACAAGCTCAGCGACCAACAGCTCAAAGCTCAACTAGCTCCTTATCCTAACAGCAACATAAAAGCCATCTTTGAAAAAGATAATTTCACAAGTCCTTGGCGTACAATACAGATTTCTGACAAGGCAGTTGGTCTCATCAACTCCAACCTCATCTTAAACCTCAACGAACCATGCGCTTTGGAAGGCGACCTTTCTTGGATTAAGCCAATGAAATATGTAGGAGTCTGGTGGGGAATGCATCTCGGCGTGGAGAGCTGGGTTATGGGCGACAGACACGGCGCCACCACAGAAAATGCGAAACGTTATATCGACTTCGCCGCCAAGAACAACATCGATGCTGTCCTGTTCGAAGGATGGAACGAAGGATGGGACAGCTGGGGCGGTCGTCAGAACTTCGATTTCACCAAAGCATACGCCGACTTCGACATAGACGAAATAATGCGCTACGCAAAAGAAAGAAATGTTGAAATCATTGGTCACCATGAAACTGGCGGCAACATCATCAACTATGAAAACCAATTAGAAGAAGCATATCGCTGGACCAAAGAGAAAGGCATCAACTGCGTAAAAACCGGTTATGCCGGTGGTCTCCCCGACGGTCATAATCACCACGGACAATATAACGTACGTCATTATAGGGAAGTCGTCGAGACTGCAGCGAGACATCATATCACGCTCGACGTCCACGAGCCTATCAAGCCGACCGGAATACGTCGCACCTACCCTAACATGATGACACGCGAGGGCGCACGTGGCATGGAATGGAACGCCTGGAGCGAGGGCAACCCGCCAGAACACCACGTCATACTGCCTTTCACACGACTGCTCGCAGGACCGATGGACTACACTCCCGGCACATTCGACATCTTGTTCGACAACACTCGCAACTCGCCTCAACGCAAGAAATGGAACGATAACGACAAAGGCAATAGCAGAGTCAACACTACACTTGCGAAACAATTGGCAAACTGGGTGATATTATACTCGCCATTGCAGATGGCATCAGATATGATTGAACATTACGAGGAACATCCTGCGTTTCAGTTTTTCCGCGACTTCAATCCCGACTGTGACTGGTCGGAGGCGCTACAGGGCGAACCTGGAGAATATGTAGTGATTGTGCGCCGAGCCGGTGAAGATTTCTTTTTAGGAGCGACTACGAACGGCGAGGCGCGTGAAATAGAAATTCCGCTTACGTTCCTAAAAAAAGGTAAACAATACGAAACAACTATCTATGCCGACGACGATGACGCTCATTGGGAGACGAATCCCACATCATACAAGATAGAAAAGAAAACCGTATCATCCAACGACACCTTATTTATCAAGATGGCTGCCGGCGGAGGATGTGCGGTGTTTTTTAAAACAACAAAGTAGAGACGCATCCTATGTTTTATTACATCGACACATCTCTACTAAACGTATAACTTTAACTTGTGTATCTATAGAATTTCTCTCTCCGTCTTCTCCACTATTTTCAAGCCTCCGTTTTTTCCAGCGACAAACATAGCAAATGTCTGACCGTCGCTAGTCAACTCATTGATATACAACGACTGGCCTTCTATAAAAAACGAACATACAAAAGTACTATTTCTCTGTAGCTTCGTATTCTTGCAATCCAATATCTTAAAAGCATTATTACCCAAATACTCAACAATACATTCTCTGTCTGGATTCCAAGTAAAATAAACCCTCTCCCCCACTTTCAAATTCTTTCCATAAATACATTTTTGCAAAATCTCCTCAGAATACTCGTTGGGGGATTCGTCATTACTGCTTACGAAATCATCCCAATCATTATATCCGACAAATCTCGCTAAAACAGATAAGGTATGAAAGCGAATAGTGTCGTAACCATCAATATATCCCCAAATACGTTTTAACGTACTTTCTGATATCGTTTCTCTGCATCTTTCATATATAATTCCTGCCAAATATATAAAATCAGAGGGTGTCTTAATCTTACGGGGAATGGCACTTTCCACCAATTGCCTCAATCTAATAATATTCGCATTATTCACCATATCTCAAGTTACTTTTTTGCAAAGATAAGTAGTTTCATTTATTTTTTTTAATTCTTATTGGTTCTAATTAATTTCCATCAACAATTGACTTATTTTCTATATTTGTAAAAAAATCTCAATGGATATCAACGAAATTTCAAGTTCAGGATTCCTGTTTCAAGAAAGCCATCCCGAAATAAGGTCTTCTTTCCACGACATAAAAGGAATTGACAGTAAAGGCTATAGCAATCTGCACACTGCCAGTTATCTCGGAAAGAAAATCATCTTGAAAAGCCTTAAACCTGAATTCAAGAATGAGAAATTCTATCAAGACTTACTTAAAAAAGAATTTGAAATATCATATTCATTAGATCATCCTAACATAGTCAAAGTCACCGATTTCCAAGCTATTCCCGACATAGGCGATTGCATCATAATGGAATATGTGGAAGGCGTAACCTTAAAGGAGTTTGTAGAAACTCGCAGAGCAAAAGATGTTTACGACAAGATTTTCAATGAATTGCTCGATGCGATGAAATATTTTCACTCGAAACAAATCATTCATCGCGATTTAAAGCCAACTAATATACTCATCACCAATAATGGCAACAACGTCAAAATCATCGACTTCGGGCTTTCCGACACCGACAATTATGTCATCCTCAAACAAGCTGCCGGCACCAGAAAATACGCCGCTCCAGAACAGTTGATTCCAAATAACACCATTGACTGTAGAGCCGACATATATTCCTTGGGAATAATATTGAAAAACACCTTCCCTATATCCTATAGAAAAATCGCCGACAAATGCGCTCAACAAAACAGAGACAAACGCTATCCTTCTGTCGATGATATAAAAAAATCCATCAAAAAGAAAAAAGCCACCAATCTCACAATCCTGGCTTCAATAATTTTGATTCTTCTTTTCACAATATCTTTCTTTGCAACAAAGCACTATGTCTCAAATCAAACATATAACATCAAGGAGAAAGAGATTCTAGCCGAGTCATCGCAATACATTGATGCTCATCTTAAAATCATTAAAGAAACGATAAGCAAAGGTGCGACATCAGACCTTGAAGAATACAACAAACTCGCTAAGATTTGGCATGATTTAACAACAAACGATATCAACAAATGGACGGATCAAATTCCAAAAGATACACCTTTTCATAATGATTTCATTAGCCATTGGAACACATATCTTGGGAACAACCTCAAAGACATTATCGTGACATATACAGATTGGGCAAAAGAATCATTCCAATTGATTTTCAACAATCTTAAATCAGGAGAAGAAATCGCTGCAGACCCAAAGAATCCAGGTCTGTTTATGATTAACCATGACAAGTAGCCACATCTTTATAAGTAATATATTTACATACTTTTTTGTATAACCATCACGACATATAAATTACTCCATTTAATATTTTATTTAGATTTATTTAAAAAAAAGGAACGCGCCAATTGACGCGTTCCTTTTAAAGTTAAATCATACTCTTTTATCTCATTGGAGGCATTGTATTTCCGAAGAGAGCTGCCAATTCTGCAACGTTACCTGCAAATTCCCAGTTTGCCATACCTTGTTTCCAAACATATGTCTGAGTTGTAAGTTGTCCTTGTTGAACCAGTTGTTGTAATTGGTTCCAATCGAAAGGACCAGCTTGTTGTCCATTAACGCCAACCATATATTGTACTTGAGGAACTGATTTTTGCATTTGTGGCATTCCACCCATTTGAGGCATTTGAGGCATACCGCCACCGAAGCCGCCCATTTGAGGCATGCCGCCACCTAAACCATTCATTGGCATATTGCCCAAACCATTACCCGTCATGTTATTTTGTGGTGAGCCGAACTTATAGTCGTTGTTGATAGCGTTATTCATCACACCTGCATTAAGATTTGCCTGATGTGCGCCAAGGAATGTCTGTTCTGTCTGTAAGCGGCTAGCGCGTTGCATTTCTTCACGTTGAATGCGCATCATCTCACGTTGGTTTTCAAGTTGCATAGATTGCAATTCTTCTTGACCACCAAGTTGAAGTTCTTGTTGACGGCGCATAGCATCGAGATTAAGGCTTGATTGCATCTTAAGCTGATCTTGTTGCAACTCGTTCTGAAGATTGAAATTAGATAGACCTGCATTGTGTTTTGCCATGATATTTTCTCTGTCAAGGTCGGCTGTGAGAGCCTTTAACTCTCTATAGCCTCTACTTTCCTTATCGATGATAATATCTGTAACATCAAGGCTACGGACTTTTATACCTAAAACGCGTTCCACTTGAGGCACGATACGACTTTGTGCATAATCGCTAATCTCAACGATCTTACGTTCAACCTGTACAACAGGGATTTGCAATTCGATAGGAACATTAGCAACAACACTCTTTACATACTTTGTAACCGTTGCTTTAAGTTTTGTATGGAATGTTGCATCAGAGAAGCCTTCATCTTTGTTAATGCTTTTGAAAAGATCCATATCTTCAATAGCGTAGTTAACAGTGCCGTGAACAGCTACAGGTACGCCTACATCTGACAAGCGTGGATCAAAGACATCAAAATAAGTTACCACGAAATTGATTTGGCTACCCTTACTGAGGTTGCTAAGGTTTGCAAAGTTTTGTTTGATTGTGCGATCTACAGCTTCGCTAGCTGCTTTTTGTTTTTCAGCTTCTACTTCTTTTGCTGATTTGAATCCGAATAAACCCATATTGTTTGTTTTTTTATTATTATTTATTTGTATATAATCGTTTTATTTTACCTTCTCCATCCACTGCGACATGTACATCTGGAGAAATATATGCCTCTGGATTGTGATAATTGTACATATATCCAACTTCATATTCACCATCTTCCTTAGGACGGCTATATTGTTCAATACTATACATATGTCGTGGTTCTAGTCCTAATTGTTTGTATAGATATTCCGATGTGATTTCATGCATTGCACTGATGTTGGCATCTACACCTGCTCGTAATTGTTCCAACAATGAACGAGAGTCTGCCATATTTGCTATTTCATATGTCAACGTTTTACGCAATGGCACATCCATGCTCTTGATAGGTGCTGGTGGCATAGCATCATTTTGCAATGCTGATTCCACCACATGATCACGTTTACAAACATGTAACATAGGATTTCCATAGAGTGAGAACATAAGTGCTGTAGCAAATGAGAATCCATCGCTTTCTATATAACGGCACATATTGAAATAATCACACTTTGCTTGCAACAAGGCTCTACCTGCCGTCATTCCCTTAAACTGATAGAGAGGATAGAGTCGCATAAACACCTCGCTACCCGTTCCTGGATTGAGCAACAATTCTCTTGCTTCGTTCATTTCACGGTCATAGAACATAGGCACTGGTATCAATGAACCTGTATATAAAAGTACACCTGATTCATACATCGCCTGCAACAACATTGACTGATTTCTGTCATAATCCATAAAACGTGCACCGAAACAAGCAACGGTATTAAACACCCTTGCGTTACTGCACTTCAGCAATGGAATGTTAAATGCTTCAGACGAACTGTAAAAACCTGAATAGTCAGGATAATCTGCGCCATGAAGATTAAACATCAACATATCCGCTTTCATAAGTGACTGACTATATATACGTATAGCTTCACTATCGTCTGTCAGCAACTTAGGACTTATATACATTCCATTTTTTATGAGTTCTGGATCATCCACATTAAATGTCAATGGCAAGTGTTCACTCATTGTTGTACTTGCAGGAATCCAATCAGCACAACTGCTCATCACTACATTACCGACAGGAATTCCTTGACCATAAAGTGATGATTTATTAAAGTACGACATCAAATCTTCTTCAATTGTTGTACTCATCGTGCCATTTTCTAATGGAAGGCGTGAAACGTTATTTCTTGCTGCTGATATTGTAAATGGCAAATTTTCACCTTCAATAATATCAAGAACATATCTTCCTTCAAAGCAATAGCATGTATCTGAAGGTATCGGTGTGTTTCTTTGGTTTTCATATGGATTATTTACCCATGGAATTGGTATCACATCATCACCACCGACAATAAAGAGATGTAAATTTGCACCAGGCTGTAGATTATTCTGACGGATGAATCGTGAAATGGCATCATTTATATCTTCCCATGAACCATTGTCATAGAATTCTGCAACATCCATAAAACTCCAATACATCTTTTGCTGACTAGCATAGTTAATGAAGTTTCCGAACACCTCTAACACCCTTGATACATCACAACCATATTTATTAGCTAATGCTATACTATTTGTCAAAATAATACCATAGCATTCTTTGTAATCGTCATACACATCATCTTCATTTTCAGCATGACGTACTTCTGATGCCATTTGTACTGACTCTTGTGTAAAAGCACGTTCTTCACATTTTTGGGGTGATGGCATCTGTGGCGTTCCACCCATTGATGGCATCTGTGGCATTCCTCCCATTGATGGCATCTGTGGCATTCCTCCCATTGATGGCATCTGTGGCACTCCACCCATTGATGGCATCTGTGGCATTCCTCCCATTGATGGCATCTGTCCTAGGCCCATATTTTGAGCGGCTTGCAAAGCATTGAAGCCCTGCATCTGTTGTAATGTAGCCTTTTGCGGATCAAAAGCCGGCATTGAAGGAGGAGGTGCTTGGATATTTGCTGTTTTTTCAGCATGAACGACCTTTGGGCACACAAACTCTTTCAAAGTTGTATCAATATAAAACTTATACCATTCTTCTGCGTAATCTGTTTGGTCTTGAATAATACTTTGAGCCGCATACCAAAGAGGAGACAATTGATCACTCATGCCCTCTTGTACAGCCTGATCAAGATATTGTGTTGCTTGTTTCTTGTAATATTCTTGTCCGTCACATCTTCTATAATCAGCTATATTATTGATAGCCAACAAAAGAGCGACATCGCCATTAGGTGCGCCGAAATTGCCTAATTTATATAGTAATGACGAAGCATTATCCATATTACCCAATTTAGTATAAGCTACACAGCTCCAATATGTTTGCCAATAATCATCAGCGCGACTATTGAGCTGACTAACGGTAGCCACTTCTGGGCTAAGTGACGCCATAAGCATATTGTGATAGTACAGCACATCTGAATTTTGCGAATAGCGAGCAACATCTTTCAATGGCTGCATCTTTCGTTTTAACACATTAACATCATTACACTGTACTGCATTAAATATCTCTTGTATAAGTTGAATAGCGAGATAATCATTACCATTATCACCTTTAATAGCACTAGTACTACTACGCACCACATCTATAATTTGTCCTGCTCGTGATTCTGAAACCTGCCATTGAATAGCCAACTGATACAATTCCGCCAATTCAGCTTTATCAAGATAACCATCTGCGAATCGTTCTTGAACAGCTTTCAAAAATTCTCTTTCATTATCTTGAGAAATCTCAATAGAAGTACGTTGAGCTGCATAAACAGTGCTATTGTTAACAACACTACTGTTGTTCGTAGTGTTGTTAACATAGTTATTTGTCACGCTGTTATCATCATGCGAGTCGGTATGTACACCGCCCATTATAGCGGCATCACCAAAATTATTCTCAATTGCCATTTTTAATACGTTTTGATTTTAGTTCCATTGGAATGGAGCGCCACACTGAGGACATTGAGGTGCTCCTACTGCAATTTGAATATTCTGTCCACAGTTATAACATTGGCATTCTATCATCTCGCTTTGTACTGGCTGAGGCGCTGGTGCTGGCTGAGGTGCTGGTTGAGGTGCTGGTTGAGCTTGACCTACAATGCCGCCATTAAATGCGTTGATGTTACCTGCTGCTGCTGTGCTAACCTGAGCTATATTACTCATAGCTGTATCTTGAGCTCTATCATAACGTTGTTGCTGATAACGATTTTCTGACTGAAGGTCATTTATCCTTTGCTGATTAGCAGTATTGATACTTGTAGCTGTATCGCGAATCATACCAGCCATTTCTCTAGCGAAGTCCATCATGCTAGCCTTATCTCGTTGTGCAGTTTCACGTTCGCGTTCCATTTGAGCACGCATAAATTCGGCTTCTTTTTCTGAACTATACGCCTGGCTCATTGCAACCTGACCTTCAACAGAGAGACGGTCTAATTGAGCGGCTCTAATTTGTTCTGCGCTCATATTTGCAAATGTATTATCACGATTCATGCGTTCATTTGCACTGACTTGAGCGAGATTTTCTTCGTGCTGATATTTTTGTGCGTCCAATTCAGCTTGCATACGAGCCATAGCTTGAAGCTTATCCATTTGTCTTTGGCTGCGATTTGCATCAAGTTGGTCTTCATCGAATTTATCTTGGCGAGCTCTTTCGTATGCGAGTTGTTCATCCTCTTTACGCACAGCGCGTTCACGCATCATTTTTTGGAAGTCGTAATCGTCTTCTTTAGCGCGACGGTCAAAGTCACGATTATATTCACGTTCTTCACGCATCCATTCGCGTTCACGTTCTTCGTCTTCAATACCCCAATTACGACGACGTTCGAGATCCTCACGTTCCCAGTCGTGATCTGTACGTGTATCATTGAGCGCAAACTCAGCTTGCATACGTTCCATTTCGACTTTTCTGTCGCTTTGGATACGCATAATATTAGTTATCTCTGCACGATTTATTTTGTCGTGTTCAATAGCATCTTTAATTGCTTCGAGTTCATCTTCCTTGACCAAACGATTACCTTCAAGAGCCATCAATTTCTCTTGTGCCTCTTCTTTTGTAGTGGCTTCACGTACCATTCGTTGGGTTTCAAGAAGCATGACGAACTCTGCCATTTCATCATCGTGCAACAAATGATCCTTGTCAATTTGTTGCATAGCATATGAATAATCCTCCTTGTTTCGTGCAGAATTCAACAACTGTTTATTCTGCTCTTGCTCCATACGATTCTTTATTTCGCCTGTACGAGCCAAGAATTCAAGTTCCTTTTCAGAACAATAGATTTCTTTCTCTACTTGACGGAAGCGTTCAAAGACATCATCTTGTGAATCTGTGATATTCAAGACCTGACTACATTCTATACCATGCAAACGATTGTTGATAGAGGCTTGAATCTTTTGAGACAATAATGTTCTTAATTCAGCATCAAATCCTTGCTGTGTATATTCTTTGTTGCGAAGTTCCTGACGAAGTATATTCTCAATTTCAAAATTGAGCATCTTTGACACATCATTAGTCAACAAGCAATTGCGGTCTGTAAGATAATTTGTAGCGAATGTTGAAATATCTGATATACGCATTTCAACTTCAACGCCAACACCTACATCAAAGATGCCAACTGGTATTTTATATGGAGAGAATGATACACCATCTTCATTTTCAACACAACCGAATATAAGGCTAAACAAACGATTGCTAATAAGAATCACCGACAACAATGGCTGTTCATTTTCTTTCTTAACTATCTTTTCTGCTTCGGCCTTGAATCTCTTCATAGCCTCAAGTTCTTTATCCTTGTTGTCATTATTCTTAGCAACAGGAGCTGCACCAAATACAAACTGTAATCCACGTTTAATCCAACCTCCTGCTATTCCAAACAAACCACCACGTTCTGCTACAGTTAAATTTTGCTGTTTAGCTTTCTTCTCTTCTTCTTCCTTACGTATTTTGTCGCCATGGTTTTTCATCAAATCATCTGTAAGCTTTTCAATCATTTTCTTAAGCTCTACATCTGACTTAACCTGCAACTTATATGCTCCGGAATCCATTACCTTAACCAACTCACCATTCAAGAATACGAGTGCAGAACAGCCATGTTGAATGATAACACCATCCAATCCTTCCACTGCATATAATTCACGTTCTGTAATACGACGTGCTATCTGTCCACGTTGAATTCCCCAGGTAGCCTTGTTACCAACTATTGCAAGCTCATCTGGATTTATGTCATGAAGTTCACCTGTAGTTATTTGTCTATTACGAGTATTTCCTCCATTTTGCGATGAAGTATTTGAAGAAGTTGGATTAGCCTTTTCGCCAAGTTCATATAATTTTCTATCCAATGCGGCCAATGCACGCTTGATATTCTTGTTTTGATCAGCTGCACTTGTACCAGGGTTATTCACGGCATTCTCAACAGCTTCAACAAGTTTTCCGAATTCAATCTCATCTATTGAATCAATGGCCTGTGGATGGTTTTTCTTCAATTTATCGAATGATGCTTTTGCATCTTGTAACTTCAAAGGAATACCTTGTACCAACATATCATTAGTTTCCTCATTCTGACGTTGGCGTTCATAACCTGCGCTGAATGAACCACCTGTAGCAGCAGACGCTATTCCTGCACCTACACGGTTAAAGAAACCCTTTTCGCAACCACCTTGTGCAGCTTCCGGTTGCATAGGTCGTTGTGGAGCTGTAGGTGCTGCTGGTCTTGGAGCTTGTGGCTGAGACGGCATATTAGGGCCTGACGGTTTCGGAAAACCTTGCATAGGGCTCTGAGGTGCTGCAGGACGCGGCATCTGAGGACGAGATGGCATAGCATTTTGTGACGCTATAGGTGCCGCTGGACGTGGCATATGAGGTTGTGATGGCATACTTTTTTCTGTTGATATCGGCGTACCACATTTGCTGCAGAACGGCATTCCTGGTGCAATTTCAGCACCACATTTTGTACATTGGCTCATATCTTATATTTTTTTAGATTATACATTTAAAAGGTTTCTGAATAGAAACCAAAATTGTCACAAATATATTAAATTTTTATAAAAATATAATTAATTTCAAAAATAAATTCAAAATCAAAATATCCGTATCTGCAACCACCATGACATAGCAATTACAAATTACAGACATTCCATTGACATCCTATGCAAATGTAAATATTTCAGCAGATTAAATAGAAGTTCTTTTTGGTTCTTTGTGAGGATCACTGACAAAGAAACATCTACATTAGTTCAACAGTCCCTACTTGTGTTCCTCAACAAGGTGCCACATCTTATGCCCAAAGAAATCCTTGACGTTAATTCTCTCAAATCCCACTGATTTATAAAGACGTTCCGCATCTGAATTTTCAAAGTCGACTAAAAGACCGAGTGGTTTTCCATATTCGTTAAAAGCAATATCTTTCAAGGCAAGGAGCAACTGCTTTCCTATGCCGAGGTCTCTGTATTCCGGAAGCACCGCGATGCTATCCAAGTAAACTTCTGTCGCATCCGTCTCGTCTTCAATATTATGTGATTTTCCTGTATTCTCAAAAATAAATTTCAAAGTCACATCACGCAATCTGTACAGTTCAGCACCGTCGTAGGCGACAGCAGCGCCGGCAGGCATGCCATTGACTTCAGCAACGATAGCATTACGATAACTATATTGCGAATCTTCAAGATGAGCAATCTCTTCAAGCACATATTGATGGTTATCACCGCAATAATGTCTTACTCCCTCCTCACCTATCGCCATCGCGACCACTTTTGCTATAAGAGGCGCATCGTCTTTAGTGGCTTTCCTTATGTTTAATTCTAAATTCATAATTGGATGTCAATCTATTACTTCTACATAAAAACTCACTGGACGAAAGCCATCATTACACGAAAGCATAGCAGAATGAGTATTCTTCATCCATCCGTCGAAGAAGTTGCCACCACCTTCCGAGAGTTCCTCAACAAACGGATAGAGCGTTTCCCATGCGCTATCACACAAGCCCTCTGGTTTCCGAAGATTTTCCACATAAAACACCTGACCGAGATGCAAGTCACAAGCATGCTCAATAGGATTTTCATATTGCGCCATAAGGTCGTCGTAACGAGCCATTCGCATCACCGTGATTTTTATTTTTTTCATTATTTATAGCTTTGTGTTATTATGAGCTTCAGGCTTTAAGTTGTATATTCAATATTTTCAAATTTACTCATACAAAACTACAAAAAAAACGAAATATAAAATTTAGATTAATTTCTCTAAAATTTCACAAACAACCTTAAAAACTATTCCTACCTTTGCATATTCAAAGACTGTTAATTATTGACAGTTGTCTATTAACCTAAAATTATGATAAAAAACATTTTATTAGTCGGAGCAGGTGGCGCATTAGGTAGCATTGCGCGTTACTTAATCACTTGTCTTTTCACACACTTGACCATTTGCAGTGAACTAGCGACATTGTTAGT
Source organism: Bacteroidales bacterium (assembly GCA_045633585.1). GTDB lineage: Bacteria > Bacteroidota > Bacteroidia > Bacteroidales > F082 > Limimorpha. The sequence goes on from JAZQYR010000009.1 coordinate 31,867, forward strand.
CAATGTCATCGGTTCATTTGTCATAGGTTTACTCATTCCTGCATCACAAAGCACATTATATCTTCTTTTGGCCGTAGGGTTCTGCGGAGGATTCACAACATTTTCCACATTCTCGGCACAAGCGTTTCAGATGTTACAAAGCGGCCAACGATTAACATCATTGATATACATTTTCGCATCAGTCATAATTTCAATAATTTTCGTATTCTTAGGAATATATTTATCCGAGAAATACATCAAATAAACGTTTATACATTTTATAAATCAGATTTTTATGAATTGGCTTGACACTTTATGTTCCAGTTATTTAAGCACATCTAACACTATTTTGCTATATGCCATCATAATTTCCATAGGTGTATTTTTAGGCAAGTTCAAGATACGAGGCATCTCATTGGGCATCACATGGGTTTTATTTGTCGGCATCTTAGCCGGTCACCTAGGATTTAAAATAGAGCCAAATACATTACACTTCATAAAAGACTTCGGTCTTATATTGTTTGTATTCTGTATCGGTTTGCAAGTCGGACCTTCATTTTTCTCTTCTTTCAAACAAGGAGGCGTAACACTCAATATGTTAGCTATGGGAGTTGTGTTTCTAAACATCATTGTCGCACTAGCATTGTATTACATTGACGGTTCTATCGAACTTCCTATGATAGTTGGTGTTTTGTACGGTGCGGTCACCAACACCCCAGGACTTGGTGCTGCCAACGAAGCGCTGAGTCAACTCAACTATTCTGGCGACCCGATTTCTTTAGGTTACGCATGTGCCTATCCACTCGGCATTGCAGGCGCCATCTTAGCCATCATCGCAATCAGATATATATGCCGCATCAACACAGACAAGGAAGAGGAATACCTGAAGACACACGACAAAGACGGCGAGTCGTTAACAGTATTGCGACTTGAGATATGCAACGACGCCATCATCTCTAAGACATTGAAAGAGATAACCCAACTCACAAAGTATCATTTCATCTGCTCACGTATTTGTCAGCAAGGCATCATTAGCAAACCAGACGCCTGCACCATATTGCATCAAGGAGATTTTGTCACAGTCGTTTGCAAAGAAGAAGACATTGACGCCATCACGAAGTTATTCGGCAAAGAAAGTGACTTCAACTGGGACAATGAAAATTCCCCTATGATCTCACGTCGTATTCTCATAACGAAATCAGAAATCAACGGAAAGAGACTTAAAGACCTACATCTCTCCAACATATATAATATCATCGTCACTCGCGTCAACCGCTCTGGCGTTGATTTATTTGCCGACCCTAATCTTGAACTTCAGATTGGCGACAGAGTTATGGTTGTAGGCAAGAAAGAATCTATTGACCAAGTTGCCAAATTATTAGGAAACGAATTGAAGAAATTGGACACACCTAATATCATCACCATCTTTGTAGGAATATTCCTCGGCATCCTTGTCGGCAGTATTCCATTAAAATTCCCGGGAATGCCGACACCTGTGAAACTAGGTCTCGCAGGCGGTCCGCTCATCATCGCCATCCTTATCGGTCGTTTTGGTTATAAAATGAAACTCATCACTTATACCACAGTGAGTGCCAACCTGATGTTACGAGAAATCGGCATTGCCTTATTTTTGGCGAGTGTTGGCATTGACGCTGGCGACAGTTTCTTGCACACCATCATAGAAGGTGACGGTTTACTATACGTCGCATACGGCGCGATAATCACGATAATACCTTTACTTATCATCGGATTATTAGGACGTTACGTCTATCACCTCAACTATTTCTCCTTGATGGGACTCATCTCCGGTGCGACCACGAACCCTGCAGCGTTGGCATTTTCAAGTCAGACATCAAACAATGACAAACCAGCGGTAGCATATTCTACGGTTTACCCTTTAACAATGTTCTTGCGAATCATCAGCGGACAAGTCATTTTATTACTGCTGATGTAATGGATGTAAACATATAACTGAAAATATGACAAACCAAATATACAATGCATTATCAGCGCTTTCTGAAGAAGAGAAGAAAATCGTCTTGCCTCGTTTCTTCAAGACCGGCAAAGGTCAGTACGGAGAAGGCGACAAGTTCCTCGGCGTGACCGTCCCTAACATCAGAGAAGTTGCAAAAGAATATAGCGATGTCTGTCTTGAAGTCGTTGAAAAATTGATACATAGCCCTTGGCATGAAATGCGTATGTGCGCCTTGTTAATCCTTGTCAACAATTCCAAAAAAGAAGTCACAAAAGAGACTTTCGATTTCTACCTCTCACAGACTAGCCATATCAACAACTGGGACTTGGTAGACATAAGCGCGCCACAAATTGTAGGCAAATACCTCCTCAATAAAAACCGCGACATACTTTACAAATTAGCAGAAAGCGACTTGCTCTGGGACAACAGAATCGCCATAGTATCGACATTGACATTCATCAGAAACAACGACTTAGACGACACATACAGACTATCTCTAAAGATGATGCAACACAAGCATGACTTGATGCATAAGTCAATAGGCTGGATGTTACGTGAAGCCGGCAAACGCAATGAAAAGCGATTATACAACTTCGTTATGGAACACAAAGCCACCATGCCACGAACAATGTTACGATATTCCATAGAGAAATTCGATGCAGAAACTCACAAAGAATTGATGAAATAATATCTACCATTAATCACAAGTTTCTGTCAATCATTTATTCAGAGTTATTTTATATTTTTGTCTTTTATAATATTAAAACACTATGAACAATCCTCTTTTAACAAAATCAACATTGCCATACGGTGCACCTCAATTTGACAAGATAGAAAATCAATATTATATACCAGCTTTCAAACAGGCCATCGTAGAGGCTAAAGCTGAAATAGATGCAATCATCAACAATCCTGATGACCCAACTTTTGAAAACACTATTGAAGCTCTGGAGTATGCTGGATCAACACTTAACCAAGTCAGCCACATATTTTATAATTTGTTGGAAGCAAACACCAACGAAGAAATGCAAAATATCGCTGAAGAAATAAATCCTTTGACAACAGAATTTTCCATGTATGTTAGTCTAAACGAGAGTCTGTTTCAACGCGTAAACCAAATCTATAACCAAAAAAACACCATGAACCTAACCGCAGAAGAAACAAGACTACTCGAAAAGACATACGAAGGTTTCGCCCGCAATGGCGCAAACCTATCGCCTGAAAACAAGGAAATATATAGCAAATATATTGAAGAGCTATCACTCTTATCATTACAATTTGGCAAAAATGTACTCGCTGCAACCAATGCGTTTTCATTAAACTTAACTAATGAAAACGATTTAATCGGCTTACCTGATTATGTCAGAGAACAAGCCGCTGATGCTGCAAAAGACAAAGGCTTAGAAGGCTGGCTTTTCAATCTTACCGCCCCTAGTTATATCCCATTTATGAAGTTCAGCGAACATCGTGATCTTCGTGAAAAAATGTATCGCGCTTACAACACTCGCGCATTCGGAGGTGAGCTTGACAATTGCCAAATAATAAAACGTATTGCCGAGTTACGTATCCTTACCGCCAAACTATTGGGATATACAAATTTTGCCGAATACAAAACCGAAAGACGTATGGTTAAAGGCCCTGATGCCGTCAACTGTTTTCTAAACAAACTTCTATCTCCAGCATTACCTAAGGCTAAGCAAGAAGTAGCAGAACTCAATGTTTACGCTAAAGCCAATGGCTTCGAAGAAGAAAACATTATGCCTTGGGACTTCAGTTTCTACTCTGAAAAATTACGTCTTGAGAAATATGACCTAAGCGACGAACAACTGAAGCCTTACTTCCAACTAGAACATTGCATCAACGCAATATTTGAGCTAGCTAACAAACTATACGGGCTTACATTCATCGAATTAAAAGATATTCCTGTATATCATAAAGATGTAAAAGTATACAACATCAAAGATAATGATGGTTCGCATCTCGCTTTACTTTATGCAGACTTCTTCCCTCGCGAAAGCAAACGCGGTGGAGCATGGATGACAGAGTTCAGAGGACAACGAATATATAATAATATCGACGAACGTCCTCTAATCAGTATCGTAACCAACTTTACCAAACCAACTGCCGAAACACCATCTCTTATCACCCATGACGAATTCACCACATTGCTACATGAGTTCGGTCATGCCCTACATGGCATCATAACGAAAGGCAAATATGAATCTATGACCGGAACTAGCGTCGACCATGATTTCGTCGAACTACCATCCCAAATAATGGAGAACTGGTGCTACGAACCTGAATACCTCAACACTTTCGCCAAACATTACAAAACCGGAGAAACAATACCAAACGAACTGATAGCAAAAATCGTAGAATCAAAAAATTATTTATCCGCATATTACCATATCCGCCAGCTACAATTCGGCATTTTGGATATGGCATGGCACACTTTGACAGAAATATTCGAAGAAACCCCGCTTGTATTTGAAAAAAATGCATTATCTGCAACCAACGTATTACCTTCTATTCCTGAATGCATAATATCAACAGCATTTTCTCACATCTTCGCCGGCGGCTATTGTGCAGGATATTATTCCTACAAATGGGCAGAAGTACTTGCTGCAGACGGATTCTCTCTTTTTAAAGAAAAAGGAATATTCAACAAAGACGCCGCTCAATCATTCCGAGAACTACTCACCAAAGGCGACAGTATTGATTCTGCTATTTTATATCGCAATTTCAGAGGTCATGACCCTGAACCTGAAGCACTCTTAAAACAATTAGGAATAATATAATTGAAATATAAAACTAACAACATCAAGGGCTCTGGATATCATCATCTTGAGTCCTTTTGTTTTTATCCATCACCTCAATACATCAAAGAACATCATTTTATTTAATTACGACAAGAACCATCAACATGGATCTCTATCCTGCTTTTTATATTGCACATAAACCAACCCCATTCCTAGCAACAACAAACACCCTGACCCTAACGAGACATTATCCGCATAATAATTATAATCTAATCCATGCTCCTTTGGTAATAATATCGTTTCGTATCTGTCATTATTTCCAAGTGATTTAAACCTACTGCTATAAAAAAATCCATCTGTTTGAGACATCATACTTATATCCAGCCCAAAGATAAGAACCAACGCCATCACATATCCTTTCATTATACGTTGTTTTAGAAGGGAATGAGAATCATAGCATCCAGAAACCCCAAAATAAGATGCTAGATTCTCAAATTCCACGTTTAAAGAATTACCTTCTGAGTTCTAACGCCTTCCTTGCCAGATACTTTTACAATATAAAGTCCTGTCTGGAAAACATTACCCACTTCAATAACACAAGATTCGTCAGTGGCAACTTCACAAAGTACTTTTCTTCCCATGACATCATAAATGTCAATCAAAGAATTTCTAGAAATATTATTGATTATCAACAACCCATCATTAACATAAGCTAATATATCATTCTTTGCAACATACTCATCTATGGAAGCTCCTTCACCTAATCTGATAACAAAACGATTTGGAATATCATTGGATGTTGCAACAAAATTATAATCATCTGTCAACATATTTGTCTGATTCCCTGTCATATTATCAACAAGATACACATTATCAAACATGTTAGCACCAGATTTAATAGTTATGGTATACTCTCCCATTGTCTTTGCCTCAAAAGAAAGCGGCAATTCTTTTATACCAGAATCTAATATTGCAATCGCATAATTCACATCATCAACAGGGAAATAAATCATAGGTATATCTTTATTCTGATGACCGATCTTCTCCAAGCCATAACCTTCGCCAAATGAGATATAAGCTTTATCTTCATAGTCTTTATTTGACACACTGACCATCAACATTTCCTCATCTTTCAACCTTTGGTCTGGGATATTATTTGTTTTATTTATTACAATATCTCCAGACTTTAATGTCTTAACGAGAATACTTTGGCATGGTTTAATAGGACAATCACCAGAAACGTTAACCTCCCATGCTCCACTATTTGACAATGTATAATAACCTTCCACAAGATTATCCTCATCTATCGCCGCACCATCTCCCTTATAAATATTATGAGCAAACGGATTGCCTATGAGATGAAATCCGGAGAGGTTTATCCCATCTGTCTTTGTGAGATTATAACTCTTAGACTCGCCATTAACTTCTCCAACAAATGAAATCGTTGCATCATATTTATTAGCGTAGAGATAACCCCTTCCGGCCTCAAAAGTGGTAAAATTATTAGTTGCATCTTTAACATTCTCCCAACAACTTGTAGGCTCGTCATAACGATAAAGATCATAATCATTTGACGATGGCATCAAGCCTTCCAAATCAGACAATGCAATGTTTTTCACAAAAGGTGAACTGATTGTATACCATCCTTCATTGGTTGAACCATATCCTTGTACTTCTTTCTCCACTGTCACCATAACACCTTTATTATTATGCACGAGCTGGCCTCCATCCTTAATGATAAGGTTTTCAGCGTTGGTACAAGCGAGAGCACCATTGACAGTCAAAACAGCTCCATTCTCAATGATAATCTCATTCACAATGCTAGCATTCCCCCAAACTGTATTTGTTGCAATTGTCTGACCTTGTGGTATATCAACATTAGTACAATAAAAACTTACGCCTTTCGACTTAAAGAAATGATATGCCTGGCCTTTAATATTTGTTGGGAAAGCACCAGATGCTGTGAGTTTATATGCTCTCCAGTCGACTGCAACTTCATTATCGTAATATGCTCCAACAAATCTTTCTGTTGCTTTATTGTAAAGATAATTAGAATAAACCACATCATCTATTTCCACCGATTTCATCTCAAAGATATTGTTATCGGCATTAGTTCCAATTCTAACTGCATTATTATTACTTCCCGATGTGCAGTACAACCAATTCTCTTCATTGCCACTAGGATAAATCACCATATCCCCTTTATTATATTCAATATTCCATTTGATATCATCAGATATAGCGCTCTCAATTGAACCATTTGACAGTTTTAACTCTTTTGATATTGGTTGTCCGCTAGTTCCCTTCTCCTGAGACATAGCATAATATTTACCATCTTTAGATATCGCTATGATTACATCATCTGATTTCGACAATGATGACACTTCTGTTTCTACACAATTATCGCTGGTAATAGAAAACACCGCATATAGATTCGTATTCTCTTTGATTACAGTTGATGAAGTTATCATATCAGGAGTTTTATTGACCGCTCCTGTTATTTCAGCATCAGTCCATCCTCTAAAAGCAAACCCTTTTGGAGCGACAGCAACTGGAAGTTCTCCAACAATATCGCCATTTGCTATTGTCGTAGTTTGCAACAACTTTCCATTGTCATAGAAAGAAACGTCTATTGTTTCTATGATTTTAAATGTAGCTGTAGCGATTCCACTATTTTTCATTCCATCTTTTTTTGCGAAGGCTTTGATTGTAGTTGTCTCCGACACTTTTATCGGCACAGCATAGATGTCACTCTCTTCTGTCGGGTTCTTTCCATTAAGCGTGTAATATATTGTCGCGCCTTCCGTATCACAAGAAATGGTAACATTCTGTTCTGATGTATAATTCCCTGATGCTGGAGAAAATTTAGGCAATGAAACAACAGGTGTTACTTCAGATGATTTCACAAAAATATCAAGATAAAAGAAATAGATATCGCCTTCCAGATTCGTTGTAGAATTTGCGTATGGAGCAAATTTCTCATATACAGCATCGCTACTATATTTTCTAAAGGCAATGCTTCTATTTGTCATGCCAGCATTAGTAACAATAAATGCGTTATGATTTGGAACAGATGTCCCTTCTCCAGAAACGGCAGAAGTAATAGTCCATGTAGAATTAATCCCGTTTTTGACAAAATCGGTACCACTGCTACCATAACCGATCATATCGCCATTAGGATTGATAAAAGTAAATTCCTCACCCGACATACCTACTGTCCAACAATAACTTGAGTCATTATCAGCTATTTCTTTAGGCAAAACCAGCGTATCATTTGAATTCATTGCCGTGAACAAGACACCCAAAGGCTTCCCTTGAGCATCGTTAGACATCGCATAATAACTTGTTGGTGAAAGTGAATCGTGACGAGCAGCAAAAATAACACTGCTACCATTCTGAATCTGGGACAAATCTGTTACTCTTAGATAATCGTCCTGCGCTTTTACGTTTAATGAAAATATTAAACAAGCGACTAAGAAAAGTAAATTTCTAGTTCTCATAAATATTGGTTTTTATTAAAGTTTCGATTGCAAAAGTATAACAGGAATATACTCTTGTCAAGGATTTTAACTATTTTTAACTTTCATGTGGTTATGCGGAAAGTTAACGGGAAATCCTTATGACTAAAGGCTAAAGACTAAGGGCAAATGTTAATACTTTTTAAGAAATAATTATTATTTTTGCTCATCACTATCATGACATTTATGAACAAAACAGAGAAATATCAGCTTCTTTACGAACAAATCAAGGCATTATTAGATAAGGAAAAAGATGAAATCGCCAATATGGCAAATGTAGCAGCACTTATTCACGAAACATTTCATTTCTGGTGGACAGGATTTTACCGCATCATTGGCGATGAATTAGTCCTAGGACCATTTCAAGGTCCGGTGGCATGTACCAGAATCGCTTATGGCAAAGGAGTATGCGGTACTTCATGGAAAGAAGCACATACTATTGTAGTTAAGGACGTTCACGAATTTCCAGGGCACATAGCATGTAGCAGCGCCTCGCAAAGCGAAATCGTAGTACCAATATTTAAAGAAAATCAAGTTGTTGCGGTTTTAGATATCGACAGCGAGAAACTCGCCACATTTGATAATATAGATAAAGAATGGCTTGAGAAGATTGTGGGGCTTTTTTAAGAATCTCAGAACTTCAGAATCTCAAAATTTTTCTGAATTTCTGAGATTTTGAATTTTTGAGGTTTTAAAACTGTCAACGGACAACAGTCAACAGACTTCTTCCACATTTAGAGTTCTTAGTTCATAGTTCTTAGCTTTTGGTTCAACATCCTTAGTTTATATAAATATTATAAAACCTTTGTTTTTTTGATGTTAAATTATAACTTTGCGGAACGAAAATCAAAAAGAATCTTTAATTGTGGAATAATGCGGTTCTGTCCATAATTAAAGAGAAAAAAATCAATAAATAGAACCTGCCTTAACATAGTATGAAAATACGAAAGATTAATCTTGGCGAGATTTCAAATTACTTGAGTTTGGAATTCAATGAATACTTCGATCATGTACTTGGTATGTATAGCATTCCTTATGATGCTAAAATAGGCATTCAAGAGTTTCAACGCACCATTACTAAGGATAGTTTGGATGCAGAAGAATTCCGCACCGCAAAAATAATATCCAAAGTCGCCACTAATATCCGCAAGAGTAATCAAGAGACCGTTCTTGTATGTCACCTCACCACATTGCAAAACAAGAGCATCTGCGATAACAATGCATCTGAGTTTGACAAATCGCTTTTAGATTCCGGGTATGCTCCCGAATTATTGTTTGGTGGTAAAACTTGTAGCGATGGAAAATATACTCAAAATGTAGGATTCTCAATACTAACATCGGATTCTAATACCATATTATACGCGCCCATAGGCATTGCTGACGAAGAAATAGGCACACCTATTTTGGAATCCTTAACTCAAAATAAGAAACGTATTATAAGTGCCTCGGGGCGATTACAATCGGAAGCTTTGTGGTCTAATATCAACGATGTGGTGATGCATATGGATAATGCACATTTTGCTCATTATTACGCAGCTGCAGTAGAGATTCAGTCAATGATAAATAAAGCCAATTATGTCGTAAAAGATGCTGATGATGGCAAAAAAATGTTTTTAGACGCTGGTTTATCTGAACGACATCTCCTCGATTTATATGACGTTTATATGGACTATATAGATGCTTGGGAGCAGGGGGATATTGTATCACATTCTATGTTATTCCTTTCGATTCCAACGACAAAAATAACTTGTGATATATATGGCGAAGAGTGTACGTTTTTCTTTATGCCAACACAAGATCCTGAAAATGTAGAAGATGCGCCATATACAACAGTCTTTTATGGTGCGCTTCCCGAAACATCTGTTGTAAAATATCTAACCAAATTATTCTAACTAAGCATAGGTATGAAAAATACATTTAAGAGTTGGCTGATAGCCAATTTAGAAGCTATCACTGAGGTTATTGTGGTATCATTAACAGTAGTTTTAATAGTGTGTCTGATAAAAACTGGTGAGGTTTTTTCAAACTCGGAGAACGTTTCAAACTCGGAGAACGGATCAAATACGATTCTTTGTTTATTTGCAGCATTTGTCGGCTTGACTATGCCTGGAAAGGGGATTCGCGATTCATTGACAGCACTTGGAGTTGCTTTATTTCTGTTAGCAATACCTTTGCTGATAGTTGTTGATAAGGGCCTTATTTCTATCACGAGTCTTTGCCTGTGGGGTGCTATAATTGCTATCACATCAATAATTCCTGCTATTTGTATAGCTAAATTTGCTTACAACAATGTCGAGGAGGTTCTATCGCGTAGATTCTTTTATCGCAATAGTAAAGTAAATTATTTAGAGTTTAAGGTCAAATATACTATCGAGAGATTTGTCACATCTTGCCGTTGTATAATGGCTGTTGGTCTTTTTATATTCTTGTTGACTCATTTGAATTTAGTGACAGCATTACTATAAGTTATTTTATCCATCACTTTTAACTCTGCCTTCTTTTATCAGTCTGTCTCCATACATTTGTAGAAAATTTAACAACAAAATATTATGAATAAGACCATTAACAAAGATTATTATCGAAGTTTTATTTCTAAATTTTGTGAAAAATTACAGCAAATTCCAGACTATCAGCCCGAATCAGGTATTTTCATTCCATACACATTTAATGACTATGCCAATGTTAAGAAGAAGATATTCTTTGTCGGAATCGACACTGCGGGTTGGATAAAAACGTCTGAAATGCTGACTGATTATAGCAACAACAACATTGATAGTTATTTTGAGAAGAACACCAAAGTGGTATCCGTTCAAGGAGAAAATCAAGATGGAACTGACCTCCACAGCCTTGATAAGAATACCGCGTGGAGATGTAATCATATGTCTCGTTTTTGGCCATTCTGTCAAAAACTCTACATCTACATTATGACAGGCGAATGGGTAAATGTAACCGATTTCGAGAAAAAGCACTATAACCTATTAGAAGGAGCTGCTTACGGAAATCTCTCTTTGGTAGAGATAAAGAAAGGTTGGTTGGGGACACTCAAGGGGTACGAGAAAATAGATAAGGAGTTTGTTAAGGATTTACGCTCCTATGTTCGTAAAATGGAGCGGTTTGAAACACTATTCGAGGCTTATGAAACTCCTGATTTAGTAATTGTTTTAGGCGAAAGAGGGAAGAGAATGGATGTACTCGAAGGATTAGGTGCAAAAGAGGTTGAGTCTAATGAGTTTGCAATTATTTATGAATTAGAGAAGTATCGAACCAAAATTATCTGGACTAGTCACCCGAGTGCACGTCGAAAAACAAAGAGTTTTCGTGAAGGGGTGCTTCCTTATATTGGTAGTGCCGCACGAAAACTTTTAGGACTATCTGAATAATTCATTAAGTTAATATGACCTATGGAACAGAAATTTGATTTTTCGCAAGCCGATCCTCTGTTTGTTGAGGTGGCAAGATTTGTAGTCAAAACGGGCAAAGCGCAAGCGAGTGCTCTGCAACATTATTTTGATCTTGGTTTCAATCGTGCAGGTCGCATCCTGGAACAGTTGGAGACGGCGGGTATTGTTGGCGAGGCTGTGCGCTGCAAACCACGAACAGTACTATGCACCGCAGCGGAGTTAGAGCAAAAAATTACTGAGTGGATTCATGCAAGTCAATGAAACAATGGTGAAGATCGTTGTAAAATAATGAATTCAGGAACTCAGGAATTCAGGAAAATAAGGTAGAGACGTTTCAATGTTAACTAAAAATACAAGCACATTGAAGCGTCTCTTTTATTTAGAATCTCAGAACTTCAGAATCTCAAAATTTTTCTGAATTTCTGAGATTTTTTTCTTTGGGCGTTCCGGCTCCGCCGTCGGGCTTTCCGCTATATCTTTGCTCGCTCCGCTCGCAAAGGATGCCGCTCCAATCCCTAACGCATTGGAGGCTACTAACACCAAGTCGCAAGCCTTGACCTAAATTTATATTCTCTCGCAAAGACGCAAAGAAACGCAAAGAAATTATAAAAGTCTCTGAGATACTCTGCGTCTCTGCGAGAGTACTGTCCCAAAGTCCACAGTCTCATCAATGCCAGCGACAACGAACGCTTGGAGTTTTTCGCTACCGAACACGATTGCAGAAGAGGTTGGTGACAAACTCAATATTAAGTTAGGTTAAATTAAGGACAGGACTTCGGTTCTGTCCTTTTTCTTTTTCAGGGCAGTGGAAACAGAAATTATGGGTAATATTTTGACTTCAATGAGCGGTCTTATCTGTTCGCTCATTTTTTTTGTAAAAGACTGGAGGACAATCTCTGGGCAGTGTTCGGGCAGTCTCACCTCCCTCACTTACTACTCTTCTTTTCAGGAGGATTTGGTAATAGTTCTTGGGAAATATTTGGGAAGTTTCGCCCATTTTGGGGCAGTTTTCGGGCAGTATTTAGGCAAAAAAGACCGACTGGACTGCCCAATCGGTCTTTTTAACTTGTTGATATTTAGGTTTTTAACCTTCTTCAACTAATCAATATTCATCTTCATTGAAGAAGAAATCGTCTTTTGTTGGATAGTCTGGCCAAATATCTTCTATTCTTTCATATATTTCGCCTTCGTCTTCTATCTCATTGAGGTTTTCAACTACTTCTTGTTGTAATCCGACTCTCATCGCCCATTCCAACAATTCATCTTTTGTTGCTGGCCATGGAGCGTCTTCCATCTTTGATGCTAATTCTAATGTCCAATACATTTCTCTATGGTTTTAAAATTCGGGCGCAAAATTACTATTTATATATAAAAAGTCAAGCGTGTTTTTAAATATTTTCAAAAAAAACTTATTTCATTGGTTTCCAAGGTTTTTCAGCAACTCCAGATTGCTTCATAAAAAGACGTGAAAGCACGAAAAAATAGTCTGAAAGTCGGTTCACAAAACGGCGTAAAATATCGTCAACATCATATTCTCTGCCCATTCGCACAAGGTTGCGTTCAGCTCTTCTACATACCGTTCTGCACACATGAGCTCTCGATGATAAAATATTGCCTCCAGGTATGATAAGATATTTTAAAGGTTCCAACTGTGCATTGATCGCGTCAATTTCATCCTCCAAAAACTTGACGTCGTCTTCTGTCAAACGAGGTATATATTTCGACATCTCCGCTGACTGTTGTCCGTCGTCCGTTGGCTCAAGCGCAAGACATGACTCCAAAACCAAAAGACAGTTCTGGATTCTGTCCATGACCTCTACTTCATGTGCTTCAACGCCTTCCGAGTCACCGAGTACAGCAACGAATGCGCTCAACTCATCAAAAGTGCCGTATGCTTCCAAACGAACATCGTCCTTGCTGACACGAGTGCCACCTATCAATGATGTCGTTCCTTTATCTCCAGTTTTTGTGTATATCATAGTTTAAGGTTTAAAGTTTAAGGTTTAAAGTTTAAAATTTAAGGTCCAGAAATTACACTAATTCGTCCTTAAACATTAAGCATTACACCTTAAACCAATATTTCTAAAAATTCAACACAAAGTGTTGTTTCTCTTTTCTTTCCATATTGAAAATGATTCCGAAATGATAGCAGTCTATCGTCAGTGTCGCGTCTTCTTTGCTTATCATTTCTTTCCATTCTCTTTCTTTTTCTTTATCAGCATGAATATACTCCTTAACAATAAAAGTATCATTTCCCTTAAAGACATCTTTCTTTGATAACAAGAATAAATTCAATTTATTGTACAGCTCTTCCCTCCAATTTCCATGAGTGATTTTTTCCAAAACCTCTTCATAAAAATCATAGACAAAAGGCGAATGCAACCTGAACTTACCCTGCGACTTTAAGCGATATTTTATATATGAGAATAACACTCTGAGTCTTGAGCTTTGAGCTTTGAGCCTTGAGCTAAATTGGTTCTTAGTTCAAGGTTCAAAGTTCTTAGTTATTAAATTATTTAACGTTTTCTACTGATTTGATCTCTGGAAGGATACTTTTGATAGTTTTCTCTATTCCGTTTTTAAGTGTTCTTGTGCTATGAGGACAGCTTCCGCATGCGCCTGTCAATTCAACTAACACAACCATATCGTCAGTCAAGTCGACGAATTCCACGCCACCGCCGTCAGCAGCGAGATAAGGTCTCACCTGAATGAGGATATTTTGAATCTTTTGTATTAATTCTTGCTTTTCCATAGTTTATTTGGCTTTGAGCCGCGAGCTTTGAGCCGCGAGCTTTTGGCATAATATTGCTCATTGCCCACTGCTCATAGCTCATAGCTTATTAAAACATTTCCACGATTTTCTTAGCTAATTTCTCGAATGCTGCTGCAACAGGAGAGAATCCATTGAAAGAGAATGGCGTTCCTTTGTCGTTAGCTTCTGAGATGTTTTCATCGATTGGAATCTGAGCTAGCAATGGCATATCTAATTCTTTTGCAAACTCAGCGCCGGTGTTCTTGCCGAAGATATAATATTTCTTCTCTGGCATATCTGATGGTGTGAAATAAGCCATGTTTTCAACCAAGCCGAGGATTGGCACGTTGACGCCTTCATGACGGAACATATTAGCGGCGCGGCGTACGTCAGCGAGAGCCACTTTCTGTGGTGTTGTAACGATGACAGAACCCGACATCTTGAAGTTTTGTGCGAGACACAATTGAATGTCGCCTGTTCCTGGAGGCATGTCAACGACCAAGAAGTCTAATTCGCCCCAATCAGTGTCGAGGAGAAGCTGGCTTAAAGCATTCGATGCCATAGGTCCGCGCCAGATGAGAGGCATTTCCTTGTCAACCAAGTGACCGATAGATATCATCTTAACGCCGTATTTCTCAATAGGAATCATATATGACTTGCCGTCACGGTCGTAACCTAACGGACGTGTTTCTTCATTGCCAAACAAAACAGGAATTGAAGGGCCGTAGATGTCGGCGTCCACCAAACCTACTTTCATGCCTTGAAGTGCGAGGCCGATAGCGAGGTTAACAGACACCGTTGACTTACCAACGCCGCCTTTACCTGAAGCGACTGCTATTATATGTTTTACCTTTGAAAGAGCATTCTCTTGTGAAGCAGCGATGATGTCGATTTCAATATCGCCGAAAGCGTTTTTCAACATCTGTGTCGCTGTGTCGATGAGAATCTGGTTTTTCTCATCTTCGACTTTTTCAAACAAAAGACGAAAACGAATTAAGTTTTCTTTTAATTCAATATCGTCAACCATCTTTAAGTTGATGATATTGTCGCCTTTAGGGAAATATATAACTTCTCTCAAGACTTCAATAAGTTTTCCTTTTTCAGGTATCATTTTATCTAAACTTTATTATTTATTACAAAAAAAATCTTCTGTCACTTTGTTAAATCCTTCAGGATCATCAACGTGAATCCAATGTCCTGCTTCTTCTAATGTCACCATTTCATAGTTAGGGAAATGATGTTTTATCACTTCATAATCCTTGTCAATTATATAATCCGACTTAGCGCCTCTGACAAATAATGTCGGACCGTCGTAATGATATTTCTCATTGAAACCTTTACCTATCTCTGCAATATTCTTTGCTATTCCGTCGAGATATGGCTTCCATCTGTAACCGTTTTCATGACTATATGACAAATTCTTCATCAAGAAAAGAAGAAGACGTCTCTCATAGTTTTCCTTAGCCAATTCAGCTTCAACATCAGAGCGATGTTCAACTTTAGAAAGGTCTATTCTAGACATGGCTGAAATGAAACCTACATGTTCCATCGGATGGTCAAAAGCACGTGGACTGATGTCCAAAACCTCCAATTTCTCAACCATATCAGGATAATCGAATGCCAGACGCATCGCAATCTTACCTCCCATACTGTGACCTAAAAGATAGCATTTCTTAATGTTTTCCTCATCTATCATCTGCTTTATATCAGCCGCCAACACGTCATAATTAAATACGTCAGAATGTGGCGATTGTCCATGATTTCTTACATCAGGAACCAAAACATAATATCCTAGTTCAGCGAAACGCTTTCCAAAAAAATCCCAGTTTTCCGAAACTCCCAACAAACCAAAGATAACAACTATAGGCTGATTCTTTGGATCTCCATACTTTCTATAAAATAATTGCATAAAATATCAATTTACAATTCACAATGTACAATTTACATTACGTCATTATACATGTAATTTACATAAGTTGCAAAGATAAGAAAAAGACTAAAGACAACGGACAACAGACAATAGTTTTTTTTGAACTTTGACTCTGACTATTGACACCCACTTTGGAGTAATTTTAAGTTTTCTTGACAACTCAGCAACTTGGTGACTCTATAAAAACCTTAGACTTTAGTCATTAGTCCTTTTTTGGGCGTTCCGCTACGCGTCGGGCTTTCCGCTATATCTTTGCTCGCTTAATGTTTCCTCCTCGCTCAAAAAATCCCGTTGTCCGTGGTCCGAAGTCCGAAGTCTGAAGTCCAAGCATCGCAAAGGATGCCGCTCCAATCCCTAACGCATCGGAGGCCTCTGAACCAAAGCTGTTGGCTTTTGAACCATTGTAGGGACGCGATTCATCGCGCCCAAAATGTAGAGACGTCACCCCTGTGGCGTCTCAAAGAACATTGGACATTTCAACACCTGAGTTTGTCGAAGGCATAGAACCATAAAAAAGTAGGGAATAAAATTAAAAAAGTAGGGAATAAATGTTATTTTTGCGAAAATAAGACTTCATAATATGCAACTTGAAAAAATCATAAAACGTTATCGTGAATTAGGTATCGAAAATCAGATAGATTATAGCAAATTCTATCTTTATTCTCTTATTACCCACTCCACTGCAATTGAAGGTTCAACAATTACTGAACTAGAAAATCAGATTATGTTTGACGATGGAGTAAGTCTTGCAGGCAAAAGCATTGAAGAGCAAAATATGAATCTAGACCTAAAAGTTGCATACGAAAAATCATTTGATATAATTAAAAACAAAACTCCTTTAACAATTGATATACTTATCATGCTGTCTGCTTTGGTCATGAAAAATACCGGACAAGAATACAAAACAATATTAGGTGATTTTTCATCCTCAAAAGGAGAGTTGCGTTTACTTAATGTCACAGCTGGGATTGGTGGAAAATCATATATGAATTTCAGCAAAGTGCCAGCTAAATTGGAAGAATTCTGCAAACAAATAAACATTGAACGTCAAAATTTTTCAACAAAGTCAATTGATGAATTGTATCAGATAAGTTTTGATGCTCACTATAATCTAGTAACCATTCATCCTTGGGCTGATGGCAATGGAAGAATGGCTCGTCTAATGATGAATATGTTACAATTTGAGTTCGGATTAATACCAACAAAAATTTTAAAAGAAGATAAAGAAGAATACATCAAAGCATTAGTCGCAACTCGAGAAGCTGAAGATCTTGATATTTTTAGAAAATTCATGACAGATACCATGGTAAAAAATCTTAATAAAGAAATAGACAATTACCTTGATTCTATTAACGAAACTGACAACACTCAAAAAGTTCAAACAAAAGAAAAAATCAAAAGTAGAGATGTTATCATTTCTTTACTTAAAAAAGACGGCACTTTAAATACAGCATCTTTAGCTTCACAAATTGGAATTACAACAAAAGCTGTTGAAAAACATCTTTCTAAATTAAAATCAGAAGGAATTATCGAACGCATTGGTTCAAACAAAACTGGTTATTGGAAAGTAAACAAAAATTAATATGAGAATCGTAATACAAAGAGTCTCCGAGGCTTCTGTGACTGTCAACGGAGAAATGATATCAAAAATCGGAAAAGGCATGATGATTCTGCTCGGCATCGAGGACGCCGACACAGAAGAAGACGTGGAATGGCTTTGTAACAAATTGTCAAAACTCCGTATCTTCTCCGACGAAAACGATGCCATGAACCTTGACATCAATCAGATAGAAGGTTCATTCCTTGTCGTGAGCCAGTTCACACTTCACGCCATGACGAAAAAAGGAAACCGTCCAAGCTTCATCAGAGCCGCCCGCCCAGAAAAAGCTATCCCTCTGTACGAGAATTTCTTGAAACAACTAGCAATCATTTCCGGACGCCCTGTACAATGCGGACAATTCGGTGCAGATATGAAAGTGGCTCTCATCAACGACGGACCAGTAACAATTATCATGGATACTCAAAACAAGGAATGAAGAACTGAAAACTGAAAGTTAAAGTTTGTAAAACATTAAGCCTTAAACTTTAAACCTTAAACAAAAATTTATTACTTTTGCAATATGGAAACTAAAAGACAACAGAAAATATCAAAGCTCCTCATGAAAGAGTTGAGCGAAATCTTTCAAAGAGAAATCAAAGCAAACGGTAACGTGATGATTTCCGTTACTAAAGTCAATGTAACAACAGATATGTCATACGCTCGCGTATACCTCAGCATCTTCGGACCTAAGATGGAAGAGAAGAAAAATGTCGTTGCTGAAGTCAACGGAATGTCAAAAGGTTTACGTAAAATGTTGGGCGACAGAGTAAGACATCAACTCAGAATAATCCCTGAACTCCAATTCTTCGAAGACGACTCATTGGATTATATCGAAAACATCGACCACCTTCTTAAAGACTAATTCTAAAATTTTAAAATTCTAAAATTCTAGAATTCTAAAGTTCTAAAAACTTATTGTCTTATTGACTTATTGACTCTAAATGAACCTCCCCTCGTTTATAGCAAAGCGTTATCTTCTAGCAAAGAAAAGCCACAATCTTATCAATATCGTCACTTGGATTTCGATCGTAAGCATTTGTGTAGCAACCTTCGCTATGATTTTCGTATTATCGGTTTTCAATGGCTTCAACACAGTGATTTCTGATATGATACATCAGTTTTCACCAGACTTAAACATAAGCATCGCTAAAGGCAAGACAATAAATATCAACGACTTCCCTTTTGATAAAATCAAAGACATCGACGGCGTCGACTACGTCTTTCCTACCATAACAGAAGACGTATTGTTCAAAAACTCCAACAAACAACAAATCGGGCAAGTCAAAGGAGTCCCTGAAGACTACAATAAAATCAACAGGATTAAAGGAACCATCTTAGGCGACACTACTTTCATCATCAGAAACGATAAAGTCAACTTCGGCATTCCTGGCGCAGGCATGGCTTACTATCTAGGAATCAACGTTTACCAACCTTATTCATCGATACAAGTCTTCGTCCCGAAACGCGGCAACGCTTCTTCTTTCAGCATCGAAAACAGCTTCAACAGCGGCACTCTTATGGTCACCGACGTCTTCTCCACACAGCAGGACGTAGACGAACGTCTCGTGCTCGCTCCTTTCTCTTGGCTGGCAAATCTAACAGAATACGAAGATTTATGTACCGACGTTGAAGTGTTTATCAATGACAACTATCAACAGAAGACAGATAACAGACAGTTAAAGAAAATTAAGAAAGAAATTAAAAATATCCTCGGCGACAATTATAAAGTCTATGATCAACATGAACAACAGGAGACTTTATACAAAATGATGAAAGCCGAAAAACTCGCTGTTTATCTTATACTTACATTCATATTGATAATGGCGACGTTCAATATGATAGGCGCATTGAGCATGCTGATTACCGATAAAAGAAAAGACATCACAATACTTAAATCCATGGGCGCCGACTCCAACTTAATCAAAAAGATATTCTTCAACGAAGGCCTTTTGGTATCTGTCGTAGGCGGTTTGCTAGGATTATTATTAGGAGTAATCGCTGTCTTGATACAGCAATATTTCGGCATCATACGTCTCGGTAACGGCGGCAGTTACATCATCGACGCTTATCCTGTAGCATTGCATCTCGCCGATGTCGCTCTAGTCTTCTTCACTATAACGATAATAGGAAGCCTAGCATCGTTCTTCACCGCCAACAAATCAATCAAAAACATGCAAGACATTTCGCTTAACGCGAGATGAATTAAAGTCATAAAGACTCAAAGCTTTTTACAACTTTATAACTTTGCGACTTTAACCCAACATCTTTGTCAGTTCAACAAATTCTGCAACAGAGAGTTGTTCTGGACGTTTGTTGAAAATCTCATTAGCAATAATTTCCTGTGGAATCAAACTTCTCAATGAGTTACGCATCGTCTTTCTTCTTTGGTTGAAAGCTTGTTTCACGACTGTGACAAACAACTTCTCATCGCATTCCAATTGACTTACGTTATTACGTTTCATCCTGATAACAGCCGACTTCACCTTTGGTGGCGGATTGAATACATTTTCATGTACTGTAAACAGATATTCAATATCATACCAGGCCTGAAGCAATACGCTCAAGATACCGTAAGTCTTGCTTCCAGGACCAGCGGCGATACGCTCAGCGACTTCCTTCTGAATCATGCCGACGACTTCATCAACCTGATTTCTATACTTCAATACCTGAAAGAAAATCTGACTGCTGATGTTATAAGGGAAATTACCTATCACACCGATTTTTTCTGCTGCAAACTTACTCAAGTCTGTCCTCAAGAAATCGCCGTGAATGAGATTGTCGCCCAACTGCGGATATACGTTTTTCAAATATTCAATAGACTCAGTATCAATCTCAACAACACGAAGTTTTTCAAGATTATCCTGAATGATATATTGCGTAAGCACACCCATACCAGCGCCTACTTCCACGATAACGTTGACATCATTCGACATCGCATTGACGATGTTTCTTGCGATATTCAAATCTGTAAGGAAATGCTGACCTAAAGCCTTCTTAGGTCTGACTAAATTATTATATTGATTCTGTTCCATATTCTAATTAAAATTTTAATTCCTAACTCCTAACTCCAAACTCCTAATTCTTCTATACGCATTCCGTGCCTGCGCCACATAAACGCTCGCAGTATATTCATCAATGAGTTTGGCATAACATTCCTTCGCCTCATCTTTTTTATCTAAAAAACGTTCTAACAAAATCGCATCTTTCAGCAATGCGTCATCAGCGAAATAACTTTCTGCATATCCCTGATAGACACGTTTGTAAAGGCTATCCGCCATTTCATAATCATTATTTTCCATTGCGATTTGCGCCTTGCGCATCAAGAGATACGGCATGCTCACTTCGTTAGGATTATAAAAATTGACCGAGTCAAGCATTTGATTTGCAATATCGTAACGTTTTTGATATATATAAAAATCTGCTTTAGCGAGACGCTGCAATGCGATAGTGTCATATTCCAGATTATCAGAAATCAGCAGCGACAATGTCATCGCATCGTTGGCAATGAGTTTTGACGTCGCTGACTTTAAAATATTTAACACAGCCAATGCCCAATCGAATTCACCTATATAATAACGTAGCTGCGCATTCTTGAAACGAGCCTCATGTCCGAGCGGCTCTTCTTTCATCGACTTATCCACCTGGCTATAAAGCAATGTCGCCTCCCATACTTCCTCTTTAAAAAGGTAAATATCAGCGAGTTTCATCTTGACTTTCGCCTTGTTATTCCTTGAAATATTCAACGACAGAGCGTCATTCAGAATATTTATCGCTTTTTCCACTTCATCAAGGCGGGAACTTAAAATCTCTGCGCGGATAATCAGTATAGGCACCGTCTTATCCGTCACTCCAAGTTCAAGGCATTCTTTCTCAATGCGTCTCTCGAAATCGGAATAAAGACCGCTAGCATCATCCAACCTTGAAAGCTGCATCTTTTGATATTGCACCTCTGTCATTCCCACGACAGCCTCTTCATAAAACGCACCTTCCTGTGACTTCTTGACGAGATAATCATAAGCCTTCATCGCAATGTCATATTGCTCATTATCGCGAGCTATCCTTGCGAGATAAATGATATCGAATTCTCTATCTCCCAGCCTTCTATCCAACGCAATCTCCTGATCAAGAGCTATTTCATAATATTTCATCTGTAGAGCGAACCAAACCAGAAGTTCCGCAAACACCTCATTGTCGCGGTTTTCCTGAGCCTTCTTCAGCAAAGCAAAACGCATATCATCAATCACAGTGTCTTCTATATTATATCTCAACATATACGACATCCTTGATTTAACGATATCATAATCACTAGGATACTCTTCCAGTTGAAGAAGATAGTTCTCCGTCGCCTTCTCAAAATCCATCATAGACAGATATGCCTGAGCTTTCTCCATGAAGAACTTATAACCCATAGAAGAAATGCCAGAACCTCTGTCGTATAACATGATGGCAAATTCGTTAAAGTCCTTGGAATTCATCACATTCGCAATCTGCATAAAGACATTCTTATCTGCAGGCAATTCGTTTATCAGTTTCTTCAGGACCTTATCCGACTTCTCCTTTTCATTATTTCTGGAAAGGACATAAGCCAATATGACATTTGATTTCCACTTATTGATGGTGTTGTCGTTTTTTATGAACGACCTAAGGTCTTTTTCTGCATCGTCAAATCTCTCTAAAAATATAAGACACTCAATATATTGCGTAAAATATTGATAGTAACGATAATCGATATAAAGCTGCTGATACAAATCGGCCGCTTTATCATATTCTTTATTATTGAAGAAGTTACGAGCGAGCTGCTCATTGACTTGTCGCTGCGACTGTGCCGATTGATTCGACCTCGACTGATGCTGAGAGACGGGCACCTGCGCCTTCAACGGCAAGGCAAATAGCATCAAGACGAAAAAAAAGAAAAACAATCGCATTGTAAGCTTCATCGTAACTTATTGTTTTTCTGTTTCCTTAATAAAATCACTTTGTTTTTGGAAGCGGTCAAGGAAATAATCCAACTTCGCTTCTGTAGTATTCAATGCTGCTTCTTCTGAATACAGATATTCTTCTCTTTGTGATGCGTCGTAGAGACCTGCAACAAAATCATCTTTAAGGCTAGTGATTTGATTTTTAGAATATTCTATATCCTCTTTCATCGAAACACGTTCATCTTCATATTGCTGAAGATAAGCGCGAAGCAGCTGCATCTCTGGTTTAGGAGTATTGTTATTTCTCAAAAACTCGTCAAATCTTGCACAATCAGCGACGAGATTATTGAAGGCGGTTTCTGTTTCCTGGTATTTATTCTCTATCTTGGAAACCCTCTTTTCCAAGGTATTAATACGTTTCATTGACGGCTCGTTACAAGCCATCAATGAAAACAATATCAATATTATACTTAATTTACTTAATAATTTCAAAGCCTGTGTATTTTTGGAGTGCCTTAGGAACTCTGATTCCTTCTTCGCACTGATTATTTTCCAACAATGCTGCAACTATACGAGGCAATGCGAGTGCGCTGCCGTTCAATGTATGGACGAGGCGGATGTTGCCATCTTTGTCTTTGAAACGGAGTTTCATTCTGTTTGCCTGGAATGTCTCAAAGTTTGAAACAGAACTTACTTCAAGCCATAATTCCTGTGCTGCTGACCATACTTCGTAGTCGTAAGTCATTG
The DNA here is from genome assembly GCA_045633585.1 of Bacteroidales bacterium. Classification (GTDB taxonomy): domain Bacteria; phylum Bacteroidota; class Bacteroidia; order Bacteroidales; family F082; genus Limimorpha. The sequence continues at coordinate 55,447 of JAZQYR010000009.1, forward strand.
CAGATGTGAAGCTCATATCGCCGCCACAGAGACGTAACACTCTGAAAGGAAGTTCGAGTTTGCGTAATAAGTTAGCGACGTGTTCTTTCATTGCTTCAAGTCTTTCGTATGATGTGTCAGGATGAGCGATTTCAACGATTTCAACTTTGTCGAATTGGTGTAATCTGTTAAGACCACGCACTGTCTTACCCCATGAACCTGCCTCACGACGGAAACAGTTAGAGTAAGCAACGTTTTGTATAGGAAGTTGATTTTCTTGAACTATCTTATCGCGGAAGATATTTGTCACAGGAACCTCTGCTGTTGGGATGAGATACATATTATCCAATGGCACAGCATACATTTGAGCTTCTTTATCAGGAAGTTGACCTGTTGCATAAGCAGAAGCTTCGTTGACGAGGATTGGAGGTTGAATTTCAAAGTAACCAGCAGCGATAGCCTCATCGAGGAAGAAATTGATGAGAGCACGTTGGAGGCGAGCACCGGCGCCTTTATAGAATGGGAAGCCTGCACCTGTTACTTTATTACCGAGTTCAAAGTCGGCAAGTTGATATTTGTTCAAAAGATCCCAGTGAGGAACAGCACCTTCATAAAGTTTTGGCATTTCGCCTTCCTGGTTGACAACAAGGTTGTCGGCAGCTGTCTTTCCGCAAGGGACGTCGAGGTTTGGTGTGTTAGGAATCTCGACGAGTTTATTTTGAAGCTGAGTCTTGATTTCTTCAGCACGTTCTGCGAGGACTTTTGTCTTTTCCTTCAGTTCTGCATTTCTTTGTTTGAGCGCGTTAGCTTCATCGGCTTTGCCTTGTTTATAGAGTTCGCCGATTTGTTTTGCGAGGCTGTTAGCTTCTGCGAGAGCCTCGTCGTTTTCTTGTTGCAAAGCACGACGTTCGTCATCGAGCTGCAATACTTCATCTAATAATTCAAAGCGAGTAAAGTTCTTAATACTCAAGCGTTTGATAACTTCTTCTTTATGTTCTCTTATGTAAGAAACTACTAACATGGTAATTTATATTTTGCTTACAAAGATAATAAAAAGACTAAAGGCGAAAGGCGAAAGGCGAAAGTTTTTTTTTGACACATATCATTGACACAGAACTCTAAACTTTACACTCTCAACTCTACACTTTATCTGGGCGTTCCGGCTACGCCGTCGGGCTTTCCGCTATATCTTTGCTCGCTCCGCTCGCAAAGGATGCCGCTCCAATCCCTAACGCATTGGAAGCTACTACAACAAAAAAATCCCGAACCTCAACTGAAGTTCGGGATCTTTTTCTGTCTCGTTTATTTAATAACGATTATTCTGTAATTTCAGCTTCAACTGGAATAACTGAAACGAATGAACGATCGTCTCTTCTTCTACGGAATTCAACGATACCGTCTGTAAGTGCATAGAGAGTATGATCTTTACCGCAACCTACGTTTTCACCTGGGTTGTGTTTTGTACCACGTTGACGGACGATAATGTTACCAGCGACAACAGCTTGACCACCGAAAACCTTTACGCCCAAACGTTTGCTATGGGATTCACGACCGTTTGATGAACTACCAACACCTTTTTTATGTGCCATAACTAATAAATTTTTTCGGGTTTGTTATTCAGTAATATTTTCAATAATGATTCTTGTCAAATCTTGACGATGACCATTTAATTTTTGATAACCTTTTCTTCTTTTCTTTTTGAAAACAAGAACTTTGTCACCTCTGAGATGCTCAACAATCTTAGCATCAACTTTAGCACCTTCGAGGACGGGGGTGCCAACCCTTGTGCTGCCTTCATTTTCGATCAACAACACCTTGTCGAAAGTGATTGTGCCTTCGACTTCACCATTCAAACGATTGCAATAGATTTTGTCACCTTTGCTTACTTTGAATTGTTGCCCTGCGATTTCTACAATTGCGTACATTCTTTAAATTTAATTGAAATTAATTTCTATTTTTTCGGACTGCAAAAGTACAACTTTTTTCAATACAAAAACAAGTGGAGAAAAAATATTTTTTTGAACTAAGAACTAAGAGCCAAGAACTAAGAACTTTGAACTAAAGTTGTATATCAAAAAGTTCAAAAGCTAAAAGCCAAAAGCCTTAGTTCAATAGCCTTAGTTTTTTTTTCAAACACCTTATATATTATAAAACATTTTTATTACCTTTGCGGAATTGTAGAGATTTACAACTATTTTACATTAATCTCTACCTAATAATTTGCAAATTAAATTTTTAAACATCATACTATGATAGTATTCTTCGAAAACAAACAACGTAACATCATCGCTTTAGAAAGCCAAGAACGTTTAAATCAAGAATCAATTGCCAAACTCGTATGGTTATTTGGCGAAGCAAAACAAATATTAACACCTGCCATCGAAGGTTGTTTCTTCGGTCCTCGCAAAGAAATGATAACTCCTTGGAGCACCAACGCCGTTGAAATCACACAAAACATGGGCATCAACGGAATCACTCGCATCGAGGAATTCATCCCTGTAGCAGCAGACGACAACAGCTTCGACCCAATGCTCCAGGCAAAATATAACAACTTAGACCAAAACTTATTCTTCATCGACCGCAAGCCAGAACCAATCAAAAACATCGACGATATTGAATCTTACAATATCCAAGAAGGTTTGGCTTTAAGCGAAGAAGAAATATCATATCTCAAGAGCATCAGCGAAAAAATCGGACGTCCACTTACCGACAGTGAAGTATACGGTTTCGCACAAGTCAACTCAGAACACTGCCGTCACAAAATCTTCGGAGGCACTTTCATCATCGACGGAAAAGAAATGCCAGACACTCTCTTCGCTCTTATCAAGAAGACTTCAAAAGAAAATCCTAACAGATTAGTATCAGCATATAAAGACAATGTCGCTTTCATCTTAGGTCCTAAAGTCGAACAATTCGCTCCTAAGACACAGCACCAAGCTGACTTCTTCCAAGTACAAGACATCGACACTGTCATCTCATTGAAAGCTGAGACACACAACTTCCCTACTACTGTCGAGCCTTTCAACGGCGCTGCAACAGGTGGCGGCGGTGAAATCCGCGACCGTCTCGCTGGCGGTAAAGGCAGTATTCCATTGGCTGGTACTGCTGTCTATATGACATCATATCCTCGCACTGAAGGCTCACGCGAATGGGAAGAAGGTTTCGAAGAACGTAAATGGTTATATCAAGATCCTGCCGACATCCTCATCAAGGCTTCCAACGGTGCTTCTGACTTCGGAAACAAATTCGGTCAGCCTTTGATCAACGGTAGTCTCCTCACCTTCGAACATCAAGAAGAAGGCAAGGAATTCGGCTTTGACAAAGTCATCATGCTCGCTGGCGGTATCGGCTTCGCAAGAAAAGAAGACAGCATCAAAGAAGATCCAGAACCAGGAGACCTCATCATCGTATTGGGCGGCGACAACTACCGCATCGGTATGGGCGGCGGCGCTGTATCAAGTGTCGACACTGGACAATTCAGCAACGCTATCGAGCTTAACGCTGTTCAACGCGCTAACCCAGAAATGCAAAAACGCGTCGCTAACGTAGTACGCGCTATGACAGAATGCGGCAACAACCCAATCCGTTCCATCCACGACCACGGCGCTGGCGGCCACCTCAACTGTCTCTCAGAACTCATCGACAAGAGCGGCGGCGTCATCAACGTTGGTAACTTACCTGTCGGTGACCCTACATTGTCAGACAAAGAAATCATCGGCAACGAGTCACAAGAGAGAATGGGTCTCCTCGTAAATAAAGAAAATACAGAAATCATCAAACAAACAGCTCTCAGAGAACGCGCTCCTTATTTCCAAGTAGGTGAAGCAACAAACGACGAACGCTTACGCTTCGTGAGAGAAAACGGCGAAAACGCAATCGACCTCACATTGTCAGACTTCTTCGGCAGCACTCCTAAAACTGTTATGCACGACACTGACAAGCCATATCATTTCAATGATATAGATTATAAGAAAGAACAATTCAACAAATATCTTGAACAAGTGCTTCAACTTGAAGCTGTAGCTTGTAAAGATTGGTTAACAAATAAAGTCGACCGTTCAGTAACTGGCCGTATCGCATTACAACAATGCGCCGGTGCTATCCAACTTCCTTTAAACAATTTAGGTATCAGCACATTGGATTACCAAGGTATCAAAGGTATCGGTACTGCTCTCGGTCACTCACCAGTAGCAGCTCTCGCTGACCCAGCAAAAGGCTCACGCTTGGCAGTAGCAGAATCACTCACAAATATCATCTGGGCTCCTATCGAAGAAAACATCAAAGGCATTTCTTTGAGTGCAAACTGGATGTGGCCAGCTAAGAACGAAGGCGAAAACGCTCGTCTCTACAAAGCTGTCAAAGCATTGAGCGACTTCTGTATTGACTTAGGCATCAACGTTCCTACAGGTAAAGACTCATTGTCAATGACTCAAAAATATCCTAACGGACAAAAAGTATTGTCACCAGGTACAGTCATCGTGACAGCTGTAGGCGAAGTATCTAACGTACGCAAGACCGTTAAACCTGTCGTTTCAACAGATAACAACAGCGAATTGCTTTACGTCGACTTATCCAAAGGCGCATTCGAATTGGGCGGCAGCAGCTTAGCACAAGTGTTGGATAAAATCGGCAACAACACACCTGACGTCAATGACACAGCATACTTCAGAAATTGTTTCAATACAATTCAAAAGCTCATCGAAGAAGGTCTCATCCTTGCAGGTCACGACGTATCAGCAGGCGGTTTGATTACTACATTATTAGAAATGACATTTGCCAACTGCGAAGGCGGTCTCAACATCGACCTTTCAGCTTTAAGAGGCGACCTCGTATCAGTAGCATTCAGCGAACAACCAGCAGTCGTCATCCAAGTTAAAGACGCTAAGGCAAAAGAAATACTTGCAAACAATAATATCGACTTCGTTGTTATCGGTAAACCACAAGATAAACGTGAAATCACTTTGGCAAAAGATAACGACACATATAACTTAGACATCAACGCATTGCGTGACGTTTGGTACAAGAGTTCTTATCTCTTAGACAAGAAACAAAGCGGTGAAGCAAAAGCTACACAACGTTTTGAGAATTATAAGAAACAAGATTTACGCTACGACTTCAGTTCTAAGTTCACTGGCAAGGCTGCTGACTTAGGCATTGAAATGCACAGAAGAGAACCTTCTGGCATCAAGGCTGCTATCATCAGAGAAAAAGGTGTCAACGGAGACCGTGAAATGGCTTACGCATTATACCTCGCAGGCTTTGACGTAAAAGACGTTCACACTACAGACTTGACAAGCGGCAGAGAAGACCTCAGCGACGTTAACATGATCGTATTCGTCGGCGGTTTCTCTAACTCTGACGTCTGCGGTTCAGCTAAAGGCTGGGCAGGCGCATTGTTATACAACGACACTGCACGTACAGCTATCGAAAACTTCTACGCTCGTAAAGACACCCTCAGCTTAGGCGTATGTAACGGCTGCCAACTCATGACAGCATTGAAACTCGTCTATCCAGAACACGAAGAACATCCAGTAATGTTACATAACGACTCACATAAGTTCGAGTCTAACTTCATCAATGTCGATATCAACCACAGCAACAGCATCATGTTGTCATCATTGGAAGGTCGTCGTTTAGGCGTTTGGATAGCTCACGGCGAAGGCAAGTTCTACTTCCCTTATTTCAAAGATAAATACAACATCGCTATGAGCTACAGCTACGGTGACTACCCAGCTAACCCTAACGGCAGCGACTGGAACGTGGCAGCTATCTGTTCAAACGACGGCCGTCACCTCGCAATGATGCCTCACATCGAACGCGCTTTCTTACCATGGCAATGGCCTTATTATCCTGAAAACAGAAAAGATGATGAAGTCGCTCCTTGGATCGAAGCTTTCGTAAATGCATTTAACTGGATTAAAAACAATAAATAATCATTTATGAATAAATCTGTAAAAATAGGTGTACAAGGCAAAACCGACGTCCCTCCAAGACTGTTCGATTTAGTGCCACGTTTCGTTGAGAAATATGGTTATAAAGACTGTCTCTTCGCAGGTAAAGTCGACCGCCAATGGGTAAAATACAACGGACAAAAGTTCTATGAAATGACTAATTCCATCAGTCATGGACTTTTGAAGTTAGGCGTAAAGAAAGGCGACCGCATCGCTTTGATCGCAACTAACGCTCCAGAATGGAATATGATTGACTTCGCCATCCAACAAGTAGGCGCAATCTGTATCCCAATCTACCCCACCATCAGTCATGCCGACTATGAATACATCTTCAACCATTCAGAGGCAAGCATAGTTTTTGTTACAAATAAACACTTATATAATAAGGTGTCGGACATCATCGCTTCGACACCTTCTATTAAAGATGTTTATCTCATCAGAGCAAGCGAAGGCATTAAGTCTTTACAAGAACTCATCGACCTTGGCAATGAAAACAGAGACGACGCTGCATTAGAAGCAGCCAAAGCCGAAGTGAAGAACGAAGATCTTGCAACAATCATCTACACTTCAGGAACAACAGGTAATCCTAAAGGTGTAATGCTCACTCATCGTAACATATTGTCGGTCATAGAATATCTCTGCCCGCTCTACCCTATCGACGAGACTCACGACACAATAAGTTATTTACCACTTTCTCACATTTACGAAAGAACTGTGCAATATTGCCACATCTATTTAGGTTGTAGCACATATTACGTCGACAATCTCGGAGCTATCGTTGAGACAATGGGCGAAGTAAGACCACATCACTTCTCTTCAGTTCCACGTCTCATTGAAAAGGTTTATCACACAATTGTTCGTAAAGGACAGAAACTCACAGGCATCAAGAAACCTATTTTCTTCTGGGCATTGAACCTTGCAGAACGTTATGACGAAACCAAGAAACATAACGGCTGGTTCTATCGTCAACAGTTGAAGCTAGCCGACAAACTCGTCTTCAAGGAATGGAGAAAAGTATTCGGCAACAACCTGCAGCTCATCATCTCGGGAGGCGCTGCAATCCAACCTCGTCTCGTTAAGATATTCACTGCTATAGGAATTCAACTTTCAGAAGGTTACGGATTGACTGAAACATCACCTGTTATCGCAACAAATAGTTTGACATTAGGCAAGTTGAAAGCTGGCACTGTAGGCGTCGTGATGGACAACCAAGAAGTGGTGATAGCTGAAAACGGCGAAATCCTCGTCAAAGGTCCTAACGTGATGACCGGATATTACAAAGACGAAGAAAAGACAAAAGAAGTCATAGACGAAAACGGCTACTTCCACACTGGCGACAAAGGCTGTTTCGACGAAGACGGACTTCTTAAGATAACTGGTCGTATCAAGGAAATCTTCAAGACTTCTATGGGCAAATACGTCAGCCCTGTCTTGATTGAAAATAAAATCAAAGAATCACCTTTCGTTGGCGAGTTGTTAGTCATAGGTGAAGGACAGAAGTTTGCAGCAGCACTCATCTATCCTAACTTCGAGCATCTTAAGTCATGGTGCAACATCAAAGGCATCGCTTACACAACTGACGAAGAGATGATTAAAAACAAAGACGTCATCATGCGTTATCGCAAGGAAATAGACAAATACAACGCAACTCTCGGTGATTACGAACAAGTCAAGAAATTCGAGCTCATAGCTAAAGAATGGACTATCGAATCAGGAGAGATGACAGCAAGTCTCAAACCACGTCGTAGCAAAATCATGCAAAACTACGCCGACCTGGTAGAGAAGATTTACGCAGAATAAAAAAATCTCAAAACTTCAAAATCTCAGAATGTTAAAAGGTTTTGAAGTTTTGTTTTTAAAACAATAATTTAAAAATACTATAATGAAAAAAATTATACTCTTATTAGCATTGATAGCAACAACTATCGGATTAAATGCTCAAACCATCGGAAGTTATACAATAATTTCCACTCCAGATTATGAATTGCAATATACTGTAACGAAACTATCTCCAGCAGAATGTTCTGTGAAATGTATCAATTTAACATCAGATAACGCCATCGATGTAATAACCATTCCTGAAACTATGGTAATCGAAGGAAAAGAATTCACTGTAACGATGCTCCCACAAAACGCTTTCGCTTATTGTTATTCTGCTAAAAAATTCGAATTGCCTAACACCATTACAACCATTAGTGATCAAGCATTTTATTATTGCAATTTCGCAACAGATATTGCAATACCAGAAAGCGTGACATCTATAGGCAACAAGGCATTCTATGGATGCGCCATAACAGAAGCAATAATTCCTAATGGCGTAACAAAAATCAACAACGGCGTATTTGAAATATGCAACCATTTATCAAATGTCGTAATACCTAACGGCGTTACAAGCATCGGAATTATGGCATTTAAAGGATGTTCTGGATTAACAGAAATCGACTTGCCAGAAAGCATCTCTAACCTCAGCGACTACATCTTCACAGGATGTTCAAGCCTTACTCTCGTAAGATGTTATGCAACTAATCCTCCAACAGCAAGCAGCAAGATTTTCTACAACACACCAGAAAATCTTATCATCAGAGTCCCTGCTGAATCAATTGAGTTATACAAATCAACAGCACCATGGAGCGAATATGACATCAGAGCTATCGGTTCTGAAAGCATCGAAGAAGAAATTGTTTCATTTGGAATATTCCCTAACCCTGTAAAAGACAATCTCGTCATCGAAGCAGAAACAGAAATCGAAGACGTTGTTATCTATGACGTTTACGGAAGACAACATGATAATATTACAACAAGACAACAAGGTATGTTATCAGTTGACGTTTCAAGCTTAAGCAACGGTGTTTATTTCGTCAAAGTCAAGACAGAAAACGAAGAAATGGTAAAAAGATTTGTCAAAGAATAAGATACCAAGTCACAAAGAGAAAAGCCGTCACATCAGTTTTGAAGTGGCGGTTTTTTTATTTTTATTCTAAGGTCTAATCTATTTCAATCAAAACTTAGTTTCCATCAATTTGTACAGCATCTCTCTGTAAAGTTCCTTTTGAGTAACATCAGAACTGCAGTTATAACCCTTTGACTTCATATCAAACTCGCGAAGCACCTCGATGCAATGCATACAATCGGTCCATGAATAATGACGTGCAGCATCTAAATAATCATTGACGAAATAAGGATTCACGCCCAACATCGTCGCCAAAGTACTTTTATTCTTGTCCTTAGAGAAATGAAGCTTTAACAATTTTACATAATATCCATAAAGAACCACAATCGTCATAAAGATAGGGTTATCATTAGGATTGTCACCGAAATAATTTATGATCTGATTTGCTTTAAGGAAATCTTTGTTGCCGATAGCCTTTTGCAATTCAAAGACATTAAAATCTTTTGATATACCTATATTATATTCCACGTCGACATCGTCGATGCGTTTTGACGGAGGAAGTGCCACCATCAATTTCTCGAGTTCATTTTTAACCTTATGAAGGTCGTTGCCGAGAAAGTCGGCTATCATCTGCGTGGCTTTAGGTGTGATATTATATTTCTTTGAAGCCAGATACTTGGTAATCCATTCTGGTATATTACTGTCGTATAACTTCTTCGATTCAAACAACACGCCTTTCTTATCTATATATTTCGCCAAGGCGCGACGTTTGTCCAACTTCTTATATTTATAATTGATGACAAGAATTGTTGTTGGAGGAAGTTTGTCGAGATAATCCGCAAGGCTTTCTATATCTTTCACATTCTGAGCCTCTTTCACTATCACGACGAGATATTCTCCCATCATAGGGAAAGCCCGAGCCTGCGACATAATATCTTTCGCAGTGACATCGCTACCATATAAAATGACCTGATTGAACGAACGTTCTGCCTCATCTAAGACAGTGTTTTCCAATTCATTACTTATAGTATCAATAAAAAATGGCTCTTCACCCATAAGGCAATAAATCGGATAATAGACCCTCTTTTTTATGTCAGCAAGAATTTGTTCGTAAGTCATAATCAAAACGTTTGTGCAAAGATACAAAAAGTCTATTGTCTGTTGTCTTTTGTCTGTTGACTTTTATTAAATTTGCAAAAAAAATAAAGCAATGTCATTTTTAGTTGAACCACTAGTATTTGGCCCTATAAAGAGCCGCCGACTTGGGAAATCATTAGGCGTCAACCTATTACCAGAAGTCGGCAAAATATGTTCCTTCGACTGTATCTATTGTGAATGCGGCTGGAATCCTGAAAACAAAAAAAACAGCGGCATACCAAGAAAAGACATCTTTGAACAGACTTTAGAAAAGAGATTACAGGAACTGAAAGGCACCGACGACGAACCCGACAGCATCACTTTCTCAGGCAACGGCGAACCTACTCTGAATCCTGATTTCGTTGAAATAATAGACATAACATTAAGACTTAGAGATTTATACATCCCTAATGCAAAAATAAGCGTACTGACAAACGGCACGATGTTGCACAAGAAAAAAATATTCGACGCCATCTCAAAAGTCGACAACAACATCATCAAGATTGACGGCGGAACTTATGAGACAATAAAAGCTATCAATCAGCCAAATGTTAATTTTGATTTAGAAAAATATATTAACACACTTCAAGAATACAAAGGCGACCTCATCATCCAGACATGTTTCCTAAGAGGTGAGCACAATGGCGTAACAATAAACAACACCACAGAAGATGAAATATCACTATGGATTGAACATATCAAGAAGATAAAGCCAAAGAAGACAATGATTTACGCCATCGACAGAGAAACACCAGAAAAAAACCTGGAAAAAGTAACTCAGGAAGAGTTGGAAAAAATCGCTGATAAATTAAGACAGTTCGGCTTTGTTGTCGAGTGCTTCGGAAAATAATCAGACATAAAAATATAAGACGTAAAATTTTACTTCTCATAAGCTTAATTTTTAAAAAAAATAATTGTTACAATCAAAAAAAACAGTAAATTTGCGAAACAAAAAAAATAGAATTTAATCATGGATAAAAAATTAACAATTATCAACATCGCTTTAGTAGTAGTTGCCATCTTCTTGGCATATATGGTTTACCACAGCATCAGTCAGCCAGTTATTTTTGAAAATACAAAAACAGAACGCGAAATGAAAGTCGTTCAAAACCTTAAAGATATCAGAAACACACAGGGTATGTTCAAAGAAAACTACAACAGATACACTGCAAGTTTCGACACTTTGATCGATTTCATCCGCACAGGTGAACTTCCTGTTGTTAATATCATCCCTGATCCAAACGACACAACATTTACAAAAACTATCAACGATACAGTTGGTTATATCAAAGTTTTAGACTCATTGTTCTCAAAAAGAGCTAACTTCAACGTTGAATCATTACGTTACATTCCTTTCTCAGAACCACAACAAGAATTTGAAATTCAAGCTGGTTACATTATGCGTGGTGGTATGAACGTTCCTGTATTTGAAGTAAAAGCTCATTATAACACATACTTACAAGGACTTGACGAACAAAGAGTTAGAAACGCCGTTGCACAACGCGAAAACCTTGAAAAATATCCAGGTTTGAAAGTTGGTTCTATGGACGAAGCTTCTACTGACGGTAACTGGGAAAACCTTTAATAAATAATATGACTTCCTACTTATATCCATATATCCAGGAGTCTATTAATTTAAACAGCAAGAATACAGATAATTATATCATGACCATCCAATACTCCTTGGATGGTCTTTCTTTTGTCGTCTTCGATACTGCTGAACATAAATTCATAGCCCTAAAACATTATCGTGTTTCTGAGAAAAACATTTCTCTTGAAACATTATTGTCAGAACTTCAAGAGAAAGAATCTTGGAAGCTAGATGACTTTAAAAATGTCAACATATTGATAGATAACAATACAAACACTTTCGTTCCAAAAGTCTTCTATCAAGAAGACTCAAAAGAAAACTATCTGTCATTATTGAATATAAAGCATTCTAATGTATTGACCGATTCAATCGACGAACACAACATTGTGAATGTTTATTCCTTGAATGACAATCTTAATTTCCTAAACGAAAATATCAAGATATTTCATAGCTCCAGCATCTTGATTAAGAAGCTTATAAAGGAATTTTCAAACAGAACACCGGAAACTAGAGCTTTCATCAATGTTAAAAATAATTCATATGAATTGCTAATTCTTAACAACGATAAACTCATCTTCCATAATTATTTCAACTTTAACACAAAAGAAGATTTCCTGTATTTCGTTTTGTTCACATTTGACCAACTTAACATTGATAATGAAAGCATTCCTTTGTATTTCTTGGGATTTATAGAAGAAAAATCACCTGTTGTAGAATTATGTTCACGTTATATAAGAAACATCCGATTCTTCAATAGAGACAACGATTTCAATTACATAAACGAGTTAAATTCAGTACCTTACTATTATTATTACACCTTATATAGTTTCATATCATGCGAATAATAAGAGGAAAACACCAAAGACGACAAATCACAGCTCCAAGCAATCTTCCTGTCCGTCCAACCACTGACATGGCGAAGGAAAGTTTATTCAACATCTTGGAAAACCATGTTGATTTCGAAGACATTATTGCACTAGACCTTTTCGCTGGAACAGGCAACATCTCTTATGAATTAGTTTCTAGAGGCTGTCCTCGCGTCACTGCCGTTGATGAAAACAACAACTGTATCAAGTTCATCCGCGACACTGCCACAAAACTTAATATGGAAGAACTTCTTGCGATACGTTCCGATGTATTCCGTTTCATCCCTATGCATAAAATGAAATATGATCTTATCTTCGCAGACCCTCCATACGACAGCCAACATTACGATTTATTGGTAAACCTTATCTTTGAAAACAGTCTACTCAAAGAAGACGGCATGTTAGTCGTTGAACACAATAAATTCGTTGATTTCAAAGAACATCCACGTTTTGTTGAACAACGCAGATATGGTAAAGTTAATTTCACTTTCTTCAAATAATTAATAAAATGACATCAAGAAAATCACTCATCGCATTATTCACATTTGTATTAATATCTTTTAACATCAATGCTCAAGACGCTGATTCTCAAATTTTTGACGGAGCAAATTGCACAAGCATCATGGTTGGCAAAGACGCAACTACCGATGGTTCTGTCATAACATCACACACATGCGACGGCATGTACCGCACATGGCTTCGTTGGGAAAAAGCACAGGAGCACGAAAAAGGCGCTACTCAGAAAATCTACAGAGGTAGCATGCACACAAGAAACGCCTACGACAGCTATGGTTTGGAATTAGCTGGCGAAATACCACAAGCAGAATACACATATTCTTACCTCAACACAGCATATCCTTGCTTGAATGAGAAACAGTTAGCTATTGGCGAGACAACATTTTCAGGTCCTGATACATTGGTAAACCCAGAAGGTCTTTTCATGATTGAAGACTTGGAACGCATCGCACTTCAACGCTGCGACAATGCAAGAGATGCCATCAGACTCATCGCTGAACTCATCAAGGAATACGGCTATGGCGACGGTGGAGAATGTATCACAATAGCTGATACAGAAGAAGTATGGTGCATGGAAATCATGGGTGAAGGAAAGAAGAAAATCGGCGGCATATGGGCTGCACAAAGAGTGCCAGACGGAGAAGTAAGCGTTTCCGCTAACATCCCAAGAATCAAATACATAAATAGAAACGACCCAGATAACTTCATGTGTTCCGACAATATCGAAAAAGTAGCTAAAAAACATGGTTTATGGGATGGCGAAAGCGAATTCGTATGGTTCAAGGCTTTCGGCAACGACTATTCAAACGGCAAGAATTTCCGTGAACGCGAATATTTCATCCTCAACGCATTAGCTCCATCATTAGGATTAAGCATGGACGATGAAGAACTTCCATTCTCTGTTAAACCAGAAGAAAAAGTCGACGCCAGAAAAGTGATGGAACTTCTCAGAAGCACATACGAAGGAACCGAGTTAGACGTGACACGCAACATTAAGATTGTCAATAGAAAAGGTGATACCATCGTAAGTCCTGTAGCAAATCCATGGATGGGAAGCACAGACATTGCAACATACAATATGATTGCTCCTGAAACTGTTGAAGCAATGCGTACAGTATCAGTATCTTGGTGTTCATATTCATTTGTAACACAACTCAGAAGCTGGATGCCAGATGAAATAGGCGGAATCTGCTGGTTCTCTGTAGAAAATCCTGGCCAAAGTCCAAGAATACCAATCTTCACAGGATCAACAAAATTACCAAGCTGCTTTGACGAATGCGGTCATAACAATTACAATGAAGAAACATTGTTATGGCGTTATCGCAAAGCCAACAAATTAGCTCAGATTCAATGGGGCAATACAAAAAATGCTATTACTAACAGTATTTTAAGATACGAAGAAAAAGCCGCTAAAGAAATTCCTGCATTGGAAAAGGAAGTAATAACATTATTGGAAGAAGGCAAAGAAGAAGAAGCTCAAAAGTTATTAAACAGATATACAATAGATTTCGAGGCAGCTACTGCCAACACCTGGAAAGAACTAGAACAAACATTCTGGGAAAGATTTTGGGTAAACTTCTAAAAAAACTACAGGACTCTAGAATTTTAGAGTCCTGTTTTTTTAAGTTCTAATCAGCTCCTACTTCCCGTAATAAATGCTGTAAATTTCGGAAACACTTTCTTCAGCAATGCAAACACAAACAAACCTACAACTATAGTAATCACAACAACTGCAAAATAGATTAAAAGCACCTGAGATTCAGAAGTAGGTTTTATGAAACGAATAAGCAGTTTCAAGAAAAGCGTTAGCGGCAAGGCGTGATATACATAAACAAAGAAATTTGATTCGTAAAGAAATTCGTTCGTTTTAAGCAGGCCTTTTGGCATAGCCGATATCGTAATATTCAAGCAAGAAGCCATCAAACTCAAGGTGCAGAGTTTATATATCACTATCGATTGAATATCAACAAATAACAAATCTAAAGATCCCCCTTTTATTACATAAGAACATCTCGATTACTACCAATAGCAGCGACATTATATAAGCAGACACTCTTATTTTTTTAAGAAATTCACGAAATCGTATTTTGCAATAGAAAATACCGATCCGATAGCGAAAAAGAAAATAGCTGCTATATCAACGCCACATATACCTGTAGTGATACCGAGCAACCACACTATTCCAATTAAAACCACAGTGATGGCTAACAAGATTCCAGAAAACATAAGGAATCAGCAGAGATTTTATACGTTTTCGCAATTTTCCGAGATAGTCGTTTGCTGTGAATGATAATTTATTACAGAAGAAAAGATAGCCTGAAAAAAACATAAAACATCGGAACAGCAATACCTGCTATGAGTTTAGAAATCAAGAATGAAACATTACAATAGATTGGATATTGCTGTATGTCAAATTTATAATCGATGCCACCCATTGAAACATCAAGGAAACGAGCGTGAATCATTACGACCAAGACTATCAATGGAAATCTAAGAAATTTTATAATTGACGAAGTTAATGTATTATTTTTTCCATAAATCTGGATTTAGGTGGTAAAACAAAAAAAGAGCTGACTGAAAGTCAGCTCTTACGTGGTACCAGCGAGATTCGAACTAGCGACACATGGATTTTCAGTCCATTGCTCTACCAACTGAGCTATGGTACCTCCGTTGTTTTGCGATTGCAAAGATACAACTTTTTTCAATACTCCAACAAAAAAAATTATTTTTTTTAAAATTTTCTTATTTTACTCTCATTATCAGTATATTTGCAAAAAAATACAATGAGTTTGATTTTAACGATTGACATTGGGAATACAAGAGCCAAATATGCGGTTTTTAACGAAGACTGCATAATTGATTCTTCTGTATTTAATCCATATAACAATGATTTAAAACAGCTTACAGAAAAGTTTCCAGAAATACGCCGATGTATCATATCATCGGTAGGAGGTAAAATCGAAGAATGCAAGTCGCAGCTACAGAATATTGAAATTATCACACTATCTGGCAACACTCCATTACCATTCACATTAAATTACGACAGAAAACAGATTGGCAGCGACAGATTGGTTGCGGTTGCAGCTGCGATGATGGAGAAACCGAATCAAAACAATTTGGTGATAGACATTGGAACATGCATCACTTACGACATCATAACATCCGATAAGGTTTATCATGGAGGGCCGATAAGTCCTGGCATCAATTTGCGTTTCAAAGCAATGAACGACTACACGGAAAAGTTACCATTATGTCATCCAACAAAAGAAGAATTAAAATTAATTTGCAATTCAACTGAAGAATGTTTGAAATCTGGCGTAATTTTTGGTATATCCAACGAAATTGAAGGTTTTATAAAAAGATTTTCAAACATTTATGAAATGTTAAACGTTTTTATTATAGGTGGAGACAATATTTTCTTTGAAAATCAGTTAAAAAATTGCATATTTGCAGACGCAAATTTTACGTTTAAAGGTTTAAGATATATCCTTAATTATCAATGAAATATAAAAACACAAAATATTTTTTATTAGGCTTAATCATCTTTGTGATGAATCTCGGTCTTGTTGCTCAATCCGATTTAAGCACTCCATATTCAAGATTTGGCTTGGGCGACATCTACACCGGATCTCCAAACACAATGCTGAGAGGTATGGGCGGCATCGCTAACGCCGTAAGCGGCAATTGCATCTTAAACCCAAGTAACCCAGCAACATACACTGCAATCGACTCATTATCATTCTTATTCGACGCAGGATTTTACATCAAAGCAGCTTCATTCTCTACCAGCAATGCCAATGCAAGCGGTTCAAACGCATCATTCGACTATGCTAGCGTTGGATTAAGCGCAACAAAAAGATGGGGAATCGGCCTCGGCATCATGCCATTTACAAACAGAGAATACAATGTCGTCACCGAACACTACACTCCAGAAACAGGAGCCTACAACGTAGCATTCCAAGGCGAAGGCGGATTAAATAGAGTCTTCTTCGCTAATGGCGTGAAAATAACTAAAGACTTATCAATCGGTGTGACAGCATCTTACATATTCGGAACATTATCAGACATCACATCGATATATTTCCCAGACTCAACATACTTCCTTAATGGAAAACGTTCTATTGGAATGAGAGTCAATGACTTCAAATTAGACTATGGTGTTTTATACAGATTACCAATCAAAAAGTATAACATAACAATTGGTGCAACATACTCTCAAGGTGCAAAAATAGCATCCAAAAGAGATATTTTCATAAGAAACATGTTCAAAGGTTTTGAGAATCAAGTAGAATCGCCTATAGACACATTAAAATACGTTGAAAACGAAAAAGTAAACATTAAAATACCAGGAGGTTTTGGCTTTGGTGTAACCTTTGACAATGGCAACGGACTGTTGGTCGGAGCCGATTTCAACTGGACAGGATGGAAAGGATTCACTATGAACGGTGTCAACGATTCATTACAAAATTCATGGAATGTTGCAGTTGGCGGATCATACAAACCAGAATCAACTTCTATATCAAAATATTACAAGAAAATAACTTATCGCGCAGGTCTTCATTTCGATCAGACTTACTACAACCTCTACGGAAAATCAATAAACAGATACGGATTGACATTAGGCGTCGGTTTGCCTGTACCTCGTTCACTGACATCATTTAACGTAGCTATTGAATTCGGTTCAATGGGTACAATAAAAAATAATCTCGTAAAAGAAAATTATTTCAACCTATCGATCAGTATGTCAATTCACGACAGATGGTTCGTAAAGAAAAGATATCAATAATAAATCACAAAAAATATTAAAGTCAAAATGAAAATTAGAAGATTTTTACTGTTAAGTTTAACATTCTTCCTTTTAGGAAATGTTACAACAAACGCACAAGACTGCGAAACAGACTATTCATTGTATCGTGAATACATTGGCCACTGGAAACAAGCCAAGTACAACCCTAACAACATTAATCCTCAGATGATTACATCATGGAGAAATGTTTACAACAATTGTCCAGACTTAAGACAAAACACATATCTTGACGGTGTCACAATCATGACTTATGCTTTCATCAGACCAGAAAAAGACGCTGAATTGAAAGACAAGTACATCGACACTCTCATTATGATTTATGACAAGAGAGCTCAATATTTCCCAAACGGCAAGAGTGGTTCACAAATAGGTAACATCATGGGCCGTAAAGGTATCGACATCTATACATGGGCACCTCACCGTTATGAAGAAGCTTACAACGCTCTTAAGCAAGCTATTGATTTAGACGGCAACAACAGCAACTACGCTTTCGTTGACACTTATTTCACAACAGTTATCACAATGGTGAAAAACGGCAAATTAGAAGAAAGTGCAGTTCTTGAAGAATACACACGTCTTATGGATATTGTTGAGTACAACATCAAAGTCAACACAGAAATGGCTAATGAAAAGCTTCTCAACAACTTCAACGCTACAAAAGAAAAGCTTGACTCAGCTGTTCAACCATATGCAAACTGCGAAGATTTGGTTCGTATATTCCAACCTAAATTTGACGCAAATCCAAACGACGTTGAATTGTTGACAAAGATTTCTAATCTTTTAGACAAGAGAAAATGTGACGATTCACAATTATATCTTTCTGTAGCTGTCAACTTACACAAAATCAATCCTTCACCAGAGTCAGCTTACTTAATCGGAAAGAAATATCTTGCTGAAAAAGATTACAATCAAGCAGCTAAATACCTCCTTGAAGCAACAAAGAGCGAAAACGTTGACCGTGCGCACCAATCATACATTTACCTTGCTCAAATCATGAATATGAACAAAAACTACGAACAAGGTCGTGTATATGCAAGAAAAGCTTACGAATTAAACAAAAAAGACGGCGAGCCATTCATCATCATCGGCCAATTGTATGCAGCAAGTGCTAAAGATTGCGGCACAAGTGAAGTTGAAACAAAAGCAGCTTATTGGGCAGCTGTTGACCAATTTGAAAAAGCTAAGTCTGTTGATCCTTCAATAGCAGCTAAAGCTAACGAACTCATCAACGCTTACTCACACTCATTCCCTTCAGTTGAGGTACTTTTCTTCAACGGTTTCGAAGAAGGTCAAGACTACACACTCGACAACTGCTGGATTAAAGAAACAACAAAGATCAGAGCAGCTAAGAACTAATTAGCTTTGGGCAATGAGCCGTAAGCTCCGACTTATGGCTGAAAGCTGTCAAACTAAATTGTAAATTTTGAAAAAGTTTTTTAAAATATTCATAGGAATCAACATCATAGCCAATATGGTTATGGTGTTGTTTTCTTGTGAAAACTCCTTAGATAAAGTTAAAGAATTTATCGACACCGACACTATCAACGGTGTCTTGGCATACAATGTAGTCTTCACTAGAAGCGACTCCGGTTTCGTGCAAGCCAAACTGATGGCACCGGTCATGCACAGCACAGAAGGCGACAGCGCAATATTGGAATTCCCGAAAGGGTTCACCGCATATCTCTACGAAAAAAACGGCAATCCATCATCAAAGATAAGCGGCAACTACGGAATAAGACACGAGAAAGACGAAATGCTGTTCGCAAAAGATAATGTTATTGTCAAGAACCTGGAATCAAAAGAGACCTTATTTACAGAGACTTTATATTGGAATCAAAAGACGAAAAAAATATATACACGCAACGCTGTCAAGATAACAAGTCCCGACAAGATTATATACGGAGACAGCCTTAACGCCAATGAGACATTCTCACAAAGAGTCATTCATGGCATGAGAGCGACACTTGAAATAGACGACGAAGAATAAATAATATAGAAATGAGCGACATTTATATAGTAATAATTTCACTCCTTTGCTCCGCTATGTTCTCCGGAATGGAGATTGCATTTTTAAGCACCAACAGACTACAGCTGGAACTCGACCTGAAGAAAAACAACTTCTCAGCTAAAATCATAAATAAGTTCTTCAAAAACCAATCACAATTCATTGGATGTCTATTGTTATGCAATAATATAGCCAACGTCATCTACGGTATCGCCATCGCTAGAATATTAGAGCCTTTCGTAATAAACATATTGCCAGAAATATTTACAAACGGCTTCTCTATATTACTTTGTCAAACAATATTATCGACCTTGATTGTACTCATCACAGGCGAGTTCTTGCCTAAAATCATATTTGGCATAAACCCTAACAAAAGCATGACAATATTCGCATTGCCTGCGATGTTGCTATTCATCATCCTCTACCCTATCATATTGATATATATTGGCATTTCCGAACTGGTGATAAAATATATACTTCGTGTTGACATACCTCATGAAGAATACAAGCTAAACACCGTCGACTTGAACGACTACCTTAAGGAATATGCAAATCCTGACGAAGACGACGAAGACATTCAACAAGGAATTGAATTATTCCAGAACGCGATAGACTTTCATAATGTAAAGTTAAGAGAATGTATGGTGCCACGCACTGAGATCCAAGCCATTGATATAGAAAACACAATAGAAGAAGTGAAAGCTGTCTTCGAAGAAACCAAGCACTCAAAGCTGTTGGTATTTGAAAATAATATTGACAATATCATTGGATATATACACATCAACGACATTCTTACCAAGGCAACAGACTTAAGGTCAAAGATTCGTCCGATACAGTTTTATCCAGAGACATATTCAGCACAGGAACTTTTGAAGAAACTGTCGAAAAAACGTCAAAGCATCGCCGTCGTAGTAGATGAATTCGGAGGCACCTCTGGCATCATCAGTATTGAAGACTTAATTGAGGAGATATTCGGAGAAATTGAAGACGAATACGATGAAGAAGACGTAGTGGAAAAAACCATCAATCCAGACGATTACATCTTCTCTGCAAGATTAGAAATAGATTATCTCAACAAAAATTACAAATTCAACTTCCCAGAATCAGACGATTATGAGACGCTTGCAGGATACATAATTCATTATCACGAAAGCATTCCTCAAGTAGGAGAAGAAATTGTAATAGGAAATTATATTTTCAAGATAATAAAAGCGACAGACACTCGTCTCGAAGAAGTGGAAATAAAGAATAATCAATAAGTTACGCTAAGATTATTTTTTTTACAAAAATGTCGATTATATCGAATGGTTTTGTAAATTTGCAACTTAATAAAAAAATCAGAAGAAAAAGAATAAATAATTAAATAATTACATAGAATTATGGCAGCAATTGGAAACATTAGAAAGCATTATGGATTGTTAGTCGTTATCGTAGGTATCGCTCTTTTAGCATTCGTTTTAGGCGACCTTTTCAAGAGCACTAACAGCAGACAGACAACAAACGTAGCTACCGTTGGCAGTGAAAAAATCACTTATCAAGATTATAGCAACTTAGTCAATATGAATCTTGAGAACGTGAAAGCACAAAATGGAGGTTCATTAAGCACAGAAGACAACTACTCCGTACATGCTAACACATTAGAACAAATGATCAGAGATATCATCATGAAGAACGAATATAAAGACCTCGGTCTCGTTGTTTCTGGTGAAGAATTATACGATCAATTCTTAGGTGAAAATCCAAATCAATACGTTGTTCAAAGCTTCACAAATCCTGATGGAAGTTTCAACAGAGATCTCGTAACAACATACATCAGAGATTTCCAAACTCTCAGCCCTGAGATGAAAGCTAACTGGCTCAACTTTGAACGCGCTATCAAAGAAGACAGATTAAACACAAAATATGAAACTCTTTTGAAAAAAGGTTTCTACCTTCCTAACAAATTAGCAGCTCGTATCTATGCTGACAAAAACGACAAGACTTCTGCTGAAGTTTACGCAGTTCGTTACAGCGCAGTAGCTGACTCAGCTGTCGTTGTTAACGATGCTGACAACAAAGCATTCTACGAAAGCAACAAAAACAAATATCAAACAGAAGCTACACGCAGTATCGACTATATCGTTTTCGAAATCAACCCATCACAAGCTGACGTTGAATATTCAAAGAACTTCGTAAGCGAACTCAAAAACGATTTAGCTCAAATTGAAAACGCTGCTAACTTCGTTAACGCTAACTCAGATCTTCCATACGACAGCACATGGAAATCAAGAAAAGACGTTCCTGCCGAATTAGAATCAGTTATCTTCGACCAAAATAACGGCGTTGGTTTCGTTTATGGTCCTTATGAAAACGAAGGTTACTACAACGTAGCAAAAATCGTTGCTATGGAAAACCGTTCAGATTCTTTGATGGCTTCACATATTTTAGTTGGTTATGCTAACGCTTTACGTAGCGAAGCTACACGTACAAAAGAAGAAGCTAAAGCTTTAGCCGACAGCATCTTGAACGTTGTTATGAAAGATAACTCAAAACTTGAAACTCTTGCTAAGTCATTATCAGACGATCCAAGCGCACAAACAAATGACGGCGACCTCGGCTGGTTCACAGACGGCATGATGGTTTACTCATTCAACGAATTCGTCCAAGACAACAAGGTAGGTACAGTTGGTATGGTTGAAACTCCATTCGGCTACCACATCATCAAAGTTACAGACCGCAAAGAAGCTACTCCAAAAGCACGCCTTGCTGTTGTTGCACACGAAATCACACCAAGCACAGCAACATACCAAAACATTTTCGCTGAAGCTAACAAATTCGTTACAGAAAACAAAACAGCTGAAGACTTCAACAACGCAATTGAAGCTCAAGGTCTTAACAAACGTACATATCCTAACTTAAGAACAAACACAAACCATATCACAGGCATCAGCAATCCACGTCAAATCGTTCGCTGGGCTTTCGACAACGAAACAAAAGTTGGTGATATGTCATCAATCTTTGACCTCGACAATATGTATGTCGTAGCAGTTCTTACAAAATCTGTTAAAGAAGGTAACACTCCAATGGAAGACATCGTTGACCGTTACCAATTCGTTATCAAGAAAGAAAAGAAAGGCGCTATGTTAGCCGAACAAGCTAAGGCTTATGGCAACGACTACCAAAAGATGATCGACGAATTGAAAGGCGAAAAGACAAACGTTGACAATGTTACATTCGATGGTCGTGGCTTCGGTAGCTTCGGCGTTGAAGACAAAGTCATCGGTACTGTAATCGGAATGAAAGAAGGTGAAACATCTGAACCTATCGTTGGTGGCAATGGTCTCTATGTTGTTAAAGTTACAAAAGAAACACCTGCAGCTACAACAACAGATTACAGCAGCATCGTAAGAGAACAACGCACAAGATTCAACAACCAAATTCTTAACAACTCTGCTTACTCAGCACTTAAAGACAATGTTAAGATTGAAGACAATAGCATCTTATTCTATTAATAACATAAAAACATGACAACAAAAAAATCCGGTTCAGAAATGAATCGGATTTTTTATTTAGAATTTTAGAATTCTAGAATTTTAGAGTTCTAAAGTTTTCTATAAGCTTTTTCCCAGTTCCAAGCCGAGAGTGTCATTTCATCGAGTTGACGTTCTGCCTTCCATCCCAACTCATTATTTGAGAATGTTGGATCTGCCCAAACCTTTTCAATATCGCCAGCACGTCGGCCTACTATTTCATAATTCAACTTAAGGCCTGATACTTTTTCAAAAGACTTTATCACGTCCAATACAGAGTATCCTGTTCCTGTGCCGAGGTTAAATATCTCAAAAGGTTTCTTCATCTTTTCATTAAGCATTCTTTCCACTGCTATGACGTGAGCTTTTGCAAGATCCATGATATGAATATAATCACGGATTGCTGTTCCGTCGTGAGTTGGATAATCGCTGCCAAACACCTTAAGGCATTCTCTTATTCCATAGCCAGTCTGTGTGATGTAAGGCATAAGGTTATTAGGCACGCCAAGAGGCAACTCACCTATCAGTGCGCTGTCGTGCGCGCCAACAGGATTGAAATATCTTAAAGCGATAGCGTTCAAACCTTTATATGCATTTATCGATTCAGATATGATTTCTTCTGCGATTTGTTTTGTGTTACCATAAGGACTCTCCGCTTTTTTTATAGGAGCTGTTTCCGATACTGGCAGATGCTCAGCGTCAGGCTGTCCGTAAACGGTACATGATGATGAAAATACCAAGTTAGGAACTTTATATTTGCTCATCGCCTCCAAGATATTCATCAAGGAATCAAGGTTGTTACGATAATATTTTATCGGTTGTTCCACCGACTCTCCCACCGCCTTATGAGCAGCGAAGTGAATGATGCCATTGATGTCGTTATGACGAGCGAAGAAGTCATCGGTAAGAGTTTTATCAGCAAGGTCAAATGACTCAAATTCCGGACGTATGCCAGTGATTTTCTCTATAGAATCCAAGACCTCAATGCGTGAGTTGAACAAGGCGTCGACAATAACGACTTCAAAGCCTTTGTTTTGCAATTCGACAACGGTATGAGATCCGATGTAACCTGTTCCACCTGTGACTAATATTTTCATCTTAATATTTTTTAAGAAATAAAATCTAATATTGTTGTTGTGATATAATTCAGTTGTTCATCTGTGAACTCGGTATGCATAGGAAGAGCGATGACGTTTTCGCTAAGATATTCGCTGACTGGGAAGTCACCTTTTTTATACCGAGGGTCCTGATAAGCCTTTTGCTCGTGCAGCGGCACAGGATAATATATTGCGCAAGCTATTCCTTTTTCTTGCAGATGCTGCATCAGTTTTGCGCGATCAACGCCATTGAGAACCATAACATATTGATGATAGACGTGAGTTGTGAAGTCTGATTTCTTTGGCGTTATGATTTTATCAGTTACCGAGAACGCCTTGTCGTAATAAGCAGCTGCATATTGACGAGCGGCTATATATTCGTCGAGGTGTTTCAGTTTAATGTCGAGTACTGCAGCCTGTATTGTATCGAGGCGTGAGTTGACACCGACGTAATCGTGATAGTAACGCACTTTCATTCCGTGGTTCACCACGGCACGGATTTGTTCTGCGAGGCTGTCGTCGTTGGTGAACAATGCGCCACCGTCGCCGAAGCAGCCGAGGTTCTTTGATGGGAAGAATGAAGTGCAGCCTATAGTTCCAATGGTTCCCGACTTTTTCACTATGCCGTCGCTGAAAGTATAGTCAGCACCGATAGCCTGAGCGTTATCTTCAACGACATAAAGATTATGACGGCGAGCGATATCCATAATCGCCTCCATATTGGCACACTGTCCGAAGATATGAACTGGCACTATAGCTTTTGTCTTAGGAGTGATAGCGCGTTCAACAGCCGCTGGATCAATGTTATACGAATCCTTCTCGATATCGACAAGCACCGGTTTCAGACGAAGAAGTGCGATGACTTCTGCCGTAGCGATGAATGTGAATGTTGTAGTGATGACCTCATCGCCAGGTTCAAGGTTAAGAGCCATCATCGCCACTTGCAAGGCGTCGGTGCCATTGCCACATGGAATCACGTGTTTTACACCAAGATATTTCTGAAGATTTTCTTGAAAACTCTTGACATGCGGACCATTAATAAAAGCTGCTGTCGATAATATTTCCTGAATAGCAGAATCAACTTCTGGCTTTATCTTATTATATTGACCTACAAGGTCAACCATTGGAATTTTTAACATAAATGACATTTTTGCAAAATTAATAATTATTACACATTAATTAATAAGGTTTCTAAAAAAAAGTTTCACGCTTTTAGTTCTTTTGGGCGTTCCGCTACGCGTCGGGCTTTCCGCTATATCTTTTTCCGCTTCGCTCCAAAAGGATGCCGCTCCAATCCCTAACGCAAGAATGAACCAAGAACTTAGGCTGTTAGCCATTGAACCTTGGATGTTCGCCTGTCGAAGTGCCGAGCTCATGCACCGCATACCCAAAGTCTGTTATCTGTTGACTTAAAATGTTCAATGCTCACAGCCTCAAAAAAAGGCCTAAAAACTTTTTTTCTAAAATTCTTGCATAATTCAAAAAAATGTTGTTATTTTGCACCTCAATTTTTAGAGGAATAATTATAACTATAAAATATTAAGAGTCATGTCAAAAATTTGTCAAATCACAGGTAAAAAGGTCATTACCGGTAATAACGTTTCTCACTCAAACAGAAAGACAAAGAGAACTTTCCAACCTAACTTACAAATCAAACGTTTCTACGTTCCAGAATGGGATGAATGGGTAGTTTTGAAAGTTTCAGCAGCCGGTTTACGTACAATTGACAAGAAAGGTATCTACCAAGCTATCATGGATGCTTCAGCAAAAGGCAACTTGAACCGTTGGTAATAATATCGAAACACTATAAAAAAAAGTCGTCTTTTTTGACGACTTTTTTTTTAATTCACAATGCATAATTCATAATGCATAATTATATTTGTACAATATTTACATCCAAAGATAGTTAATAAAGTTGATGAGATTAAGATATACACTATTATTATTGATGATGATTCCTGTTTTGCTTTTCGGACAAAGCAAGGATAGTTATATCTACGGAAAAATCACCGATGATAATGGCAGCGTCTTAGAACTCGTGAACATCGCCGTATTAGGCACCTCTTACGGAGTCTCATCAAACCAGAAAGGGCAATACGAGCTACATCTTCCAGCCGACACCCTTCTGAACGTGGTTTTCTCTTTCGTCGGCTACCAGCAAGAGACAAGGAAAATAAAGCTAAAAGCAGGTGAACATCGTAAAGTAGACGTATGTCTGCAATCCACTTCTACGACATTATCCGACGTCGTGGTTTCCGACCGACAAATAAACTCATCTTCCATCACAAGACTCGACGCACGAGAGATATCGCTGATACCAAGCAGCTCGGCAGGCGGCGTGGAAGACCTCGTCAAGACACTTCCAGGAGTGTCGTCAACAAACGAACTCAGTTCACAATACAATGTACGTGGCGGCAACTTCGACGAAAACCTCATCTATATTAACGGCATCGAAGTATATAAACCATTCCTCGTCGGATCAGGACAACAAGAAGGAATGAGCATCATAAACCCAAGCCTCGTCTCCAACATCGACTTCTCCGCTGGCGGATTCTCCGCTGAATACGGCGACAAGCTATCATCGGCTCTCGACATCACATACAAGAAGCCAAGCCTCACAGCCGCTTCACTGTCGCTGAGTTTCCTCGGCGCAGAAGCTCATGCGGAAGGTTCATTATTAAAGAACAAACTATCCTACCTCATCGGAGCACGTTATAAGAACAACAAATACATCCTTGGCAACATGGAAACCAAAGGCGTTTATCAGCCTAACTTCACCGACGTGCAAGGTATCTTGTCTTACTACATCTCCCCTCGCTTGGAAGTATCCGCATTCGGTTACTACTCCAGAAACAACTACCTCATGATACCTGAGACCCGTCAGACTGACTTCGGCAATGTACAACAAGCTCATCGCATCACTATATATTTCGATGGCAAAGAGGCAAGCAACTATAACACAGGACTCGGCGCTTTCACATTGAACTTCAGCCCAAACGAAGACCTTAACCTCAAACTCATCGCTTCTACTTATTCAGCAGTCGAAGCAGAAAACTACGACATACAAGGCCAGTATTGGATCGGACAGCTCGAGACAAACCCTGGCAGCGAGCAGACCGGCAACGTGATTTCAAACCAAGGCGTCGGAACTTATATCGAACACGCTCGCAACGACTTCTACTCACAAGTGTTCAATATCGACCATAAAGGCGCCTACAAAAACAGTTTCTACACACTGAAGTGGGGCGCTCGCTATCAACACCAATATTTCGACGACTTCATCAACGAATGGGAGATGATCGACTCCGCAGGATTCAGTCTGCCTCATCACGCAGACTCCATCGGCAGCCCAAACCCGCCTCATCCTGAATTCGATATAAGACATCTTTCAAAAAGCCACAATATATTAACCATCAACAATGTCGACGGCTTCATTCACAACGAATGGTCGCTCAATAGCAAAAAAGACGATATCGTAACGCTGGCATTAGGACTGCGCGCCAACTATTGGGGATACAACAACAAGGTGTATGTCAGCCCTCGCGCTAGCGTCGCCATAAAACCTAACTGGAACAAAAACATGCTGTTCCGATTGTCAGGCGGTGTGTATATCCAGCCTCCTTTCTACCGCGAGCTACGTAAATTCGACGGAAGCCTCGTAAAACCAGAAGACGCCACTACACAAAAGTCATATCAGGTCGTTTTCACTCACGAATACAACTTCAAGGCTTGGGATCGTCCTTTCGTACTCACCTCTGAGATTTATTATAAATACTTGAAAGACATCATCCCTTACGAAGTCGACAACATCAGAATAAAATATTTCGCCGACCAAAAAGCCACTGGCTACGCTGCAGGTATGGACATCCGTATCAATGGCGAATTCGTCAA
This sequence comes from Bacteroidales bacterium, assembly GCA_045633585.1. Lineage (GTDB taxonomy): Bacteria > Bacteroidota > Bacteroidia > Bacteroidales > F082 > Limimorpha. Next base: position 83,686 of record JAZQYR010000009.1, read on the forward strand.
AGGCATAGAAAGCTGGGCTAGTCTTTCATTCATGAGATCAGAAGAGAACATCAAATATTACCTCTCTCCTACCGGAACAATACTGTCGCAAAGCGATATCAACAATGGCGCTGATTATGTGTGCGATACTATCATAAAAGGCATACCACGTCCTTCCGATCAAAGAATCAATTTCTCCGTATTCTTCCAAGACTACATCCCATTCATACCTTCATTCAAGGTCAACTTGAAACTCGTCTTCGGAACAGGAATGCCATTCGGCGCACCATACAGCGAACGTTACAAACAAACACTCAGAATGTCGCCTTACAGAAGAGTCGACATCGGATTCAGCAAGCAGCTCATCAGCGAGAAATCAAGTTTCAAGAAAGGCAATCCATTGGCATATGTCAAGAACTGCTGGCTCAGTCTTGAAGTCTTCAACTTGTTGGGTATTAACAACGTAAGTTCTTACATGTGGGTAACAGACATTTACAATATACAATACGCCGTTCCAAATTACCTGACACCAAGACAGATAAACTTGAAACTGGTGGTAGAACTTTAGAAATTGAAAACTGAAAACTGAAAATGGAAAATTAACTTTCAGCTTTCCATTTTCAACTTTCAACTTTAAAAGCGATGGATCTAATAGAAAAAATGAACGCCTTGAACAAGGGTACCATGATGGAGACTCTTGGCATTGAATATATTGAAGTAAGAGAAGGATATGTTTATGCTCGTATGTTTGTGAAGCAAGAGTTGTCGCAGCCTTACGGAATGTTGCATGGCGGAGCTAGCATGGCACTTGCGGAAAGCATCGGTGGCGTCGGATCTGCATTTTATTGTGATGTAAACGAATACGTGATACGTGGCATGCAGATGAGTGCCAACCACGTGAAAGCCGCCAAGGTAGGAACATACGTCTACGCCACTGCCACTATCATACACAAAGGACGTCAGACACACGTCTGGAACATCGATATCAAGAACGAAGAAGGAGATATTGTTTCAAGTTGCAGACTGACGAATTTTGTGTTTAAGAAATAGCATTGAGCTATGAGCTGTAAGCTGTGAGTTCCTAAAAAGCCACTCTTGGTTTATTGTGGACAATGCTCGTTGCTCTTTGAACTAAGAACTAAGAACTAAGAACACTGACTCTGACCGCCGACAGCTAACTTTCAATTTTCTTTCATAACCTCTTGACTTTTAAATAAAAAAGTGCTATTTTTGCACCGTTTTTTTCAAGTCCTTTGAAAAAACATTTAAAATTGCCAATAAACTTAAACTGAAGAGATTGTCATCATTACTTTGTAGTGGTGTGCTTTTCGGTTTTTTTGTTTTTATAGCAAAATAAAGACTTTTGAGAAATTAAAGATTATAACATAACAAAAGAAAAATGAAAAAATTTTTATTTTTAACAATGATCATGTGCTTATTCGGAGGATTAAGTTCTTCATTGATGGCACAGGAAGTGACAATTGGTACAGGAACAACAGAAAGTTACACTGTGCCATTTGAAACGTATCTAGTTCAAAGTGGTTCGCAAACCTATTATTTATCAAATGAAATCGGAAAAACCACAGGTGGAACTATCGATAAAATTGCTTATTATATTTCTACATCTGCAGAGGTCGGCAATAGAAATATTCGAGTTTATTTGAGAAATACAGATGAATCATATTTCCCAAGAACAGATGGCAAATACTATAGAGTTAATATGACCGCAGAAGAACGCGTTTTTGAGGGGACTTTAAATACCAATACAACAGGTTGGGTAACAATCGATATTGATAATTTTTCTTACGAAGGGAAAAACCTTTTAGTAGCAGTATATGACTATACCAACTCCACGCCCCAAAAAGACACTAAATTTTACACATACAAAACTAATGATGATGGTAATTATAGAACCATTAGAAAAAATGGTTCTTCAGCAAATCCAGAACAAACAACTTCAATTTCTTTTACTACAGAAGCTCAGACTCCTAATATTAAGCTCACTTTCACATCTAGCACTCCTGTAACCCCAACAGTTCCTACTGCTCCAACACTTAACTCTCCTAGCGATGGAGCAACAGATCAATTCAACCCTAGCTTAGACTTCACATTAAGCAGCAACACAACTCAATACCAAATATTCCTTGCGGAAGCTTCAGGTACAGGCCCTGGCACTTACGATGAGTTGACATCTTTGGTTAAAACAAATAATAATGTAAGTTATCAGACAAGTAACCTTAAACCTAATACAACATATTATTGGTATGTCAAGGCTACAAACGATGAAGGTAGTACATCAAGTGCTGAATATTCATTTACAACAAGTAATTTCGATGTTCCTGGAATTCCTACACTTGTATATCCAGAGAATAATGCAACTATTGCTGAAAACCCTAATTTGTCATGGAACTTTGGTGAATATACAGAACAATATCAAGTATTGTTTGGTACAGATTCCGATAATCTTGATGTAGTTCAAGATTGGACATCGACACTTGCAACATCATATCAGACAAATAATTTGGCAGTAGGCGATTATTTCTGGAAAATAGTGGTTAAAAACTATGTCGGTGAGACTTCAAGCGAAGTGTTTAAATTCACTAAATTAGGTGCTCCTGACAACGTAACTCCAATTTCTCCTGCCGATAGCGCAACAGAAGTAAGTAACAAAACTATAAGATTTACTTTTGCTCCTAATACAACACATTATAGATTCTTATACGGTGAATCTGCTGGTACTCTTGCATACTGCGGTCATGGTACAGCAACAAAATGGTTAGAAACAGGTGGTGCTACAGAAATGGAAATAACTGCACCTTATTTCGAGACCGGTACGACATATTATTGGGCTGTTGACGTTCAGAATGGTTCTGGTCAAAGATCAGTATGGAACGGTGGTGAAGAAATCGCTATTTATTCTTTCACAACTTCAAGCATTGCTGCCGCTACTAATTTGAGAAACACATTGACTAACCGTGAAGTCACATTGAGTTGGTTTTATGGTAATGGCAATACAGTAAACGAATATCAAGTGTTATTTGGCACAGATCAAAATAATCTTGTGGTAGTTCAAGACTGGACTTCAAGAGGTGGTTTAAGTGAAGGCAGTTTCAGCAAAAATGGTTTAGACGCTGGCACTACTTATTATTGGCAAGTCAATGTAAGAAAAGATGGCGGCAATGCTTTAAGTAGCGAGATTGCTTCATTTACAACAGATTCGCTTCCTGGTGCTGTAACATACGTATCTCCAGCAGATAATGCTTCTTTAAATGCAGACCCTGAATTGTCATGGACATTCGGCGACATCGACAATACTGACGAATATCAAGTGTTATTTGGTACAGATTCCGATAATCTTGATGTAGTTCAAGAATGGACATCAACACTTGCAACTTCATATCAGACAAGTGCTTTAAGTGCTAACGTCACATATTATTGGCAAGTCAATGTAAGAAACAATATGGGTGAAGTACAAGGTGCTGTATATTCTTTCATAAAGTCAATTCGCCCTGATAACGTAACTCCAATTTCTCCAGTTCATGGCGAGACAGGCGTAAGCAATGTTGCTACAATCACATGGAGATTTGCTCCTAATACTACACATTATAGATTGTTATTCGATAGAGGTTATGGTCTTGAATATCAAATTGGTAATAATGAAACTTGGATTGAAGTCACTGAAGAGACAGCATCTTTCGATACAGATGCTTTAGGTCTAGGAGCTTCAAAAACATATTCTTGGGCAGTTGAAGTTAAAAACGATTACGGTACGAGATATTATTACGATGGAGCTAATCCATCAGGTGATGTGACACTCTATTCATACACTACAGCAAACGTCGCTGCTGCTACATATCTAGCCCCTGCTAACAATTCAGTTTTGGAAACATCGACAGCTACTTTGAAATGGACTTATGGAGCAAATAATACCGTTACTCATTACCAAGTGTTATTTGGCACAGGCAAAAACAATCTTGACGTCGTTCAAGACTGGGTAGAAATACCTACTGTAGGAACAGGTCTCGGTGATGGAACATATACTACAGCTACTTTGACAAATAATACAAAATATTATTGGCAGGTTAATGTCAAGCAAAGTGTTGACAGCACAGCTTTAGAAGGTAAAGTTTGGGGATTCGTATCATTATTAGACATCCCACAAAACGTAACGACCGATGCAATCTCATATGATGGAACTGCTCATATCACATGGGATGCCATCGCTGATGCAACATCTTATAACATTTATGTTGATGGAACGCCTTATAGCACTGTGAACACCAATGCCGCAGATATCGCAAATCTTGTATATAACGGTGGCAATGCATATAGCATTCAGATTACTGCAGTGTATGAATTTGACGGCGACACTTACGAATCCGACAAATCAGATGCTGTTAAAGTAACGACTATCGGTTATGGTATGATAAAAGTGTTTGTAAAAGATTATAAAGACAACCGTCTAAACGGTGTAGCCATCACATTGAGCGGAAAAGACATCTATGGCAATGACAAGGAATATACATTCACCACAAACGCCAATGGCACATACACTTCTTCAAAGCCTGAGATATGCGAAGGAACATATACAGTGACAATATCAAAGGATTTGTATTTCACTCAAACGATAGAAAATGTAGTGATTGTTAACAACGAGACTAGAGATTTAGGTACAATCATTTTACACTCTATGGCTATCTTCAATGTCACTGTAAATAATGTTAACGTTGATTACTTAGATATCTGGTTGGGATATGATAGCGATAATATATTTGATACAGTCCGTTTATATAATATATATGTATGGGAAATACATGAAGATACGCATGACACTAATTATATAGCACGTTGGTTCAGTATTGGTGCTACACAAGGTGAAAATACCATGTACAGATATTCTGAATGGAAAAATCTTCCTAATGGCGTATATCTTATAGGTGTTGAACTTCCAGGTTCAGGAATAATAAACTGGTCTAATGTTAATGCTTATAAAAACTATTATATCTTCGAAAAGAATGGTAACTGGTATGACTCAGAAAACTGGAGAAGCAATTTAATGCCTCAGCTGCCAGACGACCAAGTCTATATATATGCAGAAGCAGTTGTCAACGAAGGCGAGACTGTCACTATCGGTAATGCTACAATAAAATACGACAATAAAGATTATTTCGGTTCTTTGACTATTAATGGTGAATTTATAACAACGACAGACATCGGCATTGTCAATGATTCTCCACACAGATTGATACTAAATGACGGAGCTCAGTTACGCCAGAAGAATCCAAACTTGCCAGGTAAGTTCGTTATGAAAATAAACAATCCAAAAGTTTGGAATGAATGGAACAAGACTGGTTGGCAATTCATCGCATCACCATTTACAAACGCTGCGGTAAGTCAGTTTACCGAAACTGGCGACGAGTACGACCTGTACAAGTTTGACGGTCGTCATGAAAACCTCACTGTAGAATGGAGAAACCATAAAGACACAACAGCTCATTTCGAAACAGAATTCGTATCAGGTCGTGGTTATATGGCATCATATAAGACCAACACTACGGCAAGTTTGACTGGCACATTCTTCTCTGGTACTTCAATAGATTATGAAGTGACTTATAAAGAAATTGTTGGCGACTCAACACATTGGCCAAACTTCCATCTCTTAGGCAATCCATTCACTTTCAATATGGACTTGAGCAAACTCAATACATTCCACTTGGCAACAGGTGTCGCAGTAATCAATAATACTGGTGGATGGAACTACTTGACAAACGGATATATCAACGTAGGTGATGGTTTCTTCGTAAGAACTATAGGCGTAAATCCTTCAGTGTCATATAACGACAATGCTACAAGAAGTAGTAACGACAACGTAACAGACAACATCAGCGTCACTGTAAGCAACAGCAAATCATGCGACAACGTAGTGCTTAACTTCGCAGGTTCTGACAAAGAAGGTTTCCCTAAACTCAACGCCCTCAACGACGAGATTGCATATCTATATGTCAGCGACGGTTCAGAACGTTATGGTATTTTCAACTATGACGAAGACGTAAGAGAAATCCCTCTTTCATTCGAGGCTCAAAAGATGGGTAAATACACCATCTCTGTAAAACCTGAAGGCGAATACGAAAACATAATTCTCGTTGACCGTCACACTGGTATTGAAACAAATATGTTACTTGAAGATTACAGCTTCACCGCAACATCAAGTACAAAAGAAAATACCGATCGTTTCATCATAAGATTTGCAAAGACATCTGATCTTGAAATTGAGACAGAACATTTTGCATATCAGTCTAACAATGAACTCATCATAAGCAAAGACGGCACATTACAGATTTTTGATGTCATGGGACGTATGATTTACAGCAATGAGGTGAAAGGACAAAGCAGAATTTATGTTGGCAACTTCAATAAAGCGGCATACATATTACGTCTTGTCAACGATGAGGATGTCAAAGTTCAAAAGGTAATAATTTATTAATTGTAGGAGGCTTAAGGAAATGAAAAAATATATAGTATTAGCAGTATTTTCAATGGTATTGACATTAGGTCTCAACGCACAAGTTGGAAGTTACACACCATCATCAAGCGACGG
>JAZQYR010000010.1:0-69777 GCA_045633585.1 Bacteroidales bacterium
ATATATAGTATTAGCAGTATTTTCAATGGTATTGACATTAGGTCTCAACGCACAAGTTGGAAGTTACACACCATCATCAAGCGACGGATTCTTCAGGTCTAACGACGATATAGAATATCGTGAATATTCTGATTGGGGCGACATGCCAAGAATATTCGGTCACGGATTGGCAGAAAACCAAAACGCTCCTCTCGGATCTGGATTATTGATCTTAACTGGCATGGGATTGGCATACGGAATCAAGAGAAAGTTGAAAGATGAAAATTGAAAACTGAAAGTTAGCTGTCAGCGGTCAGTTCTCGGCTGGGAGTGGGGATGCGATGAGTCGCGTCCAATAATAAAAAAGGGCACATTGCAAAATGCATTGTGTCCTTTCTTGTTATGAGATTCCATTTCCCCATTCCCCATTTTTTGAGACGCCACGGGGAGATGTTCTTATGTCTGTGAAATTTGTTATGAGACGTTATGTTATGAGACGCCACAGGGGTGACGTCTCTACAGGGGGAATGCAGCAAACGGAATTACACTTTTTTATATGATGGCTTTTTGCATCTCGGAATGAAGCAAAACGACGATTATTTCTAATGTAATCTTGTAGAGACGTCACCCCTGTGGCGTCTTTTAAGTTAAAAGTCAGCAGTCAGTGTTCAAAGTTCAAAGTTCAGAGTTCTTAGTTCTTAGTTCTTAGTTCTAATCTTCACTTCCCCCAATTTTCTCTGTCGAGGCTTCTGTATTGTATTGCTTCGGCGAGATGTTCTGGTTTTATGACATCAGAAGCTGCGAGGTCGGCTATGGTTCTTGACACCTTCAGTATTCTGTCATACGCACGGGCCGAGAGATTCAGTCGATCCATTGCGTCTTTCAGCAACTTAGAACACTGCTCGTCAAGGACGCAGTGCTGCTGTATCAGCTTTGAACTCATCTGCGCATTAGAGTGTATGTTCGGAATATCAGCAAAACGTTCTGTCTGTATTTTACGTGCTCTCATCACGCGCTCTCGTACCTCGCTGCTCTTCTCCCCTGCGTTTTTCTTCGACAGTTCTTCAAAAGGCACAGGCACCACTTCCACATGGAGGTCGATTCTATCCAGCAATGGTCCCGATATTCTGTTAAGGTATTTCTCCACCGTACCAGGCTGACAAGTGCATTCCTGTGTCGGATGGTTATAGAATCCGCAGGGACAAGGATTCATCGCTGCGACGAGCATGAAGTTAGCCGGGAATTCGATAGTCTGCTTCGCACGTGCTATCGTCACCAACCTATCCTCCATCGGTTGTCGCAACACTTCAAGTACGTTACGTTTAAATTCCGGCAATTCATCAAGGAATAGCACCCCATTGTGCGCCAGAGATATTTCCCCGGGTTGAGGATAAGCGCCGCCACCGACGAGCCCCACGTACGATGTTGTATGATGCGGGCTTCTGAAGGGGCGAGTCTTCAGCAGTGACAGTCCATTGCCCACGAGTCCGACCACGGAATGTATCTTCGTCGTTTCGAGAGCTTCACGCAGTGTCATAGGCGGCATAATAGTAGGCAAGCGTTTAGCGAGCATCGTCTTGCCGCTACCTGGACTGCCGATGAGAATCACGTTATGAGATCCAGCTGCCGACACTTCTAAAGCGCGTTTGATATTTTCTTGTCCTTTCACATCAGCGAAATCGAAGGCGTATATATCATTGTCTGTTTCGTCATATCTGGGAATCTCTATCGGCTGCATCATAGAAGCGCCATTGAGAAATGTTATCACATCCATGATATTATTGACGCCATACACCTCAATGTCTTCCACCACAGCGGCTTCTTTAGCATTATCCATCGGAAGTATGATACCTTTAAAGCCGTCCTGCATAGCGCGTATGGCGATAGGCAATACGCCTCGTATCGGATTGAGACTACCATCAAGAGACAGTTCACCCATAATGACATATTTATCAAGAAGTTCAACGCTAACCTGTTCCGAAGCCGCCAATATGGCAATGGCAATAGGCAAATCATACGACGACCCCTCCTTCCTAATATCAGCCGGGGCCATATTGATGGTAATCTTTTTCTTAGGATATTTAAGATTATTGTTATTCAAGGCAGCTTCTATCCTCTGCTGACTCTCTTTGACAGCACTGTCGGGCAGACCGACGAGGAAGAACTGCACACCTCTGTCAATATTTACTTCAATAGTGACAGTAATAGCTTCTATGCCATTCAAGGCACTTCCAAAGGTTTTTACTAACATGGTTTTTGGGTTTAAGGTTTTTATAAGCCAACAGACTTAGTTCAGAATTCTATTTCTTAAATGGCTTATACTGTGAATTCTGGAATATATGTTGGACGTCGTTGTTTCTCAACATATCTTGCAAACTGACGTCGTTATATGTCATATAAGAACGTATGATTTGTAATCCTATATATTCTCCCAGTCGTGCTGGCGATTCTTTAGAAAACGCTTGTGTAAAAGGTCCATCACCAAAGAAGTTACGGAATGTCATCATATCATTTTCATACAACATATTATTTCCAACGATTGCGGCCCAGACATCAGCTTCATATTGTTTTATCCATTGTGTCTGTTTTGAAGTATATCCCATTAGCACGGAATCAGGCAATGCCGGATTCATAGCTTCAATGAAATATAGCTGCTTGCCTGCATTTATCATTCCCGACAAGACATCTTTCTGCGCAATACGTCCAGCGAAGAAATTATCGTAGAACGCCTGTGCCAAGTCGCGAGTGATATAAGACGGCTGGCATCTTACCGAACGATAACGTGGCATACCAATATAATCATACAACTTATCTTCATTGCTGAGATAATAATCAAGGCTTATCAAAATACCATCAGGCTGTATCATGACTGCAGGCATCTCATAATCAATACCAGATACATAAAAATAGGTATCAGGAAATTCCATACCAGGATAATAATAATTCAATCGTTGGTAAACCGACTTTATATCTTTTGTCAATTCATCGTCATCAGAGAATTTATTCTCCACCAACTTATTGAGTCTGATACAGAATGTATCTACGGCAAAAGCCTTAAGGTATGCGACAGCCTCTTCGTTGTCGAGGTCGCCGCCCAAGAATATCTGATAGTCGTCTTTAATAGACTTTAATCCATTCACGAAATCTGCAGTGTCGATAGAGAACAAGGCTTCATTATATTTTTTAATATCAAGTTCCTGTGGTTCCAGATTCTCATGATGAACCTGAAGTTTATCTTTGTAAGACTTAGCATTATCACATGATAACAATGCTAAAGAAGAAATAAAGGCAGCTACAAAAAGTAATTTTTTCATATCATTTTGATTTAATTATCATAATACTATAATTGTCAATCATTAATTGTAATTTATCAATTAAAATTGTCAATTGTTTCTGCAAATATACAACGAAAAAATTGCCTTCATTGTTATTTGAAGCACTATTTTATCTGCAAAGTAAAAAAAAATTAAAAACAGTGGATTTTTTTACAAAAGACGTTAAAAGCTTTTAACTTTTACAAGTTGCTGAGACATGCTACAATGGTCCGAGTTAAAAGAATAGCCTTAGTTCTTGGTTCAAGATTCAAAATAAATATCGACGGAGGAGTCGCGTTCCATTCCGAGCAAGGATGCTGCTTTGCCGTGATTCATAGCGATTTCCAAAAAGCCGTGTGTACCGAACAATGCGAGCACATCTGGCACAGGAACTTCTTGATAACCTGTTTTTATATCGTTAATCCTATATATTCTACTACTTAATTTTATTGTAAAATTACGTCCGTTTCTAATTTTTTCAAACAGAGTTCTGCTTATGTTAGTAACGAGGTTTTCGTAGGAATCGATATAATTGACCAATCCGTGGATTGAATTGTTGTCGTAAGTAGGTCTGATTTCTATCTTCTCTTTAATGGCATATGGTTTTCCTATATCTTCTAGTGATGCTCCATTATAAAGCATGACAGCGACTTTGACGAAACGATCTTTGGTACTGAACGTAAAATAGTCAGTATCTTGCATAACTTCAATAGTAACAGCCTCATACGGATCTTGACCTATGATAAGAGAAAAGATGCTGTTGTCTGTTCCGACAAAATAATGTCCGTTCGCTTTCACTACGGCATGCGGATTTTCCACCGATTCTTCAGTGTCTATTGCCAAGATGTGAATCGTTCCTTGAGGAAAGTTCTTATAACAATTTTTAACGACAAATGCGGCAGAACGCACATCAAAAGGCTCAATGTTATGCGTTATATCTACAACATTAACATTAGGCAAAGCGGAAAATATAGCTCCTTTCACTGCAGGAACATAATAATCCGATAATCCCCAGTCGCTTGTTAATGTTATAATTGCCATGGTTATAAAAAAGGTTAAAAAAAGACTCAGAATTGCATTGTCACAAAGATATATGTCTTTACGACTTCAATATTTCATTTGCAAAGATACGTTTTTAAAAAAAGAAAAAATATATTAAAGGAAAAATTTTATTAACAATTTTTACAATTCTTATCTTGTTTCATATTATATTTGTACATATTTTCAAAACGATTATAATTCATAATGTCAGAACAAATTGTTCAAATAGAGAACGTAAATCCTAGTGACTTGTATGGTGCTAATGATCAGCATCTTACAATGATAAAATCATTCTTTCCAAAGATAAAGATCATTGCTCGCGGCGATTTGGTCAAGATCATAGGCAAGGACGAGGATGTTGATTATTTCATCAATCGTTTCAATTTATTAGTCCTTCATCTTGAGCGTTACGGCAGCATCAGTTCCAAGGTCATAGAAGACGTTATGTTATGTGCTGGCGAATCTGATTTCATAAAAAATCTCAACGACAGCGATGTCTTGGTTTATGGTCGCAATGGTTTGCAAATCAAGGCTATGACCGCCAACCAAAAACTTCTGGTTAAGGCATCTGAAGAAAACGATATGATTTTCGCCATCGGTCCTGCTGGTACAGGTAAAACTTACACCGCCGTCGCATTAGCTGTCAGGGCATTGAAAAACAAGGAAGTACGTCGTATCATCTTGACACGTCCAGCCGTTGAAGCAGGCGAAAACCTCGGTTTCCTTCCTGGCGACCTCAAAGAAAAACTAGATCCGTATTTGCAACCACTTTACGATGCATTGCGCGACATGTTACCACAAGCGAAGCTTCAAGGTTTCATGGAAGAAGGCGTCATCGAAATCGCTCCGCTCGCCTTTATGCGAGGTCGCACTCTCGACAATGCTTTCGTAATCCTCGACGAGGCACAAAACGCCACCCAATCACAGCTTAAGATGTTCCTCACCCGTATGGGCCGTTCTGCTAAGTTCGTCATTACAGGTGACATAACTCAAATAGACTTGCCTAAAAACCAGCCTTCAGGACTGCCACAGGCAATGGAAGTGTTGAAAGACGTCAAAGGAATTTCTTTCATTCACCTAGATGAAAAAGACGTAGTAAGACATAAACTCGTCACTGCAATCGTGAATGCGTATAAGAAATATAATGAACAATGAACAATTAAATAATTGGATGTTGATTTAAAAAATATAAACTCAAAAAATATAAAAAAATGAACGCTTTAACAAAAACTGATTTTAATTTCAAAGGTCAAACAAAAGTATATCACGGCAAAGTTCGTGACGTTTATTTCATTGATAATAAATATCTTGTGATGGTCGCTAGCGATCGTATCTCTGCTTTCGACGTCATCCTTCCTGAAGGCATTCCTTACAAAGGACAAGTCTTGAACCAAATCGCAGCTTTATTCTTGGACGAAACAAAAGACATCGTTCCTAACTGGAAAATCGCTACTCCAGACCCAATGGTCACTGTAGGTAGACTCTGCAAGCCATTCCCAGTTGAAATGATTATCCGTGGCTACCTCACCGGAAGTTCTTGGCGTACATACAAAAGCGGCAAACGTGAAATCTGCGGCGTGGCAATTCCTGACGGAATGAAAGAACATCAACGCTTCGAAAAACCTATCATCACTCCTACAACAAAAGCTGACGAAGGTCACGATGAAGACATCTCACGCGAAGAAATCATCCGCCAAGGTCTCATCAGCGAAGAAGACTACAAACAAATCGAGGAAATCACATACAAATTATTCCAACGCGGTACAGAAATAGCTGCTAAACATGGACTTATCCTCGTTGACACAAAATACGAATTCGGTAAGATTGGTGACCAAATCTACCTCATGGACGAAATACATACTCCAGACTCATCACGTTATTTCATCGCTGACCAATACGAAGAATGCTTCGAAAAAGGTCTCCCAGTGAAACAACTTTCAAAAGAATTCGTACGCGAATGGTTGATGGCAAATGGCTTCCAAGGCCAAGAAGGTCAACAAGTTCCAGAAATGACACCTGAAATCGTAAGCAGCATCTCTGAACGTTATATCGAACTCTACGAAAAAGTCACAGGCATGAAATTCGAAAAAGCTGACGAATCAGACGATATCTTAAAACGTATTGAAAAGAACATCGCTGAATGCCTTGAAAAACTTGATTAAAAAAGGATTTGTGGATTTGTGGAACTAAGGAATTAATAAACTTCAATTCCTTGAATCCTCAGATCCATACCTAAATATACTTTTGATAACAGAGGTATTTCTAGTCGGTTCAAAAAATTTCAGCTCCGGCTTAATATTCAACTGATTCAAGTATTTACGAATATCTCTTCTGGTCAAGACAATACCATTATTAAATGGATTTATATAAAACAAGACATCTTCCAATTGCGGGAAATGTCTTGTTTTTTTACAATATGCCAAAACGAAATGATATGGCAAGACAACAGGATATATAGGAATATTAAGACGTTCTGCAACAATGGAATACAACATTCCTAAAGAAAAAGGATTACCTATATGCGTTTCTAAAAGCTTATTAACATAATAATAATCCTGATTGCTAATAGCCACCTTATCTCCCTTAAACATATTGATATCATAAATAATATGATTCAAAACCCTGACCTGTTCAAGAGGTGTCAAATTATAGTTAAGTTCTTTTTCTACTTGTTCTATAATCATAATGATTTGAAAGCCAATAGCATTCCAATCAGATTTAGGGAACTTATATTTAGATAATATAAAATAAGGCTCCAACAAATCATACTCTCGTTTGTTGCACCACGAGTTCAGTTTGTTGACAAGACCTTGTCTTTCAATAACATAAATAAGCGTTTCCAATCTTTCTTTCAGATACGATTCCGTCGTCTGTTCCAATCTATTCTTCAGCAAAGGGACAACCTTTTCGCCATAAGCGACTATCGCATTTGCTATATTAATATATAGGTGTTCATCGGGCTCATCAATGAGGAACATAAGAGAGTCCAAAGTCTTTTGATTTGGTATTGGAAGGCCTGTCGTTTTCATGCTATTGTTGTTTTAGCATGAAACAATGAAGTAACGATAAAGTTTAAAAGGAAATCAATATTTATAGAACTTCATGTCTATCATATACTTATATGATTTTTCTGGCATAAAGTAACGTACGTCTTTATTTTCAGACACGGCATTTCTGATGAAAGTAGACGAGATTTCTATTTCAGGAGCGTTGATGACCTGCACCGATTTATGGTTTATCAAATCACCGCCGTCATAATTTTTTCTTGGATAGACGATAATATTGTAATTATCAAGAATATCCTGATATCTCTTCCATTTGTCAAAACATGCGAGATTATCCATTCCGCATATAAGATAGAATTCAGTCTCAGGATGAAGTTCCGACAGACGTGTGAGAGTATCAATGGTATATGATGGTTTTGGCATATTAAATTCGATGTCGCAGACCTCAAAACGCTCATCATTTTTCACAGCCATCTCTAGCATATCGCGGCGATGATGATCTTGCAGCAAGGAATTCTCTTCCTTAAACGGGTTTTGAGGACTGACAACGAACCATATAGAATCCAAATCGGTATATTCCACGATATAGTTGGCAAGTATCAGATGTCCGTTATGGACAGGATTGAACGAGCCGAAGAACAGACCGATTTTTGTTTTTTTCATATTATAAAATGTTGAAGAGTTGCTCTTTTATCTTCTCGAGTTCGTCTTTCATCTTCACGACAAGACGTTGGATATCAGCATCGTTAGCTTTAGAGCCGAGAGTATTTATCTCGCGACCCATTTCCTGAGCGATGAAGCCGAGTTTCTTGCCTGCGCCTTCTTCGTCGATGGTCTCTTCATAATAAGAACAATGTTTTGCTAGACGCACCTTCTCTTCTGTGATATCCAATTTTTCAAGATAGAAAATCAATTCTTGTTCCAAGCGATTTTCGTCATATTTTCCTGACTGTGTGAGTTCTGTCAGGTTCTTCATCAATTTATTCTTGATATTTTCATGACGATTAGCTTCATATGGAGTGACCTCATTAAGATATTGCATAATAAGATCTTTTCTCTTAAGCAGGTCTAATTTAAGCACTTCGCCTTCTTTTTTACGGAAGGTATCGGTCATATCAAGAGCTGACTGCAAAGTCTCTTTTATCTTTTCAAAGAAATTCTCATCATATTGCTGTTCCGGTGTCACAAAGATTCCCGGCATCTTGAAGAGAAGCATCGCTAAATCAGCAGATTGCGGAATGTTATATTCTTCAGAGATTTCTTTAACTTGTTTAAGATAAGAAGCTATGACCTCTTTTTCTATATGTGTGTTTTGCTCTACATTAGTGTCGGTGATTGAAATCATAACATCGACTTTACCTCTTTGCAAAGTGTTAGCCACCATATTACGATATTCCAATTCCTGGGAACGTATCTCTTGAGGTAATTTTACAGACAAATCTAACTGTTTAGAATTCAGAGTCTTGACTTCAACAACAATTCTTTTTGTGAGGTATATTTGTTCGGCTTTACCATAGCCGGTCATTGATTTTATCATAATTTTTCTTTTGCTACAAAGATACGCCAAAAATCTTGTTTTTTTTCAAAAAAATTATTTTCTTTGTGAGTACCTTTTAGAACTAAGGCTATTGAACTAAGGCCATTGAACCTAAAATGTAAAAACCAATAGTCTTCGTTCAAAGTTCTCAAATAATATTAACATTTAAACATAAAAATTATGACAGAAAAAATGACCTCACAACTAGCAATGGAGCTAGAAGCAAAATACGGAGCACATAATTATCATCCACTTCCAGTAGTTTTAGCAAAAGGCAAAGGCGCCAAAGTATGGGACGTCGAAGGCAAAGAATACTACGATTTCTTATCAGCGTATTCAGCAGTAAACCAAGGACACTGCCACCCTGCAATCATCAAGGCATTATGTGACCAAGCACAAAACCTGACTTTGAGTTCACGTGCTTTCTACAACGACAGTCTTGGCGTTTGGGAAAAATACATCACAGAATATTTCGGATACGACAAAGTTCTTCCAATGAACACTGGCGCCGAAGCTGACGAAACAGCTTTGAAACTGGCACGTCGTTGGGGTACAGTATGCAAAGGCATTCCTAATGATGAAGTCACTATCGTTTGCTGTGAAGGCAACTTCCACGGTCGTACCATCACCATCATCACTATGTCGAACGACCCTGACTCATACGCAAATTACGGTCCTTTGACACCAGGTTTCATCCGCATTCCTTACAACGACCCAGATGCATTGGAAGCAGTTTTGGCAGAACACGGACACAAAATCGCAGGTTTCTTATTAGAACCAATCCAAGGCGAGGCTGGCGTTTATGTTCCTGACGAAGGATATCTCAAAAAATGTTATGACATCTGTAAGAAATACAATGTCTTGTTCATGGCCGACGAAGTACAAAGCGGTATCGCACGTACAGGCAAGATGTTAGCTTGCGACCACGAAAACGTACGTCCTGATATTCTCATCTTAGGTAAGGCATTGAGCGGTGGCGTCGTTCCTGTATCAGCAGTATTGGCTGACGACTATATCATGATGAACATCAAACCAGGTGAACACGGATCAACATTCGGCGGCAACCCAATCGCTGCTAAGGTAAGTATGGCTGCTCTTCAAGTGGTTAAAGACGAGAAACTCATGGAAAGAGCAGAATATCTCGGCAAGATATTCCGTGAAGAAATGAAGAAAATCGACAGTCCAATGATTGAATTGGTTCGTGGTAAAGGTCTGCTCAACGCAGTCATCATCAAGCCTAAAGACGGTAAAGAAGCATGGGACGTTTGTATGAAGATGAAAGAAAACGGCGTATTGGCAAAACCAACACACCAACATATCATCCGCTTCGCTCCACCTTTAGTAATCACTGAAGAAGAATTACGTGCAGCGATAGAAATAATCAAAGAAACTATCTTATCATTCTGATAAAACTAAAGATGAAAGTCACAGAGTCGCAGGAAAATCTTTGCGTCTTTGTGACTTTTCAACTTATTACCTTTATAAAATTATGTTAACAAAAATTATACTTTACTATCTTCTCTTTATCAATTCAGGAACTTTCTTGCTTTTTGGAATAGACAAACATTTATCCAAGAAGAACAAAGAACGTATCCCTGAATCTACACTTGTATTGTTGTCGGCATTAGGAGGAGCTGCCTGTGGACTCGCAGCGATGTATATTTTCAGACATAAGACACAGAAAGCAAAATTCTTTTTGCTACTTCCTATGCTACTAGTCTTACATATTGCAATTTCAATATTGATAATATTCTAAAAAAGATCTGGAAGTTCGCCAAGGGCTTCCATTTTTTTATTTTCAAGATCGATGTGATAGCAAAACATCGTCTTTCCATTTGTCAACAAAAGATATTCAACATTCATTCCTGAATAATAACGAATTGCCTGATCAAGGACTTTCTGTGTAATAGGAACGTATTCTGCTTTACATTCCACTATCATGACAGGTTTCGCTTCCTTATTGAACACCACTATATCGCAACGTTTAGGCAAAGCATTCACCTTGATAGAATATTCCACTGCGATGAGTCCGGAAGGATATTTTTTCTGCTCCACAAGATAATAAAGCACTTTCTGGCGCACCTCTTCTTCTGGAGTTAAAGCACAATAAATCTTGCGAATAGGATCAAAAACTTTTGTCCTGCCATCTTCTATTATAGTGTTAAACCAATTCATATAGGCAAAAATATGAAAATGTTAATAAATTATAACACTTGTATAAAAAATAATCTTACTGCGATTGCTTACTATCATTTTTTTAGTACTTTTGCTAAAATTAAAAAGTATTAATATCAAACATTAAAAATATGAAAAAGTTATTTTTTACAGTACTTGCTGCATTTATGATGCTTATTGTTTCTTGCAATAGAGAAACTGTATTTGAACTCACATCAGATCCTGTAATCAATGCACCTTACGAAGGTGGGAATTACACCATCACATATAATCTAGAGACAAATGTTGATGACGTGGTTAAAGCTACTACCGACAATGAAGAGATGATAACAACTATCAACACACAAACAAATGGATGTGTATATATCACTGTTTCAAAGAATTCAACAACAGAAACACGCGAAGCTTCAATTACATTAAGCTACGACAAATCAAGTTTCAGCGTAGATGTTGAACAAGCAGCTAAAGCTAATGAACCTGAACAGCCAGGTGATGATCCTGTAGATCCAGAACAACCAGGTGATGACCCAACAGATCCAGAAGAACCAAATGACTATATAATTGAAATATCCGCCAACCAACTGATAGGAAGTTATTATGGAGCCAATTCTTTAGGAGAGTCTAGTTTGTATTGGATTATTTTCTCTAAAGACGGTATCGTTGACGGCTCTGTCACTCCAGGATCAGAGTATTTCCGTTTAGATATTGCAGGACCAGCAGCGGCTGATGAAAACAACATCCGTATTCCTGACGGACACTACAAACTCGACATCGACAATACTTTCGCTAATTTCTCTATCTTAAAAACTGGCAACACCAACTACGCATATGTAGACAATGCTGGTGAACAATGGGTAACATCATACACGTATGCCGAATTAGATGTCGCAGGCAATGACATGTTCCTTATGGCTGTAGTTGAAGACAAGGAATATCACGTAAGTTTCAGCGGTGACTATACCATTGAACACCATAAACTTTCAGAAACAATATCATCACTTACATCAGACCACGAAATTGATTTAAGCAACTGTACTGGCACTGTGAAATGTTATGGTGACTATTGGGGATGCGGTTATTGCAACTGGGGCATTGAGTTCGTATGCAATGACGGTTTAAAGGAAGGAACATTCCTCGTTTTGGACTTCTTGACAGATGCCAACACTAGCGGAGCATCAGGTTTTGAAGGTACATATCGTTCATCAGGATTCATGGAAGAAGACCCAACACAGCCAGCATGGGGAGAATACAAATTCATTCCTGGATTCCGTCTCAGCGACATCTCCAACGAGATGTTAGGATCTGTACTCGTTGAACATATCGATGGCGTTGCCGTTGAACAAGCACCACTCTATGGCGGCGAGTTCACAATAACAGACAATGGCAACGGTACACATACCATTGTAATCAACGCCACTGACGATGCAGTCCCTGCTCACAAGATCACACTCAACTGGACAGGAATATTACAAAAATAAAAATGCAAAATTGATATTTATTTTTCAAAAAAAATGAATATCTTTGCACCGCTAAAATACAGCGGAGTCGGGTTCTACTAGTCGGTCAGGTAACGACACTCTCACTGTCGAAACAGGGGTTCGAATCCCCTACCCGATACTACAAAAAAGACAGCTTAACGGCTGTCTTTTTTTGTATCTTGACAATTTCCTGAGCTTGTCAAAGGCATGAATCAAGTACTACTACAGGCCTATTGACAGGGCCCTCGCGACTCAATGTTAATCGCCCTTATGCGTTAGGGATTGGAGCGGCATCCTTTTGGAGCGTAGCGGAAAAAGATATAGCGGAAAGCCCGACGGCTTTGCCGGAACGCCCAAAACAATTGAAAGGTGAAAATTAAAAGTTAGCAGTCAACAATAGACTTTGTCTTTAGGCACAAACAGCAGACTTTAAA
This sequence comes from Bacteroidales bacterium, assembly GCA_045633585.1. GTDB lineage: Bacteria > Bacteroidota > Bacteroidia > Bacteroidales > F082 > Limimorpha. Next base: position 12,964 of record JAZQYR010000010.1, read on the forward strand.
AATCAGGATTCCTATCACTGCCCCTACGATTGCGCCTACGACGACATCGCCAGGATAATGCACGCCCATATATATTCTGCTGTAAGCCACCAATGTCGCCCAGGCAAACATAATCCAGGCTATTTTAGGATAATACTTTTTCAACAACTGCGTAATGAACACCGCCAGCGCAAAAGCATTGCAGGCATGAGATGAAATGAACCCGTAAGCTCCGCCGCAATGTCCGTTAGGAAGATATACAAAATCCTTTATCGCCTCATTATGACAAGGACGAGGACGCTCAAAAAGCGGCTTGAAAACACTGGACGAAATCTGGTCGGAACAGACAATCAACACTATTATGCCTAATATTATCAATATGCTCTGTTTCTTATAATTTTTTATGACTAAATATAACAGCACAAGATAAAACGGAGTCCAAGTAAGCTTCCCCGATATGAATATCATAATCGGATCAAGCCAGTCGGCGTGAAGTCCGTTCAAGAAGAGAAACAATTCAGCATCCATATTGAGTTAATAGTGTATAGTTTATAGTGACGAGTGTATATTCAGATATTATTTTTTCAGATTTGGGAATTTATTCAGCAAGTCATCCTTTTCATTGATATATAAATCGTTATAAGGATTTCTTCTTATCAACTCATCTAATGCGTTCAAGGCTCTCTTAGGTTTCTTTTCCTTAAACTTCTGAAATTCTTCTTTGAAATGGCTGTCATCTTTACAAGGATAGCCTATCTCCTCATCATAATGAGTAATAAATCCAATTGCATCAGTCTCAAGTCCTTCGATTGTAAACACTATCGGTATTTCAAAATATTCGTAGTCGCTGTTTTGGCATTCGTTCCAATTATCTTTTGTCATAAGGAAGAACTTCTGCAGCTGCGAATTGATATGGTCGTTAAGCGGATTTATGATATTGAATTCGCCTAATGATCCGTCGCAATGCACGGTAAACATCATTATCGTTGTTCCAAGCGTACAGCTTTGTCGGGATATTTTGTTATAATCCACATGAATGAAGAAGTCACGTTCGAAAGCGCCGCTGCCACCTTTATATCTATAGTCGAGCATAGTCTTGATGACTTTGTTATTTTGATGCAACAACTCTGACACAGACTCTGACTGGCTTTGAGCAGCGAGCAGCGAGCAGTGAGCAAGTGCTACAAATAATAATATGACTTTGACTTTTGACATAGGATTCTATACTAAGAACTAAGGCTGTCGAACTAAGAACTTTTTAATGGTTCAATGGTCTTAGTTCAATAGCCTTAGTCAAATTTTATTCCTCATTGATGCTATTCCAGATAAGATCTTTCAGTTCTTTGATACCTTCGCCTATTGCGGAGCTGATGAAGATATGCGGAACTTTCTTAGGGAGGTGTTTCTTGATATCTTTTCTTTGTTGCTCATCGATGAGGTCGCTTTTGCTTATTGCGAGGAGACGTTTCTTGTCGAGGAGTTCTGGATTATATTTCTTCAACTCTTTAAGCAAGATATCGTAAGTACCTTTGACGTCTTCGCTATCGGCAGCCACCATAAAGAGAAGTATTGAGTTTCTTTCTATATGGCGTAAGAACCTAAGGCCTAAGCCTTTACCTTCAGAAGCGCCTTCTATGATACCAGGGATATCCGCCATAATGAATGATCTCATATCATAATAAGGCACGATACCGAGGTTAGGAGTAAGCGTTGTGAAAGGATAGTCAGCTATTTCAGGTTTCGCTGCTGACACCACTGAAAGCAATGTTGATTTTCCTGCGTTAGGGAAACCGACGAGGCCTACGTCAGCGAGGAGTTTCAGTTCTATCACGATCCAACCCTCTTCGCAAGGCTCGCCTGGTTGAGCGAACTTAGGAGCCTGCATCGTTGCAGATTTAAAGAAAGCGTTGCCTTTGCCACCGCGGCCGCCTTTTTTCAACACTATCTCTTGTTTATCTTCTGTTATCTCACCGAGCGGTTCTCTTGTCTCAGCGTCATAAGCCACAGTGCCGAGAGGCACATCGACGTATATGTTTTTACCATTAGCACCAGTACGCAACGCATCGCCGCCATGGCCGCCGTCTTCAGCAAACAAATGCTTTGTATAACGTAGATGCAATAATGTCCATAACTGAGCATTGCCCCTCATTATAACATCACCACCTTTACCACCATCGCCACCATCTGGACCACCTTTAGGAACATATTTTGCACGATGAAAGTGCAATGATCCACCTCCGCCATTACCTGAACGGCAGAATACTTTTACATAATCTACGAAATTTGATGCCATAACTTTATTATTTTTAGAATTCTAAAACTCTAGAACTTTAGAATTTTAGAATTTTATATTTTTTCCTTCTTTTAGTTATAAACCTTATACTTATTAAAAGTAAATTTGTTACTTCCAATTCTAGAATTTTAGAGTTCTAGAATTCTAAAGTTCTAAAACTCTTCTTCCTCTGTAACTACTTGATTCTTCTGACTTTGTTCTTGTTCATAGAGTTCACAGTCGAATTCCAATGCCACGTCGCTGAGTGGTTTTTGGAAGTCACCCTTACTGATATTAAGGGTACTGTCGGCATATACCTTCTGCATATAAAGGCCCCATACTGGAAGTGCCATATTAGAACCTTGACCGAGGCCTATTGTTCTAAAGTGTACCGCTCTGTCTTCAGCACCTGTCCAGATACCTGTTGTGAGGTCAGGTGTGATTCCCATGAACCATCCATCACTCTGATTTTGAGTTGTTCCGGTCTTTCCTGCGATAGGGTTTTTGAGTCCGTATTTGTATTTCAGACGGACGCCAGTACCGCTTTGCACCACGCCTTTCATCAGCTCTATCATCTTATAAGCAGTGACTTGATCCATCGCCTCGACTTCTTCAGCGTCGAAATATTCTATCACGTTACCGTTTTTATCTTCAATCTTAGTGATGAATATCGGTTTCACATAAACACCTTGGTTAGCGAATGTGTTCATAGCTCCGACCATTTCATACAAGGAGATATCGCATACGCCGAGACATATAGAAGGCACAGCTGGTATGTCGGAAGTGACGCCCATTCTACGAGCCATTTCTATAACAGCCTCTGGACCAAAACGTTTCATCAGATATGTAGATATACGATTGTTAGAATGTGCCAAAGCCCATTTCAATGTGACTTCTTCTCCGAACATAGCCTTGCCAGCGTCTCTTGGTTCCCAGAACTTACCATCAGGCATCTCGATGCTATAGCTGATGTTAGGCACTGTTGTGCATGGAGTGTATTCTCCTTCCTGCATTGCGAGTGTGTAAAGGAAAGGTTTGAATGTAGAACCCACTTGGCGGCGAGCCTGCGTCACATGGTCATATTTGAAGAATTTATAGTCGATGCCGCCAACATAAGCCTTCACATGTCCTGTATGTGATTCAACAGACATCAATGACGATTGCAAGAATGACTTGTAATAACGCATAGAGTCCATCGGTGTCAAGATAGTATCGATAGGTCCATCCCAAGAGAAGACTGTCATCTCAGCAGGTGTCTTGAAGTTTTTCTTGATAGAATCCATGCTAACGCCAGCATTTCTCAACTTACGATAACGTTCAGAACGTTTCATAGACAACTCCATAAGTTTTTCGATTTCATCTTTTTCAAGAGAGAACGGCGCATTGGTATATCCTTTCCAATGTCTGTTAAATGCAGGCTGCAAATCTAAAGCAAGATGTTCTCTTACAGCTTCTTCTGCATATTTCTGCATTCTTGAATCTATAGTCGTATATATTTTCAAGCCATCCTTATAGATGTTATAATTTGTGCCATCAGGTTTTGTGCGAGTCTTAGACCACTCGTGAAGCATCAATCTGAGATGCTCTCTGAGATATGTTGCCTGACCTGTATTATGATCCAAGACACCGAACTTTGACATATCGATAGGAATCTGAGATATAGAGTCACGTTCTTCAGGAGTGATGAATCCATAAACAGACATCTGGCTGATAACCAAATTTCTACGTTGTAAGGCTCTTTCCGGATTTCTTATAGGGCTGAAACGTGAAGGAGCATTGACGACACCAGCCATAAGAGCGGCCTGTTCCACGTTCAAGTCTTTTGGTTCAAGGTTAAAGAATGTCTCAGACGCTTTCTTGATACCATAAGCGTTATGTCCGAAGAAGACGGTATTGAGATACATCGCGATGATTTCGTCTTTGGAATAGTTGTATTCCAGCTTTGTTGCTGTCACCCATTCTTGGAACTTACGAATCACGAGCTGAGGTATGCTAAGGTTTTCTCCACGAGGGAAAAGATTCTTGGCAAGCTGTTGCGTCAAAGTACTACCACCACCTTTGTCGTTACCTGTTGCCAAGCCGAATACGACACGCAACAAAGCACGTTGGTCGATACCTGAATGTTCATAGAATCTGATATCTTCTATGGCAAGCAAAGCGTTCACCAGATGAGGGGACAATTCGCTATAACTTACGTTAGATCTGTTCTCAATGTAATATGTACCAAGTACTTTACCATCTGCCGAGATAATTTCAGTAGCAAGATTCGTTGTTGGGTTTTCCAATTCTTCAAAAGTAGGCATATCGCCAAACCATTCATGGCTGATGCCATAGAACAGACCGAAACCACATGTCACGCCAATAGCAAACAACGACCAAAGAACGATGAGATAGCTACGAGTACCCTTATCTTTAGCCTTGCCTTTCTTTTTTTTATTTTTTGTTTCTTCTTTTACCTCTGCCATAATTTTAAAATTTTAGAACCTTAAAGACTACAAGAGAAAGATCTGAATCCATTTAACAGAAATCATTAACCCAATCTCTCACACCAACTTCCAATTGTTAATTGTTAATTTCAAAACGAATTCCCACATCAGTAATGCCTTCAAGTACAGGCTCTCTCATCGCCTGCTCTATCTCAAAGCGATAATTTCCTTTCAGAGGGAAACATAAATTATCGTTTAACAATATTTTATTATCTCTCATACTGCCGCTACCCTTTCCAATCCAACGACCATCAGGATATGCCAAGAGCAATTCTATCGTATCATGAGTCTGATTTCCGTTTGGGAAGGTAGTATGTAAGAACATATAGAAATTACTATATCTATAATTTTCCAAATGTCTGAGATTCAAATAAAAATCATATATTGACAAAGTATCTTCTACATAAACATCGAAATATGGAAGTTCCTGATTGTTCCATGATGCAGATGGAATTATGATACTTTCATCGAAGATGACATTTTTATTGTCACACGACGATAACATTGTAACAATCAACAATATAAAACTTATTTTTCTAAGAGCTGCCATATCACTATTCGAGTTTGCTTAAATCGACATTTTGGCCTTCTTCGCCATATTCTGTATTACGTTGTTCTTTGATGAATGCGTAATCTTCAAGCTGTTCTGGCATTTTGCCTTTATTGTTCATGTCAATGATTTCCTTGACTTTTTCTGCAGGAATAGCCATCATATTATTTCTATCGAAGACATAAGAATACCACATCAAGCCTTTGAACACATCAGTCTTGTTATAAGAGGCGTCGCCTTTCTTAGTTCTAAGAACTATGTGATTATCAGGGAATGCCTTCAATGCATCGACGTAAGTATCATATTCATAGTTGAGGCAACATTTAAGTTTGCCGCATTGTCCTGCAAGTTTCTGAGGGTTTGGAGAGAGCTGTTGTATTCTAGCCACATTTGTTGTAACTGATTGGAAATTAGTTATCCACGAGCTGCAGCACAACTCACGTCCGCATGATCCTATGCCACCGAGTTTAGCGGATTCCTGGCGGAAGCCTATCTGACGCATCTCGACTCTGATATGGAATTCTTCAGCCAATTTCTTGATGAGCTCTCTGAAATCGACGCGGCCGTCGGCTGTATAATAGAATATCGCTTTGGTCTTATCGCCTTGATATTCTATGTCATTAAGTTTCATATCAAGTTTAAGGTTCAAGGCTATCTCGCGACTGCGATATAAAGTACGTTCTTCCAATCTTGTAGATTCCAGGAATTTCTCCACGTCGGCGATACGAGCTCTACGATAGATTTTCTTCAACTCGTTGACAGGACAAGTGCTGCCCTTACGTTTTCTCTGCTTCTCCACCAGATTTCCGACCATAGTCACAATTCCGATGTCGTGACCGATGGCTGTCTCTACCGCTACGAGTTCTCCTTCAATAAGTTCCAATTCTGATGGATAGCTATAGAAGTCTTTTCTATCATTCTTGAAACGTACCTCTGCGACCAGTAATTCTCCTTGACTTGGTACCTCTTGGTAATCCTTCAACCAATTGAAGCTGTCAAGTTTACATTGATTATGACGTAACACATTGCTGCCAACGCTATAATTTTCAGCCTTGATACGGCATCCTCTGTGAAAGTCAGGAGTGAGTTCCTTCTTCATATTGTCATGAAGAGGCCAGTCAATCTTAATGAAATAATCGTCGTTATCGTCTGGTTTATTGAAGTCTTCTTTCTCATCCTCAACATCTTTAACGACTTTCTTTGAAGAGGCAACAGTTTCCTCAGAACCTTCTTGTTCTGCTTCTATCTCTATATCTTGTTCTTCAGCATCTTCGAATTCAACATTTTCGCTGAAATCAACAGATGTCATAAGATCAATATCTTCAATAGTTTCGGTTTCTAAATTTTCATCATCCTCTGAAATAACATCATTTTCCTTTTTGTTTTGATGTTTATGGTTATGCCATTTTCTATGAGGATTGAATTTCTTTTTAAAACCTTGTCCGTTATGATTTTTATTATTGTTTTCGTTCATAAAATATTATATATATATTGTGTTTATTATAACCTGCAAATATAATAAAAAGACAGCAGATTAAGGGCAAGTGACGACAGTTTTTTATTTAACGACTTTCTTCACCAAAGTATTGTCTTTATCATATACTACTTTCACGAAATAAAGTCCGTCGCTCAACGATGACACATCTATATCGTTTCTTTTCTCTACGAATATAAGTTGTTGTCCCACAGCATTAAATACAGTCACACTTTCCACATCAGCGCCATTGACATAAAGTATGTCGTTCATAGGATTTGGATAAACAGCTATGTCAGCCTCGTCATTTTCGGATATATTTTCACCTCCAGCGATGGTAAAGCTATGCGGATCCATTTCGCCGAAGACCGGTTGTCTGCTATTACGTCCTGTTTCGTCTGCAGCGAATACATAATAATCGACTTTAGACCCTTTCTTATAACCTTTGATATAAGCCACATATTCATCAGCGTTACCCGTTGGCATCATCTTCGCTGTCTGATACTTGCCGCCGTTGATGCTATAACAGACAAGCAAAGAATCCTGTTTCAACTCAGCGCCGCTATATGCTATTATCTTACTTGTCACAGCCAAGGAATCCTGCCATTCACGCTCGCCGAACAGCACATTACGATGGTCGACATAAAGCATATCGAAATCCATCACGCCGCGAGTCCTGCAATGAAGAGCATCTGTATTAAGCCAAGGATTAGCACTTTTGTTTTCTATGCCAACAATCTCATAACCCGGCATCGCCTCACGATAAAGTTCAAGGGCCTTTTCATTAAAAGTAGAATATCCACCCAATGGAACAAGGACTTTTTTATTAAGAATCAAACTGTTAGTATAAGGCGATACTGTATTGTTACCAGGAATATCAACACGATATATCTTATAAGGATAACCCCAGCTGCAATTCGTATTGGCGAAATAATCAGCTACTTCTTCATAATACTCATAACGAGGATTCGACTTTGGGACACGGGCGAGCATAATCTTATCAGGAGCCAGGAATTTTCCCCAACAATCGACGTGAGCTATGTAATCGCCTTGAGGATCAATAGTCACATGGTAAGGATCGATGCCGAGATATGACTTCATTCTTTCATAAACCTGATCTTCCGTTATACCTTGTGCTACACTTTCCTTCACGACAATATCGTCAGAGACACCGACGCCGAAACCATCCTGCATCATATTTCCTCCTGTATGAACCACATTCATTCCATACATAGGAATATCCCAATATTCAGCGAATTCGCCAGGCAAAGCATCATCGTTAGGACGAGGACGATTGTATTTATTATCCACAATAGCAGGATCTTTGCCATCAAAAATATACCAAGGTCCGAAGTCACGAATCCAATAAGAATCAGTGTCGGCAATCAAAAACTCGACATTATCCATATTAACGCCATACGACTGAAAATCGGCCTGCGCATAAAGCTTCAGCCTAGACTCAACCACAGTGATGACCTTACAATCCTCTGCCATCTCACGCACCAGCTCCAATGGTATTCCCAAAGGATATACAATCATAACGGCTTGCATAGGCTCATATTCTCCAGGAAAACGAACCTCGCCAGCAGGCGGAGCCGTCTCTTCAAAACCACGATTAACGACAGTCATATACATCTCCTCTTCCGAGAGATATTTCATCCTTCTCCACAACGGAATATCATCTTCCTGCGATTGAACATTAAACCCTGCAAACAACAACAATCCCAACAATCCTATTGCTACAATTCTCTTCATCTTTATTGATTTTTATTTTTACAAAAGTAAAATTTTTTCCTATTATTACGTTATATTTGCACCATATATTTACCTATAATTTTTTATCTATCACAAATGAAAAAACTCAAGTTTAACCCTCTATTATTATCTTCTCTATTTATCATATTTTCAATGACTTCATGTAAAGTCGTCGAAAAATACACATCCATGATTTTCAAGAAAGAAAGCAAAGAAAATCCATCCGAAAACATCATCGTTGAAGACACCGATACTTACGAGGATGACAATCTTAATTTTTATTATGAAAACACGGACAGCAATGAGGACACATTCACTTATGAGGAAGACACCTATATCGAAAACGAATATATCATAACGGAAGAAAACATCATCGACAACAAGCTTGATGCAGAAGCCATAGACAGTATTGAAATGGCGTTACAGGAACGCATCGACAAAGAAAATTCAGGCGAGGCCATCGTTGAAGAATCCAACGAAATGATGGGCATGATAGAAGACATCGCCGACATCCCATATTTCGAACAACACAAGCTGTTGTCAAGCTCCAAATCGGAAAACATTTACAACTATCCAGAAAACTACGTTCCCACGTTCCCTGACAGCGTCTATGCAGAACGTATCGCAAAGTTAAGAGAACAAACAACTATCGAACTGGTTTACAACAGCCATGTCAAGAGTTTCATCAATGTGTACACTGTACAAAAACGTGATCACACTTGCAGAATCTTAGGCCTTGCCGACATATATTTCCCTATGTTCGAACAGGCTTTAGACAAATATAACATCCCTTTAGAAATCAAATATCTCGCAGTCGTAGAGTCGGCTTTAAATCCACGAGCAGGCTCTCATGCTGGCGCAAAAGGCCTTTGGCAGTTTATGTATGCTACTGGCAAGACATATAAATTAAATGTAACATCATTGGTCGACGACCGTATGGATCCAGTGAAAGCCACCGAAGCTGCATGTCAACATCTCTTAGACCTTTATAATAAATATGAAGACTGGTTTTTGGCATTGGCAGCATACAATTCAGGCGGCGGCAATGTCAACAAGGCGATACGTCGTGCAGGCGGACTGAAAAACTATTGGGCGGTATGGCCTTTCCTTCCTAAAGAGACACGCGGTTATGTGCCTGCTTTCATCGCCGTCAATTATGTGATGAATTATTCTCAAGAACACAACCTCTATCCTACCGACCCTGGCATCATAGCTGATGGTGTCGACAGCGTGACAGTGAAACAACCTCTTCATTTCGACCAGCTTCACGAAATGCTCAACATCCCAATGGAAGACATAAAATTCTTCAACCCTCAATACAAAGCAAATATCATCCCTGCTAACGCAAAGACTCCTATGTCGTTACGTCTTCCTGAGAAATATATTGACAGTTTCTTAGTACATGAAAAAGAAGTATATAACTTCAAGACAAAGAAAGGCATCGACAAGGCGAAGCTTGAGGAAGAGATGAAGAAAGTAAGCGACAGAAGCGTTCATATCGTGAAGAGCGGAGAAAGCCTCGGTAGCATTGCAAACAAATACCGCATCAGCGTCAACCAGTTGAAGACATGGAACAAACTGAAGAGCAACACAATTTATCCTGGACAAAAACTCATCGTCTATAGCTCAGGTGCTCCGATGGCACAATCCGGCAACACTCAGCCAGTAGAACGCTCAACGGAACAGAAGATTCACACCGTGAAATCAGGCGAAAACCTCAGCCTCATCGCTAAGAAATACAAATGTACCATCACCGAACTCAAGGAATGGAACAATTTGAAATCGACCAACTTAAGCATCGGACAGAAGTTGAAAGTATATCCTCCAACGACACAGACAACACAGACAAAAACCACACAGACTACGACAAGTGGTGGCTATGTCATTTATACAGTAAAATCTGGCGACAACCTTTGGGATATAGCAAAGAAATTCGATGGCGTCAGCGTCGAACAGATAAGGACACTTAACAATCTGTCTTCTAATGCTGTACTTAAAGTAGGTCAACAGCTCAAGATAAAAAAAGCTAGCGGCTCATCATCAAGCGGAAACGCCATTGTCCATACTGTGAAATCAGGTGATAACCTTTGGGATATCTCCAAGAAATACGGCGTCAGCGTCGAACAGATAAGACAACTCAATGGTTTAAATTCAAAATCTATTTTAAAAATAGGACAGAAACTTAAAATTAGCAATTGACAATTAACTATTAACAATTATAATATATGAAGAAAATAAGTTTAATTTTAGCGGCATTATTCTCATTGACATCATTATTTTCATGTATTGATGAAAAAGCCAATGAAATAAAGAAAGCTCGTTCTGTAGGTGGTTCGTCAGAGATTCTTATGGTGACTCAAAACGATGAACAATGGAACGGCCAGATGGGACAAACTGTACGCGACTTCTTTGAAGCGGAACAATACGGGCTTCCACAATCAGAGAAGAACTTCAAGGTGTCGCATATCAACATTGATGCTTTGAACGATATGTTCAAGAAACACCGTAACCTCATCATCGCAAAAATCGACAAAGACATAAAGAATCCTTTAGTTGAGACACAAAGAAACTGGGTGTCGGAGCCTCAATTTGTGATAAGAATAACAGCTTCATCACCTGAGTCATGGGTCAGGACATTTGAGACACAGAAAGACGGACTCAAGCTTCTTTTCGATGACAACGAAAGAAAACGTTTCCAAGACTTCTTCCGTCCTTCGACTAACGTTAAAATTGTCAACCAACTGAAGAAACAATTTGGCATTTCAATGAATATACCTGAGAGTTACGTCATCGGTGTCGACAAAGAAAACTTCATGTGGATCCGCGACGAACACCAAGCAGACAAAAGCATGGCATTCATGATTTACGAGCTGCCTTATAGAGACACTGCAGATTTGAATCCTTATAATATCATCAAGGTAAGAGATTCCATCGTAAAAAGACATGTCCCTGGATCTATCGACGGTTCATATATGACGACAGACAAAGAATTCATAAAACCAGCATTCAAGACATTAGCTGATTTCCCAGCAGGTTATGCTGTTGAGACACGCGGCATGTGGAATGTAGTCGGCGACTTCATGGCTGGCCCATTCGTATCATATAGCATCGTCGACCCAACAAGTTCAAAGATAATCACTGCTGAAGGATGGGTTTATTATCCAAACAAAGAAAAGAGAGACTTGCTCAGACAACAGGAAAGTATTTTATATAGTTTGAAGTTTGTGGAATAAAGAATAAATTCGTAGATAAAAAAAGAGACGCCACAGAGTGACGTCTCTTTTTTGTAATCTTTTTTTTATCAACCGCATTTTGAATAACCGCAGTTCTTGCAGTGTTTGCAGCCGTCTTCGTAGACGAGAGCGTCGCCACAAGTTGGGCATACTTCTTTATCAACTTTTGTTCCGTCAGGAATGTAACGTTTCAATGCGCGAGCGATACCGTTTTTCCATGCGTTGATGTTATCTTCGTCAACGCTTAAGTTTTGAATCAAGGTAACGACATTTGAAATAGGCATACCATGACGTAAGATACCAGAGATCAACTTAGCGTAGTTCCAGAATTCTGGGCTGAAGGAACGTGAAAGACCTTCTATTGTAACTTTATAGCCTTGTTTATCTTGGAACTGTAAGTCGTATCTTGACTTACCTTCTTCGCCTTTATTCTTTGTAATCCATGCAGTCTCAACGAATGGAGGCAAGTAGAAATCATCTTGTTTACCGAGGAAGATTTCGTAAGGCTTGTTATTGATTTTACCTACGAAAGCAATCCATTTTTCATAGTTATTTTGGAAACGAACGACGTCACATTCGAGAGTCTTAGGACGTACAGGTGAATGTGTTTCGATGATATCGTTTTCTGGGTTTTTCTTTTCTTCTTTTGGTTTATTTGAAACGAGGACGCCTGTGCGTGAACCGTCGCGGTAGATTGTCATACCTTTACATCCGCATTCCCAAGCTGTTTGGTAGATTTGGCTTACGAGTTCTTCTGTTGTCTCTGCTGGGATATTAACAGTAACACTGATTGAGTGGTCAACCCATTTCTGCATTTCGCCTTGCATCTTAACTTTGCTTACCCAGTCAATATCGTTTGCGGTAGCTTTGTAGTAAGGTGACTTAGCTATTATTTCTTGTAATTTTTCATCCTCATAAGACTTGACTTCTTCAACATTATATCCGTTGACTTCGAGCCATGTCATGAATTTAGGATGGAATACGTTATATTCTTCAAAGGAGTTACCTTCAGCATCTGTGAATGAAACCTTAGCGTTTTTGTCGTTAGGGTTAACTTTACGACGACGTTTGTAAGATACCATGAACACAGGTTCGATACCTGATGTTGTTTGTGTACAAATACTTACGGTTCCAGTTGGAGCGATGGTAAGCATAGCGATGTTACGACGACCATATTTCACCATGTCTTGGTAGAAGTTTTCATCCATTGCGCGAAGGCGGTTGATGAATGGGTTGTTTTCTTCGCGTTTTGCGTCGAACACTTCAAATGCGCCACGTTCCTTAGCGAGGTTAACTGATGATTTATATGCTTCAAAAGCGAGGAGTTTTTGTACTGATGTAGAGAATTCGATAGCTTCGTCAGATGCGTAACGTTTTCCGAGAGCTGCGAGCATATCGCCTTCTGCTGTGATACCGATACCTGTACGACGGCCTTGGAGAGCCTTTTTACGAATGTTCTTCCAGAGTTCAACTTCACATCTCTTTACTTCATCGCTTTCAGGGTCTGAGTAGACTTTTTCAAGGATAGCATCGATCTTTTCGATTTCGAGGTCAATGATGTCGTCCATGATTCTTTGAGCTATAGCAACGTGTTTAGCGAAGAGCTCAGCATTGAAACGAGCCTTGTTTGTGAAAGGATTTTCAACGTAGCTATAGAGGTTCATAGCGAGAAGACGGCAGCTGTCGTAAGCACACAATGGAATCTCACCGCAAGGGTTTGTACTTAAAGTCTTGAAGCCGAGGTCTGCATAACAATCTGGGATAGACTCACGAGTGATAGTGTCCCAGAAGAGAACGCCAGGTTCTGCTGATTGCCATGCGTTGTGGATAATCTTATCCCACAATCTCTTAGCATCGATTTCTTTTGTATATAATGGTTTGTCTGAATCTACAGGATATTTTTGTACGAAAGGTTTTCCTTCTTTAACGGCTTTCATGAAATCATCGCTGATACGAACAGAGACGTTAGCATTAGTGATGCGGCCTTGTTCCATCTTTGAGTCGATGAAGCTTTCTGAGTCTGGGTGGTTGATGCTGATACTCATCATCAAAGCGCCACGACGACCGTCTTGAGCTACTTCTTTTGTTGAGTTTGAATAACGTTCCATGAAAGGCACAACGCCTGTTGAAGTAAGAGCACAATTCTTCACAGGGCTGCCAGCAGGACGGATATGAGAGAGGTCATGACCAACACCGCCACGACGTTTCATAAGCTGAACCTGTTCTTGGTCTATCTTCATGATAGCACCATATGAGTCTGACTGGCCATTAGTTCCAATAACGAAACAGTTTGACAAAGAAGAAATCTGGAAGTCGTTTCCGATACCTGCCATAGGGCTTCCTTGAGGTACGATATATTTAAAATCTTTGAGAACTTCAAAAACTTCTTCTTCAGACATTGGGTTTGGATATCTGTTTTCAATACGTGCTATCTCTGAAGCAATACGATGATGCATATCATCTGGAGTAAGTTCGAAGATATTGCCATCGCTATCTTTCAAAGCATATTTGTTCATCCAAACGTCGGCTGCCAATTGGTCGCCGTTGAAATATTTTATCGTAGCTTCTTTAACCGCTTCAACAGAATGTGTTTTGTACTCTTTCTTTGTCATTTTATTTTCAGACTTAATATCGTTTTTCTTCTTTTCTTTTTTTCCACAATCAGCTTTAACTTCTTCACAAGTTTTTTCAACGACCTTGTTATCGTCGAAATCTGCGACAGAAAACAAATCCTGTTCCTTTGTTTTTTTCTTGCTCATGATTTAATTATTTAATTGTAAAGAGATTATGAAATTTTCACAAATGATATTTCCGAAGAAATTTCAGTTTGCTAAGTTATAAAAGAAATAGATGTATGCAACAAAAAATGTTAAAGTTTTTTTTATTTTTCAACAGAAATTTTCAACAGAAAAATGTTGATAAATTCATTGGATAAAAATTGGATTTTATGCTCTTTTTGTCATTATCTTTAAGCGGAAAAATTATCACTATTAAAAACACATATTATGTTACAAATTAAGTGCTTTGTCTTTAACCCAATAAGCGTAAACACTTACGTAATCTACAATGAATCAAAAGATTGCGTTATCATAGATGCTGGCAACAGCAACCTCAGAGAGGACAATATCCTCTTCGATTTCATAGAAAAAAACGAGTTGAAACCGATTATGATTTTGAACACTCACGGACACATTGACCACATACTCGGAAACCACGAAACAGCCAATAAATTCAAGGTTCCAATGGCATCTCATCCCGACGGAATTGACTACTTTAAAACGGCTCACGCCTATGCCGGAGCATTTGGTATTAATTACGATAAAAACAGCACCGTTTATCCTAGCATCGACCTTTTCGACAACCAAGTCATCAACATCGGAGACGACGAACTGAAGGTCATCCACACCCCAGGTCATGCCAAAGGATGCTGCTGTTTCTACTGCGAAGAACAAGACTTTTTAATCACAGGCGACACCTTATTCTGTCGCGGCGTCGGTCGCACCGACCTCCCTGGCGGCTCCTACAGCGAACTCGTGGAAAGCATAAAATTCAAATTATACGAGCTCCCTGACGAGACAGTCTGCTACTGCGGACATGGTCCAGAAACCACAATCGGCGATGAAAAACAACACGGCATGATCATATAAAAAATAGGACGTTTGACAAACGTCCTATTTTTATAACTTTCAACTTTCAGTTTTCAGTTTATATGATTCCTGGCATTCTCATCCATTCTCTTCCTTCAGCGCAGCAAGCTTCTACCTCTGCCACTGTCTTTGGTATCGGACGACCGAGAACTCTGTTACCTTCTGCTGTTATCAACAAGTCGTCTTCGATGCGGATGCCGCCGAAATCTTTGAATGTCTCAACTTTATCATAGTTGATGAATTCTTTATGTTTGCCTTCTGCTTTCCAGATGTCAATCAATGTTGGAATGAAATAGATTCCTGGTTCGTCAGTGACAACCATACCTGGCTTC
Organism: Bacteroidales bacterium; assembly: GCA_045633585.1. Lineage (GTDB taxonomy): Bacteria > Bacteroidota > Bacteroidia > Bacteroidales > F082 > Limimorpha. Next base: position 28,692 of record JAZQYR010000010.1, read on the forward strand.
AACACCTTACCGAAACGCAATCCTCTGAAACCTTCTTTTGTTGAACGTGGTGTCTCTGCATCATAACCGACGTTATTTTCACCAAGGCCTTCCATATCATGAACATCCATACCCATTGCGTGGCCGAGTCCGTGAGGCATAAATAAATAATGTGCTCCGACTGCCAATGCGTCGTCGACGTTACCTTTCATCAAACCTACTGCATTCAAACCTTCGATGATGGTACGAACAGCCAAAGTATGCATGTTGAAATATCTGATGCCTGGACGTGTGTTCTTGACGACTTCCATATTAGCTTTCAACACAATATTATATATATCGCTTTGACGAGCGTTGAATTTGCCGCCTACTGGAATTGTACGAGTGAAGTCGGAAGCGTAATAGTTCTTTGTCTCAGCACCAGCGTCACAAACAACCATTCTACCTTCTTGAAGTACGTTGTTATGATTGTGGTTGTGAAGAGTTTGACCATCAACGCTTAAGATTACTGGGAAAGAAACACCGTAACCGTTTGATATAGCGACGCCTTCCACTGCACCAGCGATTTCTTGTTCGATGACACCTGGCTTACACATCTTCATAGCTGTTGTATGCATGAAATATGCCGTGTTAGCAGCCTTTTCCATATCTTCAATCTCGACTTCAGTCTTGATTTCACGAAGTTTAACGACTTCTTGAATAAGTTCTTGACTTACATATTTTGAAAGGTTGTCGATATCGGTGTTAAACCATTTAGCGAGTTTAATCTTCATGTCACCACGGTAAGGAGGAAGCATGTGGATTTGTCTGCCTTTCGCGACGGCGTCTCGGAGATATTCGCCGAAACCGTTGATATCACGGGTTTGTTTCACAGCGATCATCTCGCCTTGTTCTGTGAGAGAAGGAAGGTTTCCACACCAGATGATATCGTCTATTGTTATTTCTCTACCGAAAAGAATTTCTTCGCCAGATTCGAAGTCGATGACACCGACCAAGTCAGGAGTGTCAAGGCCGAAGAAATAAGTGAAGTTACTATCTTGGCGATAGCGATAAGTGTTATCAGGATAATTGAGAGAAGCCTCGTCGTTAGCAGGGAAAAACGCTATACCTTTGAGACCAGATTTTAATAAAGCGGCACGACGGCCAGCGAAAACTTCTTTTGAAAACATAGTATTTTATTTTGCTTTGAGCTCCGAGCCATAAGCCTCGAGCTACTTGATTATTAACTTTTTTTGTTTAAGGCTTAAAGTTTAAGGTTTAAGGCAACTTTCAAAAAACCTTTAGACTTTTGTCTTTAGTCCTTAGACATTTTCATTGCAACAAAGATAATGATTTTTGTTGGTTGATTTATCTTTTTTAATTCTTTTTCTATTGAAAGAATTGTTAAACATTTTGCCTAAATACAAAGAGACGCATCAACGACATATTGTTTATTTTCATCGGTGTCGTCGACACGTCTCTACATTAATTTTCAATTTTCAACTTTCAATTTTCAATTCGTCAAAACTCCCATTTAACGCCAAGGCATGGATTAACGTAGAATTTCTCACGTTGGCTCAAGCCACTGAAATTATATGACATTTCAACTTCACCGCCGATATTAAGGTTTGGGCAGTTGAAGAATTGTCCTACACTATACCAAATCTGTGGTTCCGTAATGAAACTAAATTGTGTTGTAATAGGATTTCCGTTTTCATCAACTATTACATTTCCGTTCACATCACTCCATGTATTCTCTTCCCACCAGAAATCTGCGAAACCACTAAATCTTAATCCTTTGACATTGAACAAATCTTGCATTCCCCAAGCCAAAGAAAATTGAAGAGGAACAGCTTGTTTTCCACCAATGATTGTCTTATATAACGCTGCAACAGTCAAAGTGTTTCTGTAATCTTTTGAATGGAAGAAATATTCAGCGCCGAACATCCAAGCGTTGCTGATATTATAACCAAATATATCGTCACCATCATTATACACGCCAAGTCCGCCTGCATATTCAACGTGTGCGCTTAAATCCTTTAGCTTGCTATTTTGCCAGAAATTCAAAGCTCTTTCTATTTCCATATATGTACCCATCATACCATTATTGTTAGGATGATTTTTTCCATCATGATAGAAATCAACGAAGAAGAATGTACCACCCCATTTATCAGCTTTATACATCTCAAATGTTGTGGTTATGTATTGACGTTCTTCTCCAAAATCATACATAACTTGAAGGTTCTGTGCTTTTGAAGCAAAACCCAATCCCATGAAAATCATGAGAAATAAAATTGATAAAGTCTTTTTCATGTCGTTTATTTTTTTAAGTCAACGGACTACAGACTACAGTCAACAGTCATTGTCCAAATTATTATAAATTATCTATTTTAATAGACGTATCAATTACATGTTGTTTATTTTTACGGTGTAATATGACACATCTCTACAATTCATTCCTAATTCCTAACTCCTAACTCCTCATTGCATCCTCAATTTCCTCCACTTCAATCGGGAGTCCTTCAAAGAGGTTTATCGGCTCGCCTTCTGTTATGAGCAAATCGTTTTCGATTCTGATTCCGATTCCTTCTTCTCTGATGTAGAGTCCTGGTTCGCAGGTGAGTATCATTCCAGCTTTGAAAGGTTCATATTTATCGACGCTGTCGTGGACGTCAAGGCCGATATGATGTGCCATTCCATGCATGAGATATTTACGATACAATGGAGCGTCAGGGCTTTGATTCTTGACATCTTCTGCAGTGAAGAGACCGAGGTTTATCATCTCTTGTTCCATCAGTTTATATGTAGTCAGGTTCACCTGGTCGATAGTTCCGCCCACCTTATATAATTTAGTTATCTCCTTCATGACGCGCAGCACTGCGTTATAACAATCCTTTTGTCTTTGAGTAAATTTTCCGTTGATTGGAATTGTGCGACTCAAGTCGGAAGAATAGTTTTTATACTCGCAGCCAGTATCGAAGAGAATCAAGTCACCGTCTTTCAAAAGGCTGTTGTTTGCCGAGTAATGAAGGCAGCAGGCGTTTTTGCCAGCAGCGACTATAGGATAATACGCATGACCATTTGCGCCATTATATTTATATATGTATTCTATCTCTGCCTGTATTTGATATTCATAAACATCTGGCTTCACGGTCTTTAAGCAACGACGGAAGGCTTCTGACGTAATGTCGCAAGCTTGTTGTGTCACCTTGATTTCCTCCTTTGACTTAATCATACGCAGCTTATTTAATATAGGTGCGCTACGTTCGAATTTATGCAAAGGGAATTTCGCCTTTACTTCATTAAGGAAACGTTGCTGAATCGTTGTCACCTTACATTCATATCTTGGATATTCGAAAGTATTGAGATAAATAGTCTCGCAAGAGAAAGCAAGGTCTTGAAGCACCGATTCAAAGCTATCGGAATACATCACGTTAGCAACGCCAGATATCTCAGCAGCTTCTTTAGAATCAATCATTTCGCCACGCCAAATCACCTTGCTTTCGCTGTAAGGTTCAACGAAAAGAATCTCGCGCATGGCAGGATTCGGATGGTCAGGATATAATATAAGGTATGCGCAGTCGCGGTCAATGCCAGTCAGATAGAAGAAATCCGACTGCTGGCGATAAGGATAAAACTGGTCGCCATTACGAGGCATCTCCTCATTGGCACAAAACACCGCCATTGAATTTTCAGAAAGTTTTTCCGAGAAATTCTTTCTGTTTTTTATAAAAAGGCTATTACTTATATTATTGCTATTCATAACATTATTTCTTTTAATTTGAAAAATCCGGAGATTTTATTCCTGACAATTTTCAATCCTCAAAGATAAGTCTTTTAAGACAAAAAATAAATATCTTTTTAAAAAAATAAAAAAGCCTCAAGTTCAAGACTCAAGGCTCATAATTCATTTATAAAAATTTAAATCCCATTGTGACGGTAAAGACATTCTGTTTTGCATCGTCACCGAGTTCTATATCATAAGGAAGCTCAATATCATCATCCATCGTTTCCGTCAAACCAAGGCTATAACCAAGGTCGAAGGTAAAACGCCATATGTCAAGGCCAAAGTTAAGAGCTGCGCCTACACAAACATCTTCTGTCACCGAGTCTTTCGACTTTATCGTAAATGAATCTGATGTAAACTTCGTCTTACCCACCGCGAAATAGAAGACAGGAGCGGCAGTCACTCGCATCTTAATAAAATCCAAATCAAGGAATTGATATCCAATATGAATAGGCAAGATAAAATTGCTCTGATTGGCGGTCATCGTCGGAGGATTTGAAACACCCAGCAAACGTATTTCTACCATCTTACTCGACTTAGCGTACAACAACTCCGGTTGGATGACGAGTTTGCTGATGGCCACACGACCGAAAACGCCGAATGTCATATTACCTTTGAAATCTGACATCACATCCACTTTCTTCAAAGACAACTTCGTCGCCTGATAACCAATCTTCGGGCCGATACTGATGTCAAACTGCGCATATGCCATCGTCGTAAGACTAAACACAACAAGTAATAACAGTAGTTTTTTCATATACTAAAACTCGAATTTCATTTCCTACAAAAATAACATTTTTATTCTCAAATTATTTCAAATCATTTTAAAAAAAAATTGTAATTTAGTCAATTCAAACTTTTGATTTAATGAAAAAGATAATCCTCACTTTATCAATAGTTATTTTAATGACTATCAGTGCTTTTGCACAATACAAACCATTTCAGTTTGGATTAAACATTTCGCCTAGCATCAACATAACAAAATCCAATTGCGACTTTATTGAAGAAACAGGAAGTCACATATCATACAATTGGGGAATGATTGGAAATTTCTATTTTGTTGAAAACTATGGTTTTTCAACAGGTTTTAACATTTTGAACCTAAGAGGTGCGTATATGTACAACGACCCGACAGTCGGAGAAATATCCTCCTACATCAAGAATTCATATATCGAGATTCCTTTGTCTATGACTATGAGAACCGAGAAAATAGGTAAATTCAGAATCGTCGGAAACATAGGATATGGTTTAGGATTCCAACTAAATTCTCATCAAGTCACAATGGACAGTTCCTCCAATCCCGTGGAAATCAACAATCAGTTCAGGTTGCTTCGCCACGCTTTGATTTTAAAAATAGGCACTGAATTCAACGTATACAAATCCAGTTGTCTATCAGCGCATTTTGTTTACAACAACAATTTTTCAAATATTTACAAAAGCAACAACACTTCCGAACCTAATATATCTTTGAATAGTTTAAGTCTCGAGATTGGTTTCGTGTTTTAATTTCTTGACAATATGAAAATTACATTAGCACAGATAAATCCTATCATTGGCGACATCGACGGCAACAAAGAGAAAATCATCGCTGTTGCTCAACAGTCTAAAGGTTCTTCTTTAGTGATATTCCCTGAATTGTCGTTATGCGGTTATCCTCCTCATAACTTATTAGGCTACACCGACTTCATCGAACGCTGCGAAAAAGCCATCGACGAAATAGCAGAACGCTGCGATAACATACCTTTGTTAATAGGCGCGCCTATTAGAAACACTTCCGGCAAAGGCAAACCTTTATTCAACGCCGCTGTTTTCTTACATCAAGGCAAACGTCAGATTTTCAAGAAAAAAAATGTAAACTCTGATTATTTTGAAGTCGCAGACGAGACCAAAATATTACAACTAGGTTGTATGAAAGTCGCCGTCACCATCGGTGAAGACCTTTATAATATTGGTGAAGACGAATTTCTCATGACAAATCGCATCGACGATTTTGAAGAAAAACCAGAAATCATCGTCAACCTCGCTGCCGACAGATTTGATTATCAGCGTGCTGCCAAGAGAAGAGAGATACTACGCATGACAGCATTGAAACACGAGATTCCATTGATTTACGTCAACCAAGTAGGTGGCAACGCCAACCTCATTTACGACGGCGGCTCTATGGTTTTCGGATATATGGGCTACGTCGTCAAGAGTCTGCCTTTCTTCAATGAAGAGGTAGCGACATTCGACTGCGAACTTTTCATCTCAATGAAACGCGAAGACAATCAAGTCATTCCATCCAAGATGGAACTCATCCACGACGCCTTGGTTCTCGGCATCCGCGACTTCTTCAACAAACAAGGTTTCAAGAAAGCAGTGCTCGGATTATCAGGAGGTTTAGACTCAGCCCTCGTGATAGCATTGGCAGCTAAAGCATTAGGACCAGAAAACGTATTAGGCATCTTGATGCCATCGCAATACTCTTCCGACCACTCCGTCAGCGACGCCATCGCATCAGCGGAAAACCTCGGTTGCAAATATCATATCGTCCCTATAAAACCTACCTTCGACGCTTTTGACGAGACATTGAAACCTATCTTCCAAGATATGCCATTCGACGTCACAGAAGAAAACCTTCAGGCAAGATGCAGAGGCGTCATCGTCATGGCGATATCAAATAAATTCGGAAACATCTTATTGAACACCAGCAACAAGAGCGAGGCTGCAGTCGGCTACGGAACACTCTATGGCGATCTCTGCGGAAGCCTCTCCGTCATCGGTGACCTCTATAAGACCGAAGCATTCGAATTATGCCGTTACATCAACCGTGACAAAGAGATAATTCCTTGGCACACAATCAACAAACCGCCATCAGCAGAGTTGCGTCCAGATCAGAAAGACACCGACAGTCTGCCAGACTATCCTGTCTTGGATGCTATACTTTATCAATATATCGAACGCTCTAAGAGTGCAGAAGAAATCATAGCACAAGGCTTTGACGAAGCTGTGGTAAACAAAGTAGTGAGAATGGTATATCGTTGTGACTTCAAGCGATTCCAGCTAGCTCCTGTCTTGGCCATTTCGCCCAAGCCTTTCATCATGAGAGAAATGCCTATCGTTAAAAAATAATAGCATAGTGGCACTCTACAGAATTCATAATACGGAAGAAGACCAACGCAAGCGTGACGAGCGTTACATCATGATGACGCAGGCGCCTGTCAAGAAGCTAGTGCTTATGATGGCAGGGCCGACTATCATCAGTATGTTAGTCACCTCATTATACAACATCATCGACGCTGCTTTTGTGGGGCATATCAGCACCGAGGCGACAGCAGCCGTCGGGGTCTCCTTTGCGTATATGACATTCATCAACGCCATCGGTTTCTTCTTCGGTCACGGCTCGGGCAACTTCATCTCACAGGCCTTGGGAGCAAAGAACTATTCCGATGCGGAAAAGATGGCAGCGACCGGGTTCTTGTCGCCATTCATCTTCGGCGCCATAGCAGGACTACTCGGGCTCATCTTCATCACGCCATTATCGCGAGCCATAGGCGCGACGCCCGACATAATATCGCAATCCAATGATTATCTGTCCTATATCCTGATAGGAACGCCATTCATGATGTCGGCGCTAACGCTCAACAACCAGCTGCGACTGCAAGGCAACGCACGTTACGCCATGATAGGAATAACGTCGGGAGCAGTGCTCAACATCATACTCGACGCCGTCTTCATCCTGCTCCTCGACATGGGTGTGACAGGCGCGTCATTGGCGACATTGATAAGCCAGGTCGTAAGCTGGATAATACTTCTCATCGGCACACGCATGGGCGGCAACGTTCATATCAAATTGAAGAACTTCTCTCCTACCTTAGAAAATTTCAAGCAGATATTAGACGGCGGACTACCATCTTTATGCCGTCAGGTATTAGCCTGTACATCAACGATTTGCCTAAACCATTCAGCCGCAATATACGCCTCTGCAGGCAACGAAGCATCCACGATAGCGGCCTTCGCGATAGTGTCACGTTGTATGATGTTCGCCTTCGCGATAGTACTCGGCATCGGACAAGGATTCCAGCCGATATGCGGATTCAACTACGGAGCTAAGTTATACAGTAGAGTAAGAGAATCTTACACCTTCACTATGAGCATCATGACGATGTTTTTACTCATATCCGGAACATTAGGATTCATCTTCGCACCAGAGATCATCAGTTTCTTCAGAAACGAAGACCCCATACTTATCATGATAGGCACAAGAGTGATGAGATGGCAATGCATCTCCTTCCCTCTCATCGGACTGTCAACATCGACGAATATGTTGCTGCAGACCTTAAGAATCACATGGCCAGCGACAATATTATCCATGTGCCGTCAAGGCATATTCTTCATCCCCACATTATACATAGCGCCATTAGTACTTGGATTACAAGGTGTTGAGATAACACAAGCCATCGCCGACGTATGCACATTCCTTTTAGCGATACCAATGGCAGTGAACGTCTATAAGTCAATGTCGGTAGAGACTAAGAACTAAGAACTAAGAACTAAGAGCTAAGGCTTTTGAACTAAGAACATTTTGTCGAAGCGCAAGTATGCATCATTGACGTGTCTCTGCTGATAGCTATAAAAAAACGCTTTCTTAAGGAGTCATTATCACGAAAAAAATAATATATTTGTGCAATATATTAATATAAGAAATTTATGACGTATCGCAGTGGCGTCTAACTACAAAACACTGCATAACTATATGAATACTATAACCAAATTTTTATTTTTAATAAGTACTGCACTATTGGTTTCATGTTCGCCGAAACAATCATACAAAGACATTTCCGATTTAGGTGACAAGCATATCGCTTTTCTCAAGGACGACGCCGCTGAGGGGAATATCAAAGAAATCTATCCTGATGCGAATATCATCAAATACGACAAAGCGATATCACTTTTTCTTGATATGGAAGCCAGTCGCTGCGATGCCGCGGTGATGACTGATAAAGCCGCAGATTTAGTCGTGAAACGCAATCAGGATTATGTGATTCTAGGAACAGCACAGACATCTGACGGAGAAAAACTTCACGTCATTGTGCCTCGTAAATTTGTGGCATCAGAAGAAGAAAGTGATATTGAAGGATTGGGATTCTTTGAAAAAATAAAAGGCAGTCTGATCCGTAACTTGTTTAACGAGAAAGCCTTGCACCTGATATGGGGAGGCTTCAAGACCACCGTCATCATCTTTTTCTTTGGAGCTATATTCGCCATAATATTAGGCGCGCTTCTCACATATCTTTCAATAAGCCACAAATGTCTATGGCTTTATAAACCACTCAGTTGGTTCGTGATGACGATACACGACGTACCATCAGTCGTATTGATGATGTTTTTCTTTTACGTCGTATTTGGAGGCACTTTAAACGGAATAATAGTATCAGTAATAGCCCTCGGAATTTATTCATCAGGCTCATTATACAAGGTTTTCAAGATACATATCACACAAGTAGGAAAAGAGCAGTTAGAAGCTGGACGTTTGTTGGGACTCAGCACATTCCAGTGTTATCGTTACATCATACTTCCTCAAGCAGTCAAGACAATGATGCCATTAGTAGGTGGTGAATTGAAACTCTTGTTAAGAGCCACATCATACGCAGGTTATATAGCACAGAAAGACTTGGTCAAGGCTGTCGATGCCATCAGAGGATTCACCTATGACGCCTTCGTGCCATTGTTGTTGGTATCGCTGTTATACCTCCTTCTTTCTTGGCTTATAGTAAAGACATTAGATTATATATCATCAAAAATATTCAACAATGATTGACTTCTTACATATCAGCAAATCATTTCAAGGTAAAGAGATACTCCATGGTGTGTCATTCTCTATTGAAGACCGTCAGACAGTATGTATCATCGGATCGTCAGGCTGTGGTAAGACGACATTGTTACGTTGCATAGCAGGACTGGAGAAATTAGACGGCGGAGTCATTCACGGTGACGGTTTCTCACAAAAAACATCGCACGATGTAGGCATAGTATTCCAGCGTTTTAATCTCTTTGAAAATATGAATGTGTTGCAAAACATCACCTTAGCACCTATTCATGTTTTGAAGATGAGAAAAGAAGAGGCTGAGGAGATGGCGATGAAATATTTAAAGATGGTAGGTATGTCGGGAAGAACGACATATTATCCAAGTCAGTTGTCGTCAGGTCAACAACAACGTGTTGCCATTGCTAGATGCTTAGCCATGAAACCAAAGATTTTGCTTCTCGACGAACCGCTTGCTTCTTTAGATCCTATATCAAGAAGAGAAGTGTTGGATGTGCTTCGTAAATTAAGGAAAGAGATAACGATGATCATAGTGTCGCACGACCTTGACGCTACCGCAGAACTCGCCGACCGTATCGTCTTCATGCACGACGGTCACATATGCGAAGAAGGAACACCAGAACAGATACTGAACACTCCTTCAAAGGAAGCGACACGACATTTCATCAGCCATCAGAAAAATCTTTTCTATACAATCGACTCCCACGACTTCGACCATCCTGAACTCAACGCTCGCATAGAACATTACTGCAACAGATTCGGTCTCGGAAGACAAGCAAGCCATTATGTACAATTAACTGTTGAAGAACTACTCAACCTGATGACATTAGATGACAATGTCAATATAGTCCTGTCAAAAGCAGACCACGAAGTGCGTATGTCATTAGACCTTAACTTTAAAGATAAAGGAAAAGACATACTCGCAGAAGAAAACATAGAAGAAGACAACCTTCTAAGTCTCAACATCATCCAAGGTTTATGCGACCTCATTGAGGAACACGCAGAAAATGGTATGCGAAACATTCACCTTGAATTAAATCAAGATAGATTATTGTTAAAATAAATTTATAATAATGAAAAAAATCTTATTGCCTATATTATTGTTTTTTTCGTTAACAGTTAACGCACAAAAAATCACATTCACACCACAGTGGTTGCCACAGAGTCAATTCGCTGGTTATTACGTAGCACAGGAACTCGGATTCTATGAAGAAGCAGGTCTCGAGGTCGAGATAGAACACAACTCAGCATCCGACAACACAACAAATCGTCTAAAAAAAGGTTCATGTAACGCCGTCACAATGAACTTATTCGATGCTATAGTCAACATCAACAACGGATTGGAAATCGTCAACGTACTACAGACCTCTTTGCATAGCGGTCTAGTCATAGTTCCTCGTGACAAAGAGATAACACGACTTGAAGACTTGCGCAATAAGAGAGTTGGAATCTGGCATGCACACTATAACCAACTTTCCCCAATAGTCGACAACGACCATAATCTTAACATCGAATGGGTTCCGTTCATACAAAACTGCAATCTTTTTATCGCTGGCGCCATCGATGCCACAATGGCAATGATATATAACGAAGCATATAACATCCATACATCTGGATTTGAAGATGTTAATTATATCTATCTATCAGATTACGGATACGACTTCCCTGAAGAAGGCATTTATTTCACAAAAGATTATATCGAGAAATATCCAGATAAAGCAAAGGCTTTTGCCGAAGCATCGCAACGCGGATGGGAATGGGCTCACCAACACCCAGAAGAGACTCTCGAAATAGTGTTGAAAACCATGAAAAAAGAGAATCTTCCTGCAAATAGTCAACACCAAAAATGGATGCTAGAGAATATCCTTCAACTTCAAATCGACAAGGAAACAGGAAATCCTACATTTGAACTTGATGAAGAAAAAATCAATCAAATCAATGATATCTTGTTGAAGAACAACACTATTACCAAGAAGGTAACAAAAACACAAATAATAGGAGGATGAGTATGAAACCAAAACGTAAAATAAGAATAAGCTCTTTATCAACACAATTGAGTTTATTCATCTTGATATTAACAACAACATTATTAGCTACTATTGTTTTTCTCAATTACAACTCATCGCGTAAATTAGTACATAAAGAATCTATCGAACACGCTCAAGCCGCTCTTGACAATACCGTATTACGTATTGACAACTTATTGAATTCCGTCGAAACGGCAGTGGAAAACGTCGCGCTAGCATTGAAAGAGAATATAGATAATCCTGATTATCTGTATGGAATAACCAGATATCTCGTAAGAAGTGAGGATTATGTCTGCGGAAGCGCATTGGCATTTGAACCTTACTATTATCCAGAAAGAGGTCGTTTCTTTTCACCTTACTCTTACCGTAATGGCGATACCATTATAAGCAAACAACTTGGAAATGAAGACTATGACTATCATTATATGGATTGGTATCAGATTCCAAAACTGCTTAACAAACCTTATTGGAGTGAACCTTACTTCGACCAAGGCGGAGCTGATGCTATCATGACGACTTATTCCTATCCTTTGTATGATGATAACGGGAAATTATTTGCCATACTCACAGCTGACATTTCTTTGGAATTGTTTGCAGAGGAAATCAACTCCATCAAGACACACACTAACGCATTTAACGCGATGATCGGTCGTGGAGGAACAGTCCTTGTCCATAGAGATAAAGATTTTATCCTTAACAAGACTTTATTTGAGATAGCATTATATTATAATGACAGCTTGACTTTACAAGCAGCGCACGATATGGTTGATGGCAAGCGCGGTATGGTAGAATATAATTACGGTGAAGAAAGATTCCTTTTCTACGCACCAATTCAAGCGACTGGCTGGTCCGCCATGGTAAGTTGCATGCATTCCGACATATTCGCCAAAGTCTATGACATGAGATCCAAAGTGATGATGGTCGCGATACCAGGACTGGTATTATTAGTATTATTATGCTATCTCCTCATACATTTTATGATGCATCCTCTCAACGAGTTTGCACATGCTGCCACCGAAATTGCAAAAGGTAATTTCTCCGCTAAATTGCCATCTCGCAACAGCAGTTACGAAATGAAGACATTGCATAAATCGTTTAGTTACTTACAGAATTCATTGCAGAATTATATTGATAAGCTACAAGTTGCAACAGTCAATAAGGAACGTATAGAGAGTGAGTTACGTATCGCACGTGACATACAAATGGGCATGGTACCTAAAATCTTCCCTCCTTTCCCAGAACGCGAAGATGTTGACTTATATGCAAAACTCATCCCTGCCAAGGAAGTCGGAGGTGACTTATATGATTTCTTTATTGAAAACAACAAATTGCACTTCATCATCGGCGACGTTTCTGGCAAGGGAGTACCTGCATCTCTCGTGATGTCGGTGACCTGTCGCTTATTCAGAACAGTGGCGTCAAGCGTCCATGTGCCTTCTGGAATCATGAAATCACTCAACGACGCATTATCAGAGTCTAACGACTCAAATATGTTCTGTACCGCTTTCGTGGGTGTGATGGACTTTGACACAGGAATATTAAAATATTGCAACGCAGGTCATAATCCTCCTGTCATCATTGACACCGAAGGTAACACTTCATTGCTGCCTGTCGTACCTAACCTAGCACTCGGCATCTGGAAAGATTTCGATTTTGAAGATCAAGAGATTATGATAGAAAAAGGTTCTAATATTTTCTTATATACTGATGGCGTCAACGAAGCTGAAAGCGTTTGCAAAGAACAATATGGCGAAGAAAGAATGCTGAAATGTCTTGCAAAGTATCACACTAAATCACCAAGAATTATAGTGGAAGAGATATTGAAAGAGATAAAAGAGCATGCTGTCGGAGCAGAACAAAATGACGACATCACAATCTTGTGCTGCAAACTTACTTTGGTTGAAGACACCGCTCCCGACTGCGAACTCGTAATGCGTAACGACACTGCCGATATCATGTTGATGGCAGAATTCGTCGAAAGTCTGAGCGAGAAATATCAGCTCCCTATGGATATCGGTTTCAGCTTGAACCTCGCCTTGGAAGAAGCCGTCGCCAATGTCATGAAATATGCTTATCCAGAAGGTGAAGAACATAACATCGTCCTGTCAGTGAAATTGACAGATAACAGACTTATGTTTAAGTTGATAGACTCAGGCAAACCATTCGACCCTACTATTGTGCCAGACGCAGATGTGAACCTGTCTGCAGAAGAACGTCAGATTGGAGGCTTGGGAATATTCTTGGTACGACAAATCATGGATTCGGTGGAATATCGTCGTATAGATGGTAAGAATATCCTTACAATGGTAAAACTTCTATGATAATGCCAACAACATTTTTTGAATAATAACAATTAAAAATATAAAACTATGGAAATCACTATTTTTAAAGAAAACGAAACATCGGTTGTTGTAATCGAAGGTCGTGTAGACACAGTAACATCTCCTGAATTAGAATCAGCAGTAAAACCTCTTATCAATATGGGTGCTTCTGTCGTATTCGAATGTGAAAAACTTGAATACATCAGCAGTGCTGGTCTCAGAGTTGTGCTTGCAACACATAAGCAATTGACTGCATGCGCAGGAAAATTCGCAATCCGCCACCTCAACAGAGAAGTAAGATCTGTCTTCGACATCACAGGATTCTCAAAGATTTTGAATATCGAAGAATAATATTTCGGTCAATTAGCTATGGTGATGAATCACGAGTTATGAGCATCTTTATTAAGCTCAAAGCTCGTGGTTTGTTGTTTATTTTCAACTTTCCATTTTCAATTTTCAACTTTCAACTTTCAACTCAAAAAAATCTGTTATCTGTTGCCCGTAGTCTGTTGACTTTTTCTTATATTTGCAAGTTTTATAGCAAATTAAGAAAAATCAACATATTATGTTAAGCGAACAAGAACAAATAAGAAGGAACTCATTGAATGAGTTATACAAATTAGGTATCAATCCTTATCCACAAGCAGCTTATGAAGTCAATGTCAACACAGCACAAATCGCTGAAGAATTCGACGACAACGACTTATCAAAATTCGAGAACGTAAGTATCGGCGGTCGTATCATGAGCCGTCGTATCATGGGTGCAGCATCATTCTGCGAACTTCAAGACGCTCACGGTCGCGTACAAATCTACATCAAACGCGACGAGATTTGCCCAGGCGAGGATAAGACATTATACAACGTGGTTTTCAAACGTCTCCTTGACATCGGCGACTTCATCGGCGTCAAAGGTTTCGTCTTCCGCACACAAGCAGGCGAAGTATCAATCCACGTCAAAGAATTGACAGTGCTCAGCAAGTCATTGCGTCCACTCCCAATCGTAAAAGAAAAAGACGGCGTCATCTACGATGCTTTCACAGATCCAGAACAACGCTATCGTATGCGTTACGTTGACTTAGTCGTTAATGAAAACGTGAAGAACATCTTCATCGCTCGTACTAAGATCATCAACTCAATGCGTAACTTCTTCAACGAAAGCGGCTACCTCGAAGTAGAAACTCCAATCTTACAATCAATCCCTGGCGGTGCAACAGCACGTCCATTCATCACTCATCACAACGCACTCGACATCCCTATGTACATGCGTATCGCTAACGAGCTCTACCTCAAACGTCTCATCGTTGGTGGCTTCGACGGCGTTTATGAGTTCTCTCGTAACTTCCGCAACGAAGGTATGGACCGCACTCACAACCCAGAGTTCACATGTATGGAAATCTACGTCGCTTATAAAGACTACATCTGGATGATGGACTTCACTGAAAGAATGATCGAACGCGTTGTTACAGAAGTGTTCGGCACTGACACAGTGAAAGTCGGCGACAATGAAATCTGCTTCAAACGTCCTTTCAAACGCATCTCTATGATCGACTCTATCAAAGAAAAGACAGGCGTCGACATCACAGGCATGGACGAAGCACAACTCCGTGAAGTATGTAAAAACCTTGAAATCGAAATCGACGACACAATGGGTAAAGGCAAACTCATCGACGAGATTTTCGGTGCAAAATGCGAAGGTACATATATCCAACCTACATTCATCACAGACTACCCAGTCGAGATGTCTCCATTATGTAAACGTCACCGCGAAAACCCAGAACTCACAGAACGTTTTGAGTTGATGGTCAACGGTAAGGAACTCGCTAACGCTTATACAGAGTTGAACGACCCTATCGACCAACGCGCACGTTTCGAAGAACAAATGAAACTCTCAGAACGCGGCGACAACGAAGCGATGTTCATCGACCAAGACTTCTTGCGCGCTATGGAATATGGTATGCCTCCAACATCAGGTATGGGTATCGGCATCGACCGCCTCGTGATGTTACTCACAGGCCAGCTCGCAATCCAGGAAGTTCTCTTCTTCCCTACAATGCGTCCTGAAAAAGTCAAGAAAGTCGCTACAGAACAAGACTTCATGGCTATCGGCGTACCTGAAGTATGGGCAAAGGTTCTCATCAACGCAGGTTATACAGCAGTAGAAATGATGAAAGCCGAAAAACCAGCAGCCCTTCGTGAAAAGCTGAACGGACTCCGCAAGAAAAACAAAATGGACGTCCCAGCACTTCAACTCGAAGAAGTAACACAATGGATTGAAAACAATGCATAATTCATAATTCATAATGCATAATTAGGAATGAAGGAAGTCTAACTCCTAATTCCTAATTCCTAACTCCTAACTGAATATGTTGTTTTCTCAGATTATAGGTCACGAAGACATTAAGAAAAAACTCATACAGAGCGTAAAGGAAAATCGTATTGCCCATGCGCAGTTATTCTTGGGTCCGGAAGGAACAGGAAAACTCGCATTGGCAATCGCCTATGCGCAGTATATCAATTGTACCAATAAAGGAGAGAACGACAGCTGCGGAGTATGTCCTTCATGTAAGAAATTCAACGCATTAGCACATCCCGACTTACATTTCATATTCCCTTCCACTACAAATAAAAGCATTAAGAAAGATGCTGAATCTAGTTTATTCTCAACAGAATGGCGCGAATACCTCGAGTCGTGCGAGTGCTACGCAAGTCTCTCAAGCTGGTACAACGCCCTTGATGTCGAGAACAAACAAGGTGCTATCAACGTACGCGACTCCGCTTCAATAATAAGAAAATTAAACCTCAAGAGTTATGAAGCGGAATACAAAATAGCAATAATATGGATGGCAGAAAAACTTAATGTAGATGCTGCCAACAAATTACTCAAACTCTTAGAAGAACCATCAGAGAAAACCTTATTCATATTAATATCAGAAACCCAAGAGGATTTACTTATGACGATACGTTCTCGTACCGTACTTATGAAAATCCCTAAACTTACATATGATGAAGTACGCGATGCTCTCATAAAGAAATTCGACTGCGGAGCTGAAGTCGCACACAACGCTGCTATATTGTCTAACGGCAATTGGATTCTGGCTTCTAAATATATCGACAATCAAGATGAAGAGAAGATATATTTCACATGTTTCCAAAAATGGATGCGCTACTGCTTCAAATTCAATGCACCAGAACTCATCGACTTCATCGCCAACGACATCAAACCTTTAGGCAGAGAAAAACAAAAGGAATTCCTTAACTACGGACTTAATCTGTTTCATAATGCATTGTTTATCAACAACGGATTGATGAATAACGTATTACTTCCTGAAGACGAAAAAGCTTTCTTGAAAAATTTCGCTCCTTTCATTTCAAACAACAATATCGACTTAATAACTGAACTTTTTGAAGAAAGCATAAACCAAATAGAACGTAACGGCAATGCTCATCTGATATTCTTGGACGACAGCTTTAAAATCTTTAACTATTTCAAAATGAAGTGATGAAAAATATTACCAAGATTTCATTGGCTTTATTAAGCGGCCTCTTGATAGCTGCATCATGGCCCACAAATGGATTCACACCATTGATATTCATCGCTTTCGTTCCGTTGATATTTTTACAAGACTACAAGTCAACAAGACAACAAGACAACAAGAAAGACCATATTTTCTTGCTTTCTTTTTTGACATTTTTAGTCTGGAATTCGCTCACGACATGGTGGGTTTGGAACAGCACACCCGCAGGTTCCATCGCTATGATATTGCTCAACAGCTCCTTCATGGCGACGACATTCTGGCTTTATCATTTCACAAGAAAAAAAATATTTCATAACAAAGGTGGATTTTTCTTACTTATATTATTTTTCTTAGCCTTTGAAAATCTGCATCTCACATGGCAACTCAACTGGCCTTGGCTCAATATCGGCAACGTATTCTCACATAATCACACCTGGGTTCAATGGTATGAATTCACTGGAACAGCAGGAGGAACGATTTGGGTCCTTTTAGCTAATATTTTGGCGTATAAGACAATAATAAGACTACAAGACTACAAGACTACAAGTTCCCCAAATCCTCAAATCCTCAAATCCTTAATTCCTCAATTTCTCCTTTTCCTCGCTGTAGTTATTGTACCAATAATTGCGAGTAAGATCATGTATCATTCTTATGAAGAGAAAGGTGAAGAAGTAGAAGTCGTTATTGCACAGCCTAATATTGACCCATGGAATGAAGAGTTCACTCTTGGTAGTGCTAAGATTTTGAATCGTAACTTTAGCGTAGCAGAGCCTTTGATTACAGAAAAGACACGTTTTGTATTAAGCCCAGAGTCGTCGATTCATGAGAGCATCTGGCTGGAAAAGATCAATTTATATTATTCAGTAAGAGAATCGAAGCTTTTCTCGAAGAATAACAATGTGACGTATATCGTTGGTGCAAGCACTTTAGGCATGGCTGACGACAAAAACGACTTCGCCGCACGTAAGTTCTACGATGCCGACGAATATTACTATTCATATAACACAGCATTATCCATCAACGACACTGCTGACATTCAGATACATCAGAAGTCGAAGCTGACACCAGGCGTCGAGATGATGCCATCGTGGTGGTTCATGCGACCTATTAAAAATCTTGCCATCGACTTAGGCGGAACTATAGGAACATTGAAAAAAGAAGACACTGTTTCGGTATTTGATTATGGGAAATATAAAGTCGCACCTTTGATTTGTTATGAGTCAGTCTTTGGCGGTTATGTCACTGATTTTGTAAGAGATGGAGCGAATATGATATTCGTCATCACCAACGACGGCTGGTGGGGCGACACTCCTGGGCATAGGCAGCACTTAGAGATGTCGAAGCTTCGCGCCATCGAAAACCGACGTAGCGTGGCGCGCTCAGCCAACACAGGCATCTCCGGCTTCATCAATCAGAGAGGCGATGTTGTCGAGTGCAGCAAATACTGGGAGCCTATCGGTTTACGCAACACCCTGAATGTCAACGACGAAATGACGTTCTATTCGCGTCATGGCGATTATATCTACAGAGCGGCATCTTTGATAGCGGCTTTGGTTTTATGTTTCAGTTTTGTAACATCAATTTTAAAAAAGAAATGATTACCTTAAGTTTAGCTCCGTTTCAAGGCATCACCGATGCGGTTTATCGTAACCTTTTCAAGGAATATTTCAGTGGAATAGACAAATTCTACACGCCCTTTTTCACGGGGATACACAAAGATAACAGCAGAAGTCTTAGGGGCGAGGAGATTGACATTAAGTTCAACGACGTCAATACTTTAACACCGCAGATACTTGCTAACGATGCTGAAGAGATAATACGTTTCGCCAACCAATGTCAGGCGATGGGTTATAAGGAAATCAACCTTAACATGGGCTGTCCTTTCCCAAGAGTCGCCAATAAGACAAGAGGCTGTGGTCTCATGGCGGAACCTCTGAGAGTAAGAGAGATATTCGACAAGGTATTTAATAACATAGAAATAAAATTCAGTCTTAAATGCCGCCTCGGTTATTTCAAAGACACTGAAATTGACAAACTCATAGACAGTTTCAACGCTTATCCTTTCAGTGAAATCATCATACATCCAAGAATAGGAAAGCAGCTTTATACAGGCAATGCCGACGTCGACAGATTCGCTGAGATAGCTCCGCTCATCAAACGCCCTTTGGTGTATAACGGCGATATTTTCTCAGTGGAAGACTATAAACGCATCAGCGAGAAATTACCTTCAGTATCGATGTTCATGCTCGGCAGAGGCTTGTTAACCAATCCGTTCCTCGCCGATGAGATAAAAGGAATATCATTCGATTACGAAGAAAGAAAAAAGAAACTACATCATTTCATCGTGTCGCTTTATCTTGAAAGACTACGTCACGCTGGCGGAAGTCCGAAGATAATAGGATGCATGAAAGAACTCTGGTCTTACTTGATGAATTCATTTGAAGACCCACAGAATATTTGGCGTAAGGTGAAGAAAATAAACAATTTAGATGTTTATGAAGAAACCGTCGAACTGATATTCAGAGATGAAAAGTTGAAAGTGTAAGGTTAAAAGTTGAGAGTAGTGGTTAGGGTAAAGTTCTTAGTTAAACAGCTTTAGTTCTTAGTTAAAATATGAAAATACTCGTTATTCGTTTTAGTTCAATAGGTGATATCGTGTTGACGACACCTGTGATTCGTTGTCTGAAAAATCAGATCGACAGCGTGGAGATTCATGTATTGACAAAAAAGAAATTCAGCAGTCTTTACAAGACAAACCCTTATATTAATAAGGTACACGAATACGATGATTCTTTAAAGAAAAACATAGAAGAACTAAGACTCGAGAATTACGATTATATCGCTGATTTACAAAAAAATAAGAGAAGTCTGCGAGTAACTCGCGCTTTGCATAAACCTCATAACTCTTTCCCTAAACTCAATTTCAAGAAGTTCTTGCTCACGACTTTCAAAATCAATCTGATGCCCGACATCCATATCGTCGACAGATATTTCAAAGCCGTTGATGACTTAGGAGTAAAGAATGACTATCAAGGACTTGACTTCTTCATCTCTGAAAAAAACAATTATCCTTTGAGCGAACTTCCAGAAGAATTTCAAAAAGGATATCATGCTCTCGTCATCGGCGGAACATATAAGACAAAGATATTGCCAGCTGTAAAAGTCATTGATATCATCAAGAAATTAAACGAACCTGTCATACTTCTTGGTGGTCCTGACGATGCGGAGAGAGCAGAGGAGATTCTATCAGCTGTCAGCTGTCAGCTGTCAGCTATCAGCTTGGTTGGGAAGATAAATCTGGAACAGTCGGCGTCTATTGTAAAAAAAGCAAAGTCAGTTTTGACTAACGACACCGGTTTGATGCACATCGCTGCGGCGTTTCATAAAAACATCGTCTCAGTCTGGGGTAACACCGTCCCCGAACTTGGCATGTATCCTTATCTTCCAAACGAAAAAGAGAAATGTCATATCGTTGAATGTAAAGATGTTAAATGCCGTCCTTGCAGCAAGTTGGGATTCAAAGAATGTCCGAAAAGACATTTTAAATGTATGATGGAGATTGATAGCGATACCGTTGTTGAGAAATTGAAAATTGAAAACTGAAAATTGAAAATTAATGTAGAGACGTATAACACGATACAAAAAAATAAATCATCAAAACAAGTAACCTATGCAAAAATTTATAACTATTGGAATGGTCTTAATGGCCATCGTTATGGGTGTAAACTTCACTTCATGCAAGCCTGACAACAACGAAGAAGAACCTACAAAAAAATTAGTAAAGATTCGTTATATCAATGATGAAAAAATTTTAAAATATGACGATCAAGGTCACTTGAGTGAATATTCATATATATACGATTTAGGGGAAATCGGAACCTTTATATTTAAATACTCATTCGTTTGGAACGAGAATAGTATTGATATCACTTTCGATAGGAATGGTCTTGAACAGGAAAAATGCACATTACTCCTTGAAAACGGTCTTGCATCTGGAATCGTTGGTAATGCTATAACTTTTGATTCCACTTTCAAATATAATTCATCTGACAGATTAATTGAGCATAAGAATTATTCGGGTACACATTTATTAGAATGGAATGACGATAAGCTGATAACATCACATAGTAATCATTCAGAAATGACGGAAAATAATACATACACATACGAAAATAACTATACAACTAAAGGATACAATCCTATCATACCATATCTAGAGAAAAGCGAATATCTATTTGTAGCTCATCCTGAACTTGCAGGATTAGCGACTCAAAAACTATTTGACACTCACACTAACACTTATACACTAAATGATACAACATACACATACTCAGATAAATTTTTATACGAATTTGATGCAGACGGCTACGTCAACAAAGTCATAGTTAAACATAATGAAGAAGATTGCGAGCACATCGTATCTGAATATACTTTTGTCTGGGAATAACATCCAATAAACTCGTTCAAAAATAAAAAGTGTAGTTTTTTAAGACTACACTTTTTTTATTGTTTTTGGGCGTTCCGGCAAAGCCGTCGGGCTTTCCGCTATATATTTGTCTCGCCCTTTCAGGGCTCAACACTGATTGCTGACAACAAAAAAAGTTCTGTGTTCTGTGTTCTGAGTTCATCTAAAATTTCCACAAAACATTATTTCATTATTTATGTTTTTTTATTACTTTTGCGTTCACAAAAATTAGTAAACGTTTTTACTATATATTATTTTACTTAAACAAATAAAACATGTCATCTGACACATTATATAAAGGACATCTTTACGAAAAGTTGCAAGAAGACTACCGCATCAAGGAGGGTTTGAAGGCCTGTATGAACTGCGGTGTATGCACTGCGGTTTGTCCTGCTGCTGAGTTTTATAAATACAATCCTAAGAATATCGTCAATATCGTTCAACGTAAGGACGAAGACGAACTTGAAGCCTTATTGAAAAGCGATACCATCTGGTACTGCGGAGAATGCATGTCGTGCGTGACACGCTGTCCTCGTGGCAACGCTCCCGGTCTCATCATCATGGCATTACGCAAACTTGCTATGCAAAGCGGATATTACATGGAATCGGAGAAAGGCCGCCAGCAATATATTTTAGTCAAAGACTTATGCGGCAATATTTTAAATCATGGTTATTGCATCTATCCTCGCAACTTCAGTTACGATGAGCACAAAGAATTCGGTACCGTAGGAAAATGGATAAATGAAAACCTCGACGACCTTCATCGCAGAATGGGATCCAACCTCGATGGCGACGGCCCAGGCGGATTGCGTAAGATTCCTCAAGAGAGCCTCGACCAACTGAAAAACATCTTCGACGTGACAGGCGCGACAGAACTGATGAACAAAGTCATCGACGACGCTCATCGCCAAGCTGAAAAAGAAAACCTCAGCGAAGAAGAATATTTCAAGAAAGTTTATACAGTCAACAACAATGAAAAACATCTAAACAACGGATAATCATGATAGTAGAAGGCAAACAAAAAATTTGGGCTGATTATCAGAAAGACATTCCCGATGATCATTACTTCTACGTAAGAAGCTGCATTCGTCAGTCATTCTTCCCTGGTTCTGAAGTAACATTTTTAGATATAACAAGAAATAAGTTAGGCAAAGACTTTTACGAGAGTGCCTATCACACCACCTGCGGCGGCATCGCATATCACAGCGACAGCATTCCACAGGAGACAGCCATGACCATCATCGCTCGTCAGTTCGCTCTGATGCACGAAAGCGGCTACGAAAATTATGTATGCTCTTGCATCACCTCGTTCGGTTGTTATACCGAGACCTTAGAGACATGGCACGAGTTCCCTGAGTTGGAAGCCAAAATCCGTCAATATCTCTGGGACTCATGCAAAAAAGAATTCGCGAAACCAAAATATCTCGCTCACGCCAGCGACATCATCTATAAATTCCGTCACGAGATTGCGAAGCAAGCAAAATATAAACTCGTCAATGTCAAGACAGGAAAACCGCTTAAAGTCGTGGAACACATCGGCTGTCATTATTCCAAGATGTTCCCTTCCAAAGGTTTCGGCGGCGCAGAATATCCACACGTCTTGGTCGGAATGATAGAAGCATGGGGCGGCGAAGTCGTCGACTATCCAGAACGCCGTCAGTGCTGCGGATTCGGATTCCGCCAATATTTCATACAAGCCAACCGCGGATATTCATTATCAAATACATATAAAAAATTCGAGTCGATGGAACCTTACGAACCCGACTTGATAATCACCAACTGTCCAGGATGCCCTTACTTCCTCGACCGCTGGCAATACGTCATCGCGGAACAGACTGGCAAGACATACGGCAAAAATGGTTACGGAATACCTGCCCTCACATACGAAGAAGTAGCAGGTCTCGTCATGGGTTACAACCCTTGGGACTTAGGATTGCAGATGCACCAAGTGGCGATAGAACCTTTATTGGAAAAAATGGGAATAGAATACGACCCTAAAGCTAAATATAAAGGTATCAACAACAAAGAACTTGGAACACCGATAAATCCTATTAACATAAAATTAATTTAAATGCTGCGAGCCGTGGGCAATGAGCCTTGAGCCAATTTTACTGCTCATAGCTCACTGCTCATAACTCATAGCCATAATATATACGTTATGAACACCCATAAAATACTCATCATCGGCGCAGGTCCTGCAGGACTGGAGACTGCTCATCAGCTGAAGAGTCTCGGACTCACTCCTATCATCATCGAAAGAAGTGACAAGATAGGCGGACATCTAGCACAATGGGATAGACTTTTCCCATCAAGCGACAATGCCGAAGATCTTCTAGAAAGATTAAAAGAACAAGTGAAAGACGTCGAGATTAAGTTAAATTCTCGTATCAATAATATAGAAAAAGAAGGCGACATATTCCACGTAACGCTTTCTAACAACAAGACTTACGACGTATCTGCAATCGTCGTCTGCACAGGCTTCGACCTTTTCAAGGCAGAGAAGAAACAAGAATACGGCTACGGCATTTACAATAATGTCATCACCAATGCCGAG
This sequence comes from Bacteroidales bacterium, assembly GCA_045633585.1. Classification (GTDB taxonomy): domain Bacteria; phylum Bacteroidota; class Bacteroidia; order Bacteroidales; family F082; genus Limimorpha. Next base: position 53,125 of record JAZQYR010000010.1, read on the forward strand.
TTAGAAGATTACTTCAAGACACATAAAGACGAACGTATCGACGAACCAAAACGCATCGGTTTTGTTCATTGCGTCGGTTCAAGAGACGTGAAAGTCAACAACACTTATTGTTCCAAGGCATGCTGTGCCACCGCTTTGAAGCAAGCCTGCGAGATAAAAGACGAATTCCCAGATGCCGACGTCTATTGTTTCTATATGGACTTACGTATGTTCGGCAAAGGCTACGAAGACCTTTATCTCAAGGCACAGAAAGACTTTGACATAAAATGTGTGAGAGGTCGCGTCTGTGAAGTGTCGGAAAACATTGACGGCAAACTCGTCATCAAAGCAGAAGACACATTACTCGGAACACCTATGAAGATGACTCTCGATTTGTTGGTATTGATGTGCGGTATGGAGAAAGCCGAAGGCGTTGAGAGAATACAAAATATGCTCAACATAAAAAGCAATGCCGACGGTTTCATCGAGACTCGCGACATCTTCTCTGGCTTGAATCTCACTAAAGAAAGAGGCGTCTTCGTGGCAGGAGCATGCTCCTCGCCAAAGACATTGCCAGAGACATTAGCAGAAGCACGCTCAGCAGCAGTGGAAGTGTTTAATTATTTAAAAGCCAACGGACAACAGACTACAGACAACAGACCTCTGGTTTAAGGTTCTTGGTTCTTAGTTCTTAGTTCTTAGTTCAAAATTATGATTGATTTCGGTTTCAGCATATCAAAGAGTTCGCACATCCAGATGGATGATGTAGACTTGAAATTATTTAACAAATTGGAAGCTTTAAATCCAGATGTCAAGACTTGCATGTCTTGCGGATTATGCACCGCGACTTGCACAGCAGGCAAGTTCACCGACGTCAGTTTCCGACAGATAATCTTGATGTTGCAACGCGGCAAGGAAAAAGAAGCCGTCGAGAAAGTCAAGAAATGCATGATGTGCGGAAAATGTATGTTGGTCTGCAGCCGCGGCATCAACACGAGAAACATATTACTTTCAATAACAAGAATTTATAACGAACAAAATATATGAGACCACTGTTTGACCCATTCGTATTGCCTTTCGTTATAAGCATGACATTCGTGCTTTTGTATTGTCTCATCGGCATGATACGCATCGTTTTTCAACTACCTAAGGAAGACCGACGCAAGTTCTTACGCTCGCTCATCTATCCTAAGTCGGCATGGAAAAACTTCAGAGACCTCGTCAACGACTGCCTCCTTCACACAAAGATATGGAAACGCAAGCCGCTCCTCGGTTATATGCACATGTCCATCGCATTAGGATGGTTCATGATTATCATCGTCGGGCATTTTGAAAGCGTCGCATTTTCACCATTGAGAGGATTGGAAGTGCCATTCATGCCAAAATTGATGTCGAACTTATACCTCCCTATTTTCTTCCGTTACTTCGCAATTGAAGACTTAAGTCTCAAAGCACAGATATTCAGTTTCTTGATGGATTTCTTCTTATTAATGATAATAAGCGGCATCGTCATCGCTGCGGTAAAGAAGAAAAAACCTAAGAACGTAGGATTGAAACGTGTCACCAAATTCGGCATCAAAGAAGACTTGGTAAGATTGTCGTTATGGACTATTTTCCCATTACGTTTCTTGGCAGAATCATCGATGGCCAACATTGCAGGCGGCTCGTTCCTGACAAAATATCTAGGTTTTGAATTATTATTCGGAGGCAATTATAACGAGACATTAAGCATGGTTTTCTGGTGGTTATATTCCATCGACTTGGCCATCTTCATGACCTTGTTGCCTTTCTCACGATATATGCACATACCAGCGGAGGCACTTTTGATATTGCTTCGCAACGCAGGATTGAAGACGACGGAACCTCGCAAAGGATACGCTTTAGCAGAGATATATTCATGTCCGAGCTGCGGACTCTGCATCGATGTCTGCCCTATGAGCGAGGTGAAAGACAACTACAAAAACACTGCAGTTTATTTCATCCGTAACATCAGAAAAGGAAAAAGAAGAAGAGACGTCAAAGCCATGACCGAGAAATGTCTGATGTGCGGAAAATGCATCGAGGTTTGTCCTTTAGGAATCGAATCGTTAAACATAAAGACTGCTCAACGAAACAAGACATATTACAAGATTAAGTCGGATTTTGAGTATTTAAAAAGTCAACAAGACTACAAGACCACAAGACCACAAGATAAAGCTCATAGCTCACAGCTCACAGCTCACAGCCAAAAGACGCTATACTTCGCCGGTTGTATGTCGCATCTCACTCCGACCATCACACGTTCGATGAAGAAGATTTTCGAGATTGCGAAAGAGAATTACGAATTCCTAGACGCAGAAGGAAGCATCTGCTGCGGACGTCCAATGATGCTCACAGGCAAGGTTAATGAAGCCAAAGCATTGATAGATAAAAACACCGAATTGATAAAGAACTCTGGAGCGAAGAGACTAGTCCTTTCCTGCCCTATCTGCTATAGGGTTTTCAAAGAAGAATATCAACTTGAAGGCATTGAGGTTTTACATCACACTCAATACATCAACGAATTGATTGAAAACGACAAGTTAAACATTGATAGAAACGACAAGCGTTATGTCTATCACGACCCTTGTGAGTTAGGACGCGCCTTTGGCGTTTATGACGAACCACGTAATATCATCGACAATATTGGTCTGTTGACACCAGGCAAATCTAATAAAGACATGGCAGTCTGTTGCGGAGGAAGCATTGGCAGTCTGACCATGACATTAGAAGAGCGGGATGAAATCACGAAGAATTCTATTAAAGATTTGATGCATAACACTCCAGACGAAATCGTGACAGCCTGTCCTTTATGTCTGAAGACATTCGCAAGATTAGCTCCAGTTCAAGTTAGAGACATCGCGGAGATTGTGGCGGAAAATGTGAATAGTTAGGAGTGTGGAGTTAGGAGTGTAGAGTTGTTAGCAGCCCTCAAGCGTTAGGGATTGGAGCGGCATCCTTTGCGAGGCTACGAGCAAAGATATAGCGGAAAGCCCGACGCGTAGCGGAACGCCCAAAAGAAAAGACATCGCCAAAAAAATGACGATGTCTTTTTTATTTCCATTATTAAAAAAGTTCAAAAGCCTTAGTTCTTAACAATTCTGCTTGTTCTCAATCCGTAAATGAATATCACTACGAAACAGATGAATGGAAGTATGAATGAGAAGTTTACTGCTGGGAGTCCAGCGACTGTTCCCATGTCGATAATCATACCTTGAAGCGGTGGCATCAATGCGCCGCCGACGATGGCCATGACCAAGAATGCTGCGCCTAATGAACTGTCTTCTATGCTGACGTTTTCCAAGGCGATGCCGTAAATCGTTGGGAACATGAGCGACATGAAGACAGAAATCGCCATCAAGCAGTAAAGTCCCAAGACGCCGTCAATCAATATTGTTCCTGCAGAAGCGAGCATCGCGCCGATGGCGAAGAACATGAGAAGTCTGCGTGAGTTGACATATTTCATCAAGAAGGTACTGATGAAACGGCCGCACAAGAACATTCCCATCGCGATGATGTTATAAAGCTGCGCTGTGGCCTTGTCGATGCCAAGACGGTCGGCATATTGAATGATGAAAGTCCATGTCATGATTTGAGCTGCCACGTAGAACAACTGAGTGATGACACCTTCACGATAAACTTTATTAGAGAAAAGACGTTTTAATACGCCTTTGTTATCTGTACGGACGCGATTAATCGCGTCCCTACTTTCATTTTTCACGAATATCGCGATGATGACGAAGACGAACAACACCACACAACCGAGAGCGACATAAGGATTTCTGATGATATCGAGGTCGTGTTCGCGTATTGTGAGTTTTGTCATTTCATCGAGATTGGAGAATCCCACTTCGCGCACCGCTGCTGTGTCGGATTCAAGTTTAGCGAGCACGATACGAGAAGCCACGAACATACCCATAAGAGAGCCTATAGGGTTGAACGCCTGAGCGAGGTTGAGACGACGTGTTGATGTCTCTTTGCTGCCTAAAGATAAGATATAAGGATTAGCTGTCGTTTCGAGGAAAGCGAGTCCGAAAGTGAGGACGTATAATGAAACACAGAAGAAACCGAACTCCTGACGGTTAGCTGCTGGGATGAACATAAACGCGCCGATGGCGTAAAGTATAAGTCCGAGCAAGATGCCTTTTTTGTAACTGTAGCGTCGCGCGAAGAGAGCTGCTGGTATCGCCATTGTGGCATAGCCGCCATAGAAGGCGAATTGCACGAGCGATGCCTTTGCGGCGGACAACTCCATCACCGTCTGGAACGCAGCGACCATCGGATTCGTGATGTCGTTGGCAAAGCCCCATAAGGCAAATAATGATGTTATCAAAATGAATGTCAAGAGATACTTCTTCTCAACAAGTCTCGATTGTAGATTTTGTGTCATAATTTAATATTGCTATGAGCCGTGAGTTGTGAGCTGCGGCTACTAATTCCTAACTCCTAATTGAACCAAGATATTTCCCATCGCGGTGGCTTCAACGTCACCTCTGATGACTTCGCATCCTGTGTATTCTGCGGTGAGTTTGTTTAACAGCTGATTTCTTGAACCGCCGCCAACGATGTAAATCTTGTTGATCTTCTTGTTGGTACAGCGTTCCATCTGTGCCTTGACTTCAGCATATTTCTTTGCCAAAGAGATACAGATGCATCTCATGAAATCGCCTTTGGTGACAGGAATGTCTTCATTTCTTTCTTTAAGATATGAAACGATAGCTTCCGACATCTTTTCAGGATTCATGAAACATGCGTCATCAACATCGAATGATGAGTTAAATCCTGATTGTTCTGCTTCTTTTACTAATTCAGAATAGTCGCATTTGTAGCCTTCTTGCTCCCACTCTTTCACGAGTTGTTGTATGAGCCATAGTCCGGTGATGTTTTTCAGGAATCGTATCCTTCCGTCTGTCATGCCTTCGTTGGTAAAGTCAGACTCGAGGGCTTCTTTGGAGATGATAGGTTCTTTTGTCGGTGTTCCCATGAGCGACCATGTGCCGGAGCTGATGAACGCCCAGTCGTCGGAGGCGTCACTGATGGAAGCGACGGCACTCGCGGTGTCGTGCGAGCCGACAGCGACGACATTGGCATTGCCGCCAACCTCGTCGGCGAGCTCATCGGCGAGGCGTCCTATTACAGTGCCAGGATAAACAATCTCTTGCATCAAGCGTCTTGGCAATCCTAGTCTGTTGAAGATGACATCGTCCCACTGATGTGTCAAAGAATTTAAAAGTTGTGATGTTGAAGATATGGTGAATTCGTTACAACATTTTCCTGTCAAGAAATAGTTAAACAAATCCGGCATAAACAGCAGTTTTTCGGCTGATTCTAATTCTGAGACGCTACTCAACAACTGAAACGCTGTGTTTATTTCCATAAACTGATTAGCAGCATGTTGGAAAAATTCTTCCTTTGGCAGTTTCTGGAATGCTAATTCTAACATTCCTTTGGTTCTGTCGTCGCGATAACATATTGGAGTGGAAATCAATTTTCCGTCTTTATCCAAAAGCCCGAAGTCGACGCCCCATGTGTCGATGCCGATGCTTTCAATCTCGTCGCCGTATTTGGCGAAGGCTTTCTTTAAACCAATTTTAAGTTCATTGAAAAGAGCGTTGAAATCCCATCTGAGATGACCGTCAATCATCTTTTGATTATTTTCAAAACGATGGATTTCTTCTAGTTGAATCTCATTAGATGCTATTGCATCATTTTGTACGGACGCGATTAATCGCGTCCCTACGATGACACGACCGCTGCCAGCACCGAAGTCTGCTGCTATATATCTCTTCATCTTATTTTTTCTTTCCTAAAACGTAAACGTCTAAATCTTCAATCTCTTCTTGTGTCAAGGTTGAATAGTTGCCACCTGACTGTACAATTATTCTGCATGCCATCTCGAAGAATGTGGCGCGTTCAAAGACCTCGTCGAAGCTCTTGCCACATACCACCTGACCGTGGTTTGTCATGAGACATGAGTTATGGTCTTTCATCGCTTCAAGAACTGCCTTTGCTAATTCTGGAGAACCTGGTCTGTAATAAGGTATGACAGGAATCTCTCTTCCAACGTGGATTGGTATCTCAGCAGTGACGTTGAAGTTTGTTGGTTTTTCTTTCATGCAAGCTATCGCTGTGGCGTATTCCGATTGGAAGTGGAACACCACATTGACTTCAGGGCGTTGACGCATGATTCCGAGGTGGAATGTGCTTTCCATTGAAGGCTTCACGCCATTGAGGAATTCGCCAGTCTCAATATTGCAGAGAGAGATGTTTTCTTCTTTTAAAGTAGGCACCCAAGAACCTGTTCCTGAAACGAGAGCGAGGTTGTCGTCGATGCGCCATGAGAGATTACCGCTGCTGCATAAAGTCAACTTTGAATCACCATAACGATGAGCTTGTCTAAGAAATTCTGTATAATGTTTTTCGTCTATGATACTCATTTTTGTAAAGTTTAAAGTGAAGAGTGGAGAGTGGAGAGTAGTGGCGAGGGTATGCTACTCTAAACTCTACACTTTCAACTATTTATTATTTATACATTGGTCCGAAGTTAGCGCATGCTCTGAAGTCTTGGCCTTCTTTATCCATGCCGAAAGCGTTCCATACTGAAGGACGGAATATCTTTTCTTCTGGCACGTTGTGCATTGATACAGGGATGCGTAACATTGAACATAATGTGATGAGGTCAGCACCGATGTGGCCGTAGCTGATAGCTCCGTGGTTTGCGCCCCAGTTGTTCATCACTTCGTATGCTGTTGTGAATGCGCCTTTACCTGTTGTGCGTGGAGCGAACCATGTGCAAGGCCATGTGTAGTCGGTGCGTTTCCATAATGTGTCAGATACTTTTTCTGGGAGGTTGACAGTCCAGCCTTCTGCTATTTGGATGCATGGTCCGAGGCCTTTGACGAGGTTGAGACGAATCATTGTGACAGGCATCTCAGCTTTTGTCTCGAAGCGTGATGAGTAACCGCCACCACGGAAATAGCCGTAGTCAGCAGAGCACCATTCTGTGGCTTTCATCATAGCGTCTTGGTCGGCTTCTGTTACATCCCACCATTGTTTCATTACGTTGTTACCGTTTTCGTCTTTACAAACGCCTGATGCGTCGACGCAGCAAGCACCTGAGTTGATGAGGTGGATGATACCGCCTGATTGTTGTGCAACGCCTTCGAGGTCGTAGCCTGTTGCGCCTTTCACTGCTTCTGGACTCCAGTATGTACGAACGTCAGCGAACATCTGTGGACGGTTTGTCAAGAGTTTCATGAACAACATGCCGATGCCGTTGAGGACGTCGTTTTCTGTTGCGAGGATATAAGGCTCACGTGCGCCGTTCCAGTCGAATGAAGAGTTAAGCATTGACTCAGCGAAGTCGCCGTTTGGATAGAAGTCGGTCCATTGACGTTGACCTTGGAAACCAGCAGCGATAGCGTTATGACCTACCATTTCTTCTTCGCAGCCTTCTGGGAGGTTAGGGTTGCCGTTCATCATGTCTTTGATGATAACCATCATCTTAACGACGAATTCCCACATCTCTTCTTTCTCTGCAGCTGTCTTCTTAAGATATTCTGGGTTTTTGTCGAGACCTTCGATACATTTAGCTTTGGTCCAAGCGAGTGCTTTTGCGTATTCGTTTTTATCGTAGATTTCGTTAGTCATGCGGCGGATGATTTCCACTTCGTCGACTGATTCAACGCGCATTCCGAGATATTCTTCGATGAAGTTAGGGTCGATGATAGAGCCACCGATACCCATACAGATAGAACCGATTTGGAGGTATGACTTGCCACGCATTGAAGCAGCAGCGACAGCAGCGCGAGCGAAGCGTAAGAGTTTCTCTTGTACGTCAGCTGGGATTGAAGTGTCGTCAGCGTTTTGTACGTCATGACCATAGATGCCGAAAGCTGGGAGACCTTTTTGAGCGTGTGTTGCGAGCACTGATGCGAGATAAACAGCACCTGGACGTTCTGTGCCGTTGAAACCCCAAACGCCTTTGATTGTCATTGGGTCCATGTCCATTGTCTCAGCGCCGTAGCACCAGCAAGGTGTCACTGTCAATGTGATGTCGACACCTTCTTTTCTGAATTTGTCAGCACAAGCAGCTGCTTCTGCAACACGACCTATTGTAGTGTCAGCGATGACGACTTTTACAGGTTCGCCATTTGAATATTTCAAGTTATCTGTGAAGAGCTTAGCGGCAGCTTTTGCCATATTCATTGTCTGATCTTCAAGAGATTCACGTACTTTAAGAGCACCACGACGGCCGTCGATGGTTGGGCGGATTCCGATAACAGGATAATCGCCTATGAGTCTGTTTTTTGCCATATTTTTTTGAGTTATTAAGTTACTAAATCTATTAGATGCCAAGAACATTTACGATTCAAAGCATATCACAAAGATATAAAAAGTCAATAGACAACTGACAATGGTCAACAGATTTTTTATTAAAAAAATTCTATCTTTGTAATGTTTAATCTCACTTCATCATGAAAAGACATTTAATTCTTGTAATCGCTTTATTACTAAGCATTAACGCAATACAATCTCAGGTGCTTGTCGACAATAAAGGCAACCGAAACCAGACTTATCCTTCTGTAACAGAAACAAACCCTGCCATCGTAGAGATGCTCCGTCAGGTGGATACAATTAATTTATATAACACCATCGACTGGATGCAGCAATACATTCGCGATGCAAGAAAACCGGAAGCTCTCATAACTCAAAATTATCTCTTAGACAGATTTGAAGAAATAGGTCTGGAGACTTACATCCATAATCACACTGCGACGATTGGCGGAACCGACACCCTCGAAGCTGGCAACATCATAGCAGTGCAGCTCGGAACAGAATTCCCAGATGAATACATCATCATCTCTTCTCACTACGACCATCCCGACGGTCCTGGTGCCGACGATAACGCCTCTGGAACTGCAGGCGTTCTGGAATGCGCTCGTATCTTGAGCCAACATGAATTCAAACGCACCATACTCTACATACCTTTCAATGGAGAAGAAAGATGGATGGTGGGCAGTTATCCTTTCGTACAGAAATGCGCTCGCGAAAATATGAACATACTCGGCGTCTTCAACCTCGACATGCTTGGTTTCTGGCCTGGTCCAGAATACGGCGACGTCACTATGTATTCCGGTTATTCTTATATTTCAGAACATCTATTCAAATATTATCAACATGTTGCCAATCTTTATATTCCTGAGATGCCGACATGTCGTTTTACCTATATGGATTCTTACGGCGGAGACCACATGCCTTTCAACATTTATGAATATCCTGCATTATATATCGGTGACATTGAATACAAAAGTAAAAACATACATTATCATCAGCGAACTGACACAATAGGCGCTGGAGTTAATTGCTTCGCATTGGCACAAGGTTTCGTAAAAGCAACAATAGCCGCCGCTGCCGAACTCGCCGACGGATGGCTCGCGCCACAAGACTTCAGTGCTGTAGCAAAAGACGGCAATGTATTCCTGAGTTGGGATGAAGCTCCAGAAACTGAATCGTACAGACTTTTCAAAGATGACGAACTTTTAGTAGAAACGACAAACAATTCATTCGTTGACAAAGAATTCATCGACAACGAATGGCATCGTTATTATGTGAAAGGAGTTCATGCCGATGGAAAAGAAAGCCCTGCTTCAAATCCAGATTCAGTATTCACCTTGCAGGAGCTTCAACTTCCTGTCTTTTATGACTTTAAAGATGATACAACAGAAGGTATATTCTTAAACAATAATAACTGGAGCATTAGTAATTACAACTCAGAAAACTGTTTGAAATCCGAGAGTTTTACCAACGACAACATCCTGCAAATTATAGAATCTCAATGGTTTTCAATTCCTGACAGCGTTAAAAATGTCAATCTTGGATTTAAAATCGTAATTGCTCATGATGTAAATTGGTTACACAACGGCAATGCATTTGTCGAAGTCACAACTGACAGAAAGACATGGCACAAATTGGCAATATTCAATAAAAGAGGAGAATGGAAAGAGGTTTTAGTTTCATTAAATGATTATATTGGACACGATTATATACAAGTTAGAATACGATATGAAAGCAGTGGTCAAGGCTACAGTTCAACTTTTAGTAAAATATTTTACATTGACGATTTATTCATCAACTTTGAATCTATTACCGATATAACCGAAATTCCGTCTCAAGAGAAATTCAATCTGTCAATTTCTCCTAATCCATCAGACGGCATTGTAAGAATCACTTCAGGATTGGAACAAGAATATAACATCTCAGTTTATAATATCCTTGGTGTAAAATTATTTTCAGACAATAACTTCTCTGATGGAACACTAGATTTGAATTTCCTTCCAAAAGGAACATACTTCATCTCTATAAATAATGGCGTTGATAGAATCTCAAAAAGAGTGGTGATAAGATAGAACTAAGAACCAAGAACCAAGAACTAAGAACTTTTTATAAACTGTGACTGAGTTTGTCGAAGTGACCGAACAATTCAAGGTTCTTAGTTCAACAGCTTTAGTTCTTAGTTTTAAAAAAACTCCTAACTCCTCATTCCTAACTTCTAACTTCTAACTAAAATAAATTTTGTTTTATTAATTATAGCTTCGCTAAAAAGTTTATTTTTGCAAGAAGAAAAATTTAACATAAAAAATATAAAACATGGAAAGAGTACAATGTCTTATCCTCGGCTCAGGCCCTGCAGGATACACAACAGCGATTTATACTTGCCGCGCTGACCTTAAAACTGTTATCTACGAAGGTCCTATCACAGGCGGTCAATTGATGCAAACAACAGAAATCGAGAACTTCCCTGGCTACCCACAAGGCGTACACGGCGGTCAAATGATGCAAGACATCCGTCAACAAGCTGAACGTTTCGGCGTTGAATTCCGCATGGGTTCTATCATTGAAGTCGACACAACATCACGTCCTTTCAGAGTAAAATCAGACATGGGCGATGAATTGTTAGCTGACACTATCGTTGTTGCTACAGGCGCATCAGCACGTTGGTTAGGCGTTAAAGGTGAAGACCAATTCAAAGGCGGCGGCGTTTCAGCTTGCGCTACATGCGACGGTTTCTTCTTCAAAGGCAAAGACGTTGCTGTTGTTGGCGGCGGCGACACAGCTTGCGAAGACGCTACATACCTCTCACACCTCTGCAACAAAGTTTATTTGATCGTTCGTCGTGACGTTCTCCGCGCTTCTAAAGCAATGCAACACAGAGTTCTCAACACTCCTAACATCGAAGTCCTCTGGAATACTCAAACAAAAGAATTATTCGGCGAATCAGAAGGTTTCATGGCAACATTACAAGGCGCAGTTGTCGTCAATAGCGTAACAAACGAAGAACGCACTCTCAACATCGACGGTTTCTTCGAAGCAATCGGCAACACACCTAACACAGCTATCTTCAAAGATAAATTAGAAATGGACGAAGCTGGTTACATCATCACAAAACCTAAATCAACAGCAACAAGCGTTCCTGGTATCTTCGCTGCTGGCGACTGCCAAGACAGATTGTTCCGTCAAGCTATCATCGCTGCAGGTTCAGGCGCAACAGCTGGTATGGAAGTTGAAAGATTCCTCATGGAAAACAATTGATAAAAATTCTAGAACTTTAGAATTCTAGAACTTTAAAATAAAAAACGATGTCTTGATGAAGGCATCGTTTTTTTTGTCAAATGACAACATACTTTATCCTTGAATGATAAAAAAATCGTCTCTGAAATATCAGGGACGATTTTTTATATACATTTGCCAAAAGCCAATGGCCAATAGCCTTAGTTTATTCAATAATAGTCAACTCATTGATGATGTTATGAGCTTTACCGACTTTCTCGATGCACCATAAGAGGTAACGAGCATCCATACAGATTGTACGTTGTACCTTTTGTTCAAATGAAAGGTCGCCGCTCATAGCTTCCCAGTTGCCGTCGAAAGCGAGGCCGATGAGTTCGCCATTGCCATTGATGACAGGACTACCTGAGTTACCGCCGGTGATGTCGTTTGTTGTGATGAAGTTAACTATCAAGTCGCCGTTTTCATTTGCATAACGACCATAGTCTCTTGCTTCATATAAATCTCTAACATCTTGAGGAATATCAAATTCCCAGTTGTTTGGTTTATATTTTGCCATAACGCCGTCCATTGTTGTGACGTAGTTATAGTTAACAGCATCAGCGCCTTTGTAAGGTTCAACGCTACCGTAAGTGAGTCGCATTGTGAAGTTAGCGTCTGGGTAGAAGTTACGTTCTGTCTGCATTTCCATCAAGCCTTTAATGTAAAGACGTTCAGCTTCGTCGCCTGCTGCAGAAGCTTCTAAATACATAGGAATGAGTACGTTGTTATAAACTTCTATGATATTCATTGTCAAAACGAAGATAGGGTCTTTGTCTAACTTCTTAGGTTTAGCAAGCCAGTTCTCAACTCTTTCTTGACTTACGAAGATAGATTTTGCGAAAGCATCATTAACCCATGCTGTGAAGTCGCCATTGTTCTTGTCGCCGATTTCAGTAATCATTGAAGGAACATATCTGTCGATATCTTTATAGATAAGGTTCAACAAAGCGATAGTAACGTCTTTATCCAAAGCCATGTCATAATCTTTGAAGAAAGGTTGAACTGTTGCGCTTAATGCTTCAGCAAGTTTTGCTACTTCTTCTTTAGGAGCTTTGTTGTTCAACATATCATTGATTGACTTGAATCTACGTGAGAAAGAAATAGCTTCGCCGCCATTCCAGCCAGCTTCACGGAGATAAGTCATTGGCTTATTGATGTCGTCCATGATGCTCCATTTAGCGTCAACGTCTTCGAAGATAGAACCATATTCTGCAATGCGATTTTCATCAGCATTGACCCATGCTCTGAATCCTTCTTCTTGAGCATAACGTCTGTCATACACGCGGTTACGTTGTAATTGTTTCACCTGACCGATGAAATATTTCCAGTAGTTAGAAACGCTAGCTTGTTTTGAAGCATATTTGATGAACACTTCTTGGTCAGCGTCCATGTGCTTGCGATATTCGTTGAGTTTTGTTGTGCGGCAATCGATGATAGCTGGACCTTCTTCGTTGATAATGTTGCTGATAGTACGGCTTGTTGAATAACGGTCTGTGCTGCCAGGATAACCCATAATCATTGCGTAGTCGCCTTGTTTTACGCCTTTAATATTAATAGGTAAGTAATGTTTAGATTTCATTGGGACGTTTTCTTCACTGTAAGCTGCTGGTTTGCCGTCAGGTGAAGTATAGACTCTGAAGATACAGAAGTCGCCTTTGTGACGAGGCCATGTCCAGTTATCTGTGTCAGCGCCATATTTGCCGATTCCCCATGGAGGGCAAGCTGTGAGGCGGACGTCGCGATATACATCATATTCAAACATAATGTATTGATTGCCATTATAGAAAGGAACGATTTCAATTCTTACGTCTCTGTCGCCTTTAACTTCTTCTTTTAAAGCTTTGATATTTTCATCGATGATTTCATCGCGAGTTTCCTTTGTTGTTACACCTTTAAGAACAGTTTCTGTAACGTCTTCAACATTAGCAAGGAATGAAACATAAAGACCATCGCAAGAAAGTTCTTCTTTCATATCCAAAGCCCAGAAACCGTCTGTGAGATAATCGTGCTCTACTGATGCAAGTGCTTGAACATAACCCAGTCCGCAGTGATGGTTTGTGAGTAACAATCCGTTAGGAGAGATAAGTTCGCCTGTACAGCCATTTGCAAATTGTACGATAGCGTCTTTAACACTTGGCTGGTTGAGGTTGAAAATCTGTTCTGCTGTGAGTTGGCAACCAAGTTGTTGCATCTCATAAAGGCTTTGGTTGCTTAAGTTGTAAGGTAACCACATACCTTCGTCAGCTTTTAACTGTGTACAGAAAACAGCTAAAAACATAAAAATACTTAATAAATACTTTTTCATAAAAATTCTATTGATTATAAATAACTTACGATTCAACTTTGGTTTTGCAAATATACGACAAAAAACATGAAATTTCTGTATGTATTTTTTTAAAAAATATATATTTTTGTTGTTCATTAAAATCATAATAAAAATTAACAATAATGGGCGGATTTTTCGGAGTAGTATCAAAGAGAACTTGTATCTCTGACCTTTTTTACGGTACTGACTATCATTCACATCTCGGCACAAAACGTGCTGGTTTAGCAACAGTTGACAACAATAAATTCTATCGTTCAATTCACAACATCGAAGGTGCATATTTCAGAACAAAATTCGATTCTGATCTTGCGAAATTCCATGGCAACATGGGTATCGGTGTCATCAGCGATACTGACGCACAACCTATTATTGTAAACTCACATCTCGGCCGTTTCGCTATCGTTACAGTTGCAAGAATCAATAACTTAAAAGAATTGGAACAAGAATGTCTTGCCAACAAGCAACATTTCGCTGAATTGAGCGGCGGCGACACCAACCCTACTGAGTTAGTCGCTCTTCTCATCACTCAAGGCAAAGACTTCGTCGATGGCATCCAAAATGTCTTCAACAAAATCAAAGGCTCTTGCTCAATGTTGATTCTCACTCCTGAAGGCATCATCGCAGCCCGCGATAGATACGGTCGTACTCCTATCGTAATCGGTAAAGATGAGGATGGTTTCGTTCTCGCAACAGAAAGCCACAGCTACGTCAATATGGATTACAAGACCGACAGATGGATTGGTCCAGGCGAGATTGTAAAAGTAACTCCAGAAGGTTACACACAATTGTTGGCTCCTAACAAAAAATGCCAGATGTGTTCTTTCATGTGGATTTATTATGGCTATCCAGCAGCAGCTTATGACGATATCTTCGTAGAAAACATGAGATATAACGGCGGTTACGCCATGGGTAAAATTGATGACGTTGAAGTCGATTACGTGGCTCCTATTCCTGACTCTGGCATCGGCATGGCAATCGGTTATTCTAACGGAAAACAAATCCCTTACGTTCGTAGCGTGGTAAAATACACTCCAACATGGTCTCGCAGTTTCATGCCTGTTACTCAGGAAGAAAGAGAACACGTCGCTAAGATGAAACTCATCACCAACGCCTCATTGTTAAAAGACAAAAAAGTCGTCTTCTGCGACGACTCTATCGTTCGTGGAACACAGCTTCGCGACAACGTAAAAATGCTCTACGAATGCGGTGCTAAAGAAGTACACATCAGAATCAGCTGCCCTCCATTGTTATACGGATGTCCATTCCTCAACTTCTCTAACTCAAAGACAGACATGGAGTTGATCACACGCCGTTGCATCAAGGAATTGGAAGGCGACGCTTACAAAAACTTGGAATATTATAGCGACCATACAACAAAACAATATGCAAATCTCGTTGAGATGTTAAGAAAACACATCGGTGTCGACTCATTGAAGTTCAACACAATCGACATCATCCGCGATGCCATCGGCGTCTCAAAAGACGAAATCTGCATGCACTGCTTCGATGGTTCAAGCTACGGGGAAAAATAATTCGGGGTGTGGTGCAGTCGGCTAGCATTCTTGCATGGGGTGCAAGCGGGCGCCCGTTCGAGTCGGGCCACTCCGACGATTTTAAGACACCGAGACGTCGTTTATAGATTTATAGACGACGTCTTTTTATTTATCCACATATTTCAAAGTCTAGATGACTTCATCAAATCCTCAATTCCTTAGTTCCTTAATTCCTCATACCCTTAATCCTTCTGGGCGTTCCGCTTCGCGTCGGGCTTTCCGCTATATCTTTTTCCGCTACGCTCCAAAAGGATGCCGCTCCAATCCCTAACGCAACGTGTAAAAAAAGAATCGTTCCCGTAGAGACGTGTCAATGCAACATGCCATAAAACGCATTGACACGTCTCAAAAATAATAAAACATTCTCAATTTCTATGAGACGTGTCAATGTGTGTTTATTTTTGCAGGATACATTGACGCGTCTCTACAAATTTCCGACATTCAATATTTTCAATTTTCAATTTAAAAAAAGGTGTCACCCTTATAAGAGCAACACCCCAATTATGCATTATGAATTATGAATTATGAATTGATTTAACCGCTTTTATTCTAAGACTGGGCGCACTGATTGACCGTCGTAACGTCGGTAGTTGTAATTCATGAGGTGACCGTTGCTATAGAAGTAGAGGTAGTACGCGCTGCTGTCGTAGTACTCGCTAGGCGTAGAACTCCAATAGTCACCGCGGATCCCAGCGCCGTGGAGCGACGACCCGTAACGCTCGCCCGCAGCAGGAAGGAAGATGCTTGCACCGCTTGGTCCTTCTACATTATAGCCATTAACGCCATTCTGTGTCGTCCATGTCCATGTGCAGCTGTTTAACAATTCTTCTTGTTCTGCTTTCGTAGGCATCCTCCATGTGCCGCCCCAATTAGCAGTAGCTGCATCATATTGTGATGTAAGATTGCCTTCACCGTCTATATAACCTTGCGTTTGCAACTGTGAAACACTAAGTCCAAAGGTTGGACAGTTATCATAATCGTATGTTTCCTTTGTACTTGTTTCGCCCCATGCAAAATGGTCTCCGTATTCTTCTGGTGATGTAGCACCGACATTGCAGGTAGCCCATTTCTTGCCAGATGGAAGTCCTAGGTCAACCCAAGCGTGACCGTTAGTCGTTCCTTCTATTGGCAATGTCGTGAAGATTCTTTCCTCTCCGTAGGCTGTTC
>JAZQYR010000011.1:0-157758 GCA_045633585.1 Bacteroidales bacterium
CTGACACCTGCCCGGTGCTGGAAGGTTAAGAGGAGATGTCATCGCAAGAGAAGCATTGAATTGAAGCCCCAGTAAACGGCGGCCGTAACTATAACGGTCCTAAGGTAGCGAAATTCCTTGTCGGGTAAGTTCCGACCTGCACGAATGGTGTAACGATCTGGGCACTGTCTCAGCCATGAGCTCGGTGAAATTGTAGAAGCGGTGAAGATGCCGCTTACCCGCAATGGGACGAAAAGACCCCGTGAACCTTCACTATAGCTTAGCATTGACGTTGGGCGGACGATGTGTAGGATAGGTGGGAGACTGCGAAGCGGTGACGCTAGTCATCGTGGAGTCGACGTTGAAATACCACCCTTTGTTCGTCTGGCGCCTAATCCGCAGGAAGCGGAGACAGTGCTTGGTGGGTAGTTTGACTGGGGTGGTCGCCTCCAAAAGAGTAACGGAGGCTCCCAAAGGTACCCTCAGTACGGTTGGCAACCGTGCGTAGAGTGCAATGGCACAAGGGTGCTTGACTGTGAGACAGACAAGTCGAGCAGGTACGAAAGTAGGGCATAGTGATCCGGTGGTTCCGCATGGAAGGGCCATCGCTCAAAGGATAAAAGGTACTCCGGGGATAACAGGCTGATCACTCCCAAGAGCTCATATCGACGGAGTGGTTTGGCACCTCGATGTCGGCCCGTCACATCCTGGGGCTGGAGAAGGTCCCAAGGGTTCGGCTGTTCGCCGATTAAAGTGGCACGCGAGCTGGGTTCAGAACGTCGCGAGACAGTTCGGTCTCTATCTATTGTGGGCGTTGGAAATTTGAGAGGAGCTGTTCTTAGTACGAGAGGACCGGGATGGACGAACCTCCTGTGTACCTGTTGTGGCGCCAGCCGCACCGCAGGGTAGCAGCGTTCGGACGGGATAAGCGCTGAAAGCATCTAAGCGCGAAGCCCACCTCAAGATGAGATTTCCTATAAGGGTCGTGGAAGACTACCACGTCGATAGGCTGCAGGTGTAAGCGTAGCGATACGTTCAGCCGAGCAGTACTAATAGCCCGAAAGCTTTACGTCAACCCAAGGTTACATAAGGGATAGCACGAGCGAGCGAAGCTCGGTTGCGAGTGTCCTTCTTCCGGTACCATGTCAGACATATAGAGAGACACATGGTGACTATAGCGCGGAGGTCCACCTCTTCCCATTCCGAACAGAGAAGTTAAGCCCCGCAGCGCCGATGATACTGCATCAACTTGTGGGAAAGTAGGTCGTCGCCACCCCCATAACGGAAGCCTCAGCAATGCGCTGGGGCTTTTCTGTTTTTATACGCATCCTTTCTCCGCCTCCGCCTATCTCGCGTATCCGCGCGTATCCCTTTCAGATGAAGATCAGATGTCACTGCCAGAGTTCGAAAAGAGAATCTCCCGCAATGGCGCAGAGAGAATCTGCAGCTGACAGTTAACTTTCAATTCTACTGTTGTCTGTAGTCCGGTTTTAGTGCAGGGGTTGCGTGCTTCGCGCTCCACCGCCTGCCTGTATTCTGTCGTCACTACGTGACTTTCTTTTAGAACTCTAAAACTCTAGAATTCTAGAATTTTAAAGTTCTAGAGTTCTCCCAATGCGTTAGGGATTGCAGCGGCATCCTTTGCGAGCGAGTCGGGATTTGGGTACGGGGAATGGGAATGGGTTTTAGGAATGGGTTTGGGGAAGCGAGATGGGATTGAGGCGAGCAAAGATATAGCGGAAAGCCCGACGCGCAGCGGAACGCCAAGAAGAAATTTACAATTAACAGGTGGCAGTTCCCCTACTCCATTTGTTTAATATTGATAATTTACGGATTTTATTTTTTCATCTAAAATATTCGTAATATTTAGATACAAACAACTAATTTGTTATGATTTAGAACAGCTGACAGGCTTAAATTAAGAATGTTTTTTAAATATAAATCTGATTATCAATATTTTAAAAATATATTAAAAAATATAAATAATACATTCCTTTATGTTAAAAAAAACTATAAATTTGCAAAGAAATAAGTAAGATGTATTAGGTAGTACTGAAAATCCTTGAGCGAAAAGTGGTGTTTTCAAATTAAACAGGATTTAAAAGTATGAGAAAATATACAATGTTCTAGTGTGAAGATATTGTTATGTTTGTTTAGGGTTTTACCACACCTTCGCTCAGATGTAATAGTTCTTCGCACTTTCTTTTTATCCTCCCCTTATATTAAATTATTTCAATCTATATTAAACTAATTTGATTATTTTTGCAAAATGAAAATAATTAAATTTCTCATATTATTTATTATTATTATTAATCATAATGCTGTAGCATCCAGATCATTAGTTACAGAGAATGATTCCATAATGAATGATTCCACCTGTGTCAAATACTTTAGAAATGACTTCAACAATTTAACATTAGGATCTACAGAAATATGGGATACAACTACCCTTTTAACATCTTATTACGACCGATTAGATAATCCATATAAAATATATCAGACATTAAGCAATTCTGGTTTAGCAAATAAAGATTTAAGCTTAACTTATCCTCAAGGAATAGGATTCAATTCAGAATTACCAGCTTTTTCTTCATACATACACAATGTGGATAATATAAAGTTTCCCATTGTATTACAACCCTTCACAGATATCAATTATATGATGGGTGACAAAAAGGAACAGCATTTAGAAGTTTTATTTTGCAGAGAATTTCTACCTCGTTTTTTCATAACGTTAAATTACGACATTGACTTTTCACCAGGAGCATATAAACGTACAAAAACGCAAAACTCTTTTTTCAATGGAAATTTAAGATATAACACAAAAAACGACAGATACGGCATAAACGGTTATTATTTCCATGACAAGATTGACGTTCAGGAAAATGGAGGTATTGTTTACGATTCTATTTTTATAAACAATTTAGAAACTGACAGATCTATTATCAACGTAAATCTCACAGATGCCACGAATCTTATAAAGGTTTCAGGATTTGCTCTCAATCAATATTTTAACATACTAGGGTCACAAAGCAAGAACAATCAAGATACCACATATAAAAAACGTAAAATTGGTGCTGGTAGAATCAATCACCATTTTTCATATCATAGAAACAAATATGTTTACGAAGATTCAAGACCTCTATCCTATTTTTATCAAGACTTTGATCCTGTAATTGACTCTACAAAAACATTTGACAGCATATATTTCCATAATATCAGGAATGTTATTTATTGGAACACATTAGGTTACAAAAAATACAACAACGACATTCCATTTTATCTTACAATTGGGTTAGAGCACAATTACACATATCATGCTGGATATTATGACTATAACAGTCAAGAGCGGTTCAACAAACAAAATCTATCTAATTTAAAAGCCAATGCTGGCATTATAATCAACATATTAAAATCGTCTAGAATAAGTGCAAATGCACAAATAATAACCTCAGGCTATCATGCTGGAGATTTCATTATTGATGGTCAGTGGAAACAATTTCTAGGTACATATAATAAAAATTTTGGTGCACTTAAATTTGATGTAAATTTCAACAGACGCTCGGCAGACTGGTTTGAAGAATATTATTATTCAAACAATTTCAGATGGGACAATGATTTTAAGCCTGCCACATCCCTCCTGCTCCACGCTTCATACGAATTGCCATTTTTAGAAATAGGAATAAAGCATACCAATATCAATAATTATATTTATTTTGGAACAGAAGTAAAGCCAGAACAGCACTCTGGAAATGTAAGTATCAGTTCATTGTACTCGACATTCTGTGTTAAGTTAAATAAATTTGAGTTCATTGGATTTGCATCATTACAGGCGACAAATAACGGTGAGGTAATACACATTCCTACATTCCAAGGAAAGATAAAATTAGCATACAATATCAATTTGGTTAAAAACATTTCAATGATGCAGCCAAGCATTGTTGTCAACTATTTTACTGAATATTATGCAGACGCATATATGCCAGCCTTACGTACATTTTATTTGCAAGACGAAGTTAAGGTCGGGAACTTCCCATACATTGACTTATGTGTAACATTTAAAATAAAGAGAGCCAATATATTCGTACAATATACTAATATGTATTCATTAACGAAAGACAACAGATATTTCACCACACCACATTATCCAATGAGAGACAGCAGATTTTGTCTTGGCGTAAATTGGAGATTATATAAATAAAAAAAAGAGGTTTTTAAAAACCTCTTTGCTTTCTAATTTTATCATAAGCTTCGTTGACTTCCTGCAATTTCTGTTCTGCTGACTTTCTGACATCTTCTCCAAGATAAGCCACTTTGTCAGGATGATATTTTTTAGCCATTTCTCGATATGCTTTTTTGACCTCATCATCGGTTGCATTGGATTCAATTCCTAGAATTTTGTATGCGCTATCGACTTGTTGTACGAACATAGCCTTAATTGACTGGAAATCAGAGCTTGAAACACCCATATACTTTGATATAACAGAAATGATATCTATTTCATTTTCATGAGTTGAGCCATCTGCAGAAGCTATTCCGAACAAGTAATGAAGTAATTGTAATTTTGAAGAGTAATCCATGAAGCGACCGACCTGTTGGCTCACTTCATAAACTTGAATATCCTGCTTCAGTATTTCGCGAAGCATCAGGATATATTTCTCAGCACGTTCCTGGCCAAAGTTGGTTAAGAAGAAACGCTTCACATAATCAAGTTCTGACTTTTTAACAGAACCATCAGCTTTCATGACAGCAGCAGACAAAACCAACAAACTCACATTAAAATCACGTTGTTGAGTTGTGCCACCAATATATTCTTTTGAATCAGAATTATTTCCGAAGGCAGAACCTATTGCAAATCCTATAATTGCACCTAATGGACCACCGAAAGCCCAACCTAATCCACCGCCAATCCATCTACCGTAATTTCTACCACTTCTTCTACCCTTTCCATCATAAGCTTTATTTTCATTATTTGATGTTTTATTAACATTTCTAAAAAGGAAATAAACGATGGCAACAATTACAATTATCGCTAACAAACCTGACATAAACACTATTTTTTTTAAAGATTAATAATGTTTGCAAAACAAACAAAAAATATTCCAAAAGAGAATAAAAAAAATATTATAATTTTTGCATTAAGTCTTTCATTAAAAAAAATAAATACTTAACTTTGCAAACTCATATTTCAAGCAATATATTTCTATTGAAATCAGAATTAAAAACACTATAAAATTTTAACAAAATGGGAAAAACAAAGTATGTTTATTCTTTTGGCAATCGCGCTGCTGAAGGAAACTCCACAATGAAAAATTTATTAGGTGGAAAAGGTGCTAACTTGGCAGAAATGTGTCACTTAGGTTTACCTGTTCCAGCTGGTATCACTATTACAACAGAATGTTGTACAGCTTATTATGCTAACAACTGCCAATTACCAGAAGGACTTATGGAAGAAGTCGCTGAAGGTATTAAAAATATGGAAAACATAATGGGCATGAAATATGGCGATGCTGAAAATCCATTATTAGTATCATGCCGTTCAGGTGCTCGTCAATCAATGCCAGGTATGATGGATACAGTTTTGAACATCGGTCTTTGTTCAAAAACTATCCCTGGTTTGATCAAGAAAACTAACAATCCAAGATTCGTTTATGACTCATACCGTCGTCTCATCATGATGTATGCTGACGTTGTTATGGAAAAAGCAGAAGACAGAGAACCAGCTGAAGGCAAAGGTATCCGTAAGATTTTGGACGAAATGTTAGATAACTTCAAAGAAGAAAGAGGTTATAAATCAGATACAGACATCACAGCTGAAGAACTTCAAGCTCTTGCTGAAAGCTTCAAAGCTACTATCAAGAACGTTCTCGGAACAGAATTCCCAGATGACGCACAACTTCAATTAGAAGGCGGTATCAAAGCTGTTTTCAAGAGCTGGAATGGTAAGAAAGCTGTTTCTTACAGAAGAATCGAAGGTATTCCAGAAGATTGGGGTACAGCTGTTAACGTTCAAACAATGGTATTCGGTAACATGGGCGAAGGTTCAGCAACTGGTGTTGCTTTCACACGTGACCCAGCTACAGGCGACAACAAGTTCTACGGCGAATGGTTAATCAACGCTCAAGGTGAAGACGTTGTTGCTGGTATCAGAACTCCAAACCCATTGAACGACGATACAAAGAACGAAAAGAACAAGAATATGGCTTCAATGCAAGAACTTATGCCAGAGACTTACAAAGAACTCTGCGACGTTCGTACAATTCTTGAAGACTTCTACAAAGACATGCTTGACATCGAGTTCACTATCCAAGATGGTAAATTATATATGTTACAATGCCGTACAGGTAAACGTACAGGTCTTGCTGCTGTTAACATGGCTATCGACATGCTTAAAGAAGGTCGCATCGACGAACCTACAGCTGTTATGAGACTCAACGTTAACCAAATCGACGAATTGTTACACCCAATCCTCGACGTTAACGACGAAAAAACTCACACAGTTATCGCTAAAGGTTTACCAGCAGGTCCTGGTGGCGCAGTTGGTAGAATCGCTTTATCATGCGAAAAAGCTATCGAATATCAAGAACAAGGTATCGCTTGTATCTTAGTTCGTGAAGAAACAAACCCAGAAGACGTTGAAGGTATGCGCGCTGCTAACGGTATCCTCACATCAAAAGGTGGTATGACATCACACGCTGCTTTGGTTGCTCGTGGTTGGGGTAAATGCTGCGTTGTTGGTTGTGACGATGTTCGCATCAGCAAAACAAACGAAAATGAAGTCGCTATCGGTGACAAAGTTTTCAAAGAAGGTGATGTTATCAGCTTGAACGGAACAAAAGGTTGGATCTATGCAGAACCAGTTGCTATGATCGACGCTACAGAAAACAAAGTGTTCCAAGAATTCATGGCTTTGGTTGACAAATATCGTAAGATGGGTGTTCGCACAAATGCTGATACTCCAAAAGACGCTCAAAAAGCTATCGACTTCGGCGCTGAAGGTATTGGTCTCTTCCGTATCGAACACATGTTCTACGGCGAAAACAGCGAAGAACCTCTCGCTAAATTACGTAACATGATTCTTGCTAACTCAACAGAAGAACGCGTTGCAGCTTTAGCAGAACTCGAACCATACATCCGCGAAACAGCTAAAGGTACTTTGAAAGTTATGGACGGCAAACCATTAACATTCCGTCTTATGGACCCTCCATTACACGAATTCGTACCTCATACAGAAGACAAACAAAGAGAACTCGCTGAAAGCCGCGGCATGGATCTCAAAGAATTACAAAAACGCATCGAAGCTTTACACGAAGTTAACCCAATGATGGGCTTACGCGGTGTACGTCTCGGTATCGTTTACCCAGAAATCACAGAAACACAATTCCGCGCTTTATTCGAAGCAACAGCTCAATTGATGAAAGAAGGTAACGACCCACGCTTAGAAATCATGGTTCCTCTTACAGTCAACGTTAAAGAGTTGAAACATCAAAAAGCTATCGCTGAAAGAGTTAAAGCTGAAGTTGAAGCACAATACGGTTTAACAATCGATTACCTCTATGGTACAATGATTGAAATCCCACGCGCTACATTAGTTGCTGACCAAATCGCAGAAGTAGCTCAATTCTTCTCATTCGGTACAAACGACTTAACACAGATGACATTCGGCTTCTCACGTGACGACGTTAACGCTATCGTTGGCACATACTTAGAAGAAAAGATCATCCCTGCTGACCCATTCAACACATTAGACCAAGAAGGTGTTGGCCAATTGGTTAAGTTAGGCGTAGAACGTGGCCGTTCAACAAGAAATAACTTGAAATGCGGTGTTTGCGGTGAACACGGTGGTGACCCAGCATCAGTAGAATTCTTCTACAACACAGGTCTCAACTACGTTTCATGTTCTCCATTCCGCGTTCCTGTCGCTAGATTAGCTGCTGCTCAAGCTGCTATCAAAGCTGACAGAAAATAATTTAGATTTTAAATAATCAAACATTCCATATAGAGACGCAATTTATATTGCGTCTCTATTTTTAAATACATAACTAATTATGAACGAAACACCAATTTTACTCCTTACCGGTTATCTCGGAAGTGGAAAAACAACACTCGTAAACAACATATTAACAAATAAAAAAGGAATCAAATTCGCTGTTATCGTCAATGATATTGGCGAAATAAATATAGATGCTGCTCTAATTCAGAAAGGCGGCGTCGTTGATCAAAAAGACGACAGTCTTGTAGCTTTGCAAAACGGATGCATCTGCTGCTCTCTTCAATTCGATTTGGTTGAACAACTCAGCGACATCGTCAAGTCTGGAAAATTCGATTATATCGTCATTGAAGCCAGCGGCATCTGCGAACCAGAACCAATCGCTCGTACAATCGCTTCTATTCCTAATATGGACGAGAAATACAGTATCCACGGACTTCCTAAATTAGATTGCATCGTCACTGTCGTGGATGCGTTGAGAATGAAAAGCGAGTTCGAATGTGGCAACAAATTAGACAAAAACGTAATCGAAGAGGAAGACATCGCAAACCTCGTAATTCAACAGATTGAATTCTGTAACATCGTGCTTCTCAACAAAGCATCAGAAGTGAGTCGTGAGGACTTGAATAAAATCAAAGCGATTATCAATAACTTACAACCTGGCGTTGAGATTATTGAATGCGACTACACCAATATTGATTTAGAAAAGATCATCAACACTCATAAATTCGAATATTATAAAATCGCTGCTGCTGCAGGATGGATTCGTCATATAGAAGACAACAGTCATCATACTCATGAAGAGCATGAGCACGAACATCACCATCATAAACACGAACATCATCATCACGATGGAGAAGAATGTCACGATGAGAATTGTCCTTGTCATCATCACCATCATCACGGACACAGCCACGGCGATGAATACGGCATAAGCACTTTTGTATATTACAGACGTCAGTCGTTCGACACAAATAAATTCGACAGATTCGTGACTTCAAGATGGCCAGAAAACGTCATCAGAGCAAAAGGAATATGTTATTTCAGCGACAATCCAGATATGACATATCTGTTTGAACAAGCTGGCGTTCAGAAGAAACTTACAGAAGCCGGACTTTGGTTCGCCACTGCACCACAAGATGAGTTAGAAGAACTTATGCGCAACGACCCTACCATCATGAATGATTGGGATGAAAAATACGGCGACAGAATGGCGAAGATTGTCTTCATCGGACAGCATTTAGATAAAGAACAGATCAGCAAGGATTTGGACGAATGCTTGGTGGAGATTTTTTAAACTAAGGTTTTTGAACTAAGAACTAAAAAATCCGAGAAAATTCCTCGGATTTTTTAATTATTAATTGTCAATTTTTAACAAATCGTTTCGTCACAACACCATCGTTTGTTTTTATTCTTATTAAATAAACGCCGTTATTCAAACTTGAAACATCTATGGACGAGGTCTGTTGTCCATTGACGGTTGTCTGTTGTCTACCGAAGGTATCATAAACCACAACTTCCTCGATTTCTATTTCTGCCTCGATGAACAGCATATCATTGACTGGGTTTGGATAAATATTAAATGAAGATGAGAGTTCTTCAACATTTTCTGGATTTAATGTTGTTGCTCCAATAGTTTCTGATTTTTCTGATTCAATACCGTTAGAGTTAACAGACGTTACAGAATAAAAATATTTTGTATTTTCTTCCAATCCTGTGTCTATGTATGATGTTTCTTTAACATTAGCAATTAATTCAAAATCACTACTACGAGAATTATATCTACGATAAACATTATAACTTACTACTGAAGATACTGCATTCCATTCTACTTTTATCGCGTTCTTGTCTATTGCTGTTGTAGTAACATTTAATGGAACATCAGTTAAAGGACGTATAATATAATTATTCCATGGCGATGCAGATAGATACCATCCGTATGAATCCTCAAGAACATAAATTATCATGTTGGAAGGACAACCATCAAAGGCAGAAGCTTCTGTTTTTGGAACATACTTGGCATAACAATATATACGTTCAAGTTTTGAACATTTAGAAAAGGCTGATGTTGCAATATCTATAACACTATTAGGAATTCCTATACTTGTCAAACCTTTACAACCAGAAAAAGCAGAAGCACCAATATAAGTAACGCTGTTAGGAATAACTGTAGATTTACATCCTATTCTAAGTGTATTTGTCGATGACTCTATTATTGCATTACAATTATTTCTACTGTCATATATAGGGTTATCTTCTTCAACTGTTATGTTTTCAAGACTTGAACATCCGTTGAAAGCATAAATTCCAATAGAGGTGACGCTGTTGGGAATCTCAACATTAACCAAACTTGAACATTCACTGAAGGTATAATCTTCAATCGAAGTAAGTTGTGAATTGTCCTCAAACGTAACACTTTCAAGGCTTGAACAACCTGAAAAAGCTGAAGACGAAATAGAAGCAACGCTATTAGGAATTTCTATACTTTCAAGACTTGAACATTTACTGAAGATACGATCTTCAATCGAAGTAAGTTGTGAATTGTCCTCAAACGTAATACTTTCAAGGCCTGAACAACCTGAAAAAGCTGAAGCCGCAATAGTAGTAACTCTGTTAGGAATTTCTATGCTTTTAAGACTTGAACATCCATTAAAAGCATTCACACCAATAGAGGTAAGTTGCGAATTGTCTTCAAATGTAACACTTACTAGATTCCGACACGATTGGAAGAATCCATACCGATGACCGCCTTCACTAGGACCATATATATCATCTACCTCCAGATATGTTTCAACAGATACTCCTAAACAAGTCACATCTTGAGGAATAGTTATTTCTTTCAAACTACAATTTCTAAAAGCACCACCTCCTATACTATTAACAGTCTTGGGGATGTCTATATTTATTAGCTTGGAACAATATGCAAATGCATCTATTCCAATTTCTATCAATTTAGAATTTTCTCCAAAAGTCACACTTGTTAAGTTTTCACAAGACTCAAACATACCATTGTAACCAGAGTATTCTACCCAGTCAAACATATCATCCTCGTAACTATAATAAAATGATGGTAAATATTTTATAGCATCTGGAATACTAACACTTATTAATTTGTCATGATCATAAAAAACTGCTTCTTTAATAGAAGTGACATAAAACTCCATTCCAGATATAGTAACTGTTGATGGAATCGTAACATCTGTTGCCTCTTCAGAACATTCTGACACCATACATTCTTTAGGTGATAGGTTTGTAATTTCAAATACTAAATCTCCAATTCTTTTTTTTTGACCTACGCTTTGCGCATTCAATCCCACTCCCGAGATTATCAATGCAAGTAAAAGTAAAAGTTTTTTCATATAATTTAAATTTAAAGGGTTTATAAATTTCTAAAAAAAAGGTGTTGGCTCTATCTTGAATACATCAAAATAAAGCCGACACCTTATAAATATTATAATAGAAAAAATTATCACACACTATATATGCGCAACATTGATTCTGCTTAAACTGATATTTATAAAATTTGGCGATTTCTGGAATATCCAAGCAAAATAACTAATCCTTTTATATGTTAAATCTATTTCTTTAATTTAGTGTACAAAAAGGTGCGGAAT
The DNA here is from genome assembly GCA_045633585.1 of Bacteroidales bacterium. Taxonomy (GTDB): domain Bacteria; phylum Bacteroidota; class Bacteroidia; order Bacteroidales; family F082; genus Limimorpha. The sequence goes on from JAZQYR010000011.1 coordinate 11,584, forward strand.
CATCTCAATTGTACCCCAAGGCATCGCCAAACGCCTACATCAGCAATCAAAGATAATCCCACACCATACGTGCAGGTTAACTCTTTGCTTATCTGATGTTTTAATTTTGGCGAATTATAGGGTATCTAAGCAAATTGTAACGAACCTAATATATGTATCCTAATTATTTATCTGTTTCTTATTATATATTTTGTTTATGCAAATATACGTTATTTTAAATTACAATTTATAATTTTAATCTTAAATTATTGGAACGTATCAACAACTCTTTTTTAATGGTATTGTTGATACACCTCTACATTGTTAATTGTTAATTTTCCATTTTCACTGGTTTCCCATTGGGGCGTCATCGAAATTATGTTTCCATCTGCGATGACTCCAGAGCCAGTAAGGAGGATTTGATTTTATTGTATCTTCAAGCAATTCGGTGTAACGTTGCATGATTGCGCCGTCTGGCAATTCGGCAGGAGACTCGCAGATAATTTCAACATCAATGCGATAACGTCCCAATTTTTCTTTTATCACCTTGTAATATAATACAGGAAGATTGTATTTTCTTGCAAAGCCTTCCGAACCTCTGATGAAACCAGTTTTCTGATTAAGGAAATCTGCCACATAACAGCGTTTTGGATTACTTGGATTTTGGTCTGATAAAATCATATATGCTGCAGGAATATGATTCGTTTCATGATACGCCATCACCTCGCGTACGTTATCATGAAAAACGACTTCAGTACCATAACGCGTCCTTGCTCTGTTGATAAGTTTCTCGAACACCTTATTAGTATTATGCGCCCCCACTCCTATTCCATGATGCTTAAATTGCATATCGAGACTCAGAACCATCCATTCCCAATTATTATAATGACTCGACATCAAGACAACGCTTTTTCCTTCATCATAAAATTTATTAACAACTTCTGGATTGGAACAATAATAACGTCGCATCACATTATTCCTCGACATAGAAATCATTTTCAACATCTCAACACCCAACTGCGTAAGATGCCAATAGAATTTATTTCTAATCTTTCTTATTGATTTAAAATCAAAATTCGGGAATGACCTCAACAAATTATTGTCAATAATTGTTTTTCTATATGATAATACGTAACGTAAAATCACATATAAAGGAAATGAAATTATGTATAAAACAGATAAAGGTAATACTGATAATGGGTAAAAAATAAGATAAAAAAGCAATTTCGTCAGCATTCCGATTCAAAAAAAAATTTAGCACAAATTTACGATATTTTTTTAAGAAAAATTAACAATATTTTCGTTTAGTTTATCATTTTTCCGATTTATATTTATTATCTTTGTGTGTCACTAAAAAAAGAATAACTATGGCTAAAAACATTGAAGAAATCAGAACATCTCTAGCATCTTACGGTATCACAAACGTAGATGAAATCATATATAATCCATCTTACGAAGAATTATATGATGCAGAAATGGAACCATCATTGACAGGTTATGACAAAGGTGTAACTACAGAACTTGAAGCTGTCAACGTAATGACAGGTATTTACACTGGTCGTTCTCCTAAGGATAAATATTTCGTCATGGACGACGTAAGTCGCGACACTGTTTGGTGGACTTCAAAAGAATATAAAAACGATAACAAGCCAATCTCTCCAGAAGTCTGGACTGAATTGAAACAAATAGCTCTCAACGAGTTAAACGGCAGAAAGAGACTTTATGTAATGGACGCTTTTGCTGGCGCAAACGAAAACACACGTCTGAAAATCCGTTTCATTATGGAAGTCGCATGGCAAGCTCATTTCGTGAAGAATATGTTCGTACGTCCTTCTGAAGAAGAACTCGCTAACTTCGGCGAACCTGACTTCGTTGTCTATACTGCATCAAAGGGCAAAGTCACAAACCACAAAGAATTAGGTCTTAATTCAGAGACTGCTGTAGCTTTCAACTTAACAGAAAAAGCACAAATCATTTTGAATACATGGTATGGTGGCGAAATGAAAAAAGGTATGTTCTCAATCATGAACTACTTACTGCCATTGAAAGGTATCGCTTCAATGCACTGCTCTGCAAACACTAACGAAAAAGGCGAAACCGCAATCTTCTTCGGACTTTCAGGAACTGGCAAGACAACTTTATCTACCGACCCTCACAGAGCATTGATCGGTGACGACGAACACGGATGGGACGACGAAGGCGTATTCAACTTTGAAGGCGGATGCTATGCAAAAGTCATCAACCTCGACAAAGAAAGCGAACCAGATATCTACAACGCTATCAAGAGAAACGCTTTGTTGGAAAACGTTACCGTAGACGAAAACGGCAAAATCGACTTCAAAGACAAGAGCGTAACTGAACACACTCGTGTCTCCTACCCTATCTATCATATTGAAAACATCGTAAAACCTGTGTCAAAAGCTCCTGCTGCAAAGAAAGTTATCTTCTTGTCAGCCGACGCTTACGGAGTATTGCCTCCAGTTTCTATCCTGACACCTGAACAAATGAAATATTATTTCTTATCAGGTTTCACAGCAAAATTGGCTGGCACAGAACGTGGCATCACAGAACCAACTCCAACATTCTCAGCTTGTTTCGGAGAAGCATTCCTTTCATTGCATCCAACAAAATACGCTGAAGAACTGGTCAAGAAAATGGAAAAGACAGGCGCTACAGCTTACTTGGTAAACACTGGTTGGAATGGCACCGGCAAACGTATCTCTATCAAGGATACACGCGCTATCATCGACGCCATCTTGGACGGTTCTATCGACAAAGCAGAAACCAAGAACATTCCTTACTTCGATTTCAAAGTGCCTGTAGCTTTGCACGACGTAAATCCTGGTATCTTGGATCCACGCGACACATACGCAACGCCAGAAGAATGGAATGAAAAAGCTAAAGAATTGGCTGGACTTTTCATCAAGAACTTCGAGAAATTCACCCATAACGAAGCTGGCAAGGCTTTGGTCGCAGCAGGTCCAAAAATTTGAACTCTAGAACTTTAGAATTTTATAATTTTAGAAAAAGTCGTTCAGAAATGAGCGACTTTTTTACTTTGAACTAAAACCATCCACTCTCAACTCTCAATTATGCATTATGAATTATGCATTATGAATTAATTTTATGGCGTTCCGGCTATCGCCGTCGGGCTTTCCGCTATATCTTTTTCCGCTACGCTCCAAAAGGATGCCGCTCCAATCCCTAACGCTTTGGGTGATGGAAGTAGCGTTCTTATAATACATCAAATCGTTTTTAATCCGTAAGGCGTTGCATTATGCTAAATCTGTTTCGCACTTTCTGGGCTCAATCCCATTTTCTTCCCAAATGAAATTTCGTGTACAAAAAAAGAGGCGCATATGCGCCTCTACTTATACTTTATGGACAATGTCTGTTGTCCGTAGTCTTAATTAAGCATCACTGGCATCAAAAGCATCAAGATGTCTTCATCTGCATTTTGATTGTCGACTGGAGTGATGAGGCCTGCTCTGTTTGGAGCTGACATCTCTAACAATATTTCTGTCTGGCTGAGGTTTCCTAACATTTCTTGGAAGAAACGTGAGTTGAAGCCGATTTCCATATCAGAGCCATCATAGTTACATGAAAGGCGTTCTTTTGCTTCGTTGTAGTAATCAAGGTCTTCTGCTGTCAATGTGAGTTCCTGACCAGCGATCTTGAAACGGATTTGATGTGTCGCCTTGCTTGAGAAGATAGCCACACGACGAATTGCTGATAACAACAACTGACGGTCGATAGTCAATTTATTTGGATTTGACTTTGGAATAACAGCTTCGTAGTTAGGATATTTACCATCGATGAGACGGCATACCAATTTGAATCCTGACATTGAGAAAGAAGCATTTGTCTTGTTGAATTCAACAACCACTGTCTCATCAGCTTTTCCTGCCAAAGCACTCTTCAATTGATTGATAGGTTTCTTAGGAACGATGAACGATGCGAGTGTATCAGCCTTGATATCCAATCTTCTATAACGAACGAGTTTATGAGCATCCGTTGCGACGAAGTTAAGGCCATTGTTTGTCATTTCCATAAAGACACCTGTCATCACTGGGCGGATTTCGTCGTTACCTGTAGCGAACACTGTCTTTTCAAAGCCGCAAGCGAGGACGTCAGCTGGGATTTCCCATTTAGAAGCATCTTCCAAAACTGGTATTTGTGGGAATTCATCGCTCTTATGACCGACCATTTTATAACGGCCCTCACCTGTTGTTATTTCAATAGCCAATGTTGCTTCATCAATATTTAAAGAAACTGGTATATCAGGTAAGTTTTTCAAAATATCTATAAGCAAACGAGCTGGAATTGTCACTTCACCAACGCCTTCAACCAAGTCTGGTTGAATTGTCACGATCATCGTTGTTTCCAAATCTGAAGCAGTAATTCTTAATTCATTATCTGAAATATTGAACAAGAAGTCATCTAAAATTGGCAATGTATTATTTGAATTGATAACACCAGCAAGTGATTGAACTGCTTTTAATAATTTTAAACTTGAAAGTATAAATTTCATATCTTACGTATTTTTCAGTTTGTAAAATTACAATTTATTTTCTAAAAAATATCTTTTTTTCACACATTTTTATCCACAAATCATTTAACAAAGACAGCTGCTGTCCAATTGTTTTTTGTCACATGATTTGAATATGTCAAGCCAAGTCGTTCTGCTTCTTTCTTAATGAGAACCAAGTCTTCTTCATAGAAACCGCTGAAGAAAATCTTACCGCCATTGACAAGACATTTCACATATTCTTTCATATCTCTGAGGAGAATGTTTCTGTTGATATTAGCGAGAATAACGTCAAATTGTCTGTCATTTAAAGAACCGGCGTCACCAAGTTCGACAACGATATCATTCTCATCATTAAGACGAATGTTATCGAGAGCGTTTCTGTAAGCCCATTCGTCATTGTCTATCGCAACAGTCGTAGCAGAACCGAGTTTCTTTGCCAAGATAGCGAGTACGCCTGTACCAGAGCCCATATCGAGAAGGTTAAGTCCTGTGAAATCAGACTGGAGCATAAGCTCTATGATTTGAGAAGTTGTCTCATGGTGAGCTGTTCCGAACGACATCTTAGGTTCTATGATAAGATCATATTTATAAGAACCTTCAACTTTATGGAACGGAGCTCTGATTCTACAGAACTCGTTTATAATGACAGGTTCGTAAGATGCTTCCCATGTTGCATTCCAGTCCTGGTCTGGGATGAGTTCTTTTTTCAACATCTTAACATTTGCAAACTGTTCTATCTGCATGATGTCGTTGAGTTCCTCTTCATTGAAAGCAGGTTCTTGGCAATAAGCCTCAAAACCGTCTTCGGTATCCATGAAACTGTCGAAGCCTATTTCTCCGAGCAGTTCCATGAACATATCTTTTAAGTTTTCGTTTTCAGGGTTAGTAAACGAACAGGCGTAATAATTCATAGTCAATTATTTAGAAGCTTGTACTGCGATACTGATGAAATCTTCTGCTTTAAGAGAAGCGCCGCCGATGAGACCGCCGTCGATGTCAGGCTGTGCAAACAAGTCAGCAGCGTTTTTAGCGTTGCAGCTGCCGCCGTAGAGTATACGCAATTGATTAGCTATTTCTTCACCATATTTCTCTGCTACGAGAGTACGGATGAATTTATGAACTTCCTCAGCCTGTGCTGGAGTTGCAGTCTTGCCTGTACCGATAGCCCATACTGGTTCGTAAGCGATGACGATATTTTCCATATCAGCGACATCGAGGTGGAAAAGACCTTCAACGACTTGGTTTTTAATGACGTCGAAGTGAGTGTTAGCTTCTCTTTCTTCAAGGACCTCGCCAACGCAATAGATAGGAACGATTTGGTATTCGAGGAGCTTCTTGATTTTAGCAGCGAGAACTGCGTTATCTTCGTTGAAATATTTTCTTCTTTCGCTATGACCAACGATGCAGAAGTTTGTTCCAAGAGAATCAAGCATCTTAGCTGAGACCTCACCTGTGAATGCACCTGATTCGTTTTCATTTACGTTTTGTGCGCCGACGTAGAACAATTGTGTATCGTCTGCCATATCTGTCACCATTTCCAAATATAAATAAGGAGGACAAATAACGATATCGCAATCAGGTTGTTTATCTTCACAAAGGTTAGCAATATTTTCTACAAGGTCTTGAGCATCTTGGAAATCAAGATTCATTTTCCAGTTTCCTGCAACGATTTTTCTTCTCATATTATATCTAATTTTATTGTTATTTTAAAAAAATGAATAAGTGCAAATTTATGAAAAAATTATGGAAAAAGGAATATGATAAAACGAAAATATCAACAAAAAATCAAACAATATTTCACGATTTATCAATTATCAATACACCCTCACCCTAGGATCCAAAATACCGTAAATGATATCAACAACGATATTAATTATTATCAACATAAATCCTATCAAGAGGACTGCCCCCATTATCACAGGGAAGTCGAAAGTGTCGAGGGCGTCGACGATGATGACGCCGATTCCTTTCCAGTCAAAGACATATTCCACGAATACCGCTCCTGCCAAGAGCGAGGCGAACCATCCTGAAATAGCAGTCACTACTGGCGTCATAGCATTTCTCAAAGCATGAACCGTAACGACACGCCATTGCTTCAAACCTTTAGCTTGAGCCGTGCGTATATAATCCATCGACATTGCTTCTAACAAAGATGTTCTTGTCAATTCCACAACGACAGCTAACGGACGCAATCCCAATGTAAATGCCGGCAAAATAAGGTTCTTCAAATCGAGATATGCGCCATTGCCATAATCGTCAACAGAATAAAGGTTTCCAGTCATACTCAATCCCGTTAACGACTCCCACACATAACCGAACAGCCACGCCACCAATATCGCCGCGAAGAATGAAGGCAGCGACATTCCTATAGTAGTGATAAATAACGTCAGTTTATTAACGAAATCTGTATTCACGACGGCAGCCAAGACTCCGATGAAGACACCTAATATCAAAGCGAATGCAATCGCTACTGCAGCAAGAATCAAGGTATTAGGAAAGGCTTCCGACAATATCGTTCCTACCGACCTCTTGCTCTGATAAGAATATCTCAAATAAGGCGTCTTTAAAACAACATCGACATCGCCGACTTTCGCAAGGACACAATAAGACTTGAAGTTGTCGTATTTATCGTTTTGTACGGACGCAACAGATTCATCCTGTAGGGACGCGATTAATCGCGTCCCTACATTATAAAATGATAAAAGCGATAAATCATTGAGATAATCCGTATATTGCTTAAAGACACTTTGGTTCAAGCCGAGTTCTTCTCTTATCGCCTGGACATCAGCTTCATCGGCTCGCTGACCGAGCATCATCCTCACAGGATCACCAGGAACAATATTAAAAAGGAAGAACACTAAGGTAACAACACCCCAGAGAACCGCCAAACCGTATAATATTTTCCTGATGATATATGATGTCATTTTTTTAGAATTTAGAATTCTAGAATTTTAGAATTTTAGAGTTCAAATATTCTTGAGAAGGAAAATCTATTTTGCTCCATTTGTCCACCACTACGCCGTTATTCATCAGCATGAGTCCAGGATTTGAGCGTACCATAGACTTCAATTCAAGTTCGTCGCCGTAATAGACTTCATCGAACATATAATATTTGTCCTGCAATTCATAAACATATTCAGGATTAACGGATGTGATCCATAAATAATTGAATCCATTTTCGTTAGCGAAGTCATATATACGCTGACATTCATTGATGTCTTTTTCTGTCATTTCATCGAGATATGGAGCCACAAAAACAAAGAGATTTTCTGAATCAAAAAGCAAATCTGTGTAGTCGTCGCCATTTTCATCTAATATAGAAAATCCAAATGACTGGCTGCCACCCTCTTGTCTTTGAGAAACGAATTCCCATTGCGACATCCATACCGAGTCGTTCCATGGATAATTAGGCGAGAGATATTCCTGTTCCTCTCCTGTCTCAATATTTTTAAATGTAAGATAAATATCAGCAGGCTCTTCGCTTTCAACAGGTTTCATATCCTTTCCGACCTTCCATTCCATAAAGTCAATCACAGGAAGATGACGTACGTTATAAACCTCAAATCCTATGAACATTCCCATGAAGATAAATGTAAACAGAGTCTGTCCCAATATCGTAACTCTTTTATTCACAAGAGTTTTATTATTAAAGATAAGAGGAAGTAATATTGAAATGATTATAAGATTCTTGAAGAATGTCTGCCAATTACTCATTTTTATTGCTGTTCCGAAGCAGCCACAATCTGGGACGAGATTATATATCGCATCAAAGAAAGTAGTAACAGTGAAGAAAAACATCAGCAGTGAAGCGCCGAGCGTAGCGAGGCGCGGCAAAAGATTAAGCATCAAGCAAATACCGACGATAAACTCTGCCATTATCATTATTATCGCCAGAGGCAATGCCAATTCATTAAGCCATTGTATATCATATGCGATGAAATAATCAAGCATCTTGTATTTAGTTCCAAGAGGATCAACACCTTTGGTAAAGCTGCTGAATACAAACAAGGCTCCGACCAAGAAACGACATAACGACAATCCTGATCTATTGTAGAAACTATTAAACAACAAGGCTGCAAAAATCGGGAATACGATTGCAGCCAACATTATCCATGAAAAATTGGGAAAGAATCCGACCAAGACGGCACAAATCAACGCCCAAATCGTTATTGCAAATGAAAGAAATCCTGATTTTGTGTAGTCTTTTTTCATAATTATTTCTCAGCTTGTTCAGATAATAAAATCATACAGAAGACAGCATAATTGATGATATCGAAATAGTTAGCGTCTAAACCTTCAGAAATTATCGTCTTACCGTCATGATCTTCTATTTCCTTTATTCTCAAAAGTTTCATCAAAATCAAATCTGTCATTGAACTGACGCGCATACTTCTCCAAGCTTCGTCGTAATCGTGGTTCTTGCATTGCATCAAATCGTAAGCTTCCTGAAGCACGCCAGAATAGAGTTCAGCAGCCTTTTCTGGTTCAAGGTCTGGCTGATCAACAACACCGAGGCGTAACTGAATGATAGCCATAGCTGAATAATTGATGATGCCGATAAATTCTGGTTCTATTCCTTCATTGACAAGACGTTCTGCCTTTGTTTGAAGGCTTCTGATACGATTAGCTTTGATAAATATCTGGTCGGTGACTGAAGTAGTTCTCATGATACGCCATGCAACGCCGTAATCCATCATCTTTTTAGTAAAAATCTCAGTACATTGTTCAACGACCTTTTTAAATTGATTTTGTGTATCTTTCATCGTAATATTTTTTTATTTTTGTAAAGAAAATTGTTTTTGGATTATCAATAAAACAATCAGTATTTTAAGAATGTAAAGATAAACATTTTTTGCTATGAAACTGAAGATTGGAGAGCATTTTTTTTCATGGGACAGGCCTTTGATAATGGGCATTTTAAATCTCACACCAGACTCTTTTTATGACGGTGCCTCTCATAACAATACTGATGACGTTTTGAGACATTGTGAAAAAATGTTAACAGAAGGAGCCGACATCATCGACATCGGAGCATTTTCCTCACGTCCCGGAATGGAAATAATTTCCGCAGAAGAAGAAAATCGCCGTCTCATTCCCTACCTCATTGAGATTAAAAAAAGATTTCCTGAAACGATAATCTCCATCGATACATTTCGTAAAGAAATAGCGCACAATGCTTTAGAAAACGGAGCTGATATAATAAACGATATTTCAGGCGGATTATTCGACGAAGAGATGCTGCCTTTTATCGGCGAAAACCATATACCTTATATAATGATGCACTGCGGCGACGAACTAGAATCGCTGCACAACGACATAATCGAAGACAAGCCTTGCGAGATTGTCAAATCTTTTTTTGAAAGACAAATCAAGAAATTATCAGAATACGGCGAGACACAAGTCATATTAGATCCAGGAATAGGCTTCAATAAAAGCATGAAGGATAATTTTAATTTGTTAAAAAATATTAAAGATTATAGAGTCAACGACCTTCCAGTCCTGATTGGAATCTCTCGTAAATCAATGATTTATAAAACATTAAAAACATCACCACAAGAAGCATTAAACGGGACTACAGTCTTAAACACGATAGCCTTAATAAACGGCGCCGACATTTTGAGGGTCCACGATGTTAAGGAAGCTGTGGAAGCCGTGAAACTTGTCAATGAACTTTGAACTACGGCTATTTGCTGTTGAACTAAGGCTAAAAAAATCTTTAGTCTTTGGTCTTTGGTCTTTAGTCTTTTTATTATCTTTGTTGCTAAATAATTCTTTATTATGACTGAGCTTCTTATAAACGCATTTATACAAGTCCGTGTCTGGGACATCTTGGATATATTCTTGGTTGGCTTATTATTTTACGGATTATATTGTCTTGTAAAAGGCACCACCGCCATCAAGATTTTCTTTGGCATCGTTTCCATCATCTTAGGCTTAAGAATAGTGACTGCTCTTAATATGGAGCTGCTCAGTTACATCCTCGGAGCGTTCGTAAATGTCGGTTTTATAGCATTGATTATCATCTTCCAGCCTGAAGTAAGAAGATTTCTCTTAGGCATCGGCAACACCAAGATTTCATTAGCATTCAAGAACCTCATCGCCAATTTAGGTTTCAGATATAAAGAAGAAAAAAGCCTTGACCTTGACGCCATCTGCGAAGCATGCGCTTCAATGTCACAAGACAAAGTAGGAGCTTTGATTTTATTGGCACAAGAAAACAACTTAAACGAAATAATAGAGACGGGTGTCACTATAAACGCTATAATCAGCAAGCCTCTGATAGAAAACATATTCTTCAAGAACAGTCCGTTACACGACGGTGCCATGGTTATAGCTAACAATAAAATAAAAGCAGCACGCTGCATCCTCCCTATCACACAAAACATCAATCTTCCTGGCAGCTACGGACTTCGTCACAGAGCTGGTATCGGCATCACCGAAAACAGCGACTGCATCGCGCTCGTCGTTTCAGAAGAGACAGGAAGCATCAGAATCATCAAAGGCGGCAAAGTCTACGACGTCAAGGCTTCAGAAATGAAGGCTAAAATCAAAGAGTTAAGCACGAAAAAGACTGTAGTTGGATTAGAATAGAATCTGAGGAATTGATGATTTGAAGAATTATAGGGACACGAATGTGTCCTTTTTTTGATTAATGAAAAAAATTTTATTTTTCTTTGAACAAAAACAAGCCCGCGATTGTATTATGTATGGTTTTGGTTATACATTTCAATTTTCTCAAATGACGAAAAGCACCTCAGTTCCCAGCTAGGTGCTTTTTTATTGGAAAGACACTTTTATTTCTAGCAGGGCGCGTTAGGGATTGGAGCGGCATCCTTTTGGAGCGCAGCGGAAAAAGATATAGCGGAAAGCCCGGCGGCGTAGCCGAACGCCAGAAAAGAACTAAGAACTAAGAACTAAGAACTAAGAGCCAAGAACTAAGGCTTAAGGTTTGTTTAAAGTTCGATGAGTTTATCTCTTCCAGTATAATAAATATACATTTCATACGGGTCGTAGCGCATATATATGTCGTCGGAATATTCCAGGCCTTTCTTTTGCATTTCTTTCTTAACATATTGATTCATAAAATAATCAAAAGAATACCCCGCATAAAGTTTTCCTAGCATAACAGCAAAATCGTAAAATCCGTCAATACTTATCTGCTGTAAATCAACATTTACAACAAGATTATTCAACGAATCTAAAGAGTAATAACAATCGTTTATATACTCGTCATAATTCTGTTCTGTAAAAAGGAAACTAGAGTTATTGTCGTTGAGCAGTTCAAACCAGGCAGCCACATTAACCGTCGTCGTTGGAATGAACTCATAATTACCTTCTACCCCGCAATTACTCAACTGGTGATTCACAAGTTCCTGTATTTCAATATGCGACAAATCCACGACCCAATGTAAAGAATCTGGAGTCGTATTTTCATTTTCCCAATATTTCAAATCAAGATTATAATCTTTCAATGTTTCCTCAAAAGACGCTATCAGCACATTGAGAAAAATCTCATCATCAATCTTATTGAGAATCTTAAGTCTAGAGTTTATAGTATCCTGAAGTTCATCTTCATCCAAGACGACCAAGTCTATGCTCTCCGGATTACAATCGTTTCTTAAATTGGTCTTTTTCAATTCATCAGTAACATAAAAAGCCACCTCTGCGCCTTTTGACTTATTGACAAAGTCATACGCGAACTTCTTCTGCGAAGAACACGACGACAATATCACAAGAATAAATATCAGAAAGCACCTAAACTTCATAAATCACTCGAATAAAGTCAGCTGAACGCCATCGTCTTCAGAGAAGAAATTATCGTCAGATTCATTTTTGCTTTGAGCGACTTCTTCTGTCACAGCATCTTCTGTTACGTCCAGTGTTTCTTCTACAACATCCTCTATTTCTTCCTCTTCTAGTTCAAATGGTTCAAGGAATGTATATGAAGCGACATCTCGTGTTGAGAGACGTTTACCTTTTGCCTTATAGCTCTTCACGCCAATATATTCAGCGACATTAAGTTCTTCATCTTCATATTGTTTGCCAGATGCGCTATCATTAAATGAAAGCAACAGACGTGGCAACTTATCCATATTCATCATCAAGAACTGAGCGTTTTCGTTTTCACCGATAAATGAAATACGTCTGTTCAATGGTGTCTCGTCGTCTATATCGAAGCGTTTGATATACATCAATTTCGTTTCACCTTCAATATAAATCACAGAATATACCGCACTTGGATCGTACTTCATGATTTGTGTCATGTCGTCGTCGAAATGAGTTGAAAGGTCGTAGCCAGTGAGGCGGAATTCGCCGTTTGAGAATATCTGCAACATCTTATCGTCGCCAGAGAATTCACCGATCAAAGTACCGCGTTTATCAGCATTGAGACGTTTTACGGTATCGTCGTACCAAATCTCGCGAGCAGCCAATGTAGAGACACCTTCGTCGCGTTTAACGATTTTATTGATAGGATGCATGGTGAGTCTATTACCTTGACTTGCACGGCCTTTGATTGCGAGTTCAGCGAAGTTGTATTCAAATGAAGTCTTCTTCAACTTAGGCTGTGGACGAAGCATAACCTTGATGACTTCAGCCTCGCCATTAGGATTTGCGGAGAAATAAACGACTTTCGAGCCTGGCTCACCCTTGGTCAAATCGTAATCCTTGTCGTGTGTTATACCCTTGACAGAGAAACGTTTGACATAATATGGAGAACCAGCCTTTCCTGAACGATAAACCATATTATAGACAGTTCTGTCATCGTTCTTATGGAATACGTCAGCATGGATAATCTTTTCAGGACCTACGAAGCATTTAGGCTGCAACTTCGTAACCATGAATGTTCCGTTTTCGCGGAATACGATGATATCGTCCAAGTCGGAACAATCTGACACAAAAGTATATGCGTCTTTGTTTTGTTCTTTTTTGAGACCTGCGGAAGTACAGATGAAGCTCTCTTCCTTATTGACGTAGAGTTTTTCGTTATTAGCAGCAACAGCAACAGCTGAGATGTTGTCGAAGTTACGTATTTCAGTTCTACGTTCGCGACCTTTACCGTGTTTTCTCTTGATTTCATTGTAGAAATTGATGGTATAGTCGACGATATGATCGAGGTCGTATTTTACTTTTTCTATTTGGCTTTCAATATCAAGGATTTGTTCTTCAGCCTTCTTGATATCGAATTTTGAAATCTTTCTAACAGGTTTTTCACATAATCTCAAGACATCGTCACGGGTTATTTCCGCTTTCAACATCTTACGATATGGATCGAAAGCTCTTTCAATTTCAGCAACTTGATCATCCCAAGAATCGGCGTCTTTTTCCAAGATCTTATATATACGTTTTTCGAAGAAAATCTTTTCCAAAGAAATCAAATGCCAGTCTCTTTCAAGTTCATCGAGTTTAATCTTGAGTTCCCAGCTCAACAAATCAAGAGTTCTGTCGGTACTGTCTTTCAAGATAGCTGATATTGTAGTAAACTCAGGATGTTCGTTACGGATAACGCAGGTACACAAGCTGTTAAGCGACACCTGACATTGAGTGAAAGCGTAAAGAGCGTCTATTGTCTGGTCAGGAGAAACGCCACTTGCGAGATGTATCACGATTTCTGCATTACGAGAAGTGTTGTCATCGACGCGACGTATTTTAATCTGCCCCTTCTCTCCTGCCTTTGTGATGGAATCAATCAAAGTTCCTGTTGTTGTTCCGTAAGGAATCTCTGTGATTACCAAAGTCTTTTTGTCAAGCTGAGTTATCTTGGCTCTCACTTGAACCTTACATCCGCGATCTCCATCATTATAAGAGCGAACATCTATCATACCACCTGTTCTGAAGTCAGGATAAAGTACGAAAGGCTCATCGCGAAGATAAGCTATAGAAGCATCTATAAGTTCATTAAAGTTGTGAGGAAGTATCTCACATTTAAGACCGACTGCGATACCCATCGCACCTTGAGCCAAGAGCAAAGGAAACTTAACTGGAAGAGTAACAGGCTCTTTATTACGGCCGTCATAAGAGAATTTCCATTCTGTAGTCTTTGGGTTATAAACCACATCAAGAGCGAATTTAGAAAGACGAGCCTCGATATAACGAGGAGCAGCAGCAGGGTCACCAGTCAAGACGTTACCCCAGTTACCTTGAGTGTCGATAAGCAAATCCTTCTGACCGAGATTCACCAAAGCATCACCGATAGAAGCATCACCATGAGGGTGATATTTCATGGTGTTACCAACGATATTAGCAACCTTGTTATAACGACCGTCTTCCAACTCTTTCATTGAGTGCAAGATACGACGTTGTACAGGTTTAAAGCCATCATTTATTTCCGGAACAGCTCTGTCGAGGATAACACTTGAAGCATAATCAATAAACCAGTTATCAATCAAGCCTGTAAGAGGAATCACTCTAAAATCGTCGCCTTGTTGAACACGAACACCAGATTCTTCTACTTCGTTTTGTCCTTCTAATTCTAAGTCTTTATTTTCTTCCATAATATACGCTCTCTTTGACCTACAAATTTACAAAAATTCATCATTTCCAGAAACGTAAAATTAAAATTTCTATCAACAATGAAATTAACGCAATGATGACAAAAATCTTCCAAATACTCGAGTCTTGAACAATGTTTTTCATCACATCTCCCGATTTAACATCTTCATAATCAACCATTGTCAAAACATTAAGATTATTATCATTCAAAATTGTATATAATTCATCATTTTCACAGAACGACATCATAGACTCTTCGCGACTGTCATTCCATGCAACGCTCATCATATAATCTTCATTTTTATAAATATCATAAAATCCAGATGAAGGTAAATCTTCAAAGAAATACAGATAATTCATATTATTTCTTTTCTCAACCACAGGATATACCACATACAGCCCATTCTCACTCTTGAGGGTTATTCTATCATCAATATTTAAATCAATAGCGTTAATATCCACAGTCTTATCAAGTCCAATGGTATAAGACAAATCGGCACTATTCTCCGCTATCAATGCCATCTTATACATCAAAGGAACGAACAAAGCGTGATTTGCCAAAGCAGAATATTCATCATCAAGAGAACTAGACATCACGAAAACCCTACCCTTTCCATTATTGCTCATCATAAGAAACGGACTGCCATTCTGCAATGAAATTATATTCAAGACGTTTTTGCCAATATCAAAACGAATATGCTTATTCACCTCAGGAAGGTCAGCATTATCAGGCAGTTTCACAAAGATATCATCAAAGAAAGAATTACGTCTTGCTATATATTCTATCCTATTTTTATTCTCATCAAGCTGCACAGGTTTAATTCCAATCTCGTTATAGATATAAGCATTATCAGTATTTTCATTATTTAAAATCAATACGGTTCCGCCTTGCGACGCAAAATCGAGCAATGACTGCTGTATCGTCTCATTAAGATTCGCATTCTCATTTACGACAATCATCTGAGCATTATTAATCATCTGCTGATCAATTCCATAAGGACTCATCGACTGATAATTGATCAAAGCATCACCATTAAACAATAACTCTAGATGACTGTTGGCTTTTTGGCTTTGTGCCATAGGTTTGATTTCAATTACATTGATAACAGGGCGTACTTTCAAGACAAGATTATACTCATCATCAAATGTTATCGGAGAGTCGTTGATAGAGACTTTAGCCTTTATATCTCCATCATTATCAACGACAAATTGCATATTGACATCAGTATAAGAATTCGCACTGACATCGCATGTCGTATAAGCCACGACATTATCATCCAAAGAAAAATTAACAGGAATTCCTTTAAGTTCATTAGAACTTTCATTAACGATTCTAGCATTCAGTTCGTTAGACATATCTTTCTGCAAGACTGGAGATTGAAGCCATACAGAATCTATATAAATATTATTCTGGAAGTCAGATTTCAGAGGGAATGCAACGACTTGTATCGTACTGTCATTTTTCAAGTCATTGAAATTCATTATATTTTTTTGAAAATCAGAATAAGCGAACAAAGTAGCTGATTTAAAATCATTTTTCTTCTTTATAAATGCCAGACTGTTATAAATATCCTCAAACGATGTCGGGGCCGACTCCACTTTCATTTCGTTGATACGCATAATCATCTCGTCCTTATTCATCGGATATTCATTTTTAGGATCTCTGTCGTTGGACAGGAGAATATATTTCTGAGCTTGGTTAAGACTTTCAACGAGTTTCAATGCAGAAGTACGAGAGTCTTCAAACAAAGACTTCTCCGAAGAAAGCGACTGCATGCTCATAGAGTTGTCAATATATACAGCAATCAGGTTATCTACGTTATTATTTACGGTCTTATCATCTTTCTTATAAGGATGAGCGAAAGCAATCACGAGAGCCGCGATGAAAAGCATTCTCGCCAGTAATGCCATCAGATGTTTCAGTTTCTTTGTCTTGGAATTCTCCTGCTCTATCGTCCTAAGTATGGCCGTATTGCTGAAATAGACAGTCTTATGCCTTCTGAAGTTAAATAAATGAATTACAATAGGTATTATCAGCGCAAATAGCGCATAAAGCATATTAGGATAAAGGAATTCCATCGAATTGAAAATTTATATGCAAAGATAAGAAAAGACAACGGACAACAGACAATTGTCAACAGACTTTTTTAAAGCTAGGAGTTTTTACAAATAAAAAACCTCAGAACTTGAAGTCCTGAGGTTTTTACGTTTTTATATTTCTAAAATTCTAGAGTTCTAGAATTCTAAGATTTATCAAACGATACCTTGAGCTAACATAGCTTTAGCGACTCTCATGAAGCCAGCAACGTTTGCACCTTTAACGTAGTTGATTGTGCCGTCAGCTTCTTTACCGTATTCAACGCAGAGGTCATAGATGTCGTTCATAATCTTTTGTAACTTAGCGTCAACTTCTTCTGCAGTCCAGTTGATGTGACCAGCGTTTTGGCAGATTTCGAGGCCTGAAGTAGCAACGCCACCAGCGTTAACAGCTTTACCAGGACCGAATGGTACGCCAGCGTTTTGGATTGTTGAGATAGCGCCTGGTTGGCAACCCATGTTAGAAACTTCAGCTACGTATTGTACGCCGTTTGCTAACAATTCTTTAGCGTCATCTTCGTTCATTTCGTTTTGGAATGCGCAAGGACAAGCGATGTCACATTTTACGCTCCAAGCTTTTTTACCAGCTGTGAAGAAAGCTTTACCTGGGAATTTGTCAGCCATATCTTGAACTTTGTTGCGGTTTGAAGCGCGCATTTCGAGCATATAGTTAACCATTTCCATTGTGATACCTTCTGGGATTTCGCAAACGCCGTCTGGACCTGAGATAGCAACGACTTTAGCACCGAGTTCGATAGCTTTTGTTGCAGCGCCCCATGCTACGTTACCGAAGCCTGACAAAGCGATTCTCTTACCTACTAATGTATCGTTAGCTTGTTTTACCATGCGGTTTACATAGTACATAGCGCCGAAACCTGTAGCTTCTGGACGGATCAAAGAACCACCCCAGCCGTATGATTTACCTGTCAATGCGCCTGTGCTGTGTTCGCGAGCTAATTTTTTGTACATACCGTATAAGTAACCGATTTCACGGCCGCCAACGCCAACGTCACCAGCTGGTGAATCTTGGTCAGCACCGATGTTTCTCCATAATTCATACATGAAAGCGTGGCAGAAACGCATGATTTCAGCGTCTGATTTTCCTGTTGGATCGAAGTCAGCACCACCTTTACCACCACCGAGTGGAAGGTTTGTCAAAGCGTTTTTGAAGATTTGTTCGAAGCCTAAGAACTTCAACATTGAAACGTTAACAGCTGGGTGGAAACGGAGACCGCCTTTGTATGCACCGAGAGCTGCGTTATATTGTACACGGTAACCGATGTTTGTTTGAACTTCACCTTGGTCATCAACCCAAACTACTCTGAATGTGAAAACGCGATCTGGTTCAACTAAACGTTCAACGATTCTTGCTTTTTCGAATTCTGGATGTTGGTTGTAAACGTGTTCAACTGATTCCAAAACTTCGCGAACTGCTTGTAAGTACTCTTTTTCACCTGGATGCTTTGCTTCCAAGTTTGTCATAATGGTTTGTACGTTCATTACTTTTATTTTTTATTAAGGTTAATAACTAATGTTAATTTATCTTTTATTCGTTCCGCAAAGGTAAGCTTTTTAATTAACAATTTCCAAATATTTAGACAAATATTTTTTATTAAAAAAAATTACAATTATTTGTTAATTATTTTAACGAATTCACCAGAATCCCACACTAGTATTTTCTTCACCGAGCCGTCCTTATTGTATTGGATTTCATTGCCATCCTTCACATTATCTCTGTAATTTATCTCTGTTATCAGAGTTCCATCCGGAGAATAACCTTTTTGCAATCCCGTTCCATTTTCGTAAGTAGCGACAGAACCCACAGCGCCTCCTTCATAATACATCATCCATTTTCCGTGAATCATGCCGTCGTTATACGCTCCTTCGGTAAAAAGTTTCCCGCTATCGTACCATTGTCTGTATTCTCCATGAAGAACACCTTCTTTATAATGTTCCTTTTTAACCAAATCGCCGAACACATTATACGACTCGAAAATGCTGTCGTATTGATCGTTCTTCATATAATATTTAGATTGGAGATTGCCATTTTCATACCAACGCTGCACCTCTCCTTCCATGACATTCTTATTATAATGAGCCTTCATATCAGGCTTGCCATTCGAGAAATACCAAGAACAGTCGCCATCAAGCATCCCGTCCTTATATCTTAATTCCGATTTAAGATTTCCGTTATCCCAATACGAGCGGACGATATCCTTATCACCGTTACTACATGACACGCAGACAAGGCACATCAAAACAATTGACAATATCTTATTCGTATTGCAATATTTTCTTCTCATAATCCTGATACTGATATATGTTCCAATATGCATTCTCTACGCCATCAGCAGGTGTATTTCTCTCAAAAGAATATCTGGTATTCAATAAAGGTATGTCATATGTCGTGATACCTATATTAATATTATCACCATAATTCATCAAGGCATTAAGGAAATACCAAGCAATATTGAATCCGTGATAGGCAATATCTTTAGGTTCTGTTGCATAATTATCTCTGAATTTACAGATAAAATGTCCAACGGCATAGGCATTATAATCTGTATAATCATCATCAAAAATGATAGTATTGAGTTTCATCAGATTTTCATTGAAAAGTCTGTCAAACTTAGACCAATCAGGAAGTGCGATGAGTTTAGATGGATATACTCCCGAAAGTATATTGATTTTATTTAAAATCTCTGTGGCAAACACTTTGTTTTCACCATAAACGATAAAAACATTATTGCGTATTGAAGATGCTATTTTCTTGACTTCATTCAAGCTATCTATTGAATAATCGAAAAACATTATCTGGTTTTTCAACATCGTGCTGTCATCAAGATTCTGATTTATCAAAGATAAATTCAGCGTCACATTATCAGACTGATATTCATTTTCATTAAACTCTACCTCTTCTATTTTCCATGCATCATGATGTTTCTTGACGACTTTTTTAATATGCTTATTAGATACCTGTGAATAAGGACTTATATTTTTCAGTGCGATCTCCTCAATCATTCTGATATAATCCATGCTGTTTGTATCTTCAGCAAAGATAAATATATTATTATCTGTATATTTATCTCTGATGATAGATTCAAGTCCTTGCATTTGGTAACGATATGAAGGTTTAACTTTGACGACGTTTCTGTTTCCAACGACGAGATCATCTCTGTTAGTCATCGGATTAACGATCAGGATATCATTTTCTGCAGCGAACGCCATCACTTTTTCAAAAGCCTTGACATGGAAAGGTCCTACTATAACGTCAGCATTCTGTAACCAAGGGTCGCTTATTGCAGATATCACCTTATTTGTATCTTGGTCGACGTCATAAACTTTAAGATCCAGCTTCATATCATATTTGCTAACCATTGAATCGACAGCTATCATAAAGCCTTCATAAAAATGAATATAAGAGAATGGCTTTGCAAGAAGCTGCTTGGTCGTAGCCTCGCTTTCCAGGAAATCATCATCGACTTGTTCCAGATACAATGGCATCATCAAAGCCACTTTATACAATCTTTCCGCATCGAATGAAGGAAGAACATTTTCTTCAACATATTCCACTGAATCAATTATCGCTACAGTATCGACCACTTCCTCTTCCACTGCAACATACTCTTCCTTTTGTACGTCTTGATGTATATAAGGAATTCTAAGCAATTCTCCAGCTTTCAAAGTAACATTCTTATTTTCCTTTACAATCTCATATGTCGTAACGCCATATATATCAGCAATATCTTTCAACGTCTGCTTTTTCTTGACGGTATGAATATAATATGTCTTGCCATTATATTCTGTTACTATTTGAGATTTCAACGATTCCTGCGCTTTTAATTCAGGAGAACAGCACAAGGCCGCTACGCATAAAAACAAGAATGTTAAAAAAGTTTTCGAATTACTCATTTTGTTTCTAGTTTAAAGTTTATAGTATATGGTTTTCAGTTCTTAGTTCAAAAAAAACATAGAGACGCCATATTAATGACGTCTCTACATATGATTTTATTGTTGATCAACGAGTGGTTTAAAACCTTTACCCATAATTTGAGCACTTGTAACAATATTTAAGAATGCATCTGGATCGATGTCTTTCAATGCTGATTGCAATTTAACGAGTTCAGGGCGTGTCAAAGTAACGTAAATCATCGTACGATCAACGCCTTTGTACAAACCTTTTCCGAATAAACATGTACCGCCACGGTTGAGGTCTTTAACAATGTAATTACGTACTTCTTCAGCTTTGTCTGTAACGATAAATGCTGTCTTGTTATTATTGAATCCGTCAACGACGAGGTCAATAATCCAACCTTCGATTACGATAACCAAGATTGAATAAACTGGAAGACGTAATTGTGGTTCAGCGATTAATGTTGTGAGAGTGATAATTGAGTCAACGATCATAACCAATGTACCGAGAGAGATCTTAGTATACTTATGGAGAATCATTGAGATGATGTCACTACCACCTGATGTTGCGCCAGACTTGAAGATGAGACCGATTGCCAAACCATAGATAGCGCCAGAAACCAAAGTATTGAGGAAGTAATCTGGAATGAAGTATGTAGATTCGCTATGAGGAACCAACAACCATTCTGGATTTGGATTTGCTACATTTTCAAACAATCCGTTATGAATAACTGGGTTATAACCAATAAATGTTTCAATAAGATAAGTGAAACCGAAAATCAAGACTGTTGAGATGATAGTCTTAACGCCAAATTTAGGTCCGAGTATCAAGGTACCGATAATCAACAATGGAATATCCATGCAGATAGCATAGAGAGAAACTTTCCAAGGCCATACTGTGTTCAATACGTTTGAGAGACCATAGGTTCCACCAGGAGCCAAGATGTAAGGGTTAACGAATAAAATGTCGCCTACAGCGAACACCAAACTACCGAAAATGAGATAGAAATAAGCGAGTGCTTCTTTCTTCCAATTGATTGTTTTCATAATTTTCTCTTTAATGATTTTTTGATATGGTTATTATTATTTTTTTGCTTTGAGCTGTGAGCCTTGAGCCTTGAGCCTTTTTCTAAATCAAGACGTGTCAACGTTTATTATTTGATGTCACGCTGACACGTCTCTAGGATTATGAATTATGCATTGATTATTCCCATTCAATTGTCGCCGGTGGCTTAGAGCTGATGTCGTAACATACTCTGTTAACGCCTCTGACTTTATTGATGATATCGTTTGAAACTTTAGCAAGGAATTCATATGGGAGATGTACCCAGTCAGCTGTCATACCATCGATAGAAACGACTGCGCGGAGAGCTATTGTATATTCATAGCTACGTTCGTCGCCCATAACACCGACGCTCTTACAAGGAAGGAGGATTGCACCAGCTTGCCAGATGCTGTCGTACAAGTTGTCAGCCATTTCATTTGGGAATGAAGCGTGAGGCAATTCACATTTCCAGTTTCTCAATGAAGAGATGTATACTTCGTCAGCATCGCGGAGGATACGTAATTTTTCTTCTGTGATAGCACCCAAGAGGCGGATTGCCAAGCTTGGTCCTGGGAAAGGATGACGGCCAATGAGTTCTTTCTTGATACCTAAAGCGCGACCAACACGGCGTACTTCATCTTTGAACAAAGCGCGTAATGGTTCAACAATCTTAAGGTTCATCTTTTCAGGGAGACCACCTACGTTATGGTGTGATTTGATCTTACATGTAGCGCCTTCTACGCCAGCACTTTCGATAACGTCAGGATAGATAGTTCCTTGTGCGAGCCATTCTGCTCCTTTGATTTTCTTAGCTTCCGCTTCGAATACTTCGATGAATGTTGCGCCGATGGCTTTACGTTTCAACTCAGGATCTGTAACATCTTTGAGTTTGCTTAAGAACAACTCACCAGCATTGACGCCGATAACGTTAAGACCTAAGTCTTTATATGATTCCATAACATCTTCGAATTCGTTCTTTCTGAGAAGACCGTTGTCAACGAAGATACAGTGTAAGTTTGCACCGATAGCCTTGTTCAACAAGACAGCAGCGACTGTACTGTCAACGCCGCCTGAAAGACCCAAGATAACTTTATCGTTACCAAGTTTTTCTTTCAATTCACCAACGATATTGTCAACGAATGATGATGGTGTCCAATTGCCTGTACATCCGCAGATTTTCTTAGCGAAGTTCTCGATCATCTTAGAACCTTCCAATGAGTGAGATACTTCTGGGTGGAATTGTACTGCATATGTTTCTTCACCGTCGATTCTATATGCTGCATTAACAACATCTTCTGTGCTTGCAATGACGCGTGCATTTGTTGGCAATTCAGCGATAGTGTCACCGTGTGACATCCAAACTTGATTCACTTTGCTAACACCTTCGAACAAAGGACATGCTTCATCGACGATGGTAAGAGATGCACGGCCGTATTCTCTTGCGATAGAACCATTAACGTCACCGCCGAAATGATAAGCCATGAATTGTGATCCATAGCAAATGCCCAACAATGGCAATTTTCCTTTGATATTAGACAAATCTACAAAAGGAGCTTTCTCATCTCTAACTGAGAAAGGGCTTCCGCTTAAAATAACACCCTTAATATCAGGTGTCAATTCCGGAATCTTGTTATAAGGATGGATCTCACAATAAACGTTCATCTCACGAAGACGACGTCCTATAAGCTGTGTTACTTGTGAGCCAAAATCTAAAATTAATATTGATTCTTGCATATTGAATAATTTGGTGGCAAATTTAATAAAATTATCATTTCATTTTAGTTTTTTTCTTAAACTTGCAATCAAAATAAATTTATTATGGCAACAGCGAAAAAAGGAAAGAAAAGCAGCTCCCCAAAAAGAGGTTCTAAAAAGAAGAAAAACATTAACAACATGAACTCATTTTCAAAATTCATGCTGATATTATTACTCGTCGCTGTATTAGTCGGTGCTGTATTTTATACACTAAAAAATTTTAAAATAGCAAATGATCAGCAATCAGCTGCCAGCAGTCAACATACAACTGCCAATAGTCAAAAGCCAAAGGACAATAGCCAAAAACCAAAGGCTGATAGTCAACAGGCAACAGCTAACAACCAACAGCCCAAGGCTAACAGCCAAAAAACAACAAGCACTAAAGCAAACGCTGAAGAAAAGACAGCTGTTCTCAAACAGGAATTCAAGGAAGCAAAAACCATGAGCGGCAGCTGGCAAAGTTCCGAACAAGGTGCATTTCTGACAATGGATGAATATGGTTATCGCATCGACTTCGCTAACGTTCACGCCTCAAAACCAATGACCGGCAGTTATTTCATAGAAAACAACCTCATCACATTTACTAGCGACGGCGATGAATGCTATGACAACGACGGCACATACAGAATCACATTCTATAAGAAAAATATCAGTCTTACCTGCAAAAACGACGAATGCACAGATCGTAAGAATATTTTAGAAGCAGACTGGGAATGGCTGGAATATTAAACCAAGGCCGTTGAACTAAGGCTTTTGAACTTTTAAGCCAACAACCAAAAACCTTAGTTCTTAGTTCAAAGTCTCTTATTCTTCTTCAAAGCTTCGTTTATAATCCATTGAATCTGTCCGTTGACAGAGCGGAACTCGTCGGCAGCCCATTTCTCGACTGCATCCATCGTCTTGGCATCGAGACGCAAAGCGAAGTTCTTCGTTGAATTATCCTTATCTTTTGCCATCTTCAAAAACCTCCCCTCCTAATTCCTAACTGAATTTATTTCTTCATACAACGCTTTGGTTTCCTCAACGGTTTTTCTGTTGATGAAAATCAAAGGCTGTTGGCCATTGTCGGCAGACGCCACAGGGGTGACGTCTCTACGAATTTCGATAAATAAAGGAACGTCCTTGTTGATATATAAATTCGCTTTTTGACCGTCGCTCATCTTGAATTTTCCGATATTGACTTTCCTTGTAGAAATGCCGTTGGTTTTAGTCTTTATCGGAGGAAGTTTTTCAATAAGCATGACAGTATCAATATCAGAGACAGGGATAGTCATTGCATATTCATCTTTTATTTCAATGGCATCGTCTGTAACGATAACTTCATTGCTATAATTCATGAATAAAGCTGGTGCAATCAGAGCCTCTAAAAACACCACGATAACAAAGATGCTTCTATAAGTTCTTGGACGCTTAGCATTAAGATTCAGCTCATTTTCTTTAAGAATCTTCACCGTTCTTTTCATCTCATCGAAAAGATCCTGAGTCAATTCCTCATTTTTCAAATTGATATAAACGAGACCTTTGACAGTCTTGATCTCTATAGCTTTGATGCTTCTATTTCTGACATAAAGAGTCGCATTTTCAGAATGTTCTAAAGAAGAATTCTTCACCGTGAAATAGCCTTTCAGAATCAGTCCTATCCCCGTTCCATTGGTACGATGTATCAATTTAGGAAGTCTGTCGACCAAAGAAATAGAGACGATGGTATCGTTAGGAATTGTCAATGGATACAGCCAATCCTTGACTTTTATTCCGTCGTCAAAGACCAGAATCCTTTCTCTTCTGACAGCAGCGACAATCAATAACACCACCGCCACACCTGTTATTATATATATTGTTGTCATAATCATATTGTTTTTAATTATTTTTAAACGAGACGTGTCAATGTGCTTGTTTATTTTTATGGTAACATTGACGCGTCTCTACTTGTCGTCTTTTATTGATAAAGTTTCAGGACGTGATGAATCACGTCCCTACGAATTTTCAATTTTCCGTTTTCAATTTTCAATTATTGATAAAGCGTTCCCGTATTAACGACAGGTTGTGCGGATTCGTCGGCGCAAAGGACTACGAGAAGGTTACTTACCATAGCTGCTTTCTTTTCATTATCGAGTTCCACTATTTCTTCTTCGCTAAGTTTTGCGAGAGCCATCTTCACCATTGAGACAGCACCTTCTACTATTTTCTCACGCGCTGCGATGATAGCAGCAGCTTGTTGACGACGCAACATAACAGCAGCGATTTCAGGAGAATAAGCCAAATAATTTATTCTTGCCTCGACGACTTCAAGACCAGACATTTCCAATCTGTCGTTCAACTTCTTCAACAAAATGTCATTGATTTCAGCACCGCCAGCACGTAATGTCAACTCGTTATTTTTAGTGTCGTCATTGTCATCGTATGCGAACATACCAGCGACTTCTCTCAAGGCAGCGTCACTTTGTACGCGAACGAAACTCTCAAAAGCCTTCATTCTTCCAGAAACAGTAACGCCGACCTGACCATTAGCGCCGCCAGCCATAGTCTGAGAGTCTATTTCGAACATAGCTTTGTAAGTATCTTTCAACTTCCAAACCAAAATCTGACCGATCATAATAGGATTACCGGTCTTATCATTGACCTTAATAGGATCGACATTCAGGTTGCGAGCACGGAGAGAGACTCTCTTTGAAGAATACAAGAAGTTAACCCAATAGAAACCAGTCTTCTTGAAAGTACCACGATAATTACCGAAGAACAACATCGCCATAGCTTCATTAGGTTCCTGCATTCTCAAACCGAACAAACATATTAAGAAAAAACAAGCTGCAACAATACACAGGACAACGCCTGTCGTATTTGGATGCTTAGCAAAATATACGATACCATAAACTGATAATGCTGTCAATGCCAAGAATAAAAGCAATGCAACAAAACCATTGATAACTAAACCTTTAAATTCTTTTTCTTTTGTTTCCATAACGTTTTTATTTTTATGTTTACTAATTATTTTTATAATATCATTCTGATATCACAAATATATAATAAAACTTTATGTTTGTCAAGAGATTTTTTAAATATTTGCAATGAGTTGTGAGCCGTGAGCAACGAGCAACTATTTTTCTTAACTTTGCACATCATTTGAAAACTAATACATATTAATATGAACAGAAAATTTTTAGGTGTGATAGCATTAAGCATCATGACATTAGCATCTTGTTCTAACAAAGGCGAGCAAGCTGCTACAGAAAATCCATTTTTGTCAGATTACGGAACACCATACGAAGTTCCTGCTTTCGACAAGATTAAAACAGAACATTATCTTCCTGCTTTTGAAGAAGGCATGAAACAACAAAAGGCAGAAGTAGATTTCATCATCAAGAACAGAGCGGTGCCTGATTTCCAAAACACAATCTTGGCTTACGACAAATCTGGTGAGTTATTAGATAAAGTCGCTAACATCTTCATGAATCTCACAGAATGTATGTCAAACGACGAGATGCAACAAATCGCTGCTGAGATATTGCCAAAGCTCTCAGCACATAGCGACGAGATTTCAATGAATCCACTTCTCTTTGAAAAAGTCAAATTCGTCTATGACAACCGTCACAACAGAAACCTCGACGACCAACAAATCCGTGTCGTTGAGAAATATTACGCCGACTTCATCCGCAACGGCGCTGGTTTGAACGACGCCGACAAGGCAGCCTTGAAAGAAATCAACGGCAAACTCGCAAAATTAAGCAACGATTTCGGCAACAACCTCCTCGCTGAAAACGCAGCATTCAAACTCGTCGTTGACAATGAAGCTGACTTAAGCGGACTTCCACAGACAAGCATCGACGCTGCTGCAGCACAGGCAAAGAAAGACGGCATGGAAGGTAAATGGGTCTTCACATTGTCAAAGCCAAGCCTCATCCCATTCCTCCAATATTCTGACAACCGCGACTTACGCGAAAAGATTTACATGGGTTACGTCATGCGCGGCAACAACGGCAACGCTAACGACAACAAAGCATTGATTGCAGAGATGTCTAACCTCCGCGTTCAAAAAGCACAACTCCTCGGTTACGAAGACTATGCCTCTTACGTATTGGAAAACAATATGGCCAAGACAGTTCCAACAGTCGACACATTCCTCGCTGAATTATTCGAGCCAGCATTGAAAGTCGCCAAGGAAGAACTCAAAGAAATGGAAAAGATCGCTGGTTTTGACTTAGAATCATGGGATTGGTGGTATTACGCAGAAAAAGTTCGCAAGGAAAAATATAACTTTGACGAAAACGAATTGAAGCCTTACCTCTCATTGAACAACGTACGTGATGGTATGTTCATGGCAGCTAACAAATTATACGGTGTCACATTTGAACAACGCCACGACCTTCCTGTATATTTCGACGGCGTTGAAACATGGGAAGTAAAAGAACAAGACGGCACTTACATCGGTATTTTATACCTTGACTATTTCACACGCGACAGCAAGAGCGGCGGTGCATGGTGCACAAGCTTCCGTGAAGCAGGTTACGATATCAATGGCAACAAGATTTCTCCACTCGTATCATTGGTATTGAACTACTCAGCTCCAACAGGCGACACTCCTACCCTCCTCAGCTGGGACGAAACATTAACATTATGGCATGAATTCGGCCACGGCTTGCACGCTTTGTTCTCAGACGGCAAATACAGCAGAACATGCGGCGTTGTTCCTCGCGACTTCGTTGAACTTCCTTCACAAGTAATGGAAAACTGGGCAGGCGATCCTGAAGTATTGAAAATGTATGCAAAACATTGGCAAACAGGCGAAATCATTCCAGATGAAATCATCACAAAATTAGAAAACAGCGGATTATTCAACCAAGGATTCTCAACAACAGAATTCATCGCTGCAGCTATCTTAGACATGGAATATCACAAGTTAACCGAAGTAAACGACAACTTCGACGTCGCAGCATTTGAAAAAGCTAAGATGGACGAAATCGGTTTGATCGGCGAAATCTATCCACGTTACAGAAGCACATATTATTCACACATCTTCGCAGGCGGTTACTCTGCTGGTTATTATGTATATTACTGGGCAGCAGTCTTGGATTCAGACGCTTTCAACTATTTCAAAGAATCAGGTGACTTGTTCAACCAAGAGTTAGCTGCTAAGTTCAGACAACACTGCTTGCAAGAATGCGGCAACGACGAAGGTATGGTACAATACAAGAAGTTCCGTGGCCAAGAACCAAGCAACGAGCCATTCTTGAAGAAACACGGACTTAAATAAAACTGAAAGTTCTAAAAATAAAAAAGAGTCAACTAAAAGTTGGCTCTTTTTTTTATGAGTTAAAATTAAGAGTACTGGATTTTATTCCAAGACTGGACGTATACATTGACCGTGGTCACGGCTACAGCTACTCATATTTTGATTACTTGGATCGAACATAAGATAACTTGCCTCGGTGATACCATTAGGAGCAGAAGTCCAATAATAACCGCCGCTATCTTTTCCCAAAAGCGAACCTCCACCGCGATATCCTGCTGCTGGAAGGAAGATACTGCTTTTGTTAGGACCTGTCACTTTATATCCTTTGACGCCGTCTTGTTTTGTCCATTTCCATTTACATTCCTCCAAAAGCTCTTTCATTTCTGCTTCTGTAGGCATTCTCCAGTCTCCGCCCCAGTTAGCAGTCGCTGCGTCAAACTCAGCGCTGCCCGCGATGTCGTTCATTGTCTTTCCTAATGTCAGACAATTTTCTTTGTCGTATTTCTCCTTAGTGCTTGTCTCACCCCATGCGAAGTGCAGGCCATAGCCTTTTAAGGATTCTTCTCCGACATTATATGCAGCCCATTTAACGCTTAAACCCAAGTCGACATATTCACGACCTTGGTGAAGTCCGGTCTCATCCGGCGCACATGACACCATCATCATACATACAAGTGCCATAATTAAATAAATTTTCTTCATTATTTAAAGTTTATAGTTTAAAGTTTATAGTTTAAAGTTTAAAGTTTAAAGTTTAAAGTTTAAAGTTTAGAGTTCAGAGTTCATGGTTCTTAGTTCTTAGTTCTTAGTTCTTAGTCTTTTGTCTTTTGTCTTTAAATCCCTTGTGCCAAGACATCGGCAATATGCACAACTTGAATATCGAACTTCTGTTTTTTAATACAGCTGTCGAGTTGCATGAGGCAAGAGACATCGTTTGTGACGATATATTCTGCGCCCACCGACATAGCGTCTTTTATCTTTCTCTCCGCCATTGCGACAGAAATAGCTTCATGTTGTATCGAGAAGAATCCGCCACCGAAACCGCAGCATATCTCCGGACGCTGCATCTCCAGCACCTCGATGCCTTTGACATTCGACAGCAACTTACGACCTTCGTCTTTAAGTCCTAACTCACGCAAAGAACAGCAAGTGTCCTGATATACAACCTTATGGTTAAACTCAGCACCGAAATCCAAAACCTTTATCTTATTGACAAGGAAATCTGTCAATTCATATACGTTAGGTACTAGACGCTTGTATTCCAGATGCGAAGCCGTGTTATAGAACAATTCTTGATAACGTGTCTTTATATAACCAACGCAAGACGCACTTACGCCCACAACCGGTCTGTCATGTGGAAAATCACGGAGAAACTTCTCCCCTAGTTCTTTTGCTTCTTCAACGAAACCGCTTGTAAATGCGAACTTACCGCAACAAGTCTGCTCTGGATTATATTCAACATTAACGCCAGCCTTATCCAATATCTTCATAACATTCTTGGCAGTCTCTGGGTAAAACTGGTCCATCACACATGAAATAAAAAGGTCTATCGTCATAAAGTATTTTTTAGCTATCAGCTGTCAGCAGTCAGCCATCAGCGGGTTAAATGTTAAAATTCATTTGCAAAAATAAAAAAAGTCAACAGACAACAGACTACGGACTGCAGATTTTTTTTTGCAATTTCAGGACGCGATGAATTAATATTGGACGCGATGAATTATATTGGACGCGATGAATCGCGTCCGTACACACAAAAAAAAGGACGCGATGAATCGCGTCCCTACAAATTTTCAATTTTCATTTTTCAATTTTCAATTTCCTCAACGAGGCATATCCTAATCCCAAGCCTGCAAGGAGTAATAATCCTGATCCTACAGGTACTTGTTTTGGATCTGCATCATAGTCTTTTGATGTGGTGTGGCCTGGCAAGAGCGGCATAAGATTACCCATACCTTCTGTTCCATCTCTGTATTCCATATATTTGTTAGACGAGAAGAATGAGTCAGACTTACCTGATTGTCCGATTTGCGCGTTGAGATTCATTCCGAATCCGATTGCTAATACTATTGTCAATATATACTTTTTCATAACTTCCTTGTTCATTTTGTTATTAACTGACTCTTACCAAATTACGACTTTTTGTGTCTTAACTTCATTTGCGTTCACAACACGAACTATGTAAGCCGCATTCTTCAATGAACCAATGTTGACTCTATGATCGTCATTGACGACATCATTGCTGTAAACGATACGTCCCATAACATCAATGATTTGAACACTGCCTTCTGCATTTATGACAAGTTCTTCACCTGATCTGTAGACGAAGTTTTCGCTTTCTGCTTTATGGCTCATTCTGAGGATGAAACGATTTGGAGCATCGTCTGCCATTGCCTGGAAGGTATATGAATCTGTGAGGATGTTTGTTTCAACACCAGTGAGGCGGTCTACCAATGTGACGTTTGCGAAGTCAGCATTAGTGAGAGCGTTGATGGTATAATATCCCATCATCTTAGCGTTGAAATAGATGTTGATTTCTTCAACGTCTTCGCTGTAGTTCAAGATGCCGTAACGGCTTTCATTTTCTGTCACGTAGATTTCAGCGATGTCTTTGTTGAAGTTTTCAAGTTTGTTAAAACCATCTCTGCCGTTATCTGCGAAGTTGATGATTACGTTGTCTTGACCTGCTTTGCCTGAAGCGATGAGGTTGATATAGTTGTTATCTTTATTTCTGCTTCTTGTATTTGCTGTATATGTCAATGATGGTGCATCACCTACTACCTTTACGAAGAAACCGTCACCCACTTTAATTTCGCCTGTTTGTGCGTATGTGTAACCGCCATCTGTTGTGACGACTGCGTAACCTACAGCCAATCCAGAAGCAGCGATATTATTGTCATTCCATTTCATATCGAATGTGAATGGATTACCGAGCAAGTGGAAGTTGTCAATTTGAGCCTTAATATCATCGCCATGATATTTCAATCCATCGAATGTGAAGCTAGTTGCATTATTGAATTCTCCTACGAATTCAGCGATGCCATCCACAGTATAAGATGCCATATAACCGCGACCTGGTTGGAATTTAGTTTCAAAGTCATCATGACCTTTATAGTTTATCCATTCCAAATCTTCGGGTGTTGCAACGTCTCCGTCATATTTGAACAAGTCGTATCCGATGCCTGCTGTTTCAAAACCAGCTGTTGCTGCATTTTTCATTGGAGAAGAGATGAACTGCCATCCGGTAGGGTTCATTGTATCTGCAGGAGAATAATCCCCTGTAGCTGTTGGAGCAACGATCTTCATTCGGAATTTTCCTAACACCTCATCATTTGTTTGGAACAGTTGAGCACCGTCTTCAAGAACTAACTTATTTGCATTGTCAGTTTCTATAAGACCTACAACTGTGAGCTCTTTATTTGCACCGACTGTCAAAGAACGGTCTTCTTTGATTTCTACAGATCTTATAATAACATTTTCTGTAATGGTTGCTGTACCATCTATTATGACGTCTATATCGGCAGAATTAGGGATATAGTCTACATTCCATCTATCTAGATTATTCCAGTTACCCTCACCTGTGAATGTTGGAATCTCATCCATTTTTACAGTGATTCTGACAGTAAATTCACTTTCTGCTGCTGCCACCACGTAATATGTTCCTGCAGGATAAATATTGCTTGAACCAGAACCGGAACCAGAACCACCGCTTGACAACATAAGATTGTCTATACGAAGAGCATATTTATCAGATGTATAGTGGAGTATTGCAATATGTACATATTTTCCTACATATTGACCTCCATGCACTTCACCCAATTTTATTATCCGCATCTCACCGGCTTGTGGGACAGAGCTATTCTCATAAATTTCTGAAAATGATGAAATATCATCATCTTCAGAAACAAGAACTTTATAACCATCTGGGAAACCACTATCACCCTTTGAGCTTGCATAAAATGACAGCACGGAATTTTCTGTTATTTCATACTTATCTGTTGTTACAAGATAATTTTCTGGATAGAATGTGCCATCGGTATCGCTGTAAGATTCCGACGTAGCACATTTTGTGTTCTCGACACCTTCACCATCTTCAATAAACCAATTATTTTTATCATCATCAGCATCTATCAATGTAAGTCCTTCAAAGCCGCTGTTAAAATCGCAGAAGAAGTCCATATCAGAACTAGCACCTGGCACAAAGTTATTTGAAGAAGATGGTCCAGGTCCGTCGTATGGTGTTAAATCACCAGCTTTATATATTGCATATATACCTTTGTCGCCTAATACCTCCACATCAACTTCTTTAGGTTCTGTCAGTGTGAATTTATAAACAGCATCAGGGGCATTACCGTCTGTTCCTTCTCCAGGAAGTATATAATCATCATGTAAAGTCGTGAAATCTGGTGTATCTATGTATGTACCAGTACTGAGGTCCACTACACGTGGATGTTCAAAAACATCTGGTTCCTCTGGTTCGTAGGTCACTGCTGACAAAGGAACTGTAACTGTATTAACACCTTCTCCATATTTTATAATAAGGTTGGCTGTCTTACTTCCAGATTCAAGTGTGCCATTATGTCCAACTTCAAATACGATAGGGTTAACATTATAGTCGATGTTATCTGGAATATCAAAGAATGAAGCATCTTCACCACCCAGACTTATGCCAGTAATATTAGTGTTTTTAGCTATGATTGTAATGGTTTTTTGGTGAATACTTTTTTCTGACCAGTAAAATTTACCATTGTCGGGGTTTTTAAGGGCAAATGCCAATTCTATTGCTGAAGGGATGGCAAGTACACTAGCAGAAGTTGTCTGGTAATATAACCCTATTATATTTTTGTAGTTATATGCAGGTGCTGTCATACCATTCAAATTTGCTAATTTACGTTTGCTAGCACCAAATGTAGCTATTGATTGCGTTTTTGCGGTATTACTTACTTGGAAGTTTAATAGATTTGCATCTTTTATAGCAGTCTTGTCCACGACACACACCAAAATATTTTTACCAGGAATATATAAGAAAGAAGTGTCAAGAGGTATCATACACTCACCTTCTTGTGCGAAAGTATACTCGCCATCAAAAACCTTATAAGAGTCATAAATATTTTCCCAGTCATTGCTAGAGTAAATGCCTAAGTTTATGGTAGTACTTTCAAAATAACTCTTACCAGTATTCAACATATAAATTTCCAAATTGCGAGTTGCTGAATGATTTGTTGTTTGATAAAATGAAATCGCATTGATCTCACAAGCTGAAGTTATTCCAGCTTTTTCCAACTCGTCGCTAGTATAAATTTGTTGAGAATAAGCATATTCATTTCTGGTATATATAGGAAGAGGGGCTGCTCCATTCCATTCACCTATGACCGTATTATCTTTTGAACCTGCACCTGGTTCTTCGCCATATGTCACACATACTTCATTTGAATGATCAGATTCGCCACCTTCGTTAAGTGCTGTAACAATGAAGCAATAAGTTGTTGCTGGATTTAAGCCTGTAATTGTATATGTTGGTTCGGTTGTTTGTATAGGACTACCATTGTTAATATATACATTATAATTTGTTGCGCCACTAACAGCATTCCATGTCAATGTAACAGATGTACCGTTTAATGTTGCTTGTAAGTTTGTTGGAGCTGATGGACCAATAACAGGAGTTGACGAACCAACTTCTTCAAGAATCCACTTTTCTCTGTTGCTTGTATAACCATTAGCATAAGGATACATTTTACCATTAGTTAATGCTACCATAAAATACGCTTCCGTCACCGGGGAATAAATGTAGAATGTACCATCACCAACATCTTGCATTTCAATGTAATAATAATACGCACCAATTCCAGCAGGTATCGTTTGAGAATAAGCATCAACACTACCATTGCTTTGCTGGTAAATATAGTAACCGTCAGCAGAACGTAAAAAATAACACCCTGCAATACTAGAAGTTTCTATTGTAAATTTCTGGCTGTTACTTTCTGCGTATGCTGCAAGACCCACACCACCAGGGGTTACACTTGAATGTTGAGCATTATTCTCAATGTTAAGGTATGTACCTTGAGAGACTGACTTAATACGATATTGTACAGACTCAGTTTGAGCATTGACTTGAGCATTCAAACCCCAAAGAATGCACATAAGAATTGAAAAAAAGTACAATTTTCTCTTCATAAAAATATAGCTTTGTAAGATTAATAATCCGACTTAAAAAAAATGCGGTGCAAAATTAACATTTTTTATAATAGGAAAATCAATTTACAGCTACTTTTTGTTAATAATTTTTAACAATTATTTTTTAGTAAAAAACTATGATTTTGAACTCATAACAACTTTTAAGTATGCTGTCATCTGGTCTTGAAAAATCCCGGATATGACTTGGCAACGACATCAAGATTTTCCATTGAAATAGCCCCTATTTTCATTGAAAGAATTGAAAGCGCCATAGCAATGCGATGGTCTTCGTAATTGTTAAAAATTATTGGGTTTTCTTCTGTGAAATAAGGCAACTCATCTGGACAAAACATCTTCAGCTCGTCATCGGAAACATCCTTGAATGCAATGTTTATTTTCGACAATTCATTCATCATCGCACGTTTCCTGTCAGACTCTTTTATTGAAAGATTCTTCAGTCCCGTGAATGTGGCGTTCACTCTATTTCCTGCGCAAGCCGCAATGACAGCAGGAAACAAATCAGGACAGTCTTTGAAATTGAAAGTTGAACTCTGACTGTTGACTCTGAACTCTGAACTCTGACTCTGAACTCTGACTATTGACCGCTGACTGTTGACCTTTCTAACAACTACTCCATCTTCTACTGCGGTCGTTTCAACGCCGAGTGATTCGAACATCTTAATCGCTGCGGCGTCGGCTTGAAGTGAGTTTATGTTAAGATTTTTTAACAAAACTTCAGCGTCATCGGACAAAGAAACCATCTCGTACCAAAACGCCGCCGCGCTCCAGTCGGGTTCTACTTTTATATTCTCAATATTATATCGTCCCGGTTTCACGGTTATATCTCTGTCGTTTCTCACCACATCGACGCCACATTGCCTCATCATATTTATTGTCATATCGATATAAGGCAATGAAGAGAGATTTCCCGTCAGATGCAACTCAAGTCCGTCTTTCCACAAAGGAGCTGCAAGCAACAAAGAAGACGCGAACTGGCTGCTCTGCTCAGCGCTTATTTCCAAAGAGTTTAGAGTGGAGGGTGTAGAGCGGAGAGTTGTGGACAAAGTCTGTTGTCTGTTGTCTGTTGTCTGTTGTCTATTGACCGCATCAACGGTCAACAAAATTGGCGGATACCCTTCTTTTTCAGTATATTCTATCGTAACGCCAAGATTTCTCAAAGCGTCAACCAAAGAAGAAATGGGACGCGACTTCATCCTCTCGCTACCTGTCAATAAGATGCTAAGTTGCTGAGTTGCTAAGTTGTTAAGATTTTCAAAGTTCTGCTTATTATCAATCGTAAATTGTAAATTCGCGACTGCTGTCATCAAGAATCGGAACACTGTTCCAGCGTTGTTGCAATCTAAAGTCAACAGACAACCTTCAACGGACAACAGACCTTGAAGATATTTATCTAATGTATCCAAATGTTTCCGCAAAAGAACCGTATCATCAGAGTCACTCATCACACTTTGCGTCTCTGCGTCTCTAAGACTTTGCGACTTGGCATAGTGCAATATCATCAAAGCCCTGTTGCTCTCGCTCTTGCTCAGAGGCAGCTCTATTTCTAAATGCTGACCGCTGATAGCTGATAGCTGACCACCAAGTATATTTTGAACAGAAATTAACATTTATTCAGAGAATTTATTTTTCAAAACAGCAATAGACTCTTTTATATCTTCTTCCTTCACTTCAACGTCAATCTGTGGTTTTTCCGGACCTGAAATCAGAACGAGACGTGGTTTTCCGCCTTTGTTTTTCTTGTCGTGAGAAATATAAGAATAAATTGCATCAACATCAAAACCATTAAGATTCATCTGGTTAAGATTTCCTTTAAACCACATCTCATAGAAGAAAAGCCACTTCTCGTCCAGACCGAAATATTTAACCGAGAGATACAAGGCAGAATACATTCCAAGCGCGACTGCTTCTCCGTGGGTGAGATGATTTTCCTTATCAAGATAATACGATTCCAGAGCATGACCGACAGTATGACCGAAATTCAATATCTTACGAAGTCCAGATTCTTTCATATCAAGAGATACGATTTCGTCTTTAGTCATCGCTGCTTTTTCTATGAAATCCAGATAGTTATCAGAATCTAAATCAAGGAATGAAGCATCTGCGACAAAGGCATATTTCATCATCTCGGCGAGACCTGATTTAACATCTCTTTCGTTAAGAGTTTTTAAGAATTGTGAATTTATTATCACACTATTCGGTTCGGAAAACAAGCCGATTTGGTTTTTGTAATTGTTAAAATTTATTCCGTTTTTTCCGCCTATAGAAGCGTCAATCATTGCGAGCAATGTCGTAGGAACATTGACGAAATCGATGCCTCTTTTATATGTTGACGCAGCGAATCCGCCGATGTCAGATATCGTTCCGCCACCGAGATTTATCATAAGGGAATCCCTGCCCGCTTTAGCATCAAGGAGTTTGTTCCATATAAGCATAACATTTTCAATGCTTTTAGACTCCTCTCCTGCCGGCAACACAATTTTAACGACTTCTTTTTCAGGTAATATAGACGCAATCATCGAGGAATAAATGCCATATATATTTTCATCTGTCAGGACGAAAAACTTATCGTAACTATTTGTCAGCATCGACAGCTGAGCGAATGCGTCTTCACCGAAAAATATATTCATAATTCTTAAAATTTATTTGCAAATTCCTTAAAAATACGACCTCTCTCTTCAAAGTTTTTGTAGCGGTCATAACTAGCAGCCGCTGGAGAAAGCAGACAAACGTCTCCGCTTTTAGCATATTTTTCCATCATCACAAATGCCGATTCCATATCTGTATATTCCAAGATATTTCCTTTATATTCAGCGGTTTGTAATTTATCTTTAATTGCCAGTCCTGCCTGACCTGTTATTAATATATAAGGTAATGGATTTTCTTTCAGATAAGTCACGAGAGGTTCATAGTCGATGCCTCTGTCGAAACCTCCGAGCAAAAGAAAATTAACATTTTTTATAGTCTTAAGAGCTGCTATCGTCGCCTGCGGAATAGTAGAAATACTATCGTTATAAAACTTCACGCCTTTGAAAATTCCCACATATTCCTGTCTGTGTTCTAACGATTTAAAAGTATAAAGATGAGGAACCAAATCTTCAACAGACAATCCGTATGATTTACAAGCACATAAAGCGGCTTTTATATTCTTTTTATTATGTTCGCCGAGAAGCGGAATATCCTCCCAATTGATATTATAATCTTCAAAATCAGCGTTTTCAAAATCAACACTGACCGCTGACTGCTGACTGCTGACAGCTTGATACAAATCATTATTCACGACCGCCACGTCATCGTCACTCATATAACGTAACACATTGATTTTTGCATCTTTATATTTTTCAAAAGTACCGAAATGATCAAGATGTTCTTCAAAGACATTCAACAATATTCCGACATGAGGTGATCTGTTAATGAACTGCAGTTGATGAGCAGAGAGTTCGTAAACTATTATGGTTCTTTCATTTATGTCGGAGACACAATCTAAAATCGGAATTCCGATATTACCTGCGAGAATGACGTCATTTCCAGATTCTTTAAGAAGATGATAAATCAAAGTTGATGTAGTGCTTTTGCCTTTAGTTCCCGTAATTCCAATAACTTGATTATGAAACGCTTCTAAAAACAAATCTGTTTGTGAAGTAATTTTTGAAAAGTCGATATCGATGTCTTTCACCGAGATTCCGGGAGTCTTTATCACGACATCATAATCAGAACTCGCTTTCAGGTATTCGTCACCGAAATACAAGTTATATCTTTCTTTATCAATATCTTGGAAAGCAGTCTCATTCTTATCTGCGATTCCGACTGTTGCATCAGGCATATATTGCTGCAAAAACCTCAATGTCGATTTTCCCTCACGACCGAATCCTGCAATGAGGATTCTCTTTCCGTTCAATCGTCTGCAAATAGAATCTATCATCTTAGTCATTGTTTACAAATAAGTTATCTTTCAATATAGCTTCAAAATGCGCAGGAAGATTATTCATCTCATCATATTGATTCAACAAATTTTCTATAGACGCCACGTGGGTGACTTCTCTACTAACCGCTGACTGCTGACTGCTGACTGCTAAACACGCATTCACCTCTTCCACTGTTCCAACACATTCAAAAGGCTTCACATCGACTTCGCCTTTAAGCTGTTTCAATATCGGCAACAATTCAGTGTCTTCCAACAAATTACCTCCAAATATATCTACCAACTCATTTTGAGGAATAAACGGCGACATCATCAGATAAGTGAAAAGACATTTAGGACATTTGCCGCACCAAGAGTCGGTCTTACTTCCAACATTGCAGCTTTTGAACACTTTGTAGTACTCTTTATTTTTAGCGAAAAGACTTGCGATTTGAACCTCATTTATCGGGCGCAAGAAACTAAAATATTGAATGTCAGAACTGATATATTTCTCAACATAATTTCTGAAGTCATTTTCAAACGCAATCGACTTGCTATATTGGTGATTGACCTCTGTATCAGGCACTGTAGGTTCATTAGCACTAGACTCGTTGGAAAGAGCGATATATTTTGAATTCGTCGCGAAACCAATCAGCAGAGTGTAGAACGCCAACATCGCTGAGAATGGAGTATGTCCGTTCAAGAAGCCTTCGTTATTCAATCTCAACATCGTAGCATCAAGAGTACGTTTTATCACGGCAGTCTGTTCCAAAGAGAATCCAGCAGCGTCGACACATTCCTTCGTCGCGCCACGAGGATTTATTATCAAAGGAATTATCGGCATCTTATTTTTCAGCAGTTCCACTGTCACGACAGAATCCTTGCCGCCGCCAATAGGAACCAATGTCGTTTCTCTCAACGGCAGCTCTATTTTAGCGCAATCAACATCGCTTTCACAAATGATTTCCATAAAATCATTGATGTTTTCCTTTATTCCGTTAAGATAAAAAAACTCACCTAAACCATTGAAATACAACTTTTTCCACCAAAGAATCCGGTCAGAATCCAATTTAAACGGACTAATAAACACTTTCTTAGGACACGCCAGTTTCCAATAACTGATCAATTCTATCATACCTATGTTAAACAGAATCGTATCTAACTGACTTTTAGTCACATCAGACCAGTTATAAAATTTTCTTTGAGGAATTTCAAATGATGGCGTAAAGAAATATTTATCATCGAGAGAGAAATAAAATTTAGCAGAAAACACGCCATTTTCTAAAGTATAATCGTATCTTTGAAAACGGAAAAATTCATATTCTTCTCTCAGAGAATTATATTTGTTTTGGTCGTAATAAGTTGCCATGATATCTAAAAATTGATTTACAAAATTAGCAAAAAATGGCATTGAAAATAATTCACGATGCATAATTTATAATGCATAATTAAAATTATTTCAGAAATTATGAATAAGGACGAACTATTTAAGATTCAGAGCAATACGTTAAATCCTGTCATTGGCGATGTTTTGATTTCAGAACCGTTTATGAATGACTTTTATTTCAGACGCTCCGTCATCCTCCTCATTGACCATAACGAGGAAGGCAGTCTCGGCGTCATCATCAACAAACGTCTGACGATACCGTTCAACGAAATAGTTCAAGGATTTCCAGAATTCAATGCCGACGTATATCTCGGTGGCCCTGTCGAGACTGACAGAATTTTCTTCATTCACACTGTCGGAGAAATGATTCCCGACTCACATCTGATAAGCAACGGATTATATTGGAGTGGCAACGTCAACGCACTTAAGGCAATGATTAAGATGGACTTTATCAAACCACACGAAGTAAGATTCTATGTCGGTTATGCGGGGTGGGACAGCGGACAATTACGCAATGAGCTAAAAGCAAACACCTGGTTAGCAGGACGATTCACCAGCAAACAACTGCTACAAACCATTCCCGGAAAAATGTGGAGCACCCTCGTCAAACAAATGGGGAAACGCTATATGCTATGGGATAGATTCCCTGTTAATCCTTCGGAAAATTAAGAATTCTAGAACTTTAGAATTTTAAAATTTTAGAATTCAACATTAACTGCCTTATAAAACAAGTCGTGTATCTCTGTTCTGATATTAAGTTTCGAGAGTTTATTATTATCAGAACTAGGATAAACTCTATTAGACAAAAATATCACAATCAAATCATTAGCTGGATCAGCCCAGGCAAAAGTACCTGTAAATCCAGAATGTCCGTAACTCGCCATCGACGACTGTTTTGACGGTGTGTAATATTTAGCATCCGGATCAAGATCTGGTTTATCGAAACCGATGCCTCTTCTGTTTTCATTCTCAGCGAATGGCGCAGAAGTGAAATAATTTATCGTCTCTTCCGAAATGAATTGAGTCCCATTAGCATATCCGCCATTGAGCAACAGTTGCATCATAACAGCCAAGTCCCGTGCATTTGAGAAAAGTCCCGCATGACCAGAGACACCGCCAAACAAAGCAGCAGTCTGATCATGTACATCACCGCAAATCAATTGGTTACGGAAATATTTATCATCTTCAGTGGGAACGATATTATTTATATCATGTTTATTCAAAGGTTTAAAACAGATATGATTTAAGTTTAACGGTTCAAAGAAATTCTCTTGAAGATAAGACTCAAACGACTGATTTGTAATAGATTCCACTATACCAGGAACGAAATAAAACCCTAAATCACTGTATTTATATTTCTTCTCTTTAAGTTCCGACTTCATTATAGTATCATAGATGTCATATTTAAAATCATTTGAGAGATAAAGGTTTTTCGCCACTCTAACAGTATGATTTTCATCAATATACTCTCTGTAATAACTCATATCTGGAACATTTCCATCACAAGTCATCTTGTAAATTGGAATCCACGCCGTCAATCCTGATTGATGAGTAAGGAATTCTATCAGTCTGATATTTCCCTTATCTGATTGATTTAAAAAAGGAAAGTAATCACCGAGTGTTGAATTAAGATCCAGTTTTCCTTCATCGTAAAGCTTCATCAAGGCGAAAGAAGAAGCGAATAGTTTGGTAAGAGAAGCGATGTCATAAATAGCGTCAGCATGAACTGTCTGTTCGCCTTCATAGGTGAATTTACCGTAATTACCCTCATAAATAAGCACGCCGTCTTTCATTGCCAAGACCTGACAGCCAGGATATGCCTTTTGACTAATTCCATCAATCAAAAGAGAATCTATTTTACGAATATACTGATTATCAATCAATGAGACCGACAATGTCTCTGGCGAGAGAAAACCTTTGAACTTGAGGCCTGTACCACATTTATATTTATTTGCAGAAACTGGCAACTTACCTTTAGGCGACATTTTACCCACAAGGACATCAGCTATAGCATTGGCAACCATCTGATTATCCTCATAACCCACAAGAATAGCATTGACATTTTTATTCAAAGTCAGTTTATCCAAAGCATAAGGGCTACCGAACACATTAAGAATCACCTTATTATTTCTGTTCAATTTATCAACGAATGACACTATGCTTGGCGTAATTCCATAATTTTTAGAAGGATAACTAGAAGTATTTCTAACATTCACGACAACGTAATCATATGATTTCAATTGTTTTACCGTACGTTTTATCTCCTCTTCTGAAGCATTGTTATTCAGCAATAACGCTGTATTTTTAATGCCATTTTCCTTCAATTTATTTGATATGAAATTATCTTTTCCAAAAGTAACGACAGCTATTTTCTTATCAGAAACACTCTTCAGAGGAAGTATTTCTTTCTTATTTTCCAACATCGTAACAGCCTCATTATAAAGACGTTGTTTTAAAGAAAAATATTTATTCTGGTTCAAGTCGTTGTTTAATCTTTCAGTCTTTTGAGGATGATATTCATTAAGACCGATTTGATATTTATGTCTTAATACTTTTTTACAACTCTCCTCCACTCTATTTTTCACCTCAGTGTTGTTTTTAGCAGCCTCGATGATAATTCGCATCGAAGCCTCTACATTGATAGGAAGCAGCAAGACATCGTTTCCTGCCATAATTGCCTGAAGACAAACGCTATCTGGATCCATGCCATTATATGCACCTTTCATCTCAAGACCATCGGTGAAGATGATACCGTCGTAATTCATCTTATTCTTAAGAAGATCTGTGACAATATTTTTAGAAAGCGAAGACGACTGATTTACAACAGGTTCAAGAGCAGGGAAATAAAGATGTCCGACCATTGCGCCATTTACGCCTTTATCTATTGCATATTGGAAAGGATAAAGTTCTACTTTTTCAATCTCTTCCAAAGAATTTTTAATTACAGGCAATGCGTGATGTGAATCGGTGGAAGTATTGCCATGACCAGGGAAATGCTTCATAGAAGGAATGACGCCGTTATTTTGAAGTGCGAGAGCATATGCTGTACCTTTACGAGCCACGTTATCAGGATCTTCGCCGAAACTGCGGAATCCAATAACAGGATTATTCGGTTCATTGTTAACGTCAATATCCGGAGCGAAGTTGACATTTACGCCTATACGCAAGCATTGTTCCGCAATCTG
This sequence comes from Bacteroidales bacterium, assembly GCA_045633585.1. GTDB lineage: Bacteria > Bacteroidota > Bacteroidia > Bacteroidales > F082 > Limimorpha. Next base: position 55,283 of record JAZQYR010000011.1, read on the forward strand.
ACGACCCATTTCTGCAATAAGAGAATCGTTGGTGATTGCGCCTAATGTCATCTGATAAGGATATGACAATCCGTCGTTTATACGCATTCCAAGTCCCCATTCACCATCGATGGCGATCATCAGCGGCGTCTGTGCCTGGGATTGCCATTCGTTAGCTTGAAGCAACAATTTCTCGGCATCAGTACGGAAGAAAGTAACACCTCCGATATTATATTTCGCTATATATTCATCAACTTTAGCGTCAAAATCCTTGTTCGGCTGATTAGCCCTGAGGTTCACGAGCTGACCGACCTGCTGCTCCAAAGTCAGAGAATGGAACACAGAATCAACCCATCTGTCTTCCTCATTCTGAGCCAATACGTTTAACGTCAAAAACAAAAATACGCTTAATATTATCTTTCTCATTGTCTGATTATTAAATTTACAAAATCAACTAACTCACTGAAATCAAATGGCTTAAACAATATCTTCTTTTCATTGTCAAGAAGATAGAAACTTGGTGTTGCAGTAACTGCATAATCATTAACGTAAGGGCAATTCCATTCCAATCCGTCATGATAGAAATAAGCTTTGATTTTATTTTTCTTAACTATATTCTTAATTTTCTTTAAGTCGCCTTTCACACTGACTGCCACCATAGAGAAATCAGGATTATCATCCAGAAATGATTTCAGACCCACAAGATTCTCACGGCAATGATCGCATGTATAAGACCAAAAATATACAATAGTATACTTATTATCAATACTATACAAATCAAAATCCTCATCAAAGATTGTCTTGCCCGAGATATTTTTAGCCTTACTTCCAATCTTAACTCTAGAATTAAACTCCACTATTTCAAGCAGCTCATTATTTTGACTTTCAGTACATTGAATTTCTTCAGAGTAAGGCATTCTTGTCATATAATCCACCACTTCTTCATATCCAAGCTGGTTAAATCCTTCCATAAGATATTGGAAAACAAACTTATACATATCAAAGCTCACAGTAGAACGATACAAGACATTATCTATTCCAAGAATAATCGCCATAATCTGCTGATCATGAGTTTGTCCCGCAACCTGTTGTATTGAAAGAAAATCTATGATTTTTGTTGTCAAGACATTTGTCGGTATTAGCGACAAATCAGTAAAATCCACTTCATTAAAGAAATTAGCGATCAACTCATTACGTTGCTTTTCAAAGTCAACATCCAGATTCAAAGGCGTAAATCTGTCAACACGAATAAGATTTGAAGCATAGTTATTATTTTTCAACAAAGAATCTGTAAATGCAACAAAAGAATTCTGCAATTTCTGATATTCGTTTTTTGCGTTTATGTAAAACTCTGTCTTTTTATCATAAGAACGAAGAAGCGGTTTCAACAAATCCTGCGACTCAATTATTTGCGCCTTGAAGACCAAATATCTATACCAGTCAGTATTCAGTTGTGAATCAATAAATTCTATCTCATTCAACTTATTGATATCCCTTAAAACAAACTTAACGCTTTTATTATCATAAAGGAAGTCAAAAGTGAAACCATATTCAGATTCAATCTGATACATTCCTTTCGCAAGCTGCGCATTAAAATCCACCCTTTTATCCTGCGACAGCATAACAGAATCGACTGTTTCAAGTCCCAATCCCGTATAAGCATTAAGATATACCTTTTGCTGCGGAAGATTGAAAAGCGTTCCCGACACCGTTTGTGCGGAAACATTCAATCCCACAAGTAAAAACAATATGATTGTCAATAATTTAAAACTTTTCATTTTCAATAGATGTTATTTAACAAAGATAATAAAAGGCTAAAGACAAAAGACAAAAGGCTAAAGTTTTTTTTAGTTAGGAGTTAGGAATGAGGAGTTCGGAATTTTCATTAACTTTGCATTCCTTAAAAGCTAACGTATCTTTCATCATAAAATATTGACATTCAAATGAAAACTCAGATTACGAACAAAGAAATTTGGAGGATTGCTGTCCCTATTATGTTAGGCAATTTAGCGCAGACAATCATCAATTTCACCGACACTGCATTTTTGGGACATTTGGGTGTCATAGAGTTAGGTGCTTCTATGTTGGCTGGACTTTTCTACTTCGTTTTCACGACAATAGCAACAGGTTTCGCCATTGGCGTTCAAATCATCATCGCACGCCGTTTTGGAGAAGGCAACAAAGAAAGAGTCGGCGTGATTTTCGAGCACGGTTCGCTATTCGTTTTGATTCTAGGAACGATATTATTTTCAGTTCTATATTTCTTTTCCGAGTCGCTTCTTGCTTGGCTCATCGACTCCCCTAACATTTACGCATCGGCATTAGATTATATCAAATATCGTCAGTTCGGAATTATCTTCGTGTGTTTCAACTTCTTATATCGTGGATTATATGTCGGAATCTCAAACACAAAAGTCATTACTTATTCCACAATAATAATGGCGATTGTTAATATTCTTTTAGATTATTGTCTGATATTCGGCAAATTCGGTTTTCCAGAAATGGGCATCGGCGGTGCAGCATTAGCGTCGTTCTGCGCTGAAGTATCCGCATTTGTATTCTTCACCACATATAGTTACATTACATTGAAAGACAAAGAGTTCGGAATGTTTAAAATGCACAAGTTAGAGTCAGAACTTATGGGAAGAATCTTAAAAATCGCAACACCTACTATGGTTCAGAAGTTATTCTCATTCGGAGTATGGTTCGTATTTTTCATCCTGATAGAAAAAATGGGCGAAACAGCGACAGGCATCTCTTCCATTGTAAGAAGCATCTATATGATTCTCATTACGCCATGCTTTGCATTCGCGACAACGACAAACACATTGGTCAGCAGAACAATAGGCGCAGGACATCCAGAACAAGTCTTCGACACCATCAATAAAATCATAAAAAACTGCATCATCTGCACCATACCGATATTATTGATTATTATAATCTTCCCTGTTCAAGTCGCGAGAATTTACACCGATGATATCAACTTTGCACAATTGGTAGTTCCTTCAATATACGTCATTTGCCTCGGAACGATTCTCCAAGGCGTTGGCAACGGATATTTTGAAGCCGTTTCGGGAACTGGCAACACCTCCGCTGCCTTATATCTAGAAGCAGCAATATTAGTCGTTTACATCATTTTTATCGCAATAATGACACATGTAACAGACAAGGTTCAATGGGTTTGGACTGCAGAGTTATTATACGGCGGATTGCTCGCGATAGTGTGCTATCTTTATATGAAGTTCGCCAATTGGAATAAAAAGAGGATTTGATCAGTCAGGAGTTAAGAATTAGGAGTTAGGAGTTAATATTTTTATGAAAATTTTATTAACAATATTCGGCTTATTATCATTAACGTTAGGTGTAATAGGGATTTTTGTTCCGATATTGCCAACAACGCCGCTATTGCTTTTAGCGGCTTGGTGTTTTTTCAGAAGTTCCAAAACTTTATACGAGAAGCTCATCAACAGCAAGCATTTAGGTTCGTATATAAAAAACTTCAGAGAGAATAAAATCATCCCTCTGAAGACTAAAATTTATATCATCACATTATTGTGGGCAAGTTTGATTTACTGCATCTTCTTCGTCGCAAACGGAATGCTCTGGCTGCAGATTTTACTTGCAATAATACTCATAGGAGTCACGATACATATACTTTCTTATAAAAGTCGCTAAGACACCAAGTCACCTAAACTCTAAGTTTCCTTTTAGTCTTATTGTCTTATCTTAAACACCCAAGCCGCGTCGCTTTTCAAGTCGTTATATTTAAGCGGAGTAGTGTCGATAATCATCTTGCCGTTTTCATATTTCCAAGGCAAAATCTTTTCACAACCGAGCATTGTCACGACAGTGTTTTCTTTTGGCTGTGGAATTTCAAGTACGAGTTCGTCTTGTGGATAATCTATTGCAATTGCGTATAAGTCATCGCCTTTTGTTGTGTAACAGACGTAAGGCTGCTCACACTTATATTCTGCCTTGAAACCATCAAGAGGTTTTAAAATTGATTTCGCCATATCTTTGGAAGAGACATAAAGTCGCATCATAGCATCTATATTTTTCTCTTGATATTCAACCTTTATTGAATAAGGTTCGCCTGCTTTGAGTTTAATCGTTGCTGAAGTAGAATTCCAGTTCTTTGCCAAGTCAGCATCACTTTGTTGTTCGTTTGCCTTTGAAGGATTATAATCGATAATGACTTTGTCATCAACAGTTAATCTCACGTTATCATCCACTTCCACTTCAAAAGTATATTTATCAGTTTTTTCAGGAACGAATATTCCAGTCCAGGTCGCGCTGAAGTTATCGTAGCTTATCGACTTATCAGGAGAGTTACGATGCCAGTTGAAATCTATCACGGAATCTGTCCTGTTCAATGTCACCTCTTTCATCTCGTAGAACTTGGTATAAGGACGAGTTCCGTATATTGCCTCGCCGTTTATCTCGAGCCATTTGCCGAGATCAAGCAATCTTTCCTGTTGTATCATAGGAATGATACCGTCAGCTGCAGGACCTACGTTAAGCGTCATTCCGCCACCTGCAGCTACAGTCTTCGCGAAGTGACGAATCAATTCTTTAGAAGTTAGATAGTTGGACAGCGGCTCAGTGCGATTGAGTCCAAAGGAGCGACCTATGCCGCGGCATTCCGCCCATGGTCTGTCGGTCTGAGTGATGCCCGCACTGTATTCAGGAGTGCGGAAACCATATTGCGCGCCGTGACCCCAGCGGTCATTGACAATTGCCTCCTCGCCCACTGTATTATAATACCAGGCGATGAGTTCTGCAGCGTGCCATTGCTCAGCAGAGTTACGCCATTCGCCGTCAGAAAAGATGATTGATGGCTTATATCTCTCAACGAGTTCCTTAAACTGAGGAATCATGTGATTGTCGACATAATTAGCGATGGAATCATCTGGATCGACATACCATCTGTGCATAGGATTTGTCCATTCAGGAAGTGAGAAATAAAATCCCATTTTCATGTCTTTAGCGCGTACAGCTTCTGTAAGTTCCTCAACGATATTACGTTTGGGTCCACCAACGACGCTGTTCCATTCTGGAGAATATTCGCTGTCCCAGAGGCAGTATCCGTCGTGATGTTTTGTCACGAGAAGCACATATTTCGCGCCGCTCTTCTTGAACAAGTCAGCCCAGTCAGCAGGATTCCATAATTCAGCCTTAAACATTTTATCGAAGTCACGATATTCGAAGTCCTCGCCGTAGTTTCTCTTTTGGAAGTTGACACGAGTTGTGTCGTTGTTCATCAATCCGCTGTAATACCATTCAGCGTAGCCTTCGTTAGTAGCGAAAGCCGGTACAGAATACACGCCCCAGTGGATGAAGATTCCGAGTTTTGCATCAGAGAACCATTGAGGATAACCGCGTTGTTGCAACGATTCCCATGTAGGTTCAACTTTTTGAGCGAAAGATGATAATGCCAAGAAGCATATTAATAATGTAAGGATTTTTTTCATATTTTTTATTTGCTTTGAGCTTTGAGCAATGGGTTGTGAGCAATTTCAATATTTACTAAAAAACATATTGCAAGCCAATCTGATAACCGATAAACATTCTTTGTTTGTTATCATTGCTATCCTTTTCCCAAAGACATTTGTTTGGAAATAAGTCATCGGAATTAACATAATTGGAATATAAATAATTGAAATTTGCGCCGCCAAAGATGTTAAAATGATTCAAGAATGTGAACGATGGAGCGAGAAGATATGATGCATTGTAACATACCTTATCATTAGAAAATCCTAACGATGTTGCTTTGAATTCGTTGTTTATTTCAAGCCAATTAGTTATAGGAATATGAATACCGTAACCTGCTTCCGCTACAATATTGCTTCCGTCATTGACTTTATTGTTATAACCGACGCCCAAGATACCGTATGTGTATTTTCCTCCTGATCTGAAAGACAACATCGTATTGTTCATATTGTCGTAAGAAAGAGAGACTCCCATCTTACCGTTCTTGATGATATTGATAAAAGCTATAGGAAAATTACTTTCTTCTGCGACATTAAGTATTGTAGCGAACTGCACGCCTTTGACTTTCTTCGCGATATTAGCAACTGATGCGAACTGCAGACCTTTCACATCACCTGCGATATTTGTCACGCCTGAGAGTTGTAAACCTATAAAAGAACCTTTACTCATATTAGCCACACCAGCAACTGCGATTCCATTTCCTGAACCTGAATAGTTATAAACGCCACTGACTTGGATTCCATTGTAAGAACCTTTGTTTATGTTTGTCACGCCAGCAACTTCTATTCCATATCCAGCATTTCCGATATAGTTAGAAACACTAGCGATTTGCAAGCCTGTCGCATTATTAGCTATGACATTACTGATTCCTGCCAATGCGAGACTTCTCTCATTCTTAGAAATTCCCACTAACAAATTTATTGAAAAAGCATTTGTATATTCTTTGGCTTTCTTAACATTTATCGTACTCAATGGAAAACCGAAATTTATCTGAACCGGACGGAATTTTTTCTCTTGAGAAAAAGCATTAAAAGATAATAATGCACATAATAAGAACAATAATAACTTTTTCATTTTTTAATTTTTCATTTTTTAAATCATTTAGACGTGTCAATGTGTGTTTATTTTCAAGGTAACATTGACGCGTCTCTACATCAACTCCTAACTATTAAAGATTTCCATCGCGATATGAGCGCAGGCCTCAGCGTCTGCGAGGGCATGATGATGATTCGTCAGGTCGAATCCGCAATGAGCAGCGACGGTATGTAGCTGATGATTTTCCAAATCAGGAAACACCTTGACTGATGTCCTGTAGGTACAATGAAACTGATAGTTAGGATATCTCATCTTATAATGCGTGAAACAAGCCTTCAGACAACGTTCGTCGAAGCTTTTGTTATGAGCGACAAGCGGCAAGTTCCTCACATATTTAGAAGCCTCACGCCAAACGACAGGAAATATCGGGGCTTCATCTGTGTCTTCTTTTTTTATTCCATGAATTTTGGTGTTCCAATAGCAATAATGATTTGGAACTGGTTTTATCAAACTATAAAATCTATCAACAATCTCCCTGTCTTTCACGATGACGATGCCGACGCTACAGGCGCTTCTGATATCACCGTTTGCCGACTCGAAATCTATGGCTGCAAAGTCAGGGAGATCGGGAATTATGATTTGATTGTTCGACGATTCTGACATCTTATTCTTTTATTTCAGCATGGAAAATATCAATCTCGTCGTCTTCGAACATACATTCTGAAGTGTAATATTGACCTGGTTTATCGTCGTCTTGGAACAACAACAATGTCACTTTCTTGAACTTAAGAGGCTGTTGGCTTTCTGATACTTGCTGTACTTTTTCGTAAGAAATACCTTCTATCTTCAACATTTTCAACAAAGCTGCTAAATCGAGGTCAACATTAAGGAAGATATCTTCGCCTTTTTCTGTCCAAGCAATACTGATGACACCAGTGGTGTATAATTCAAAGTTTTTAATTTCTACAGTTTTCATAATTATTCTTGATTTAATAATTCATTAAGATCTTTTTGTAATTGTTCTGCGTTGACAAATCTTATCGACTTCATTCCCATATCAATCGCGCCTTTCACATTATTGATGTTATCATCAATAAATACTGATTCCTCAGCTTTAAGATTATAACGTTCTAATAATGTCTGATAAATCTTAGGATCTGGTTTGAGCAGTTTCTCGTCGCCAGAACATACGATGTTATCTATCAAAGAGAAGATTCTATATACCTTCTGCACCATTGGGAATGTCTCGTTCGACCAGTTTGTCAGGCCGTAAATGACAGGATATTTCTCCTTCAGCGAGGTGATAAGTTCGAACATTCCAGGTATCTCCTCGCCCATTGTCTTCATCCATTCGCTTTGATACAATCTTATCGCTTCTTCGTATTCTGGAAACTCAGCGATACGTTCCTGGACTGCCACACTGAAAGGCTTGCCTTTATCCATCTGAGCATTCCATTCTGTATTGCAGACGTTCTCTATGAAATAATTGCACTTCTCCATATCATTAAAATATGAATCGAAAAGATAATGCGGATTCCAATCCACGAGAACGCCACCAAAATCAAAGATTATATTTTTTATCATAAAAAACAATTTTTACAAAAATACTAAAAAAATTATAGTACAGACGCAATATTTTGCGTCTCTACCACCAATTAAACGCAATATATTATTGTACAGACGCAATATTTTGCGTCTCTACCAATTAATTACATTATTTTTGATATAATCTGAAATTCTATTCAATTCATATTGATTTCTAATAATATGATCATGGTATCTATCCTGCCATGAAAATTCTATATTATTAAATCTCGCATATTTTGTAATACCAACCTTAAAACCTCTTATAATTGATGCTAGATTTTGTGATTGTGGACCAAAAGTATTTTTATCAGTAGATAAATGAGAGCTTTCTATGTGTATTAACAAATGTACATGATTAGGCATCACTACATATTCTAACACTTCCGCAATTGGGAAATGTTCATTAATTTCCTTGACACAACTCTCTGCATATTCACCAATTCCAGTAAAATGCATTGTATCATCATAAATTTCTCCAAAATAGTGAACCTTATTCTTTGTACATATTGTAACAAAATATGTTCCTTCTGCATAATTATGCCATTTAACACGTGTTGTTTCAACACGATACCTGTTTTTATATTTATCGCTCATAAATTTTGTGTTTTTATACAAAACAATCAACGATAAACATTCAATTATATTATTTGCCCAAAAACAAATTGCGTCTGCCAAATTTGACAGACGCAAAATATATTGTACAGACGCAAAATATTGCGTCTCTACTTTGATAAATGTTTTTCAATCAATGATGCCACTTTATCGCGAAGACTCTCAACACTTTGCTCTTCTGAAGGCATGACTGGTTCCATAATGTCAATGTCGATTTTCTTCCAGAACTTAGGAACGATACTGCTTCCAAAACAAGCTGATTCAGAACCTGCGATAGCGACTGGAACGATTGGCACATTCAATTCTTTACTCAAGATAGCGAATGTCTCTTTGAACTTTCTCATCGTATTATCCTTAGAACGTGTTCCTTCTGGGAATATCACGATGTTCTTGCCTTTTTTCAAGACAGCGCACATCTCTTGCAATGACTGACGTACGTTTTTGTTAATATCCATTAAGATGATATTATTCTTTCTTGCCATAAACTGAGCGATCTTTGATCTCCAGTGTTTCTCTTTTGCGAAGAAGAAAATGTCTTTATTTTCCTTACGTGAGAAGTTATAAGTAATTAAGAAGCCGTCGATAGCAGAGCGGTGGTTTGCCACGATGATACATGGTGTATTTGGCAATTTTTTGTTACCTCTGACTCTGAAACGATAGCATATCGAGAATAATATCTTTGTGAATGTATATGTAAACCATTGTGTAATACCTGGTTTCTCCAAATTAACATCTACTTTAGTTGCGAGGATATCTTTCCAAGTGATTGTCGTTGTGTTGAAAGTATGCTCGTTGTTTTCGATATAATCGGTGAGTTTAGCCAATGTGGTAAGGTTTTCCATCTGTTCCTCGTTGAGGTTGATGCCGAAAGTATTTTCAATATAAGCGAGAAGAGAGACCTTGCTCAATGAGTCCATCGACAAGTCGATTTCGAAGTGGTCGTTTTCGTTAGCGACTTTTTTCGTCTCATCTTCAACGAAAGCCTTTAACATCTTGTAAACCTCGCTCTTGCCTTCCAACGACTCTTGTACCGCCTCTGTCTTAGGCTTATCAACGAGATGAGGAAGGAGGAATCTTTGAACCTTACCAAGACGTGTCTTAGGAAGTTCTTCCGACAAGATATGATATTGCTTGATACGTTTGTATTGTGGTTGCTCAGCATTGAAGTGCTCCACTTCTTTCTTGATAAGAGCGTCCATAGCATCCAAATCTATCTGTCTGATAGCTGCCATATTTGGACGTACTGCAGCATGTAACGCATCGCCATTCAAGAAGATACCGATTTCTTGTACGTAAGTGCTTTCTGCCAAGAACTCTCTTTCGAGAAGTTCTGGGTTGATATTCTTACCGTTTGATGTCACGATGATTTCCTTGATACGGCCTGTAATCTTAAGTCCGTATTTATCAAGAACGCCCATATCGCCAGTATGCAACCAACCGTCTTTTATAATCTGAGCTGTCTCTTCTTCACGGTTGTAATAGCCCTTCATCACGTTAGCACCCTTGACGCATATCTCTCCGTTTTCAGCAATCTTAACTTCAATATTAGGAAGAAGTTCGCCGGCATAGCCTATTCTACGACGTCCAGGACGAGTGAATGAAATCATAGGAGCTGTCTCTGTCATGCCATAGCCTTCGAGGACGTACAGACCTAATGTCTTCAATATTGTTGCAGTCTCTACTGAAAGAGCAGCGCCGCCTGATACGAGATATTTCAAGTGACCACCGAATTTCTTATGCACGCTGCTGAAAATTGTTCTTGAAACAGCATCGCTGCCGATGAGTTTTGTAATCTTGTAAAGCAGACGTGTCACGAAAGAAGCGTTAATCTTATTCATGATGCCTTTTACGAGCATGTCGTAAAGACGAGGCACGCCGATGATGATAGACACCTGTCCAGCATTCAAAGTCTTGATGATTGAGTCGGCATTCATCGCCTCTGCGATGTGAAGTGTGCCGCCCATATAGAGAGGTGCTACGAGACTGCCGAGAAGCGGAAGGATGTGATGCAAAGGAAGAAGCACCATGACATTACTGTCTTCCTGGAAGATTGGCACCTGCTTACTTACAGAATCCACGTTGAACATGACGTTCTTGAATGAAAGCATAACGCCTTTAGGATTGCCTGTGGTACCTGATGTATAGTTGATGAGCATTGTATCATCGTCTTTTCCCATTGCTATATCCGTCGCAGGAATACTTGCATCATCTGAAAGCACGACATCGTTCTTTGTCATAAGGCGTGCACCTTGTAACTCGAGGTCGGCAAACATTTCCAATTTATCTTCTGAAATGAAAACGATGTCAGGACGACAGTCGTTGATGACGTATTCTATCTCTTTCTTTGTAGACTGCGCATCCAATGGAACAGCGATGGCTTTGCAACGCATCGTGCCGAGGAAAGCGAAACACCATTCTGGTGAGTTTTGTGCGCAGATTAAAACTTTTTCAGGAACAGATTGTGACGAGAAAGCGTCAGCGTAGATTTGTGAATATCGGAGCAGTTGTTCGTAGGTATATTTGACATCCTTATATGTGATGGCAAATTTGTCTTTTTTTGTTACTAGCATATTTATAAGTTTTCAATATCTTGCAAAGATAAAAAAAGACAAAAGGCAAATGGCAAATGGCAAAAGTTTTTTTTCAAAAAAAATTAGGAGCTAGAAACACACTCCTAACTCCTAACTCCTAACTCCTAATTCCTAACTCCTAATTCCTAACTCCTAACTAACAATACGTCCCTACAATTCTTCGGTATAATATACTTTATAATATTTTCCGCGTGCGTCTTCGCCTTGTTCCACATTGTCGCGGTTGCCGTCGATGATAATCTGAATCTTGTCATCAAGACGGATGACTCTCTTATAAGAACGCTGCTGTTTCTTGAAGGCGTTATTGGAAATCATGAAATTATCGTCGATTGACAAATCATTGTCAGCTTCGTAACTCTTCTTGAAGTTATGGAAACTCTCGATGACAGCAGGCTGCTCCATGACTTCATTAGCGAATTCCTCAATGTCGAAACTTTCTTTTTCCTTAAAGAATTGTAAAGACTTATTAAGCAAATCAATCTGGTCGGCTTTGCTAACCTCGAATTCTTTAGGCAATTCCTGTGTAACAAAATTCTTCGCCATCGCCATGACATTATGCGTGTTAGCATATTCATTCTTACACTGACGAAGATGCAAGAAGTCATCAGTCCAGTATTGAGCTTCAGTGCCTTTGTTGGTGTTATCCACCACAGAAACGGAAAAGCCTTCTCCCCCATTCACATTGAAAATCAGGCAGCCTTTATCGAGTTTCTTCACGTTGATGCCTTGTTCGCTTTCGAGTTGGAAATTATGTTTGTCGCGATGCACCTTCAAGAAAGTGTCTTTATTTTCAGTCTTGAAGAGACCGATGGCATCGACGGTATTGCTTCCGTGAATACAGTCTTTGAAGTAAACCGTATAAAACTCGCCGCCTTTAATCTTAGGATGCGTGCTGTTTTCATAAAGGTATTTAGCGAGGTTCACCGACTGCTCATATAACTCTGTCGGCTCGTCAAAAATCTTTGACACTGCACCATAGACCACGTTATATTCCAGTCCGCTGTCGTGATAGAAATGAAAGAACTCACCAGGAGTGAATGCGTTCAAAAAGAATTTTGTCAATATATTTTTTATATCTGTGTCTAAAGAGACATTAGATTTCGAGAGACTTAAGCCTTCTTCCGCCGCCTTGTTACCAACAAGATGCAGCGACAAATGAGATATTGTTGTTTCCATTGTGCAAAGATATGGAAAAACTAAGGCTGTTGGCTGTTAGCTTTTGAACTTTTTTTAGTCAACGGACAACGGCCAACAGACTTTAGGCTTTTGGTTCTTCATTCCGAGTTCTTAGTTAAACAAAAAAAGCGACCCGTAGGTCGCTTTTTTGTTACGGTCTCAATCCCGAACCGCCTTGTAATGTTATCGTCTCTCCCGTGATGAAGGACGCGTCGTCTGATGCCAAGAACACGCATACTCTTCCGATGTCATTCACCGGGTCAGCGAAACGACCCAACGGAATGCTTTGTATTGTCTTCTCGAACAAGTCAGGATAGTTTTCCTTCCATTCCTTAAGACTTTCAGTCATGGCCAATGGCGCGACCATATTGACTCTCACGCCATCAGGTCCCCATTCGGTGGCAGCGACTCTCGAAAGTCCTCTGATGCCTTCTTTAGCTGCCGCGTAAGAACTCTGTCCTGGCTTGCCGAACAGTCCTGCGCCAGAAGCGAAGTTGATGACAGAACCCTTGGTTTCCTTGAGATATGGGAAGGTTTCTCTCATATAGAAAAACGCCGCATATAATCCAGAGTTGATGGCTAAATCAAAATCTTCTTTGGTATGTTCTATAAGCGATAATCCTGACTTGGAAGCCTGAGCATTATTAATCAATGTGTTGATTTTGCCAAATGTCTCTATCGTCTTGGCAACGACTTCCTTGATACGAGCTTCGTCTGCGCCATCAGCGACCATCGCCAAAACCTTGACGCCGTATTCTGTTTCAAGTCTTTCCTTGGCGTTGAGCAGTCTAGCTTCATTTCTACCTGTGATTACAAGGTTTGAGCCTTCCTTTGCAAAAGCACATGCCAAACCGAAACCGATGCCCTTTCCGCCGCCGGTGATTATCGTTACATTATCTTGTAATTTTTTCATAACAGCAAATTTTATTTTTTTTATTCATTAACAACGCAAAAGTATAAATATTGTTCGTTTCAGTCAAGATGATATTTTCAATGATAGTATTGATATTTTTGATAGAACACTGAACTAAGAACCAAGGTATGTTGTCCGTAGTCTGTTGACTGTTGATTTTTATGGCGTTCCGCTACGCGTCGGGCTTTCCGCTATATCTTTGCTCGCTTTTTGTTTCCTCCTCGCTCAAAAATGACCGTTGTCTGTTGTCCGTTGTCTGTTGTCCGAAAATGCTCGCAAAGGATGCCGCTCCAATCCCTAACGCAATGGGCGATGAGCTGTGAGCTACGAGCTTTGAGCAAAACTGCTCACAACTCAATGATCAATGCTCACAGCAGATCCTTAACAAACCTTAACACCTTTTCTTAATATTCCACTGCTTTTATGTTAAAAATTGTTAAAACCGAAACATTTCCTTTGCAAACGCTTGACAAAAGAATAAAGGATGTTGTAGTTTTGTAAAACCAAAATTTATGTTACTATGAATAAAACTTCCATTATTAAAGTTCAAGGCGTAGATATTGCCATAGCCAAACATAATCAAGATGATTATATTTGTCTCACTGATATGATAAAAGCTAAAGATGGTGAAAGCAGAGCTGCCGATATCATTAAAAATTGGATTAGGAATAGAAGCACCATTGAATTTTTAGGGACTTGGGAATCATTTTACAATCCTAACTTCAAAGTGGTCGAATTTGACCACTTTAGAAAAGAATCCGGTTTACCAACATTTACAATGAGTGTTAACAATTGGGTTGATAAAACAAGTGCTGTCGGCATCTTCTCCAAACAAGGACGATATGGCGGCACTTACGCTCACAAAGATATAGCTTTTGAATTTGGAAGTGCCATTAGTCCTGTCTTCAAATTGTATCTGATAAAAGAATTTCAAAGACTTAAAGAAATTGAGAACAACCAATACAATTTAGAATGGAATGTAAAACGTATATTGTCAAAAGCCAACTATCAAATACAAACATCTGCCATTAAGAATTATGTATTGCCCCAAAAGAATAATTTGCAGAAAGATGAATGGATATATGCAGATGAGGCCGATATGCTGAATCTAATAATGTTCAATTGTACGGCAAAAGAGTGGAGAGATTTAAATAAGGAACGACATCTCGCTGGTGAAAACATCAGGGATATGGCAAGTATCAACGATTTGAATATTTTATCTAATTTAGAATCATTAAATGCAACCCTTATAAAAAGAGGCATAAGCAAAAAAGACCGTTATCTAATTCTTTCTGATACCGCTAAAGATCAAAGAGAATTATTAAATCATTATGACTATATGAAATCTATTAAGAAAATTGATAACAATACGTTCATAGATTATAAAAAAACATAATTTTAAACGTCAAACAGCTAACATCCTATTTTCAACTTTAAAAGTCACGTAGTGACGACAGTTTCCAGGCAGTGAAGTGCGAAGCACACCCCTGCGCAAATATGACCAGAATAATATAAAAGTGCCGAAGGCACGACAGAATATCTACCTTATTTTATAACCGGACGTACCGAGAAACCGTTACCGCGGTGGTAGTCAGACATGGGATAATTGCAATCTATTGGAGTATTGTTAAAAAAGTTAAGAGCATATGCATAATAATAAAAAGAACCGTTGGTAGGAGATGTAGAACTCCAATAGATACCATCTTTTCCAACAACATCAACCGATGACTCTGACTCTTCGCGACCGCGACCTGCTGCTGGAAGGAATATGCTAGCTCCGCTAGGACCTTCAACTTTACAACCATTAACTCCGTTTTGCGTTGTCCATATCCATATACATTCATCTATTAGTTCTTGCATCTCTATTTTTGTCGGCATTCTCCAATCACCTCCCCAGTTAGCTCTTGCCGCATCATATTGTGCCCAACCAGAAATTTCACATATTCCCATTCCATATGTTTCGCAAGATGAAAATTTATATACATCCTTAGTTTCTATCTCTCCCCAAGAGTAATAGTTACCATAGTCCTCTGGCTCATTTGCTCCTATATTATTGGTAGCCCACTTTAAACCTGATGGCAATCCAAGATCAACATATTCATAACCATTTTCAAAAGTTCTTTCCAATGTTTTAAAAATCATTTCTTCTCCATAACTAGTACCCTTCAAATTGGTTGCATAGGCTCTTATATAATATGTTGTATTATCAGACAAGTTTGAAATGTTTAAAGTATATGCTCCTATACCACTACCACTTATCATTTTATTATCTTCTGTAGTTGGGTTTGGATTTATGCTCCAGCAAACACCCTTTGTTGTTACCATTGCATTTCCATCCGAAATCACATCACCTCCACACACTGCTGTTCCTGCCGTTATACTCGTCACATCTTTTGTAGTTACTGTTGGCAAAACTATTTCTATTGTTGTAAAAACCTTTTCTTCTCCATAAGCAGTACCCTTTTCATTCGTTGCGAATGCTCTGACATAGTATGTCGTATTATCCAGCAAATTTTCTAAATCTGCTATAAAACTTCCTGTATTACTACCAATCGTTTTATACTTATCATCTATCGTTGGATTTGAACTTGTACTCCAACAAATACCTCTTGCCGTTACTGGCGCATTTCCATCCGAAACAACATTTCCACTACAAGTTGCGGTTCTTGTTGTTACATTTGACACTTCGTATGTAATTACCGTTGGCAAGATAATCTCCTTAGTTTCAAAACATTTCTCCTCTCCATAAGCAGTTTCTTTTTTATTTGTAGCATATGCTCTTACGTAATATTTGGTGTTTTGATTTAAGTTTGATAAATACGATACAAAACTACCTAATCCACTGCCATCCGTTGTATGATCATTATATATTGTCGGATTTGGGGTTGTACTCCAACAAACTCCTTTTGCCATTACCTCTGCGTTTCCATCAGAAATGACATTTCCGCCACATGTTGCTGAGTTTGGAGTAATAGAGGTAATGTTATTGGTCGTAACTTCTGGTGCTACAATATTTATCAATGTTGAGAATTCTTTTTGTTCTCCGTAAGCCGTACCTATTTCATTTGTGGCATATGCTCTAACATAATATTTGGTATTATGCGTTAAACCTTGCATATACGAAACGAAACTTCCTAATCCGAAACCATCAACAGTTCTATCATTTTCTATAGTCGGGTTTGGCGATGTACTCCAACATATTCCTTTTTCCGTTACAAATGCTCCACCATCAGAGACAACATTTCCACCTCCTATCGCCTCTGTTTCTGTTACATTAGATATTATGGTTGTTGTAACAGTTGGCACATCAATTACTTTCAATGTTACAAATTCTTTCTGTTCTCCGTAAGTTACACCTTTATCTGTCGTAGCATATGCTCTAACATAAAACTTAGTATTTGCTTCTAAATTGGTTAATTCTGATATAAAAATTCCATTGCCAATCTCATCGGATGTATGACTGTCATTTATTGTTGGTTGTGAATATGTATTCCAACATACGCCACATGATGTTATTATCGTCATATCATCAGAAACAATGATACCTCCACAAATAGCAGAATTACTGGTTATGTCTGTAACATCACTAGTGGTTACGCTTGATATATCATTAGAATCATCTGGTTCTTCTGGTGTACTTGGATTATCAGGAACATCAGGCAAGCTCGGTTCTTCTATCTCTTGTGTTACGAAATCATAAATTTTGGTTTTGAAATTACTGTACTTACTAGAATATTCAATGCAATAATAGTATTGGGTATTTGATAATAAATCATCAATAACGACAGAAAAACGTTTTTCCTGTAAATCAACTTTCTTTTTTGTCGTTCCATCAATCAACAATGAATCTTTTCCATATAAAAGATATAAATCTTTTATTTCATTATCATAAACATACTCACCTTCTATCAATGCTGAAAAATCCGTCGTCTCAACATTATGGATAAATATTTCCAATTGTGACGGTTCCTTATCTTTTGTACATGTTGAAAACAGCAGGACAAATGCAATAATAATGATTGAATATATTTTTTTCATATTTATAAACTATTAATTCCAATTCCAAATTTAACTTCAAAATATTTTGTATTTGTACTAATTAAATCAACAGAAAAACTGACTCTTTTCAAAAAGAAATGAAGTCCAGTATTAATTTCCATACCATTTACACTGTATTTGTCGTTTTTTGCCCAATTGCCATTTTGTGTTTCCCACGCATAAAGCCTGATGCCATAACCAAAACCAAATTTTACAGCCATAAAGTCTATTGGTCTATACATTGCTCCAACAATTCCAGACAATCTTGATGAAGTTGTATTGCCAGAATACAGTTGCAATTCACCGTCAATATTTCCGTGTTCATCACAATGCAAATCCGTAGTGAATGCCTTAAATTCTCCTCCTGTCATAGCACTGAAATACCAACCAAATTTCTTGACATTTCCTACGGTAAAACCAAAAGAATGCTGGGGAGACACTGAATAAGCATAGTTGATGGTTGCAAAATATTTATTTGAATTTTCTATTTCTTGAGGTTGTTCTATCAATAACGTTTTGTTAATGACATCATCAACAAATTCATCATTGATATTATGTTGTGTTGAATTGGACAACACTTCACTTTTATTAAAGTTATTTACTAAAACCATCTCGTAACCGCAAAATCCTTTCAGATCTTGTGGCAGCCAATATTCGGTTTTGCCATAATCTGGATGATGAATCTCAATAAAAGTGGCACACGTGGAGATGTAAAGATAAATTTCAGATGGTTCAAAATGTACATCAAAATATGTTTCAAGATTTCCTTTGAACGTGATCTTTCGTCTTTCTTCCGCAGATATGTTTTCCGTTGAGATTTTTATCAATGCCATCGGATAGTTGTTGTCATCGTAATGCTCGTTCTTATCCAACATCACAAAACCATCAATCTGACGGAAAGACCCTTCTTTTACATGCATCTGCGCAAAAGAAGTCAATGAAATAAAGGTCAATAATATAAGTAGTAGCTTTTTCATTTTTTCTCTATTTATGAGGAACACAAATATAGAGAAAATACGAATATAATCAGACCTGACTTTCCATATTATTTCTAAAACTTTGCCAGCACCAATAACAAAAAAAACCGCCTCAATTTCTTGAAGCGGTTTTCTGTATCATAAGGACGCGATGAATCGCGTCCCTACAAATAATTCCTAACTGATTATATCCACTTAACCAATGCGAAGTCTTGTCTGTGTGGCAATAATTCGTGTTTAGGATATATTCTGAATGTGTAGTCAAACATACCGGCTTTGTTCAATGGGAGGTTGATGTAATATCTTGCCCAGCCTTCGCCAGCGTCAACGAGTTGAAGTTGTTCGACTTTCATAACTTTATCGTTGCCATTCTTGTCTTTACTACCGAATACTATCTCAACGCCTACATCGCCTCTGTTCAATCCTGGTGTCTTCAATGTGATCTCTGATACGATAGCGTCACCGAAGTTAAGTGATCTCACGCTTGGATCTGGAATCTTGATAGCTTCCACTTCAATCTTATCCCAGTTAGATTCGACGTTCTTCTTCCATGCTGCGATTTCGAATGCCTTTTGATAACGGTTTTCGCGCATCATGTCTGTTCTTTCGATGAGTTTGTTGTAATATTGTGCGAAATAATCGTCGAGCATTCTCTTCATTGTGTAATTTGGTGCGATTTGCATCAAATTGTTCTTCACATATTTAACCCATTCTGTTGGGATGCCTTTTTCGTTTCTATTGAAATATAATGAAACTATTTCGTTTTCAATGAGGTTGTAGATTGTCTCAGCATCGAGTTCGTCTTGGTAGCGTTGGTCGCTGTATGTTCTTTCTTCTTGCAATGCCCAACCTGCTTTTGGACGGAATCCTTCTGCCCACCAGCCGTCGAGGACTGAGAGGTTCAATGTACCGTTCATGACAGCTTTCTCGCCACTTGTTCCTGATGCTTCGAGAGGACGTGTTGGAGTGTTCATCCAGATGTCGACGCTGCTTGTCAATATCTTACCGAGTTCCATGTCGTAGTTGTTGAGGAAGATGACCTTGCCTGCGAACTCTTTCTTTCTTGATGTCTCAATAATCATCTTGATCAAATCCTGACCTGCCTTGTCGTTAGGGTGGGCCTTACCTGCGAAAAGGAATACAACAGGTTTTTCAGGATTGTTAAGCAATTGTGCAAGACGTTCTATATTGTTGAATAATAAGTGAGCGCGTTTGTATGTCGCGAAACGGCGAGCGAAACCGATGATGAGAGCGTTTTCGTTGAAGTTTTCTATTGTATTGATAATCAAAGAAGGACTTTCTTGACGACGTTGCATGTCTTCAACGACTTTCACCTTAAGATATTCTGTAAGACGATGTTTCAAGTCTTTCTTGATATTCCACACTGTCTCGTCAGCGACATTGTTAATCTTTTCCCATACTTTTGTATCTGACTGTACGTCAACGTAGTCTTTACCAAGTACTTCTCTATAAAGTCTTTGCCATGAGAAGTCGGTCCATGTTGGAAGGTGAACGCCGTTTGTGACATAACCGATGTGGTTTTCTTCTGCGAAATAACCTGGCCACATTTGTTGGAACATCTCTCTTGAGACGCGGCCGTGAATCTTACTTACGCCATTGACTTCCTGGCTGAGGTTTGTTGCCAAAACACTCATAGAGAATTTTTCGTATGGGTCGTTATGACGAATCTTACCGAGGTTCATGAAGTCGTTCCAGCTGATATTCATACGGCCTGGATAATGAGAGAGATAAGTTCTCATGAGGTGTTCTTCGAATACGTCGTGACCTGCTGGAACAGGAGTATGTGTTGTAAACAATGTTGATGTTCTTACCAATTCCTTAGCGACGTCGAAGTCGAGGTTATGACGAGTGATATAGATGCTTAATCTTTCCAATCCGCAGAATGCAGCGTGACCTTCATTGCAATGATATACAGTAGGTTTCAAGTTGATTCTATCCATCAATCTGATACCGCCGATACCGAGGAACATCTCTTGCTTGATACGCATTTCGCTGTCGCCGCCATAGAGTTTTCCTGTGATACCTCTGTCTTCTGGCAAGTTTTGATCGATATCTGTATCAAGGAGATACAAACTGATGCGACCTACAGGAACGCGCCATGCCTTTGCGTAGACTGTACGACCTGGGAATGCGATGTTGATGATGACTTCTTCTCCGTTTTCATCGCGAACGACTTCCATTGGAAGTGTTGAGAAGTTTTGTGGGATATATTCTGAAAGTTGTTCACCCCATACTGAAAGGTCTTGTGCGAAGTAACCGTAGCGATACAAGAGACCGATGGCGCACATATTGGCGTTAGAGTCAGAAGCCTGTTTGAGGTAGTCGCCAGCCAAGATACCGAGACCGCCTGAGTAAATCTTGAGGCTCTTTGTCAAGCCGTACTCCATGCTGAAGTAAGCGATAGTATGATTATCAGCAGGTTTTGCTGACATATATTCTTTAAAGCGAGCGTAAGTAGAATTCAATTTCTCTACGAATGCCTTGTCGTTTTCCAATGCCTCGATTTGTGCTTTTGACAAATTCTTCATCAAAGCTATTGGGTTGTGTTCCACAGCTTTCCATGCTTGTGGATCTATTGAAGAGAACAATTCTGTAGCGTCAACGTCCCAGCACCACCAGAGGTTCTGTGAAAGTTCTTGCAATTTCTGCATATCTTCAGAATAAACTGGTTCTACAATGATTCTCTTCCAGTTTGGTGTGTCTTGTTTTTGGTAATTAAAGTTTCTCAAAATCTCGTTATATTTCTTAGTTTGTTTTAAATAATCACGACCGCGCAATTTATCCAAAGCGATGTCGTATGCTTCTAAATAATTGTCAATTAGTTCATTCCACTCAAATTTCTTAGCCAAATCAAAAGCGTTTTTCTTCACTGCTGCGATTTGTTTTTCATCTTTTGAAGTGAAACTCAAAATTATCTTAACGATATCATCTGTCACTACAGTGCCGTTGCCTTCTTCACGATGAACGATAGCGACTGACTCATGATCAAATTTCTCATCTTGGATGTAACGACCGAAACCTGCGAGGTCTGTCGTTATTGTTGGAATGCCGTGAGCGATGCTTTCCATTGGAGTGTAACCCCATGGTTCATAATATGATGGGAATACTGACAAATCGAAAGCTGATAAGAAATCGTTGTAGTTGATATTAAATACGCCGTCATTGCCGTTGAGGTAAGAAGGAACGAAGATAACTTTTACCTTATCATCTGCATTATTTTGCAATCCATTTTCTCTCAAAGAGTTAAGAACCGCGTCATATTCATAATCGAAAATGTGATGTGTGCATGGAAGTTCGGTGTGACCTTCGACAGCTTTCTTGCCTTCGAGACGATATTGTAATTCTTTGTAGATACCTGAAATGTTAGCTGGCACTGCTATGACAGCAACAACTTCTTTATTAAGGTTTTGGTCTTTGTTAAGCTTACCTAAAGCATTGATGAACAAGTCAATGCCTTTATTTTTAAATTCATATCTTCCGCTATTGATGATGAAGAAGGCATCATTAGCGACCTTTGTTCCAGATAATGTCTCAAGTACGCTTAATATCTTTTCTCTTGAAGCATTTCTCTTTTCTGAAGCTGTTTTTTCATCGAGGATATAACTTTCGTTGATGCCGTTTATCGTGATAACATCAGCTTCGCGATGCAAGAATTGTTTACATTCTTCATCTGTCACTTCACTCACTGTAGTGAAAACGTCAGCGTTTTGTGCTGCGTTATATTCCATTGATTGTTGTGAAGTTATATTAAATCTGTTCGCCATTGCGTTAGGTTCGAATTTCTCTAAATCGTTATAGAGAGCGAGACCATTGCCGCTTATAGCACGACCGAGATATGTTGCATGTGTTGTGAATGCTGTTGCGATCTGAGGGCAGTTTTCTTTTAAGTAAAGAACACCAGCGCCTGTCATCCATTCATGGAAATGAGCCACGATGTTTTCATCGCTTTCTACGTTCCATTTTATGAAGCTTTCAATCACCTGACCTGCAGCGTAACCGAAGAGGACTGGGTCGATGTAATCCCACTGACCGCGTAGTGAATCAAGACGATATTGTTCCCAAAGATGAGCCAATATCTCATTTTTCTGAGGATATAAAGTTGTATAATCAACTAAAATCGCCAAAGGTTTGCTGTTGAGTTTCCAGCGTCCGATTCTTATCTTAAGACCTTGTTCTAAAGCCTTCTCGCGCCATTCTGAGAATAAGGCTGTATCTTCAACGAAATATAAAGTCTCATGTGATTCCTTAACCACATCGGGACCTATGGTTATGTAATTATCACCTATTTTTTGCTTTACTTCATCTGCCTTTGTCGATAACACGGTGTAGATTCCACCGACCATGTTACAGACTTCCCAACTCGTTTCAAAAAGATAATTTGGAGTTTTCATTAAATTCTACTAGTTACATTATATATATTATAAATTTATCATCTACACATACAACAATACCAACTTATAAAAGTTTATAAGTCAACATGTTATAAATATTACAAACTGAAAATCAGAGCGTTTTACACTCTTTGCAAATATAATAAAAGTCAACAGACAATAGACAACAGAAAACAGTTTTTTTTGAAAAAATTGAAGATTTTAACAATTATTTATTCTGTTAATTCTAGTTTGATTAATTACAAAAGGGACGCCAATGACGTCCCTATAACTTTACTTTTAAACCAAGGCAACGGTCAACCGCCAACAACCTTAGTCTTTCTTAGAAACTCTTTCCTTAAAATCCGTTAAGATATTCATGAAATTGATATAATAATCGTATGGCGACATGCCACTGTATTTTGTACAAAGATGCGAGAAGTTATTTGCATCTTGAAGTGCATTCCAGTCACGGATAACATCTTCATCCTTAACACGTTTCATCTTACTTGCACATGAATACAGAGTCTTCAACGCATCATCCTGAAGGTCGTTGCCCATCCACAATGAAAGGTCACGTTCCTCACCCATCATAGACAATGGAATCGGAGCGTCAAACATACTCATCGTCTGTAACTTCGTAAGCATTTCTGATGGTTTTGCCATTTCAACGCCATTGTTAACCAATGTCTCTGGAAGATATTTCATGAAGTCTAATATTCCTGTCGATGCTGCAAACTTATCACCGAAGGTGTCATAATTTACGCATACGTTAACGACTTCATCATCATTAGTTTCCTTGATTTTCTCAACGAATGATTCCGTTGTGATGTTTTCGTTTTCAAAACGTAATGAAATATCGTCGCTAAGATTATAGTTACGCAACAAAAGTCTCAACTTTGGATTTATCGAATTAGCGTAGAGATAGTTAGGGCTCTTCCATCCGAGAACGTGCTTCGCACCTTCTGTCAGCATAAGGTTAAATCCCATATCTGCGACCTCTGCTCCTATCTCATTAGAATATATCAATTCAGTATTGACGAATGTCTTTGGTGTCACACCGAAAACCTCTTTCATCAATTTCTTATGTTCTGTGACTTGTTTTTTGAAAGTATCCTTGTCGTGCAACGCCACTGTTGTATGCGCATAAGTTCCGGCAAGCACCTCAATGTTACCAGTCTTGACAAGTTCCTTGAAGCTTTCCAAAGCATCTGGCGCATATTGCTGCATCTGTTCTACTGCGATACCTGAGAAATAGAAAGCAAACTTCACCTTGTTGCCGTAACGTTTAATCTGTTCCATAAGAATATCATTCATCGGAAGATAACAACGATCGGCACAGCGACGCATCTCTGTTCTGTTTCTATATTCGTCATAATAAAAATGTCTTTTTCCTACATCGAAGAAACGGTAAGTACGCAAGTTATATGGCTGATGTACTTGGAAATAAAAACAAACCGACTTACTCATAATATATATGTTTTAGTTTTTTTATTCTTAATTCATACGGCGATGCCGTACGCTATATCTATTTACGTCTTTCAGACGTGTTGGTTTTACCTTAAATTAATCGCCTTCTCATAGACATCCTTAATCTTCTTGGAAGCGAATTCCCACTTCAGATTATCTACTTCCTCCTTGCCTTCTTTCTTAAACAATTCGCTCAAGACTGGATAATGGCAAAGTCCGTAGATAGCGTCTGCCAATCCGTTGATATCCCAGAAATCGACTTTAATTGCATGTTCAAGGACTTCAGAAACGCCAGATTGTTTTGATATCACGCAAGGCACGTCGAGGCGCATTGCTTCAAGAGGTACGATACCGAATGGCTCTGATATTGAAGGCATCACAAAGACATCAGACATCGCGAACATCTGATCGACGTCATTGCCTTTGAGAAATCCTGTGAAGTGGAAGTTAGAACCCATTTTCAACTGAGCCACACGGCGTATCATCTTTGGAAGAAGGTCGCCGGTGCCAGCCATGACGAAATGTATCGTCGGGTCATATTGCAGAATCTTATATGCCGCTTCCACGAAGTATTCCGGACCTTTCTGATATGTGATACGACCGAGGAATGTGACGATCTTGTTCTTAAGTCCGCAGGTCTCATATTCTGAAAGGTTTTTATCATTTGGTTCCACAGCGTTATGCACTGTTATGACTTTATCTGGATTGATGCCGTATTTTTCAACTACAATCTTTCTTGTCAAGTCGCTGACGGTTATCACGATGTCGGCAGCTTCCATGCCGCGACGTTCTATTGAATACACCAATGTGTTGATATTCTCGCCTGAGCGGTCGAATTCAGTGGCGTGCATATGAACCACGAGAGGTTTGCCTGTAGTCTCCTTCGCCGCGATGCCAGCGGAATATGTAAGCCAGTCGTGAGCGTGAATCACATCGAATTCGTCTTTATGTTCAAGAGCGAGAGATGAACCGATGAGAGCATAGCGCGACACCTCTTCCATAAGGTTTGCGCCATATTTTCCAGAAAACTCATAGCGAGGCATAAAGACTGGACTTTGAAAATAATTCGTTGCACGTTGTTCTTCAACCAACTGCTCAAAGCGTTCCGGACCGACGTAAGGAATGATATTAGAACCGATTTCCATATACTGAACTCTATCCCAATATGTTCTATCCTTTTCATTATCAATATTGACAGTCACTTCGCTTGCGTTAAGAAGACGTACGTTTGTCTCGTCTTCGTCGCCATGAGCCTTAGGAACAACGAAAAGAACGTCGACGCCATTCTTGGCGAGACCCTTCGTCATTCCGAAACAAGCTGTGCCGAGACCTCCTGTGATATGTGGAGGAAATTCCCAGCCAAACATCAACACTTTCATAATATTATTTTTTCAATCCGTCAATAACATATTTCAAATACAGCAAGGCAGCCACGCTAGTCGACTGTGAGATACAACCTCTCGACTCATGAGGCGGGTTGCCGTCGTAGATCTCGGAAATAGTACCGATACCATTTTCAGCGATAACATCTTCAAATGAGTTGTACAAATCTTCGAGATAAGGCAATGATGTCTTTCCGTAAAGAGACAAAGCCGCATCAGTATAAGGCATCATCAGCCAAGGGAACACTGTTCCGTTATGATATGCCGTCTCTCTTTCTCTATGATTACCTATTGTCACATCTCTGTAAGACTCAGAACGTGGCGACAATGAACGCAAGCCTCTATTTGTCAGCAATTCTGAACGAGTGATGTCGAAGATTTTCTTCTTCAGCTCATCATTAAGCGGACAATATGGCAATGATATAGCAATCAGCATATTTGGACGTACCATATCATTTTTCTCATTATCATTTATATAATCATAAAAGACGTCATTTTGTTCATTATAGAAACTCTTTGTAAATGATTTCTTAACATTATCTGCGACATCATTCCATTTCTGCAAGCAAGGATTTTTCTTGTCAGCGTCTTTAAGAAGTTCCACCGCGTAACGCAATGCGTTATACCACAAAGCATTTATTTCAATGTCGAGGCCTGTTCTTGGAGTATAAGGCTTACCATCGCAGAAGACATTCATCCATGTAAGAGCGAGGTCTTCGTTGCCTGCGTAAAGAAGTCCGTTTTCCAGTGTCTTTACATTAAAGTCGGCGCCTTCTATAAAGCTATTGAGGATATTTGTCATAACCTCGCCGTACTCTTTCCATATCGACTTCTTTGTCGCGCCGAGCATCGACTCGTATTTCTGAAGCACGAGGAACAACCATAAAGGTGAATCCACCGCTGTATAATAAAGTGATTTCTGATAATATCTGTTTGAGAAGAAAGGACCTTGCATTGTGTCGATAAGATATTTCAACAGTGCCTTGAAAGTCTTCTTATCGCCTGTGGTAAGCACGAGTCCTGGTATTGAGAGAAGAGTGTCTCGGCCGCAGCTGCCAAACCAAGGGAAGCCAGCGAACATACGTGTTCCTTCTTTTTCGCGGATTATGAACTGCTGTGCCGAGTTCTGCAGACAGTGTTCGAAGCTGTCGCGAGGTATTCTCGCTTCCACCTGTGAATCGAACTGACGCTTGAACAAAGCAGGATTCTTTTCTTCAAGGCCCGCCGACACTATCACAGAGTCGCCTTGTCTCAAGTTAAGGTCAAAGAAACCTGGAACATAAAGATCCTCGACTGCGTCATAGCCGCGTTCGAATTCTCTTATATAAAACACCTTGTAGTACCAAAGAGGCGCATGTGTGTATTCCACGCTCTTTGAAAACTGAAGACAAAGCGGATCATAGTTGTCATACATCTGCCATGACGCACCGTTCTTCAGAGGCACATACTTGCGATTTGCATCATGATTTTCATAAGTAAGGCTATGAACATTACGGAACGCCAAAAACGGCTGTAAACGCAACGTTATAGGCTGTGCAGCCTCTTCTACATAATAACGAATATAAATACGTCTGTCGTTATCAGCAAAGATATATTCCTTTGTGATGCGAGTTCCGCCAACACGATATGTCAACTTAGGAATTGGCTCAGCGGAAAACTCTCTGAGATATTTATGTCCGTGCGGCATAATGGTGCCGTCTTCATACTGATGAACTCCAAAATGAAACTCTTCCTTATTCACGATAAGCGTCTCGTCAATAGACGAAAGCAATACGTGATTGTATTTGTCAAGCTGCGGCTGTGGCACCACCAACAGTCCGTGATATTTTCTTGTATTGCAACCAATGATTGTCGTATTGCAGAAGGCACCCGATCTATTTGAACGTAGAATTTCCTTGTTCATAGTAAATTCAAGGTTCACCAAATGCTGCTTATCAAAAGAAATATATGCCATTTTTTAAGAATTTCATTATTTTTATAGTCTTGCAAATTTAAAATATTTGTGAGAAAAAACAAATAATCAGATAATATTTTTACACTTTTTTTGATATTTTTTTCCTGAACTTCACCCTACCCTCGACAAAAAACCTTTCGTCAATTTAATGCAAATTGTTCATTGTAAATTGCCAATTGTTTTGGGCGTTCGGCTACGCCGCCGGGCTTTCCGCTATATCTTTTTCCGCTGCGCTCCTAAAGGATGCCGCTCCAATCCCTAACGCAACGGGCTACGAGCAATGAGCCGCGAGCTTTGGGCAAAAATGCTCACAACTCATAGCTCACAGCTAACAGCCAATTTTCAACTCCTCAATTCCTCAAATCCTCAGCATCTCAACATCTCATAAAAAAAGGTCGAAGCTTTCACCTCGACCTTTTTTTATTTATAAACTCATAGAGTTTTATTTAACAACGATTCTTCTGAAAACAAAGCTGTCGTTTGAAACCATTCTTACGATGTAAGAGCCTTTTGCGAATCCTGTTACATCAATCATTGTTTCTTCTTGATTTACGTCTTCTGAATAAACGAGTTTGCCGTCTATTGAGAATATCATCAAGCTTTCAATATCGATGTTAGATTTTATTCTTACATATTCGCTTGCTGGGTTTGGATAGACTTCGAATACAGTTTCAAGTTCAGAGAGGCTATCGCCATCGTCGTCACCATCGTCTTCGCCAGCATTTTCATCTATAATGATGAATTCAACTTTTACGACTTCACCCCAAACGCCGTCTTCGTTCTTAGCTTGTGCTACAACATAGTATTCAACGTTTGATTCTACTGTGACTTCTGTTGTGTTAACGCCTTCGAGGTAATCTTCATTTTCGTTGAGTTTTTGCATCAAAGCGTCTGCATCCATAGCGTCAGCTTCTGCTTTTGTAATAACGATATAATGATAAGCGACTGCGTTTTCATTTGGTGTTGCTGTGATTGCAACTGATGTCTTAGAAACTTCTTCAACTGCGATTACTACTGTTGCAGGACCTGCTTCTTTAACCATGAATTTGACTTTTGTGACTTCGCCCCATTTGTCGTCAGCGTTCTTAGCTTGTGCTACAACATAGTATTCAACGTTTGACTTGATTGTCCAGTCACATACGTCAACGCCGTTGAGATATGTTTCATTTTCATTGAGTCTTTGCATTACAGCGTCTTCACCGATTTCTTCAGCTTCTGCTTTTTCGATGAGGATATAATGATAAGCGACTGCGTTTTCATTTGGTGTTGCTGTGACAGTAACTGTTGTCTTTGATGTTTCTTTAACTTCGATTGCAACTGTTGCTGGACCTGCTACTTCAACCATGAATTCGACTTTTGTTACAACGCCGAATTTACCGTCAGCATTCTTAGCTTTTGCTACAACATAATAAGCCACATTTGATTCGATTGTAACTTCTGTTGTGTTAACGCCTTCAAGGTAATCTTCGTTTTCGTTGAGTTTTTGCATCAAAGCTGCATCGTCCATAGCGTCAGCTTCTGCTTTTGTTATAACGATGTAATGATATGCTACTGCATTTTCATTTGGTGTTGCTGTGATTGCAACTGATGTTTCTGATGTTTCTTCAACTGCGATTTCAACTGTTGCAGGACCTGCTACGATGAACTCAACTTTTGTCATTTCGCCTGTTCTGCCGTCAGCGTTCTTAGCTTGTGCAACAACGTAGTATTCAACATTTGATTTAACTGTGTATGTCCATACGTCAACGCTGTTAAGTTCGTTTGCTTCTTCAAGTTTTTGTACCAAAGCGTCAGCGTCCATAGCGTCAGCTTCTGCCTTTTCTATAACGATGTAGTGATATGAAACTGCGTTTGCGTTTGGTGTTGCTGTGACTGTAACTGTTGTTTCTGTAACTTTTTCAACTGCGATTTCAACTGCTGCTGGACCTGCTACTGTGAACTCAACTTTTGTCATTACACCTGACATATCGTCTGCGTTAACAGCTTGAGCGATTACATAATATGCAACGTTTGATTCAACTGTGTATTCTGTTGTGTTTGCTGTTTCGAATGTGTTTTCGCTTTCGCTAATCATTTGTTTCAATTCTGATTCAGTCATAGCGTCAGCTTCTGCTTTTGCAATGATGATGTAGCTGTAAGAAACTGCGTTTTCATTTGGTGTTGCAGCAACTGACACTGTTGTCTCATTCAATTTTTCAACAGCGACTGCTACTGTTGCAGGACCTGCTACGATGAACTCAACTTTTGTCATTTCGCCTGTTCTGGCGCCAGCGTTCTTAGCTTGTGCTATTACGTAATATTCAACATTTGATTTAACTGTGTATGTCCATACGTCAATGCCGTTGAGGTCGTTAGCTTCTGCAAGTTTTTGCATCAATGCTGCTTCGTCCATTGCGTCAGCTTCTGCTTTTTCTATAACGATGTATTCGTATGATACTGCATTTTCATTTGGTGTTGCTGTGACTGTAACTGTTGTTTCTGTAACTTTTTCAACTGCGATTTCAACTGCTGCTGGACCAGCCACTGTGAATTCTAATTTTGTCACTTCGCCCCATTTACCATCAGCGTTCTTACCTTGTGCTACAACGTAATATGCGACATTTGATTCAACTGTCATTGTATATACGTCAGCTGCTGTGAGGTAGTTTTCATTTTCATTGAGTTTTTGCATTACAGCGTCTTCACCCATAGCGTCTGCTTCAGCTTTTGTCATCACGATGTAGTGATATAAAACTGTGTTTTCGTTTGGTGTTGCTGTGAGTGTAACAGATGTTTCTGACAATTTTTCAACTTCAAGGTCAACTTCTGATACGCCAGCTTCTACCTTTGTCTTAATGACGAGTGAGTTCAATGTACCTTCATTGCCTTCAACGTCGATTGGAAGAGCGTAGATTGCGTAGTTTGTATTTGGCAACAATTCTTCCCATAAGATTGTTGTTTCTGCTGTTTGTTCTTCACCGTTTTCCTTAACGTAAGCTGCGTCAACTGTTTCTGTTGCTTCTGCAATCAAAACATAATATTTAGCGCAGTCGGCATTTTGTGTGAATGATGCTGAGATTGAATATGTCAAAACATCACCTTTTAAGATTTCAACTTGAGGAACGAGAGCATTTGTTGTGATTGTAACAGACTTGATTGCTCCGTTGAATCCGTCAACGTCAACTGGAAGAGCATAGATTGTATATGCTGTGCTTGATGTCAAGTTTTCAAATGTCTTTGCGAAAGTTTCTGTTTGTTTTTCGCCGTTTGCTTTGATGTATGCTGCATCTACAACGTCATCTGTAGCGATTATGAAATAATATTCAGCACAGTCGGCATTTGGAGTGAATGTAGCAGTGATTGATTTAGCAGCGACATTACCTCTTTCAACATCAACTTGTGGAGCGAAAGCCTGAGTTTTAACTGCGAGTGTTGCCAATGCGCCTTCAGTGCCTTCAACGTCGATTGGAAGTGCGTAGATTACATAATCTGTGTTAGAGATTAAGTCTTCAAATGTTGTTGCGAATGTTTCTGTTTTAGCTACGCCGTTTTCTTTAACGTATGCTGCGTCAACTGTTTCTGTTGCTTTTGCAATCAAGAAGTAATATTCAACACAGTCGGCATTTGGAGTGAATGTAGCTGCTGCTGATTTTGTAGCGACTTCACCTTGTGCGATAGCGACTTGAGGAACGAGAGCTTTTGTTGTAACATTTACAGCTTTGATTTCACCGTTGAAACCGTCAACGTCAACTGGAAGAGCGTAGATTGTATAAGCTGTATTTGATGTCAAGTTTTCAAATGTTGTTGTGAAAGCTTCAGTTTTAGCTTCGCCATTTTCTTTAATGTATGTTGCGTCTACTGTCTCTGCTGATGTAGCGATTACGAAATAATATTCAGCACAGTCGGCATTTGGAGTGAATGTAGCAGTGATTGATTTAGCTGCGAAGTTACCTCTTTCGATGTCAACTTGAGGAGTGAAAGCTTGAGTTTTAACTGCGAGTGTTGCCAATGCACCTGCTGTACCTTCAACGTCGATTGGGAGAGCGTAGATTACGTAATCTGTGTTAGAGATTAAGTCTTCAAATGTTGTAGCGAAAGTTTCTGTTTTAGCTACGCCGTTTTCTTTAACGTATGCTGCGTCAACTGTTTCTGTTGCTTTTGCAATCAAGAAGTAATATTCAACGCAGTCGGCATTTGGAGTGAATGTAGCTGCTGCTGATTTTGTAGCGACTTCACCTTGTGCGATAGCGACGTGAGGAACGAGAGCTTTTGTTGTAACGCTTATAGTCTTGATTTCACCGTTGAATCCGTCGATGTCAACAGGAAGTGCGTAGATTGTATAAGCTGTATTTGATGTCAAGCCTTCAAATGTCTTTGTTAAAGTTTCAGTTTGTTTTTCACCGTTTGCCTTGATGTATGCTGCGTCGACTGTTTCTTTAGAAATTAAGAAGTAATATTCAGCGCAGTCGGCATTTGGAGTGAATGTAGCAGTGATTGATTTTGCTGCGTAATCGTTTCTTACGAGATCAATTTGAGGAACGAAAGCTTGAGTTTTGATAGCGAGTGACTTCAATTCGCCTGCTTTGTTTTCAACATCGATTGGAAGAGCGTAGACTCTATAATTTGTGTTAGAAATCAAGTTTTCGAATGTTTCTGTGGATGATCCAGATTTTGCTTGACCGTTAGCCTTAACGTATGCTGCGTCGACTGTTTCTGTTGCCAAAGCGATTAAGTAATAATATTTAGCACAGTCGGCATTTGGAGTGAATGTAGCAGTTGCTGATTTTGTAGCGACTTCACCTTGTGCGAGAGTGATTTGAGGGACGAGAGCATTTGTTGTGAGCGTTGCTACT
The DNA here is from genome assembly GCA_045633585.1 of Bacteroidales bacterium. Classification (GTDB taxonomy): domain Bacteria; phylum Bacteroidota; class Bacteroidia; order Bacteroidales; family F082; genus Limimorpha. The sequence goes on from JAZQYR010000011.1 coordinate 87,710, forward strand.
GCCATTTCACCTTCAACGTCTTCTGATGTCAATGGAAGAGCATAAACTTTGTATGCTGTGTTAGACATCAAGTTTTCAAATGTTGCTGTGAAAGATGATGTTTTAACCTGGTTGTTAGCCTTAACATCAGCTGCTGCTACAGCTTGTGTTGCAGGAGCAATCATATAATAATACTTAGCACAGTCTGAATTTGGAGTGAAAGTTACACTTGCTGATTTAGCAGCGATATTGCCCAAAGCGATTTCAACTTGTGGATTTGCAACGTATGGATATGAAATTGTAACGTTTGTTTCATTTGATACCAATGGATAGTTTGTAGAAACGACTCTCACTTTGTATCCTTCACCTGCAGGGAGATCAGCAGGGATAACGCCAGCGATTGTACCGCTTACGTTTGTTGTTATGCGACCTAATTCGATAGGATTTGCGAAGCTGCCGTTAGCATCTGAAAGTTGAGCGATGACTACGTTGTCAGCTTTGTTTAAGTTATAAACAGACATTGAACCACTCAATGCGAAAGGCACGTCAATGTTCATTGTTACGCCATTGCCTGAATATTGATATTCTGTCTGTGCCAAATAATCCATTTCCAATGTTGGATTATAGATAAGACAGATGTCATCAACATAGAGTTCATCACCAGCTGATCCTCCACCTGGAGTTTTATTTGTATTAAATGTTGTAAGGATATATCTCGGGTCATTGTGAGAACCTGCAGTGAATGGAATAGTCACACGCTTCCAAACGACAGCGGATGTACTAGTAGCAGCAATCTCTTGGTTTGCTGTTGCACAAACCATAGTTGCTGGTGAATCACCACTCTTAGCAAGCTGCATCAAATCTGTATCACCATGGATTGTTGTAGTAATCCTAGCATTGCCCTTGCTAGCGCTCTTTGGTTTGAAAGCTACCCATACTGTCAATGAATCTGGTATTGTTGTCAATGGTGTATTGAAATTAGAATCATCTCTTATTGTAAGGTTGTAGTTACCATCATTATTAGCTGTCATACTTCCTGCATAAATCCTTCCTGTTGTCATATTGCCATTAGCATTTACTATAAATATTCTTTTTGAGAAGATTCGTGCACTATATGTACCTGACGTTCCTGGACGTTTTTCTGTAGATTTTGAAATTTGATCTTCAGCACTACCAGCTAATGAACCAGTTGCTGTCATAAATGAGTTCCAGTTTTTAGGCTCAACGCTAGAACCGCTTACTGTTTCCCATTCTTCGAAGGTATAGTTTTGGAATTGTTGTCCGTAAGGAGGTGTTTGTGCAGTTGTTCTGACAACGAGATTGTCAGTGTTGTAATACTTCTTTAAGATTTCATTAAAGGTTGGAATTTGTGCATTAGCTTTAAAGCCAAATGCGAACAATGTCAAAAACAGAAGTGCAAATCTCTTTGCCACTGTTTTTCTTGATAAGTTTGTAAATAAATTCATAATTTATGATTTAGTTAAACAATATGCACTTTCATGCGTTTAATTCTTTTTAAAAAACTTGCAAAAATACGTTTTTTATTGAAACAAAATGCATTTTTTCAACGAAACTCGCCTTATTATCACGATTTAAAAGATGCATTTTTTCAAAATATTTGTATTTATTGGTATCTTAAGACATCACATAAAATTTATTTTTTAATTTCGCACAGGAATGAGTCTATGAGTCTATGAGTCTATAAGTCTATGAGATTAGTTTAAATATGAGTAGTATGGGAATACAAGATTATAAGTTGTTTCATTGTCGTGTAGGTTTTAAGGTTTTAGCATTATTGCCGATACTCACTGCGTGTAACGACAAGCCGCAGAAACCGATGAATATCTTATTCATCATGTCTGACGACCATTCGTATCAGACTATCAGCGCATACGACACTTCGTTTATACGCACTCCAAATATAGACCGGATTGCAAACGAAGGCGCGCTTTTCAACAACAGTTTTGTCGCGAACTCCATCAGCGCGCCTTCCCGGGCTTGTCTTCTTACCGGAAAACACAGCCACGCCAACGGATTCACCGACAACAGCTGCACTTTCGATGGAAGTCAGCAGACTTTCCCTAAACTGATTCAAGACAAATACGAGACTGCCATCATAGGCAAATGGCATCTCAACTCCGACCCTACCGGTTTCAACCATTGGGATATATTAATAGGTCAAGGCGATTACTATAATCCTACCTTCATCCGTAACGGCGAAAAGATACAACGTGAAGGCTACGCCACCAACATCACTACCGACATCGCCTTGGAATGGCTGGAAAATGAACGCAACAAAGAGAAACCATTCTGTCTCTTATTACATCATAAGGCTCCGCATCGTACCTGGATGCCCGACACTTGTGACTTCAACTTATTTAAAGATAGCTCCTTCCCTCTTCCAGAGACATTCTATGACGATTACGAAGGCCGCCTTGCCGCAAAGGAAAACAAGATGTCCATAAGCAAGGACATGGATTTGGTCTACGACCTAAAACTCGCAGATAAAGACAGCCTCATCCATAGTCGTCACGACTTGGAAGGCTGGGGACGATGGATGTATAACAACATGAATCCTGAACAAAAGAAAGCCTGGGATGCTCATTATGATGTAGTAATTGAGAAGTTCAAAGAAGCCAATCTTTCCGGAGAAGAACTCGACAAATGGAAATATCAGCAATATATGCGCGACTATCTCCGTGTGATAACATCAATCGACCGTAACGTTGGTCGAGTCTTGGATTATCTTGAAGAAGAAGGACTCCTAGAAAACACTCTTGTCGTCTACACTTCCGACCAAGGATTTTACATGGGAGAACACGGATGGTTTGACAAACGCTGGATGTATGAAGAATCATTCAAGACACCTTTATTAATACGTTATCCAGGCGGCATAAAAGGTGAAATCAATGAGATGGTACAAAACATCGACTACGCTCCTACATTCCTGGAATTGGCCGGCGTCGAGATACCAGAAGACATACACGGACAATCATTTCTACCTTTATTAAAAGGTGAAAAATACGAATCAAATCGTGATGGAATTTATTACCATTATTACGAATTTCCCGACGAACATAACGTAAAACCACATCTTGGAATACGCACCGAAACTCATAAACTCATTCATTTCTATGAAGATGACATCTGGGAACTTTACGACCTTCGCCTCGATACAAAAGAAATTAACAATATCTACGGACACGAAGGGACCGAGGAAATCACAATTGAATTGAAAGAGAAATTAGAGAATCTGAAAAAGCAATACGGAGAAGACAATTAGGAATTAGGAGTTATGACTACTTCCATTGGATAATTTGTTGTTATGACTTTTACTTTATAGTCTTCACCTACAAATTCTGTCGGTATTTTGCATCGCATAGTTCCGCTTTCATCTGTCGTTCTTCTCCCTATCTCGATAGGATTTTCAAAATCATCATCCAATGAAACCTGAACGATAACCTCATTATCAGGAAGATTGAGATTAGGTGCCGACATTGTTCCATTTATAATATATTCTACCTCTATTTCATTCTCATCCACCAACTCCTCTTTCCTAATTTTAGCTTCCAAAGTCGGATTATAAATAAGATACACATCATCCACGAACATATCATCGCCTGCATTACCCTCACCTGGTATTCCATTCGTCGTAAATAGCAACAATATATATCGAGGGTCTTTACATAAATCATAAGACTTGAAAGGATAACTAAATCTCTTCCACACCATTTCCTCATCAAAAGATGACGTACGTGGGAAATTATAATCCGCACTGGCACATATCATATCGTATGGTTCCCAACCGCCAGTATAACAAACAAAGTCGGCATCGCCATGAACATAACACATAATCCTTCCTCTCGACTCTATTTTCTTCGTCCTAAGGCAAAGCCATACCGTCAATGAATCTGGCACTCTGTCCAGTTCCGTGCAAAACTCCGAATCACGTTGCGTATAGTTGTTGTTTTTCTTACCCAAAGGAAACATACTTCCGGCATTCATTCTGGCATTGGTGATATTACCATTCGCCGTAATGCCGACTATCGACCTTGAATATATATGTGCAGAATAATTTCCATCACTTCCAGGACGAGTAGCGTTATGTTTTTCAACCTGTTGCAACAACAAATAATGAAACGGTCCAGTTGAAGATTTAAACGAATGCCAACGATAAGGCTCCTCATTTCTGGTTCCTTCCTCGACCCATTCCTCAAAACCATAATTATAAAGCTGACCTTGAGATCTTAGGTCAAGACATAAAAACAATAACAATATAACGACTATCTCTCTTTTCATTCGACCAACAATAAATATATCAGTTTAAAAAGTTTGTAAAGATAATATTTTAACATATATCATTGTCTTTTTTTTCACCAAACACAAACACTTGCCATACATAATTCATTTTAACAAAACCTTTATTTCATTTTTTTGTTTGATGAGAAAAAAAACAATATGAAGAATTATTACTTTTATAAGGCAAAGAGCTATGTGCTACGAGCTATGTGCAAAATTCGTAATTCAAAGCTCACGACTCATGGCTCATGGCTCACAGCTTTATTAATTCTGTCGCCATTTCTTAGTTTCTCCCAGAAAAACATCGACATAGAAGTCATCATTCCAGAAAAATGGCAAATAGACTCTATCTATCTGACAAACAACATCACGCATTACGATTGGTGGAAAAAATTCGAGGATCCTACCCTGGATTCTTTAATCGAAGTCGCATTAAGCAACAACTACAACCTGCAATCCATAGAGTCTACTCTGGAAAAGTCAAGGCTTCAGTACCAGCAATCGAAATCGTCGTTTTATCCTAGCTTAAGTCTTGATGCTCAATATGATCTCAGCGAAACCAGTTTGAATTATTACGAAGAGACTAGCAGCGATCAGTATCGCACCAATGGTTATTTAAACGCAGGTCTCAATGCCACCTGGGAAATCGATGTTTTTGGCAAAAACAGGAATCTAGTGAGATCCAACAAGAAATCTTATCTCGCGACAGAAGCTTCTTACCAAGACGCAATTTTAAATCTCTGCGCGCAAGTCGCTACTGTTTATTTCAACCTTCGTTCTTACCAGCAGCAACTTATCGTTGCCAATCAGAACATTGCATCAGAGAAAAATATCCTCGACATCACCATCGCCCGTTACGAATCTGGTCTTGGGTCGCAGTTAGATGTCTCTCAAGCGAAATCGGTTTATTACAACACTTTGGCTACTATTCCAAGATTAAATGCTTATATAACACAATGTATCAATAATTTAGCTGTTTTATTAGGCACATATCCTTCTGACCTAACAAATTCATTTAATGATGTTAGCGAACTTCCTAGCATCAGACATATCGTCAATGTCGGCATTCCCGCCGATGTAATCAGACAACGTCCTGACGTACGTCAAGCCGAGTTAAACATTGAGTCTCAAGCTGCCAGCATCGGCGCAACAAAGGCTGACTTCTATCCAAAATTCAAGATAACAGGCAGCTTCGGTTACCTTTCTCACGATTTAGAGAAATTTTTCAATAATGAAAGCATGATGTTCCAACTGACGCCATCAATCTCGTGGAATTTATTTTCTGGAATGGACGTCAGGAAATCCGTTCAGATGGCAGAAATCGCCCTTGACGAAAGTATCGACAATTATAACAATGTGATTTTGAATGCCATCCAAGAAGTGGAAACAGAAATGAGCAATTACGCCAACGCATTAAAAACCATAGAAATGGGACAAATGGTCGTTGAACAAGGCAACAAGACCTTGGAACTTTCCATTGACTTATACAAAAGAGGCCTCGGCACTTTCACTAACGTACTTGACGCTCAGCGTACCGTTCTTTCCGACCAGAATTATCTGGTAAACGCATGGAACTCAGCATTATTAGCTTTAGTAAGATTATATACTGCCTTAGGAGGTTCTTGGTAAAACTGAAAGTTTAAAAATTATTAAAAAATTAAAATATATGAAAACCAATAAATTTATACTATTATCAATCATAGCTTTATGCATGATATGTCTTTTCGGATGTAATAACAAAGGAAAGAAAAAAACAACGTCAGATATTCCTAAAGTAAGCGTTTCTAAACCTTATGTAATGCCTATCGTTTTGCACAAAGACTATCCAGGATATTTATTATCAAACAACATCGTTGACGTAGTTGGACGCGTAAGTGGTTATGTTACATTGCAAAACTTCAGTTCGGGACAATACATCAACGAAGGTGATTTGCTTTATATCATCGAGCCTACGGTCTATGAAAACGAAGTAAAGAAAGCCGAAGCGAATCTAAAGTCGGCGCAAGCTTCGTTGGATTATTACGAAAACAACTATCAAAGAATGCAGGAAGCATCGAAAAGCAACGCCATCAGCCAGATTGACTTGATACAGGCTGAAACCAATGTACGCACTGCGAAAGCCAACGTACAAACAGCTGAAGCTAACTTAAAAACCGCTCAGAACACATTGAGTTATTGTTACGTAAAAGCTCCAATATCAGGGACCTTAACTACTAGCGGTGCTGGCGAAGGTGAATATGTCTCTGGCAGCGACGGCAGTCCGTTCAAACTCACCACCATATATAACAATGACCCAATATATGCTTATTTTAATATCGAAGACAATCAATATCTTATGATAAAAATGTCGTCAGGCGACTGGAATTCTTCTTTACCTAACAAAGTCTACGTCAGCATGCAGGAAGGTCGCTTCCCTCCTATTGAAGCGACACCTAATTATATATCGCCATTCGTCAATTTAAAGACTGGAACTCTTACATTAAGAGCTCTTTTTGAGAACTCACAATATGATTTGAAAAGCGGCATGTATTGCACTGTCTCTCTTCCTTATGGAGAAGAAAATGATGCGATTTTAATACCTGACGCATCAACAGGAACAGACCAATTAGGCAGATACATTTACGTCGTCGACAGTAATAACATTGTATCTTACAGACATATAGAAGTCGGCGATATCATCAACGACAGTCTCATCCATGTCAAATCCGGATTGAATCCCGACGAACGATTTGTCACGAAAGCTTTGTTGAAAGTAAGATCAGGAATGAAAGTTGAACCTATTAACAATTGAAGCCATGATTTCTAAATACTTTATCGACAGACCTATTTTTTCCACCGTCATAGCGATTGTCATCGTCATAGCGGGACTTGTGACATTAAGGACACTGCCTGTTGCGCAGTATCCCGACATCACACCTCCAACAGTCATGGTATCAGCACATTATCCAGGTGCTAGCGCAGAAACAGTAGCTCAGACCGTCGGCGTCCCAATAGAGCAACAAGTCAACGGCGTGGAGAATATGATGTATATGAGTTCCAGTTCATCCAGCGACGGAAGTTATTCTCTTACTGTTACTTTTGAACTCGGAACCAATATCGACGAAGCAGCCGTCATGGTACAAAATCGTGTCAACCTTGCAGAAGCAAATCTTCCTTCTTCTGTAAAACAACAAGGCATCACAGTGAAGAAACGAAGTCCTAACCAACTGATGTTCATCGTCCTTGACAGCGACTTCAAAGAATATGACGGATTGTTTCTTGCGAATTATGCCAACATCAATATCGTCAATGAATTGGCAAGATTAAAAGGCGTCGGCGACGTACAAGTCTTCGGAGCTTCTGAATACGCCATGCGCGTATGGCTCGACCCAGAAGTCATGAGAATCAGAGACATAACACCAGATGAAGTCCTTTCCATGATACAAACGCAGAATATGGAAGTGTCGGCTGGCTCCGTCGGTGCTCCTCCTACATCTGGTAACATGGCATTTCAATATAGCATCAGCACCAAGGGCAGACTCGTCGACGTGGAAGAATTCGGCAATATCATAATTCGTACTTTAGACGGAGGCAAATACCTGAGACTTAAAGACATCGCTAAGATAGAATTAGGTTCACAGACATATTCCGTTGTGACAACGATGAAAGGCGAAGAAATCGCTGCGATAGGCATCAACCAGATGCCAGGTTCCAACGCATTGGATGTCGCGAAGGAAGTGAAGGCAAAAGTCAACGACTTGCAACAATATCTTCCTGAAGGTATCAATATGAACATCGTGATGGACAACACCAAATACGTCACCGCTTCCATCGATGAGGTATTGGTCACAATTGCGGAAACGACTTTACTCGTTATCTTAGTGATGTTCTTATTCTTACAAAACATACGCGCTGTCATCATACCTGCGCTTACCATTCCTATTTCATTATTAGGAACATTCGCCGTGATGCGACTTTTAGGTTTCTCTATAAATTTATTAACATTATTCGGATTGGTATTGGCAATCGCCATCGTTGTCGATGACGCCATCGTCGTGGTGGAAAACTCATCGCGACTTATTGAATCGAAGAAATATTCTCGTAAAGAAGCCGTTACGGAAGCCATGAAAGAAATACAAGGACCGGTGATAAGCATCGTTTTGGTACTGCTCGCCGTCTTCATTCCAACAGCATTCATCGGAGGAATCACAGGAGAACTCTACAAGCAATTTGCACTCACAATCGCCACTGCCACAGTGATTTCTGGATTTATTTCCCTGATATTTACTCCTGCGATGTGTGTTTTATTCTTGAAAGAAGAAAAATGGAGTCTTAAATGGTTTAACAAATTATATGACAAGACTTTAGGATTATACATCAGAATCGTCAAGGCGTTTTTAAAAAGACCAGCGATAGCACTCACCACATTCGTCATCGTCTCCGTAATCACAATGTATGTCTTTTTCAAATTACCTAACGAATTCTTGCCAGAAGAAGACTTGGGATATTTCCTTGTGACGGTCCAACTACCGAATTCAGCAAGTTTAGAGAGGACGCAGAATGTCACCGCTGACTTGTCAAAGATGCTAGACAAATACCCAGAGATTGACACATATCTGGTTATCAACGGATTCTCATTCGTAAAAGGCGGCAACAGTTCTAATGAAGCCAGCGTTTTCGTGATGCTGAAAGACTGGAGCGAACGTAAGGGTAAGGCACAGTCAGCAGAAGCTTTAATCGACAAAATAAATGCAGAAGCTGTTGAGATACAAGAAGCTAATATCTTCGCCGTCAATCCTCCTTCCATTCCTGGACTCGGTGCTTCAGGCGGCTTGGCATTTGTACTCGAAGACCGTAACAACCTAGGAACTACGGAGTTAGAAAACGCCGTCAATAGTATAATGGATAATTATCATCAAGAACCCGCTTTGATGTATCTTCAAAATCAATATCAAGGTAACAGTCCGCAATATTTTCTGAATATCAACCGCGACAAAATCGGCATGATGGGATTGCAACTCAACAATGTCTTTGACGCGCTTTCCTCATATATGGGTTCCACTTTTGCCAATGACTTCATCAAGTTCAATAATATCTATCAAGTTATAATTCAGGCAAATCCAGGTAACAGAAAAGTCATCAACGACATTTTGAAGTTAAGCGTAGAAAACACTGATGGACAGATGGTTCCGTTCTCGGCATTCTGTAATATCGAAGAAAAGATGGGACAGACACAGATAAACCGTTACAACCTCTACCCTGCCGCCAACATCACCGCTGTAGCATCTGAAGGATATAGCAGTTCCGAGGCAATGGACGCACTTGAAAATCTTTCTAAAAAATTATTAGGAAATAATTTCGGCCATGAATGGACATCTGTTGCTTATCAGGAGAAACTGTCGAATTCTAGTGTCAGTATGATATTTGCCCTTGCAATAATATTGGTAATCTTGGTATTAGCAGCGATGTATGAAAGCTGGGGCAATCCATTCGCCGTCATTTTAAGTGTGCCACTTGCATTACTCGGCGTGATAATCGGCTGTATCGTAATGGCATTACCTATCAGTATATATTCACAAATCGGCATTATCTTATTGATTGCATTATCTGCTAAAAACGCCATTTTGATTGTTGAGTTCGCCGTCGATTACAGGAAAGCAGGCATGACGAAAGCGCAAGCCGCTTTGGAGGCAGGACGCGTCAGGTTGAGACCTATTCTGATGACATCGTTGGCTTTCGTGCTCGGCGTGTTGCCGCTTATGTTTGCGAGCGGTGCGGGCGCCGAAGCACGTATCGCACTTGGCACTGCCGTCGTATTCGGAATGCTCAGCAATACAATATTCGGAACACTGTTCGTGCCGAACTTCTTCTTGATTACTGATAAGAAAGACTACAAGACAACGAGACTACAAGACAACAAGAATTCAGACACAGAGTCATAAAGTTACAGAGTCTCAAAGTCACAGAGATTTAAAAAAAGTTTCATCCTATTTGAACAAAAACAACATTACAATTGTATTATATTCGGTTTTGGTTATACATTTCAATTTTCTCAATTGTGAAAAGCACCTCAGTTCCCAGCTAGGTGCTTTTTTCTTAATAAACTTTAACTTTTTTTCCTTTGCATTATTGACATTTAGACCTTATTTTTGCAGAAATCAAAATTAAAATTTATGAAAGAAAAATACAATTCCTGTGAATTACAGAGAATAGATTCTTTGTATGACAAAATAACAACGTTGATAGAACAAGCGAGAAAAAGTATTGTAAAAAATGTAAATAGTATAGAAACTTATTGTAAATTTGAAACTGGCAAATACATTATTGAAGATGAATTAGAAGGCAAATACAGAGCCTCTTATGGAAAAAAAGTTTTAATACTATTATCAGAAAAATTAACAAATAAATATGGACATGGATGGTCTGTTGAGACACTAACACTTTGCAGAAAATTCTATACAGTGTACTCAAAAATCGTAAACAGCGTTTACGAAATCCATCATACCACATATAAAAAATCTCAGCAACAATATTTCAATCTCTCTTGGTCTCATTATTTAATTCTAATGAGAATTGAAAATCATGAGGAAAGACGTTTCTACGAAATAGAGTCGTACAATCAAAACTGGAGTGTAAGACACCTTCAACGACAAGTTGCCAGCAGTCTTTACGAACGTCTAGCCTTAAGCCGTGATAAAAACGAAGTCATGAGATTGGCTAATGAAGGTATTACTATCGAAAAACCATCTGACATTCTTAAAAATCCTTTAACATTAGAATTTCTAGGACTAAGACCAGACGCTTCTTACTCTGAAAGCAAACTAGAAGAAGTTATCATCAACAAGTTACAGATGTTTTTATTAGAATTAGGCAAAGGGTTTCTTTTTGAGTCTCGCCAAAAACGCTTCACATTTGACGAAGATAACTTTTTCGTTGATTTGGTTTTCTATAACAGATTGATACAGTGCTATGTTTTGATAGATTTAAAAACCGATAAACTGACCCATCAAGATTTAGGTCAGATGCAGATGTATGTAAATTATTTTGATAGATATGTAAAACAAGATTTTGAGAAACCAACAATCGGAATACTTTTATGTGAAACTAAAAATGACTCATTAGTCGAATTAACACTACCCAAAGACGCAAACATTTACGCTCAGCAATATGCTTTATGTCTTCCAGACAAAAAACTATTAAAAGAAAAACTAAGAGAATGGATAGACGAATTCAATGAGATGAATAATGCTATAATTTCTTAATAAACTTTAAATTTTTTCCTTTGCTTTATTGACATTTAGACCTTATTTTTGTAGTCATTTAATTATGAATTATGCATTATGAATTCTGAATTGAAAAACCGCCTCGACGAATTAGTCGTGAAATATAATGTGCCAGAGTTCGCCGACAGCGACCCAGTACAATTTCCTCGTCGTTATTCACAAAAAAACGACATTGAAATAGTAAGTTTCCTCATCGCTACTATCGCTTGGGGCAAACGCTCCATGATTCTCAACTCAGCCAACAGACTTCTCAACACAATGGGAAATTCACCTTACGACTTCGTGATGTCCGACGGCTGGAAAAAACTCGATTCCGACAAATGTGTTCATCGCACCTTCTTCAACCGCGACCTTATCTATTATTGCAACGGATTGAAAGACATTTATAAAGAACATCAAAGTCTGGAAGACATCTTCGCTTTAGACGGAAATCACGATGCGTGGCAAGGAATTCAGAATTTCAGAGACAGAATCCAAAAAGCCAACGATGGAACGAGCAGCGTTCATATCTCCAATCCTTGCTGCGACAACCCGAAGAAAGGTTCTGCTTGCAAGAGGCTCCACCTCGCGCTGAGATGGCTCGTGAGAAACGACGGCATCGTCGACATCGGGATATGGAATAAAATCAAGCCTTCAGACTTGATGATTCCGCTTGATGTACACGTCGGAAGAATATCACGCGAACTCGGTCTCATTGAAAGAAAAAGCAACGACAGAACTACCGTTGAAGAAATCACATCGAAACTCAGAGAATTAGATGCCGACGACCCAGTAAAATATGACTTCGCACTTTTCGGATATGGAGTTTCTAATTAGTTAGGAGTTAGGAATTAGGAGTTAGGAGTTGAGGATTTTTCCCAAAACAAAATTTTACCATATTTTTTATGCATCTCATAATCTCCTTTATGTGAAGCATATTTAAAATATTGGCATCTTTCGTATTTTTTATTTTTATAACAAGTATTTTTTTCACCCATACCTATAACATCACAACGCTCTATCTTCCTAAGTCCATAATTCCAAGTTCCAATATGAGAACACAACAAACAATTATTTACTATAAAACCTTTTTTTTGAGCATTATAGAAACAAAGTTAAATTTATCATCAGCTTCTAAACCTAGAATATCAGCAAATAAAGCATATTGACATTCTTCATCAAAAGATTCCATATCAGTACATAATACTTCTTTCTCTTCAAACTCATTGTTTAATTTAGCTTTATTTAACGACAACTTCTTTGATGGTTCCAATTTAACGTTCATTTTAAATCCATAAAAATATATTGGCAATTCTCCGTCTATATTCTCAACAATTTCTCTATATGCATCAGCCTCCTTCTCTATCTTAATCTCTATAATTCGTGTTTTATTCTCTTCCTTTTTCTCCTCACATTTGTGCGTAACCCAAATTTCTATAGTTAATAATGGAAATTTACCATTACTATCAATCAACTTTAAATCTGCCACATACTTCTTCTTTCCACTTTCCGTATCAACAAAATATCCTTTTTCACACTTACATGTATCATAATGTTTTTTCAAATCAATTTCATATAAATCGTCGGCATAACATTCTTTCCAACCATATTTCACTAAATCGCAATTATCTTTATTCTCACATTTTCGTTTTGCATTATATTTAACATAGAAATGTTCAGATTTATCAAAACGTTCCTTTATTACATTTTTTGCAAATTCATGCAAATACTTATCCCTATCGCAAGAAATGTCATTTTCTTTATGTCTAAAATGATGCTCTCGTTTTGATCCAAGAATAGGAATCAATTCTTTCCCACAACCATAACAATAATATCGAAAATCCCTTCTATTATCATCTGTAATTTGATCAATTCCTATCAAATCACCTTTATCAGTTTTAGCATACGGATATCTAAAATCATTCTTCATTATCACAACAATTTACATCACAAAAATAATCATTTAGAAAACTTTTTCAAGTAAAAATAATTCATAATCAAAAAACTCCTAATTCCTAACTCCTAACTCCTAACTCCTAACTAAAAAAGTCTGTTGTCTGTTGTCCGTTGTCTGTTGACTTTTACTATCTTTGCAAAAATTGAAATCAATAAAATTTTCCATAATGAAACACATTATTTATTCGTTACTCGCTGCGATGATTTTGTTAACATCGTGCAATTTTTCAAAAAACGACAAAGGCACAACTGCGACATCATGCAAAAACGCCACAGAAGACGCCACGGGAGTGACGTCTCTACAAGATGAGACAACACAGAAAGCCTTGGAAGAATGGCGTTCAGAACACTTCGGAATGTTCATCCACTTCGGCATTTATTCTGAACTCGCCGGCTGGTGGAAAGGCGAAAAGATTCCTTTCTACGGCGAACAAATCATGAATCACGCTCGTATCACAACAGAAGAATACGAAGCTGTCGCAAGAGAATTCAACCCACAAGACTTCAACGCCGACGAAATCGTTTTACTCGCTAAAAACGCCGGCATGAAATATATCGTCATGACATCAAAACATCACGACGGTTTCTGCATGTTCCACACAGAGACAACCGACTACAACATCGTAGATTTCACTCCTTTCGGTCGCGACGTAGTGAAAGAATTGTCTGACGCCTGTAAACGTCACGGCATCAAATTCGGTCTCTACTACTCACTTCCTGACTGGCACTACCCTCTCGGCATCCCACGCCTCGCTCCAGACCCAACGACAAAATGCCACGAATACGTAAACCAAGTTTACTCTCCTCTTGAAATAGTGACACCTGAACTCGAAGATTATATCGTCGCTCAAGTGACAGAATTGCTCACCAACTACGGCGACATCCACACATTATGGTTCGACATGGGTCTCGTGACACCAGAACAAAGCAAGCGTTTCCGCGAGACTGTCAAGTCATTACAACCTGAATGTATCATCAACGGTAGAATCATGAACAACCAAGGCGACTATATGACATTGCCTGACAACGGCGACGTGGCTGGTTACGAAAACATCTTCTGGGACAACCCTGCATCTCTCTATGGCACATGGGGTTACAAATCATGGATCAATCGCCCTGACGTAGATCAACAAGTCGCTGCTCAATTAGGCAGATTGTTCAGCACTGTAAGACACGGCGGAGTCTTCTTGCTCAACATCGGTCCTGACGGCGACGGCAACGTCATCCCTTACGAAAAAGAAGTGTTGACACAAATCGGCGAATTCTTGAACCAACATCCAGACACATTGAATAAGATTGAGATAAGACACAGAGAAATCCCTGTCGTGAAATCTGAAAACGGAACTTTTGAATTGACAGAAGCCAATGGCACAAAACACGCAGAAATCGACGGAACAGGTTACATGAGCACACAGACCGACTCATGGCGTTCATGGGAAATGGAAGTCGCTGAAGACGGAACTTACGACATATTCGTAGTTTATATCCCAGAAAACCTTGACAAGAAATATTCTTTCGAATGCGGCGACAACGTAATCGCTCACACATTACCAGGCGTCGACCCAATGATTCAGACTTCTTACGTCGGTAAGATGAACCTCAAAACCGGCAAACAGACATTCAAACTCGACCAAGCCGACAGATGCTATCCATTAGAGCCACTCGGTTTGGAAGTGAAGAAGATAATTGTTAGAAAGAGTCTTTGATGAACTCTGACACTGACTTATTGACTCAAAGTTTCTAGGTGACTCGGCGACTTAGTGACTTATCAAATCTCTCGCGAAGTCGCAAAGGAACGCAAAGATAATTAACAAATTTTCAATTACAAAAAAAGCATCGCAGAATTCTACGATGCTTTTTATATTCTAAAGTTCTAAAATTCTAGAATTCTAAAATTCATTCAGCTGCTGTAGCAAGTGGTGATGGTATTGTATATGTTCTTGCTGCTAATTCTTTGTCGAACATATAGATAGCGTATGGATTGTCTTTAATCATGCGGAGACTGTCGATCATCTTTTGTGCTGATTCTTCTTCTTCAACTTGTTCGTCGATGAACCAAACGAGTCTGTTTTGTGTTGCGTAGTCTTTCAACTCGACTGCCAAAGCATTGATATTGTTGATTAAAGAAGTGACTTTTTGTTCGTGTTGCAATGTGTCTTCAAAAGCTTCCAATGGTGATTCCCATTTTGTCTTGACTGCGTCGATAGCTTTAAGTTCAACGCGACCGCCGCGAGAAACCAAGTAGTTATAGAAAATCATAGCGTGGTCTTGTTCTTCTTTGAACTGAACTTCAAACCAGTTAGCGATGCCGCCCAAACCCATTTCATGGAAGTTTGTTGCCATTGACAAATAAAGATAAGCTGACCATAATTCAGCGTTTATCTGCGCATTGATAGCGTCTTGTAATTGTTTGTTAATCATTTTATTTATCTTTTAAGTTAATAAATTTTCATTCAATAATTTTAAATTTTCAGTTTTCAACTACCGACCACTGATGTCTAATCGCCGCCAGTGCGTTAGGGATTGAAGCGGCATCCTTTTGGAGCGTAGCGGAAAAAGATATAGCGGAAAGCCCGACGGCTTTGCCGGAACGCCCAAATTAGCGTTCAACTACTAACTCAAAATTACTAGCCTTTTGTCATTAGCCATTAGCCTTTTGTCATTAGTCTTTCACTTCCGCAAATATATACAAATATTTTTTTAAAATGTTTTTAAAATTAAGATAAATTTCTATCTTTGTGATGTTCAAATACAAACGCTTATGTCAGCTTTAACAAACAAGGATAAACAACAACTCGAGACATTAAACATTTCAACCGATCAAGTTGAAAAACAAATAAACCAATTCAAAACCGGTTTCCCATTCAGCGACCTTATCGCTCCTGCAACTATCGGCAACGGCATTGTTAAGTTTGATGACGAAGAAATACAATCACTTGTAAAACAATTCGATGAAGACAAGGAATACTACGACATACTTAAGTTTATCCCTGCATCGGGAGCCGCAAGCCGTATGTTCAAAGCCATCTATTCCTTCGTTGAAGAATATAAAGGCAAAGACATCCCAGAAGATTTCTTAAAGAAAGATGATATAAAATTCGATTCCATAGAGAATTTCTTCTTAAGTATCAAAGACTTCGCTTTTTACGACGACCTGAAATCAAAATTGGCAGCATGCGACAAAGACATCAATACGCTCTTGAATGAAAACCGTCTTGTTGAAATCGCTGAATTCCTTCTTGAAAACGAAGGTCTCTGTTATGGCAAACTGCCTAAAGCCTTATTGAAATTCCACAAATACAAAGAGACATCTCGCTTCGCCCTTGAAGAACATCTTGTTGAAGCGACACAATATAGCACTATCTATACAGAAGACGGCGAGATAGCTCAGCTGCATTTCACTGTATCACAGGAACATCTCGACATTTTCAAGAAGACTGTCGAAGAACTGATTCCTACTTACGAGAGAGAATACGGCATACGTTATAACATTTCTTATTCCGTACAAAAACCATCAACCGACACTATCGCTGTCGACATGAACAACGAGCCTTTCCGCAACAACGACGGCAGCCTCCTCTTCCGCCCTGGCGGCCACGGCGCTCTCATCAAAAACCTCAACGACCTTAAAAAGGAAATCATTTTCATCAAAAATATCGACAATGTCGTCCCTGACAGATTGAAGACAACGACTTACGACTACAAAAAAGTCCTCGGCGGTTATCTCTTCAGACTGCAACAACAACAGTTTGAATATCTTAACTTATTAGACGAAGGCTGTCTGGCAAACGACGAAATAGATGAAATCGCTAAGTTCGCCAAGGAAAAACTGATGATTGACATCCCTAATTTCTTCAAGACTTACAACGAAATTGAAAAGATTGACTTCTTGTATGGCAAGCTGAACCGCCCTATGAGAATATGCGGCATGGTGAAGAACGAAGGCGAGCCTGGCGGCGGTCCTTACTGGACAAGAAACAGCAGCGATGAAGTTTCATTGCAAATCGTAGAGTCATCACAAATCGACCATAAGAACGAAAAACAGGAAGCCATCTTCCAATCGGCAACACACTTCAACCCTGTCGACTTGGTCTGCGCTACATACGATTTCAGAGGCGAGCCATTCGACTTAAACGATTATATCGACCATAACACTGGTTTCATCTCACAAAAATCAAAAGATGGCAAAGACTTGAAAGCCTTGGAGTTGCCAGGATTATGGAACGGCGCTATGGCCGACTGGATCAACATATTCGTCGAAGTTCCTGTCATCACCTTCAACCCTGTCAAAACCGTCAATGACTTGTTGAGAGACAAACATCAGGAGAATTGAGTTGGGAATTGAGGGTGGAACGCCCTAATTCAATTCATAATTCACAATGCATAATGCATAATTAAAAATAAAACCTCAGAAATGTTTCTGAGGTTTTTTCATTCCTAATTATTCAGACTTGTCAATGTGTGATTTTTATGGAAACATTGACAATTATTCCTAATTTTTTAACATTATTTCTTAATAATTTTTAAGAAAAAACTTCTTGACTTTCAATGATTAATGATATATTTTTGCAGTGTAAAACTTAAAACTAAATTATTATGGCGAGACCTATTAAAGAGACTCCGATTTTACACGGAAAAGATGCAGAAAGATTCTTAAAAAGAATGAATGAAGATCACAAAGTAAGTCCTGAAGAAAACGCAAGAGGCAGAGCTAACTACGAAGCGATATTAAAGATTTTCAAGGGATAAAAACAATGATCTTTTACGACTACAATTTGCGCTATGAAATTCGCAAATTAGAAGACAATGAAACAATAAAGTCGTTCGATTGCGGCGATGCTGATTTGAACGACTTTATTATCAACGAGGCGCATCATTATAGAAAAGCATTATTAGCAGTAACTTACATATTTGAAGACAAAGGAACAGGGAATGTCATCGGATATTTTAGTCTTGCTAACGACCGCGTTTCTCTAACCGACTTTAACAACAAGACTGAATTCAATCGTTTCAGACGCACTCGATTTGTTAATGAAAAACGTATAAAAAGTTATCCTGCTGTGAAAATCTGCAGATTAGGAATTGACAATTCTTTACGAGGTAAAGGTATCGGTTCTATGTTGATTGATTTCATCAAATATTTCTTTATTGAAAACAACAAAACTGGCTGTAGATTTCTAACAGTTGACGCATATAACAATGCTATAGAATTTTACAGAAACAACAATTTCAAAAATCTTAAAGAACAAGAAGAAGATAAAATCACAAGCTCACTTTATTTTGATTTGAACGATATTTATTGAAAATTAAAAAATCTCTCGCAGAGGCGCAGAGTAACGTAGGGAATAATATTAAACATTACAGAGACGTTATATCGTGGCGTCATTTTTCATTCCTAATTATTCCAGAAATCCAAACTACCAGACAAAAGGTATCACTTTATATTTCACTTTTTGCTTGTATTCCTTATATCCTTCCAGTCCTTCTTCCAAGACTTTCTCTTCGTTATTCATTCTGACTGCAATGATTGGAATATATGCTAACATTATGGCAAATGAAATAATTGAACCTAGAATCAATGGAATCGACAGAAACATAATGAGCGTCGCCGAATACATCGGATGACGAACAATACCATACAATCCTGTGTCAATTACTTTCTGATTTTCTTGAACTTCAATAGTTCTAGAAAGGAATGCATTCTCTCTCATGACTTCAGCATATATCAGATATGAAAGAAGAAAAACACCTGCTCCAACCCATATCACATAATCTGGCAAGAAATGCCATGAAAAACGGAAGTTGAGACCAGCGACGACAAATGCCGCTATAAACATAATTCCCGACAATGCGACGACCCATTTCTGCTCGTTGACTTTCTCTTTGGCATCGAGACGTTTCTCTAAAAGTTTCGGAGATTTAAACAACATCAGTATTCCCAAGAAAATCATTGGGACAAACAAAACCGCCACTAACAACCAAGCATTCCAATAATGAAAAGTTCCAGCAGGCAAAAACAATAAAACTCCTATTGCTACAAAACCTGCAATAATCTTTTTCAAAGCTTGTAAGAACAAATTATTTTTCATCATAATTCATTTTATCATTGATAAAATCCTCTTTGCAATTTCCTCAGGACAATCAATCAAAAGCTGACCATGATTCATTTTTTTAAAGACCTCAACATTCACATTTGGATAAAGTCTTTTCAGATGTTCCACTTGCGGTTTCGCAACGAAAGCTTCTTTTGTTCCATGCCAATAATGAATATCGTCACCGTTAATAGATTGTAACTTATTAGTATAGACAGATTTATAACCATCTAAGACAGCCTTCGTTCCACCATAAGGATAAACCTTTTTACATTCATCGAGCAGAACATCGAAATAATGAGAATGAAAGACCCAACGCCAGAAAGCAGTCCAGTGAAAGCAAGTCCAGACATTTAGACATTGTAAATAACGAAGCGGACCTACAAGCCATTTGGGCAGCGGCAACAAAGGAGCAGCGTCCAAAATCGCGTGATTAACAACAATTTCGTCACGCTCCAAAGTACGTGACAATATTTTTCCACCTAATGAAAGTCCGTAAGCACAATCTATATGTCCTTCGTAATTTTTCTTGATATAATCTATAACTTGAACAGCCTGATCGTCAACGGAAGTGAAATGAGTGTGTTTTCCAATGACAAAGCCATCGACTTCAACAGCGATGATATGGAAATCATTTTCAAGGAAATTTATAAGCGGAATGAAAATCTCGTATGAGACACCCAATCCAGGAATCAGCATTAATGTCGGGGCATTTTTATTTCCGAAAACGTTGAAGTTCATGTTAAATATTTTTCTGCATCTATAAATAAAAAACATGTAAAGACATTCCAAATTTACAAATAAATTATATATTTGCAATATAAATTTTAAACCCAAAATATATGAAAACTTCATTTTTTACATCTGTGTCTCCACACAATGACATCTACGACAAAAGGTTAAAATCCATCATTATGAAAGGAGAAAAAGAACACATCGAAAAGCAGGAAATAATTCAGGAATTAAGGGAAGCTATTATGGATGGTATAGATAGTGGCATAGCAGAAAGTTTTAATCCAGAATTACATCTTGAAATGCTTAAACGAGAATATAACAATGTATGATGTCATATTTTCCAAAAAATCCGTTGAAGATTTAAGCAATATTTGGAGATATACTGCCAACAAATGGTCAATAAAACAAGCTGACAAGTATTATAACATTCTGATTTCATTCTGTAAAAATATTGCGACAAATCCATTTCTCTACGGAATGAAATATGATGAAATCATTGATAAATTGTTCGGATCTATTATTAAAGAACATATCGTTTTTTACAAAATCAACGACAATGAAATTATTATAATAAGAATACTTCATAAAAGAATGGATTTTAAAAATAAATTCAAGTAAAAATGGTAACTTTTATAGAAATAATAGCGAACCTCATAATCATCGCATTCATGATGATTATCATAGGTTTAATAGCTTTAATAATTTCTGGAACAGCTCATATCTTTGGTGCTAACTTCAAATCATTTTTCAAGAAATCATTATGGTTCACGCTCCTCGCTCCCATCCTATTCTGCTACGGATTTTTAATCGAGAGAAACCAATGTCAAGTCAAAAATATTGAAATAGAAAGTGATGAAATTCCAGCATCTTTCAATGATTATAAAATAGTTCAGATTTCCGACCTTCATCTTCATTCTTTTAAAGGAAGAGAAAAGACTTTGCAAAAATTCGTTAACAAAATCAATGAGCAAAACGCCGACATTGTGGTCTTCACCGGCGATTTGGTTTCATACGGTCCGTGGGAATTAGATGGTTTAGACACAATACTTTCCAAGATAAAAGCCAAAGACGGCGTATATTCTATTTTAGGCAACCACGACTACAGCGCGTACAGCAATTTCCCGGATTCAGTTCAATGGAAATTTGTCGAGGAATTGAAAGACAGACAATTCAAAATGGGATGGTTCTTACTTCTTGACGAAAACGTAAATCTAATTCGCGGCAACGACACAATATCTTTAATCGGAGTAGAGAACATCTCGACGCACAGAGCATTCCTTTCTTTCGGCAGTCTTCAAAAAGCCATGAAAGATTCTTCTGGCGATTATAAAATTCTGTTAAGCCACGACCCAACACATTGGGAATTAGAAGTAAAAGACACACCTGAAATCGACTTGATGCTTTCCGGTCACACCCACGCGATGCAGTTCTCATTATTCG
This sequence comes from Bacteroidales bacterium, assembly GCA_045633585.1. Taxonomy (GTDB): domain Bacteria; phylum Bacteroidota; class Bacteroidia; order Bacteroidales; family F082; genus Limimorpha. Next base: position 109,452 of record JAZQYR010000011.1, read on the forward strand.
GATGGTCGCCATCATCGTTCATTTTCAATGAAGTAGCAGGACTTTTCAAACACAACGAACAATATCTTTATGTCAACATCGGATTAGGAGAAACACTGATGAAGACAAGAATCGGAACGAAACCGGAAATCACATTGATTCAGTTAGGAGTTAGGAATTAGGAGTTGTGTTTTTTACCCTGATTTTTCACAATCTTTTTTTTAAATTCTTCGTAAAATATTTCTTAATTTTGCAGTCAATTAATATTTTTCTATATTTATATGAAAATGAGCAATTTAAGAAATTTTAGCAAGCTATTTTTTATAGGTATTATCGGTTTGTCGTTGACATCTTGTCAGGAGAAAGTCGTTCCTCAGAAAAAAACCGAAACCATTTACAAGACACTCACTGTAGAGAAAAGCAATCAGGTTTTGAAAAGCGGATTTGCCGCCACCATCAACGGCTGCCAGACTGTTGAAATTCGTCCTCAGGTCAGCGGCATGATTACCGACATCCGCATCAACGAAGGTGACTTTGTCCGCAAGGACTCTACCCTTTTCGTCATTGACCAGACTCCATATAAAGCAGCATACGAAATTGCTTCCGCCAACGTGATGAGTGCCGAAGCCAACCTCTCAACAGCACAGCTCGTGCTTGAGAGCAGCAAGGAACTCTTTGAACAAGACGTCGTTTCTGAGTTTGAACTTATGACAGCGCAAAACAATTTAGCTGAAGCAGAAGCAAAACTCGCATTGGCAAAAGCCGAGATGAACAAAGCTTACACAAACCTCTCATATACGATGGTGAAGTCGCCTGTCAACGGTGTCGCTTCTATGATTCCATATCGCGTCGGCGCATTGGTTAACAGTAATATCAGTCAGCCTTTGGTCACTGTTTCCGACGACAGCAAGATTTTCGCTTATTTCTCTATGGCAGAAAATCAGATGCTCGACCTCATACAAGAATACGGTTCTTTGAAGGCTGCTATCAAAGACATGCCAGCTGTTGAACTCGTCATGAGTAACGGCAAGACATACATGCACAAAGGCAAGATTAATGCGGTGAGCGGCACCATCAGCGCAAGCACTGGCGCCGTCAGTTTCCGCGCCGTATTCCCAAATCCGGAACGCCTTTTACGCGACGGCGGCAGTGGAACAGTCATCATCCCTACAACACATGAAGACTGCATCATCATACCTCAAACCGCTACATTCGAGTTACAAGAAAAGGTATTCGTCTATAAAGTCATCGACGGCAAGGCACATTCCGCCGCTATCAGCGTGATGCCACGTAACAACGGTATCGACTACATCGTCGAAAGCGGTCTTGAAGTCGGCGACGTCATCATCGCTGAAGGCGCAGGTCTCGTACGCGAGGGAGCGACTATTAGAACGGGAAATGGGGACGGGAACGAGAATGATGTCGACAGTCAGCAGACAACGGATAACGGTCAAGAAGAAGGAGGCGAATAATGAATATCAAGACATTCATCAACCGTCCTATCTTCGCAGGCGTCATCTCTGTGATAATAGTCCTCTTAGGACTCATCTGCCTCGTCGGTCTTCCTATCGAGCAGTATCCTGAAATCGCACCTCCTACTGTCAGTGTTTCAGCGAATTACGCTGGTGCAAATGCCGAGACAGTACAAAACAGCGTCGTCGTGCCTTTGGAAGAAGCCATCAACGGCGTAGAAGACATGATGTATATGACATCATCAGCTAACAACAACGGTTCTGCCAGCATTCAGATTTATTTCCGTCAAGGCACCAATGCCGACATGGCGACCGTCAACGTACAGAATCGTATCGCTTCGGCACAAGGTCTGTTACCCGCAGAAGTAACAAGAAGCGGTGTCAGCGTCAAGAAAAGACAAACCAGCCGTATCAAAGTCCTCGCCGTGTATAGTCCTGACGACTCCTTCGACGAGAGATTTCTCAGTAATTATTTAAAAATCAATATCGAACCTCGATTGTCACGTATCGCTGGCGTCGGTGAAGTCGACGTAAGAGGAGCCGACTACTCACTCCGTATCTGGCTCGACCCTGCCAAGATGGCTAAATATTCTTTAGTGCCATCAGACATCTCATCAGTATTAGCAGAACAGAACCTAGAAGCAGCGACAGGAACACTCGGCGCTGACTCAGAAAACACGTTCCGTTACACCTTGAAATACAGAGGCCGTTACGACAAAGAAGAAGACTACGCCAATATGATAATCCGTGCCGACAACGACGGAACTTTATTGAAACTCAAAGACATCGGAACAGTTGAATTAGGTTCTAGAAGCTACGATTATATCGGTAAGGTAAACGGACATCCAGGAACTACATTGATGATTTCACAGACTTCAGGCTCTAACGCCAATGAAATCATCGACGCCATAGACAAAGAAATAGAAGAAATCAGAAAGACATTACCAAGAGGCATCGAAATCGTCGACTTGATGAGTACCAAAGACTTCCTCGACGCATCTATCGACAACGTCATCGAGACACTCATCTTAGCTGTCATCTTGGTTATCTTAATCGTTTACATTTTTTTGCAGAGCTTCCGTTCAACTTTCATCCCAGCCATCGCCATCATCGTTTCCCTCGTAGGAACATTCGCATTCTTGATGGTCGCAGGATTCAGTCTCAACATGATTACGCTCTTCGCCTTGGTGCTCGTCATCGGTACTGTCGTTGACAATGCCATCGTTGTGGTTGAAGCGGTGCAAGCCAAATTCGACGCAGGATACACATCACCATATAAAGCAACCGTAGATGCGATGCAAGGAATCTCCAACGCATTGATTGCTACTACATTCGTCTTTATGGCAGTGTTTATTCCAGTATGTTTCATGGGCGGAACCACAGGTACATTCTACACACAATTCGGTCTCACCATGGCCGTTGCTGTCGGTATCTCACTCATCAACTCCATCACATTAAGTCCAGCATTATGCGCTTTATTGATGCAGCCTTACGTCATCAGAGAAGACGGCAGCATGTCATTCTCGACACGATTCCATGTCGTATTCGACGCTGGTTTCCAAGGACTTATCAACAGATATAAAAGAGGCGTTCTCTTTATGTTTAAAAACAAATGGTTCTCGGTGATACTCGTCATCGCAGCTTTAGGCGGACTTTTCTATATGTTAGAAAACACCAAGACAGGTCTCGTTCCAAAAGAAGACATGGGTTCTATCAATGTCGATGTTCAGACACCTCCAGGAACGAACTTAGGAGAGACAGTACGCGTCATGGAACTAATCGCCTCTCGTTTGGATGAAATACCTCAGATAGAATCATATTCCTACACAACAGGTTACGGTATGATGAGCGGCGTCGGTCCTTCATGCGGCGGTTTCACCATACGTCTTAAGCCTTGGGACCAACGCACTGAGATTGAAGACAACATCGACTTCGTGATGGAAGATATTTATGCCAAGACAGCCGACATCACATCAGCGAAGATAATCGTCTTCACTCGCGGTATGATTCCTGGCTACGGAGCAAGTAGCGGCTTCGAGGTTCATATCCAAGACCAGAAAGGCGGAAGTCTCGAAGACCTGCAGAAAATCACCAATGATGTCATCAACGCTCTTAACGACAGACCAGAAATCGGTAGAGCGTCAACATCATTCGATACTAAATATCCACAATATCTTTTGGAAGTAGATGCAGCTAGATGCAAGCGCAACGGCGTCTCACCAGGCGACGTGCTCAACGTGATGGCTGGTTATATAGGCGGAAGCTACGCTTCTAATATGAACCGTTTCTCCAAACTTTACCGCGTCATGCTTCAGGCATCGGCAGAATACCGTCTCGACACCGAGTCGCTCAACAATATGTTCGTACGCAATAAAGAAGGAGAAATGTCGCCAATCGGACAATACGTCACATTAACCCGCGTCTACGGTCCGCAAGCCATCTCACGTTTCAACCTCTTCTCTTCAATACAAATCAACGGACAAGCAGCGAACGGTTATTCTTCTGGTGAAGCCATCCAAGCAGTGAGAGAAGTAGCAGCAGAGTTATTACCAGCAGGCTACGGTTTCGAATTCGGCGGAATGTCGAGAGAAGAAGCAGACTCAAGCAACTCAACAGCGATGATATTCATAATATGTATAGTATTTATATACTTAATACTCTGCGCTTTATATGAAAGCGTCCTCATTCCTATCGTCGTCATATTATCAATACCATTCGGCCTCGCTGGAAGTTTCTTGTTCGCCAATATGTTCGGATTGGAAAACAACATCTACCTCCAAATCGGACTTCTGATGCTGATAGGTTTATTAGCAAAGACAGCAATTTTGATTACAGAATACGCATCAGCGAGAAGAGCTGAAGGCATGTCGATTACAATGGCTGCGATGTCGGCAGCGAAGGCAAGATTAAGAGCAATCTTAATGACCTCATTGACAATGATATTCGGTATGTTGCCATTGATGTTCGCCACTGGCGTAGGCGCAAACGGCAACATATCAATCGGCGTGGGAACTGTAGGCGGAATGCTCATCGGAACAATAGCATTACTATTCGTAGTGCCTGTGTTATTCATCATTTTCAGAAACATTGAAGAAAAAGTAATGCCTAAAAGAGAGAAAGAAATAGAATCATGAAAAAGATATTAATTCCTTTGATATTATTACTCGTTACGATGAACAGCTGCGCTCTGTATAAAGACTACGAGCGTCCTGAAATAGATTTTGTTGATAGTTTATACAACAGAATTCCTACCGCAGATGACTATGAATCAATTGCTTCATTGACATGGAGAGAACTGTTCGCCGATACGCTTCTTCAAAATTTAATTGAAATAGGATTGAAAAACAACACCGATTTAGAAATCGCACGATTGAAAGTAGAACAAGCAGAAGCGACATTACAGACATCAAAGCTAGTGTTTTATCCTAATGTGTCTTTTTCTGCACAAGCAGGCGTAAAGAACGAAGGTTTTAACTATAGCCTCACTCCTACCGCTTCTTGGGAAATTGATGCTTTCGGAAGATTACGTAACACAAAGAAAGGCGCAGAAGCTGCATTAGCAGCGACAGAAGCATATCAACAAGCTATTCAGACACAACTCGTCGCGACGATAGCTAATTCATATTACACGCTTCTCATGCTCGACGAGCAGTTGGAAATCAGCAAGAGAACACTCAACACTTGGGAAGAAAACATCAGGACATTATCAGCATTGAAGAGAGCCGGCAAAACCAACGAAGCTGCTGTCTTACAAGCAAAAGCAAACAAATCAAACGTCGAAGCTTCCATCCTAACATTAGAAAAACAAATCATTGAACAAGAGAATTCATTGTCAGCACTCTTAGGTCTCGTGCCACAAGAATTTGAACGCAATGAATTGTCGCAGCAAGTCTTTCCAGACACATTGTTGATGGGACTTCCATTATCGAGCCTCGTCAATCGCCCTGACGTAAGACAAGCAGAATATAAGTTAGTTGAAGCATTTTACGCCACCAACGTAGCGCGTTCCTACTTCTACCCTAGCATCACCTTAAGCGGAAGCGGCGGCTGGGCAGGCATCAACGGCAACCCAGGCGACTGGATTTTCAATGCCGTAGCAGGTTTGGTACAGCCAATATTCAATCAAGGAAAAAATAAAGCGAGAGTAAAAATCAGCGAGGCGCAACGACAAGAAGCACTGCTCAACTTCAAGCAGACATTGTTAGACGCAGGCACTGAGGCAAACAACGCCTTGATTTCGTGGCAGACAGCTCGCAAGAGATTAGACAGTGATAAATTACAAATCATGTATTTAAAAGGAGCTGTCTTCAACACACAGCTTCTGATGAAAAACGGACAAGCCACTTACATCGAAGTCCTTTCCGCACAGAAGAATCTCTTACAGGCAGAGCTTACCGAGACCAACGATAAATTCCTTGAAATACAAAGCGTAATCACGTTGTATCACGCACTTGGCGGAGGATTGGAATAAAAGCTAATTTTAATTTTTTTGCTATGAGCTTTGGGCATAACTGCTCACAACTCATAGCTCACTGCTCATAGCCAATTTTCAATTTAAAAGACGCCTCCTCAATTCCTAATTTATCAAGACGCAGCAATTACTCATTTTTCATTTTCAGATGTAATTGACACGTCTCTACAAATACTCCTAATCCCTTACGATCTGATAAACATCAAATCTGTATCTCTTTCAAAGACGACTTCAAAACTGAAATATTTACCATTTAGATTTTTCGATAGAACAATATTATACGTCTCTCCTATTTCCAAATTACTCAAGACAAACTCAACGCTTCTAGGACATACACAGTCGCATGGATCACCTTCAATTTCAAACATCGATATGCGAATTTTATTTTCATACCAATATGCATCTCCAAAGAATTCTTCAGAGCAACAATTGAATAAAGTACTTGTGGTTTTTATCATAAGACTGCTGTCGTTTATGGCAGTAACATAAATCGTATCATTATCATAATACATTAGTCCACGGTCTTTTTCAAGACATTCGGTAACTGAATATCCATTAATTTCAACATCAGGTTTTGGCTCGCATTTATTCAAAACGACAGCATTCTGATAGTCTTCTTCTGTTATAGTATAAAAGACTTCGTGTACATTATCATTTTCGTTTCTTGACAAGATTTCCCAACAAGATTTCTTGAAGATGGATTTTTCAAATGTTTTTATTATTCCTGCATTGCTATAATCAAGTATTTTATAATCAATGCTGTCGTCAAAAATGATGTAAGGTCTGTATTCTTCGTAAAGAATATAGTCGATATCTAGAACTATACCATCAAATGGAGAAAAACCTATTCCGCCCTCCTGATATACAACCTTTGTTTCATCAGGTTTAATTATTATTGTATCGGAAGGTGTTACATTTTCGTTTGTTCCATAGACACTTCCTTGAGTTAATTTGACATCTCTGTCAAGACCGTTTTTCACTTTATAAGTGTCATCAAAACCAGGATCGCAAGACGACAATAATACTGCAAAAGAAAAGATTGCAATTGCTGATAATTTTTTTAATGTTTTCATAGTTGTTTATTTTTTGCTGTGAGCTATGGGTTGTGAGTTGTGAGCTTTATTATGCACTACAAATTTTATAATTTTATTTCAAAAAAGCAAGTGTTTTAAAAATTTTTCGGGGGGGGTAATTGGTTGATATATAAATTATTAAAAAATCAAACTGCCATATTGATTATCAATCTGAATTAAAGTCTTTTAACAATTTGTTATCATATTTACTTAAAATCGTCAATTGTTCTATTGCCATTTTATTCAAATGTAGGACTCTTTCAGATTGTGACAATCCTATTTTTATCAACTCTGAATTCATGCTTTCCAGATTTATCAATACTATCAGTTGTTCTATTGAAGCATAATCTCTAATATTACCTTTTATATCTGGATTTTCCTCTCTCCACATTTTTGCCGTTTTACCGAACAAAGCAACATTGATAACGTCGGCTTCATTAGCGTATATTACATTCACTTCTGCAGATGTAATTTCTTTTGGGATAAGGTTGTTTTTTATAGCATCAGTATGAATGTGATAATTTATTTTTGAAAGTTCTCTTCTTGCCGTCCACCCTACTAATTTCAATTCTTCCTCTTTTAAGCGTTGAAATTCTTTTACTATATATATCTTAAATTCAGGACTAATCCACATTGCGAATTCAAATGCAATATCTTTATGAGCATAAGTTCCACCATAACGACCCGTTTTAGCATATAGACTAATCGCATTGGTTTTTGACACGAACTCTTTGACACTGATTTTAAACCTGTTCAGTCCAGCCTGATTTTTAATTATGGCGAATTCGCCATAATTAAAATTTGGATTATATACTTTTTCCCAAATACCAATGTATTCCAAAGTGTTTTTATTTCTCAGCCAATCTGTAATAAAAAACTCACCGTCTTTTGCTACCATCATGTCTGTCAAACATATATAATCTTCATTATTGAATTTTGTAACATTGATTTCAACATCTTGAATCTTTAATTTTGGCATAGTTCTAAATTTTAAATTATTTACAAATTTACTATCTCAAACTTCCTTTGTCAAGTGAAAAAAATATAAAAGATTTTAACGGTTTTTCTTAATAGTCAACGGACTTTGGGTATAGATTTTTCTCTCGCAAAGACGCAAAGGAACGCGAAGTAATTCCAACTCCTAATTCCTAATTCCTAATTCCTAACTCCTAACTCCTAACTATTTAACCATTCCGTCGTCATAACCACCGTTGCTGAGTGACTTCTGAACTTTCTTGAATGATTTACCATAGTTGATGCTCCATGTCAGACCAAGCGTGAGCATATTGCCATTGTTTGCCGTCCAGTTGGTATGCTTGTAAGAATGTACTTCCGAAAGTCCTTCTGATTCATATCTGTAACCATCCTTATTGAACGGACATAACCATATCAAAGCTACATATAAATCTTTCCATTTATATTGCACATAAATATCCTGCGACATCTCGTTATAAGTCAAATTCTCACCATACAACGTAATAGCAGGTGTAATGTCAAAGTCACAACCCATAGTGAATTTTTCCCAAACAGCCTGCACTTCAACACTGCTATAAAAATTAAGGTTTTCATGATGGAAACCAATGCCTTTAGATTCCTGTTTCCTCAAATTTCCAGTAAGTGAAATGTAAAGGAAATCAAACAGTTTTTTCGTACCAATCTTTGTGTTAAAATACATAGTCTTATAATAATCGCTGTTATGAGGCGTATTTACAAACAAGTTTAATTCAGGATTATAATAATAGGTATATACTATCGGATTGAAAGAATGACTATATCCTGCTGTCGCTGTAGCGTAGAAAATATTCGATGCGTTATAGTTGAATTGCAATCTTCCAGATAAGGTATTATATGGTTTCAAATCAGCATTACCGACATTCGCAGAAACGTCATCGGTACGTTGCATAACCGTTGAAAGACTACCCAAAGATGGAAGACTTGGAGACAAGCTCGCCACTGCCGATAACAACATTTTCTTGTTAATCTTATAGTTCAATCTTAACGTACTCAGATTCTTAACATAACTCAAAGTATTCAAACCATCGTTCACGACAAACACCTTCGCTCCTGTTCCAAGTACGAGACTCGCCTTATCCCCTAACATTGTAACATATTGTGCGTATGCATAAATGTTATCCTTGCTCATTGATGTAGTTTCATCATAAACAACATAATCGTTATATGCAAAATTATGCTGATATTGTATTCCAAACTGCAGCTCTGATATATCGAATGCTTTGGTATACATTGCTTCTCCGCTGATAGAATATCCATGATTTTCTGTATAAGTCGGATATTCTTCGATGATAGTGTCACTTTTATATATCAACTTATTGTCGTATGATGACATTGCATACTGGCCAACGACATTCAATTCAATAGTCTGATTATTCTTCATCTGATGACTGAAATACAAATCAAGTTTCGGCATATTGATTCTACGTTTTCTTATCAGATTCACATTCATCGTATCGTGAATTCCATTGTCAATTTCTATCATCATTCCTGTTCCAGTCCAATTGTTGTTGTCGATATTATCGCGTAACGACACAATAAGAAACGTACTGTCATTGGCACGATAAGTATAATCCGCCATAATGTTATGAGTCGTGTAATAGAAAGGAAAATTCATGCTCTGCTTACGTTCCACCATTCTATTTTCACTTATGTATTTGTCAGTCATCTCGTAAGGAACATCGTCATAGTTACGATGACTGATATTATACTGTACCAGAATCTCCGACTTACCTCTGTTGTAAGTTCCCATCAGATAACCGTCAGCGAAACCTGTAGTGAAAGCAGTCTTGCCATTAGCGACGATTGAACCGCCGTCTTCAACCTCTTTCAAAACAATATTTATAACACCAGAAGCTCCACGATCCATATAACGCACTCCAGGATTATTGCTGTATTCTATACGTTTGATTTTATCGGAACTGACATTTATAAATCTCTGATATGATACCTCTTTGCCATTGATTTGATATATAGGAGTACCGCCGTCGATAGTGATTGTCTCTTTCGCCACGTTGACATCCAATCCCGGAAGCTGCTGCATATTAAGGAAGTTCAACCCTCTTCCGGAACTCTCCACTTTCGTCGAATCTGGAAGCACCACATAATGCAGTGGTGTTTCTTCAATGCGTGAACCTTCTATTGTAACCGCATCCAACATCTCAGAGGTACGAGGCATCTTCAACTCTCCGAGGTCGGCAGGACGGCAATATATCGAAAGACGTTCGTAACCGACAGCGGAAGTCATAAGAATGTATTTACCGTCTTCAACATTTAATATGAAGTTACCGTTTTCATCGGAAGAAGTACCAGCTATGATACTATCGTTGTCAGCCATCTTCAGAGAGACGTTGGCAAATTGGACAGCAATTTTTTCATCGTCTATGAGACGACCTTTCAGTTCTTTAGTTTCATTCTGCGCGAATGATGTCATAGCTAAAATGCTTAGTAATAATGTAAAGATTCGTTTCATAGTAGTAAGTTTTGATTGACATTCCCTTTTTTATTTATATGATGGTATAAAACGCATGAGGGAATAATAACATGTTGTTATATACCTTTTTATTCATATTGGTTTCAATTAGTTATATATAAAAGTTTTAAGAATTAATCATGATTTTATCTTTGTTATTTTTCAATATCAGTCCATTTCTTTTTCCACTTCTCATTCAGCATTTCATCTTCTGTTCTTACAAATTCACCATTCTCAAAGTAATAGAAATAATTATTTTTCTTGTACTTGTTGCCCAAAAGTTGTTTGTAGAATTTATTTTCCCATTTATCTGCGATGTCTGTTATATAATCACCATTATTCATTGAAAACATCGGATTCTTAACATTATTTATTTCTGTAAATGCCGATTTATACTCATTTGTAATGACATATAATTCAATATTATTTTCATTGCAATATGACTGTACAAAATATATTGGAATAACGTTTTCCATTTCATACGGCGACCATCTATAAACGAGAGCTTTTTCTTTAGTAATAAGCAAGTCTCTCATCTGATCTGGATTGACGGCACAGATGCGACCGTCATTAGTTAAACCGATTAATGAAGTTGTATCAGAAGTCCAACAAATATTATTTTTTTGTTCAAGTGTTAGATCATAATCGGTATACGCTGAAACTTCTACCGTTATATTGCAAGATTGCATCATCAATGCCACTGTAAATAATAAGATTAGCTTTTTCATAGTGGTTTATTTTTTAAAGGTTTATACATATTGTTAATTTTTATTGTGTAATTGACACGTCTCTACAAACCACTCCTAACTCCTAACTCCTAACTCCTAATTCCTAACTCCTAATTCCTCTATCGAAATTCCAAACATCTTGATTTTCTTAATTATCTCCGGAAGTTCCTCTTCAATGAATTGCTTCTTCTGTTCTTCAAGAATTATTTCTTTGGCATTTTCACTTACGTTGAAACCAATTCCTCTTTGGTTGATGATGATATTCTTATTCTGAAGCAGTTCGTACGAACGCATCACGGTGTTAGGATTCACTCCCACTTCTATCGCCATCTCCCTCACAGACATTATCTTCTCGCCTACCTTGAACTTATCGTTCAAAATCATCTCGCAAATGTGAAAATAAATTTGCAGATATATAGGCTGGTGCGACTTGAATTCCATAATCAATAAGTTTGTTTCTTGATTCTACGATATGTGAGATAAAACATAACAATAGAAAGAAGTATGTTAAATATATAAAATCCGTAGTGTACTTTTTTAGAGAAATCAATTCTATCATCATAAGTAAAACTGTCAAACCAGCTTTTGAATAGGATAGATACTCTGACAATAACTATTATCACTATTATACTAGAAATCGCCAATACTCCGATTGTCTTACCAACCTTACGTTTCTTAAACAACATATTGGTAAACATAAAAATTGAGATGCATGATAATACTACAAAGATTTGATAAAACGGCAATCTCATCACTAACGTACCCCAATCACCTAAATAAATTTTAAATATATCTTGAATGAAGACATTAACAAAGACGAAGCCTTCGTAAGGATTATTTCCTGGGATTAAGACCATTATTGTATCTAGAGAGACTGCTCCTACAATATACAATATAGGTGTTACCAAAATACAATAAATAAACATACTGAGAAACTTCTCCAATGAAGAAGCCGGTAACATAGCAAATTGAACACCTTTTCTTGAATCGTTGCAGTCTTTATAAAGTCGTGACGGAACAAGTATCATTGCTACTATCATAAGGAAATAGAAGAATCCATAACGATCTGAGTTCATAGTTTTTCCCATATCACCACTAATAAAAAGCATAAACCAAATTCCAACAGGTATCGACCACAATACCACCAAGGTCCAGCCGAAGTTTTGGAAATAATTCATTCCGTCGCGTCTCACGACATTACCGAATCTTTTTATATCAAATGTATTGTTCATAATTTTTAAGTTTAAAGTTTAAAGTTTAAAGTTTAAAGTTAATAGCTCATTATTCACTCCTAATTCCTAACTCCTAATTCTCAAATATTTCTCTAATCTTCTTCTTATTACATCTCACAGCATTAAACAGTGCCTCAACATTGACCTTGCTTTCCATGTTAAAAGTATTTGGAAGCACGTTGATGTAACCGCCTGGCATCATTTCAGAATAGAGAGCCTCATCTGATTTCTCCGCACCATATTCAAAATAAAGTCGTTGAGAAATCTCTTCAAATGTCGCATTAAGAAGCACTTCATCATGTTCTAAAATCACTATCGGGTCAATGAGGTTTTCCACGTCCTTCACCTGATGTGTGGAAATGATGATTGTAGGGACGCGATTAATCGCGTCCGTACTATTTTCATTAGCGTCCGTACTATGTTGCAATATCACTTTTCTAAACAAAGCCTTCGACGGAATATCGAGTCCGTTTGTAGGCTCATCAAGAAGCAGATAATCAGTACGAAGCGACAACGCACATGCTAACAATGATTTCTTCTTCTGTCCGTACGACATCGCATTGAATTTTCTTGAAGGGTCAACTTCAAGCTCTTTCATAAGATTCAGGAAATAAGGATAATCGTAACGAGGATAGAACACTCCTATTTTATTAATGAATTTCTCAGGTGTAGTATCTTCTGTTATGACTTCTTCCGGAAGGTAAAATATATTCTGCAAAAAATAAGGATTTCTTTCTGAAGGAATGAAATCATCTACCTTACAAGTTCCTTCATTTGGGAATTGAAGTCCGCTGATGATTTTCAGGAGCGTTGTCTTTCCCACGCCGTTTTCGCCGAGGAGACCATAGACGTTGCCTTCTTTAAATTCAAGGCTGATGTTTTTGAAGACCGCCACATTCTTGTAGCTGAAATCGAGCTTGTTTATTGTTATCATGGGGTTAAAGTTTAAAGTTAATAGTTAATGGTTTAGAGTGTAGAGTGTAGAGTAGTTTTGTAGTGGAAAGTTATAAGTAGATAGTTTATCTAGCCCAATACACTTTTCAACTATACCCTACTTTACTTACAACTACTATAAACTATTAACTATACACTATGAACTACAAATTATCCACTGTATTAGTTAACTAGTACACTACAAAGATATAGATTATTTTTTATTTGTCAAGAGTAAAATGAAAAAAATTAGAAATTCTATAAACTCTGAACTAAAAACTTATAATTACGCATTAAAGACTTTAGTCATTAGTCTTTTGTCTTTAGTCCTTTTTTGGGCGTTCCGCTTCGCGTCGGGCTTTCCGCTATATCTTTGCTCGCTAAGTTTTCATCTCGCTCGAAAAAATCTGTCCCCAAATCCCAAAACCCATTTCCCGTCCCCGAAACTCGTTCCCGAAACGCTCGCAAAGGATGCCGCTCCAATCCCTAACGCAACGTGTAAAAAAAGAGTCGTTTTTTTTACAGCAATCACCCGTAGAGACGTCACCCTGTGGCGTCTCATAAAAAAAGTCACGTAGTGACGAAAGATTATAGGCAGGCGGTGGAGTGCGTAGTGCGGAATGCCTGTAAATCAATGACCCATAAACAACTCAAAAAAGTTCTGGGTTCTTAGTTCTTAGTTCTGTGTTCAAAAAAAAGAGCCTCACGGCTCTTTTTTTTATTCCCTTCCACCTCCGAGGGCGTGATATAACGACGTCACTGCGTTGAGTTTATTCAACTGGTCGTCGGTCTCCGACAGCAAAGCATTGAGCAGCGACTGCTGTGCGTCCAACACTTCAAGATATGTCGATGTGCCGAGTTTCAACAATTCATTTGTATATTCAACTGCTTTATATAACGCTTCTATTTGTCTGTCGCGTTCCACTTCTTTTTTCACTTCAGCGTCGTATGTTATCAAAGCGTTGCTGACTTCCATACTTGCGTTTAACAAGCTTTGTCTGAACTGCAGCTTCGCTTCTTCTTCCTGTGCCTTGGCTATTTCTAGTCGCGCCTTGTTCGCGCCTCTATAGAAGATAGGTTGTGTCAACGAAGCGAGCGCACTCGCAAGGAACTGACCTGGATTGACTATCTTTCCGCCTATGAGGTTGCTCCATCCCGCGCTTCCGCCGATGACGATATTTGGATAAAACGCAGCACGTGCCTCATTGGTGTTATAATACATCGAAGCTAATTTATATTCTGCGCTTTTCACGTCAGGACGATTTGCCAAGAGTTGCAACGGCACGCCTGCTTGAATGTCGAACTCGACTTTCTGCTCATCAAGTTTGCCTCTAACTATGACATCAGGATAATCGCCGAGCAATGCAGAAAGTGCGTTTTCTTGTTTCATAATCGCGGCTTTGATATCTGGAATCGCAGCAGCGATTGACGCATGATAAGCCTCATACTGAACTACAGCAGCTTCGTTAGTCATGCCGCCTTCTTTCATCGCCTTGATGGTCTCGACGCTGACTGCCCAGTTCTGCTCTGTCATAGTGTAGATATTCAACTGTTTATCTAACGCCAAAAGGTTGAAATAAAAATCAGCTATCGTAGCAATGAGCTGCGTTCTCACGGCTTGCTTGTATTCTTCATTCTGTAAAAGAACGACTTGCGCTTTTCTTTTGTTGTTTAATAACTTTCCGAACAAATCTATCTCCCAACTTGCTGACACCGACGCATCATAACTCCATGATGTGGCGCCGCCGGCATACGACAAACCGCCTTGTGGATTGAGAGAAACTGAAGGAAGGAATGACAACTTTGCCGACTTAAGAGCAGCCTGCGCTTCTTTAACTCTTTCCATCGCCACCAAAAGGTCGGTGTTATTTTCAAGACCGTAATTTATCAATGTCTGAAGATTTGGGTCTGTGTAAATATCAGTCCAGCTTAAATCAGCGATGGAAACGGTATCCGTCACGCTACTACTGTCAGGCAGACGATATGAATCCTGTACATCGACCTCCGGGCGCTCGTATTGCCTGTAAATGTTACAGCTACTCAACACGAAAGCGCATATTGTGATATATATTATCTTTTTCATCGTTTTATATTTTAAAGTCAACTTTCAATTTTCCGTTTTCAACTTTCAACTCGTCTAAACTTCTCTTGTATTGCTTGGAATATCACGAACAATGACGGAACAATGAAGATCTGGCAAACCATACCAATCAGCATACCGCCGATGGCACCAGAACCTAATGCGCTGTTACCATTTGCTCCTACTCCATGAGCGAACATCATTGGGAGAAGACCGATGATCATCGCGAGTGATGTCATGAGGATTGGACGAAGACGAGCGCAAGCAGCATCGATGGCAGCATCTACGATGCCCATTCCTGACTCACGTCTCGCGACAGCGAATTCGGTAATCAAGATGGCGTTCTTTGCCAACAGACCGATAAGCATGATAAGACCGATTTGTAAATAGATATTATTGTCGATGCCCATCATTCTCGCAAAGATGAATGTTCCTGCAAGACCGAATGGTATTGAAAGAATAACGACCAATGGAAGTATGTAACTCTCATACTGAGCACTTAACAACAAGTAAACGAACATGATACAGATGATGAGAATCATTCCGAGTCCGCCGCTCTGTCCTTGTTCTTCTCTCGTCATACCTGAATATTCGTAAGCGTATCCTTGTGGCAAATATTGTTCTGCAGTCTCTTCAATGGCTTTGATTGCTTCTCCGGAACTATATCCAGGAGCAGGATTACCATTGACCAATATTGAAGTGAACAAATTGAATCTCTTGATGTTATCTGGACCATAAACTCTTTCAAGTTCAATGAATTGAGTTATCGGTGCCATTTCATTTCCGTTTCTTATCTTGATATTATTAAGAGATTCCTTGTCGATTCTCAACTCAGGGCGTGCCTGAACCATAACGCGATACAACTTGCCGAAGCGGTTGAAGTTAGAAGCGTAGATACCGCCGAAGTAACCTTGTAATGTCGTGAGAATATCTGATGGAGAAATGCCTGCCTGCTTGCATTTTGCAGCGTCGATGTTCACCATATATTGAGGATATGTTGGGTTGAAGCTGGTGCTTGCCTGTGCTATCTCAGGACGTTCGTTCAATCTGGAGATGAACTCTTGCGCCACTGCGTAGAACGACTCTATCGAACCTCCAGTCTTGTCCTGAAGGTTGAATTCAAAGCCTGACGACACGCTGAATCCTGGAATCATAGGCATTGAGAATGTGATGACGCGTCCTTCTTTCACGAGTTCTCTCGCCTGCATCATAAGCTTCATATTGAGAGCGTCGGCGCTTTCTGTCTCGTCGCGTTCTTCCCAGTCGTGGAGCTTACAGATGAATGTTCCGTAAGAACTTCCCATCGCGCCACTCAAAATACTGAAACCGGAAATAGCGGTATGTGTCTTGATAGCTGGCGTGTTTTCAACCAACTTCTCAATCTTCGCCATCGCGTCTTTTGTCTTATCCAAAGATGTTCCCGCTGGCATGTCGACTGTCACGAAGATGGTACCGGTATCTTCGTTAGGAACCAATCCCGTTGGCGTAGTTCCCATAAGATAGAACAATAATGCTGCGCCTGCCAAGACCGCACCTATTGACAAAGTCTTGTTTTTAACGAAGAAACTTACGCCTTTGCTATATTTCTTGACGGTAAGGTCGTAAGCAGTATTGAATGCAATGAAGAATCTCTTCAAAAGTCCTTTCTTCTCGCCATCGTGATTGTCGTGTGGCTTAAGGAATAATGCGCATAAGGCAGGTGATAATGTAAGTGCGTTGATAGCCGAGAATGCTATTGACACTGCCATGGTGAGACCGAATTGTCTGTAGAATGTTCCGGTGATGCCCGACATGAAACTGACAGGGATAAACACCGCCATCATAACCAAAGTGATTGATATCAAAGCACCTGATATTTCATTCATTGCTTCTATGGAAGCAGCCTTCGCCGACTTAGCACCTCGCTCCAGTTTCTCGTGAACCGCTTCCACCACCACAATGGCGTCGTCAACGACAATGGCGATGGCAAGAACCATAGCGCATAATGTAAGAAGGTTGATACTGAATCCCATAACTTTCAACATAAAGAAAGTACCAATCAAAGCTACAGGAATTGCGATAGCAGGAATAAGTGTAGAACGGAAATCTTGCAAGAAAATGAATACAACCAAGAAGACGAGCACGAATGCTTCCAATAAAGTCTTGATAACTTCATGGATAGAAGCGAACAAGAAGTCGTTGGAGTCCAACAAAATGTCGTATGTGATTCCTGGAGGGAAGTCTCTTTTCTCTGCTTCGAGCAAAGCCTTGACTTCATTGATGATCTGCGTTGCGTTAGAACCTGCAGACTGATAAATCATCGCTGTTATACCTTGGTGACCTTGCGAGCGAGTGTCGATGGCATAAGTCAAAGAACCGAGTTCCACGTCAGCGATGGTCTTGAGTCTCAATATCTCGCCGCTTTCGTTTGCTCTTATGACGATGTCTCCGAATTCTTCTGGCGTCGCGAGTCTGCCTTTGTATTTCAGCATATATTGGAATGTCACGTCTTGTGAATTCTCGCCGAGCTGACCTGGTGCTGCTTCTATATTCTGTTCGTTAAGAGCCGCGACGACGTCTTTAGGCATCAATCCGTATTGCGCCATGACATCAGGTTTCAGCCATATTCTCATCGAGTATTCTGCGCCGAGGACCTGAGCGTCGCCGACACCACCGATACGTTTAATCTGAGGGATAACGTTAATCTTCAAGTAGTTATAGATAAACTCTTGGTCGTATTTATCGTTTTCGCTATATACTGTGAAAGCGAGTAAGATACTTGACTGCTTCTTGCTTGTCGTCACGCCGGCTTTTGTCACTTCGGAAGGGAGGAAACCCTGTGCTTTAGTGACGCGGTTTTGTACGTTGACTGCTGCCATGTCAGGGTCGCTGCCCGGTTTGAAATAAACGGTAATGGTTGCATCGCCGGTGTTGGTCGCCGTTGATGTCATATATGTCATATTCTCAACGCCGTTGATTTCTTCTTCGAGAGGCGCGATGACACTGTTGACTACAGTTTGAGCATTAGCACCTTGATACGACGCCTTGACTTCCACTGTCGGAGGCGCGATGTCGGGATATTGTGAAATAGGAAGCGTCAGAAGTCCGATGAGACCAAGGACAATTATTATGATGGAAATAACTGTCGAGAGGACCGGACGCTTGATAAATGTATCTAGTTTCATAATGTAACCTCCTTAATTATTTGCCGACAGCCTTGTTAAACTTAGCGTCTGCCTGTTCTTTTGTTATTGGTTTTATCTTCATTCCGTTCTTAACTGAAGAACCGACGCCTTCTATCACAATGACTTCGCCTAATTCAAGACCTTCTTTTACGATATAATTTTCTTCGTAAGTGAGATTATCAACGACGATTTCACGCATCTCAGTAATGCTGTCATTGAGCACATAAACGAACTTCTTGTCTTGCATCTCGAATGTAGCATTCTGAGGAACGAGACGAGCATTAGCGATTTCGCGTGGGATATAAATTGTTCCTGTAGCTCCACTACGTAATACCTTTGCTGGGTTAGGGAAATTCGCTGTCATATTAGCAGCGCCAGTCTTTGTATCTATAGAACCTGCTACAGACTCTATCTTACCTTTGTGATCATACATGGTTCCGTCAGCGAGTCTGAGTTCTACTTCTGGCATAAATTTAAGGATGTCTTTCACGCCGCCTTTTTGTGTGTAATAAAGCATAAGTTTCTCATTGATGGAGAAGTCAGCATTCACTATATCGATTTGTGATACTGTAGTAAGTGCTGTTGCTGTTGATGGGCCGACCAAGCTACCGACGCCGAAAGGAATAGAACCGACTACGCCGTCATTAGGACTTTTGACATAACTATAATCAAGATTGATTTTAGCTGTCTGCAATCTTGCTTCTGCCTGTTCCAGTTGAGCCTTCGCTGATGAGAGTTGGTTATCGGCAAGTTTCTTTTCATACTCGCTGATGATACCTTTTTCGTAGAGATTTGTCTTGTTGACAGCGGTCAGTTCAGCGGTCTCCACTCCTACTTTAGCAGCATTGACATTAGCGAGCGCCATGTTATAATCAGCTTGATAAGGAGCGTGGTCTATCTCAAAAAGCAAGTCGCCTTTCTTGACGATATCACCTTCATCGACATGTTTTTTGATAATAGCTCCAGAGACATTACTTCTCACTTCCGCATCTGTATCACCAGAAATGAGTGCTGGAAATGAATTCTTGACAATAACAGGTTCCTCTTCAATAGACATCACCGCATATTCAGGAATAGCCTGTTGTACTTTATTTTCTTGACACGAAAAAAGCAATGCCAATACTAACAAAAACGACATTGCTTTAAGAGTAAATTTAGTTTTCATATAAAATTATTTTAGTTATACCTATTTAATAATTGTCAACAAATATAATAAAAAGTCTAAAGACAAAATAGCAAAGTATAAAGTTTTTTTTTGAAAAAAACACACGATTTATCCGTGCCTTATTAGCATTATTTATGGACAAAAAAAAGCCGCTTCACAGCGGCTTCCTTTTACACTCATTCAGTTATTATTACTTAATTTTTTCGACGATTGCTTTAAATGCTTCTGGATTATTTAAAGCTAAGTCGGCTAAAACCTTACGATTAAGGTCGATGTTAGCTGCGTGAAGTTTACCCATGAATGTGCTGTATGTCATGCCGTATTCATGTGCTGCGGCATTGATACGGATAATCCATAATGAGCGGAAATCACGTTTTTTGTTTCTTCTATCGCGGTATGCGTATTGTAAACCCTTTTCGTAAGAGTTCTTAGCTACAGTCCAAACGTTTTTACGTGCGCTGAACTGGCCCTTTGTCTGTTTTAAAACTTTTTTGCGTCTTGCTCTTGAAGCAACTGCGTTAACTGATCTTGGCATTTTTTTACTTTTTATTCCGTTAGAGTGCCTCGCCCTTTCGAGAACTTTTCTACTCTAACAAGACGTTAAACAATTAATTTAAAATTACATGAGAAGCATTTCTTTTACAGCTTTCATATTAGCTGGCTCAACAATAGCAGCGTGGCGTAAGTTACGTTTACGTTTAACTGACTTCTTTGTTAAGATGTGGCTTTTGTAAGCGTGCTTTCTCTTGATTTTACCGGTGCCTGTTACTCTGAAACGTTTTTTGGCAGCGGATTTAGTTTTCATTTTTGGCATTGTAATATACTTTTTTTTAAAATGAGTGTCTATCTTTATTTCTTAGGAGCTATCATCATAAGCATCCTCTTACCTTCCAACTTAGGCATTGACTCTACTTTTCCATAATCTGCCAAAGCTTGAGCGAACTTCAACAAGATAATCTCGCCCTGGTCTTTGTAAGCAATTGAACGACCATGGAAAAACACGTCAACTTTAACCTTTGCGCCGTCTTCCAAGAATCTCTTGGCGTGATTCAACTTGAACTCGAAGTCATGATCGTCAGTTTGTGGTCCTAAACGTATTTCCTTGATAACGACTTTCGTTGTCTTTGCCTTGATTTCCTTTTGTTTCTTCTTTTGGTCGAAAAGGAATTTCTTGTAATCCATCAGCTTACAGACAGGTGGATTTGCATTAGGTGAAATCTCAACCAAATCAAGTCCCATTTCGTCTGCTATTCTCAAAGCGTCTTTTATTGAGTGTATCTCATTGTCAACGCCTTCACCAACAACTCTAACCATTGGTGAATTGATTCTCTCGTTTATACGATGTGGATCTTCGTTCCTCTGTCCTCTTTGAGGACCTCTTCCGTTGTTAACAGGTAGTGCTATGATTTGTGTCTCCTATATTAATTAATACAATAATTATATTTATCCAATTTTTTGTTCGTCTTTAACTTGTTGCTCTATCATTGCGATGAACTCTTCTACAGACATTGAACCGAGGTCGCCTTGACCATGTTTTCTTACTGATACTGATGTCTCGTTCATTTCTTTTTCACCAACGATGAGCATATAAGGTACTTTCTTCATTTCAGCGTCACGAATCTTACGTCCGATCTTTTCGCTTCTCATGTCGATTAAAGTACGGATTTCGTTTCTCTTCAACATTTCGTTGAGTTTTTCTGCATATTCGTGATATTTTTCACTTACAGGCAAAATCATTACTTGATCTGGTGTGAGCCACAATGGGAAGTCGCCAGCGCAGTGTTCTAACAATACTGCTACGAAACGTTCCATTGAACCGAATGGTGCTCTGTGAACCATGACAGGACGATGTTTCTCGTTGTCTGAACCTATATAAGTAAGGTCAAAACGTTCTGGCAAGTTATAGTCGACTTGGATTGTACCGAGTTGCCATCTTCTTCCGAGAGCATCTTTTACCATGAAGTCTAACTTAGGACCATAGAATGCTGCTTCACCGTATTCAACGACTGCAGGAAGTCCTTTTTCTTTACATGCTTCAACGATAGCTGATTCTGCTCTTTCCCAGTTTTCGTCTGTACCTACATATTTTTCCGTGTTGCTTGGGTCGCGTAAAGAAATCTGTGCTTCAAAGTTTTCAAATTTCAATGCCTTGAAGATGATTTCGATGATTTCCATCACGCGGATGAATTCGTCTTTAACTTGGTCAGGACGGCAGAAGATATGAGCGTCGTCTTGTGTGAAAGAACGAACGCGTGTCAATCCGTGGAGCTCGCCGCTTTGTTCGTAACGATATACTGTACCAAATTC
Organism: Bacteroidales bacterium; assembly: GCA_045633585.1. GTDB lineage: Bacteria > Bacteroidota > Bacteroidia > Bacteroidales > F082 > Limimorpha. The sequence continues at coordinate 131,540 of JAZQYR010000011.1, forward strand.
TGCAAGACGTAATGGAAGGTCTTTGTACGAACGTGGCTGCCATTTGTAGATCATACAGTGATGAGGGCAGTTCATAGGTTTCAACAAATAGACCTCACCTTCTTCAGGTGTTGTGATTGGCTGGTAGCTGTCGTGACCATAGTGATCCCAGTGACCTGATGTCTCATAAAGTTGTTTGTTACCGATATGAGGTGTCATGACTTGCTCGTAGCCATATTGTTTTTGAATCTTTGTCAAGAATTCTTGCAAGCGGAGACGCAATGCTGTACCTTTTGGCAACCACATTGGAAGGCCTTTACCGACCATTTCGCTGAACATGAAGAGTTCGAGTTCTTTACCGAGTTTACGGTGGTCGCGTTTCTTAGCTTCTTCAAGGAGAACGAGATATTCTTCTAACTCTTTCTTCTTCAAGAATGTGATACCGTAGATACGAGTGAGCTGTTTGCGTTTCTCGTCGCCGCGCCAGTAAGCGCCTGCTATAGATAATAATTTGATAGCTTTGATACAGCTTGTGTCAGGGATGTGTGGTCCGCGACATAAGTCTGTGAAGGTACCGGTTTTATAATAGGTGATGGTTCCGTCTTCTAATTCGCTGATGAGCTCTTGTTTGTATTCGTCGCCTTTTTCTGTGAAGTGAGCCAAAGCCTCTGCTTTAGAAACATCGACGCGTTCAAAAGCTTGTTTTTGTGATGCGAGTTCCATCATGCGTTTTTCGATCTTGGCAAGGTCTTCTTCTGTGATTGTGTTTGCGCCGAAATCAACGTCATAATAGAAACCGTTTTCGATGCTTGGTCCGATACCGAACTTAACACCTGTATAAAGTTGCTCGATAGCTTCAGCCATCAAGTGTGCTGATGAGTGCCATACGGTAGCTTTACCTTCCGGATCATTCCATGTGAAAAGTTGAATTTCTGCATCTTCATTAACAGGACGCATTGCATCCCACATTACGCCATTAACCTTGGCTGACAACACGTTACGAGCCAAACCTTCACTAATGCTCTTAGCGATATCAAGAGGTGTCACACCTGCTTCATATTGTCTGACTGACTTATCCGGAAATGTTATATTTATCATCTTTTTATACTTTCTAAAAAACGAGTGCAAAGATAATGAAAAACTTTGAACTTTGAACTATGAACTAAGAACTTTTTTTATGGTATTTTTTGCCATGAGCATCAAGCCACGAGCTATGAGCAAAAAGACCTTTAATTCCTAATTAAAACTCGGTGTCTTAGTGTCTTAGTGACTTGGCGACTTTTCTTTGGGCGTTCCGGCGAAGCCGTCGGGCTTTCCGCTATATCTTTTTCCGCTTCGCTCCAAAAGGATGCCGCTCCAATCCCTAACGCTCGGGAGGCTACTAAATCCACGGCGCGAGTCAAACAAATAACTCCTAACTAATAAGGCGTTGCCTTACCCTATATTTGTTCCGCCCTTTCAGGGCTCAACTCCCCAATTCCTTAATTCCTCATACCCTCAACTCCTAATTTCTAACTCCTAACTCCTAACTCCTAACTCCTAACTCCTAACTAAACTTCCCATCATCGCTGCTCCACCAAAATTCAACTCTTTTAGATATGTTATTTTATCAAAGGTGACACCGCCTAAGGCAACGACTTTCTCATCGACAATTCCTTGTTCCGTGGCTTTCCGCAATACATCTTCAGCAAAGGCGGATTTATATCCAACCTTAGAGATGCTGTCGAAAATGGGACTTAAAAACACATAATCGAAGTCGTTCTTATACATCTTCACTTCTTCCAAAGAATGACAAGAACGAGTCTTAAATCCTTGATAGTCTTTCGGCAATGTGGTAACATTTTTATTTATATGAATGCCTTTCAAAGAAAATTCTTCATACAAAATATGATAATCATGTACGACGATTTTCTTTCGTTCTTCTTCCGTGAGTTTTTCCAAGAGAACACGACAATAATTTATGTCCGTCTCTGGCTTTCGCAGATGAACAATGTCGAAGCCGCTTTCAAACAGTCGCCTGATGAAAGCAGCCTCGTCATTTTCACAATACGGTTTCGTTATTGCAATTAGTTTCATTTTAGTTTAAAGTTTAGAGTGGAGAGTTTAGAGTAGTTTTTAAGTTTATAAGTTGAGAGTTTAAAAGTGTATTGGATTCTAATAAACTCTAATTTTCAACTCTACACTTTTATACTACTATACACTCTCAACTCTACACTGATTCATTATCCATTGTTAATTATTCATTCCTAACTCCTAATTCCTAACTAACTTCTCAATAATAAGGTCCGCGACTTTCTTTCCAGACATCAGCATTCCGCCGAAGATAGGTCCCATTCGTGGTGTTCCGCTGACGGCTGATGCTGCCATGCCGCATACATAAAGTCCAGGATAAATCTCCTTGGTACCGTTCACGACTTCTTCTTCGCCAGCGATGACATCTAAAGAGCGTTCGCCAATCACATCGCCGGTGTCTGTCGCGAGACGAATCCCGTTCTTACGAGCGACTGTCTTACACATCTCACTGTCGTGTCCTGTTCCATCGATGACGCATTTCGCCATGATGTTAAGAGGGTCGACATGCATTCCTTCTCGCAACACAGGTGTCCAGTTGACGACGACGCCACTCACGACATTATTCTTAAACACCACGTCTTCAACGGAATAGCAGTTGAAGATTGTTGCGCCTGCATGTACCGCCTTGTACAAAAGCGCCGATGTGCTTTCAACAGAATCCATGACGTACAAGTTGTCATCATATTTTTCATAATTGATGTCGAACTCTTTTATAATATGTAAGGCTTCTTCCTGCACCACGATTTGATTGAACATCATCGCGCCGCCCCACATTCCGCCGCCGGGTGATAGCTTCCTGTCAAACTGAGCGACTTTCAACCCGGCTTTGGCGAGATAATAAGCTGCTACAATGCCTGAAGGTCCGCCACCGACGATAGCGACATCTAAATCTAAATTTCTTTCTAACTTGTTGAAATAGGTACTGATAATTCCCTTTGATACTTTTTGTTCTATCATGATTTTTATTTTTTATGTCAACGGACAACGGTCAACAGACAACAGACTTTGTGTATGACAACCATCGTTCATTGACGGGTTATTAATTTTGAAATGATTTAAAAATTTCCACTATAGACTTCATCTCCTCGACAGGATTCTCAGCTCTTAAAATACTACCGCTCAACGCGATACCATCGACGCCTGTCTTTAAGATATCTGAAATATCATCTTTAGTAATGCCGCCGATAGCTACAAGCGGGATGTTGATATTGTTTCTCTTCGTATTGCTGATGATATTTTCATAACCCTCGAGACCTAATATCGGAGCGAGATTTTTCTTCGTCGAAGTAAAACGAAACGGTCCGCAACCGAAGTAGTTGACTTTTGGCTTTTGACCGTTGGCTTTTGGCTTTTGGCTTAAAATATTATTAAATGTATTTACTGTTCCGCCGATGATGAAATCGTCGCCAAGTATTTCACGAGCTTCTGCTATCGGCATATCGTTTTTTCCGAGATGCACGCCGTCGGCTTTTATCTTCTTCACAAGATGTACGTTATCGTCAATGATGAATGTCGCACCGTAATCTCCGCACATCTTCTGAACGATGAGAGCTGTCTCTTCCAAAAGACTTTCGTCGGTGTCTTTCATTCTTAATTGTATCCAACGGCAGCCGCCTTCGAGAGCGATACGAGCCGAATCGACATAGGAATATCTCTCGGTGCAATGCGTGATAAATTGCAGTCTGTAATTATTCATTTTTAAATAAAGGTTTAGGATTAAAGAAATGATTTACCGGTCCGAATCCGTGACCTATTCTGACGTCAGCGCCAGCACGAATAGCCTCTGTGATATAACGTTTCGCTTCTTTTACAGCATCTTCCAAAGAATAATCCAATGCTAAAAATGCCGCTATCGCCGACGACAAAGTACAGCCCGTTCCATGAACGTTTTTCGTCGAGATGCTTTCAGAAACAAGTTGTGAGCTGTGAGCTATGAGCTGTGAGCAGACTTCATGAGTTCTACAGAATAAAATATCGGTTTTCACTTCTCCGTCTTCATGACCGCCTTTCAGCAGCACTGCTTTTGCGCCGAGGTCTAACAGATAATTTGCGGCTTTTTCTTTTTCTTCAAAAGATGAAAGCAGCATATTGGTAAGCGTCTCCATCTCTGGAATATTAGGTGTAACGAGTTCACTGATAGGAAGAAGTTTTTCTTTTATGACTTCCTGCGCCTCCACCGACAAAAGACGATGACCGCTTGTCGAGACGATGACGGGGTCTAAGACAATCTTTGGTTTATATTCTGACAAGACTTCCGCTACTGCATTGACAATCTCGGCATTGGACAACATTCCGATTTTCACCACCGAAGGATGTAAGTCGTCCATGACGGCGATGATTTGTTCGCGCACCATCTGAGGAGGGAGAGCCATCTGCGAGACAACACCGAGGGTATTCTGCGCAGTGATGGCAGTGATGGCAGTAGCGCCGTAAACGCCGAGGGCGGAGAATGTCTTTAAATCAGCTTGTATTCCAGCGCCGCCCGAGGAGTCGGAACCTGCGATGGACAAAACGATAGGATAAGATTTGTTTCGATTCATACCACTATTTTTTAACATTACTACTGCTCAAAATAGTGGTACGCATGTACCTGAAAAGGACTCCAAACTTCCAGCGTCAGCATTATCTGTACTGGTGCAATGTGTATAATCTCAGCTACGGCATCCGTGAGGACCACCGTGGCACCACCATTCGAGTTGCGTGCAAAGATAGCACTTTTTTAATTCATAATGCAGAATTCATAATTCATAATTATTTTTTTTGCTGTGGGCTATGAGCTTTAAAGACGCAAGGACGCGATAAATCACGTCCCTACAAATCCTAATTAATCCTCACTTTCTTCAAATTGAGCATATTAGTAGGATTGCTTCCAAGTCCTTCGACATTTTTGTTAACGAATCTTAACACTTCATCATAGAACAAAATCACGACTGGAGCTTCTGTCATCATAAGACTGTCCATCTCATGATATATCTTCGCTCTTTCTTCAAGGTCGTTGCATGTCAATGACTTCTGATAAAGCTCATCGAACTTCGCATTGGAATAATGTGTGTAGTTAGGTCCTTGCGGAGTGAAGTTGTTCGTCGTGAACAAAGAGAGGTAGTTCTCCGCATCTGGATAGTCGGCGACCCACGAGGAACGGAAGAATGAGAGATTTCCGTTAGCGCGTTTCTCTCTCAAGGCCGCCGGCATCATCTCCTCTACCCTACAGTTCAAGCCAATCTCCGTCAATGCCGACTGCACAAACTTCGCAATGTCGATATAATCCTGAGTGGTATAAAGTTTCAACTCATAACCAATCAGATTATTATCCTTCAACAACTGCTCAGCTTTTTTAGGGTTGTATGGGTAACCGATTGTCACACCATCATGTAGAGACGCAACATTTTGCGTCTTCTGTATTTGAGACGCAATATCTTGCGTCTCTACGGAATATCCTGGCAATCCCGCTGGGATGATTCCGCTATTCCCTGGTGTTCCGATGCCGTTGCGCAGATATCGCAGCATCTTCTCTCTGTCGATGGAATAGCTGACAGCTTGTCGCAATGCGAGACTTCTGTCTTTTCCCAAAGTGTCATCATCACCGAGGAAGAATGCGAGGTATTCTGTATTCAAATATGGTTCTCTTATCAGATATATTTCGTCTTCATATTCAGAACGCAAATGTCCGTCACGCGTCAGCAGTTCGTCCTTATATCTGGCGTCGATTCCCGACATAAAGTGAAACTTGCCTTTTATAAACTCCATGAAAGCCACTTGCTTATCGATGAGGAAACTTATCGAAACAGCATCTAAATATGGAAGTCTTGTAGTCTCTTCAACCTCAAAATAATTCGGATTTTTCCTGAATACGAGCTTCACTCCTTCTTTCCAATATTGATATTTGAAAGGTCCCGTTCCGACAGGATGACGTCCGAATTCAGTTCCGTAATATTCGACTGCTTCATGAGGCACGACAGAAGCATACGACATCGACAATATTCCTAAAAACGCTGGGAATGGCTGTGACAATTCTATCTCTAAAACAGTGTCGTTGATTGCATTGAAGGCGTACTTTGGCTGTTGGCTGTTAGCTATTAGCTGTTGGCTGTTGGCAACATTAGAAAAAATCCAACTTCCCGAAGAATTCAGTTTCCTATCTAAAACACGATTGAAAGAATAAACGAAATCCTGAGCCACGACCTTTCTAGTCGCAGAGTCATCATCACTTTGCGTCTTGGCGTCTTGGCGTCTTGGCGTCTTAACAAAACACTCATCTTCATGAAAATAAACCTCATCTCTCAAAACGAACGTATATGTCATTCCATCCTCGCTGATGTTCCACGACTTAGCAATTGCTGGCACGACATTCATCTCATCGTCGAAGGCGACGAGTCCGTTGAAGATCTGGTTGCACGCCCAGATATGAGGAAGGTCCTTGGCATAAATCGGATCTAATGTCAAGATGCCTGCCGATTCGTTGTATTTGAAGATTTTAAGATTTTCGTCAGAGGAATTGTGTTTTACACACGAAGAAAATAACAATAGGAATAGTATCAAAGCTATGAGCTGTGAGCCATGAGCTGTGAGCATATTTGTAATTGATTTAATTTTACTTAATCTTATCATACTTCACTTGTTGTCTTGTAGTCACGTTGTCTTGCGGTCTTTACTTCTACAAAAGTATGAAAAAGTTGAAAAGTTAAAATTGAAAGTTGAAATTATTTTTCACTAAGGCTTTTGGCAGTGAGTAAAAAATGCTCATAACTCGTTGCTCATAGCTCATAGCTAATTGAAAAACTTTTCCTATCTTTGCACATCGTTTTTGTCACCAATTTATAATTATGAATCAAAATATTAAAGTGCTGATTACCGGAACATCGCAAGGCATTGGAAAAGCCATCGCTGAACATTTCCTTGAGATGGGTCATAAGGTCATAGGAATTGACCGACAAGAGCCGTCGATATTCCACAGCATGTATTCACATCATCAATGTGACATAAGCGATTACGAATCTCTTCCAGAGATAAATGATGTTGAAATACTGATAAACAACGCCGGCATTCAGAATGAAAACGACATCGACATCAACCTCAAGGCTTTGATTAAGGTGACAGAAAAATACGGAATACAGAAACACATACGCTCCATCTTGAATATCGGTTCTGCAAGCGGACACACCGGCTCTGAATTCCCAGAATATTGCGCCAGCAAAGGCGGCGTGATAGCATACACCAAAAACGTGGCTCTAAGAGTAGCCGCATTCGGCGCGACATGTAACAGCCTCGACCCAGGAGGAGTGCTGACACCACTAAACGACTGCGTCGTCAACGACCCGAAGCTGTGGGACGAAATCATGCAACAGACACCGCTCAAACGATGGGCAACGCCAAAAGAAATAGCACAATGGGCTTATTTCATGACAGTGACAAATACATTCTGCACCGGACAAAGCATCATCGTGGACGGAGGCGAATCAATAAACTCACACTTTGTATGGCCGGAAAACAATTGAAAATTGAAAGTTGAAAATTGAAAATTAAGAATTAAAAATTAAAAATTAAAAACTTTAGTACAGACGTGTCAATGATGTCTTTTAATTCAGACAGTTCATTTTTATATACAATTACATCATTGACGCGTCTCTACTTTAAACTTAAAAAATATGAACAAGGTCTCGGAAAACCCTTTAAAAAACCGATTTGATAAGAGCGACTCTTATACAATCATCGCAGTGTTTTTCACTGTCTGTTACATCGTCTCAAACATAATGGCCGTCAAAGTCATTGGAGTTTTCGGATTATTTTATTTCGACGCAGGAACAATCACATTCCCTCTAGCCTATATGCTAGGCGACGTCCTGACTGAAATATGGGGATACCGCACAGCGAGAAAGACCATCATACTCGCATTTCTCTGTAACGTATTCGTCGTGATATGCACACAAATCGGCGTGTGGCTACCATCACCAGATTATCTTGACGTCACATCGAATGCGTACAACACCATTTACAGTTATGTTCCTCGCATCGTCTTTGCCTCTCTCACCGGATTCCTTCTAGGAGAACTCTCCAACGCCTGGATTATGGATAAGATGAAGAAATTCACCAACGGCAAGCACTTATGGTTCCGCACGATAGGAAGTTCCATCGTCGGATATATCTTCGACACCGTACCATTCGTACTTATCGCCTTCGCCGGTGCGCTGACAACCCGCGACATTTTATTGATGATATTATCGCAATACATCATAAAAATAGCCATCGAAGCTCTGTTCGGAACCCCGATGGCGTATGCCTTGATAGCGTTTCTTAAGAAGAAAGATTGAAATAAGGCTGTTGATTTTTTTGCTGCGAGTTGTGAGTTTTTCAAATTGCTCAATGCTCATAGCTCGTAGCTCATTGCAATTAAAACGTCTCTAATTTATTCTTTATCAAGAAATTTATCAACAAATTTGTCTTCTATCTTTTTATAAGTGCCAACAACAGCATCTTCTACATTTTTATAAGCGTTAACTACGCCGTCTTCTATTTTTTTGTAAGTTCCAACGACCTTTTCTTCAACCTTGGTCTTTTTTAATTTGTATTCGCTCATGATTTTTTAGTTTTTAAGTTAACTATTTTTTATGCTGTGAGATATGAGCCGTGAGCTGTGAGCTTTTTCAAATTGCTCATGGCTCATGGCTCGTAGCTCACTGCAAAATTATCTCAATTTTATATGACAGATTTTCCACTTTTTCTTTATTATTGGTATATTTTTCCTAAAACAAAAACTAACACGTTTCCTTATAATTATTTTTGAGTACTTTTGCGAAACAGAAGATGAATAGCAAGAAAATCACATATTTAAAATGGCGCAACAGAATTGAGGAAATCACGCCTCACGACTATAGAATCGGCGACGACATACTGCTCATCGACAACATTCACGCGAAACGCGCCGAAATGACATTAGACAACGAACCTTTCAAAATCGATATGACGATGGCTATCATATACGAACAAGGCTCTGCCGATTTGAAGATAAATATGAAAGATTATCACGTTGAAGCACCTGCGGTTTTACTAGTCTTAAACGACCAGATTTACCAACCGATGGGACATTCTGAAGATTTAAGAAGTAAAGTCATCGTGATGTCGAGGTCGTTCTCCGACAGTATGTTTGTCAATTCAGGAGAGATACTTCCGCTAAAGTCATCTATCTTGAAAAATCCCGTGATGAAGATTGACAATGAAGAAAACGTCTTCGGACATTTCTTTCAACTATTGCAAAACATAGCAGCTTCTCCGCGACAGGAATTCAAAATCGAATCGGCGCGACATCTCACCTTGTCGATGTTTTACGGATATTCACATTTAAAACATGACGTGAACGAAATAAAATCTGCGAATTCTCGTCAGGAAGAGATTTTCAACCAATTTACCGAACTTCTTGAAAGACATCATAAAAAAGAACGCGAGATTGCATTTTATGCCGACAAGATGTTCATCACGCCGAAGCATCTTTCTCAGGTCATAAAAGATTATAGCAACAAGACCGCACTTGCTTTCATTGAAGAATATGTCATTGCCGAAGCCAAGTCGATGCTGCTCTCAACGACATTATCAATACAGCAAATCAGCGACGAATTGAATTTCCCGTCACAGTCGGTCTTCGGGAAATACTTCAAGAGGGTGACGGGAAAATCGCCTACGGAATATAGGAAGAATTGAACTGTTGAACTAAGGCTGTTGGCTATAGGCTATAGGCTATAGGCTATAGGCTGTTGGCTGTTGAACTTTTTTTAAAGTCAACAGACAACGGACAACAGACAACAGACTTTGGGTATGCGGTGTTAAAACTCTGCGTTCCTCTGCGTCTCTGCGAGAGGGTTATTTACCCTCTAATCTTGACAATAACCTTCGTCATCGGAATCTTACGCGTCGCTTTTTCCATCGCCATCTCGACCAATTTTATCAATCCAGAACAACACGGGACTTCCATAATGGCAACCGTCAACGATTTAATCTCAGCATTGTCAATCATCTGAATGAGCTTGTCGACATAAAACTCTTTGTTGACATCTAACTTAGGACATGCTATCGCTAACTTCTTACCTTTCAATAAATCCGAATACATTTTCGGATTGGCATACGCCACACAGTCTGCTGCCAACAACACATCTGCATTATTGAAAGCTCCCGACAAAGGATTGATGAGATGCAGCTGCACAGGCCAGTTTATCGACACCGAGAAATCCGACGACTGCGACATTGACAACTGAATTCCAGACATCACCTTCACTTCCGTCTTAAGTTCTGGAACTGCGATATCATTTTCTTTAAGATATTGAATACCTTGCTGAAGAAGATTCATCTCTCCGTGATTTTTCAGATGCTGAAGATGCGCCTGCAACACCTTCTCTCCTTTTGGAATTATCCTTTTTATCACTGCTATCTCATCGTAAGCCTCCACTTCTTTCTCTTCAATCGAAATGGCATTCATCGGACAGTCGCCTATGCAGGCACCGAGTCCATCACAATATAACTCACTGATAAGACGCGCCTTGCCATCAATAATCTGCAAGGCTCCTTCGTGACATCCTTTGGCGCATAATCCGCAGCCATTACAAAGTTCTTCTTCTATTTTTATAATGTTTCTTTTGACTTTCATAACTTATATTTTACAAAAAAATTCCGAGGAAAATCAATTCCCCGGAATAATTTTTAATTTTCAATTAACACGTTGTCTTGTCGTCTCGTTGTCTTGTTGACTCAAAAAACCTGCAACACGTTTGTGCGTGTTCATCAGATATTGGTTGTAATCCAAATCGTTGACGTCTTGTTCTTTTTCAAGAGCGAGATCCAAGACTTCCATCATCGATGTCACGAAATGGAAATTCAATCCTTTTACGTAATCTTCTTTTATCTCAGCAAAGTCACGTTTGTTTTCGACTGACAAGATGACATCAGTAATGTCATTGCGTTTTGCTGCGAGCATCTTTTCTTGTATTCCTCCTACTGGTAACACTCTGCCTCTCAATGTGATTTCGCCTGTCATGGCAAGTTGGTCTTTCACTTTTCTTTGTGTGAATGCCGATGTCAGTGCTGTCAGCATCGTGATACCAGCCGAAGGTCCGTCTTTCGGTGTCGCGCCTTCTGGCACGTGGATATGTACGTTCCATTCTTCAAATACCGCCGGGTCTATCTCCAACTGTGAAGAATGTGACTTGATATATTCGTAAGCAATCGTCGCTGATTCTTTCATCACGTCGCCGAGGTTACCTGTCAGATGCAACATTCCGTGACCGCGACTCAAACTGACTTCTATCGAAAGAATTTCACCGCCTACTGGAGTCCAAGCGAGACCTATTGCAACACCAGGAACCGAGTGTTTCACCTCATCGCCATCGTGGAACATTCCAACGCCGAGAGCGTCTTTCAAGTCTTTGGCACTCACCTTCTTGTCATATTCTTCGCCCATGACGATATTCTTTGCCTTACGACGAATCACACTTGCGATTTGACGTTCTAGGTTACGCACGCCAGCTTCTCTTGTATAATCGTCGATGACTCTCATCACCATATCTTTTGAGAATGTCACGTCTTTTGATGTAAGTCCGTGTTCTTTAAGCTGCTTTGGAATCAAGTGGCGTTTCGCAATCTCGAATTTCTCTTCACGGAGATAACCGCTCAAGTCGATGATTTCCATTCTGTCGCGCAAAGCTGGATGAATCGTTGAAAGACTGTTTGCCGTAGCGATAAACAAGACTTTCGACAAGTCGTAATCCATCTCGAGGAAGTTATCTGAGAACGCCATGTTTTGTTCTGGGTCAAGCACTTCAAGAAGAGCTGCTTGTGGGTCGCCATTGACGTTGTTACCGCTCACCTTGTCAATCTCGTCAAGAATAAATACTGGATTCGATGACTTTGCTTTTCTTAAGTTCTGAATGATACGACCTGGCATAGCGCCGATATATGTCTTACGATGACCGCGGAGTTCTGATTCATCGCGGACGCCACCGAGCGACATTCTTATATATTTACGTCCCAATGCCTTAGCGATAGATTTTCCTAAAGATGTCTTACCGACGCCAGGAGGACCGACGAGACATAAGATAGGTGACTTCATGTCATTCTTGAGTTTCAGAACTGCAAGATATTCTATGATGCGGTCTTTTATCTTTTCAAGTCCGAAGTGGTCTTTGTCAAGGACTTTCTGCGCATGTTTAAGGTCGAAGTTGTCTTTGGTGAATTCGTTCCAAGGAAGCTCGACTATATATTCAAGGTAATTATGCTGAATACCATATTCTGCCACCTGCGGATTCATGCGTTGCAGTTTCTGCAGTTCTTTTTCAAATGTCTCTTTGACTTCTGCTGGCCATTTTTTCTTGGCTGCTTTTTCCTTCAAAACCTTTATATCAATCTCATTCGGAGTTCCGCCAAGTTCTTCCTGAATAGTTCTAAGCTGTTGGTTAAGAAGATATTCGCGTTGTTGTTTATCCATATCCATCTTAACCTTGTTTTGAATCTGATGCTTCAGTTCAATCATCTGCATCTCGTTTGTCAATATCGCGAGCAGTTCTGTAGCGAATGTCGTGATGTCGTTTATTTCAAGCAGACGTTGTTTTTCTTGCATCGACTGCACGAGGTTGCTTGCGATGAAGTTAACCATAAACCAAGGGCTGTCGATGTTTTTCAAAGCGAAAGACGCCTCGAAAGGAAGGTTGGCAGATTTCTGTGTTATCTGCATTGCGAGGTCTTTGATTGACTGTATCAACGCCTTGAACTGGCGGTCGCGAGGAATCACGAGACCTTCACCGTATGGAGTGACTTTACCTTTTAAATAAGGTTCAATCTGTGTAATCTCTTGAAGTTGGAAACGGCGTTTACCTTGAATAATCACTGTGGTATTGCCGTCAGGCATTTGCAATGTCTTCATTACCATTGCAATGGTTCCGATTTCATGTAAGTCGTTTTGGTTCGGGTCTTCAACGGCAGCGTCTTTCTGTGCCACCACGCCGATGACCTGGTGTTTCTTATACGCTTCCTTAATTAATCTTATGGACTTGTCGCGACCAACTGTGATTGGTATCACCACACCTGGGAAAAGCACTGCGTTACGCAATGTCATAATCGGCACTTCTTCCGGAATCTCCTCTTCGCTGATTCGCTTCTCTTCTTCTGGTGTAAGAAGTGGAAGATATTCAGTATCAGTCTCTACTATATCCGTCAGGAATAAATCATGATTTCTTTGATTGTCCATTACATTATATATTTATGAATTACGGATGTGCGTTCGTCAATAATTGTGCCAAAAAAGAACGTTGAATGGCAAATGACAAATGACAAAAGGCTAAAGTTTTTTTACTCTGACAATTGACTATGACTTTGAACCAAGAATTCCACCTCCATTCTTCAATCCCTCAAATCCTTTGCCCTTTGCCCTTAGCCATTAGTCATTTTTTGGGCGTTCCGCTTCGCGTCGGGCTTTCCGCTATATCTTTGCTCGCCTCAATCCCATCTCGCTTCCCAAATCCCATTCCCCAAACCCATCTCGTCCCCGTCCCCGAAACCCGTCCCCGACTCGCTCGCAAAGGATGCCGCTTCAATCCCTAACGCAACGTGTAAAAAAAAGAAACGTTCCCTTTTACAACACCGCTCCTGTAGAGACGTCACCCTGTGGCGTCTCATAAAAAAAACAAAGTCTATAAGTCAGTGTCTGAGTCAAAGTTCAGAGTTCAGAGTCAAAAACAAAAAAGCGATGAAGAATTTCTCCATCGCTTTCGTATTTTGAGCTACAAATAATATTATTTGTTTCTTGCTTCTTGGAATTTTTTGTATTTGTTGTTGAATTTATCAACACGACCTGCTGTGTCAACGAGTTTCATCTTACCTGTGTAGAATGGGTGTGATGTGTTAGAAATTTCTAATTTTACTAATGGATACTCGTTGCCGTCTTCCCAAACGATAGTATCTTTTGTGTTGATTGTTGAACGTGACATGAAAGCGTGATCATTTGACATGTCTTTGAAAACAACAAAACGGTAATTTTTTGGATGAATGTCTTTTTTCATTGCTTATATCTTTTACTTATTTTTACTCGATTTTGAGTGGCAAAGATACTAATTTTCTTCAAACGAAAATAACTTTTTAAAAACTTTTTTAACAATTTTATATAAAACTAATTATCAGCAACTTAAATTCAATCCCACTCTACCCTTTCTTCATAAAAACATAAAAAAACACATCAAAATATAGTCAAGTTCAAAGGCAAATATCACACAAAGTCAAATATTTGAAAAATACCGAAATTTGATTTTCCGTCTCAAACACTGATAGCTGACAACTGATAGCTGACTGCTATTTTTACATTAATACAACGGCATTTTCATTCATCAAAAAATAAAAAAAACATTTTTAAATTAATGTATTGTTTATTGTTTTTATTTGCTATCTTTGCCACGAAGATAATACAATTAAAAACATTTATAAACATTAAATAATTTAGCGATGAAACACAATTTTAACGCTGGACCATGTGTCCTCCCAAGAGAAGCTGTTGAAGCAGCTATTGAAGCTATCCGTGATTTTGACAACACAGGTATCGGTATCCTCGAAATTTCTCACCGTACACCAGGTTGGGAAAGAGTTATGGCTGAAACTCGTCAATTATGGCGCGAACTTTTGAACATCCCAGAAAACTACGAAGTTTTATTCTTAGGCGGTGGTGCTTCAACACAGTTCTTCCACGTTCCAGCTAACCTTTTAAAGAACAAAGCTGCTTACCTTCAAACAGGTGTTTGGGCAAAGAAAGCTGCTAAAGAAGCTAAATTCTATGGCGATGTAGAAGTTGTTGCTTCATCAGAAGACAAAACATACTCATACATTCCTAAAGATTATGTAATCCCAACAGACGCTGATTACTTCCACATCACAACAAACAACACTATCTACGGTACAGAAATCCGTTACGATATGGATTGCCCAATCGACTTGGTAGCTGACATGTCATCAGACATCATGAGCCGTCCAGTTGACGTAAGCAAATACGCTCTTATCTATGGTGGTGCACAAAAGAATGTTGGTCCTGCTGGCGTTACATTCGTTATCATCCGTCGCGACCTCCTCGGCAAATTAGAAGGCGAACGCAAACTCCAAACAATGGTTGACTACCGCACACACGCTGCTGAAGAAGATCGTAACATCTCTATGTTCAACACACCTCCAGTATTCCCTATCTACGTAATGTATCAAACATTGAAATGGGTTAAGAACCTCGGTGGTCTCGAAGCAATGCACAAAATCAACCTCGAAAAAGCTGAACTCCTTTATAACGAAATCGACCGCAACTCTATGTTCATCGGTACAGCAGCTAAAGAAGACCGTTCTATCATGAACGTTTGCTTCGTAATGGCTCCAGGTCACGAAGACAAAGAAAAAGCATTCATGGAATTCGCTAAAGAACGTGGTATGGTTGGTATCAAAGGTCACCGCTCAGTTGGTGGTTTCCGCGCTTCTATCTACAACGCTTGCCCAGTTGAGTCAGTTAAGGCTCTCGTAGCTTGCATGCAAGAATTCGAAGCAGCTAACAAATAATTTTTCATAACATTAAAAAAAATTAAGAAATGAAAGTATTAGTAGCAACAGAAAAACCTTTCTCAAAGGCAGCCGTTGACGGTATCAGAACAATCGTTGAAGAAGCTGGTTACGAATTGGCTCTCCTCGAAAAATATACAGACGTACAACAATTCTACGATGCAGTAGCAGACGCTGACGCTCTCATCGTTCGTTCAGATAAAGTTACTAAAGAAGTTATCGACCACGCTAACAACCTTAAAATCGTTGTCCGCGCTGGCGCAGGTTTCGATAACTTAGACTTAGCAGCATGTACAGCTAAAAATATCGTAGCTATGAACACTCCAGGTCAAAACTCAAATGCTGTTGCTGAATTGGCAATCGGTATGATGATCTACATGGCACGTAACACATTCAAACCAGGTACAGGTTGCGAATTAAGCGGCAAGAAAGTCGGTATCCACGCTTACGGTAACGTTGGCCGCCTCGTAGCTGCTAAAGCTAAGGCTCTCGGTATGGAAGTATGGGCATTCGACCCATTCGTACCAACAGAAAAAATGGAAGCTGAAGGCGTTACAGTTCCTGCAACATTGGAAGAACTCTACGCTAACTGCGACTACATCTCATTACACATCCCAGCAAACGAAAAGACAAAAGGTTCTATCAACTACGAACTTCTTTCAAAAATGCCTAAAGGCGGTTGCTTAGTCAACACAGCACGTAAAGAAGTCATCGACGAAGCTGGTATGGAAAAACTTCTCGCTGACCGCGCTGACCTTAAATATGTTACAGACATCGCTCCAGCAAACCAAGAAGCTTTAGAACAATTCAAGCCACGTTTCTTCGCAACACCTAAAAAACAAGGTGCTGAAACAGCTGAAGCTAACATGAACGCTGGCCTCGCAGCAGCTCGCCAAATCGTCGGTTTCATCCAAAACGGCGACGTTAAATTCAAAGTTAACTAATTAATTTCACATAAGATTCATCTCGTCTAATCGTCGAGATGAATCTTCTTTTTACTAATAACCTTACTCTATTAATAATATGACTCAAGAAGATAATAAATCAACGACTTTTTTCAGATTCGAAGACCTTCGAGTTTATAGTAAAGCCATTGGTTTCGTATCGTTACTAACAGAAACAAGCACACTGGCTACTAACGAAATAGAAAACCACTATTACAAAAGATTCTTGGAAGAAGCTACATTGTTAGCTTTCAACATCGCTGAAGGTTCATCAAAAAACAAACCTTCATTCATCGCTCAGCTTAAAGCAGCGAAAACAAACATCCGCAAGTGCGTCGTCTTCTGCGCTATAGGTCGCCAAAACGAATTCCTCAGCGAATCTAAAGAAGAACAAATCCGCACACAATTGATGGAGTTGACAAAGATGATAGGCGCTCTCATCATCTCCTTACAAAGAAGCGTCAACGTTGATCACTATGATCACCATTTGCACGAAAATGAGTTAGACTCTCATAATAACAGTGCAAACTTTGAAGATGAAATGATTTGGTAAACACAATATTAACATTAAAAAAATTAAAGACATGTCAGTAATTAAACCATTTAAAGGCTACCGTCCTCCAGTAGACATCGTTGAAAAATTAGCTTCAAGACCTTACGACGTTTTAAATTCAGAGGAAGCTCGCCAAGAATGCGAAGGCAATCCTTACAGCCTCTTACACGTAACAAAAGCTGAAATCGACCTCGCTCCTGGTACAAAAGACAGCGACTTGACAACATATATCAAAGTTGTTGAAAACTTCAACGCTTTCAAAGATTACGGATGGTTAGTTCAAGATAAAGAAGAAAAATTATATATCTACGCTCAAAGCATGAACCCAACAGATGCTAACGCTCATTGGCAATATGGTATCGTTGCTTGCGCATGGAGCGAAGACTATGTAAACCAAGTAATCAAGAAACACGAGCTCACACGTAAAGATAAAGAAGAAGACCGCATGAAACACGTTCGCATCACAAACGCTAACGTTGAACCTGTATTCTTCGCTTATCCAGCTGTTGCTGAAATCGACGCTATCGTAAGCAACATCACAAAAGAAGCTCCTATCTATGACTTCATCGCTAAAGAAGATAACTTCGGCCACCGTTTCTGGGTCATCGACGACAAAGCTACTATCGACAGACTCGTTGAACTCTTCGCTACAGAAGTTCCTTCAATGTACATCGCTGACGGTCACCACAGAAGCGCTGCTGCAGCTCTCGTAGGTCAAGAAAAGAAAGAAAATAACCCAGCTCACAAAGGCACAGAAGAATACAACTTCTTCATGACTGTTATTTTCCCAGACAACCAATTAAATATCATCGACTACAACCGCGTAGTTAAAGATTTGAACGGTCTCTCAAAAGAAGAATTCCTCAACGCTTTGACAGAATCATTCGACGTTGAAGATATGGGAACAGAAATTTACAAACCAGCTAAATTACACGAATTCAGCACATATTTAGATGGTCACTGGTATAAACTCAACGCAAAACCTGGCACATTCAACGACGCAGACCCAATCGGCGTTCTCGACGTAACAATCTTATCAAACTTAGTTTTAGACAAGATTTTAGGCATTAAAGACTTACGTACAGACAAACGTATCGACTTCGTTGGCGGTATCCGTGGTCTCGGTGAATTGAAACATCGCGTTGACAACGGCGAAATGAAAGTTGCTTTCGCTTTACACCCAGTAACAATGAAACAAATCATTGACATCGCTGACAGCGGCAACATCATGCCTCCTAAGACAACATGGTTCGAACCTAAACTCCGTTCAGGTCTCGTAATTCATACATTAGAATAAGAAGCCTACATAAAAAAAGAGACGCTTTAAAGCGTCTCTTTTTTTATGCTTATTAGTCTTAATCTATAACAGGACGGATTGAGAATCCCCAAGCTCTAAGGCCTTGGTCTGTCATATATCCAGCAGAGCTGAATGTCACGAAACAAGCTCTTTTGTTTGTATTTGTTCCACCTTCGATTTCTTCGCTATAAGGTGTTGTTGTCCAATAGTAGCCCCATATACCTTGGTCTAATGGGCCTTCGGTACCAGCTGCAGTAGCAGCAGGAGTATTCATAAATCCAGCAGCTGGAAGGAATATGTGATTTCCATTGATATTTGAAACAACGTTAAAGCCACTACCTGTCCAGATCCAATTGCATTGTGTAACCAACTCATACATATCTTCCAATCTAGGAGATCTCCAGCCTCCACCCCATTGCACTGTAGCAACATCATATTCTGGATTACCAGAAATATCACCTAATTCTTTACCGTAGTTAAGACAATTACCTGACATATATGTATATTCTTCTTTTGTTTCAAGTTCGCCCCAAGCATAATATTCACCATAACCTTCTGGTGTTGTTGCACCGACATTGCATGTAGCCCATTTCACACCGCTTTGGAATCCCATATCAACGTATTCATGTCCGTTATATGGATCTTCTGGTGTTTCTGGTTCGTTATTTTCTTCTAAAGTAACAAAACTGATATTTTCACCGTAAGATACACCTTCACTGTTTGTAGCATAAGCTCTTACGTAATATTCTGTAGTAGCTGTCAATCCTGATAATGTAGCTGTAAAGAAGTCATCAGCAGCTTCTTCTCTTGTAACAATCGCGGCAACTGTATTATTTTCTAATGTTGGATTTTGTTCTGTACCCCAGCAGAAACCTTTTGCTATAATATCTGCGTTACCATTATCAACTACTGCTCCAACGCATAATGCTGTTGTATCTGTCACATCAGAGACTGAATTTGTTGTCACTGTAGGAAGTTCTGGTTTTGGTCCACATGCAACAAAGATACTGCAAATCAATGTAATTAAAAATAAGTGTTTTCTCATGATTTGATTTTTAAAAATATAAAATTAAACGTTTAAAATCATCTTAATTAAAGATGTGCAAAGGTAATGATTTTTTTTAATGAATAATGTATAATTCTTAATTCTTAATTCTTAATTCTTAATTAAAAAAGAGACGCCACTATAAAGTAACGTCCCTCTTGTTGTCTTGTAGTCTTGGCGACTCGGAGTCTTAACTATTTCTTTGATATAAATATCTCTTGATACTCTTCTTAGGTGTTCTTTCGAATGCCTCTGACATGACTTCGATTTTCTTCAATTTTGCATAGTTAGGCAATTCTTTATTTACTTCAGGCAATGTATCTTCGATATATTTAATGAATGTAGCCTGATCCATGCCTTCTTTCGCTGCAGTATCGAAGTCTGGATAGATAAGAGCTGTGAGGCCGCCGTTGTCTTCAATCACGAGTGATTCGAGGACGTAAGGACGAGTGTCGAGAACTGCTTCCACTTCCTCAGGATAAATATTCTGACCTGAAGGGCCGAGAATCATACACTTAGAACGACCTCTTAAGAAGAGATATCCGTCAGCATCGATGATACCCATGTCGCCAGTGTGGAGCCAGCCGTCAGCATCGAGGACTTCTCTCGTTGCTTCTTCATTCTTATAATATCCTAAGAATACGTTAGCACCTCTAACGAGAAGTTCGCCTGGAATATTCTGTGGATCTGGAGAATCAATCTTCATTTCCATATTAGGGACTATCTTACCGCAAGAGAACAACTTAGCTGTTTTATAATCATCGTATGTAATGATTGGAGCACATTCTGTCATACCGTAACCGACAGTAAATGGGAATTCCATTTTCTTGAAGAAAGCCTCAACTTCTTTATTGAAAGCTGCACCGCCGATGATGACTTCATAGAACTCGCCACCAAAAGCATTAACCAATTCTGCCTTGATTTTATTCATGATGACTTGTTCAAGGATTGGAAGTTTCAATGCGAATTTTATACCTGCAGTCTCAATGACTGGTTTCACTTTGCTCTTGTAAATCTTTTCGATGATAAGAGGCACTGCGATAACCAAAGTAGGTTTAACTTCAGCGAGAGCCTGCATGATAATCTTAGGGCTTGGGAGACGTGAGAGGAAGAAGACATGACAACCGCAAGTCAATTCATACAACACTTCAAACATAAGACCGTACATGTGAGCTGTTGGCAACATAGAAACAACGCGAGAAGTGTTGTTAATTTGAGGAAGGACTTTCGCTGCGAATTCTATGTTAGAACGAACAGCACGATAAGGTATCATAACACCTTTTGAGAAACCTGATGTTCCTGAAGTATAATTGATGATTGCAAGTTCATCAGCTGAGTCTTCGTAATAGTTTATTGACGCTGGCGAGAATTCCATCGGATAATATTTTCCGAAGAGTTCATTGAGGTGTTCGCGGCTATCAGCGATTTTTTCATTTGCTGAATAAAGCAATTTGAAAGTATTGACTTGAATGATAGCCTGTAAGCCAGACATATCAAGTTCTGAAAGACCTTCCCAGATAACTTCGTCAACGAAGAGAATCTTTGCTTCTGAATGATTAACCAAGTGATTGATGTTACTTGGTTTGAACTCGTGCATAAGAGGCACTGGAACTGCGCCATAAGTCATAGCTGCGAGGAAAGATACCACCCAATTGGCCTGGTTTCTTGAACAAAGCGCAACTTTATCACCTTTTTCGAGACCGCATTCTTCAAACATAATGTGAAGCTTTGCTATTCTTCTTGCCAAATCTCTATAATGCAATGTAACGCCTTGATAATTAGAGATAGCAGGTCTGTCCCAATTCTTTTTAATAGATTCTTCAAAAATCTTATTTACTGATGTAAAGTTCATTTTTTAAGTTATTAGATTAGTAATTTATTTTAGTTCATCGGGACAAAGATACAAAAAAAACTGAAAGTTGAAAATTGGAAGTTGAAAATTGACCCCTATCGGCTGTCACGATTAGCAATCTGCAGTCAGTGAAAGTTTTAGAAATAATTTTCAGTTTCCGGTTTTCAATTTAAAAAAGTCTGTTGTCTGTTGATTGTTGTCCGTTGACTTTTATTATATTTGCAAAAAATAAGAAAAAAACATGGAAGAAAAAATTTTTGACCCTAATGCAGCGGCTGCTCTTGGTTCTGGCATCTATGGTTTGCCATGTAGCGCAGAAGAAGCTGAAATCATAATCATTCCTGTTGAATGGGAATTGACAACTAGTTATAACAGAGGCACCGTAAACGGACCTCAAGCAGTTTTCGACGGTTCAATGCAAGTCGACCTCCATCATCACGACTATCCAGAAGTTTGGAAACGTGGCATCTGGATGGATGAATTTCCTCAAGAACTACGTGAGCTTCACGATGAATTAGTTCCATTAAGCGAAGACATCATCGACGGCATTGAAAGCGGCGACGTAGACGAAAACCCAGAAGCTTACGAAGACAAATATGTCGCAATAGAAAAAGGTTTCGACAGAATGTTCGCTTGGCTGAAAGACAGAATCGCCTACTGGAAGTCACAAGGAAAGAAAGTCGGACTTCTCGGCGGCGACCACAGCATCCCTCTCCCATACCACACATATTTCAATGAATTAGGCGAAGAATACGGCATCATCCATGTCGACGCTCACAGCGACTTGAGAATAGAATTCGAAGGCTTCAAATACTCACACGCCTCCATATTCTATAACACAATGAAATACGACAACGTCGAGAAACTCGTTCAAGTCGCCATCCGCGATTACTGCGACCAAGAAAAAGAAATCATAAATAATTCTGAAGGAAGAATGGTGGTGTTCTACGACCGCGACAACCGCAGAAAGATGTACGAAGGCGCAACATGGAAATCAATCTGCGACGACATCATCGCTCAACTTCCAAATAAGGTTTACATCTCCATCGACATCGACGGACTAGACCCTAAACTTTGTCCTAATACCGGAACACCGGTTCCTGGCGGAATGGAATACGAAGAAATGATGTATTTATTAAACAGAGTTAAAGAAAGCGGCAAAGAAATCATAGGCTTCGACCTCTGCGAAGTGTCACCAGGCGAAGACGAATGGGACGGCAACGTTGGCGCTAGAGTGCTTTATCATCTTTGCGGAATTATTTAATAATGCTTCGAGCTATGAGCTTCGAGCTATGAGCATTATTGATTCATAGCCCACGGCTCATGGCTCATAGCTCAATGCTTAAAAATCATGAGTCTAAATAGTTTTTTACAATTTTTCGTAACTAAGGAAACCAAGTTCTTCCCTATTTACATCAAGCAGTCTGACTTGTTGGTTCATGCGACCAAGACTTTATTAGAAATGGTTAAAATAGACAACTACGAAGAACGTAAGTTGTTAGGCAGACAAATAAAAAAAGACGAAACCGATGGTGACGAGTTGTTCAGAAATCTCTATAAGATGCTCAACATCACTTTCATCACGCCTTTCGACAGAGAAGACGTCAACGAACTGGCCGCCAATATGGATGATTCATTAGACATCATTGACGACTGTTCCAAGAACATATTGATGTATCAGCCTAAACGCATCGACAGTCAGCTCATCGAGACCGCTAATTATCTTTATGAATGTGCCACATTATTATCTGACATCATCAGACAGCTGGAATTCATTTCATTGAATTATAACGACATCATTGAGAAATGCGATAAGATAAAACATATCGAGCACGTCATCGACAGCATTTATTCAGATTATATCAGCAATTTATTCAATAACGAGACCGATTATATCGAGTTGGTCAAGAACAAGAATATTGCCGAGACATTTGAAAGCGCGAGCGATGTCTTGAAGAACGTTGCAGATACAATAAGAACCATCGTCATTAAGAATTCCTGATATGTTAGCATTTATCGTAGCCGCCTCATTGATATTGGCGCTGTTGATTACATTCTTAAACGGCATGAACGACGCTGCCGACGCTGTGTCATGCATAATCACGACACGCGTCTTGACGCCATTGAAAGCCGTCGCTTGGGCAGCATTCTGGGGATTCATGGCGTATTTCATATTCAACTCTCACGTCGCTGAAACCATGAGCTGCGGACTCGTCGAAGCACAATACATGAATCCGTATGTGGTGTTCTGCGCCTTAATCGGAGCGACATCTTGGATTGGAATCTGTACCTGGTTAGGTCTCCCGATATCATCATCACAAGCCTTGATAGGCGGCATCATCGGACCGGTTTTATTCAGCTTCGGTTCATCAGCATTAGTGTTAGACGGCGTATTTTTGGTATTGTTATTCATGATATTGACACCTGTGATAGGAATGGTATTAGGATTTTTCCTTCAATGTCTTATCATGAGAATATGCAAGAATTCCAACAAGAAAAAGTTAGACAAGGTATTCAAGAAACTGCAGTTGGTCTCAGCAGCGGCATTCAGTCTCGGCCACGGCGCCAACGACGCACAAAAGACGATAGGCATTATTTCAATTATGTTATTCACGTCTTTGCAATCGCCTGAGATAACAGACAATTTCAAGAATATCATATCATTGTTCTTTGATGCTGAAAAAGGATATCATGTCCCACAGCTTGTCGCTATTATATGTTATCTGATGATGGCTCTCGGCACTTTAGTCGGAGGCAAGAACGTCATCAAGACGACCGGAACAGGCATCGTGAAAATAAGTCCCGACAAAGGATTCTGCGCTGAAACTGTTGGTGCAGCGACTGTCATCACCAGTTCGTTCTTCGGCATTCCTGTCAGCACCTCACACAGTATCGTCGGTTCCATCATAGGTGTCGGCTTGACAAACGGAGTGAAATCTATCAGCTGGGGAACAGCGAAGAGCATCTTATGGGCATGGGTATTGACGATACCCGCACCGCTTTTGATTTCCGGAGTTTTATATTTAGCATTAGCATAAAAGGTACTTTACCACATACAAGCAGAGACGCAATGCGTCTCTTTTTTTTTGTCCACTAATTCACACAAATCAAACACGAATCACTATCAAGCAACAACTCCATACTAAAAAATTGTTAATTGTTAATTGATAATTGATTTGGGCGTTCCGCTACGCGTCGGGCTTTCCGCTATATCTTTGCTCGCTAAAATTCAGTCTCGCTCAAAAAAGCCATAGTCCGTGGTCCGAAGTCCGAAGTCCGAGCTTCGCAAAGGATGCCGCACCAATCCCTAACGCATTGGGTGATAAGTAAAAAAAAGAGACTTCACATCTCTGCAAAGTCTCCTGATTGTTATTTGTTAATTCAATTATCAATTAGCACTCAATGTCACATCATCTATACAGACGTGGGCTGCATTAGAGTTAGCAGTTGCTCTGTAATGACGGAAACCGATGTATAAAGACTTACCGACTTTATCAGCAGCAGCAACTGCAAAATTCAATGTTTTTGCTGCAAAAGCATCATCATTAACAAGATTTTCCGTATATATAGCTTCAAATGTAGAATTATCCTCTGACACCACAACCTCGTAGTATTCTCCTACTGATCCCAATGTTGAAGGAGCCCTTACC
Organism: Bacteroidales bacterium; assembly: GCA_045633585.1. Taxonomy (GTDB): domain Bacteria; phylum Bacteroidota; class Bacteroidia; order Bacteroidales; family F082; genus Limimorpha. Next base: position 156,490 of record JAZQYR010000011.1, read on the forward strand.
TGCCATGTCAAGACAGAACTTGAAGTTATTTTATATGATTCAGTTGTTACTATATAAGCGTTAGGTGTGCGTGGATTTCCACCTTCTGCATGTGGCACCGACATAGAAACTATACCATTTGTACTATTCGTACCTTTATAATAAGCTGTATATCCAGCCATATAGCCAGTATATACTGGTGAAATCACCCATCCATAGTTTCCAGAACCTGTAAATGTTCTCCATCCGTCCAAAGAGCCATCGTCGAAATTGTATGAGAATGTACCAGCAGCACCTCCGCCACTGCCTCCACCGACCCATTCAAGCGGTGCCATCACATAATTGTCTAAATATCTGAAATAGAATTTATTGGCTTCTATAGCATTCTTGAAAGTATATGTACCTTTGCTACTTTCAAGGACTACGTCATTTGTTGCATTTGGCAACAACATAACGTATGATGTAGCACTGCCGTCAGTGACATTGATGCTTGTTCCACCTGTAACGGCAAACTCAAACTGACCGCTTCCTTCATTGTAGCTATATGTGTAATTTGTGCCTACCACAGCATCGCCATTCAATTCTGTAACGCCGTCTAAGTCAAGGTGCGCGATAGCAACTTCCGACTTCAATGTTCCTCTTAATGGAAGTACTATTTCACCATCTTCATACTTTGCTGTAACAGTTGTCTTTGCGATATGATATTTTCCTAAATCTGAAAGATTGCCGCTTTGTGTAGCAATGCTTCCGCTTATGCTCTTTATAACATCACCAGATTTTGTTTCTGAATATGTCTGTGGTCCATAAGTCTTGGAATTACCGAAATACCATACTTCATAAACACCGTTTTGTTCTAATATGCCTTCATCAACTTCACCTTCAAAAGCCAATATATTAGCTTTCATGGTGTGTTCGTCTGCCAAAAGCTCTATGATTTGAGGATTTCCGTTGTTTGGTATTGCGAGATACAATCTTTCAGTGCCAGTGCTCCACATAATCGAACCGTCTGTCGTAAAGTCTGCGAAGTCAGACCTTGTGCCGTTAATACCTTTACTGTTGATTGGCACATCGCATCTTACTCTTATCTTATCGCCGCCTTCGTTGCCATTATCTGGTTTACATTGCGTGAACGTCAACGCCATCAATACCATTAAAACTGTAAATATCTTTTTCATATCTATAATTTTTTATTATTCTTCTTTTCTATTTCTTCCTAAAAACGCATAAAAAACGCCTCCGAAACTTAACAGCAACAGTCCGTTTCCCAAAGGCGCATTATCCGGTGCAAAA
>JAZQYR010000012.1:0-1638 GCA_045633585.1 Bacteroidales bacterium
CTATATCGATCAGTTTTAACGTAGATCCGACAGGTTCCAATTAGCCTAACAGATAGATAAACCGGAATTTGTATAGGAGGATATAAATGAAGCGAAGAAGAATTATCATCATTACTGGTGCTCCCGCAACTGGAAAGACAACAACAGCAGCGATTATAGCAAAAGAATCTGATTTAGAAAAATCGGTACATATGCACACAGATGACTTCTATCACTATTTGAGTAAAGGTGCAATTCCTCCACATTTGCCAGAATCTGACAATCAAAATTTAGTTGTAATTGAAGCATTTTTGGCAGCGGCAAAACGATATGCACAAGATGGATACGATGTAATCGTAGATGGAATCATAGGGCCATGGTTTCTAGAGCCGTGGTTAAATGTTGTTCAAGAACATTATGAAGTTCATTACATCATTTTGAGAGCGAATAAAAAAGAAACTATGAAGCGAGCAATCGAACGCTCTAAGTTGGACAGGGAAGCAAATATAGAATTAGTAGAAACCATGTGGGAACAATTTACTAATTTAGGGATGTACGAAAAGAATGTTATCGATACAACTACACATACAATTGAAGATACTGTTTCAGTAATCAAGGAAAACGTTGCACGCAACATATCTTTATTATCATAGACAATCTTCATAAGTGTAAATTCCAATTTGTTGAAAGGAGCAATTATGGCATTCAGATTGATTGACATTGAAAACTGGGAACGTAAAGAGTTTTACGAGCATTTTATCAACCAAGTGGTTTGTACATATTCTGTTGTTGTCAACCTTGATATTACGAACCTAAAGAATCACAGACTCTATCCTGCGATGATTTGGCTGCTAACCAAAACAGTTAACGATATTCCTGAATTTCGAACTTCTCTGACTTCAGAAGGACTCGGAATTTATGATGAAATGCATCCCATGTACACGGTGTTCAATAAAGAAAATAAGAACTTTTCAGGTATCTGGTCTTATTTTTCGGAAGATTATGACGCTTTTTTGAAGGACTACGAGGTTGACGCTGAAAAGTATCGAACCTCTACTCGTTATGCCCCAAAAGATGGAACGCCGTCCAATTCATTCAACATCTCTATGGTTCCTTGGCTGGAATTTACCGGGTTCAACATAAACGTTTTTGATGACGGACATTTCTTGTTGCCGATTTTCACAATGGGAAAATACTTTGAGCGGGAAGGTAAACGCATGCTTCCACTCGCAATACAGGTACATCACGCTGTCTGCGACGGATATCACGTCGGCCTGTTCGTCGAGAAGCTCCAAAAACACATTGACCATTTTGGCTGAAATATAAATTCCAATATATCAGGCAGTTGTGGTCTGTGTGTATACCTCTCTTTGTCGTGTTGACGAAGAGAGGTTATTTATATCCTAAATCAGTCCAAAAGGCAAATAGGAGGTTCCCTCCTCCCAATTCCCCTTTAGCTGATTCAGGCAGTAAACAACCTCGACGGAGGGAGGCATTTAGAAAACGGCAGCGGCCCGCTCAATTCCAATTAGCTCAAAAGGTTTCTCGTCCCATTTTTGTAAGATATGCCTCATTGATTGCTGACACCGTCGCCAGGGAGCACACGATCACAGCACCATATAGCGGGTCAATAATACCGAGGGTTAAAGGAAAAAGAAA
>JAZQYR010000013.1:0-1779 GCA_045633585.1 Bacteroidales bacterium
CACTGACACAGACTCAGACACTGACAGTTGAGATTTATGATATATATGGTAGACAACAGTCAATGGTCAACGGTCAACAGTCAACGGTCATTGATGTGACAGACTTGAATAGCGGTGTTTACTTCGTTATGATAAAGACAACCGAAGGCGAAGTCGTAAAACGCTTCGTTAAGAAATAATTGGCTCTGAGCCATGAGCTGTGAGTTGTGAGCAGAGATGCTCAAGGCTCATGGCTCGATGCCCAAAGTAAAAAGCCGCAACGAGCTCGTTGCGGCTTTTTTTATTTAGTTCTTAGTTCAACAGCATTAGTTAAAAAAAATAATTACAAATCGTAAATTGTAAATTGTAAATTATTAACTTTGGCACTGATTAGTTATAGAGATATTTAAACTTAAATAATTATTGCTATGAAAAAACTTTTACTTTTAACAATGATGTGTGTGTTAGGTTTATTTGCCGTCAATGCACAAGAAACTATTACTATTGGAGAAAAAACCAATGTTGATGCTCAATTCCCTATGCATACTTGGTGGGAATATTCTTATTCACAACAGATTTACACGAGATCTGAAATAAACCACGGTGCTGCAAATATTTTAAAGATAGCATTTTTCACAGACGGCACAAATTATACAAGAGATATTAAGGTTTATATGCAGAACGTAACAAAAGGCGGATTTTCATCAAAATCAGACTGGATTGATGTTACCGATGCCGACATCGTTTTTGAAGGCGAAGTCACAACGTCATCAGTAATGGAAATAACATTAGACGCTCCATTTGCATATACAGGAGGAAATCTCTTGTTAAGCGTTCATGATATTACAGGAGGATATATAAACGCAACATCTTTTGATGTATTTGATGAAAACTCCAACCGTACAATATGCATGTATGATGAAGTAGATAGAGGCTTGCCTGGTACAGAGAATTCAACAGGGTTTAAAGAACATCATATTTATGCTAAAAAGAATGTTCTCCAAATAACATTCGATGGCGAAGGAACAACACCAGAACCAGGCGAAGAAGAGGATGAAACAACACTTGCAGCACCTGTCGTAACAGCAACTGCATCAAACGATTCAACAATCGTATTAACATGGGAAGCTGTCGAAGGCGCAACAGAATATAACATCTATGAAAATGAAGAATTGATAGGTGTAATCACAAATCTTTTCTGCGAAATCAGAGGCTTGGAAGCTAATACAAACTATTGCTACACCGTTACTGCCGCTGATGAAAATGGCGTGGAATCAGAACCTTCTGAAGAAGCTTGCGCAACAACATTAGACGTGGCTCTACCTGAAGAACCAGGCGATGAACCTGCAACACTCGCAGCTCCAACAAACCTCAGAGCTACTATCAGACAAGATGTCCCAGGCTACAACTACAAATTCGAAATCACAATGGCATGGGATGCCGTCGAAGGCGCTAAAGGCTATGACGTTTTCGTTAACACTGCTGACACAACTGGATTCCACATGGGTTACACAAACGGAACAGCATACGTCGCTGGTTCAAACAAGGAAACAACATTCGAATTCTATGTCGTGGCTTTCAACGACAGCATCGACTCTGCTCCATCAGAACCTTACACTGTAACAATCGTCGATGACGCAGTCGAAGAATTGAACTCTGCATTCAACATCTATCCTAACCCTGTCAACGATAAACTTTATATTGAGACACTGACACAGACTCAGACACTGACAGTTGAGATTTATGATATATATGGTAGACAACAGTCAATGGTCAACGGTCAACAGTCAACGGTCATTG
>JAZQYR010000014.1:0-1506 GCA_045633585.1 Bacteroidales bacterium
AAGAAATTAAAAGTTTGTGACACGAGTGAACCCTATTATTACAAACTTCGGTATAGAATCTATTTATATACAAATATTTATGCATAAAGCCTTGTTTTAGACAACATCAAGGCGTTTTAAAAAAACACCGCCGTGTTTAAGGCCAAACACCACCGCGTTTTTTAAAAAGGCGGTCATCTTTTTTAAAAAGACGGTCGTCTTTGGGGAATACATGTTTATGCATTCCTTGGATTTTTTACGTAATATTTGAAATACAATTGAGACCTCCAAACGCAGGGCGACAGCTTGGGGGGATTTTTTGGTAACTACTTTCAGAAAATTGGGTATTACAGACAATGAAGTGATTCAGAACTGCTACGTGGGACGAAGCACCTATTACCGCATGAAACAGGGAGAACTGATCAATGTGGATGCTTATATCCGACTGACGGATTATGCCGTACTGAAGATTCAGGAACGAATGGAAAAGTGGCTGCTTCCTCATGGTTTTATGGAGGAGTGGAGAAAGAAAATAATGGGGGTGTTGGGGGTTTGATGTTACTATGGATGATAACCCACATAAATTAACATGAAAAGCATTGCACTTTTCCATACAATGTATTGTATTTGCATACACTAAAGTCAAAGTAATATGGAAACAGCAGTTAAAGTATCAACATCCTTCCGTCTGAATGCGGAACTTGTTGAAAAGATGAAGGCAGCAGCCAAGGCTAGTAATAGAAGTCTGAACAATTTTGTTGAGAGCATTCTTCTTAACGTGATGTATTGCGACAACCCTGAAGATGTAACCATGGCTTCTATAGAAGAAGCAAAGAAACAACAGGCTGCATACAAGAACGGTTCACTGGATGCAAAGCCAATTGACCTTTCTAATGTGGAAGGTATGCTTAAATCAATGGGATTATGAAACAATCATCCCTACTACCCAATATAAGAAAGACTTGAAGAGACATGCCAACCAACGGAAGAAAATGGAAGCCTTGCTTGAAATTCTCCGTTGTTTGGCATACGAAGAGCCTATACCTGAAAATTGCCGTTCACATATGTTGACAGGACAAAACAAAGGTTGTATGGAATGTCATATAGGAGGTGATTTCCTTTTGATATGGATTGAAGACGACATTATAAGTTTGGTTCGACTTGGCTCACACTCTGAATTGTTTGGTCAAAAAAAGCGATGAAACTATCAAGATGCGGAGCCACTACAACGTGCGCAAGACCGCCATCCGCAAGAAGCTTGGAGCTGAGGAAGGTGCGGATATTGTTGGATTTGTAAATGAGAAATAAGAATTAAGACTTTCAAGAAAAATCACATCTGATTATCAGTTACTTACCATTATCCTATTAAGACTTTTAATTCGAAGAAAATATTGGATTAAGACTCTTTAATATCTAACTTTGTATCACAAAAAGGCATTAACGTATTAATTAATACGGTATTTTCGTAGTTTTGCGAATCAATCGTAATTTACTTATTGAAAAACAAATACATTATTATTATGAAAA
>JAZQYR010000015.1:0-25341 GCA_045633585.1 Bacteroidales bacterium
ATGACTATCCAGCCAAGATAACTCCAATCGGTTCAGGCTGGCTGCTGCTGGCAGGCATGGGAGTAGGATATGCCGTATTAAGACGCAGAAAAAACACCGAAGAATAAATCCCAAATTTATTTTTGAAAAGACGAGTCAATTGACTCGTCTTTTTTTTGATATAACCCTGTGATTGTCGGGTTGAGGTTCAATGTTTTTTCTTATATTTGTTGCCCATAAATTAATAGTCAAAAGAAAATTATAATATCAAATAAAATCTATTGTTATGAAAAGATTATTCCTCTTTACAATGATGTGCTTGTTAGGGATTTTTACGCTTAACGCACAGACAAGTAATGAAAACACAGGAACATTGAATCCAGTGAAATGGGTCAGTGCTATTGAAAACGGAACTTCAGTCGATGTTGAATGGGATATGGATTTCCAGCAAACAGACTTTGAAGACTTTGAATCACAAACCTTGACAACAAGAAACTGGAAAAACGACAGTTTATATCCATGGGTTATAACAGAAGAAGCTTGCCAAAGCAACTTCGCAATCAAGTCATCATGCGAGAGAGTCGACTATGCAGTATCTGCAATCGAGTTAGATGTCAACGTGCCTTACGATGGTTTCTTGTCATTTAACCACAGAGCTTCATCAGAAGACCACGCTGACTTTGCAAAATTCTACATTGATGACGTTTTGCAAACATCAATATCAGGCAACAGAGAATGGAGAGCTGTTGAGGTGTTCGTCACAGAAGGAACACATACCTACAGATGGGAATATTCAAAAGACGGCTCAAGACATACTTATGACGATGCATACTTCGTTGACAACATTAGATTCTACAAAGAAGTTGAAACCAAGGACGGTTGGATCGGATATGACGATGGCAAATGGGCTACATCAATCGGAACAGGTTCTGTAAGTCCTACATACTGGGGCGTAAGCTTCCCTGTGACACGTCAATATGCTGGAACTACATTGTCAAAGATAGCAGTCTTCGACTCTGATTATTCAAATCCTGCACAATATACAGCCAATATCTATCTCGGTGGCGATACAGTGCCAGAAACATTGGTTTCAACACAAAAATTCTCATTGTCAGGAACAAACGAAATGTTTGAAGTTGAACTTTCAACACCAGTAGAAATTGATGGTACAAAGCCATTATGGATTACTTTATACTGCGACCAATTGTCATATCCTATAGCAGCTAGCTTAAAGTCTGAACATCTTACAACAGACTGGCTTTCAGTTGATGGTAAAGTATGGAAACATGGATACGAATATAAATTGCACGGAACATGTATGATAAGAGGTTATCTTGAAGACGCTTCAGGCAGAATGAGAGTTTTATCATCTGCATCAAAAGGCGAATTCACCTCAAAATATAATGTCTACAGAAAAGACCTCTATAAAAAGTCAACAGAACTTGTTTTAGAAAACACAACAGCAACATCATATACAGATGAGGCTTTGGCAACATTGGGAACTGGTGCTTATAAATGGGGCGTTGCAGCTTTATATGATACTCTCGTCAAGAAAGAAGTGTTCAACGAAAGCATTGAAGACGCTACATTACCTTTAGGCTGGACAGTCTATAACGAAAACAAATTAGACTCAACAGATAAAATAAATAAACTGCAAAACTGGAAATCAGTATCATCATATTCAGAACTTGCTCCAAAAGAAGGTAAATATTATGCAGTCAGCATCAGTAATGAATATCATACAGATGCAAGATTCTATCTCGTTTCATCAAAAATGAGAGTGCCATCAGACGAAGCATCAATGTCTTTCAGCTATGTAAATCCTAAAGTCAATAATGATTACTACTCAAGATTATATCTTTATGTATCAACAACGCCAACAGGTCCATGGACAGAATTATGGAGCACAAGACCAGGCAAGTCTGTTTCAAGATGGACTGACGCTGAAGTCGACTTGGCAGGATATGAAGACCAAGACGTTTATTTCGCTTTCGCAAATCAATATAGCGGATATGGCGCATGGACAGCTGTTGATAACATCTCATTGTTAGGATTGGTAAATGAAGCAGACGTCGTTTGGTCAAATACTATTTCTAAAGATATGTCGACAGACTTGACTGTGACAGTTGAGTTAGACTCAGAAGACCCTGTAGCAGGTACTGTCATCAGCTTGTCAAACAAAGTTGAAAAAGAATATACTTACAGCACAACATTAGGTTTAAAAGACACTTACACATTCACAGGCATTCGTAAAGGTGTTTATGAAGTTACAATCAGCAAGAAAGGCTTCTTCTCAGAATATGAAGGCGAGACAGTGGAAATCTGGGAACCAACAGAAATCGACTGCTTCCTTTCAGAAGACATCGCAGCTGTTGAGAACTTATATGTGTCACCAACAGGCTGGGTAATGTGGGATGGCGAAAACATTGGCGTCGGCGATGAGTTTTCATTCGACTTCGATGATGGTACTTTGAACGGCTGGGTTACATTAGACGTCGACAACGACAACTATACATGGCAAAACTCAATCGAAATCATGGCTCCAGGTTCAGGACATAACTATAGTACAGCCTGTGTAACTTCAATGTCATGGATATTCGGAGTAATCCTTACACCAGACAACTATCTCGTTACAGCAAACAAGTATAAAATTGATGAAACATCAAAATTGAGATTCTGGGTTTGCGCTCAAGATGTTATGGCACCTGCTGAACATTATGGCGTGGCTGTATCATTGGCAAACAACGATAAACCAGAAGACTTCATCACAATATGGGAAGAAACATTGACAGCAAAGTCAGGCAATACAAGAGAACAAGGTCAATGGTATGAAAAAGTCGTCGACCTCAGCGATTACGCAGGTCAGGAAATATATATCGCATTGCGTCACTTCAACTGCTCAGACGAATTCTATATCAATGTCGATGATATTTCTTTGGAAACAACAGCAAGAAACAACAGAGCGTTGTTATCATATCAAGTCTACTTAGACGAAGAATTGGTAGCAGAGAACTTGACAAAGCCTTACTATCAACACGAAAACCTCGTCGACGGACAAAAATACACCACAACAGTTGTTCCTGTCTATACTATGGGTGAAGGCCATCAAGCATCATACACATGGAGAAAGACAGCATGCGATAAGTTTGAAGGCGTTGAAAATCTTACTGCAGAATATGCTGAAGGCGTTACAAATGTAAGCTGGACATTGCCAGAAAAAGCTAAAGCTAAGTCAGACAACTCAAGAGCAGAAGCATGGCTCTCATACGACGACGGCGAATGGAAAGAATCAATTACATTGTTAGATAACGAAACAGGCTCTCCAATATCATTCCACTGGGGTATTATGTTCCCTAAAGAAGATATGGCAAAATATGCTGGTCAATATCTTACAAAAGTATCTTTATATGACAAAGAAGCTTATGAAGGTGAATTGTACATCTACAAAGGCGGCAACTATTCTCCTCAAATCTTATTGTATGACCAAAAATATCAATGTACAGGCTCTGAGTCTTATATTGAAGTAGAGTTGGAAACAGCGATAGAAATCAGCGGTACAGACAACATCTGGATTGTATTGCACAATACAACATCAGGTATGAAACCAGCAGCAGGCTCAGCTGACAGTGGCGATCCTAACGGACGCTGGATTGCATTTGATGGCACATGGGTTGACCTTGCAATGGTATCTTCAGCAGCATTCTCATGGCAGATCCGCGCTTATGTGACAGACGTTGAACCAGAATTGCCAGAAGCAGATATGCTCGGCGTTATGGTATGCCGCAACGGCAGCGTCATCTCTGAACTCATTCAAGGTGAGTCATTCGTAGATGAAAACTCAATGGCTGGCGACGAATATACAGTGAGAACCGTTTATGGTGGTGAAAAAGACGTTACATATTACGCAATGTCATGCCCACAATCAGTCATCGCTGACCTCGCATGTCCTTCACCAAAAGACCTCCGCGCTTATTCAGCATTATATAAAGACGGAAGATTCGGAACAATTTTAGAATATCCTTACATCCCTCCAACATCAGAATGGTTGCACTATGACGATGGCAATATGATCGAATCTGTCGGTGGCGTAGAGACATTCTATTATGGTGTTAAATTCCCTGTTGAAAAACTCGAAGCTTATGCTGGTACAAGTCTTACTAAAGTCATGTTCTACGACTTTTTAGATGGTGGCGGAACCAATGAAGTTACTGTTGAGATTTACTACGGCGGAGAAAATGCTCCTGAAATCATGGTTCATACACAACAATATACAGGAACAGGTTCAAGTGATTTCAAAGAAATAGTATTGACAAGTCCACTCGTAATAAGCGGCGAAGAAAATGTATGGGTAGTTTTGAAGACAAGTAATGGTATGAAATGGCCTGCAGCATTGTCAAGAGACTGCGGCGATGCTAATGCTCGCTGGTTCTCAATAGATGGTATGGAATGGTTAGACATCACAGAATTATCTCTCGATGGCTCATTCATGATTCGTGCATTCGTGACAAACGAAGCTGGTGTGGCTAAATCAATAGACCCAGCAACAAGAGACCTCTCATTCAAGAACTATAACATCTATCGTGGTACATCTTTAGACGATGTTGAACTTGTAGGAACAACAACAAAGAAAATCTATTTCGATGAAGTTGAAAAAGGTACATACTACTATCAAGTCACAGCTGTATATGAAGAAAACGGTATGGAATGCGAATCAGCTCCAGCAAGAGCTTTCGGTAACTACGCACAAAACTATGTGATAGTTGAAGTAACAGCTATAGAAGAAAATGGTGTTGAAGGCTTGATGATTTATCCTAACCCAACAAACGGCAACTTGAACATCAATGTCGAAGCTATGAGACGTATCACAATCGTTAATGCATTAGGTCAAATCGTTTATGACCAAAATGTCGACAGTGACAATGAAGTCATCGATATGGCACAATACCAGACAGGTGTTTATATGGTACGTATAGTTACAGACAACGGCGTTGCAGTAAAACGCATCAGCGTTGTTAGATAAAATTCATAATCTCAAAAAATCAAAAGGAGGCCGCTTGAAAAAGCAGCCTCTTTTTTTATTCCTAACTCCTAATTCCTAATTCCTAACTCAAAAAAAGTATTATCTTTGCAAAACACTTAATCAAGCATAATCGTTATATAAAAAACGCTGATTACTATGGTATTTACTCCAGAAAACGTACTTTTGATAGGGGCCGTTATATGGTTCGTCAGCATCTTGCTGAGCAAGACGGGCTATAAGTTCGGCGTGCCTGTGTTGCTGGTGTTCTTGCTCATAGGAATGTTACTTGGCGTTGATGGCTTGGGAATACAATTTGACAACTATAAATACGCACAGATTATCGGTATGGTGGCTCTTACCATCATCCTGTTCTCTGGCGGCATGGATACCAAATTCTCTGATGTGAAGCCTATACTAGGCGCAGGTATCACACTGTCGACATTAGGTGTATTGCTGACCACAATGTTCACAGGTCTTTTTATCTATGGTATCTCTCATGCTTTCTCACATGTGATACATATCCCTCTGACCTTGGCACTTCTTCTCGCAGCCACGATGTCGTCAACAGACTCGGCGACGGTGTTCAATATACTCCGTTCGCAGAAAATGGGATTGCGTAATAATCTGCAGCCACTCCTCGAATTTGAAAGCGGTAGCAACGACCCGATGGCTTATATGCTCACCATAGTGATGATACAAATCATACAAGGCGGTGAGACGACAGATGTCAACGCATGGAACATAATATTAAACTTTGTGTTGCAGTTCGGATTCGGTCTTGTATTCGGTTATCTGCTCGGCAAGGCATGCGTCTGGATCATCAATAAAATCGACCTTCAAAATAAATCCTTGTATCCGATATTGATGTTCAGCTTCATATTTTTCACTTTCTCATTTACCAATTTATTTAAAGGTAATGGCTACCTTGCAGTATATGTAGCAGGTATAGTGATGGGAAATTCCAAGCTGACGGAAAACAAAAGCATCAGTTCTTTCCTTGACGGTATCGTATGGTTAGTGCAGATTGTGATGTTCTTGGTGTTAGGTATGCTCGTCAACCCTCACGAGATGTTCAAGATCGCATTGCCAGCATTGATAGTAGGCGTCTTCGTCATCTTAGTCGGACGTCCATTGTCGGTATTCTTATGTCTCTTGCCATTCAAAGGCATAGCGAAGAGGTCTAGGATATTTATCTCATGGGTGGGATTGAGAGGTGCCGCACCTATAATATTCGCTACATATCCGATGGTAGCAGAAGTGCCAGGAGCATCATTCATATTTAATATGGTGTTCTTCATCACTCTTACATCACTCATAATACAAGGTACAACGATAACTAAAGTCGCTGATTGGTTAAGATTGAGTACGGTAAAAGATGACGGTCCGGAAAACTTCGGTGTCGATATCCCTGAAGAACTGAATACAATCCTGCAACAGCAGGTCGTTAAAGACGAAGCGTATCTGAAAGATTATCCTCTGCCAGAAGGAACACTGGTGATGATAGTCGAACGTAGAAATAAATATATAGTGCCGAACGGACAGCTCTTCCTTAAAAAAGGTGATAAGCTGCTGCTCATCTCAGCACGACACGATGAGACAGAAGAATCACAAAAGACACACTCAGTATTGGATAGAATCTCTAAGATTAGAAGCAAAAGGAATTGATATGGCTTTGAGTAGTGAGCATTGAGCCATGAGCACTGCTCATAACTCATAGCTCATAGCTCACAGCATAAAAAGAAACATTAACAAATTAAAAAATAATATACTATGATAAATTACAAAACTTTAGGTCTTGTTAACACTCGCGATATGTTCGCGAAAGCTGTTAAAGGTGGTTATGCTATCCCAGCATTTAACTTCAACAATATGGAACAACTTCAAGCTATCGTTAAAGCTTCTGTTGAAACAAAATCACCTGTTATCTTGCAAGTATCTAAGGGCGCACGCGACTATGCTAACCAGACATTGCTTCGTTATATGGCAGAAGGCGCTGTAGCATACGCAAAAGAATTAGGCTGTGAAAAACCAGAAATCGTTCTTCACCTCGACCACGGCGACAGCTTCGAAACATGCAAGTCATGCATCGATATGGGCTTCTCTTCAGTTATGATCGACGGCTCACATCTTCCATACGAAGAAAACGTTGCTTTGACAAAGAAAGTCGTTGAATACGCACATCAATTCGATGTAACAGTAGAAGGCGAACTCGGCGTTTTAGCAGGCGTTGAAGACGAAGTAAGCGCAGAAGAAAGCCACTACACAAAACCAGAAGAAGTAGTAGACTTCGTTACAAAGACAGGCTGTGACTCATTGGCAATCTCAATCGGTACATCACACGGCGCATATAAATTCACTCCAGAACAATGTACATTAGATCCAGAGACAGGCAGACTTCTTCCTCCTCCATTGGCATTCGACGTATTGGCAGCTATTGAAAAAGAACTCCCAGGATTCCCAATCGTACTTCACGGTTCGTCATCAGTGCCACAAGAAGACGTTGACACAATCAACAAATACGGCGGTAAGATGGTAGCAGCAGTCGGTATCCCAGAAGAACAACTCCGTCAAGCAGCTAAGTCAGCAGTATGTAAAATCAACATCGACTCTGACAGCCGTCTTGCAATGACAGCAGCAGTACGTAAGACATTAGCTGAAAAACCAGGTGAATTCGACCCACGTAAATATTTAGGTCCAGCACGTGAAAGCATGCAAAAACTCTATATGCATAAGATCATCAACGTTCTTGGATCTAATGATAGACTTTAATTAGAACTCTAGAATCTTAGAACTCTAAAACTTTAGAATTATTTCTAGAATTTTAGAGTTCTAGAATTTTAGAATTTTAAAAAATCGGGATGTAGCGCAGTCCGGTAGCGCGCTTCGTTCGGGACGAAGAGGCCGCAAGTTCGAATCTTGTCATCCCGACATGGATATTTTTACACTACTCGCAATAAGCGTTGCTCTTTCGATGGACGCTTTCTCTGTTTCGATATGCAAAGGTCTTGCGACGAAGAAATTCTCGTTCAAGACTGCCTTGTTATGCGGATTATGGTTCGGCGGTTTTCAGGCTCTGATGCCTATAATAGGATATTTCCTCGGCGCACAGTTCGAGCATCTCATCACATCTTTCGACCATTGGATAGCATTTGGACTGTTACTTATAATAGGTGTCAATATGATCAGAGAAGCATTGTCGGAAGAAGAGTCTACAGACAACGGACAACAGACAACAGCTGAGTGTACTTGTAATAGTACTGGATTCAAGACTATGCTTATGATGGCTATTGCTACCAGCATCGATGCCTTGGCAGTGGGAGTGTCGTTCGCATTCCTGTCGGTCAATATCTGGAAATCGGTGCTTGTCATCGGCGTGACGACTTTCCTTTTCTCATTCGCAGGAGTCAAGATAGGAAATATCTTCGGCTCACGTTACAGCAAAGCTGCCGAAATAACAGGAGGCGTTATCTTGATAGGACTAGGAGTGAAGATATTATTAGAACACCTGTTTTTTTAGGTTGCCTAAAACAGACACTAAGTTTCCAAGACACCGAGATGCATTGAAACAGGATATTTGTGAGTATGTCGTTCCAATAAAAACTTTTAGTTATGGCAACAATCGGAAAATTCTTTAGTTCTGAAGCAAACAATGAATCACAGGACATTTTATTTAAACGTGTATTTTTTCCAGGCGTTATTTACGGAGGACCAAACGATACAGAGAAAGGTGTTTGGAAATCGCATAAAGTTGCAATTCTTGTATTCGTTGACCCAGTCACAGAAAAATGGGCCGATATGTCAGAGGAAAAAATAAAAGAATTGTCTGCTGCAAATGGCGGTTATTTGGAAAGAGGTTCGGTTTACAAGGTAGACGGAATAAGTCTTTTGCTAAAGAGTAAGGTTGTGTCTTGGCAAGTTGTATACTTCGTTGAAGACAACCCCAAAGATGGTATGTCAAAGACATTCCTGTTAAAAAACAGTGTTTTTGATGAAGTTAACAACATTAAAATTCCGTTAAATAGTGACGTGCGCGAATGGGCAAACGCTAATATTATGGACAGAGTGCTTGACAAAGAATGGACTAAAAATCTTGCAGATCTTCTCAACCAACGTGGTGCCATATTTGAGGAAGTGAAATATCTTCGTAAAAAGGAAGATGGAGGCAAATGGGTTGCTACAGCGTTAAATGTCCACTTTGCCGATACATACAATAAATAAATGCTATAAAAATCCCTCTGTAGTGCCTACTTCGCACTCCACACGCCTGCCTATGTTCTTTCGTCTCACTAAAAAAGCGAGCAGAAATAAATTCCACTCGCTTTATATTTCTAGAATTCTAGAGTTTTAGAATTCTAAAGTTTATTCGTAAATCTTAGCTACTGTTTCGCCGTTGAGGACCATGAGGCCGTTTAATGTAAGAGCCATCATTTCGTCTTCACCTGGATATACGCAAAGTGGAGCTATCTTGCTGAGGTGACCTTCTAAAATCTTGCAGAAGTTCTTGTCGTATGCCATACCACCTGTGACGAAGATAGCGTCAACATCCATACAGAATGCTGATGCTGCGAGGCCGCCGACTTCTTTAGCTACTTGGTAAGCCATTGCGCGATATACGAGTTCCCATTCTTTGTTGCCAGCCTTGACTTGGTTTTCAACTTCCATAGCGTCGTTAGTGCCGAGGTAAGCGACGAAACCGCCTTGACCTTTAAGCATGAGGTCTATTTCTTTCTTTGTATATTTACCGCTGAAGCAAGCGTTCATGAGAGGACCTGATGGCAATGCGCCAGAGCGTTCTGGTGTGAAAGGACCGTCGCCGTTCAAAGCGTTGTTGACGTCAACGACGCGACCTTTTTTATGTGCTGCCACTGAGATGCCACCGCCGAGGTGAATACCGATGAGGTTCAATTCTTCATATTTCTTGCCAACTGTAGTAGCGTGTTGACGAGCGATCATCTTTTGGTTCAAAGCGTGGAAAACTGACATACGTGGGAATGCAGGGTGACCTGAGAAACGTGCTACGTCTTCCATTTCGTCGACGATAACTGGGTCAGCGATATAAGCCTTAACGCCAACTGACTTAGCGATATCGTCAGCGATCAAACCGCCGAGGTTACAAGCGTGTTCACCAACAGGGCTGTTGACCAAGTCGCGTTTCATTGCTTCATTGACTTCGTAGATACCTGATGTGAGTGGTTTTAACAAACCGCCACGACCTACAACCATAGAAAGGTCGTTGAGTTCAATGCCAGCTTCTTTCAAAGTGTTAAGAATAACATCTTTACGGAAGTGATATTGGTCAGCGATATGTTCGAATGGAGCGATTTCTTCTGCTGAGTGTTTGATGTTTGTCTTGAAGACACATTCTTTATCTTGGAAAACAGCAATTTTAGTTGATGTTGAACCTGGGTTTATAATTAATAATTTGTAACTCATAGTCTTAATTTTTTTATGTTTTATATTATTTTGCTAATAATGCTGCTAATGCTATTGAATATAATTTTGTCTTTGCAGTGTCGCCGCGTGATGACAATACGCATGGAACTTTTGCGCCCATAACGACTGCTGCAACTTCAGCGTGGTTGAATTTGCTGTTACATTTGTAGAATACGTTAGCTGCTTCGATGCATGGGAAGAGGAGACAGTCGGCGTCGCCAGCGACAGGGCTCTTGAAACCTTTGATAGCTACTGCTTCAGCGTCGATAGCGAGGTCTAATGAGATAGGGCCGTCAACGACGCAACCTTTGATTTGGCCGCGTTCTGCCATCTTGGTGATGAGGGCTGCGTCAACGCATGCTGGCATACCTGCGAGCATTTGTTCTGTTGCTGTGATGATAGCTAATTTAGGATTCTTGATATCCAAAGCGTTAGCTGTTGCAACTAAGTATTTCAATAATGTTTGTTTTTGTTTGAAATCTGGAGCTGGGATGATAGCGCAGTCGCTGGCAATCATTAACTTGTGGTAGTTAGGGTTTTCGATTGCACATACGTGAGCCAATGTAGCGTTTGGAGGACACAAGCCACGTTCTTTGTTCAAGATAGCGCGCATGTATTTGTCTGTTGAGAGAAGACCTTTCATCATGATGTCAGCTTCGCCAGCGTTGATGAGTTCACATGCTTTAGCTGCTGCTTTTACGTCTTCTGTTTCATGGATGATTTTGAATTTGTTGATGTCGATTTTTTCTGCTTCGCAAACTTGAGCGATAACATCTTTATCACCGCATAAGATAGCCTCGATCAAACCATTGTCAACAGCTTCGCTGACAGCGCAGATTGTGTGATCATCATTAGCGTAAGCTGCTACCAAACGTTTCTTTGGACGGCTACGCAATACTTCAAACATTTGTTCTAATTTATTCATAACTCAATTTTTATTTATTATTAAACCTTATTTCTATTAACATCCTATATATCTTGAAATCACGAGACGTAATATCTCTGATGTTCCTTCGCCTATCTGTAATATTCTTTGGTCGCGGTAGAATCTCTCCATATGGAAATCCTTCAACAATCCATGTCCGCCCATCACTTGTACTGCGTTGTCGCATACTTCAGCAGCGACTTCAGAGCAGTACAGCTTAGCCATAGCGGCTTCTTTGCCATAAGGCAATCCTGCGTCTTTTATTCTACAAGCTTTATATAACAGACAGCGTGCAGCTTCTATTTTCATTGCCATGTCGGCGAGTTTGAAGCTGACAGCTTGGAATTTACAAATCTGTTTTCCGAATTGTTCTCTTTTTTGAGAATAAGCGAGAGCCATTTCATATGCACCTTGAGCGCAACCTAATCCCATAGCAGCGATTGAGAGACGGCCTCCGTCTAATGTCGACAACATGATATGAGAGCCTTGACCTGGTGCGCCGAGCATATTTTCTTTTGGAAGTCGAACTTTGTCGAAGGTGAGGCGACCTGTGTTAGAAGCGCGCCACATCATCTTACGATCCATAGCTTCTTGTGTGAAACCTGGAGTGTCGTTTTCAATCAAGAATGTGGTGAATTCTGGTTTGCCGTTGTTTTCGCCGGTGATGACTTGTATGGTGCTTCCCAATGTCATTGGCGTTGCACTGTTGGTGATGAATATCTTAGAGCCATTCACGATCCAGTCGTCGCCGTCTTGACGTGCTGTCGACTGTGTGCCTCTTGAGTCGCAGCCTGCGTTTTCTTCTGTCAATCCGAATCCCCAAAGATGTGTCTTGCAAAGACGTGGTAAATATTTTTCTTTTTGTTCTTTGGTTCCGTATTCTTTGATAGGACTGATGCCCAATGAGTTGTCAGCCGCAATGGTGGCTGCCGTGGAGCCGTCTATTCTTGCGAGTTCTTCAACAGCTATGATATATGATAAGGTGTCGAGTTGCTGACCGCCATATTCTTTTGGAACACACATACCTAAAAGACCAAGGTCGGCCATCTTTCTTGTTAACTCAACATCGAAAATCTCATGTTCGTCATTATAAGAAGCAACAGGTTTCACTTCACGCTCAGCGAAATCGCGTACTTTATTACGAAACTCTATTTGTTCTTTTGTCAAATCAAAATTCATATCGATAATTCTATCAAAATATTTTTAACATCTACTTTATCACCTTCGTTGACAAAGACTTTTGCCACTTTAGCAGAAGTCATCGCCTTTATATTGTTTTCCATCTTCATTGCCTCGACAACGCATAACACATCGCCTTCATTCACCTCGTCGCCTTCTTTAACATTAACCTTAATGACTTTTCCAGGCATTGGTGAATAATATGTCATATCGCTGTTTTTCACATCATTACAAGAATAGTCTCTTGAATCATTCAACTCATCATTACGACGACATATGAAGTCGAGGCCTCTGAGATGAACGCAATAGTTATTGTCTGATGTCTCCGAAACGAAGATAGATTCCGTCATTCCATTTATCATGACCTTATTGATATCACCGCCGTTTTGTGTCAACAAGACTTCATAATCCTGTCCATTGATATTGCATTTCAACGACTTAGGATTTATCTTCTCAATATTAACATTGTAAACCGCTGATGGCTGACCGCTGACTGCTGACTGCTCAACACTAACCGTGATATTCATATTGTAACGCCAATATCCTATTCTTTCCCAGACATTGTTAATGTCTTTGTTTTCAAGATATAACTTATTGAAATCGTAGAACAGGAACAAAGCGACGACGTCTTCTTTCTTGATATCGTTGCGTATGCTGTGCATAGCATCAATAAGTTGTTGCTGATGTTTCTCGCAATAAGAAGTGTCGATTCTGTTGTTGACGAAATCTTCGTTCTCGATAATACTTTGGAGGTAAGGTATATTGGTTTTATATGTCTGTACGATATAATCTTTCAGTGCGTTTTTTGTTATCTCAATAGCCGATGCTCTTGTCTTGCCGTGACAGATGAGTTTGCTTATCATCGGATCGTAGCTATCAGATATCGTTGTAGGACCGTTGATGCTGCTGTCGATTCTCACGCCGCGCATCTTAGGTTCGTGGTATAATGTGAGTTGCGCTGGCGCCGGCATGAAATTGTTTTCAGGGTCTTCAGCATATATTCTGCATTCTATGGCGTGACCGTTAGCTACGATAGAATCTTGAGTGTAGCCCATCACCTTGCCGCGTGCGATACGGATCTGCTCTTCTACGATATCTATTCCGGTTCTTTGTTCCGTCACTGGATGCTCCACCTGTATTCTGGTGTTCATCTCGAGGAAATAGAAGTTCTGGTTCTCATCGACGATGAATTCCACCGTGCCGGCGTTGTTGTAATTCATCTTCTTGCAGATGTCGACGGCAGTCTGACATATCGCCTGACGTCTTTCTTCTGACAACGATGGCGATGGTGACTCTTCTATTATCTTCTGGTATCTGCGTTGTACTGAGCATTCACGTTCGTAGAGATGAATCACGTTACCGTGATGGTCGGCGAGGATTTGCACCTCGATATGACGAGGGTTTCTGATATATTGCTCTATGAAGATTTGTCCGTTGCCGAAGTAACGTTCTGCTTCGCGTGATGCTTGTTCTAACGAGAGATGTAGTTGTGAGGCGTCGTCGACGATATGCATGCCCTTGCCGCCGCCGCCCGCAGAGGCTTTTATCAATACGGGATACGGCAGGGCGGCGGCTTGCGCCTCTATTTCTTCAACGCTGCCTACCAAACCCCAAACGACAGGGATGTCGTTCTCAATGGCAAACTGACGAGCCCTGATCTTGTCGCCCATCAAACGCATCGACTCGGCATCAGGACCGATAAATATCAAATTGTTCGCTCTACATGCCTCGGCGAAGTCGGCATCCTCAGATAAAAATCCATATCCTGGATGTATGGCATCCACGCCGGCATCTAAAGCTACATCTATAATCTTCTGAATGTTGAGATAGGTGTCCTTCAAACTGCCGCCGCCAAGAGGACGCGCCTCGTCGGCGACACGACAATGCATAGAATCGATATCATTATCAGCATACACGGCAACCGAACTGATGCTCAGTTTCTTTAAGGTGCTGATAATACGAACAGCAATCTCACCTCTGTTCGCTACTAATATCTTATGTATTTTCTTTGAAGGCATAATAGGACACAAAGTTAATAATTTACAATTTACAATTTACAATTTGCAATTATTTTTTTTACTAAAATTATATCTATGTCAATAAACTCATATCAATATCCGGAACTATAATATTTGCAAGATTATCTTTAACAAGAAACCCCATATAAAGAGGTATTGTAAACACTTCTTTTTCTCGTCCTACATTATATCTTCCAAGCTTAATGGCATTATTGATATGATAAATATTTTTATTATTTAGGACCGTTCTTAAACTTTTTGCTTTTCCAGATTTTGCTTTGACTTCTAACGCCACACATTCTCCCTGGTATCGCACGAGAAAATCCAACTCAAGTCCGCTATCCTTCTGGAAATAATACAATTTCTGACCAGACTTACAAAGAAAATCCGCCATGAGATTCTCAAATATAGCACCCTTATAACCTAAGAGATTGCCTTTTAGAATATCCGCCTGAGTGCCGTAATCAAGCATTGCAACAAGAAGACCTATATCAGAAGTGTACAACTTAAAACAATCATTAATGGAATTCCCCTCAAGTGGCAACTCTGTAATTTGTGTATTATAACATCTTTTAACTATTCCTGCATCTTCAAGCCACTGAATGCTACCTATGTATTGCGAAGAACGTCCTCCCTTGCGTACTACAGAATACTGGAATTTCTTATTTTCTTTGGCTAATTGCCTAGGAATAGACTCGAAGCACTCTCGAATTCGTGACTTATCCGCATCATCTGCATACTTAACCATATCCTCCTCGTATTCAGATAAAATATTACGCTGAACCTTATACGTTAACTCGATGTTTTTGGTCTCAAGAAATGTATTTACCACCTCTGGCAACCCTCCAACAATGACGTATCTGTACAACAACTCCATCATAACTTTATGAATGCCATCAGGAACTACACTCTCTTTCTCAAAACACGACTTTACCGTATCAATAACCTTTTCATCAATTCCATTTGCCCATAAAAACTCTTCAAAATCTAATGGACACATTTCAACAACCGTTTCATAACCAACAGGAACTGAATCTTGGACATCATTGTCGCTTTTGCCGTAACCTCTAACTCCTAAGAGAGAACCTGTGGCAATAACGTCAAAACTACCATCTATTTGAAACGACTTTAAAGCTGTTCTCGCCTCTCTACATTCTTGAATCTCATCAAGAATAATACAAGTCTTTCCTTTAACAAAACGACTACCAGGAATCAAAGCAGATAAGTTAAGAAGAATGGTGTCAACATCAATATTACCTGTAAATGCTAACTTTTTGTCAGGTTCAAGAATGAAGTTCATATAAACTACATTCTCATAATTTTCTTTTGCAAATTTTTGAACAATGTAGGTTTTTCCGCATTGACGAATGCCTTTTATCACAAGTGGTTTTTTTAATTCAGAGTTCTTCCACTCAGTCAAAACCGATTCGATTTTTCTTCTTAGCATCGTAATTAATCATTTATCCGAATGCAAAAATACACTTTTTCCAACGAATAAACAAGATATTTATACACTTTTTCTAACGAATTATTTTAGACAATTACACTTTTTCCAACGAATAATTCATTACAGATACATTTTTTAACAGCAAACAGCCTTATCCTAAAAACTCCTTCATCCTCTCCTGCGCATCGTCACTCATTCTTTCCTGTGCTATCATCATGGCTGTAGCGTCAAATATTCCGTCGTAAGGATTGGCTCTGCCGACGACGTTTCTGATGAGATGCTTGCAGTCTCTGATGGCATCTGGCGAAGCCTTCAGATAATTGTCGATATAGAAATCTAGTCTTTGGTTTAATTCGTCTATGGTGCCTACATAATTGACGAGTTTATAATCCATCGCTTCTTGTGCTGTGAACTTACGTCCCGACAGCATCAGGTCTCTCGCTGGCATCTCTCCGCATCGTGCTATGACGAAAGGCGATATTGTGGCAGGAGTGAGGCCGAGCTTCACCTCGCTGAAGGCGAAGACGGTGTCTTTTTCGGCGAGCACCACGTCAGAAGCTGCAGTGATGCCGTTGGCGCCGCCGATGACCGCACCTTGCACCAGAGTGATGACCGGCTTGTTACAGAAATATATCTTCTTGAATAACTTTGAAAGTCGTTTCGCATCTTCGAGGTTCTGCTCGTAACCGAACGACGCGATGTCTTTCATATAATTGATGTCAGCTCCCGAACAGAACGACTTTCCGTTGCCGCATATCTCAATGACTCTGATGTCGTCGCGAGCATCGAGCCAGTCGACGGCTTCTGTCAGTTCTTTTATCATGAGAGCATTCATGGCGTTACGCACCTCTGGACGATTCAAGGCGATGCGAGCCACATTCTTTTCTATTCCTATTTGTAATGTCGTGAAATCCATTTGTTTTTTGGTTTAAAGTTTAAGGTTTAAAGTTTAAGGCTGGACCAAAAATCCTTAAACCTTAAGCTTTAATCCTTAAACCAAAATTACATTCTAAATACACCAAACTGCAATGGTGGGAACGGCTGATTCAATGATGACGCTATTCCCATTGCGAGTATCTTACGTGTGTCGACAGGGTCTATGATGCCGTCGTCCCAGAGACGTGCGGTGCTGTAGAACGCCGAGCCTTCGTAGTCGTATTTGGCGAGTATCTCTGATTTTATCTTAGCGAGTTCTTCTTTTGAAATCTCTTGTCCTCTGTATCTGTATTGTTCTTCTTTCACTGTGGAAAGCACGCCGGCAGCTTGTTCGCCGCCCATGACGGAAATCTTGGCGTTAGGCCACATGAAGAGCAGCCTTGGGCTATAGGCGCGTCCTGCCATGCCGTAGTTGCCCGCGCCAAACGAGCCGCCGAAGATAACGGTAAACTTAGGCACGTTGGCGTTACTTACCGCATGTACCATCTTGGCACCGTCTTTAGCGATGCCGCCGCATTCGTACTGCTTGCCGACCATGAAGCCGGTGACGTTCTGCAAGAATACGAGCGGTATGTTTCTTTGACAGCATAACTCTATGAAGTGCGTAGCCTTGAGTGCTGACTCTGAGAAGAGAACGCCGTAGTTGGCGATGATGCCTACAGGGAATCCCATGATATGCGCGAAGCCGCATACTATCGTAGTGGCGTAGCGAGCCTTGAACTCCTGGAAACGGCTGCCGTCGACGAGGCGAGCGATGACTTCTCTCGGGTCGACGAGCTGACGGAGGTCGATAGGCGCGATGCCATACAATTCCTCTGGGTCATATAACGGTGCTTCTATAGGAAGTATGTCGAGACGTTGTTTCTCTCTCTTTTCCAATGTCTTGAAGATGTTACGACAAATCTGCATCGCGTGGCTGTCGTTTTCTGCGAGATGGTCCGCGACGCCAGAGACAGAAGTGTGCATATCGGCACCTCCGAGTTCTTCGGCAGTGACGACTTCGCCTGTAGCGGCTTTCACCAAAGGAGGTCCTGCGAGATATATGGTGCCTTGGTTTCTTACTATGATGGTCTCGTCGCTCATCGCTGGGACGTAAGCGCCGCCGGCGGTACACATGCCCATCACTATGGCAATCTGTGGTATTCCCATCGCCGACATACGAGCCTGATTGTAGAAGAAACGACCGAAGTGGTCTCTGTCGGGGAACACCGTGTCTTGTTCTGGGAGGAATGCGCCGCCGCTGTCGACCATATAGACGCACGGCAGTTTGTTCTCCATCGCGATCTCCTGAGCGCGAAGATGTTTCTTCACGGTGTATTGCATATAAGTGCCGCCTTTCACCGTGGCGTCGTTGGCGACAATCATCGCCTCTCTGCCTTGTATGATTCCGATGCCGGTGATGATGCCGGCGGAAGGGAAGTCGTTGTTATAAGTGTCGTATGCAGCCATCGGCGAGAGCTCCAGGAACGGAGTGTTCTTGTCGATGAGCTGGTCGATGCGCTCGCGAGCGAGAAGTTTGTTACGTTTCTTGTGCTTCTCGACGGCAGCGGCGCCACCGCCTTGCATACTCATGGACATGCCTTCACGATAACGATCCATCAGCTCCATGTAAGCCTTCTTGTTATCCTGAAACTCCTTGCTGTTAGGATTTATCTGTGATTTTAACGTTTGCAAAACCTTATTTTTTTAATTTCGGCAAATATAATAAAAAGCTGTGAGCTACGAGCAATGAGCCGTGAGCTTTTTTTTGACCATTGACTGTTGACTTTTAACACTGACTTATAGACTCAGTGTCTTGGTGTCTCGGTGACTTAAAAAAAGTCAACAGTCTAAGTTCAGAGTTCCTTTATAAAATTTTGCAGTTCATATTTGGAAATTCCAATTGGGATTGGAGCATTCTCTATTGTCCACTCCGCGACAATGTCATTTCTTTCTTTGCAAATCAATAATCCTATGGTGTCGTTGTCGTCAGGCCCTTTAATCAAATGATTGACGGCATTGCAATAGAAATTTATTTTGCTAACGAATTCTGGTTCAAATTTACAAGTCTTGAGTTCTATTACAACATATCGTTTCAATGGGATATGGTAGAATAACATATCACAATAGAAATTATCATCTCCGACTTCTAATTTGACTTGCCTTCCCACGAAAGAAAATCCTTTTCCTAGTTCTAGCAGAAAGCGATAAATGTTGTCTTCCAAACAACGTTGTAAGTCTTTTTCTTTGTAATCTTCACTAATGGTAAGGAAGTCAAAATTGTAAGGGTCTTTGACGATTTGATTTGCCAGATCGCTTTGAACATCTGGCAGTGTTTTGGAAAAATTTGATATTTTAGATCCTTTGCGTTCATACAAGTTGGAATCTATTTGCCAATCTAAAACACTTCTACTCCAATTGTTTTCAAGAGTTTGCTGGATGTAAAATAAGGCTTTGTCAATGTTTTTGCAGCGTTGCATTATTAGGATATGATGTCCCCAAGGAATTGAAAAGAACATGTTCTGCAATTCGGGCACATCTTGTGCCCGAATTGCATCTAGTTGATTGTAAGTTAGAAACCACTGTTTTATTCTTCTTAAATTTCGTGGTTCAAATCCTTTTATGTCAGGGAAATCGAACATTAGGTCGTTGCTTAGTCTTTTTAGAAAGCCATCTCCCCAATGCGCATGCTTTTGTTTTTCAACAATTTCATTTCCTAGATACCAATAAAATTTCAATAGTTCCGTATTGACTTTAACAGCTGCTTTAATCTGACTTTGACGAACACGAAGTTTTATGTCTGAGACCCATTTTTTGTATTCGGATTCAGCATTGACGATTTCTGGGTTTGGTTTGGAGTAATTCTCCAAATCGTCTTTTTTTATTTTTTCCATAAATTCGATTTTTAGTTCTCGGCAAAATTAACACTTCCTTTTCGGATAAAAAAGTTAAAAAATGTTAAAAAAGTCAACCCTGAACTCTGAACTCTAAACTCTAAACTCTGACACTGACTCTGACACAGACACTGACTTGGTGACTCAGTGTCTTGGTGTCTCGGTTCTTAATCACATCTCTTTCAAAATCTCTTCTATCTCATTACGGCTGATGTTTTCGCGTTCGGCTTTGTCGTAGATTGTCAGGAGGTTGATCTCTCCTTCATCCTCGGAGACATGTAACAAATACGTAATGACGCGAGCGCCATGGCTTTTGCCTCGACCTTTTGATTTTATCGCCATCCTGACTTTACGCAAACCGCAGCCTAAATCAATTCCTGAATATGGATTTGATTTGAGTTCACTAAGTAAATTAGCGTAATCTTGTTTGATGGAAGGATATTTCTTGCTTAACCGTTTTAAATCCTTAGCAAAGTTTGGAATGACTTTTATTCTACAATTCATTAAGCAAATCCTCCGCACTCATCAACTCACGACCACAAAGACGAGCTTCTTTTATCTCCAAAAGACCTTCACGGATTGCATCGAGGATTTCTTGCTTTTCAATGTATTCCTTTTCGTTTTTCATAACAAGGTTTCGTAATTCGTTCTCACAAATGCCATCTTGTGGCATCATAATAAAATCTGACGTTTTCATAACTAATGGTTTTTAAAATTCACATGCAAAGATACAATGCCAAAAGGCGAATGTCAAGGGAAAAATATATAATAATTTTTAACTATTAGCTATGAGCTATGAGCCTTGGGCTTTGGACGTTTTTGCCCATTGCTCATTGCTCACGGCTCATAGCAAAAAGCCTTAGTTCTTAGTTCAACAAACTACTGTCCTAATTGTATCTCTTTCAAGATTTCTTCTATCTCATTACTGCTGATGCTTTCACGTTCGGCTTTGTCGTAGATTGTCAGAAGGTTGATTTCGCCTTCATCTTCATAAACATGCAACAAATATGTGATGACTCTGGCACCATGGCTTTTGCCTCGTCCTTTCGATTTTATCGCCATTCTGACCTTCCGCAAGCCGCATCCTAAATCAATTCCGGAATATGGATTTGATTTGAGCTCGTTTTGTAAATCTTCTAAATCTTTCTTGAAAGAACTATATTTCTTGGTCAATCTTTTTGCTTCTTTTGAAAAAGAATTGCTTGGAATAATTCTATAGTTCATCAATGAGTTGTTGAAGCGTTAAACCTTCGTCACCATTTTCATGACGTCTTTTTATCTCCAAAAGACTTTCGCGGATTGCGTCGAGGATTTCTTGCTTTTCAATGTATTCCTTTTCGTTTTTCATAATAAGGTTTCGTAATTCGTTCTCACAAATGCCATCTTGTGGCATCATAATAAAATCTGACGTTTTCATAACTAATGGTTTTTAAAATTCGTATGCAAATATACGACGCCGAAAGGCGAATGTCAAGGGAAAAATATATAATAATTTTTAACTTTTAGCTATGAGCTATGAGCCTTGGGATTTGGACGTTTTTGCCCATTGCTCATTGCTCACGGCTCATAGCAAAAAGCCTTAGTTCTTAGTTCAAAAAAGTTTTCAACATATTGTTTTTCAATTGAAAAAATGACTAATTTTGCAAGATTTTTTACAAAACCTGGAATTAATAAAAGCGAAATATTTTATGAAGAGAAAATTGTACTTTTTAACAATTTTTATGTGCATTTTTGGCGGGTTGAACTTGTCTAATCTTAATGCTCAAACAACAGTGACGATTGGTGATGAGACTAATGCCACAACGAATGCAGGCATACCCTTTGACATTTGGGCTAGCAAAAACATTTGCCAACAATTGTTTACAGCAAACGAAATAAACCACACAGGCGGAACTATCAATAGCATAGCTATCAAATTCAAAGGAGATGGAAGTACTGCAACCTACGATCGTAAAGTTGCGATATATATCAACAACAGCACTGATTTCAACAACGGCGATGATTTAGATTATTTGAGTAGTGGAGTAAACATACCATCAAGTCAAGTTGCAAATTTTGATGGCACTATTACGCTTGTTCCAGAAGAGTGGGTAGAATTTGTTTTTACAACACCATTTGAATACACAGGTGGCAACATCATAGTAACAATGTATGATTATT
The DNA here is from genome assembly GCA_045633585.1 of Bacteroidales bacterium. Classification (GTDB taxonomy): domain Bacteria; phylum Bacteroidota; class Bacteroidia; order Bacteroidales; family F082; genus Limimorpha. The sequence continues at coordinate 21,971 of JAZQYR010000015.1, forward strand.
CTGGATATAGCAGCGGTAATGGTTATTATAATTTCTATGTCAATACCGTACCGGAAGGACGAGTTGTTTTTATAAACACTTACGATGGTGATGCATCAAATTTTAAGGGGTATTCAGCAATTTCTACCATTGAACGAAATATCATCAAGTTTACGATTGAAGGTGGCACAGCTCAGCCTCAACCTCAAATAATTGAAATCGGCGCTCAAACAGGAAGTAGCGGAGAATTACCAACGAATATTTATTACAATTATAGTCTTACACAGCAAATTTATACAAAAACAGAAATAGGCAAAAGTGAAAACGGAAACATTACGTCTATAGCATTTAAAGATGTTTCAGGATATACAACTACACGTAATATAGAGATTTATATGCGTAACACAACTGCTAGTAGTTGTACAAGCTCTTCTGAACAAATGGACATTGAGGAACGTTGTTGGAATGGTGAAGTTGAATTTAAAGCTAATGACTGGACTACTATTAAATTCCAAAACCCTTTTGAATACGAAGCTGACAAGAATATAATGTTATGCGTTGTTGATAAGACGGGGTCTTATTCTTCAGGACGTAAATTTGCCGTTTACAACACTAATGATGCTTGTTACTCATTTTATGCTTATAACGACCAAAATCCGTACACCGTTAACTCTAACACCTATTCTTACCAATCAACCCCCCAAAAAAACTGTATCAAATTAGAATACGAAGAAGCTGCTCCTAGTGCACCTATATTGTCGGCTACTGCAACAAGTGAAACATCAATTTCCTTGACATGGGATGCAGTTAGCGGAGCAACGAAATACAATGTTTACTCTGGTGAGGCTTTGGTTACCTCAACAACAGAAACATCTTTCTTACACGAAAGTTTGACAACTGGCAAAACATATTGTTATACAGTTAAAGCAGTCAATGAAGTCGGTGAGTCTCCTGCTTCAAATGAAGCTTGTGCAACACCAGCGCTTCCAGGAGTGCCAACAAACTTGATGATATCTGTAAATGGAACATCTATAACATTGGAATGGGATGCCGTTGACGGCGCAACAACATATAGAGTTTATGACGAAAATGATAATATAGTTGAGACATCTTTAAATACATACACATTTACAGGTTTGGCTGAAGATACAAGATACTGCTATGCTGTTAGCGCAGTTAGTCCTGTTGGTGAATCTGATAAATCTGATTGTGTATGCGCTAAGACTACTAAAGCAGGAACAGGTGGAGATGAAGAAAAAGAGATAGCAGGTAATAATAATGAATACTCATTGTTTCTCCCTATATATAGTGGTGGCGCTAATAAATATTCAATGTCTCAGCAATATTATACAAAAGATGAAATAAATAATGCAGGTGGAAATATTACAAGTATATCATTCTGTGTGTATATGGCAAATTCCAGTCTTACCCATAACTTAGAGATATATTTGAATAATACGGATGAATTTGGTTTTGAAAGTGCTAATCTTCAAGCCCCTTGTTATAAAGTAAGTTCTAGTGATTTAGTTTTTGAAGGAGATGTCACATTCCCTATGAGTGAGGGATGGTTTGAAATTAATTTAGACAAACCTTTCTTGTACACTGGTAATCATATTTTAGTCACTGTAGTTGATAACACCCCATCTACTAGATATGGGATAGCATTTAAAGCTAGATTAAGTGCTATTGTGGATAGCAAAGATTGTGCAGGTTATGATGATGATGAAAGTATAATAGATCCAACCACAAGTAGTTATACAATGATGATGCCTGCTAATCGTAATGACATTCGTTTTAAATTCTCAGCAACGGCTCCTACAATAGAATTCATAAATGATGGAGATTGGAACACTGCATCTAACTGGAATACAGGTGTCGTTCCATCTGCAACAGATGATGTCATCATCAATGCTAATGCTACAATAAATGATAATATTGAAGTGAAACATCTTTCTGTAGAAGGCGGTTCTTTGACAATTGAGTCTGGTTCTCTTACAGTGGCAGACATCATGGTAAACAACTATGCTGAAGATTTAATTATCAAAGACGGCGCACAGTTATTACAAGGATATGATAAGGTTAAAGGCACATTCCAAATGAACATCAACAAGCCGGAGGAATGGTCAGAATGGAACAAGACTGGTTGGCAATTCATCGCATCACCATTCACAAATGCTGCAGTAAGCCAGTTTACAGATGCAGATACTTACGACTTGTACAAATTCGATGGTCGTCATGAAAACCTTACCGAAGAATGGAGAAACCATAAAGACGATGATGCTAACTTCGAGACAGAATTCGTATCAGGTCGTGGTTATATGGCATCATATCAAAATAACACCACAGCTACATTGAGCGGTACATTCAACTCAAGCACCTCAATAAATTATCCTGTCACTTATCAAGATATTCAAGAAGGCGAGCCACATTGGCCAAACTTCCATCTCCTTGGCAATCCTTTCACATTCAATATGGATTTGAGCAAGCTCAACATGGCAAATATGGCAACAGGTGTTGCTGTAGTCAATGACGAAGGAGGATATGACTATATGGCGGAAACAGGTACTATCAATGTAGGAGATGGTTTCTTTGTGAAATCTGTAGCAGCAGAACCTTCAGTGTCATATGGCGTTCCTACAAGAGGTAGTGATGATGCTAATGTTTCAGACAACATCAGTGTAAGAGTAAGTAATAACACATCACGCGATAACGTGGTACTCAACTTCGCAGGTGCAGACAAGGTTGGTTTCCCAAAACTTAATGCTATGAATGAAGACATCGCATACCTCTATGTTGTTGACAATGAAAAACGCTACGGCATCTTCAACTATGACAAAGACGTTAAAGAAGTGCCACTCTCATTCGAAGCACAGAAGATGGGTAACTATACCATCTCTGTAGATGCAGAAGGCGAATACGAGACGATAGTCCTCGTTGACCGTCAGACAGGCATTGAGACAAACATGCTGCTTGAGGATTATAACTTCACTACTACAACAAGCAAGAAGGAAAATACAGACCGTTTCATCGTAAGATTCACATTCAAGTCGGATGTAGAAACAGAGTCAGAGCGTTTCGCTTATCAGTCAGGCGACGAGCTCATCATCGAGGCTGAAGGTACAGTTCAGATGTTCGACGTCATGGGTCGTATGGTTTACAACAGCGATGTAAAAAGTCGTGGTGAGAGAATAAATGTAGGACAGCTCAACAAGGCCGCATACATATTACGTCTGGTAAATGGAGAAGGTGTTAAAGTTCAAAAGGTAATAATTTATTAATTGTAGGAGGCTTAAGGAAATGAAAAAATATATAGTATTAGCAGTATTTTCAATGGTATTGACATTAGGTCTCAACGCACAAGTTGGAAGTTACACACCATCATCAAGCGACGG
>JAZQYR010000016.1:0-213349 GCA_045633585.1 Bacteroidales bacterium
GACGCGATTAATCGCGTCCATACGTCCTTACATCCATCGGACATTTGTACGGACGCGATTAATCGCGTCCATACGTCCCTACATTATACAATTATCAATTTACAGCACACAACATTTCCATCATTAAATCCTTTAATGAAATAAATTCCTGATGTTTCAATTCCGTCAATTTTATCAGTGTTGGTGTATTCCGCAATTTTAACACCGAGAGAGTTATAGACCTCTACCCTGTCGAATGTCATTCCGAGATTTATCTCATTATTCACATTTGCTGGATTTGGACAAACACTGAAAGTCTCATCAAAGATTTTCTCAACGCTTTCTGTAGAGAGGAAGTTGGCAACGAGTTTTCTATCGCTAGTAATTTCAAAGACATAAGTCTGCTCTTCTGACACCAATATGCCGTCTTCTGTCCAGTTGACGAATTTGTAGTTTTCGTTTGGCGTTGCAGTTAATGTCACATTGTCGCCGTGAGTGTAAATGCCCGCGCCTATCACAACACCCGCGTTTTCAATATTGAGAGAAATAGCAATTTCGTAAGTCAATAATTCAAAGTTCGCGACGAGGTTTCTGTCTGATGCAATTGTGAAAGAATATTCACTTTCTTCTGAAACCACATTGCCGTCTTCTGTCCAGTTGACGAATTTATAACCGAAGTTTGGCGTTGCGTTTACTGTGACATCCTCGCCGTGAGTGTAAGTGCCTTCGCCTGTCACAACACCTGCATCTTCTGGGTCAACGCTCACTGTCACATCATAATCTGCCAGTTTAAAGTTAGCAACGAGATCTCTATCGCTTGTAATTATGAAAGTATATTCAGTTTCTGTGGAAACCACTTCTTCATTTTCGGTCCAGTTCAAGAAGACATAAGCCTCATTTGGTATTACCGACACTGTCACTTCTTCGCCGTGAGTGTAAGTGCCTGCGCCTGTTCCTACGCCAGCATTTTCAATATCCATTGTTATTGTCACATCGTAAGTCAACAACTCAAAGTTAGCGAAGAGGTTTCTGTCTGAAGTAATAGTAAATGAGAATTCTAATTCTTCTGATACAACGATATCGTTTTCTGTCCAGTTCAAGAATTTATAGCCGAAGTTTGGAGTTGCATTTAATGTAACATTATCGCCGTGAGTGTAAATGCCAGCGCCGGTAACGGAACCTGCGTTTTCTGGAGAAACGCTTACGTTAACATCATAATCTAACAATTCAAAATTAGCAACGAGATTTCTGTCTGACGTAATTGTGAAAGAATATTCACTTTCTTCTGAGACCACATTGCCGTCTTCTGTCCAGCTCACAAATTTATAACCAACATTTGGTGTTGCGTTTACTGTAACATTATCGCCGTGAGTGTAATTGCCTGCGCCTGTTGCAGTACCTGTGTTTTCTGGAGAAACAGTTACAGTTACATCATAATCTAATAATTCAAAATTAGCAACGAGATTTCTGTCTGACGTAATTGTGAAAGAATATTCGTTTTCTTCTGAGACCACATTGCCGTCTTCTGTCCAGCTTACAAATTTATATCCGAAGTTTGGCGTAGCGTTTACTGTAATTTCATCGCCGTGAGTGTAAGTGCCAGCGCCTGTTGTAGTACCTGCGTTTTCAGGATTTATCTCTACAACTACATCGAATATCGTTGGAACGAAATTAGCGACAAGGTTTCTATCATTTGTTATCACGAAGGAATATTCGGTTTCTGTTGAAATCACATTGCCATTTTCTGTCCAGTTGACGAAACGATAACCGAAGTTTGATGTTGCTGTCACTGTCACTGTCTCATTTTCTTCATAAACGCCTGCGCCATTCACAGTTCCTGCATCATCTGGACTAACAGCAACTATTACTGAAAAATAATTTATCATCACGAAATTCGCGACTAAACTTCTATCTTTCGTAATAACGAATTGGTATTCCAACTCTTCTGAAACCACAATGCCGTTTTCTGTCCAACTTACGAATCTGTAACCCGCATTTGGTGTAGCTGTCAATGTTACTTCATCGCCGTGAGTGTAATTGCCTGCGCCTGTTGCAGTACCTGCGTTTTCTGGAGAAACGCTTACGTTAACATCGTAATCTAACAATTCAAAGTTAGCGACTAAATTTCTGTCTGACGTAATTGTGAAAGAATATTCACTTTCTTCTGAAACCACATTGCCGTCTTCTGTCCAGTTGACAAATTTATAACCTGAGTTTGGTGTTGCGTTTACTGTCACTTCATCGCCGTGAGTGTAATTGCCTGCGCCTGTTGTAGTACCAGCGTTTTCTGGAGAAACGCTTACGTTAACATTGTAATCTAACAATTCAAAGTTAGCAACGAGACTTCTGTCGTTTGTAATTGTGAAAGAATATTCACTTTCCGTTGAAACCACATTGCCGTCTTCTGTCCAGTTGACGAATTTATAACTGTAATTTGGAGTAGCAGTCGCTGTCACAGTCTCGCCTTTATGATACAATCCCTCGCCTGTTGCAGTTCCCATTTCTTCAGAATTCACATCAAGAGCAAGATTAGTCATCAGATAAATCGACTTGCTTTGGTCACCTTCGCTGTTTTTGTTATTTCCCTTGACATCACTGAGAATGATGTTTTTCAGACTCACAGTAGCGTTTTGGTTTTCAGCGTCGTCTTTTCTTGTAAGTCTTATTTTACATATCGTACCTTCATTGCCGCTGATAATGTCGTTATTCATTGAGAATATCAACAACTTAGCAGTAGTTTCATCGACAGTGGCGAGTGTCTTTGTAAAATCCGAACAGCGTTCTGTCAAGGTTACATCTTTATTTGACGCTATATAATACTCTTCCGGATAAGAGAAATCCGCTTGTATCGCCGTTATTTCGGAATAATTATTAAGTCCAACCAACACATCAAGATATTTCACATCAGTAATCTCGTCATAATCAATGACAAGTCCGTTTGGTTCATATCTGTCACCGAGTATCTTAACTAATGCCAATCCGTTAGGGTCATTGCTATAGATTCTCATAGTGCCTTCTATGTCGCCTTCCGTAGTTTTGTTACAGCTGATATTGACATTCTCTGTTTTGGAATTATTTATCACCAATGGGAATGCCGTTGTCGATGAAAGATAATCACTTGTGAATTTCACGCTGTCTATACGCAACGGTGCGCTGCCAGTGTTTTTTATCGCAATAGTTTCACTTGCAGTCTCCGTCACTGATGTAGCAGAGAATTCATGACTTGAAGCAACATTTATTTTTGGAGATTTTACAGTCACATAACCGTTCACGACACCTGAAAGCACGTTCTGCGCTTCTGAGTCTGTGAGTATAGTCTTCTTTGGATACATATAATATGTGCCGCTGCTACCTTTGACCTTCACCTTGAAGTTAGCGATAATTCCGTCATTATCCGCAAAAAACGAATTGCTAGGAGAATACGCGCCAACAACAAGAGTGTCGTTTCTCATATTTGCAAAACCGACATGGTCATCTTTGCGCGATGTAAGTTCAAAACTATTGTCCTGATATTGCAAAGATGTCGGCATTTTGATACAGAACTGAAATCCAGTAATGGCGTCCATATTGTTCACCTTTACGCTTATGTTGACAACACTATCACAGAACGCGCTTATTTTTGCCAGATGCAATTCATTCACGGAATATGGGTCTGCCGCCACTTCAACATATTTATTTCCGCTTGCGGCATCAGACACTACGGTTATCCTATGATTTACTGCACCTGCCAAAATCGGAGAATACACGATTGTAAAAGAAGTGCTGCTTCCTGCCGACACGACTTTTTCAGCGAAAGAAGGACACGACAAGGTCTCGTCTGAAAACAAAAGACCGCTTATTGTCAGTGGCGCATTGCCAGTATTCTTGACAGTTATCGTTTTATTATACGAACTTCTAATCGGGATATGTCCGTAATTGATATTTGGTGTCGTTATCTCAATCTTTGGCGTTGTGATTTTAACCACGCCGCCTGCTGTGGCGAGAGGCAGTTCGTTGCCAGCAGCATCAGCGAGTTTCGCCTTGGTATTGGTCAGAGTGACATTGCCTGGTTCATTGCCGAGCTTTAATTGGAAAGAAACAATCTTTCCTTCGTTGCCGCTATACGAAGATGACGAGAACGAATAAGAATATATTTTCAATGTTCCATTCACCTCCGACGCCACCAGTTCATGATCGTCGCTTCTATGCAAAACAGCAGAACCATCTACATAACTGAGATTCTCACCAAGAGGTATCTCCGTTTGAAAAGCGATGAAATCGTCAGTGTTTGTTATCGACAACTCTATCTCCACAACATCCTGCGGTCTGCCTTCTCCAGACGATAATGTCATTATATTCTGAGCACAAAGATGTGAGGTTAAAACCAAGAGGATAAACGTCAATACTGATAAAACTTTTTTCATAATTATATTTGTTTAGGCAATACAAAATCGCAAGGCACAAACAGCACCTTGTCTATGTGGTTTAAATAAAATTCAAAAGGATTATTTATAGGCAGTGAACTATGTTCACAAATTTGCAACACGGGATGTAAAATCATAAATGTCAAATAGTTAACACACAAACTAACTAATAAATTTCTTTCTCTTATATCTGAAATAAAGCTTGACATCGTGGTTTACATTGCGATGCTAATTTAGTATTTTTTTAATTCAAAAAAAACAAAACATCACAATTTTTATTAAAATCACAAAGATATTCTCAAACCTACAAACTTTCAATTTTCAACTTTCCGCTTTCAATTTCGGGGACTACCGAATCGGCTAAATAGCGTTAAAAAATTTCATAATTCATAATTCCCAATGTGTACGGACGCGATTAATCGCGTCCGTACATATTTACAAAAAAATTCCACCTTATGTGCATCACTAAAAATCCGAGTGTAAAAAAAGCGCCACTTCCATCTCTCCGCGTTAGGGATTGGAGCGGCATCCTTTTGGAGCGAAGCGGAAAAAGATATAGCGGAAAGCCCGACGCGAAGCGGAACGCCCAAAGAAAGTGTAGAGTTGAGAGTGTAGAGTCTGTTCAAAATTCAAGGTTCTTAGTTCTGTGTCTGTGTCAGAGTTCAGTGTCAGTGTCAGTGTTCAGTGTCAGTGTTCAAAAAAAAAACCGCCCATTTCTGAGCGGTTCTATTATGCATTATGAATTATGAATTATGCATTATTTTTTACGTGGATAGTAAGCTACGCTACCGAGTTCTTCTTCGATACGGAGAAGTTGGTTGTACTTAGCCATACGGTCTGAACGGCTTGCTGAACCAGTCTTGATTTGACCTGAGTTTGTAGCAACTGCGATGTCAGCGATTGTAGCGTCTTCTGTTTCACCTGAGCGGTGGCTGATAACTGCTGTGTAACCATTACGTTGTGCTAATTCAACAGCGCGAAGTGTTTCTGTGAGTGAACCGATTTGGTTAACTTTAACGAGGATTGAGTTAGCGCAACCTTCTGAGATACCGCGTTGGAGATATTTAACGTTAGTTACGAACAAGTCATCACCAACTAATTGGCAACGGTCACCAATCATATCTGTGAGGATCTTCCAGCCTTCCCAGTCGTTTTCTGCCATACCATCTTCGATTGAATCGATTGGATATTCAGCAACGAGTTTAGCAAGGTATTCAGCTTGTTCTTTGCTTGAGTAAACAGCACCACCTTCTTGTTTCCAAGTGTAGTCGTATTTACCTTCTTTGAAGAATTCTGAAGAAGCGCAGTCAAGAGCGATTGTAACGTCTTTACCTGGTTCGTAACCTGCAGCTTTGATAGCTTGGAGGATTACGTTAAGAGCGTCTTCTGTACCTTCAAGATTTGGAGCGAAACCACCTTCATCACCGACAGCTGTGCTGAGACCACGATCTTTAAGCACTTTCTTGAGGTTGTGGAATACTTCTGTACCCATGCGGATAGCTTCTTGGAAAGAGCTTGCGCCTACAGGGCGAATCATGAATTCTTGGAATGCGATAGGAGCATCTGAGTGAGCACCACCATTGATAATGTTCATCATAGGCACTGGAAGTGTATATGAGTTGACACCACCGATATATTTATAAAGAGGCAAACCGAGATATTCAGCAGCAGCTTTTGCAACAGCTAAAGATACGCCGAGTATTGCATTAGCACCAAGTTTAGATTTTGTTTCTGTTCCGTCGAGAGCAATCATTGCTTCATCGATAGCAATTTGATCTAATGCGTTCATACCTATCAATTCTTCTGCGATAGGACCGTTAACATTAGCAACAGCTTTTAAAACGCCTTTACCAAGATAACATTTTTTATCACCATCACGAAGTTCAAGAGCTTCGTTAACACCTGTTGATGCGCCTGATGGAACTGAAGCACGACCTCTGAGACCACATTCAAGGATAACATCAACTTCAACTGTTGGATTACCACGTGAATCTAAAATCTGACGTGCATGTACGTTTGCTATTCTACTCATAGTAAATTTTATTTTTGATTTTTGTAAAAATTTATTTAAAAAAAAGACCCGACCAAAATGTCAGGTCTTTTATTTGAAAATATTATTCTGCAGTATTTTCTTCTACTGGAGTTTCAACTGTAGCTTCAGCTTTTTTCTTTGTGCTTCTTCTGCGAGTTGCTTTAGCTTTAACAGCTTTCTTTTCGTTGCCTGTGTAAATTTCATTGTAGTCAACGAGTTCCATCATACACATCTCAGCGCTGTCACCAAGACGAGTACCTAATTTAATGATACGTGTGTAACCACCTGGACGTTCAGCAACTTTTTGGCTAATTTCGCGGAAAAGTTCTGTAACTGCTTCTTTGCTTTGAAGCATAGCGAAAACTGTACGGCGTGATACTGTTGAATCATCTTTGGAACGAGTAATCATTGGTTCTACGTAGATACGCAAAGCTTTAGCTTTAGCTACTGTAGTAACAATGCGTTTGTTAAGAATAAGCGAGCAAGCCATATTAGCTAACATAGCGTTGCGGTGAGCGCTTTTTCTTCCTAAGTGATTAAATTTTTTATTGTGTCTCATCTTTTATTATTCCTTATCTAATTTATATTTGCTGATATTCATTCCAAATTCTAATCCTTTGCTTCTTACTAATTCTTCTAATTCTGTAAGAGACTTCTTACCGAAGTTACGGAATTTGAGCAAGTCATGCTTATCGAGGGATACCAAGTCACCTATTGTTTCAACTTCAGCTGCTTTCAAGCAGTTCAATGCGCGGACTGAAAGATCCATCTCGACTAATTTAGTCTTAAGAAGTTGACGAATGTGTAATGAGTTTTCGTCTAAGTCTTCTGATGCTGCTTTCTTTTCATCCATCATTGTTATTCTCTCGTCTGAGAAGAGCATGAAGTGATAGATAAGTATTTTAGCTGCCTCTTCCAATGCGTCTTTTGGATTTATTGATCCATCAGTTTCAATGTCAAATATAAGCTTTTCGTAGTCTGTCTTTTGTTCGACACGGTAGTTCTCATATTTATAGCTGACATTTCTTATTGGAGTGTGGATTGAATCTATGGCGATTGTGTCGATTGGTGCATTCAACACTTTGTTTTCGTCAGCATTCACATATCCTCTACCTTTGTTGATTGTCAATTCTATTGACAATTTTACAGAAGGGTCCATGTGGCAGATGACGAGTTCTGGGTTCAACACTTGAAACACTGAGAGGAATTTGTTGATATCGCCAGCCACGAATTTATCTTGGCCACCAATAACTACGTTAACTTTCTCAAATGTTTCGCCCGGGATTTGTTGTTTAAAACGAACCTGTTTAAAACGTTGTACTATATCAGCAACATCTTCAATAACACCGTGGATTGGTGCGAGTTCGTGTTGTACGCCTTCAATTCTGATTGAAGTGATAGCGAATCCTTCTAATGAAGATAAAAGAACTCTTCTGAGTGCGTTGCCTATAGTTGTTGCAAAACCAGGCTCAAGTGGGCGAAATTCGAAGACACCATGCTTGTCTGTCGATTCTACCATTATAACCTTATCGGGTCTTTGAAATGCTAATATTGCCATAATATCAGTTTATATTCGATTATTTAGAATACAACTCAACGATAAGTTGTTCATTGATGGTTTCATGAATATCCTCGCGGTTTGGATATGTCATAAATTTACCGCAAAGTTTATCTGAATCCCATTCTAACCATGGATAGCGATTTGTGTGACCTTCCACTGAATTAGTAACGACTTCCAAACTCTTGGATTTCTCACGTACTGCGATGATGTCACCAACTCTTACTAAGTATGAAGGGATGTTGACAACTTTACCATTGACTGTAATATGACGGTGGCTAACCAATTGACGAGCTGCTGCACGTGTTGGAGCGATACCGAAACGATAAACTAAGTTATCTAAACGTGATTCTATAAGTTGAAGTAAAATTTCACCAGTGATACCTTTCTTTCTATTTGCTTTTTCAAACAAATTTCTGAACTGGCGTTCCAAAATACCGTATGTGTATTTTGCTTTTTGTTTCTCCATCAACTGTACACCATATTCAGAGACTTTTTTTCTTCTCTTTGCTGCACCGTGTTGTCCTGGAGGATAATTTCTTTTTTCGTAATTCTTGTCAGCACCGTAGATTGGTTCACCAAACTTACGAGCGATCTTTGTTTTAGGACCTGTATATCTTGCCATAACTACTAATTTTTAAAATTTTAATAAAAATTACACTCTTCTACGTTTAGGTGGACGGCAACCATTGTGTGGCAATGGAGTAACGTCAACGATTTCTGTTACTTCGATGCCTGATGCATTGATTGAACGAATAGCTGATTCACGTCCTGAACCTGGTCCTTTTACAAATACTTTAACTTTACGTAATCCCAAGTCATATGCTGTTTTAGAGCAATCCTCGGCTGCCATTTGAGCTGCATATGGAGTGTTCTTCTTTGAACCTTTGAAGCCCATCTTTCCGGCTGATGCCCAAGAAATGACTTGTCCTTCATTGTTTGTCAAGGAAATGATGATGTTATTGAAAGAAGCTTTAATGAATGCTTTACCTACAGCTTCAATCTTCACAACACGTTTCTTAACGACTTTTGTGTTTTTTGCCATTTTTTTTAATGATTTTTTTAATGGTTTTTTATGATCCAACCAATAAGTTATTTATTACTTAGTGGCTTTCTTTTTATTAGCAACAGTTTTCTTACGTCCCTTACGAGTACGTGCATTGTTTTTGGTACTTTGACCACGTAATGGTAATCCTGCACGATGACGGATTCCTCTGTAGCAACCAATATCCATTAAACGTTTGATATTGATTTGGATTTCACTACGAAGTTCACCTTCTACTTTGTATTGATCACCGATGATTGTACGAATTGTGTTTTGTTCATCATCGTTCCAGTCTTGGACTTTCTTTTCTGGATCTACACCTGCTTTTGCAAGAATTTCTTTAGCAAGTGAACGACCAATACCATAAATATAAGTCAATGAAATTTGACCTTGTTTGTTGTTAGGAATATCAACACCAGCAATTCTAGCCATAATTATTCTGTTTTTACGTTTTTATTAACCCTGACGTTGTTTTTCTTTAGGGTTCTTTTTGTTAATTACATACAATTTACCTTTACGACGCACAATTTTGCAATCGTCTGATCTTTTCTTGATTGATGCTCTGACTTTCATATTATTTCTATTATCTTTATTTCTTTAAAGTCAATTAAACTTATCTTTATTTTTTTGCGGGTGCAAAGATAAGACTTTTTTTTAAGAAAAAAAAATTATTTATATCTGAATGTTATACGTCCTTTTGTCAGATCATAAGGCGACATTTCGAGTCTTACTCTGTCTCCAGGTAGAATTTTAATGTAATGCATACGCATCTTGCCTGAAATATGTGCTATGATTTGTAGACCATTTTCTAATTCTACTCTGAACATTGCATTACCCAATGATTCAACTACTGTTCCGTCTTGTTCTATCGACAATTGTTTTGCCATATAATATTCTTTTGTTTATTGATTTCCTTCAATCCATTCAAAACTTGATAATATTTCTGCTTTCCCGTTACGTACTGCTACATCATGTTCGAAGTGCGCCGCTGGTTTTCTATCTTTTGTCTTTATTGTCCATCCATCTCTTTCTTGGATGATGTCCTTCTTTCCAAAAGTAATCATTGGTTCAATCGCAATGACTATGCCTTCCGACAACTTTGTTCCTGTACCACGTTTACCGTAATTAGGCACTTGTGGGTCTTCATGCATCTTGCGACCTACTCCATGTCCAACCAATTCACGGACCACACCATAACCGAATTGTTCGACATAACTTTGAATAGCATAACCTATATCACCGATTCTGTTTCCTGAAACAGCTTGTTCGATACCTTTATATAAAGATTCCTTTGATCTTTGGAGGAATAACTTTATCTCTTCTGATACCTCTCCTACTGTAAAAGTATATGCAGAATCGCCGACATAGCCATCTAAAATTGTACCACAATCCACAGAAACTATATCTCCATCACGGAGCTCATAATTTCCTGGTATACCATGTACAACAGCATCATTGACGGAGATGCATAAACTTCCGGGAAATCCTTCATAGCCCTTGAAGGCAGGTATTGCACCATGATCTCTGATAAATTCTTCAGCGATTTTATCAAGTTCTATAGTACGGATACCCGGACGTATATGCTTTCCTACTTCGCCTAAAGTTTTACCTACAAGCAAAGCAGCTTTTCTAAGCAATTCTATTTCACTATCTGTTCTATAATGAATCATTGTTAGAAAATCTTATATTCTTCCTGAGCGACCTTTAATGCGACCTGATTTTGTCAAACCATCATAGTGACGCATTAAGAGATGGCTCTCTATTTGTTGTAATGTATCTAATACAACACCAACGAGAATCAATAATGATGTTCCACCGTAGAATTGTGAGAACTGTTGATTAACGCCGAGAATTGAAACTATTGCAGGCATGATTGCAACTACGCCTAAGAATAATGATCCTGGGAATGTAATTCTTGAGATAACATCATCAAAGAATTCTTGAGTCTTCTTACCTGGTTTTACACCTGGGATGAAACCGCCATTTTTCTTGATATCTTCTGCCATTTGTGCTGGATTGATTGTTACAGCTGTGTAGAAGTATGTGAAAACAACGATTAAGAAGAAGAATACTGCATTGTACCAGAATCCATTCATATTTGTAAATGCAGACATAAAGCCTGACATTGATTCACTTTGTGTGAAACCAGCAATAGTGATAGGCACGAACATAATTGCTTGAGCAAAAATGATTGGCATAACACCAGCAGCATTAACTTTCAAAGGAATATATTGACGTACTCCACCGTATTGTTTGTTGCCAACAACACGTTTAGCATATTGTACCGGTATTTTACGTGTACCTTGAACTAACAATATTGTCATGATGATAACAAGGACGAGAACGACGATCTCAATCAAGAAGAAGATTGGACCACCTGAACCTTGAGTGAAACGAGATGCTACTTCAGCGAACAATGCGAAAGGCAAACGAGCGATGATACCGATCATAATGATCAAAGAGATACCATTACCAATACCTTTATCTGTAATGCGTTCGCCGAGCCACATGACGAATAATGTGCCAGCTATAAGAATAATTACTGATGAAATCCAGAAGAACAAAGTTGGTGAGCCGCCTGCTACGAATGGATAAATTGCTTCAGCTGGGAGTTGTGCACGCAAGTTAGCAATGTAACCTGGAGCTTGAGCTGCAACAATAAGAACTGTTAAGTAGCGTGTAATCTGATTGATTTTACGACGACCGCTTTCACCTTCTTTTTGTAAACGTTGGAAATAAGGTATTGCCATACCCAACAGCTGAACTATAATAGAAGCTGTGATATATGGCATAATACCTAATGCGAATACTGAAGCGTTAGCGAAAGCACCACCTGAGAACATATTCAACAAACCGAGAAGACCAGTACTGCTTTGGTTTTGCAATTCGGCAAGTTGATTTGGATTGATTCCAGGTAGAACCACGTAAGAACCGAAACGATAAATTAAAACAATTAATATCGTATAGGTGATACGCTTACGGAGTTCTTCAATTTTAAAGATATTTCGTATGTTTTCTCTAAGACGTTTGTTCATCCAAAGAATAGCTGCAATAACTACACATACTAAAATAACTATTAATAACTCCTTCATATCTCTTCAGTTTTATTATTATATTTTCTCGATTGTTCCACCGGCATTTGTAATAGCTGCCTCTGCACTCTTTGAGAAAGCATGTGCTTTGACAGTCATTTGTGCCTTTAATTCACCGTTACCAAGAATCTTTACGAGTTCATTCTTACCAACGAAACCATTTTCCATTAATAATTCTGGAGTAATGTTCATGATACCACAGTCAGCGAAATCTTGAAGGATTTCAACATTAACTGGACGGAAGAACTTACGATTGATATTCTTGAAACCAAATTTAGGTACAAGACGTGTCAATGGCATTTGACCACCTTCGTAGCCGATTTTGTGAGATGTACCTGAACGTGAGCCAGCACCTTTGTGACCACGTGTTGATGTACCACCTCTACCAGAACCTTGTCCACGACCGATTCTCTTACGAGCTTTTACTGAGCCCTTGGCTGGTTTAAGATTACTAAGATCCATACTATTTATTAATTTTCTTAGTTCAACAATTAAATTTCTTCAACTTTGAGAAGGTGTTTTACCTTTTCAACCATACCGGCGAGACATGGATTTTCCATATCAACCTCTATAGATTGGTTCATTTTTCTAAGACCTAAAGCTACTAATGTATCTTTTTGATCTTGTGGTCTGCCGATGCCACTTCTAACCTGAGTAATTCTAACTTTTTTCATTGCTTTAAGATTATCCGTTAAACACCACATCCATATCAACACCTCTCAATTCAGCTACCATACGAGCATCGCGCATTTGGCTTAATGCTGCGAATGTAGCTTTAACTACTGAGTGAGGGTTTGAAGAACCTTTTGACTTAGCCAAGACGTTTTTAACGCCTACACTTTCCAATACAGCACGCATAGCACCACCTGCGATAACACCAGTACCAGGAGTAGCTGGTTGTACGTAAACGTAAGCACCGCAGTATTTACCATATTGTTCGTGTGGAAGGGTTCCGTTGATAATTGGAACTTTAATTAAGTTTTTCTTTGCATCATCGATACCTTTTGCTACAGCGGCTTGAACTTCCTTGGCTTTACCAAGTCCGTAACCTACCACGCCATTTTCGTTGCCGACGACTACGATAGCTGAGAAGCTAAATGTACGTCCACCTTTGGTAACTTTGGTGACGCGTTGAACGCTAACCAAACGTTCTTTAAACTCGATTTCCGAAGTTTTTACTCTTTTTACGTTGACTTCTGACATAGCTTTAGAATTTTAATCCACCATTACGAGCGCCGTCTGCTAAAGACTTAACTCTACCATGATACAAATAACCATTACGATCGAATACTACAGTTTCAATACCTGCTGCTTTTGCTTTTTCAGCGATTAAAGCCCCAACTTTAGCTGCTTTTTCAATCTTTGTAATCTTTTCTTCTTCAATTCCGTTCTCACGTGAACTTGCAGCAAGTAAAGTCTTGCCTGCAAGGTCATCGATTAATTGAACGTAGATTTGTTTGTTGCTTCTGAAGACAGACATTCTTGGACGTTCAGCAGTACCGTTGACGATTTTTCTGACGCGTCTCTTGATATTCAATCTTCTTCTTATCTTTTTAACTTTAACCATCTTAATTGCGTTTTTCAATTATCGTTTCAAACATTATTTACCTGCTGCTTTACCTTGTTTGCGTCTTAAGACTTCGCCCACAAACTTGACACCTTTACCCTTGTAAGGTTCTGGCTTACGGAATGAACGAATCTTAGCTGCAACTTGACCAAGCAATTGTTTATCGTAAGAACGCAACTTGATGATAGGGTTCTTACCTCTTTCGTTAATTGTTTCAACTTTGATTTCTTCTGGGAACACCATAACGATAGTGTGTGAGAAACCAAGTGATAATTCTAATTGTTGACCTTTAGCTTCTGCTTTATAACCAACACCAACAAGTTCTTGTGCTGTTTCAAAGCCTTCTGATACGCCTTTAACCATATTGAAGAACAATGCGCGGTAAAGTCCGTGTTTTGCACTAGCTTTTTCTATGTTAGCTGGTTCTACGATAACGAAACCGTCTTCAATTTTTACATTAACGTCGCCGTGGAAATCTTGGCTTAATTGACCTAATTTACCTTTAGCTGTAAAAACGTTATCTGATATTGTTACTTCTACGCCTGCTGGGATAGCGATAGGCATCTTTCCAATTCTTGATAATGACATTGCTATTCTCCTTTCATTAACTTACGTAACATAAAACTTCTCCACCGATATGAAGCTTGCGAGCTTCTTTATCTGTCATAATACCTTGTGATGTAGAGATGATAGCTATACCTAAGCCATTCATCACTCTTGGCAAGTTTTCAGAATCAGCATATTTACGTAAACCTGGAGTTGAAACTCTTTGGATTGACATAATAGCTGGCTGTTTTGTAACAGGATGATATTTCAAAGCGATTTTGATTGTGCCTTGAGGACCTTCTTCTTCAAATTTATAGTTAAGGATATAACCTTTTTCGAAAAGAATTTCTGTTATAGCTTTCTTAACGTTTGAAGCAGGTACTTCAACTATTCTATGTTTAGCGCTGACAGCATTGCGAATGCGTGTCAAGAAATCTGCTATAGGATCTGTAATCATTGTCTTAATTTTTAATGTTTACCAACTTGCTTTTTTAACACCTGGAATTAAACCTTTCAGTGCCATTTCACGGAAGTTGATACGTGAAATGCCGAACTGACGCATGTAACCTTTTGGACGTCCGGTAAGCTGACAGCGATTATGCAGACGGATAGGAGAAGCGTTTTTAGGAAGTTTTTGGAGACCTATATAATCGCCAGCTTCCTTGAGAGCAGCGCGTTTTGCTGCATATTTCTCAACCATTTGAGCTCTTTTACGCTCGCGAGCTTTCATTGACTCTTTTGCCATACCTTACTGTTTTTTCTGATTTTTAAATGGAAGACCAAATTGTTTCAACAAGGCCATTGCTTCCTTGTCGGTTTTAGCTGAAGTTACAAAGGTTATATCCATACCATTGATACGATTGACTTTATCCATATCGATTTCTGGGAAGATGATTTGTTCTGTAACGCCGAAGCTGTAGTTTCCGCGTCCGTCGAAACCTTTGTCGTTAATACCTCTGAAGTCGCGTACACGTGGTAAAGCAACAGCGACAAGGCGTTCGAGAAATTCGTACATTCTGTCACCGCGTAAAGTTACACGTACACCGATCGGGTTTCCGCGACGTAACTTAAAGTTAGAAACGTCACATTTAGAAATTGTAGGAACGGCTTTTTGTCCGGTGATAGCAGACATTTCTTCTACACCATAATCAATCAGTTTTTTGTCGGCTAAAGCTGCGCCAATACCCTGATTGAGTGAAATTTTCAAAAGCCGTGGAACCTGCATCACAGTCTTGTATTGAAATTCCTTCATTAATGCAGGCACGATTTCACTCTTATACTGTTCTCTGAGTTTAGGTTGATAATTCATTATTTTATCTCCTCACCTGTTTTTTTAGAATAACGGATTGATTTACCATTGTCGTCTTTTTTACGACCGATGCGGCCTGGCTTACCGTCTTTATCGCAAACCATAAGGTTTGAAATATGAACACCAGCCTCTTTCTTTACGATACCACCTTTAGGATTCTCTGTGCTTGGACGAGCATGCTTAGAGACTAAATTGACACCATCAACAATAGCTCTTTGTTTTTCAACATTGACGCTAAGAACTGTGCCTTTTTTTCCTTTTTGGGTTCCAGCGATAACTACTACGTTATCACCTTTCTTAACATGTAATTTACTCATAACTTGTCCCTTTCTTTAATTAAAGTACCTCAGGTGCAAGAGATACGATCTTCATATACTGTTTCTCACGCAACTCTCTGGCAACTGGTCCAAAGATACGAGTTCCCATCATTTCGCCTGCGTTGTTCAATATTACGCATGCGTTATCGTCGAAACGAATGTATGAGCCGTCAGCGCGGCGAATTTCTTTTTTAGTACGAACTACGACAGCTTTAACAACAGCACCTTTTTTAACGTTACCACCTGGGGTAGCGTCTTTTACTGTTACTACTATCACGTCGCCTATGCCGGCATAACGTTTTTTTGTACCGCCTAAAACTCTGATGCAGAGAACTTCTCTTGCGCCACTGTTATCGGCAACTGCAAGTCTTGATTCTTGTTGTAACATTACTTAGCCCTTTCTATTATTTCAACGAGTCTCCAACGTTTGTTTTTACTTAACGGACGAGTTTCCATGATGCGTACGGTATCACCGATGTTGCATTCATTTTTCTCATCATGTGCCATAAAACGTGTAGAATTCTTAACGAATTTACCGTAAATAGGGTGTTTTGTACGACGTTCAATAACAACGACTATGGTTTTATCCATTTTGTTGCTAGCAACAACGCCTATTCTCTCTTTTCTAAGATTTCTTTCCATGATAATTCCTTAATTGTCGTTATTATTTGTTGTCTTGTTTTCCTTCAATGATCTGACGTTTTCTAAGTTCAGTCATCATACGTGCGATTTCCTTGCGACAAGCGCCTAATTTATGAGGATTATCCAGCGGAGAAACTGCATGTTGGAGCTTCATCTTAACGTATTGTGTACGTTGCTCTTCGATGCGTTCCATCAAATCAGCTGTACTTAATTCATTGATAGCTTCTTTTTTCATAGTGCTTGTTCATTCTAATTATTCAACATAATCTCTTCTTACAACGAACTTTGTTGTAACAGGTAACTTTTGAGCGGCTAAACGCATAGCTTCTTTAGCAATTGCTAATGGCACGCCTTCAGCTTCGAAAAGCATATGACCAGGATATACGCGAGCTGCAAAGTATTCAACATCTCCCTTACCTTTACCCATACGAACGTCTTGTGGCTTCTTGGTGATAGGTTTGTCAGGGAATATTCTAATCCAAATTTGTCCCTCACGTTTCATGTAACGAGTGACGGCTTGACGAGCAGCTTCAATTTGACGAGCTGTAATCAGAGCATCCTCCATTGATTTTATTCCAAAAGTTCCGAATGCAAGTTCGTGTCCGCGGTGTGCGATACCTTTTATCTTGCTTTTCTGAGGTCTTCTGAATCTTGTTCTTTTAGGTTGTAACATCGTCTATAATTTTTTATTTTCTTACTTATTGTTGTTACGTTTATTGCGACGTGGAGCTCCTCCGTTTTGCTTTGGTGCTGATTGTTTTTTAGGTGCACTAGCAACTGAGGTTGGTACTAATTCTGGTCTACCATAGATTTCACCTTTGCAGATCCATACTTTGATACCGATACGACCGTATGTAGTATGTGCTTCGACTAATGAATAATCGATGTCTGCGCGAAGTGTATGCAATGGAATACGACCTTCTTTGTATGTTTCTTGACGTGCCATTTCTGCACCGCCAACACGACCTGAAGCAATAACTTTGATACCTTCAGCACCGATACGCATAGTTCCTGAAACTGCAGTCTTGATAGCACGACGGAATGAAACGCGGCCTTCAATTTGTTTTGCAATTGTGCTAGCTACTATGTAAGCATCGAGTTCTGGTCTCTTAATCTCACTGATATTAATTTGTACTTCTTTTCCAGTGAGTTTCTTCAATTCTTCTTTTAATTTATCTACTTCTTGACCACCTCTACCTATGATCATACCTGGACGGGCTGTGAAGATAGTTACGGTCACGAGTTTAAGTGAACGTTCGATAGCAATCTTTGAGATACCTGCTTTACCAAGACGTGCATTCAAATATTTACGAATCTTATCGTCTTCAACAAGTTTCTTTGAAAAATCTCTACCGCCATACCAATTGGAATCCCAACCTTTGATGATTCCTAATCTAAGACCTATTGGATTTGTTTTTTGTCCCATTGTAAACTCTTATTAATTTTTATTCTTCTACTTTTGCCTCGACATTAGCTGCTTCAGCGATTCTACTATCGACAACTATAGTGATGTGGTTAGAACGTTTGCGGATGCGGTGTGCACGACCTTGTGGTGCTGGTTGAATACGTTTTAAAGTACGACCTTCATCTACAAAAACTTCTTTTACATACAAGTTAGCGTCTTCGATACGTTTTCCTTCATTTTTAGCTTCCCAGTTTGCTATTGCTGAACGAAGTAATTTATACATCGGTTTTGCAGCAGCTTTAGGTGAGTACATTAAGGCATGCAGTGCAAGTTCCACTTTCATTCCTCTTATCATGTCAGCAACTAAACGCATCTTACGAGGCGATGTAGGCACGTCATTCAACTTTGCCATAGCAACGTGTTTACGTGCTTCTTTTATAGCTTCTGCTCTATTATGTTTTCTTGCTCCCATACTTATTCTTTATTTATCATTTTTTATTTCCGGCATGGCCTCTGAATATACGTGTTGGAGCAAATTCTCCTAACTTATGACCTACCATGTTTTCTGTTACGTAAACAGGGATGAATTTATTACCGTTGTGTACAGCTATTGTTTGACCAACAAAATCTGGTGAAATCATTGAAGCTCTCGACCAGGTCTTAATGACGGTCTTCTTACCTGTTTCAACATTATCCAAAACTCTTTTTTCGAGTTTGTAGTGGATATATGGTCCTTTTTTAAGTGAGCGACTCATTTTGTTAATTTTTTACCTGGTTAATTATTTCTTTCTTCTTTCAATGATGTATTTGTTTGAAGCATTCTTCAATGCACGTGTCTTATAACCCTTAGCTGGTAAACCTTTACGGCTACGTGGGAGACCACCTGATGCACGACCTTCACCACCACCCATTGGGTGATCTACTGGGTTCATAACAACACCACGAACGCGTGGGCGACGACCTAACCAGCGGCTACGACCTGCTTTACCTGATTTTTCAAGATTGTGGTCACCGTTTGATACTGTACCGATAGTAGCTTTACATGCTTGAAGGATGAGACGTGTTTCGCCTGAAGGCATCTTCAAAATTGCATATTTACCATCACGTGACATTAACTGTGCATATGCACCAGCGCTACGTGCCATCTTAGCACCTTGACCAGGACGTAATTCAATGTTGTGGATGATTGTACCAAATGGAACATCACTTAAGAACATTGCGTTACCTACGTTTGGAGTAGCTTCTTTACCAGACATGATTGTTTGTCCAACTTTCAAGCCTTGTGGAGCAATGATATAACGTTTTTCACCATCAGCGTAAAATACGAGGGCGATACGTGCTGTACGGTTTGGATCGTATTCTATTGTCTTTACAACTGCTGGAATACCATCTTTATCACGTTTGAAGTCAATTATTCTATATTTTTGTTTGTGTCCACCACCAATATTGCGGACAGTCATTTTACCGACGTGGTTACGTCCACCGGTGCTTTTTTTAGTAGCAAGCAATGACTTCTCTGGCTTGCTGGTTGTGATTTCGTCAAAAGCGCTAATAATTTTGAAGCGCTGACCCGGTGTCGTTGGTTTATATTTCTTTAAAGCCATCTTTAAATATTGCTAAAAAAGTCAATAGTTTCACCTTTTGCTAATGTCACGATTGCCTTCTTGAAAGCATCTCTTCTACCGCTGATAACACCGGTTTTTGTGTAACGTGACTTAAGCTTTCCTTCATAATTAATAGTGTTGACTGATTCCACTTGTACACCATAAAGGTCTTGGACAGCCTGTTTGATCTGCAGTTTATTTGCGCGTTTGTCAACAATAAATGCATAGCGATTAAGTTTTTCAGTAATCGCGGTCATCTTCTCTGTAATTACAGGTTTCTTAATGATAATCATCGTTTCTAATTTTTAAGGTTAATTATCCAAGAATTTCTTCAATTTGTGGTAATGAACTTTCCAAGATGAAAATTTTCTTGGCATTGAGAATATCATAAGTGTTGAGGTTACGAGCAAGTGTGACTTGAGTGCGTTGAATGTTTCTTGCTGACATGACAACATTTGTGTCTACAGTTGGGAATACAAACAAGTTCTTGCCACCATTCACTTTAAGGTTATTCAAAACTTCAACCATCTTCTTAGTTTTGATGCTATCAAAGGTGAAGTCTTCTAATATAGCAATTTCTGCATCTCTCATTTTGTATGTCAAAGCTGATTTACGTGCAAGAAGTCTAACTTTCTTGTTCAACTTGAAGCCGTAATCACGTGGTTGTGGACCGAATACTCTACCACCGCCTCTTAATACTGGTGAGTTGATGTCACCACGACGTGCACCACCTGTTCCTTTTTGACGGATCAACTTACGTGTACTACCAGCAATCTCACTACGTGTTTTTGATTTGTGTGTACCTTGACGTTGATTTGCTCTGATCAAATTTACATCTAAATAAATGCAATGATCGTTTGGCTCAATTCCGAAAATATTTTCGTTCAACTGAACTTTGCGTCCTGTTGATTCACCGGTTACTCTTAAAACTTCTAACTCCATCTTTCTATTTTTAAATATCCGTTTTTAGATCCCGGTACTGAACCTTTCACAACTAACAAATTCTTCTCGGGAACGATTTTCATGATTTGAAGGTTAATAGCCTTCACTGTACGGTTACCCATGTGACCACCCATACGTAATCCTTTAAATACTCTTGAAGGGTATGCACAAGCACCGATTGAACCCGGTTTTCTCATACGGTTGTGTTGACCGTGAGTCGATTGTCCAACGCCAGCAAAATTGTGACGTTTCACTACACCTTGGAAGCCCTTACCTTTGCTGATACCTGTTACGTCAACAAATTCGCCTTCCATAAATACTTCGACGGTAATTGTTTCACCAAGGCTCTTTCTGTGACCTTCTTCGAAACGTGAAAATTCGCGTACTACCTTCTTTGGTGTTGTGCCAGCTTTTTCAAAATGTTTTTGTAAAGCTTTAGGGGTGTTTTTCACCTTTCTTTCATCAAACGCCATTTGGATAGCATCGTAACCGTCCTTCTCTTTTGTCTTAACTTGGGTGACTACGCAAGGACCTGCTTCAACGACTGTAACTGGAATATTTCTACCACTTTCGTCGTAAATGCTGGTCATCCCAATCTTTTTTCCTAGTATTCCTGACATGCTACGCTTTTAATTACTAGATAGTTTTACAATTATAATTTAATTTCTACTTCTACACCGCTTGGTAATTCTAACTTCATCAAAGCATCGATAGTTTGTGATGTTGAGTTATAGATATCAAGCAAACGCTTGTATGATGATAACTCAAATTGTTCTCTCGATTTCTTGTGAACGAAGGTAGAACGCAATACTGTGTAAATCTTCTTGTCTGTTGGTAATGGTATAGGACCGCTAACAACAGCACCAGTCAATTTGATAGTCTTCACAATCTTCTCAGCTGATTTATCAACCAAGTTGTGATCATGAGATTTTAACTTAATTCTAATTCTTTGACTCATAAGAATTTGTTGTTAATTTTTTATTTTTTATTCTAATCTTATTCCGTTATTACTTCTTTTAAAAGGAGAAATATGTACCTTTTGCTTTCTTTATTACAACCTCTGCCAAATCGTCTGCTAATCTTGCATAGTGACTGAATTCCATGCTGTAATTAGCTCTTCCTTGTGTTAAGGTTCTTAATGTTGTAATATATCCGAACATCTCTGCCAATGGAACGTCTGCTCTAATTATCTGCTGAGAAACTTCAGCTTCAATTTCGCGTAAGATAGATCTTCTTCTGTTAAGATCACCTGAAACATCACCGACATATTCTGATGGAACACGAACTTCAACTTTCATTATTGGCTCCATAACAACTGATTTTGCTTTTAAACCTGCTGCCTTGAAACCAAAGTGCGCTGCTGCTTCAAATGATAATGCATCACTGTCAACTGGGTGGGTTGAACCGTCATACAAGCGAACTTTAACTGAATCCATTGGGAAACCAGCCAAAACGCCGTTTGACAATGCACTCTTGAATCCTTTTTCTGTAGCAACTATGAATTCGCGTGGAATATTACCACCTTTAACATCATTGATGAATTGTACACCTGAAACGCCTTCATCTGCTGGACCAATTTCAAACTCGATATCGGCAAACTTACCTTTACCACCTGTTTGTTTCTTATAGACTTCACGATGTGTGACAGTTTCTGTGAATGATTCTTTATACGATACTTGTGGACTACCAACATTAATCTCTACGCCAAACTCTCTTCTCAATCTGTCGATGATTATATCTAAGTGCAACTCGCCCATACCAGCTATAATTGTTTGACCTGAATTGTCGTCTGTGGTGACTTGGAAAGTAGGGTCTTCTTCGGCAAGTTTATCTAAGGAAACTGATAACTTGTCCATCTCTGCTTGAGTTTTAGGTTCAACTGCGATTTGAACTACTGGTTGTGGGAATGAGATAGACTCAAGCAATAAAGGTTTGTCTTCGCTAGTAAGGGTGTCGCCTGTTCTGATAGTTTTAAATCCGACAGCTGCAGCAATATCACCAGCTTCGATAATATCGAGAGGTGTTTGTTTATTTGCATTCATCTGCATGATTCTTGAGATGCGTTCTTTCTTACCTGTTGTTGCATTAAGCACGTATGATCCTGATTTAAGAGAACCAGAATAAACACGGAAGAAAGCGAGACGACCGACATATGGATCTGTTGCAATCTTGAAAGCGAGTGCGCAGAACGGCTCTTTCGAATCCGCCTTGCGTATTTCTTCTTTTTCAGTCTTAGGATTAATACCTACAACATCTTCAATATCATTTGGACTTGGAAGATAGTTAACGATTGCATCGAGTAAGAATTGTACACCCTTATTCTTGAAAGAAGCACCGCATAAAACTGGACAAGCACGTCTAGAAATAGTTGCTTTTCTAATCTCTGCGATAAGTTCTTCCTCTGTGATAGATTCTGGGTCATCCATAAACTTTTCAAACAACTCTTCATTATCTTCAGCTGCGCCTTCGAGCAACATTGCACGATATTCAGCTACTATGTCAACTAAATCTTCTGGAATTTCTACTTCTTCCATTTGAAGACCAAGTTCATCTTCCCAAACGAAAGCCTTGTTTTTAACCAAGTCAACGACACCTACAAAAGCATCTTCACTTCCGATAGGAATTTGTAATGGTATTGGATTTGCGTTGAGGCGTTCTTTAATCTGCTCAACGACTTTAAAGAAGTCAGCACCACAGCGATCCATTTTATTGATAAAACAGACATGTGGAACTTTGTACTTATCGGATTGATGCCAAACAGTTTCTGACTGAGGTTCAACACCACCAACTGCACAGAAAAGTGCTACAGCACCATCAAGAACTCTGAGTGAACGTTCGACTTCGACTGTAAAATCGACGTGACCAGGAGTATCGATGACATTAATTTTATATGGTTTGTTGTTAACATTCCAGTAAACTGTTGTAGCTGCAGAAGTGATAGTGATACCGCGTTCTTGCTCTTGGACCATCCAGTCCATTGTTGCAGCACCATCATGCACTTCACCGATACGACGACTACGGCCTGTATAATACAGAATACGCTCTGTAGTAGTAGTTTTACCAGCATCAATGTGAGCCATGATACCGATATTACGTGTGAAATCGAGATTATTCATATTATTTTGACCGTTTTTCATCATTATTTACACTTTTGTATATTAGAATCTGAAGTGTGAGAAGGCTTTATTAGCGTCAGCCATTCTGTGGATTTCTTCCTTTTTCTTGAAAGCAGCGCCTTCTTCTTTATAAGCTTGCATGATTTCGCCTGCTAATCTTTCGCCCATTGATTTTTCATGGCGTTTGCGAGCGTAACCGATGAGGTTTTTCATACCGATGCTTTGTTTACGAGAAGGACGAATCTCTGAAGGAATTTGGAAAGTTGCACCACCAATACGACGGCTTCTTACCTCTACCTGTGGAGTTACGTTTTCTAAAGCTTTCTTCCAAACACTGATAGGGTCTTCGTTTAATTTGTCACCTACGATATCCATTGCACTGTAGAATATTTCGTAAGCAAGATTCTTTTTACCCTTCAACATGATGTTGTTAACGAACTTTGTTACCAAAACATCACCGTATTTTGGATCTGGAAGGATGATTCTTTTCTTTGGTTTAGCTTTTCTCATGTTTTAATGTTCTAAACTTTTACCGTTTAACAATTTTTACTTCTTAGCGGCCTTTTTAGGACGTTTAGCGCCGTATTTTGATCTACGTTGTGCACGGCCATCTACACCAGCTGTATCTAAAGCACCACGGATGATGTGATAACGTACACCTGGAAGATCCTTAACACGACCACCTCTAATCATCACGATTGAGTGTTCCTGCAAGTTGTGACCTTCACCAGGGATGTAAGCATTAACTTCTTTCTGATTGGTCAAACGAACCCTAGCAACTTTACGCATAGCTGAATTAGGCTTCTTAGGTGTTGTTGTGTAAACACGTACACAAACACCACGGCGTTGTGGGCACGAATCCAAGGCAGGAGATTTACTCTTGTCTTCCAATTTCTGACGTCCTTTGCGGACCAATTGTTGAATCGTTGGCATTTCTTTTTCTTTAAATTACTAATTTCTATCCATTCAATTAGGAATAATTTCCTTTAATTTCTTATCAAATAGCTCGAAATTTCGCTCTTTAAACAACATAGTTTTAGGGAAATACAGTCATTACCTGACCACTGCTAAACACACTATAAGCTCACAAGAACTTGATTTTTAATTACTTACAGTGCAGAAACCTCTAACGTTTAACTTATCAGGTCCCTTAACTATCTCATTCGCAAAGTTATTTTTTCTAACTTTTTTCCGAGTGCAAAGATACAACTTTTTCTTTAATAACCAACACTTTGTAAACTTTTTTTTTATTTTTTTTTCAAGCCATTTTCCAAAGCATTTTTTCAATAATATTTTTCACTTTTTTCTTAATTATAAACTTCTATATTTACCTTATTATTAATGTATATTTACCTTATTATTAATGGAAAAAAAATTATCAAACGACAGTACATTTCGTCTTATTTTATTAAATTTGCAAAAATAATATTTTCAAAGTGACAGATATATTAAATGGTTTAAATAACCCTCAAAAAGAAGCAGTTACAACCATTGAGGGTCCTGTTATGGTTATTGCAGGTGCAGGTTCCGGAAAAACCAAGGCACTCACCCATCGTATTGCATATATGATACAAGAAGGTGTGAATCCTTTTTCCATTATGGCTCTTACATTCACAAATAAAGCCGCAAAGGAAATGAAGGACCGTATAATGAAACTTGTAGATCCTCATGCAGCTCGTAACGTATGGATGGGAACATTCCACTCCATATTCGCACGTATTTTAAGAATCGAAGCACAACATCTAGGATTTACACCTGATTTCACTATTTACGATACTGATGATTCAAAACAACTCATCAACGCCATTTTAAAAGAACGAGAATTAGACCCAAAGGTTTATCCTGCCAAAAGCATACTTCATCGCATTTCTATGGCGAAGTCTGCATTATATACTCCAGAGGACTACTGCAACAATTTTGAGATACAGCAACAAGACTTGAGAGCAAACAAACCTTTCATAGGCGAAATATTCAAGACATATAACAGCAGACTGCAACGTGCCAACGCAATGGACTTTGACGACATATTGTTTTATACAAATGTGTTATTACGCGATTTCCCAGAAATTTTATACAAATACCAACAACGTTTTGAATATATTCTAGTTGACGAGTACCAAGATACCAACTATGCACAATACCTCATCATTAGAAGAATTGCCGCAATGAGAGAAAACATCTGCGTTGTTGGTGATGATGCACAAAGTATTTATGGTTTCCGTGGCGCCAATATACAAAACATATTAAACTTCAAAACAGATTATCCAGGCCAAAGACTTATTCGCCTTGAACAGAACTACCGTTCAACAAAGACAATCGTCAATGCCGCGAACAGCGTAATAGATCATAACAAAGATCAAATCAAGAAAAAAGTCTGGTCCGATAAAGAAGAGGGAGATCTTATCACTGTTTTACGAGCCACGTCCGACAACGAAGAAGGCACTTTAGTCGCTAATTCTATTTTCGGATATAAAATGTCAAGACAACTCAACAATAAAGATTTTGCCATTTTATACAGAACAAATTCTCAATCACGCTCATTAGAAGAAGCATTACGCAAGCAAGATATACCTTATAAAATATATGGTGGTCTTTCATTCTACGATAGAAAAGAAGTCAAAGACCTCCTCGCCTATTTCCGCGTTGTAATAAATCCACATGACGAGCAAGCGCTTTTGCGTATAATAAATTATCCAGCGAGAGGCATTGGCAAGACAACGATTGAACGTCTCATGGTCGTTGCCGATGAACGCAAGAAAGGAATATGGGACGTCATCGCTTCAGATGATGAACCAATGCCAAACGATTTCAACAGCGGAACAACTGGGAAACTGCGCAATTTTGCCACAATGATAAAGAGTTTCCAAACTCTTCTAAACAAACAAAACGCAATAGATCTCGCAAAACACATTTGCAATACCGTTGGAATAATAAAAGTTCTAAAAGAAGACGACACTCCAGAAGGCGTTGCTCGTGTTCAAAACATAGAAGAATTGCTCAATGCTATTATGGAATTTTCCGACAAACAAGTCGATGAAGTTACCGGTGAGCAAAACGAAGTGACACTCAACAAATTCATGGAAGATGTCGCGCTTCTTACAGACCAAGACAAGAAAGATGACGAAGAAGCAGATTATGTTACTTTAATGACAATACATAGTGCAAAAGGATTGGAATTTCCTTATGTTTATATCGTAGGCTTGGAGGAAAATCTCTTTCCTGGAGTTCAGTCACTAAGTACGCGTGAAGATTTGGAAGAAGAAAGACGTTTATTTTACGTTGCACTAACACGTGCAGAAACTAAATTAGTTTTAAGTTATGCTGAAAGCCGTTATCGTTGGGGCAATCTTACACTAAGCGAACCTTCTCGTTTTATTGAAGAAATAGACCAATCTCTGATTGAGAGAACAAGAAAAGCTTCATTCAGAGGAACGTCAAGCTTTAACGAAGGTGTCAATTTCAGCAATCCATTCTCAAGAAGTTTCCAAGAGAAGAAAGAATTCCAAAGAAAGACCGAGACAAAACAGAATACACCTTATATTAATAATAGCAACAGAAATATTGCTTCTGCGCCATCAAGCAATGTCTCAAGCAACAATGTTTCCGATTTTTCAGCAGCTTCTCCAGATGAAATCGCACAAGGCATGAGAGTTCTGCATCAGAAATTCGGACAAGGAACAGTCGCTAAAGTAGAAGGCATTGGTCCAAACAAAAAAGCCACCGTTATCTTTGACGAATGCGGATCAAAACAATTAATGCTTAAATTTGCAAAACTAAATATTCTGAAATAAAAACATTTAATAAAACTAAATGTTAACTTAAAAACAACATACATCTATGAATAAAGAAGGACTGAAATATAACACAGAAAGAGAACAACTAATAATTTCTGAATACGGACGCAATATTCAGATTATGATAAAACACTTACTTGAAATTGAAGACAGAGAAAAAAGAACAGAAGCTGCGCATTTCATAGTCAGTGTTATGGCACAAATGCATCCTCAAGTAAAAGAATCTAACGATTACATTCATAAATTATGGGATCATTTGTATATCATTTCTGATTATAAACTAGATGTTGACAGTCCTTATGAACCACCACAACAAGGTGTTATCGTCAGCAAACCAGAACATATAGGATATCAAAAGCGCGACATAAAACAAGGACATTACGGAAGTTACATAAAAGAATTCTTGGACCAGATTAAAGAAACAGAAGAAGGTCCAAAAAGAGAAGCTCTTTTATTAGCTGTTGCAAATCAGATGAAGAGAGACTATCTAAATTGGAATCGTGAGACCGTAAACGACCAACTCATTTTAGACGACTTGCACAGACTCTCAGGCGGAGTTTTCACATTACCTGCCGACACAAAACTAACCTCTACAAACGAAATATTGGGCAAGGTACAGCCAATTCAACAGCAACAGCAAGCTAAAAAGAAAAAGGCAAACAACAAAAAACAACAAGGTAAAAAATCGCCTAATCCAAACAGGCCAACTAAGAAATAAAACAATGAAGGGCATCTTTTCGTAACGGAATAGAGATGCCCTTTATTTTTAATGTCAACGGACAACAGACTTTGGGTATGCTTTTTTGCAGTGAGCTGTGAGCCGTGAGCTTTTTCTCTCACAAAGGAACGCAGAGTTCATTATTCATTTTTGAGACGTGTCAATGTGTGTTTATTTTTATGGTTACATTGACGCGTCTCTACATTCATTCCTAATCAATTACAATCCTTTCAACATAAGAAACCCATACTCCGGCAGAGTCTCTTTTCTTTGTGACAGCATAAAGATTTCCTTTATGAATGATTATCTTTTCTGTCATCCATTGGTTTGCATTTGCCACTGCACTTGTCTTTCCTGTGTTGACATCAATCTCGTTTACAATAGAGCCGAATATGGTGTAGAATTTTCCCAATGCTTTATCTTTATAAATCTTATGCTGCCAGAAGTCCTCCTTTGTTGGATAGGTAATTTCACATTCGTTGAGAATGTTCATATTTTCGTCGTATGTCAGAATCTTACTATTGAAATGGTCGAAATAATATAAGGTATCTTGATATCTATCAAGATGATTGTCTTTTGTATGATACCATGATTTACTTACAAACACTTCCCATTCTTCGGCAGAAGGATATGCAGCGAAAGGCGGAAGATTTTCCTTATGCCACTTTACTTCTTTCTTAATTTCCTTATATGTTTTCATGTCATCGCAAGTCATCAGCATCTCTTTCTTTTTTGTCTCGAATCCTATTCTGAAGAAATCCACCACATAGCCGTCCATCTTACTTTCACGGAAATATATATGGTTTTTAGTCATGAAAATAATGTTGTTCATCACTTTAGCATAATGATTCTTTTCTGTCGGATAGTTGATAATATAATTCTTCTTATAGTCTTCTCTAACAACCTGATAAACTGTATCTCGTCCCAGCATTTGCAGACATTCTAAGCCATCGAGGAATAATCTCTCTGGTTCAATATGTTTTGGAATCGAAATCGTATCAATTGGATCGAGCCATAAATCTTGAACTAAAATCCTACATTCTTTCATACTGTTGCCTTTTCTTTGAAGAACGAAAACCTTATCATCGAAAATCTCGAAATCGAACATCACATAATTAGGTTCGCTTTTCATTATAATCTTGTCTGCGCTAACTCCTACAGCATCGAGCATATAATACATTTCTTTCAATTTGAAGTTAAGATTTATTGTATCTCGATTAGGAGTCACGCTTACTAAGGTATCTTCATAACCGATACAGGAAAACAACAGTCCTACTTTGTTTTCCATTTTAGGCAACATCATAATGAAATCGCCATTATCGTCGGAGCTCACGCCGAAGCTGGTATTGATAATAGAAATGTTTACATTCTTTTCAGCTACATTACCTTTAATGACAGAATAATCGCTTTGCGCGAAAGATGTCATTCCGCAGAGAATAAGCGTGATTGTAAGTAGTAGTTTTTTCATGGTTTTATTTTTTTGCTGTGAGCTGTGAGCTATGAGCTGTGAGCTTTTTTTTGAATTGCTCGAGGCTTACGACTCGTAGCTCAATGCTTTCATTCAATAGCAACCTCGTATAATCTCTTGTTATTGGTATAATCGTTAGCATATAGAAAATACGCTTTGCCGTTATATATTTTCAGTTTCTCGATGAAAGGAAATCCGCCGAAGACAGCGGAGTTGCTTACTGTTCCATGAGCTACGTCTATCTTCTTCAATGTTGTAACACCTTGATTCAGGAACACTGCATAGAAGGCAGAATTATGTTCATCCATCAGCACTTTCTTGTTCCAGCCTTCCACAAGACGCACTTTGTTGTTCCAGCTGTTATGTTTGTGAAATGTAAGAGGAAATGTGTTTAGTTTTTCAGCTCTGTTGTCGTAATGGTTGATGATATTATCTTCAAAATTAAAGACGAATATTTCATTATTCATATTAAAAACTGGATCATAAATAGGCTTCTCGAAAAGAGCCTGCGCCTCGCCTCTCCATCCCATCGGACCGAATTTCCTTACGTTCTCCATCAACATGCAGCCCTCTTCCCATCTGATATGTTCAAGGACAGTAGTGTCAATCTTCTTTTCTTCATTTTCTCCGATGTCGAAATAATAAAGCTCCTGACCTCTGTTCGTATATAAATGCGTAATAATGACTTGGTCGGTAGCGGCAGAGACATGAGCGTGGATGTACAAGAACTGTTCTATTCTGATACCCATCGTGAGAACCATGCCAGCATATTCGCCGCCGCGTTTCATCGTACCAACCCAGTAAGCAGAATCCTGACTCAAGACATGAATCTGGTCATAGACATCTTTATAAAAATGGTCGAACTTACGAGGAAGCTCTATCTCAGCCAAAGTGTCGAAATCATACGAAAGATGAAGAAGAGAATAATTTCGCATCCTGTGAGCGAGGAGATATATGCCTTGTTCATTCATCTCATAATCGGCGACGCTCACCACCTTATTATCATACGCTACATGCGGAACGTTTTCCACTATCGTCACTTCTGGCAGCTCGTAAAACTTCATGTACATCTTGATCGTAAAATACTTGTCTTTAATATCTTCTTCCGTAATCTTATATTCCATCTCGTGATAAGCCACATGGCTGAAGTCAATCACATCACCGGCTTTTACGGAACGTAGTTTCAGTTCGCCGCGCCAGTCGGAAATGCCGAGAAGATAACCGTCGTCATTGCGGACACTGACATTCTGCATCGGCTCGCCATTGTCGTTGACGACTTTGACTTCAATATCTACTGTTTTCTGCGCGAAAGACATCATTCCGCAGAGGAGAAGCGTGATTGTGAGTAGTAGTTTTTTCATGGTTTTATTTTTTTGCTGTGAGCTATGAACGGTGCCTGAGCCTGTCGAAGGCATCTTGTTTGTCATTTCGACAAGCTCAGTGACCGATATTATTTTCTTTCGCAGAGACGCAGAGTCAACAAAGCGCCGATTTTACGACTTTACCTTACATATCTCGAAAGTGCGTCAGTCATAATTTGACCTTCCTCAATTCCTCTGATTGTAAGCATAGTGCCGTCATATTCATCAACAGAAACACTCACGTAGCCATCCACTATTATATCAATTTCTTCATTAATGAAAATATCCTTTTTGACGGCATTTCTAACTTTCTTTGGCAATTCAATCAAATACTCATTTGCTGGAGTCTGACCATGTATGACTTGCGGAATATCTGTTGGTTTTGTCACCTTGAACTCCTCCTGATAAACAAGGATTTCATCATTTTTTTTAACACTCAAAAGATTTCCTTCTTCAAATATCAAACAAATCTCTACATCGTAATTGTCCGCTATCCACACAAAAGTACCTGTTGATGTGGTTGCATTCCACTTCCACGAGCCTTCAATGCCAGGAATGCATTCGGTTAATTCATAGTTTTTTTCTTTGTCACATGAATATATAAACAATGACAATAATGTAGAAAACACAAAGATTATCTTTTTCATATCATTAAAATTTTAAAAAGTTAATTATTTTCTTCTCTTATAAATTTAATTCTTCATTCATGAGACGCATCAACGACATATTGTTTATTTTTCATTGTGTCGTATGATACGTCTCTACACTCATTCCTAATTCTCTCCGCAAAGTTTATAATTTTATTAAAAAAAAGCAAGTGTTTTATAAAATTTTCAGGGGGGTAAATCATTGATTATCTTTAATTTTACCAGTTGTATAATAAAAGCTATTGTTCTTTGCACAAACTTGTATCTTCGACAAACTTAGAAGGACTTTGGATATTTTTCCATCTAATCAAATTCGTACCTCATTCGTACCAACTTCGTATCAGATTCGTATTGAAAATTTCATTACTTTTGCAGTGATTCAGCAGTCAACAGTCAACGGACAACTGTCAACAGACCTAGTCCTATACAAGAGGCACGTTGTGTGTCAAATGAAAATAAAAAATCTGTTGTCTGTTGACTATTGTCAGTTGTCATAAAACTAAAAGAAATGGGAAAATTCAAAATTGTTGGCGGTAATAAGTTGCATGGAAGCATAACACCGCAAGGAGCTAAAAATGAGGCAATGCAAGTTTTATGTGCATGTCTTCTTACCGAAGAAAAAGTTACCATCACCAATCTGCCAGATATTTCTGACATCAACAATCTAATCGACATACTTGGCGATATGGGCGTTTGTGTCAACAGAATATCTTCCGACGTAGTGGAGCTTCAAGCCAAAGAGATTGATTTCTCATATTTTGAATCAGAAACATTCACAGAAAAAGCTACTCGTCTGAGAGGCAGCGTCATGATATTAGGTCCTATGCTCGCCCGTTTCGGCAAAGGCTACTTACCTAAGCCAGGAGGCGACAAGATAGGACGCCGCCGTCTCGACACTCACATCATAGGATTACAGAAATTAGGCGCAACATTCGAAGATGGCAACAAATGCCAAGTCGCTACAGCTCCTTCCGACGGATTAAAAGGAACCTACATGCTTCTTAACGAAGCCTCAGTGACAGGAACTGCCAACATCATCATGGCTGCCGTCATGGCACAAGGTGAGACAACAATATTCAACGCTGCCTGCGAACCATATATCGTCCAGTTGTGCCGTATGCTTGTCTCTATGGGAGCACAAATCAGCGGCATCGGCTCAAACTTATTAATTATTAAAGGTGTAACGAAATTAGGCGGAACCACACATCGTCTGCTCGCCGACATGATTGAAGTAGGCAGTTTCATCGGAATGGCAGCTATGACAGGTTCTGAACTCACAATAAAAAACGCCGGCATCAAAGACCTCGGATTGATTCCAGATGTTTTCAAGAGTTTAGGCATAAAAATGGAATTCAGAGGCGACGACATTTACATCCCAGCACAAGACCATTACGAAGTTGAAACATTCATGGACGGAAGCATCCTTACAATAGCCGACGCTCCATGGCCAGGATTCACGCCCGACTTGATCAGTATCATCTTGGTTGTAGCAATACAAGCCAAAGGAACAGTTTTGATACACCAAAAGATGTTCGAAAGCCGTTTGTTCTTCGTTGACAAACTGATTGACATGGGTGCACAGATAATACTTTGTGACCCTCACAGAGCAACAGTCATCGGTCTTGACAGAATGCAACAACTACATGCTGTTCGCATGACTTCTCCAGATATTAGAGCTGGTGTTGCGCTCCTCATCGCAGCATTGTCGGCAAAAGGAACAAGCATTATCGAAAATATAGAACAAATTGACAGAGGCTACCAAAACATAGATGGCAGACTCAGAGAACTCGGAGTTGATATTGAGAGGATTGATTAATTAGAAGTTAGGAATTAGGAGTTAGGAATTAGGAGTTTGGTGTTAAATTGAGAATTCATTTTACGGAGTATATGCAAAAACTCACAGTTTAACATTCTGACATTTTGTCAAATATTTTTATCCTTAAAAAACGGCAAATTATTTGATTATGCCGGAACGAAATTTTATTAAGTGAATAAATAAAAAATATATATCATGGAAGAAAAAATGGAAGGCAAAGTTAACATCGATGAAAACGAGAATGTTAACAACAATGAAATTCATGAAGAAGAATCAAAAGGCAAAAAATGCAAGAAAAGCAAGAACGATAAGCAATTAGAAGAATTACAAGAGAAATACGACGAATTGAATGACAAATACTTACGTCTTTTCTCTGAATTTGACAATTATCGTAAACGTACTGCCAAAGAAAAAATAGAGTTATCAAAAACAGCTTCAGAAAGCATCATGGTTGACTTACTTCCAATCCTTGATGACTTTGAACGCGCTCTCCAGACAATGGAAAACAAAGAAACTGACGCAAATTACGAAGGCGTAGTTTTGATTTACAATAAATTCAAACGTACTTTAGAGCAAAAAGGTCTTGAAGAAATCAATGCCAAAGACGCTGTTTTCGACACCGACGAACATGAAGCTCTGACAAATGTTCCTGTCACCGACGAAAGTCAAAAAGGCAAAGTATTAGACGTAATTCAAAAGGGTTATAAACTCAACGGCAAAGTGATTCGCTATGCACGCGTAGTTGTTGGTGGTTGATTATAAAATAAAAAACAATGGAGAAAAGAGATTACTACGAAGTGCTTGAGGTGCCTAAGAACGCCACAGCCGATGAGATAAAGAAAGCCTATCGTAAGATGGCCATAAAATATCACCCTGACAAAAACCCTGACAATAAAGAAGCTGAAGAAAAATTCAAGGAAGCTGCTGAGGCATACGAAGTCTTGAGCAATCCAGAGAAACGTTCACGTTACGACCAATTCGGTCATGCTGGCATGCACGGTCAACAAGGTTTCAGTGGAATGGATGACATTTTCAGTCATTTCGGCGACATTTTCAGCGATTTATTCGGAGGCGGCGGTTTCGGTTTCGGTGGCGGATTCGGCGGCGGACGACAAGCCCAACGACATGTCAACAGAGGCAGCAACTTACGTCTTCGCGTAAAATTAAACCTCAGCGAAATAAATGAAGGCGTAAAGAAAAAAGTAAAAGTAAACAAATACGTTCCTTGCCAGCATTGCGGAGGCAGCGGTGCTGAAGACAACAGCTTTGAGACATGTCCTACATGTAATGGCAGAGGTCAGACTGTAAAAGTACAAAACTCCATATTCGGACAGATGCAAACTGTTAGCACATGTCCAAACTGTGGTGGCGAAGGCAAGATTATAAAAAACAAATGTCCTGAATGTCAAGGCAATGGTATCGTTAAGAGCGAAGAGATCATAGAACTCAACATCCCTGCCGGCGTTGCTGACGGCATGCAACTGTCAGTAAGAGGCAAAGGCAACGCCGGAGCTAGAAACGGTATCGCTGGAGACCTCATCATCTTGATAGAAGAAGAAAAAGACAAGAATCTGGAAAGAGACGGAAACGATCTTATCTACGAACTCTTCATCAGTTTCCCACAAGCAGCATTAGGAACGACTGTAGAAGTTCCTATCATTGACGGCACCACCGAGATAAAGATTCCTGCTGGAACACAAAGCGGCGAAGTCATAAAACTGAGAGGAAAAGGTTTACCAGAACTCAACAGCTATGGCAAAGGCGACTTGTTAGTCAACGTAAATGTATGGACGCCAAAACATCTCAACAAAGAAGAAGAGAAAATCATGAAATCGTTATTAGAAAGCGAAAACATGGATCCAGCTTCCGACAAAAACAAAAGCCCGTTCAAAAAATTCAAGAAATTCTTCAGTTAATAAGCAATGAGCTGTGAGCAATGAGCAATGAGCAATAAGTTATGGCTCTTGGCTCACAGCTCATAGCTCATCGCCAAAATAATAAATCATGACTAACATCATTGAAATAAATAACGTCAGCAAGACGTATGGCACCTACAAAGCATTGAACAACATTAGCATCAAGGTGCCAAAACAAAGCATTTACGGTCTTCTAGGTCCTAACGGCGCAGGCAAGACAACATTGATAAGAATGCTTAATCAGATAACTGCTCCCGACGAAGGTGAAATAATCTTCAACGGTGAAAAATTAACACGTAAACATATTTCGGATATAGGTTACCTCCCCGAAGAACGCGGACTATATAAAGCCATGAAAGTCGGGGAACAAGCAATTTATCTTGCGCAACTGAAAGGCGTAAGCAAGAAAGACGCAGAGAAAAGACTCAAACAATGGTTCCACAAATTCGGCATCACAGACTGGTGGAATAAAAAAGTCGAGGAATTAAGCAAAGGCATGCAACAAAAGATTCAGTTTATCGTGACTGTAATACATAACCCTCAGCTACTTATCTTCGATGAACCATTTTCTGGATTTGACCCAATCAACGTAAACCTTTTAAAGAAAGAAATTCTTGAGTTACGCGACAAAGGCGCAACGATAATTTTCTCAACTCACAACATGGCATCGGTAGAAGAGCTATGCGACAACATCATGCTTATTAATAAAGGTGAAAAAATACTTGAAGGAAGTGTCTATCAAGTCAAACAAGATTTTAAAGACAATAGTTTTGAAGTCGTTTTAAGACAACAGACTGCCGACAATAGAGAACAGACTTTGATTCTGCCTGACGGATTCTCTATTATTTCAGAAAAGACAGACAACAACGGAGAAACAACATTGATTACCAAAGCCAACAAAGAAATAAGCCCCAACATTCTAATCAACAAACTTACAGAACAAGGTACAATTGTTTCATATCGTGAGTTATTACCTTCAATTAACGATATTTTCATCAATAAAGTTAATAGTTGAAGACTGAGAGTTTAAAGTGATGAATGTGTAAAGTTAATAAAATAATTATGAACAAGTTAGGCATTATAATAAAACGAGAATATTTAACTAGAGTCAGAAATAAAAGTTTCTTGATAATCACTTTTTTAGGTCCTATATTTTTTGTGGCTTTAATGATAGCCCCCACCCTACTTGCACTTAATTCCGACAAAATAGAGTCTAAGAAAGCCATAGCTGTACTTGATGAGACCGGATGGTTCTATCAAAAGTTCAGCAATACAGAAACGAACACTTTTGTTTATCAAGAAGAAGACGAAAATCTTGACAGTTTAAAGCAACTTGTTTTCGAAGATGTTTATGATGCCATTCTATATATTCCAGGCACATCATTAAACGTTCCTGTTAACGCCAAGTTATTCAGCGACAAGCAGCTGCCAATGACGTTAAACAGTTATATAGAGAACACCATGAAAAAAGAAGTAGAGCACAAGAAACTGCTTGCTTCAGGCATTGATCCAGACATTGTAAAATCCGCCACTACAAACATCAACATCAGCAATATCAGAATGGATTCTGATGAAGGAGAAGAAACCAGACATACTGAATTAGAGTCAATTATAGGTATTTTGCTTGCTTTTGCAATATACTTCTTAGTATTTTTATTCAGCAGCCAGGTTTTAAGAAGTGTCATTGTCGAAAAGACAAATCGTATAGTTGAAGTCATCATCAGTTCTGTAAAGCCATTTGAATTGATGATGGGAAAAATCATTGGCAATGCGATGGTTGGCTTGACACAATTCGTAGCATGGATTATATTGACATTAGCGATTTATTTTATTGCTAGCGCAGTCATATTAGGACCAGAAATCATGTCACCGACAGGCACTGTCATGACAGAAAAAATAAGTCAGATAGCAGAAACAAACACCAGCCAAGACGTTATGTTAGAAGCTGTTAGCATGATACAAAGCATAAATTTCAGTGCTATTTTATGGAGTTTCTTATTTTACTTCCTATTTGGATTCCTACTTTATGCGGCATTATTCGCTGCGATTGGAGGAATGGTTGACAGCGAGACTGACAGCAATCAATTCATAACCATATTAACCATTCCGTTGATTTTAGCTATGGTATGTTCACCAGTAATGATGGAAAATCCAGAAAGCGGTTTAACATTGTGGTTGTCAATGATTCCATTCACTTCACCTATAGCTATGATGATTAGAATTCCATTTGGCGTACCTTATTGGCAATTAGGCATTTCCATCACGATATTAATACTTACATTTGTATTAATCACATGGTTAGCCGCCAAGATTTACAGGACTGGTATTTTAATGTACGGCAAAAAGCCTACATGGAAAGAGATTTGGAAATGGTTGAAATATTAAGGTCTCAAGTTGCTAAGATACTGAGTTACTGAGATATTAAAGAAGATTAGCATCTTAGCATCCCAGCATCCAGCTATCTTAACAACTTTAAAAAAAACACTTGTAATTAAAATAAAAAAAGCTTATTTTTGCACCCCAAAAAATAAATTTTTCAATTTATCTTTGAAATTAAATTAATTATAAAAAATAGATTTACAATGCAAAACAAAGGAGTTATCAAATTGTTAGCAGTTATTTTAGCTGTATTTTCTTTGTATCAATTGTCTTTTTCTGTTGTAACAAGAAGCGTTGAAAAGAAAGCAGCAGAATATGCTACAAGTGCAGTTTCTGCAAAAATGGCAGAAACTCTTGCTAATGGTGATCAAAATGCTTACGATTACTTATTAGATTCAATTCAAAGTGCTAGAGAAACTTATTACTTAGACTCAATGAGCACAGTTAAAGTTTATCCTATTTTCGGACAAACTTATCGTCAAGCAAAGGAAATGGAAATCAATTTAGGCCTTGACCTTAAAGGTGGTATGAACGTTATGATGGAAGTATCAGTTCCAGACATCATTGAAGTTCTTTCAGGTCACTGCACAGACCCAGTTTTCGTTCAAGCATTACAAATGGCTAACGAAGAACACCTTAACAGCCAAAGAGATTACGTTGATTTATTCGGTGATGCTTTCCAACAATTAGATCCAAATGCTAAATTAGCTCCTATCTTCTTGTTTGAATTCAAAGATAAAGGCATAACAGTAAACTCAACAAACGAAGAAGTTTTAAGTGTTATTAAAGAAGAAACAAACAGCGCTATCGATCGTTCTTATCAAATCTTAAGAACACGTATTGACCGTTTCGGCGTTGCACAACCAAACATCCAAAAATTAGAAAACTCAGGACGTATCCTTGTTGAACTTCCAGGTATCAAAGATCCTAAACGTGTTCGCAAACTTTTACAAGGTACAGCACAACTCGAATTCTGGGAAACATACAACTTCACAGAACTTTATGAATATTTCGATGAAGCTAACAAACGTCTTGCTGAAATCAATAAAGCTAATAACGAATTAACATCAACAGAAGAAGTTGAAGTTAAAGAAACAGAAGCTACAGAAGACAGCGAAGAACCAGCTCTTTTAGCAGGTTTAGAAGAAGGTGCTGAAGAAGATGCAGCTTTAGCAGAAATGAGAGCTAACTATCCTCTTTACAACGACTTAACACCTTCATATTTCCAAAATGAAGTAGGTCAAACATATCCAGCAGAAACAGCACGTGTTGGTATGGCTTTAGTAAAAGATACAGCTAACATCAACAGAATGCTTAAGCAAGTTAAGAACGTATTCCCACGTAACGTAAGATTTGCATGGTGTGTAAAACCAAACGTCGCAGCTGACGGAACAGAATACATCGACCTCGTAGCATTGAAAACATCACGCGAAAACAAAGCCGCTCTCGGCGGTGAAGTTATCGTTGACGCACGTCAAGACTACGACCAAAACGGCCGTGTTGAAGTTACAATCCAAATGAACAGCGAAGGCGCTAAAGCTTGGAAACGTTTAACAGGTGAAAACATTGGCAGACAAGTTGCTATCGTCCTTGACGACTATGTATATTCATATCCAGTTGTTAATGATGAAATTCCTAGCGGTCGTTCATCAATATCTGGCGGTGATATGACTGTTGAAGAAGCACAAGACTTAGCAAACATCTTGAAAGCAGGTAAATTACCAGCTCCAGCTAGAATCCTTGAAGAAAACGTCGTTGGTCCATCATTGGGTCAAGAAGCTATCCAATCAGGTCTCTGGTCACTCATCATTGCTTTCATCCTCGTTCTCGTTTATATGATGTTCTTCTACAACAAAGCTGGTATCGCATCAGACATCGCTTTGCTTGTTAACATCTTCTTCATGTTCGGTGTTTTAGCATCATTCGGAACAGTATTGACATTGCCTGGTCTCGCTGGTATCGTTTTGACACTCGGTATGGCTGTTGACTCTAACGTCATTATCTTCGAACGTATTAAAGAAGAATTACGCGCAGGTAAAGGTTTAAGAACAGCTATCGCTGACGGTTACAAAGCAGCTTACTCAGCTATCCTCGACGGTAACATCACTACATTCTTGACAGCATTCGTATTGTTCGAATTCGGTACAGGTCCTGTTCAAGGTTTCGCTACAACATTGATGATTGGTATCGCAACATCATTATTCACATCAATCTTCATTTCACGCTTAGTATTTGAAGGCTGGTTGAAGAAAGACAAGAACATCAACTTCTCAAATAACGCTACACGCAACTTCTTGAAGAACACTTCATTTGACTTCATCAAGTTCGGCAAGACAGCTGCTATCATCGCAGGTATCTTCATCGCTATCAGCGTCGGTTCTTTGGCAGTTCGCGGTTTGAACCTCGGTATCGACTTCAAAGGTGGACGTAACTATGTCGTTCGTTTCGACAAAGACGTTACAGTTAACGAAGTACGTACAGCTTTAGCAAACGTTAAAGAATTCGAAAGTGTTCCTGAAGTTAAGACATACGGTCCAAGCCGTCAAGTTAAGATAACAACAGACTACAAGATCAACGACAACGCACAAGACGTCGACGCTGAAATCCAAGGTCTTATCTACAACGCACTCAAAGGCTTGTACGACACAGAAATGACATACGAAGAATTCACAACAGATTCAGATAAGAGCGACGTATTACTCGGTATCTTAAGCTCACAAAAAGTTGGTGCTACAGTTGCTGACGACGTAACACGTAAAGCATTCGTTGCTGTTATCGTATCACTCGTTGTTATGTTCATCTACATCGCTATCCGTTTCAAGAGATGGCAATATGGTTTGTCAAGCATCGTTTGTTTGGCTCACGACACATTGATCGTTATCGGTATGTACTCATTGTTCAACAATGTATTACCATTCACAATGGAAGTCAACCAATCATTCATCGCTGCTGTATTGACAATCATCGGTTACTCAATCAACAACACAGTGGTTATCTTCGACCGTGTACGTGAAAACATTACATTATTCCCTAAGAGAGGTTGGAGAGAACTCTTCAATAGCGCAAACAACAGCACATTATTACGTACAATCAATACATCAGGTACAACAATCGTCGTATTGTTAGCAATCTTCATCTTCGGTGGTGAAACAATCCGCGGTTTCGTATTCGCATTGTTAGTAGGTATGATCGCTGGTACATTCTCATCATTGTTCATTGCTTCACCTTTGGCTTACAGATTATTCAAAGGCAAACAAAACGATGCACAATTAGAAGACAGCAAAAAGAAATAATTGACATAAGACAAACGTCTAAAGTCTAAAGAAAAAGAACTCCTAGATCTAGGAGTTCTT
The DNA here is from genome assembly GCA_045633585.1 of Bacteroidales bacterium. Taxonomy (GTDB): domain Bacteria; phylum Bacteroidota; class Bacteroidia; order Bacteroidales; family F082; genus Limimorpha. The sequence continues at coordinate 41,010 of JAZQYR010000016.1, forward strand.
TTTTTATTTACAATTAAAAACATTCCTGATTTCTCACTCCTAATTCCTAATTATTTTTCAAAATCATATCATTTTTTTTTATACTTTTGTAACAATATTTGCGTTACACCTTAATAAAAGGTTAATATATGACAAAGAAAATAATTTTCACATTCATAATTACAATCGTATTCAGCATACAGCCGATTTTAGCTCAGAAAAAAGCCTGTAAATCAGCAGATATTGCTTTTGAGCGCAAGCAATACAACTCAGCTATTGAACGATACAAAAAAGCTCTCAAGAAAAGCGGCAAGAAGAAAAAGAAAGAAGACACTCGTGACTATATCACATTTCAACTTGCGGAATGTTATAGAATTACTGAAGCCACAAAGCTGGCAGAATCTCATTACAAGCGTTTATTGAAAACTGAATATCCAAAGAAATATCCAACGATATATCTTTATTATGCAGATGCTTTAAAAAGAAACAAGAAATATGAAGAAGCAGCTGCTAATTATACCATTTATAATGAATTGATGCCAGACGACACAAGAGGTATCGTCGCATTGGAAGATATAGCAAACATACAAGCATGGCTTGACACGCCAACGAAATATGAAGTCACACGCATTAAAAAACTAAATTCACGTGCTTCCGATTTTGGCATCGCTTGGACTTCCAATAATTATAATGAAGTAATATTCTCTTCCACAAGAGAAGGCGGCGTCACTAAAGAAAAAGACGCTATCACCGGTCAAGGTTTCGCTGACTTCTACATCTCACGTCAAAACAAACAAGGAGAATGGGAAGAAGTCACCTTAGCTGACGAAGAAGGCATCAACTCTACCGGTAGCGAAGGAATGCCATTCATTACCAAGTCATTCTCGACATTATATTTCACACGTTGTCCTAATCATAAGAAAAGAACTTCCGGCTGTCAAATCATGAAAGCCACACGTTCTGGAAGTATGTGGGGCGAACCTGTGACCGTTGAAATCAAGACCATCGACTCTTTAGATGTTATCGGACACCCAACACTGTCAAGCGATGAGTTAAAGTTATTCTTCGCATCAGAAAGAAAGAACGGCATGGGCGGCAAAGACATCTGGATTTCTGAAAGAGAAAGCACCAGTGACAAATTCGGACGTCCTAGAAATTTAGGAAACATAATCAATACTGCAGGCGACGAGCTTTATCCATATATGAGAAATGACAGCACTTTATATTTTGCGTCAAATGGTCATGGCGGAATGGGCGGACTAGACCTTTTCGTAACGACATTAGACTCTTTAGGAGAATGGACTGAGCCTGTAAATATGCAACATCCTTTCAACTCTATCGGCAACGACTATGGAATAAGCTTCCACCCTAATGAAGAAAGAGGATTTTTCATCAGCAACAGAGATGCTAAAAACGGTTTAGATGACGATATCTATTACTTTATTGAACCACCAGTCTTGTTCACACTCAGCGGAACTATAAAAAATCAAAACAGTTTGCAATTCGTTGAAGGCGCAGACGTGAAAGTAACAAGTTCAAACGGCTCTAAATTCTCAACAAAGAGCAGTGAATCAGGAACTTTTATGTTTACAAATTCACAAATCAAGGCAAATCAGACTTACATACTGACCATCAACAAGAAGAATTACTTCACATTTACAGATACAATAAGCACTGCAGGTTATGAAACAAGTCAGGATTTTGTAAAGGATTATCAAATCAGCACTATTCCAGACAATCCTGTTGTTTTGCCTGATATCTTGTATGATTTAGCTAGATGGGAATTACGTCCACAATTTGAGGATTCTTTAAGAGGCCTTATTGAAATGTTACAAATCAACCCTAACATCACCATTGAGTTAGGATCTCATACCGACAATAGAGACTCACACGAAAGCAATGACGTCTTATCACAAAAACGTGCTCAGTCAGTATGCGATTACTTGGTAATCAGAGGTATCGACCCTTATAGACTTAGAGCTAAAGGTTACGGAGAAAGAGCTCCAAGAACATTACAAAAGAGTTATACCTATAAAAACTTTGTCATCCCATCTGGAACAAAACTCACAGAAGAATACATAAACAATTTGCCAAAAGAAGTACAGGAATTCGCTCATCAGCTTAATCGTAGAACTGAATTCAAGGTCATTAGCAAGGATTATGTACCTAGAGAAGATATCAGCGATGACCAAATGGCCAATGTTGTGGTAAAACCAGAAGACAATGTCGTAAATATTATTGTTGACCAACAAGGACTTATATCATTTGAAGCCATCATCAACGCATATACAGAACGTGTGACATACAATCAGAATTTCACATTCGGAATATCGCAGAAGAAGGTAATGGAGCTTTTGAATGACGGTATCATCACAAAAGACAATTTTGTTGGCGATGTCAACAGAATCATCAAAGTTGGAGCCGTAGCCGACAGATCTCAATTCATTATCAGAGAAATGCACATTGCAGACCGCAGTGTACAGAATATAAAAGTAACAGTTTATAATAATTTGAAAACAGATTGGCTGATTGGTCAAGAAGTTCTTAAACAATTTGGAGACTTCAATTTTGACAAAAACAGCATGAAACTCATATTTAATAAAGAATAGCAATGTCAGTAGAAAAACGTTATCAACTTCGTGGTGTCTCTGCCGAGAAAGAAGACATTCACAATGCAATAAAGAATTTAGATAAAGGATTATATCCTAATGCTTTTTGCAAAATCATTCCTGATATTTTAGGAAATGACAATGAATATTGTAACATCATGCATGCTGATGGTGCAGGAACAAAATCGTCATTAGCTTATCTTTATTGGAAAGAAACAGGCGATTTGTCAGTATGGGCTGGCATAGCACAAGACGCCATCGTCATGAATACAGACGACCTTCTCTGTGTTGGCGCGACAGACAAGATGTTACTTTCTTCAACAATAGGCCGTAACAAGAACCTCATCCCTGGCGAAGTCATCTCTGCTATCATCAATGGTACAGAAGAATTCCTCGCTAAGTTACGTTCACTCGGTGTTGGCATTTATCTCACTGGCGGCGAGACAGCCGACGTTGGCGATCTCGTAAGAACAGTCATCGTAGACAGCACAGTGACAGCTCGTATGAGAAGAAACGAAGTCATTGAAAACAACATCCAACCAGGCGATGTTATCGTTGGTTTCGCTTCATCAGGACAAGCAACTTACGAAACAAGCTATAACGGCGGTATGGGCAGCAATGGTCTCACATCAGCTCGTCACGATGTTTTAAACCATTATCTCGCTGAAAAATACGCAGAAAGCTACGACCATTCTATTCCTGAAGACTTGATTTATTCAGGTCCTCATACATTAACAGAACCAACAGAGATTGAAGGCGTTGACGTAGGAAAACTCATCCTCTCCCCTACTCGTACTTACCTCCCAATGATGGTTCCAATCTTAGACAACTTTAGAAAACAAATCAACGGCATCATACATTGCAGTGGCGGCGCACAAACAAAAGTATTACACTTCACAGATAAATTACATATCGTGAAAGACAATATGTTCGCCCTTCCTCCACTCTTCAGAATGATTCAAGAATCATCAGGAACAGACTGGAAAGAAATGTACAAGGTATTCAACATGGGTCATCGTCTCGAGATTTACACCAATGAAAATGCAGCTAATGAAATGATTCAAATAGCAAAAGAATTCAATATCAAAGCTCAAATCGTTGGTCATGTCGAAGCATCAGACAAGAAACAACTTACAATCAAGAGCGAATTCGGCACTTTTGAATATTAATAAAAATTAACCTACCAAAGATGGAAATCATTGATAAGTTAGAAGATATTAAAACCAAATGGGAGACTTTAGGCGAACAGCTTAACGATCCTGAGATTATTGGCGACATGAAACGTTTCGTCAAGATCAACAAGGATTACAAAGAATTAGAGCCTATTGTTGTCGCATTTAAAGAATATAAAAACCTTTTAGCAAACATCGAAGAAGCTCGTGAAATCTTAAAGAACGAGAAGGATGATGATATGCGCGAGATGGCACAGGAAGAACTGGATGCTTCTGAACAAAGACGCGAAGTCATTGAAGAAGAAATCCGTCTGATGCTCATCCCTAAAGATCCTACAGACGACAAGAATGCCGTGATGGAAATTCGCGCTGGCAGCGGTGGCGATGAAGCCTCTATCTTCGCTGGCGACTTATACAGAATGTATATCAGATATTGCGAAACAAAAGGCTGGAAAATAGAACTCGTTGAGATGAACGAAGGCACAGCCGGCGGTTTCAAAGAAGTAGTATTCAACGTAATCGGCGACGGCGCTTACGGATTGCTGAAGTTCGAATCGGGAGTGCATCGCGTGCAACGCGTACCGAAGACCGAGACTCAAGGCAGAATCCATACATCAGCAGCCTCTGTCGTAGTTCTTCCAGAAGCTGAAGAATTCGACGTGGAACTCAATGAAAAAGACATCAGAAAAGAAACATTCTGCGCTTCAGGTCCTGGCGGTCAGTCTGTTAACACTACATATTCTGCCGTTCGATTGACACACATCCCTAGTGGCATCGTTGTATCATGCCAAGATGAAAAGTCTCAAATCAAGAACCTCGCAACAGCGATGAAAGTTTTGAGAACACGCCTCTACGAAAGAGAATACAACAAGTATTTAGAAAGCATCGCTTCTCAAAGAAAGACAATGGTTTCTACTGGCGACCGCTCAGCAAAGATCAGGACATACAACTATCCTCAAGGACGCGTCACCGACCATCGTATTAACTTGACTATTTATAACTTACAGTCAATCATCGATGGCGACATCAACGAAATCATTGAGAAGTTGCAGATGGCGGAAAACGCAGAACGCCTTAAGGAGAATTAGGAGTTAGGAATTAGGAGTTGTAGAGACGTATCAATGTTTCCTACAAAAAATAAACAAACATTGATGCGTCTAAAAAACAGATAAACAATTAAAACAAATACAGTTATGAACAAACAACAATTAGTAGAACAGATATTTGCAAAGAAGTCATTCCTTTGCGTTGGTTTGGATACAGACATCAACAAGATTCCACAACATCTTTTGGAATGTGAAGATCCAGTCTTTGAATTCAACAAGCAAATCATTGACGCAACAGCTCAATATACAGTAGCTTACAAACCAAATACAGCTTTCTACGAAGTATACGGAGCAAAAGGTTGGGAAACATTAGACAAGACAATAAAATACATCAAGGCTAATTATCCAGAGATTTTCGTCATCGCTGACGCTAAGAGAGGCGACATCGGCAACACATCAGCCAACTACGCAAGAGCATTCTTTGAAACAATGAGCAGCGATGCTATCACAGTTGCTCCTTATATGGGCCTCGATTCTGTAGAGCCATTCTTAGGCTTCGAAGACAAATGGGTTATCTTACTCGCTTTGACATCAAATAAAGGATCAAAAGACTTCCAATACCTCAATATCGAAGGTCGCGAACTTTACAAAGAAGTTCTCGCTAAATCAAGCACTTGGGCTGATGACAATAAAATGATGTACGTTGTTGGAGCAACACATCCTGAAGAATTAGGTGAAATCAGACAAATGTTGCCAAACCACTTCTTCTTAGTTCCAGGCGTCGGAGCACAAGGCGGCGACTTGGCTGCAGTAGCTAAATTCGGTCTTAACAAAGAATGCGGTTTGTTAGTCAACTCATCAAGAGGCATCATCTACGCTTCTAAAGAAAGAGACTTCGCTGAAAAAGCTGCTGAAGAAGCAAAGAAATTGCAAGAACAAATGGCTGCATTTTTGTAATTCATAATGCATAATGCATAATTCATAATTGTAGAGATATCACACAAGATGATATCTCTACTTTTTTATTATCTTTGCTTATTATAAATTCCATAAATTATGTTATCAAATTTTAAGAAGATATTTTTAAAAGAAAAGATATTATTATCTGTCATTATACTCAACACATTGGTAATATTCTTTCAAGAATCAGGATTTAAATCGCCTGTATATCTTTATCTTGATGTCTTTTGCACATTATTCTTCGTAGTTGAGATGTTTGTAAAGATAAATGTCTTTTCATTTAAAGAATACTGGAAAGACAATTGGAACCGTTTTGACTTCATTTTAGTATGCATCTCCACACCTGCTATTCTGACTGTATTTTGTGAAAGCGGCGTATTGTCCAACTTATCTGTATTGTTAACACTTCGTCTGTTAAGAGTATTCAGACTATTCCGTGCATTTCATTTCTTCCCTAACTTTGATAAGATTGCCAAGGGTTTTTCGCAAGCATTAAGTCAATCAAAAGCCATTTTATTGATTTATATTGTAATCATTGTCATTTCCGGCTTAATCAATTGTTGCTTATTCAGAAGCGTTGATCCTGAACATTTCTCCACTCCTCTTGATGCCATTTATACTGTCTTCCGCATTTTCACTGTAGAAGGCTGGTATGAAGTACCGGATGCTATTGCAGCAGCGACATCACCTTTAATCGGAAAAATTTCACGTTTATATTTCTGTCTCTTACTCTGTGCCGGCGGCATCATCGGCATGTCGTTCGTCAATTCAGTCTTCGTTGATGCGATGGCAGAAGACAACAACGACAATGTTATAGAACAACTTAACAGAATAGAAAAGAAATTAGAAGAGATGGAAGAAAAGATGAAGAATTAATAATTCTGGATTATAAAAAAAAATCTCAGAACCTTTTTAGATTCTGAGATTTTTATTTTCTAGGATTTTATTCTAGTATTTATTCCACAATAACTTTCTTAGCTATACGCTTGCCGTTATCATTTATAACATTGATAAAATACATTCCATTTTTGAAGTTCTTTACATCAACTTCAACTGCATTGTCATTGCATTCTATTGATTTAACCAATTGACCTAAAGAGTTATAAATCATGATCTGATTCATATTCTCACCTTTAATTGTCAAGATATCTTTAGCAGGATTTGGATAAACCTTATAAGCCAAAGCTGACATTTCACCAACAGCGCCACTTTGTTCTACAGATATTATACTATATATCATATCTTTAAATTCGCCGGTACCATCAACAACAACATTATGAGCTTCATCAATGATTCTGTAATAGCCATCGCCATCTTCGCAACAGATTCCATTACCATAACTGTCATACATCACGAATTTATAGCACTCACCATCTTCTACGGTTACATTATAAGTATGTAACTCTGTAACAGCATTAGGCAAATATTTATAAGGGCCGCCAGAAGCTAAAACTGTATTATCAGAAGACAAGAACTCCCATGTTGTGTGATTGCCATATTTATCCTGCATGATTTCTATAGTAAGCTGTGCTGTTTCTACACATGACAATTTAACCGAACTCCATTCATCACAAACGACGCTGATTGTCTTACCATAACTAAAATCGGTACCATTAGCTTTAACGACATTCACTGCGACCTCATTATCGCCAAAAGGAAGAGCGACTTCAATATCTATACAAGTCGTTGCGTCTTGAGCCAAATTACCAGTCCATGAGTGTTTCACAGCATCTGTTCCATTGATAAGTATTTCAAAATCAATAGATGTCAATTCCTTTGTTCCTACATTCTTAACATAAGCCTTCAATGTTCTTTCATTTGAGCAGAATATTCCTGATTCGACTACGACTTCTGAAATATAAGGAGACACTGCTTGATATGTATTTTGTTCTTGGCTTAATTTATTTGCATTAAGTATTGGGCGTGTTGGAACACCTTGATATTTCTCTGTCACGAAAGCGAGGAAACTGATGTTATCAAGGTCAACAGCGATACCATTAGGATCACCTATTATTTCAGGGATTTGATATTCATAAGTCTTTGTCAAGAATGTGCCTTGTAATGTTGGAGCGACAATATCACCCCATTCTGCTGTTACAACATCACGAAGGACATGCATATGGCAATATAAGTCATCGCCCACATATTGTGCAGGATTAGTCTCTGCATAAGCCTGTTCGCCTATGATACTATCTTGCAACATTACTATTGTCAAATAGTTAGCATTGCTTTTACTATTATCTGTATAATACACTTCTGCTGTTATAGTTGCTGTTCTTGTAAGAGGATTTATCACTACGTGACCATCCACATTACATTCTGCCACTTGTTCAAGCACTTCTTCAGCTGTTTCAGCCCATACGCCACGCGACAATGCCTCTTCTGTTGTACGATTGATAAGAGCTGCTGGCAAGCCAAGACCGCCTGCAACATCATCATAAGGATCCATAAATGTAGCGCTTATGTCTGTCTGGAAATTAGGATAAGTCTGTGGAGTGAAATAACCGGAGTGTATTGCCATACTCCATGCTCTACCTGGATTATCATTCACTATACCGCTTGAAATCATATGACCATTTGGACAGTTAGGACAATTTCTTCCTGTAAACTCTTCTATGATTATATTTCTATTTGACACTTCCTTAGAAACATATTCTGGCTCATATACTACATCTTCTTCATTCATTACAGACATATTATATACAGCTTGGCTACCGAATTTGCCGTCACCATTAACGATGACATTGCCTTCACTATCGATTATTTTGTAATAACCTTCTCCATAGCCGCAGTTGATGCCGTCACCATTTGAGTCGTTGATGACAAATTTTACACAATCGCCGGCTGTCAACACGACATTTCCCGTATGCACTTTAGTTCCTGATCCTGTAATCAATGCATTATATGGTCCGCCAGATGCCAATATAGTATGGTCTGAAGCTCTGATTTCCCATGTAGTTTGATTACCATTCTTATCTTGTGCAATTTCAATGGTAAACTCTTCTTCTTCTCCTTCTATAATCACATTTTCCCATTCATTGCTAATATATGGAATAGATTTTTCAACATCGAAGCTTACGCCATTGGCTTCCTTAAGTTTCACGCCGACAACATGTTCTCCCAATGGAACCTTGACATCATGTTCAATGACCGCTACATAATTTGATGGCAGATTGCCATTCCATACAAATTCTTCAGGATTTCTGTTATCGACACTTATTTCAAATTTTATTGTTGATATATCTTCTTTACCAGAATTTTGCACTAGCATTTCAAATGTCTTATCAGCAGAACACGATGTTGCATATTTAGGGCGTATTTCTGTAAGATAAGGAACTATAGCTTCATCTGTTCCTACTACAGTGTGTAACTTATTTGCGTTAAGTATTGGACGTGTTCCTTTTCCTTGATATTTTTCTGTCACGAAAGCAATAAAGCTAAGGTTCTCCAAAATGACATTAATGCCATTAGGATTGCCTATAACTTCTGGTATTTGATATTCATAAGTCTTTGTTACCAAAGAACCTTCTGTTGTCGTTGTAATTGGATCACCCCAGAAAGGAGTCACATTGCCGCGCAAGGCATGCATATGGCAATATTTATCGCCGATCTCTTGGTCTGGATTTGATGAAGCACCCAGCTGATCGCCCAAGATGCTGTCTTGCAACATATATACGTTAAGATAATTAACATCAGATGCACTGTTGGATGTATAATAAACCTCAACGGTAACTGTTGCTATGCGAGTGACAGGGTTGATTGCCACTTGACCAGCGACATTACATTCCGCTGTTTGTACGATTTGATCATCAGTAGAAGAACGCCATCTTGTACTAGCGATAGTTCCTGCTGTCTGACGATTTATCAATGCTGATGGAAACATTGCTGGATTGAAATATCCAAGGAGTGTATCACCTATAGATGTATTAAAATTAGGATTATCATTTGTTGGAGAATAGAACCCTGCATGGATATTTACAGACCATACTCTTCCAGGATATGCTTCTTCTATGGTTTTTGCTTCAATATGTCCAGCTGGACAATTATTACACTTCTTTCCAGTGAATTCCTCAATAAGAACATTTCTTTTTGTAACATCCTTCGTAACAAAATCTTGCGACTTAGCTACAACAAATGAGGAAAGCAATAAAACTAAAAGTAACAAATTCTTTTTCATATACATTTGATTATAATTATTCGCTCTGTCTTAGTCTACAAAAATACAATTTTTATCCGAAGGGATTTTAAATATTAATAAAAAAAGTAGAGACTTCAGGAGTCTCTACCTTTTTGATCTTAACAATTTTGTTAAAATATATTGTCAATTATTTTAAAACTGAAACTTTGCTTGATGTAACAGTGCCGTTGTTATCGATAACGTTAACGATATACATACCGTTTTGCAAATCATCTACGTTTACTTTAACAACATTGTCATTGCTGGTAACAGTCTTAACCAATTGACCCATCGCGTTATAAACGTTGACTTGTTCAATGTTTTCGCCTTCGATTGCAAGAACGTCTTTAACTGGGTTTGGATAAACTTTGTATGTTTCGTTTGCAACTTCTTCTTCAATTGATACAGTACCAGTTTTTGTTGAGATGTTGTGAGATGCTTCTTTTGTGAATTTACCGTCACCTTCAACAACTACATTACCTTTGCTGTCTGTTATTTTATAGTAACCTTCACCGAAGCCACAGTTGATACCATTACCTGATTCGTCACGAATGATGAATTTAACGCATTCGTTATTTGGAACTTTAACTTTTGTTCTGTGTAATTTGATACCATTTGCTGCGAGTGATGAATATGGACCGCCTGATGCCAAAACTTCTTCGTTAGAGTCTATCAATTCCCATGTTGTTTGGTTACCATATTTATCTTGAACGATATCAATTTTGAATTCATCTTCTGCCCCTTGGAAATATACTTCAGCCCAGCCTTCACTTACCAAATCAACTTGTTTTGTATATTTATAGAATTCGCCATTGACTTGTGTTATGCGGAATTTAACTTGTCTTTCACCTTCATAGATATTCAAATCTTCTTCAAATATGATTGATGAATATGATGGAAGACTACCTTCCCATAAATATTTTGTTGTAACACCCCATACTTCTACTTCATATCTCAATGCTGTAATTTCCTTTGTACCACCATTAACGAATTCAATAGTTGCAGGTTTAATTGTTGAACAAGAGACATTATTCTCAATATTTATTTCACCAAAGTATGGATAAACTTCTTCATTAGAAACCTTAAGAGATTTCAAATCTGTCACATTCAAAATAGGAGCTGATTTTTTTCCAGCTGGACTTTGTGTTACGAATGCCAAGAAATGGATGTTGTCTAAATCAACTTTAACACCATTAGGGCTACCTATTATTTCTGGAATTGTGTATTCATAAGTTTTTGTAATCAATGTACCAGCTTTTGTAGGTGTAATTTCATCACCTGATAAGCTTGTGATCAAATCACGGAAAGTATGCATATGGCAATATTTATCGCCTATCATTTGTCCTGGGTTGAAGTAATCGCCACCATTTTGAGCGCCTAAGATGCTATCTTGTAACATCATCACATTAAGATAGTTCTTATCAACTTTGCTATCTGCTGTGTAATAAACTTCTACATTGATTGTAGCAACACGTGTTTCTGGATTAATCAACACATTACCTGCGATATTCACTTCAGCGACCTGGCTCAATTGTGTATTTACCATAGTAGCTGCTGTTGTTTCTGCAGGATGTATTGTTGAACCTGAACGGTTAATAGATGCTGCAGGGATGCCGCCAACACCGAATGTATTGAACAACTCACCACCAATTTCAGTATTAAGGTTTGGAGCTGCTGCTGTTGACATAAATCCTAAACGGTGAATATTAACAGAATATACATATCCTGGATTTGCAGCCATCATTTCATTAACAGCCTTTTGACCTTGAGGGCAATAACCACATTCTCTTCCTGTAAGTTCTTCGATAAGAACTTTTCTGTTTTGTTGCTCTGTTGAAACAAACTTTGGTTCTTGTGCATTAGCGTTAAACAAAGCTGCTAATAACACTACTAATAAAGTAATCTTTTTCATCTTTTTTATTATTTGTTAATTATTTCAAAACAGAAACTTTGCTTGTTGTCACTACACCATTGTTGTCGATAACGTTAATGAAATACATTCCATTTTGTAAGTCATTGACATTGACTTGAACGGTATTGTCGTTGCAGTTAACTGATTTAACCATTTGACCTAAAGCATTGTAAACTGTAACTTGTTTCATATTTTCACCTGTTATTGTAAGAACATCTTTTACAGGGTTTGGATAAACATTGTATGATGTTTCATTTACATTTTCCACTGACATAGCGCCATGGAGGTAGATGATATGATATTCGCCGAAGCCGTATTTACCATCACTTTCAATGAGAACATTGCCTTTGCTGTCATAGAGTTTATAGTAACCTTTACCGAAGTTGTCGCTTGAGATACCGTTACCTACATTATCTTCAATGACGAAAATCATACATTCGCCAGCTTTTACTGTAAAGTATTCTTCGTGTACTTCTATACCTGATTGTGATAACATTTTGTAAGGACCGCCGCTTGCGAGGACTTTGTCGTTGTGGCCAATAACTTGCCATGTTGTTTGGTTACCGAATCTGTCTTGTGCGAGTTCAAGTTTGAATTCTTCTGTTGCTTGTGTGTCGCCTAATTCAACTTGAATCCATTCTTCGCTTACGCCCATGATAGATTTTTCAAATGTGAATGGTGTGCCGTTAGCTTCAACGATCTTAACGCTTACGATTTCACCGCCAAATGGAACTTCTGCGAATACTTCAACGTCAACCTTTTCATAAACAGGAAGATTACCTGTCCATTCGAATGTTGTTGTAGCGCCTTTATTTACGCTGACTTCAAATTTCAATGATTTAAGAGTTTCTGTACCGCCATTAGCAACGTTAACGAAGAATTTCTTTTCTTTTGTACATGTGATCATTTCTTCTTGCGCCAAAGTTTTGATGAAAGGATAGATTGGTTCATCTGTTCCTTCTAACTGATCCAAAGCGCCGACGTTGAGAATTGGTCTTGTTTCTGAACCGCTTTTCTTTTCTGTTACGAAAGCAAGGAAATGAATGTCGTTCAAGTCTACTTCAACGCCATTAGGATTACCTATGGTTTCAGGAATGGTATAAACGTATTGCTTTGTGATTAAAGTACCTGCTGTTGTTGGTGCAATAGCGTCTCCCCATGTATCTGTGACGACGTCACGGAGTGTGTGCATATGGCAATATTCTCCATTGATAACTTGTGCAGGATTTGCGTTAGCACCTGTTTGTGCACCAAAAATACTGTCTTGCAACATCATAATTGTAAGATAGTTTGTCTCTGATTTGCTGTCTGCTGTATAATAAGCCTCAACTGTTATTGTTGCAACACGTGTAACTGGGTTTATAACAACTTGACCTGCAACATTTACTTCTGCTGCTTGTTTTAATTGTGCATCAACATAAGATGAAGCACTATTTGGGTGTATTTTAATTATTTTTCCATTATTTTCAGCACGGTTAACAACTGCTGCTGGTATACCACCATCAACGAAGGCTGAGAAATAAGAATTTCCATATGTTGTGTTAAGGTTTGGAAAACTTGTGTCTGACATCCAACCTAAACAGTGAACGTTAACTGTAAATACTTTTTCTGGATACTTAGCTATAATTTGATTAACTGTAGCTTGACCACCTGGACAGTAAGTACAACCTCTACCTGTCATTTCTTCAACGAGAACGTTTCTGTTTTGTGCTTCTGTAGAAACAAATTTTGGTTCCTGTGCATTAGCTTTGAATAAACAAGCTAACATCACAATCATCATTAATGTAAATTTTTTCATGATTTTTTTTAATTTTTATTTATTGATTATTTTAATTTTCACTAATTGTTTATCTCAAAACTGAGACTTTATTTGTCATGACATTTCCATCATTGTCAATTATGTTAACGATATACATTCCGTTTTCCAAATCACTGACGTTGATGCTTATGTTATCGTTGTCTAATTTAACAGTCTTGACAATTTGTCCCAATGAATTATACATAACAACTTGTCTGACATTATCAGCTGTTATTGTAAGGACATCTTTCACAGGGTTTGGATAAACCATACTTGTTGTTTCAACTTTTTCTTCTACTGACAATCCTTGATCAACATTTTCCAATTGGCAGACATTAAGGACAGGCATTGTCTTGACACCGTTCACATGTGATTCAGTAACGAAAGCGAGGAAATGAACGTTGTTCAAGTCAACATCAACGCCATTAGGTTCACCTATCTTTTCTGGGATTGTATATTTGAAAGTCTTTGTTATCAATGTTCCAGCTGTTGTTGGGCTTATCTCATCACCCCATTTGTCTGTCAATGTATTGCGATACACATGCATATGGCAATAATAATCACCGACTACTTGTTCCTGATTGTATTCTGCACCAGTCTGTGTTCCTATGATACTGTCTTGCAACATCATTACGGTAAGGAAATTATTTTCAGCTTTACTGTCTGCTGTGTAATATACTTCAACTGTTATTCTTGCGAGGCGTGTTTCTGGATTGATCGAAACAGTACCTGCGATATTACATTCAGCAGCTTGGCCTAATTGTTCCAATGCCATTGTGTTCCACCAGTTTTGAGTTGTGCTCAAACCGATAGCTTCTTCTTCTGAACGATTCACTGTTGCTTTTGGCAATGCTCCGTCTTTATTGAAAGCTGTTGCGATATCTGCACCTTTCAATGTATTAAGGTTTGGATATGATGTTGGAGACAAACTAGTACCTTGTTTATGAATATTTACAGTAAAGACTCTTCCAGGGTTATTCTTTATTGTCTGGTTAACGAAATATTGTCCCCATGGACAATACACGCAACCCCTTCCTGTAAACTCTTCGATAAGTACATTACGATTTGAAGGCTCTGTTGATACGATCTGTGGTTCTTGCGCATTGATTTGCAACATGCAAGACATCACCAAACATATTGATAATACTAGCTTTTTCATAAATATTTTTTTAATGTATTACAACTTTAATATAAACATTATTTTTAGCTTACAAATATACACTTAAATCAGCAATTTCTGACAAAGCTTTTAAGATTTTTTCAAAAAAAAGAGACGCCATTTGTAATGACGTCTCTCTATGTATTTATGTAGAATATTTATCAGATACCTTCTACCATTGTAATCCAGCCGTATTCGTCAGCTTCAGCACCTGTTTGGATGCCACGAAGTTTGTTATACAATTTTTCGCTTTGTGGACCTGGTTTGCCATCGCCGAAGACATATGATTTATTGTTATCTAAGTCATCGATGCGTGAGATTGGGCTGATAACAGCTGCTGTACCGCAAGCGCCTGCTTCTTCGAATGTAGCGAGTTCGTCAACGTGGATTGGACGACGTTCTACCTTCATACCCATTTTTTCTGCCAAGAACATCAAGCTCTTATTTGTGATTGAAGGAAGGATTGATGTTGACAATGGAGTGATGTATGTGTTATCTTTGATAGCGAAGAAGTTAGCTGCGCCAGCTTCGTCGATATAGCATTTTTCTTTAGCGTCAAGATAGAATTCGCAAGCGTATTTACCGCCTTGGCAAGCTTCTGTGTGAGGACGCATACTTGCTGCATAGTTACCACCGACTTTGTAAGTACCTGTTCCGAGAGGAGCAGCACGGTCGTATTTACGTGTGATGACGTAAGGGTTAGCTTGGAAACCACCTTTGAAGTAAGGACCTACTGGTGTTGCAAATACTAAGAACAAATATTCGTCAGCTGGGCTAACACCAACGCGGATGCCTGTACCAATGATCAATGGACGGAGATATAATGATGCGCCACTTTCAAATGGAGGAATGAATTCAGCATTGAGTTGAACACATTTCTTCATAGCTTCTTCGAACTTCTCGATAGGGAATTGAGGCATCATGATACCATCACATGATGATTGCAAACGTTTTGCGTTTTCTTCCAAACGGAAAATACGAACTTTACCATCAACACCACGGAATGCCTTCAAACCTTCGAAAGCTTCTTGACCATAGTGCAAACATGTTGCTGCCATGTGGATGTTGATTGTTGTTTCTGAACTGACTTCAATTTCGCCCCATTGTCCGTTTCTGTAGTAACAACGAACATTGTAATTTGTTGGATAATAACCAAATGGGAGCTTTGACCATTCAATGTTTTGCATGATATTTATTTTTTTATAAAGTTAATTACTGTAATGTTTTTCAAGTCCACGAAATTAAGCATTTTTATTCAGATAAAACGAGTTTTTTAAAATTTATTTTTTGCCATGAGCTACGAGCTATGAGATGTGAGCATTTTATCACGAATTATAAAAAAACTTTAGTCCTTAGTCTTTAGACTTTAGTCTTTTTTTATGGCGTTCCGGCTATCGCCGTCGGGCTTTCCGCTATATCTTTGCTCGCTCCATTTCCGTCTCGCTTACCAAATCCAGCCAAAAAAAATCTCGTCCCCGTTCCCGAAACTCGTCCCCGTTCCCGCTCGCAAAGGATGCCGCTCCAATCCCTAACGCATTGGAAGAACTCTAGAAACCTAAAACTCTAAAACTCTAGAATTCTAAAGTTCTAAAGTTCTAAAGTTCTAAAGTTCTCCAAAAATCTTCTCCAAATAATGCTTCTCTATTCCGTATTGTTTCTTCAAATCTTCTATCTGTTTTAAAATCGCTTCTTTATCTACTGGAGCATCGCTCTTTCTTCCTACCAACAATATATTCTTTGGAGTATGTTCCATCTCAATGAATTCCATTACCTGTGTCTTGTATCCGTAATATTCCATTATCAAAGCGCGGATAGCATCGGTTATCATCACCGCCTGACGTTCCAAGAATATGCCGTATCGTGTGATTGGGTCAACGACTTTCGACTTCTCCATCTCCTGACGAATCTGCTTGTGACAACAAGGAGCACATATTATCAACTTGGCTCCCGACTTTATACCTTTTATAATAGCATCGTCGGTGGCGGTGTTGCAAGCATGGAGAGCGATTAAGACGTCTAAAGACATAGAGTCGCAGAGTCGCAGAGTCGCAGAGTCGTCCATACTTTGTGACTTTGAATCTCTGAGTCTTTGAGTCTTATAATCTTCGATACTACTTTCCACAAAACGGAAATCTTGCAAATTAGATTCTTTAATTATCTCATTGATTTTAACGACTAAGTCAGGACGTATTTCCACGCCTTCCATCATGATGTCGTATTTACATTTTTGTGTCAGATATTCATACAAAGCGAAAGTGAGATAGCCCTTCCCTGCTCCCATGTCGGCGATGCGAATCTTACCGTCGAACTTCACGTTCTTCATCACGCCGTCTACAATCTCTACATATTTGCAAATCTGCTTGAATTTATGCTGCATATCAGCAGTGACCTTGCCTTCGCGAGTCGTCAGACCTAATTTAAACCACCAAGGATTATCGGTGTTTATCAGACGATTCTTGACTTTGTCATGCTGCACGTTCTGTTCTCTCTGCTCCTTGACAGCCTTGCACATGACAGTAGCCTTGCCTTTCTTGCTCACGAGAAGCGTGACATCTTCCGTTAGAGTGAACAATGAAGCATTAAGGAATATTCCAGAAAGCAATTCTGTAATCATCTTGAGAGCCTGCTCAGCGTCATAATTCTTGGTTTCATCTCTTCTCTCGTAACGATATGTGAAAGAATACATCTTCTCGTTTTTCAAGATGATAGGTTTCACGTAGACGTTACGCAAATCAGCTGTTGGCTGTTGGCTATTAGCTTTTGGCTTAGATAGAGTAAGCTTTACGAAACTGCCATCATTCAATGAAACTTGTAATTTATTTATGAATTTTTGCATTGTTCTTTTAGTTTAATGTCAACGACTAACGGACAATAGACTTTGTCCAAGATTTTTCAGGTTTTAAACAGAAGTGCAAATCTACACATTTTTTGTGGACTCTGTCGTACCTACGGCACTTTTTATGATAAACTACACTCATTTTCACAGGCGTTTCGTGCTTCGCACTCCACACCTGCCTATTGTCTGTCGTCCCTATCGGGACTAATTTTAAGTTAAAAGTTAAAATTCAGCAGTCAGTGTCAATAGTCAGAGTTCTTAGTTCAAAAGTCATTTTGTCAGTGTCATTTTATGGCATATTGTTTGACATCCGAGAGACAGAAAAATTAACAACAATTAAAAAATACAGATATGCAAACAGGTTCAATTGGTGTAAAAACGGAAAACATTTTTCCAGTAATCAAGAAGTTCTTATATTCTGAAAATGAGATATTTTTACGTGAAATCGTAAGTAATGCCGTCGATGCGACAAACAAACTCAAGACACTTGCATCAGCAGGCGAATTCAAAGGCGAACTCGGCGACCTTACAATAAAAGTCGAGATTGACAAACAGAAAAAGACTCTCACCATACGCGACAACGGCATCGGCATGACAAGTGAAGAAGTCGACAAATACATAAACCAAATCGCTTTCTCCGGCGCGACAGAATTCGTGGAGAAATTCAAGACACAGACAGAAGCAGAAGCCGCTAACATCATCGGTCACTTCGGATTAGGATTCTACTCATCATTCATGGTTTCCAACAAAGTGGCTCTCATCTCCAAGTCATTCAGACAAGCCGAAGACGAAAAAGGCGTCATCTGGGAATGCGACGGCAGCCCTGAATACACAATGAACGAAATACCAAAAGGAAACCGCGGAACAGACGTCATCCTCTATATCTCAGACGACTGCGCCGACTTCCTCGAAGAAAGCAAAATACGCGAGTTATTGAACAAATACTGCAAATTCTTGTCAGTGCCAATCCAATTCGGAACAAAGAACGTCGAAGAAATAATCGAAGGCGAGAACGACGAAGACGGCAAGCCAAAGACAAAAACTGTAGAAAAACCTTGGATTATCAACGATGTTGCTCCACTTTGGAAGAAGTCACCATCATCGATAGAAGACAAAGAATACGACGACTTCTATCACGTCTTGTATCCTATGAACTTCGAGACTCCGTTGTTCCACATCCACCTCAACGTCGATTATCCTTTCAACTTGACAGGTATCTTATACTTCCCAAAAATCAAGAACAGATATGAATTCCAACGCAATAAGATTCAACTCTATTGTAATGAAGTATTCGTGACAGATTCTGTCGACGGCATCTTGCCTGAGTTCCTGACAATGCTCCACGGCGTCATCGACTCTCCAGATATTCCTTTAAACGTAAGCCGTTCATTCTTGCAAAACGACCAGAATGTCAAGAAGATTTCAGGTTATATCACCAAGAAAGTCGCTGAAAAACTTGAAGAATTATTCAAGAAAGACCGCGCTGAATATGAAAAGAAATGGGACGACATCAGCGTATTCATCGAATACGGTATGATTGCAGATCCTAAGTTCTTCGAGAGAGCAGAGAAATTCATGCTTTTGAAAGACACTGACGGCGTTTACTACACTTTGGAAGAATACAAAAAGAAAATCGAAGAAAATCAGAAGAATAAAGACAACAGACTCGTTTATCTTTATGCAACAAACGCTGACGAACAATACAGCAACATCGAAAATGCGAAGAGCAAAGGCTACAACGTTCTTTTGTTAGACGGCATCCTCGACTCACATTTCATAAGCACTTTGGAACAGAAATACGGCGACTGTCAATTCGCTCGCGTTGACTCCGCTTCTATCGACAAACTCATTGAAAAAGAAGAAGAATCAAAAGAATCCAAGCTCAACGACGAACAAAAAGAATCTATCAAGAAGGCATTTGAAGAAATCATCGACAAGACATCTTTCAACGTTGAATTCAGCAACTTAAACGAAGCCGACGCTCCTGTTGAAGTAATTCAAAACGAATTCATGCGTCGTATGAAAGAGATGAGTGCGATGAACGGAATGTCGATGTGGGGCGGAATGCCAGACAGCTACACACTTATGCTCAACGCAAACAACCCTGTCATCGCCGGACTTCTCGACAAAAACGAAGAAGAACAAAAGAACACCATCAAACAATTATACGACTTGGCACGTCTTTCAAAGAACCTCTTGAAAGGTAAAGACTTGAATGAATTTGTCAAGAGAAGTTTTAATGAAATTTAAGCATTGAGCCAAGAGCTATGAGCTACGGGCAAAGCTCACAACTCATAGCTCACTGCTCACAGCAACAAAAAAAAAGGAGAAAATATGAAAAACAAAAACACCATTATTTTAATCGTTGGCGTCGTTGCCTTGATAGTTTTCTGGTTCATCGGCAAATACAACGGTTTAGTAGGCAAAGAAGAGAATGTAAATTCAAAATGGGCTCAAGTTGAGAACGTATATCAACGTCGTGCGGACCTCATCCCTAATCTCGTAGCGACAGTAAAAGGCTATGCAGAACACGAGCAACAAGTTTTGACAGATGTCGTTGATGCAAGAGCAAAAGCCACATCAGTGAATTTCAATGCTGACAACCTGACAGAAGAAAACCTCAAGGCATTCCAAGCAGCACAAGACCAATTGTCAGGAGCATTGTCAAGACTTTTGGTCACAGTAGAAAAATACCCTGACTTGAAGGCAAACCAAAACTTCATGGAGTTGCAGGCACAGCTTGAAGGCACTGAAAACCGCATCGCCGTAGAAAGAAAGAACTTCAACGATGCAGTAAAAGACTACAATACAAGTTTGCGCAGATTCCCAACCAACATAGTAGCAAGCATGTTCGGTTTCGAGAAGAAAGCATATTTCGAATCTACAGCAGGTTCAGAGGTAGCACCTAAAGTTGAATTTTAAACTTAAAAATTTATAACGATGACATCAAGAACATTCTTTTCAAAGGAAGAGCAGCGCGATATTGTCGCTGCCATCAAGGAAGCGGAACTCAACACATCCGGCGAGATCAGAGTGCATATTGAGAATCATTGTAAAGAAGAGGCACTGGAGCGCGCGGCAGAATTGTTTTACGATTTGAAGATGGATCGTACTGCCGCGCGCAACGGCATCTTGTTCTACCTCGCTGTCAAAGACCATAAATTCGCTGTCATCGGCGACGAAGGCATCAACAAAAACGTCGAACACGACTTCTGGAATGACATCAAAGATGAGATGACAAGACATTTCAGAGACAGCAAATTCACTGAAGGCCTGACAGCTGCGATTTTGAAATGCGGAGAGAAACTCAAGACATATTTCCCTCATCAAGAAGATGACGTTAATGAACTCAGTGATGAGATTTCTTTCAGTTAGGAATTAGGAATTAGGAGTTGAGTATTTAATAATTTACAATTGACAATTAACAATGATCAAAAAAGATTCATTTCAATCCGTGTTTATTCGTGGCATTAAATCCACGACCTTGCTTTTATTGTTATTCGTGCTTTCCATTTGTCACGCTCAGCGTATTCCTGATCGTCCGTCGCCTCCACGACTCGTCAATGACTTTACAAACACATTGACTGTATCGCAGAACAATTATCTTGAACAAAAGTTAAGGAACTATAACGATACTACTTCAACACAGATTGCCGTGGTATTTGTCAACGACTTGCAAGGCACTACGGCAGCCGACTTCGCATATCAGATCGGAGAACAATGGGGCGTCGGAACAAAAGAAAACAACGGCATTGTTATCCTTGTAAAGCCAAAGAATGAGACCAAAGGAGAAGTTTTCATAAGTGTCGGTTACGGACTCGAGCAATATGTGCCAGATGCTATGGCGAAACGTATCATCGAGAACCAGATGATTCCAAGTTTCAAAAACAACGATTACTTCACTGGTGTCAACAAGGCCGTCGACTCTATAATAAAACTAGCGTCAGGAGGTTTTTCATCAGACAGTGACGACGAAGACTCAGCATTTGCAGCACTGATAATCATCATCGGAATGATTGCGATGATTATATACATCAGTCTCATCGGCAAAGCCAGCACTACCATTTCTTCAAAAGGTGATAGTTCTTCTTTCTGGAAAGCATTATTCTGGCTCAGCATTTTAAACAACAACAGCAACCGACACCGTCATCACGACCACCATGATTATTGGGGCGGATTCTCTGGCGGTTCCGGAGGTTTCGGTGGTGGAAGTTTCGGAGGTTTTGGCGGAGGCAGTTTCGGTGGCGGAGGCGCTGGCGGAAGCTGGTGATATTATATTAGGAATTGTGGATTTGAGGTAATTTTACCTTTAGTCTTTTGTCATTAGACTTTAGTCATTTTTTGTATATTTGCATTATGAATTAATTGTAAATTATGAATTCAAAAAGCGTCATATCATTTAAGGAAGCTGCTATCTATCAGCACAAGAGATGTATTTTAAAAGATGTCAACTTTGAAATAGGCGAAGGTGAGTTCGTTTATCTCATCGGCAAGACTGGTAGCGGCAAGTCATCATTGTTAAAGACTTTATACGCCGACCTCCCAGCAAAAGAAGGTGAAGCCACCATCGCTGGATTCGACCTCCGCAAGATAAAACGACGCGACATTCCTATGCTGAGAAGAAAAATCGGCATCGTGTTCCAAGACTTTCAGCTTCTTTATGACCGCAGCGTGGAAGATAACCTCTCTTTTGTATTAGATGCTACAGGATGGAAAGACAAAGCCGCCATCTCCAAAAGAATCGATGAAGTATTGCAACAAGTCGGACTTCCTCATAAACGCAAGTCAATGCCTCACCAACTATCGGGCGGCGAACAACAAAGCATCGCCGTGGCAAGAGCATTGCTTAACGACCCTGCACTCATACTCGCCGACGAACCGACTGGCAACCTCGATCCAGAAACAACGAACGACATCATGGATCTGCTCCGCGACATCAGCGCAAAAGGAAAGACAATACTGATGGCAACACATAACTACAACCTCATCTTGAAATATCCTTCAAGAATCATCAAATGCGACGAAGGAATGGTGATTGATAAGACAACAAATAAATAGTCAACAGACAACTATCAACGGACAACAGAACTTTGGCATGCTGAGTCTGGGTCAATAGTCTGAGTCATATAGGCTTCAAACGTCTCTTCTGAAAACACTTCATTTTCCTTAAAATATTCGTGGAATATAGGCAACATCTCAAGGTCGCTACGTAAGACTTTATGCGTATTGAAAATACTTCCGAAAAGCCAATTTATGAAATCTGAATTCAACAGACTACAGAGCTGCTGATATGTAAGAGGGAAATCGTCATTCAAAACAAAAAGATTGGCGCTGTTTAATATATATCGCTGCTCAGTGTCGTGATAACACACTATCTTATTGGAAATAAAACGATAAATAACTTTCTCTGATTTGTAATATCTCAAATCTGCCACCTGACGACATCCTTCTAAATTTTCATTAACAAATAATGACGGTTCTGCCATTTTGTCTTTAAAGATATCTTTACCTCTATAAATCGGCACCAAGCCCTCGCCTCTTTCCTTGCGACATAGCTTCTCGTTGTTTCCCGTGATGATTCCTAACGCCCAATCCGCATTGTCTTTCAATGTTATATGAGGCATAGAAAACACACGACGTATGATATCGTTTTCTTTTTCTTCAATATGAAAATTAAAGATATGCTTTGGAACATATGCAAACCCATTCTGCGAACGCAAATGTTTTTTAACATTATATATCTCGCATTCTGTCAAACTTTCGACTTTCGACTTTTGCCTTTCTACTTTAGTCGCGACAAAACACATCGCTTTGGTCATCAGACCTTTAAATGGTTTGCCATAATCTACGAGTCGACTTATCTTTAAAGTCATAAGAGACTTGCGAGCGTCTTCAAAAGAACTGATGTTAAAAAATGAATCTGGCATTAACATTCCCATAACGCCATCTTCTTTTAACATCTTCAATGAAGCGAAATAAAACAAAGCAGAAGTGTCAATGCTATTTCCAGAATTATATAAAACAGAATATTTACTTTTATCTATCTTATTGATTTTCTTTCCCCAAGGAGGATTGGTAAAGATATAATCGAACTTTTGGCTTTTGACCTTTGACTTTTGGCTTAGAAAATCTGCACAAACAATGTTTTCACTATCATAACCACATAAGTCCTTGATTCTCTTCTTGGCAATAAGAACTGCATTCTCATCGACATCAAAACCATATACATTTTGAGGAGCTATGCCTTTCTTTATTGCTTCAATTATAAAATTACCAGAACCACAACAAGGATCAAGGAATAATTTATCTTCAGTATCGTTAAGAGATTTTAACATATCCTCAACGATATATTGAGGTGTATAATAAATGCCTTCCTTGTTTTTATAAGATTCTGACAACGATGACTCATATTTGAAAGAGATATCATCACCAGACATGACTGACTGTAAGTCCTTCTTTATAACCTTCGACAAAGATCTATGATTATGCAAATCTTTGTATTGCTTATTTGCACGTGATGAGAGCTTACTATTATTCAAGAACTTATATCTAAACTCATCTATATTACCCTGAGTGAGACCATTGTCGGTTATTTGCAAAGAGCCGTCTTTAATCCAATTATGAATACTGACGACAGAGACATTAAGTTGCTCTGCAGCTTCTTTAATCGTTATCTTTTTCAATTCATAATTCATAATCCATAATGCTCATAGCCCAATGCTCACAGCTCACAACTAATTTTCAGTTATCAACTTCAACAACAAATCTGTTGCTTCTTCTATATTGTAGAAGTTCTTCATATTCTTTCTTCTACGTTCTATCTGATGAGCATCAAAACGTCGTGGCATGAGTTCATCAACAGCAAATCTGATAGCATTCTGATCGTTGACGACATAACACAATCCATTGACATCCAATCCTTCTACCATCTTATCATTGACGAGACAGAAGCGTCCGTTGAACAAAGTATTCAGTAATTTCAACTTAAGTCCTGTCGCTTGTTCCGTAACCAATATGTTAATATGAGCGTGACGTATCAAATCAAACAATGTCTGATCATCTGGGCTTTCGATAAGTTCAACATTATTGACATCCTCTATCATCTTCACCAGATGCTGAGGAGGATTCATACCAGCGATCTTCAGTTTCACAGTGATTTTCTTAAATGTCTCAACGAGATATTCCGCCGCTGAATAATTCTCTGCGACAGAGAGATTTCCGTGATACAATACATAATCGCTGCTGCCTTCTAGGATATCAACTTCTGTATAAGCATTATACGCTGTCACCTTATGAACATTATTATACTTCTCAGAAAAATACTCATAATCTTTTTGAGAAATAGCCAATATCGCTTTTGCCTTATGTAAGATCGGTTCAAAATCTCTAAGTTTAGAGACTTCTTGTTTCAGATAAAGCTTCTTCTTAGAATCCACTTCTGCTTTTGCCAGATGCTCATAATATTCATGTTCAACATTATGTGCTCTCACGATAATATTTCTATCCTTGAATTCCTCGTGCATCAGCACACTACAACAATGTAATCCTTCCAAAAGAATAGGATAATCATCCTGCAAGAGATTGTTCATCAACTCTTCACAGTCGCGTGAACAGACTATATAAGGCAAAGAACTGAATAACTTAGTAACCTTTGTCTCTCTCTTATAGTAATTCACCGAATAGCAAAAGCTCTCAAGATATTCTGAATGTTCGCGTCCGTATTCAAAACAATGCAAATGAATCTTAACACCACGTTCAGAGAGTGCCTTGATTCTAAAAAACACATCGATGACACCGCCGTAATTGGCAGGATACGGAATATCGAAACTTACGATATGAAGATGTTTATCAGACGTATTGCTCATAGATTCCAATTAAAGTTTTTTCTTCATTTTCCCAACACAGTTCTTGCGCTGCAATGTTGAGATTATTTTTCCATATTTTCATAGTCTCTTCATCTGAAACGACTTCCTTGACTTTCTCAGCGATATGCTTTGGATTGTGTTCTTCGATGAAAGTTCCTATATTATAATTTCTTATGATACGTTCTATCTCTGTAAGATGCGATGCTATTATCGGAACATTAGCCTGGATGTAATCAAACAGTTTATTAGGCAAGCTGAAACGATAATTCAGATTAGTGTCTTTATCTAAAGTAAAGCCTACTTCTGCAAGACGTGTTATCGCCATCATGTCTTTATACGGCATCCTTGGATAGAAACGTACTCTGTCATCCCAACGATTCTCTGCCACTTTTTGTTTCAAGATCGGAAGGACATCGCCGCCGCCTATTATCAACAAGATACAATCGTCGAGATATTGCATCGCATCGACGAGTTCCTCCGAGCCTCTGTGAATATTGATTCCCGAGCCTTGAAGTATGAGGATATGCTTGTCTTCTGGAATTCCCAAGGCTTCTCTTGTAGCTGGTTCAGGCAACATCTTGCGCATAGGGATGTTTCTAATCACATGGACCTTAATACCATATTTCTCACGGAACAGATCGGCGATAGATTCATTGACTGTTATCATCTCTTTCATCTTAGGCAAGATAAACTCCTCTATCTTACGCCAAACATTCTGTACCTTAGGACGACTCACGAGTTCTGGCACTTCCGTAAAATACTCGTGACTGTCATATATCAGTTTCGTTCTTTTAATCTTTGAAACAAGAAATGACGGCAACAAGGTATCCAAGTCGTTTGACAACAGACAGTCGGCACGATGAAAAAGCAGAAAGAGAAAAAGTCGGATGTTATATTCCGCATAAAAAAGAGGTCCTTTTTCAAATATGAGTCTCATCCGATGGGAAGCATACGGACGCTCATCCATATCGGGACTCTTTCTTTGCTTACGTCCAACCAATAGCACTTCAAAACCTGCCTTCTGAAGTGTCAGACATGACTTATTAACTCTTTGATCTGTCACCAAGTCATTGATTACCGATACTATTACACGTTTCAATTTCATTCATTTTTTGAGATTATAAAATTAAATCTTTTATGTCTTACTTTTGCAAAAAAAACTTAATTTTGAAAAAAATATTTTTATGGAAGGACAACGGACTACTGACAACAGACAACATTCTTTATTAGAGTTAAACACTATGGGATTTAACGTTGTCGCCAAGAACTTTTATGAAATCAACTCATTGAAAGATATAGAGCTACTCATTGAAGACAATGTTTTCAAGAATAACAAAACTCTGATTTTAGGAGGAGGCAGCAACATACTTTTCAGTGAGGAATATTTTGACGGCACTATTATACACTCCAATTTAAAAGGAATCACCATAAATCCAGAAGAATCATCAGATTTCTCAAATCCTGAATCCATAATAGTTAGATGTATGTCGGGTGAGGTTTGGAAAGACTTTGTCGATTTCACAATAAAAAACAATCTTTACGGTCTTGAGAATCTCGTCGATATTCCTGGCAGTGCAGGAGCATCTCCTGTACAGAATATCGGAGCTTACGGCGTTGAGGTAAAAGACTGCATCGACAGTGTCTACACCATCGACCTGACAAATGGCGACAGAGTCATCTTTAAGAATGAAGAATGTCACTTCTCTTATCGTAACAGCATTTTCAAGAAAGAAGAAAACAAGAAATATTTCATCGTCGCAATTGATTTTAAGTTAAAGAAACAATCAGAGTTAAAACTGGAATACGGTAATATTAAAGATTATTTAGAAAAAAATAACATCACCACTCCTACCCTTCCTGATGTCGCTAATGCGATAAAGACTATTCGAGCCGAGAAACTTCCAGAAGTTGGCGTTGTCGGCAGTGTCGGAAGTTTCTTCCAAAATCCAATAGTAGATGTTGAAACATTCAATCGACTTAAAGAAATTTATCCAGAGATGCCGTCATATCCTAATGAAAACGGCGTGAAGATTCCGGCAGGATGGCTCATCGACAAATCAGGATGGAAAGGTCATAAAGAAAATCACGTTGGTGTTTGGGACAAACAAGCTCTTGTATTAGTCCATTACGGAGGAGGCAAGCCTGAAGAGATTTTAAACCTTATGGGAAAAATCCAAGACAGCGTCAAGGAAAAATTCGGCATTGATATCAAACCGGAAGTTAATATTGTTTGAACCAAGAACTAAGAACCAAGAACCAAGAACCAAGAACTAAGAACTAAGAACTAAGGCTTTTGAACTTTTTTTACTATAAGCAATGAGCCGTAAGCTTAACGGTCACTGAGTTCGTCAAACTTTGAACTAATTATAAACAAAAAATCCGAGAAATTTCCCGGATTTTTTTGTTTATTGTTAATTATCAATTATTCATTGCTTAACAAATCTCTTAACAACATCACCTTCGTTTGTAACAATCTTAACGAAGTAAACTCCGCTGTTCAAGTTAGCGACATCAATAACCGATATCTGACCGCTGACTGCTGAGAGCATTTGTTGTCTTCCATAAACATCATAAACAGCTACTTCTTCAATTTCGATTTCTGTCTCGATATAAAGTTTGTCGTTAGCTGGATTTGGATAAATGTTGAATGATGATGATAATTCTCCAATGGCTTCATCTGTAGGTTCACCTTTTGTTTTTGCACATGACTTCTCTGACTTTTCTGATTCGCCAATCTTATCGACAGCTGTCACTCTGAAACAATATTCTGTTCCAGGTTTCAAGCCTTCTATTTTTGTATTTATCTCTTCATAATTGCCGACCAACTGATCTTGATTATATACATTGTATGACTCTGCGCCATCAACAGCGTCCCACATTAGAACTAATTCTGTTTCATTTAATGTCATAGCAACGACATTTGTAGGAGCTGGCAAACTTACTGGCTCTTCTTCTTCACCTTCAACGATTGATACTATGCAAGAACCTTCTGCACCATAATTGCCTTCACCATCAACAATGACTCTGCCTTTTGAATTCAGGATTTTATAATAGCCTTCTCCATACAAGCAGCAGATACCATTGTTTTTAGAGTCTTTGATAACAAACTTAACACATTCTCCGACTGGAACATTAACTTTAATCTCATGTAATTTTGTCAATACTGAACTTGACAAGTTTTCATAAGGGCCACCTGATGCCAACACTGAATAGTCTGAAGCCAACAATTCCCAAGTTATTTGAGTTCCATATCTATCCTGCATCAATTCTATTGTAATCTCAGTTTCTTCACCACTAGCCTTAAGCACAGCATAACCGCCATTCTTAACTGTCAAAACTTCTTCATCTTCATATTTCACACCGTTAGCTTCAACGATTTTAACTTTCACATCATATGTTCCTTTTGGAATAGTCACATCTATGCCAAGCATCAATGTTTGATATGAAGGCAAAGAACCTTCCCATGTTTTTGTAACAGATTCACCATTACCTACTGTCACCTCAAATTTCAATGAAGTGATTTCATTTATACCATTATTGTTAACAGTAACATTTATCACTTTATCGTTTGAACATGATATTTCTGATGATACTCCGAGTGACAAGATATTTGGATGTATCTCATCTTTTGTCACGAATATTGTATGTAATCTGTTTACATTGAGAACTGGACGTGTTGCTGTGCCTTGGTATTTTTCTGTCACGAAAGCGAGAAATTCGATATTATTGATGTCAACATCTAAGCCACTTGAGCCTCCTATTCTTTGAGGAATATCGTATGTATATGTTTTTGTAACAAGAGTTCCTGCTGTTGTTGGGCTTATAGCGTCGCCCCATGCTGGTGTGATAGCATCACGGAAAGCATGCATATGCTTATAATTAGACTCCCATGTTCCAAGATTATTTTGACCTGCATAGATATTGTCTTGCAACATCACGACATTAAGATAGTTTGTTTCAGAAGCACTATTTGATGTATAATAAACCTCTACTGTCACTATCGCTTTGCGTGATTCCTTATCTATAGAAACCTGACCTGCCACATTACAGTCTGCAATTTCTTCCATTTCCTGCTCTGCTCTTATACCCCAATCTCCACGAGCTATAGATGTAGATGTAGTTCTATTAACAATACCTGTAGGATATCCATTAACATCAAATCCAGAAAATATAGCATTACCATCTGTCGTTGTGAAGTTTGGAGCTGAAGTGGTCGCAAAGCCGCCTGCATGAAGGTTTATGGCATACACTCTATCAGGATAAGTATCCATCAAATTACTTGCAACCTTATGTCCTTGTGGACAATATTGACAGTTCACACCTGTAAATTCTTCTATAATAACCTTTTTGTTAGAAGGACTTGTTGACACAAGATTCTGAGCATTTAAAGCTGCTGTCAACAATAAGAACAAAGAAACAATAGTAATTCTTTTCATCGTTTTGATATTTAAGTTTATAATATTTTTCTTATGTGCAAATATAAAAAAAACTGTGAATTTCTCCACAGTTTTTTTATTAACTCTGAACTCTGACTCTGACTCTGAACTCAGACAATTGACCAGTCTGTGTCTGTGTCAACAGTCAGTGTCAATATCAACAGTCAGTGTCTTAATTATTATATTCTGCTAAGATTCCAGCCACTTTATCTGGTGTCACGCGACCGTATACTTTATCGCCGATCATCATAACAGGAGCCAGACCGCAAGCGCCGACGCAACGTAAGCAGTTCAATGAGAACTTACCGTCTGCTGTTGTGCCGCCTACTTGTATTGCAAGCTGACGTTTCAATTCATCGATGACTTTTTCTGCACCGCGAACATAACATGCTGTACCCAAACATACTGAGATTGGATAACGGCCTTTTGGTGTCATGGTGAAGAATGAGTAGAATGAAACGATACCATATACTCTTGCTACTGGAATATGTAACTCTTCTGCTACCAATTCTTGTACTTCTGCTGAAAGATAACCGAATTCGCCTTGAACTTTATGAAGCACGTTGATGACTTCACCTGGTTCGTTGTTGAAAGATTTACAAATACCTTTCACGAAGTTTATCTTGGATTCTGATAATTTTATAATTGCCATAATATTTACATTTTAATCATTAAACAAATAACACTTTTTATTCGCCAACCACGACATGGTCTGATTTGTCGAAATAATGTGTATGTAAAAGTTCATGTGATTTATGTCCACATGGTTCTCCAAGATATTCCTTATACAATTGGATGACTGAAGGATTTTCGTGTGACTTACGAATTGGTTTGTTGCGATCTTCTTCGTATGTTGCTTCGAGACGTTTTCTGATGATATCGCTGTTACCGTGGTGGTAAGGTTGACCAGCGCCGCCGATACAACCGCCAGGACATGCCATGACTTCGATAGCGTGGAATTGTTCTTTACCTTCGCGTACTCTTTCAAGCAATGTACGAGCATTCTTCAAGCCGTGAGCGATACCGATGTGGATTGGTGTTCCATTGAAGTCAACCCATGCGTCGCGGATGCCTTCGAGACCACGTAATTCTGTAAAGTCAATCTTTTCAAGTTTCTTGCCTGTGAATACTTCGTATGCTGTACGAGCTGCTGCTTCAATAACGCCGCCTGTAGCACCGAAGATGACAGCTGCACCTGTTGATTCGCCGAGTGGGTTGTCGAAGTCTGCTGTTGGCATTTCTTTAAGATCCAAGTTGAATTGCTTGATCAAGCGAGCCAACTCACGTGTTGAGAGAACGTAGTCAACATCTGGGTTGCCGTTTACTGAGAACTCTTCACGTTTGCATTCATATTTCTTAGCCAAACATGGCATGATAGAAACAACCACCAAGTCTTCACGTTTGATACCCATCTTCTCTGCCCAGTAGCTCTTAGCGATAGCACCGAACATCTGTTGTGGAGATTTTGCTGTTGATGGAACATCAAGCATATCTGGGAAGTTATGTTCAAAGAAGTTAACCCAACCTGGGCAGCATGATGTCAATATTGGGAGACGAACTGACTTGTCGCCTTTTGTAAATCTGTCGATACGTTGGAGCAACTCTGTGCCTTCTTCCATGATTGTCAAGTCGGCGGCGAAATCTGTATCAAATACGTAGTCGAAACCGAGCTGACGTAATACAGCCGCGAGTTGGCCTGTAACGATAGTACCTGGTTCCATACCGAATTCTTCGCCGATAGCGACGCGTACTGCTGGAGCTGTTTGTACAACGACTGTCTTCTTTGGATCGTTGATAGCCATCATAACATTACGTGTGTCATCAACTTCGCTCAAAGCGCCTACTGGACATACTTGAACACATTGACCGCACATTACACATGGTGAGTCAACCATATCTTGTTCAAACGCTGTAGCAACGACAGCTTGGAAACCACGGTTTACTGCTGACAATGCGCCAACGCTTTGTACATTGTTACATACGTTTTCACAACGACGGCACATGATACATTTGTCAACGTCACGGATGATTGAAGGTGACATGTCAACGCGATATGTTGATTGTTCGCCTTTATAAGGTATTTCACGGATACCGAGATTTTGTGCTAATGTTTGCAATTCGCATTGACCTGACTTAGCACATGTGAGACAGTCTGTTGGGTGGTCTGAGAGAATCAGCTCAACGACTGTGCGACGTGCGTTAATGACGCGTTGTGAGTGTGTCAACACTTCCATGCCTTCCACACAGTCTGTAGCACATGCTGGAGCAAGGTTACGACGTGGTCTGCCGTTGAAATCCTTTACGACTTCAACAACGCAAACGCGGCAACCGCCTGGTTTGTTTTCAAAATTCATTCCTTCCAATTCAAAATAGCACAAAGTTGGAATGTGAATGCCGGCTTGACGAGCTGCTTTTAAGATAGTTGTGCCTTCTGCAACTTCTACCGGTTTGTTATCTATAGTGAGTTTTATCATTTTAATGCTCCTTTCTAATATTATTTGATAGAGATTGCACCGAACTTACATTTTTCGAAACATGCACCGCACTTGATACATTTGAGGTTATCGATGTGATGTGCCATTTTCTTTTCTCCTTCGATAGCGTCTTGTGGACATACGCGTTTACATGCACCACAGCCGATACACTTGGTTGGATCGATTTCATAGCTCATCAATGACTTACATGCACCAGCACGACATTTCTTGTCAACGACGTGTTCTACGTATTCATCCCAGAAGTTGTCTAATGTAGAAAGAACAGGGTTTGGTGATGTCTGACCTAAGCCGCACAATGCTGTATCTTTGATAACACCTGCAAGGTTGCGTAACTCTTGAAGGTCTTGCATTGTTCCATTGCCTTTGGTAATCTTATCAAGGATTTCAAGCATACGTTTGTTACCGATACGACATGGTGAACATTTACCACAGCTTTCTTCACAAGTAAATTCGAGATAGAACTTAGCGATAGCCACCATACATGATGTTTCGTCCATAACAACCAAACCGCCAGAACCCATCATTGAACCTGCAGCCATCAAGCTTTCATAGTCAATAGGTGTATCCAAGTGTCTGCTTGTCAAACAGCCGCCTGAAGGACCGCCTGTCTGAACAGCCTTGAACTCACGGTTGTTCTTGATACCGCCACCGATTTCATATATAATTTCACGGAGTGTTGTTCCCATTGGGACTTCAATCAAACCGACATTGTTAATCTGACCAGCCAATGCGAATACCTTTGTTCCTTTTGATTTTTCTGAACCTATGCTTGCAAACCAATCTGCACCTTTTGTAAGGATGATTGGAATGTTTGCAAATGTTTCAACGTTGTTAACGTTTGTTGGTTTATTCAAATAACCAGAAACTGCTGGGAATGGTGGTTTGAATGTAGGTTCACCACGTTGGCCTTCCATTGAGTGGATAAGAGCTGTTTCTTCACCACATACGAAAGCACCTGCACCATAACGCAATTCGATGTCAAAGTCGAAACCGCTGCCGAGGATGTCTGTTCCTAACAAGCCATATTCTCTTGCTTGGCCCAATGCAATCTGCAAGCGTTCGATAGCGAGAGGATATTCAGCGCGGATATAGACGAGACCTTTTGTAGCACCGATAGCATAACCGCAAATAGCCATAGCCTCGATGATTGAGTGAGGGTCGCCTTCCATGATAGAACGGTCCATGAATGCACCAGGGTCACCCTCGTCGGCGTTACATACAACATATTTCTGATCTGCTTCGTTCTTAGCGCAGAGACCCCATTTAACACCTGTTGGGAAACCAGCGCCACCTCTACCACGAAGTCCTGATGCTGTAACTTCTGAAATGACTTCTTGTGGGGTCATCTCTGTCAAAGCCTTGCCAAGAGCTTCATAACCGTCACGTGATATGAATTCATTGATATCTTCTGGGTTGATGAAACCGCAGTTACGCAAAGCTATACGAAGTTGTTTCTTGTAGAATCCCATGTGCTTAGAGTCTGCAACATGTTCTTTTGTTTCTGGATCTAAATAAAGAAGGTCTCTCACCTTACAACCTTGTACAATATGTTCGTCAACTATTCTTTGAACATCTTCTGGTTTTACCTGTGTATAGAATGTATTGTCAGGTATCATCTTGACGATAGGTCCCTTTTCACAGAAACCGAAGCATCCAGTCTTGATAACCAGAACTTCATCTTGCAAACCTTTTTCTTTCAATATAGTGTTAAAGTTTGCGACAATCTCGTCACTTGCTGATGACTTACATCCTGTACCGCCGCAGCAAAGCACATGCATTTTGAATTTTGCAGCTTCACTATCAGCCATGGCATCTTTAATCTGAGTCAACGCTTCCGGATTTTCACTCTTTTCGCGAAGGTCGAGATTTGACTGAAACTTTTCTTTCACAGCTTTCAGTTCTGCTAATGATTTTATTTTTGCCATTTTTATTTAATGTTAGTTAATGAATGTATGAGTTGGCAAATGTAATAAATCATTTTATCTTTTCAAACCTTTTTTACAAAAAAATTACAAGGATTTTACGTGCTTTTTTAAGGCTTAAAATTAACGATTACAAAAAAGGCCAACATTACTGTTGACCTTTTTCTTTGCGACTTTGCGACTCTGCGATTCTCTGACTGAATTCGCATCCGCAATATCTCTGATTATAGAAATTGTATTCCTTTATGATTTGTATTCTTCTCTCGCTAAGACCGCCTTTTCTCCAGTTCTGCGCCCAATATGTCACATCCGGATAATGGCTCTGCGCATAAAGGCCAGCCTCTTCTATCTGCTGCAGCGATTTCCATCTGCTCGACGCTAATGTCGTCGTCATCACTGTGATGCCTCTTTCATGCGCATATCTCGCCGATTCCAGAAGTCTAAGCTTAAAACATTTCAAGCAGCGACTACCTCTTTCAGGCTCATCCTCCATGCCTCGCATCTCGGCAAGCCATGCTTCATGATTGTAATCGGCATCTACTATTTCAAGCCCCAGGCTCTCAGCATAACGCGTACATTCATCCTTTCTTATAAGATATTCCTCCTCTGGATAAATGTTGGGGTTACAATAAAAAATAAGAGGCATGATGCCATTCTGCATCATGCACTCTATTATCGCTGAAGAACAAGGAGCACAACATGTGTGAAGAAGAACTTGCTTTACTCCACCTGGTGCTTCTATATTCATCTTATTTTTTCATTATTTTTTGAACTGATGTTGCATCGCCAGCTTGCAATTTAACAAAGTAAATGCCTGATGCGAATCCACTCATGTCAACTTTAACTGTTTCGTTCATTTCTGATGAGAACATAACTCTGCCGTATACGTCAACTACTTCAACATAGTCAGCTTCGCTTGATTCTACCATAACGAAATCTTGTGTTGGGTTTGGATATACGCTTGAAGCCAAAGTTGTTTCTTCTTCTACTGACATTGCAAATTCACCAACTTCATAGTCTAACATATATGTTGTTACGAAAACCAAATTGTAGTTGTCATCTTGTGCATAGTAGTCGAATGATTTCAACAAGCTCTTTAATTCTGGAAGTTGTGGGAAATCATCTTCTGGATTTGGGAAGTAATAAACGTTTTCTGCTGAAATGCTTGTGTCGTATGTATATACTTTTCTTTCTTGAACTGTACCTGAAGCTGTTTTTTGTTCAGATGTAATGCAGTTGCCATATTCGTCATATTCATAGTTTCTAACCATACCTGGTACCCACATTCCTTCTTCCCATGCAAATTCTGCTTCTCTTACAAGATTACCATTTTCATCATACTCATATTCAACTGATGTTTGGTTTTCAAGATAGTATGTTGAGAAGTTATATTGTTGCATTGTTTCCAAAATCTTAAGGCCTTCTTCGTTATATTCTATAATGCACTTTTGATATTCTTCTACTACGAATTCCATTGACCAGTCTGTCATTCTTCCAGCTTCATCATAGTTATATCTTTGAATACCACCTAATTCAAAGCCATAACCATCATGGAAATTATTATAGTTTTTACGAGATATCAACAAGTTATTTTCATTGTATTCATAAGCAACATAACATGGATTAATCCATTTTCCATAATATTCTGCCATATTTGGATATTCTAAAGGATCACCCCAATATTTTTGCCATGTAGACAATTTTGTGATATTACCTCTTTCATCATAGGTTATAGAATCAATGAATTCATCTGCTGGATTTGAAATGAAGTCTGTTTCATTTATACAAGTGAGTTTTGTGCTTTCTGCACTTGGATAAATATAATCCCATACTTGGTAATTGTCATCTGAATACAAGTGTGCTAAACGCATTGTGTAATTTTGTGAAAACACTGGTAAAGCAAACATTACCATTGCAATAAGTAAAAATTTTCTCATAATAAATTTAAGTTTAGTTATTTAATTATTCTATTCTCATATAGTCGGCGCAAAAATAATTATTTTTTTCATTTACTCAACCATCAAAAACAAATAATTTTGATGAATCATAATTTCATTTCTCACACCTCATTCCTAAATTAAAAAGACGTTTCAATGTTAAGATAACACTGAAACGCCTCCACATTATTAATTGTTAATTGTCAATTGTTAATTGCCTCCTCGCTCTTCTCAACGCTCTCCGTTTCATCCTTTCTTCTTTCTTTTTAGAATAATAACTTAAAACCAGCACCAAAGCGGCTCCGACAACAGCCATAATTATCGCCATGAAGAATTCATTATTCATCTGCGGGAAATAGAAACAATAGTCATACATCCCAGGAAGAACTTCCTTCCATGGATATACCACAGGTAATGTTCCTATCATAAATCCCGACAAAACCGACAATGTCTCATTTCTGTATTCCTTCATCAGCCACGACAAAACATACGACACCGAAACAATACTAACGACTGCTCCTATCAAGAACGGCAATAATATCATCATACCTTGTCCCCATGTCGACAGTTTAGCTATCTGAGGAAGAGCTTGCGTCACAATAAGTTCATAGTTTCCCATGACCATCATAAGATGCGAACCTGAAATTCCAGGGACTATCATACCCAAAGAACCGACCACGCCACAAAGTATCAAATACAAGAAATTGTCATTAGGATAAGGATTGCTTTTTATAGAAATAAAGAATGCTCCAACCGCAGCCATAATCATCAGAATGATCATCTTGGGCGTCTTCTTTCCTATCATACCCAAGACATATACGACAGATGCTATTATCAATCCTATGAAAAAGGCATAAGCGTAAACCTCATATTTCTTAAAGATGGCCTTCAACGAAATGGCAGTGAGAATCATCCCTGCTATGATACCTAATATTAATGTAAGCAGAAATTTTATATCTGTACGTTTCGCGAACTCCGAGAACTCGCCTTTAAACAATAATTTGAACGCCTTTAAATTCAACGACTTAATCGAATTTATAAAGCGTTCAAAAACACCTATAATCAATGAAACAGTACCGCTTGACACAGGAATCACATTCACGATTCCCATAGCCATACCTTTGAAAAATATCATTATCTGTTGTCTTATCGTCATTGTTGTTGTTTTTTCGCTGAATCATCAATATTCATACCTAAAAACGCAACAACTCAGATTTTGTTATATATTCTGGAAGTTTTTTTAAAATAATTTTAAGCTCAGACTTCGACCATTGACACAGACACCTTAAAACACTTTTAAGCCTAATGACAAAAAGGCGCATCAATATCATTGACGCGCCCTTATTGTTAATCTTCAATTGTTAATTGTCAATTCAACCAACAACCACTTCTCCGTATAAATCGAAATAATCTGCTTTGACAAGCTTCACATTAACGAAGTCGCCGACATTCAATTCTGCTTCATCAAGAGAAATAAGGATTTCATCATCGACTTCTGGCGAGTCGTATTGAGTTCTACCTATATAATAATCGCCTTCTATTCTGTCGACCAAGACTTTTTCTATAGAACCGACTCTCTTTTCATTTGTCTCCAAAGATATATTTTGCTGTATCGCCATTATGGTATCGACGCGTTCTTGTTTAACATCTTCAGGGACATCATCTTCCATTTCATATGCAGGCGTTCCTTCTTCAGGGGAATAAGCGAAGACGCCAGCGCGTTCAAACTTCATTTCCTTAACGAAGTCGCATAATTCCTTGAACTGCTCTTCTGTCTCGCCAGGGAAACCGACGATGAATGTAGTTCTGAAAGCAATTCCAGGGACTCTCTTGCGTGCATTTAAGACAAAGTTGACAGTCTGTTCCTTATCGACGCCTCTTCTCATATTCTTCAATATCGGTGTGCTGATATGTTGTAAAGGAAGGTCGATATAGTTACAGATTCTCGGCTCATTATTCATAAGGTCAAGGAGTTCATCCGGGAAGCCTTGTGGATAGCCGTAATGAAGTCTAATCCATTCAAATTCCTTTATCTCAAGAAGACGTTTCACGAGCTCAACGATATGATATTGTCCGTCGATATCACGACCATAATACGTAAGGTCTTGAGCGATGAGTATGAGTTCCTTCACGCCTTTCTTTGCGAGCAATTCTGCCTCTTTAATAAGATCTGCCATCGGCACAGAGACATGTTCGCCTCGAATCAAAGGAATAGCGCAGAAAGCACAACGACGGTTGCAGCCTTCAGATATTTTCAGATAAGCATAATGACTTGGTGTTGAAAGGACTCTCTCGTGATTGTATCCCAACTCCTCACTCCTAACTCCTAACTCCTCACTTAAAATATCGTTTGCAATAAGTTGCACTGACTCAACGCCGAAGAAGCCATCTACTTCATGAATCTCTTCTTGCAAGTCTTTACGATAGCGTTGTGAGAGGCAGCCTGTAACATAAAGTTTCTTTATCTTTTTGGCTCTTCTAAGTTCAGCGTATTCTAATATTGTATCTATAGATTCTTCTTTAGCGTCGCCGATGAAACCGCAGGTATTGATTATCACGACATCTGATTTTTTGTCAGAGTCATGCACTATGTCATAGCGGTGGCTGAGCGAGGCTGCTAAGCGTTCTGAATCAACTTTGTTTTTCGAACAGCCGAGCGTTACGATATTCACTATAGGTTTCTTCATCGTAAAATCAATTTCTTCCTTCGAAAAGGCTATTAACGAACTCGTTTCTGTCAAACACTTGAAGGTGATCCATTCCCTCTCCCACTCCGATATATTTTACCGGAATCTTGAATTGGTCTGAGATACCAATGACCACACCGCCTTTTGCTGTTCCGTCTAACTTTGTCAAAGCAAGAGCATTGACTTCTGTAGCGGCCATAAACTGACGTGCTTGCTCAATGGCGTTTTGTCCTGTTGACGCATCAAGGACGAGAAGCACTTCATGTGGAGCATCTCCAACAATCTTCTGGCATACTTTTCTAATCTTTGCGAGTTCGTTCATAAGGTTCACCTTATTGTGCAAACGACCTGCTGTGTCAATAATGACGACATCAATATTTTGTTCTACGGCTGTTTTTACCGCATCATAAGCGACAGATGCAGGATCTGCGTTCATGCCGTGTGAAACGATAGGAACGCCGACACGCTCCGACCATATCGTAAGCTGGTCAACAGCAGCTGCTCTGAATGTATCAGAAGCTCCGAGCATAACACTCTTGCCTGCCTTCTTGAAATTATGTGCCAACTTACCTATTGTAGTGGTCTTGCCTACGCCATTGACGCCAACAACTAAAATGACATAAGGTTTCTTGTCTGATGGAATATCGAATGTAGTGCCATCGCCAGAATTGTTTTCCTGTAACAAGGCTGCTATTTCTTCCTTAAGAATTCGGTTTAGTTCATTTGTTCCGAGATATTTATCTCTCGCCACACGTTCCTGAATACGACCGATGATTTTCAAAGTAGTATCAACGCCGACATCCGAAGTAACTAAAATCTCTTCAAGATTATCCAACACCTCATCATCGACTGTTGACTTACCTATGATAGCTTTTGATATTCTGTCGAATACGC
Source organism: Bacteroidales bacterium (assembly GCA_045633585.1). GTDB lineage: Bacteria > Bacteroidota > Bacteroidia > Bacteroidales > F082 > Limimorpha. The sequence goes on from JAZQYR010000016.1 coordinate 80,894, forward strand.
TTGTACGTGTCTTTTCCAACCCTTTGTCGAGTTCTTGCTTTTGTTCTTGCTCGACTTCCTTATTCCTCTTTAAAAATGAAAATAAACCCATAAACTTATGCTTTTTGCAAAAATAATAAAAAGTCAGCGGCAAAGACCACTGACTACTGTTTTTTTATTCTATGACTGGACGCACAGCGAATCCTACGCTACGGTCGCTAAGTCCAAGACTGTGTGTGGCATTATTTATATAAAGGCTAGACGCAAATTTCACTTCGCTCTTGTCTGGAGTAGAAGTCCACAAATAACCGCTTTTTTCAGCATCAAGAAGTGATGTTCCGATACGATAACCTGTCGCTGGCAAGAAAATGCTATTACCGTTAGGACCAACAACTTTATAACCATTCTTGCCACCTTGTGACACCCAGATCCATGTACAGCTATTCAACAATTCATGCATCTCTGTTTTTGTAGGCATTCTCCAGTTGCCACCCCATTTTGCACGTGCGACATCATATTTAGGATTACCTGAAAGCTCTCCAACCTGTTCTGAATAAGTGACACAGTTGTCTTCAGCATATGATTCCTTTGTATTTATTTCAATCCATGCGTAATAGTTGCCATATTCCGATGGCGAATTAGCACCCACATTACATGTAGCCCATTTCAAACCACTTGGCAAGCCTAAATCAACAAAAGCATGACCCAACACTTCCTTCACAACAGCTGCTTTGTCTGTTACCAACAAAACCAAACCGCTAGTGCTTTCTTTTGTCATATACTTAACATTTGAAGCATATCCTTTGGATCTCAATAACGCCAATTCCTCATTTGTAGGAATACGCCATGTATTGTAACCGTAGATTGTCTGGTGATTCAGCTGCTTAATGATAGTACGAGGCTCTGCATCAAAGCTACCGATTTCTTCAGGGAACACTCTAAGATATCCATATATTGTTTCTACAGAAGAACGTTGTGCATATCCAACAACACACAACAATAACATTACTAAAACCAACAATGTTTTTTTCATATTCTTTTTATTTTTATGTTAATATTTAAAGACATTCTATCAAAAAAAGACATACACCTTATATCAATTATATCAATAAGTTACATGTCTTTCTGCATATTTCGTATTTTCAAATACCAATAACATTTTAAGCTTTCCTTTCTTGCAAGAGGCAAAGATAATAAAAGTCTTAAAACAATCGACCAAAGAACAAAGATTTTTTTAAGATACCGAAACACCAAGATATTGTAATAATTCCTGGCATCCTGGAACCAAAGCCAGAATCTTCAACCGAAAACACAAAAAGCTCCTTCGATTTCTCGAAGAAGCTATTGTATTGTGTAGTTTAAAACAGATATTATTTCTTTGCTATGAATTCTTGAACTTGATCGATAGGAACGATTGTTTCATCGAAATAATAAGCACCTGTTTTTTCTGATTTCTTCATTCTAACAACTTTAGAATATTCTTTACCTAAAGTACGTAATGTAGCAACAACTTTCTTTGCCATGGCCTAATCTTATTTAATTTCTTTATGAACTGTCATTTTCTTCAAGATTGGGTTGTATTTCTTAAGTTCCAATCTTTCTGGTGTATTTTTCTTATTCTTTGTTGTAACGTAACGTGATGTACCAGGCATGCCACTTGCTTTGTGCTCTGTACATTCCAAAATTACTTGTACGCGTGCGTCTTTAGTCTTCTTTGCCATTTTTTTCTCCTTTCAGAATTTGGATTGCAAAAATACACATTTATTTGATAAATGCCAATACTTTTTATCCAATTTTTTATTTTTATTATTCAACAATCTTTACGATTGATTTTCAATAGTTTATCTATTATTTGTTAATAATTTCGTTAACTTTAACTAACAATTCAGCTTCTTTTTGAATTGCTTTTGCTTCAATTTCAGCACCTGCTTTAACCATTTTGTCCGCGAACTCGCGATCCTTGATACCAGCAGCGTTGATTTTCACGTTCAAGAATGCTCCCATAACAGCACTTCTGCAGCACATTGCACCGACGCCTGCGTCTGATACAGATGCTGGGTTACCGTCATTAACCATTGCTTCAACGACTTCAAATGCTGAGAAAGCAACTTCCATAGTCTTGAATGGAACTTCGATAGCATATTTTGAAGCGTCTTCGATAGCTTGTTTACGAGCTTCTTTTTCTTCTTCAGTCTTCTTAGGCAAACCGAAAGCATCCATAATCTTGTTGAATGCGTTTGTATCTTCGTCAACTAATGCAATGAGTTGATTCTTGATAGCTTGGCCTTTTTCTGCCCATTGTGAGAAGAATTCCCATCTGTCGTCCCAACCTGGTTTGTGTGATGACAAGTTTGCTACCATTGTTGCCAATGATGCGCCGAGTGCGCCCATATAAGCTGAAATAGAACCGCCGCCTGGAGCTGGGCTTTCACTTGCTGTTTCGTCAGCGAAAGCTGCACATGTCATGTCAACCAATTTCTTTTGTGAGTTGTCTTCAATCAAGAACTCGATAACCTTTTCTTTTGGATTGAAAGGTTTCAAATCATCGAGACCCATTGACTTGATAGCTATCTTCATGATTTCATCTTCGCTGACGCCTAATGAACGTTCTTGTTTAGCGAGATAGAAACGACCTGCATCGAGGAGAACACTCTTAGGAACGAGACCAACGATTTCGCAACCTGTTACACGAACGCCACGAGCTGCTGCTTTTGCACATACTTCTTCAAAGCAAACGTGAACTGGAGTCTTAGCGATGTTGGTGATGTTCATTGATACCTGAGCGATACCGTATTCTTCGATGAACCAGCCGATAGCTTTTGTTCCTGGCAATGTACCTGGAATCATGACTGGGTTGCCGTTTTCGTCCTTGACAGGTTTGTCTGTCACTTTAGGGCCTTGTCTCATTGGACGGCCTTTTTCTCTAACGTCGAAAGCGATAGCATTAGCGCGACGTGTAGATGTTGTGTTCAAGTTGTAGTTGATAGCGATTAAGAAATCACGAGCACCAACTGCTGTTGCGCCTGTTGTAGCAACTCTTTCGTTGAAAACTTTAGGACCGAAGTCTGCTGTGCATCCTGATGCGAATCTCTCTGCCAATGCCTCATATTCACCAGCGCGGCAAACAGCGAGGTTACGTCTTTCTGGAGAGAAAGCTGCGTTTTCATAACAGAATACAGGGATTTCCAACTCGTTACCGATTCTTTCACCAAGTTGACGTGCGTATTCAACTACTTCTTCCATTGTGATTCCTGCGACTGGAACTAAAGGACAAACGTCTGTAGCACCAAAACGTGGGTGGTCACCGTGGTGGTTACGCATATCGATGAGTTCGGCTGCTTTTTTCACAACGCGGAATGCTGCTTCACAAACGTTCTTAGGCTCGCCTACGAAAGTGATAACAGTTCTGTTTGTCGTTGCTCCTGGATCGACGTCTAACAACTTAACGCCTTCAACCTTCTCAATCTCAGCTGTAACTTGATTGATGATGTTCATATCGCGACCTTCGCTGATATTAGGAACACATTCGATAATTTGTTTCATTTGTATATTTTTTTATAATTATTTATTTCAAAACATAAAGAAAATCAAGGCAAAACAACCGCCCTATTTTTCGCGTGCAAATATAATAAATTAGGAGTTAGGAATTAGGAGTTAGGAATTATTTTTTTTGCTTTTTTTTGATCAACGGGCCATAGTCTACAGACAACAGTTTTTTTTAAAATTCTGAACTAAGAACAAAAAAAATCCGAGGAAAACCAATTCCCCGGATTTTTAATTTTGAAAAATGCTCTCGGCTCACAGCCCAAGTCTCATAGCTAAATTTCAAACTATTTTTCCTTGCAAAATCACTTTCTCAACTTTATTCGCTCCATAATAATATGGCATGAATTCGAGACCGTTCATTGGTTGGGTGATTATCACATTAGCGAGTTTTCCTTTTGTAATTGAACCAAGTTCGTGGCTTACGTCCATCGCATACGCTGTATTCAATGTCGTGGCGTTGAATGCTTCTTCTGGTGTCATCTTATATCTGATACATGCCGCCGACATGATGAACTGCATATTACCAGAAGGCGATGTTCCTGGATTAAAGTCGGATGCCATCGCGACAGGAAGTCCGGCGTTAATCATATCGCGTACTGGTGACAATGGAAGGTTCAAGAAGAAAGCGCAGCCTGGCAACACTGTCGGCATTGTATCAGAGCCTTTGAGTGCTTCTATTTCCTCATCACCCATCTGCTCAAGGTGGTCAACTGAGATAGCTCCGTATTTCACGCCAACCTGAACTCCGCCTGAAATAGCCATCTCATTGGCGTGGATCTTAGGACGCATGCCGTATTTGATACCTGCCATCAATACGCGTTCTGTATCTTCAACGGTGAAGAATCCTTTGTCACAGAACACATCGACGAAGTCAGCAAGATCTTCTGCTGCCACTAACGGCATCATCTCATTGATGACCAAGTCTACATATTCTTCCTGACGTCCTCTGTATTCCATTGGAATTCCGTGTGCACCGAGGAAATTGGCTTTTATCGTAAGTGGCGAGTTTTCTTTCAATCTCTTGATAACGCGCAACATCTTAAGTTCGCTGTCTACTGTAAGGCCATAGCCGCTCTTTATTTCAACGGCGCCCGTTCCCATTCGCATTATCTCATTGAGACGTTGCATCGCTGATTCGTAAAGCTCATCTTCTGTAGCGTTTGCTGTCGCCTTGGCAGAATTGAGGATTCCTCCTCCCCTCTTGGCGATTTCTTCATAACTCAATCCTTTAATCTTATCTACGAACTCCATCTCGCGTGAGTTGGCGTAGACGATATGTGTATGTGAGTCGCAGAATGTTGGCATGACGATGCCGCCTTTAGCATCGACAACTTTTCTCTCTGCTTGAATATATTGCTGATATTCTGGAGAATCCATCTTGCCATAATCGGCTATCTTCTTACCTTTTATATATAAGAACGCATTTTCAATGCGGTTGACTTCTGACATTGCTGCGCCGGCTTTCATGAGACTGCCGTCTTCTACGATACCGACTAATTCTTTGATGTTTATAATTAACATAACGATGATTTTTTATTTTCACAAAGATAAAAAAAAGACTAAAGGCTAATGACCAAAGACTAAAGATTTTTTTGACACTGACCAATGACTCTGACACTGACTATTGACAGTGAGCCATGAAAGGGCGAAACATATATAGCATAAGGCACGCCTTATGGAATTGAAAATTGAAAGTTAAAAACGTAAATTTAATTTTCAGGAGCCCAACTGCGTTAGGGATTGGAGCGGCATCCTTTTGAAGCGTAGCGGAAAAAGATATAGCGGAAAGCCCGACGCGTAGCGGAACGCCCAAATAAAGTGTAGAGTTGAGAGTGTAAAGTTTATAGTGAATTGAAAGTTGAAAGTTTTTTTGACTATTGACCGTTGACCATTGACCATTGACAAAAAAAGGAGTGCTACTATAACAGCAGCACTCCTTCTTTTATCTTTAGACTTTCGCCTTTAGACATAATTATTTTTGGTAAATCTTTTGCCAGTTTTTATATTCTCTTTCTTGCCATGGGCCGTTGTGGTAAACGTAAGAAGCGATCAAAGGAATAACTGTTGTACCTTCTGCGTAAACCATTTGTTGGAGTTGGTGGCTTACCTTACCCCATGAACCAGCTTCGAGCAATGTTGATGATGAGCAAGCACCGTCGCGAACGTCAGCAACTGTGATTTGGATAGCGTATTTGTGCATTGGTGTTTCGTAGCCGAGGATTTCAGCGCAAACGACTGTATCTTGTGCGAAGTTTTTAGGAGCGCCGCCGCCGACCATGAACAAACCTGTTTCAGGAGCTTGCATTTTTATTTGTGTCAATTCAACGAAGTCTTTAACTGAGTCGATTGATAAGTATTTTTCGCCTTTTTGCATTCTTTCCCATTGGTGTTTACCAATACCGAAACCAGCTGATGAGTCGCTGAATGCAGGAACGAAGATAGGCACGCCGCATTCGTAGCAAGTTTGGATCAAGCTGTCTTTCTTAACTGCATGACCTTCGTGTAACCATTTACCGATTTCATAGATGAATTCGCGTGATGAGTAAGGACGAGCTTCGAGCATGTTAGCGATTTCGAATGTAGTGTGGTCGCAAGCTTGAAGTTCTTCTTCATCGATGTATGTATCATAGATACGGTCGATGTAAAGGTCGCGTAATGTTGTGTCAGCGATGACGTTTTCTTTTTCGCCGATGTAGTGTTTAAAACCGAGAGCTTCAAACAAGTCCATATCAATGATTGATGCGCCTGTTGCAACAACAACGTCGATCATCTTGTTACGTACCATGTCAACATAAACTTGCATACAACCAGCTGCTGATGTTGAACCGGCTAATGTCAAAATGTTTGTACATTCTTTTTCTTTACACATCATCATCAAAATGTCAGCTGCACGTGCAGTGTCGCGTGATGTGAATGACATATTACGCATTGCATCAATTAACTCTGTTGAATTGTAACTTTTTATGTCGATGTGTTTAATAACATCTTTCAATAAATCTTTTTTCTCCATTGTTATTAAATTTTAATTTGAAACTCAATTTTATGGTGCAAAGATACATTTTATTATTAACATTTACAAGCAAAACAAAATCATATTTTAATTAAAAAATATCGTATCTTTACAAAAATTTAAAATCACTAATATTTATATAAAATGAAAAAAATATTCACCGCCATTTTATCAGTTTTAATGCTGACATCATGTGGCAATTCAGATAAAGACAACAAAAGCGAAACCGTTCAAAAAGAGTCTGCTGTCGTCGTTGAAGAAGACACTTTCGTAAAGGCTTTAGACTATAAGACCTTTGTAAAGAAAATATGGGACATTGAAACTTACCCTGATTCATTTGCATACCAAAGCAAGCTTCCTTGCATAATCGACTTTTACGCCGACTGGTGCGGTCCTTGCAAACGCATCGCGCCTATCATGGAAAGCATCGCTCAAGAATACGAAGGCAAACTCATTGTTTATAAAGTCAATGTTGACAAAGAACAAAAACTGCCTTTGATTTTCAAGGTCAAGAATATTCCAACTGTATTTTTCATGCCTAAAGAAGGTCAGCCTTTATCACAAGTCGGAGCATTGAGCAAAGAAGAATATATCAGCATCATCAACAAGCACCTTATTAATTAATGTCACACATATTTCCAACAGCATATCTTCCTTCAATAGAATACATCTCTTTATTTCTAAAAGCAGAAGAGCCTTCTATTGAGTTGTTCGAGACTTACCAAAAGCAAAGCTGCCGTACAAGAACCAACGTCATGACTGCCAACGGCGTTCAGACATTAACGATTCCTGTCATAAAGACAAACGGCAACCATACATTAACAAAAGATATTGAAATAAGCTACAAAGAATCCTGGCAGCAGACACATCTTCGTTGCCTGGAATCAGCATACAGAAAATCGGCTTATTTCGATTATTATTTCCCTTATTTCGAAAAGATTTACAAACAGAAATTCAATACATTAGTCGAGTTGAACGACTTTTGCTTGAAGACGATTTTAAAGATATTGAAAGCCAAGAAAGATTATTCTTTCACGACAGATTTTGAAAAAATAACAGACGAAAACGATTATAGAGTTTCATTATCAAAAGGCACAAATAAAATAGAGATAAAGCCTTATTATCAAGTCTTTGCCGACAGACATGGCTTTATCCCTAACTTATCTATTATCGACCTGCTCTTCAACGAAGGACCTAATTCAATTCATAATTTATAATTCACAATTCATAATTACTTACTCTTTCAATTATGCATTATGAATTATGAATTATGAATTACTCAAACTGGGTACGCTATTCTTACGTGGTAGATATTCTTTAGTTTTTTCTTGAACACCTTCTTGATTGTAGAAATATCGCGGAATGTCAAGTTGGCATTATCGAACTGATTATCTGCGATTTGTTTATCCACAATACCATCTACGAGTTTATTTATAGCTTCTTCAGTTTTATCTGCGAGACTACGAGAAGCAGCTTCAACAGAGTCAGCCATCATAAGTACAGCCGTCTCTTTTGTAAACGGAATAGGTCCGTGATAGCGGAAATCCATTTCATCGACATCAGCCTCATTTTCACGCAAAGCCATTTGATAGAAATATTCCGTTCTTCTTGTTCCATGGTGAGTTCTCACAAAGTCTATGATTTGTTCCGGAACATGATATTTCCTACATATTTCTATTCCATCAATAACATGCTGAATTATGATATACGCACTTTCCTGATACGACATATCCTCATGCATATTATATTTGCTACTTTGATTTTCTGTAAAATACAAAGGATTTTTTATCTTACCTATATCATGGTACATTGCGCCAGTACGTGCCAAAAGCATATTACCACCTATAGCAAACAAAGCCTCCTCACATAAGTCGGCGACTTGCATAACATGTTGGAATGTTCCTGGAGCTTCTGAAGCCAATCGTCTCAACAGCGGAGTATTCGTATTGCTTAATTCCAAGAGAGTCATATCCGTAACGAATCCGAATAAACGCTCAAACAAGAACACCAGAGGCAACGACAACATCGTAAACAAGGCATTCATAGCGAAAATTCCGATATCATTCCAGCTTACATTTTCCAGTCCAGAATCAAAAATCAAGGCCATACCCACTTTAAGAACCACATATGTCAAGAATATTATTGCAGATGTGAAGAAATATTTAGAACGAGAAGTTTTATTGGCCAATACAAATATAGGAACCAATGACACGAAAAACTGGATCACAAAATATTGATATGAATTTGGCACAGCAAGACTTATAACAAACAATGTCAATGTCTGTACATAAATCGCAGTTCGTGCGTCAAAGAATGTAACCAAAAGCATTGCCAATATCGTAATAGGCATCAAGTATATCATATCTGGCACATGCTTTATTATAATAAATGACGGCAATATCAACAACAGCATCATAACCAGAATCATATTCACAGATTTAGATTCTTTCAAAATTTCAGGACGCAATAGCTTGATAGCCATAAACAAGAAGAAAAACACCAACGACACTATAACGATTTGACCATAAAGGCTAAAGTTTCTGTTAAAGAAACTGCTATCAGCATTCATAGTATCGTATTCTTTTCTTAAAGAATTGATGATGTTATACTTTTCATCTGTAATAAGTTCACCTTCAGAAATGATCAACTCATCTTTTTGTACCATACCGAATGTAAGAGAAATAGCAGCCAAAGCTTGTTCTTCCGACTGTTTGGTCAAATCTTCAGAATAAACCACATTCTGATTCAAATAAGCCAACAATAATTTATTTATCAACGACTTATCAATATCAGAACCGAGATTATCAAGATAATCAGATACAAATTCGGTAGCCGTCTTCATTGTGTAAAAATCACGGAACGACTTTGTTTTCACCACTCTATCTCTAACCACATCAATCATCGACTCTGGCTTCAACTCTATTGTAGATATGTTAGTGATAATACCTTTATTTTCTATGGTATCATAAATCTTTTCAAGAACAATTCTATTTCTTTGCTTAGACGCTTCATCACCATACCATTGATTATCAAAATCAAGAAGCATAGCCGTTTTGTTGTTTTTTGTCATATTTGCATCAAAAACAAATATAGGATAGAAATCCTTCATTGAAGCCTCCTCTTCAAGCTTCAATTGTTCAGCCGTTTTATAGATTGGAAAATTAAAAGGAGCGTACAAGGATTCATATTGCCAAGGACGCATTTTTTGATATTCATATTTGAACTTAACTGTTCTTGGCATTTGCCATAACACCAAAAACATTGCAAGCAAAAATGCCAAAGCTCTGAATATAATTTGATACGAATGACCTATTTTTGATAAAACAGAAGATATTTTATTCATTTTCAATCTTTTATAAAGTAAATAAAAAAATTACGTTTCAAAACAAAACTCCTGCTAATATACAATTTTTTTTCATAATTTAGCAATCATAATAATTAAAAAATGAGATACGGAATTTGTAATTTATCGGTCGTTCCAATGAGAAAAGAAGCCTCGCACACAAGCGAACTTGTCTCAGAACTGTTATACAATGACATCTATAAAATCATTGACGAAAACGACGAATGGTTAAAAATCCAATGCATGTACGATTCATATGAAGGATGGATAAGAAAGCTACAGCATAATGAAATAACCGACGACGAACTAAACGAATATATTTCAAAAGACAAATATATAGTCAACGTTCCAACGATACACTATGGCAATATGGTCTTAAGCTTTGGCAGCAAAGTCTTTGAACATGTTGAAGGCAGCATCCCATTGAGCAAGAACTACGACTCCGAGGCACTCATTGAATCCGCTTTCAAAATGCAAAACACTCCATATCGCTGGGGCGGCAAAAGCATCATGGGCATCGACTGTTCCGCATTCGTTCAATTATGTGCAAAGATTGCAGGCTACAAACTTCCCAGAGACGCATCTCAACAATATGATTTCGGCGAGACTGTAAACTGCTTGTCAGAAGCTCAATCAGGCGACATTGCATTTTTCGAGAACAAAGAACATCGCATCGTCCATGTCGGCATATTGTTATCAAAAAACATAATAATACATGCTTCAGGCAAAGTCCGCATTGACGCTATTGACGATACCGGAATATTCAACAACGAATTAAACGAGTACACACACACTTTGTGCAGAATCAAAAGATTAAAATAATTTCCAAACATTTTTTAACTTTTATTTTTGATTCAAAACAATTATATTTGTAGCGACATATTAAAAAAAAATCAACCATCAAAAAGATAATATTATGAACAACGCATTATTTCAATTTGCAAAACCGGCCAATGAACCGGTAAAAGAATATAGACCTGGCAGTCCAGAACGTATCGCTTTAGAAGAAGAACTCAAAAGACAATCCAATGAAATCGTTGAGATACCAATTATAATAGGTGGCAAAGAAATACGCACTGGCGACATGGGAGAAGTCGTAATGCCACACAACCACAAACATGTTGTAGCCAAATATCATAAAGTCGGCGAAAAAGAAGTGAATATGGCAATCGAAGCTGCACTGAAATCCAAGAAAGAATGGGAGAACATTCCATGGGTTGAACGCGCTTCCATCTTAGCCCGCGTAGGTCAGTTGCTCGCCACAAAATATCGCGCAAGAATCAACGCCGCCTGTATGCTCGGCCAAAGCAAAAATGCATTCCAAGCAGAAATCGACGCAGCATGCGAAACAATCGACTTCTTCAGATTCAACAATTATTATGCTGGCAACTTATATTCAGAACAGCCATCATCATCACCAGATCAGTTAAACAGAACAGAATATCGTCCTTTGGAAGGTTTCATTATGGCCGTAACGCCATTCAACTTCACCTCTATCGCATCTAACCTCAACATGACACCTGTATTGATGGGTAACACAACCATCTGGAAACCATCAACAACAGCATTGTTGTCAAATTATCACATGATGCAGATTTTCATGGAAGCTGGCTTACCTGAAGGCGTCATCAACTTCTTGCCAGGCAAAGGTTCTCTCATCGGCAACGTTGCATTGAGCAATCCTAATCTCGCTGGCATCCACTTCACAGGTTCAACAGGAACATTCCAAGGCTTATGGAAAGGCGTCGGTGAAAACATCAACAACTACAAATCATATCCAAGATTAGTAGGCGAAACTGGCGGAAAAGACTTCATCTTCGCACATAGCTCAGCAAACCCTAGAGAAGTAGCTACAGCTATCGTCCGCGGAGCGTTTGAATTCCAAGGACAAAAATGTTCAGCAGCATCACGCGCATATATCCCAGCATCATTATGGAATGATGTAAAACAATATGTAGGCGAAATGCTCAGCACAATCAAGATGGGCGATGTGACAGACTTTACAAACTTCGTTAACGCAGTCATCGACGAAGCTTCATTCGATAATTGCAAAGGTTACATTGACAGAGCAAAAGCAGCAAACGACGCTGAAGTCATATTCGGTGGCAACTGCGACAAATCAGTAGGTTATTTCGTAGAACCAACAGTCATTTTGACCACAAATCCTAAATACGAATCAATGGCTGAAGAAATCTTCGGACCTATCATCACAATCTACGTTTACGACGATAAAGATTTCGTTGAGGCACTTGGACTCTGCGACAGCACATCACCTTACGCATTGACAGGCGCATTCTTCGCATACGACTTGAAAGCTCAAAGAATTGCAGACGAAAAACTCAAATACGCAGCTGGCAACTATTACATCAACGATAAACCAACAGGCGCCGTTGTGGGTTGCCAACCATTTGGCGGTTCACGCGCATCTGGCACCAACGACAAAGCCGGCGGCTTATGGAATCTCATCCGTTGGACAAATCCTCGCTCTATCAAAGAGACATTCGTACCTGCAACAGATTACGGATATCCTTTCTTGGCAAAATAACTTTTAAAAAATATAAACGTTTGAGGCGTGCTATTTCAGTACGCCTCATTTCAATTATAAAATATGAAAAAAATATTACTACTTACAACAGCTATTCTTCTATTCAAAGTATCGTTTTCGCAAGAAGAAATCAAAGTTTTGTTCTTAGGCAACAGCTACACATATGTCAACAATTTACCAAAGATGATTGAAAACATCGCCGCTAACGAAAACAAGACTTTCACCCATCATTCTGTAACTCCTGGCGGTTGCACCTTATTCCTACATCTTGACGAAGGGCAAGGATCATTGTCAAAAATACGCCAAGGGGACTGGGATTTTGTCGTTCTGCAAGAGCAAAGCCAGCTTCCTTCCATCGACTATTACCGTCACAATACAATGAAGCCTGCATACAAAGCGCTCCACGACAGCATTATGCTTTATAATCCAAATGCAAAAGTTGTAGGATATATGACTTGGGGACGCCAATATGGAGGCCAACAATGCGTCAACTTCGGCGATGGCGTATACTGCAGCGCCGACTTTGTCGATTTCAACCATATGCAAGACACACTGACAGCTGCTTATTGCGAAAACGCATACGCAACAGACTCTTATGTAGCTCCAGTCGGAGAAGCATGGAAATCAGCTTTAGGAAAAGACCCTAATTTAGCACTACACAGTGCCGACCAAAGCCACCCATCTTATGATGGCAGTTACCTCGCAGCTTGCGTCTTCTACTCCATCTTCTGGAATAAAAGTCCTATCGGCATCTACCACAGCACACAAATAGACAGCGAAAAAGCCGAGTTTTTACAAAGCGTTGCCGACGACGTTGTTTTTAACAATCTGGGAAAATGGAACATCAAAAGCGAAGGCATCATTGAAAACATTGAGAACAAAAACTATAAGATGACTAACAACCCAAAAGACAACAAAATAATCATCGAAAGCAAAAACGACACTTCTCTCAATGTTAAAATCTTTGATATTAAAGGAGTCTTGATAAACGAAAAAGACATCAACGACTGCGACAGCATGGAAACAAACAGCACCAAAGGCATCTATATCGTTCAGATTACAGAAAGCAAAAGCGGTGTACAATTCGCAGAAAAAATCATAAAATATTAACACTTCATTCAACGTACCACTTTTAGGAACCAAAACACCTTATTTTTTCACCCCCAAAAGTGGTACTTCAACCACATTCTGTTCAAAACACCACAATTTTACAAACCTTATTTTTTATTTTCACCCCTTAATCATTTTTCCAATATCTTTTTACCCCGCATTTACACTTTCCGCAACACTTTATTATATTTATTTGTTTACTTTGCGGAGCAAATAAATAAAAACACATCATGGAAGTTAAACGACTATTTGACATCTTGAAATTATACATAAAAAATCATCCTGATCAAGATGTCGCTTTGGCAAGAAAAGAAAATGGCAGCTGGAGAAAATACAGCATCCAAGAATATGTCGAAATGACAAACAACTTAAGCTACGCCTTCATCAAGCTAGGCATCAAGAAAGACGACAAAGTTGGTATTATATGCAGCAACCGTCCAGAATGGAATATGCTTGATATGGCAATAATGCAAGTTGGAGCCATTTCTGTTCCAATCTACCCTACCATCAGCAAAGAAGACTATCGATATATCATCAACGACTGCGTAGTAAAACTCGTAGTCTTGGAAGGCGGCGGTGTTTTACAGAAAATCGAAGACGTAAAAGCAGAAACGCCTAAGTTGGAAGCCATCTACGCTCTTTCAACAAAATGCGACCATCCTACTTTTGAACAATTAGTCGAATTAGGAAAAGAAAATCCAAATCCTGAAGAATTAAAAGCACGTGAAGAAAGCGTAGACGAAAAAGATTGCGCTACAATCATCTACACATCAGGAACGACAGGCAATCCTAAGGGCGTAATGCTTTCACACTACAACATCATGAGTCAGCTCAAGAACTTAGAGCACATACCATCAAAATGGTCAAAGAAAGCCTTCAGTTTCTTGCCAATATGCCACGCATACGAAAGAATGTTGGTTTTCTTATACCAATACCTCGGAATGTCAGTATATTACGCAGAAAGCCTTGCAACAATCGCATCTGACTTGAAAGACGTTCAGCCAACTATGATGAGTGCAGTTCCACGTCTTCTTGAAAAGATCTATTCAAAAGTAAAACAAAGCGGCAGAAGTAATAAAGGCATAAAGAAAGTTATCTTTATGTGGGCTTTAAATTTAGCCGAAAGATACAAAATCGACCCATGCAACAGAACATGGTTCTACAACCAAAAACTCAAAATCGCTGATGCTTTGGTCTACAAAAAAATACGCCAAACACTCGGAGCAGAAAATTTCGACATCGTCGTATCTGGAGCTGCAAGCATCCAACCAAACATTGCAGCATTCTTCTCAGCAATCAAAATGCCTATCTTTGAAGGTTACGGCATGACAGAATGCTCACCAGTTATCGCTGTATCTTGCAGATTACCTCACGGCCGCGAAATCGGAACTGTAGGTTTCGCACTTCCAGGCGTTGAAGTAAAGATCGCTGACAACAAAGAAATCATCTGTCGCGGCCACAACGTTATGATGGGTTATTACGGTCAACCTGAGTTAACAAGAGAAGTCATTGACGAAGAAGGCTGGATGCACACTGGCGACCTTGGAGAAATCAACGAATACGGACAAGTCAGAATCACAGGTCGTTTGAAGAACTTATTCAAGACATCATTAGGCAAATACATCAACCCAGATGTCATCGAAGGCAAATTTGCAGAATCAGGCTTCATTGAAAACATCGTCGTTCTTGGAGAAAACCAAAAACACGCTGGCGCACTCATCGTTCCTGACTTCGCATTCTTGAAGACATGGTGCCAAAAACACGAAATCAAATACACCAACCCACAAGATATGATTAAAAACGATGTCGTCAGAAAACGTTATGCTGAAGAAGTCAAGAAGATCAACCAGAACTTCGGCGACACCGAAAAAATCAAATGCTACGAGCTCATCGCTGACGAATGGAGCGTTGCCAACGGCGTCTTAACTCCAACATTAAAAGTCAAGAGAAACGTAGTGAAAGAAATGTACAACGATCTTATCAATAAAATGTATAAAGATTGATAGTTTAATCAATCAAAGACATAGAAACTCTTCTATTCAGAGTTTTTAGTTCATCATCAAAGTTATTAGTAGACAAAGGTTGCGAAGATCCGCAGCCTTTTGTTTTTATACGTTCAGCTGCTATACCTTTATTAATTAATGCATTCTTAACACTTTCTGCTCTTTTCTCCGACAATTTCAAATTATAATCCTCATTGCCGATGTCATCAGTATGACCTTCAAGCAAAATATTCTTATCTGGATTTAAGACCAGGAATTTATACACGGCACTGACACCTTCTTCAGAATCAGCTCTCAGTTTTGCGCTATCGAAATCAAAGTATATATTTTTCAACACGACGCTTTCTTGTTTTTCCAAGGCATCAGCATAATACTCTTCAACGGTAGGCTTTTCTATTTCAACGTATTGAGGTCTAAATTTTTCATCGAGATCAAATTCATAAATGTCATAACGTCCGAAGCCTTCATTTCTCAAGGCCGACATATAAGCCTTCGTCGCATCATTCAACACCACTACATTTATCTCATCGCCGTAAGTGTTAAGAGGATATCCCAGATTAACAGGCTCATTCCACTCTCCGTTTTCATCACGTTGCGACATAAATAAATCGTAGCCACCCATACCGAAATGAGTATCAGAAGAAAAATACAATGTTTTTCCATCATAATGAATAAACGGAGCCATCTCATTTCCATCCGTATTCACATTAAAAAGGAAGTCTGCATCCTGCCAATTACCCTCATCATCACGTTTTGAGACATAAATATCCGATGTCCTAGCATTTCTATTCCTTCTGACAAAATACAACTCCTTTCCATCATAACTTATGCACGGTTGCGACTCCCATCCTGAAGTATTGACAGACCTCAAGTTTATCGGATGCGACCATCTGCCTCCATTAAACCTCACGCAATATATATCACAGCTGCCAGATCCGGACTCCCATCCACAGCCGGAGAAATAAATCTCATTGCCATCAGCCGAGATATTAGCAGCGCCTATATCTGAGAAACTTCCAAGAAGAAGCTTTGACATCGACCATATCGAATCGTGTTTCATCGTCACGAAGACATTCTCCTCCAAAGAAGAATATTCATTCTCTCCCAACTTATATCTTTTAGTAAAAATTATCTTATCTTCATTAACATAATATTGATTAACATATTCATCATCCTGAGTGTTAACATCACCGCCAATATTACGAGGCTCATAGGTCACAGGATCATCCACCAGCGACTTCCGGAAACAAGCAAGATTCAACTGCTGTGCCGCAATCTCACGCAAACTCTCTTTCTGATTATCTAAAGCAAGATACCAGTCAAGCAAGTTGATGGCTTTATCGAATTGAAGATGTTTAGAATAAAGTTTCGACAAAGAAATAGAACATTTAGGGAACGACATCGAATCTATAGCAAAGACATTCTCAAACGACTTGATCGCCATAGAGTCATTATTCAAATTCAGATAAAGTTCAGCTTTAAGCAAATGAGCGTCAGTAAAGTCATCATCTATTTGTAATGCTTTATCAACATTCGCCATTACCTCTTCATAATTTTCAGCAACAAATTCCTGACGAGCTTTTTCAAAATACTTTATTGCCTTTTTTGAGGAAGAATTGTACGATTGTGCGCACACGCAATTCCCTAAGACAAAAAGAATTGTCACTATCAGAGGCTTCAACAATTTGGCTAAACTACTCATATCTGTAAACAACAGAGACGCCACAATGTGACGTCTCTACATTTTATTATTTTCTATTTTTCTTTGCGGCTTGTAATGTGTTATAGAGCAACGATACTATTGTCATTGGTCCTACTCCACCAGGCACCGGAGTGATTTTTGAAACTTTTGGATAAACCTCGTCAAAATCTACGTCGCCGACGATATGATAACCTTTTTCCGAGTCATCTTTAATACGGTGGATGCCGACATCGATAACGACTGCGCCTTCCTTAACCATATTAGCTTTCACGAACTGAGGTTGGCCTATTGCTACGATAAGGATATCAGCCTGACGTGTTATCTCTTCGATATTTTTTGTCTTTGAGTGGCACATTGTCACAGTAGCGTCAATACCTTTTCTTGAAAGCATAACGCTTATAGGAGTTCCGACGATGTTAGAGCGGCCCATCACAACGACATGTTTGCCAGCTATTTCAACATTGCTACGTTTAAGCAATTCCAATATTCCGAAAGGAGTTGCAGGATGATAGCAAGGTTCGCCTAATTGCATAAGACCTATGTTATACAATGTAAAACCGTCAACGTCTTTATCTGGAGTTATTGATTGTATAACTTTTGTTTCATTGATATGTGCAGGCAAAGGCAATTGCACTATATATCCGTCTATTTCAGGATCATTATTCAGGAAGTTAACTGTATCAAGCACTTCTTTTTCTGTTACTGTAGCCTTCAATCTATAGACTGAAGAAATCATGCCAACGCTTTGAGATGCTTTTTCCTTTGAAGCGACGTAAGTAAGACTTGCGCCATCTTCACCGACTATAACAGCTGCGAGATGTGGAGCATCTTGTCCATGGTCGATCATATCAGCGACTTCTGCTGTTATTTCTTTTTTTATTGCTGCGGCTATAAGTTTGCCGTCGATAATTTTATTATCAGCCATAATATAATGTTTTATTATGTTTATCTTCTTCTCATTTGAGACATCATCTGCATCATTTTCTTGGCACCGCCTGTAGTCATCAATCTCATCATCTTTGATGTTTCTTCAAATTGTTTTATCAATCTGTTAACCTCAACGATGTCGGTACCGCTACCCATTGCTATTCTTCTGCGGCGGCTTCCGTTCAAGATTTTAGGATTTTCGCGTTCTGCAGGTGTCATTGAACCGATGATAGCCTCGATGCTCTTGAATGCATCTTCATCAATATCTTCGTCGCTAATTTTGTTCATTCCAGGAATCATTGCAGCGAGATCTTTGATACTACCCATACGTTTGATCTGCTGAATTTGTTTTAGGAAGTCGTTAAAATTGAATTCATTTTTAGCGAGTTTCTTCTTAAGTTTGGCAGCTTCTTCTGCATCGAATTGTTCTTGAGCCTTTTCCACGAGAGTAACGATATCACCCATTCCGAGGATACGGTCTGCCATACGTTTTGGATAGAAGATATCAAGGGCGTCCATTTTCTCGCCGAGACCAACGAATTTGATTGGCTTGTCAACGACAGAACGTATTGTAAGAGCTGCACCACCACGGGTGTCACCGTCTAATTTTGTGAGAACAACGCCGTCGAAATCAAGGCGATCGTTGAATGCCTTTGCAGTATTGACTGCATCCTGACCTGTCATAGAGTCAACAACGAACAATGTTTCATGAGGATTGACCTTAGCCTTAACAGCTGCTATTTCATTCATCATCTGCTCATCAACAGCGAGACGACCAGCGGTATCTATAATAACTACGTTCTTGTTATGTTCTTTTGCATATTTGATAGCGTTTTCAGCGATGCTGACTGGGTCTTTGCTTTCTATTTCAGTATAGACCTCAACGCCGACCTGTTCGCCCAAGACCTTCAATTGGTCAATAGCTGCAGGACGATATACGTCGCCAGCTACGAGAAGCACGCTCTTGCCTCTCTTGCTCTTCAAGAAGTTAGCAAGCTTTGCAGAAAAAGTGGTCTTACCAGAACCTTGGAGACCTGCTATCAAAACGATAGATGGATTAGCTTTGATATTAATTTCAGCATGATCGCCACCCATCAACTCGGCAAGTTCATCATGAACAATCTTAACCATAAGTTGTCCTGGTGACACAGAAGTCAATATCTTCTGTCCCAATGCCTTTTCCTTTATGTTATTTGTAACATCCTTTGCTATTTTATAACTAACGTCTGCATCCAAAAGAGCCTTTCTGACTTCTTTTAAAGTCTCTGCAACGTTAATTTCTGTAATACGACCTTGACCTTTTAATATCTTGAACGAGCGTTCAAGTTTTTCGCTTAATCCTTCAAACATATTCTTTACTATTTTGAGTGCAAAGATAATGTTTTTTTACCGAATTACCAATAAGGTTTTATGGATTTTTTAAAGATATAAAAACGCAGTGAAACCATATTACAAAGTCGAACTCACAACTTCACAAACACGTATCACTGCGTCAGTTACGCATTATATTTCAATATGAATTAAATAAGTCAAAATGATATTGCATATATGCTTTACCATCGAGGACAACACTATCGTTGACATTTTCTGGCAAATCATTTTTAATGAACACTCCATCATTTGAATACACGAACTCTCCATCGGGTGTTTTCCAGCCAAGACCTCTATTCAGTTCAAAGAATGCAAATGGCTTATAACATTTTCCGAACACGTCTTTACTCCAGAAAAACTCGTCATGATTCTGTCCCAATTGCGCCAATATCATAGCAGGAAGATCGGTGTTTCCACATATCTTATCAAATGTCTTTCCTTTCAATGAATCTTTCAAAGGTTCTCCATAAATGAGCATAGGTATCTTATGATGTTCAAAAGATTCCAACGAATGGTTCTTGTAAGAAGCATGACTATGGTCTGCAACGAGGATAAACAAAGTGCTGTCATACCACGATTGTTGTCTTGCCTTCTCCATAAACATTCCTATTGCGATATCAGTATAATGTCCCGAGTTAAGATATTGTCTTTCAATTTCAGGCCATTCTATTTCATCAAATATTTTAGGATAGTCATAAGGAGAATGCGTACTTTGTGTAAACAACGTACTGAAGAAAGGTTGCGGATAATCAGACAGCTGCTCAGCATACCATGGCATCACGTCGGTATCATGATAGCCGAGTTTGCCTTTACGGAATCCTTCATTTATGTCTTTCGCTTCTATGATATCATCAAATTCATTATAACGCAGATACGATAATATGTTACCGTAATTCAACTCTCCACCGAAATAAAAGCTCGTATGATATCCAATAGAATCCATTCTCTTGACCAACGACGGCACAGCATAATATTTATCAGGATGATTTGTTATCGTCGTCACCGGCATTCCTGGAAGTCCGCCGAACAAAGACGACATCGCATGTTGCGAGCGGTTTGCGCTTGCGTAGATATTCGTGAATAGCAGGCCTTCTTTCTCAAGCTCTCGGAAATTCGGCGTGATTCCAGCCTCGCCGCCCAACGACTCGATCAAGTCGGCAGACCAGCTTTCCAAAAGAACGACTATGATATTAGGCTTTTCTATTTTCAATATAGACATCGTTGAGTCACAGGCTGTTTCATGAAGCGCAACGGTTCTTTTCTTCGCCGAGTCAAAATCCATATAATTGAAATGCGCCCTTGACTCTACCTTCTTAGAATTCAAAATATTTTCAACGAGATAATACGCTGGATTGACACTCATCTCGTTAGCGAATTTATGATTACTGTAATAAACCTTACTTGAAGTTATCGGTATATCATTTAAACCGCCTCGCATACCCAAGAAAAGGGCAACGAGCACCACGACGAAAGTTCCAGCCAACACGCTTTTATTTGGTCTCTCCTCCTCCCTATATACAGCCAGAGCTTGAGGCTCAACCAATTTAGTATAAATCACACAGAACAATATTGTGAAGAAACTCCACAGCACAATCAGCAGCAACGTCTGTTCTGTCTCTGCCGTATTTATAACTTCTGCAGGATTTTCAAGATATAGCAATGCTCTGTAGGACAATTTTGTACGCCATTCGCCGTAAATGCCAATATCGCCAAAAGCCGCAAGGTTATATGTCGCCACCATCAAATAGAAATACCATCGCAGTGGCGCAAAAAGCGTGTCTTTATCAACGGAAAGCGACACGAACATGTATATGGCAGGCAACGCCAACATAAAGCAAGCTGTAGATATATCAAGAGGCAATGCCGACCAAAAGCCTTTCAGTATTTCTTTAAGCGGAATACCTCCCAATTCAACAAGCGTCCAGTATTTAATCAAAAAAACGACTCTCATTGTTGCGAAAAGCACCAACAAGAAAACCAGCATTTTGAATAATGTAAGAAGAAGTTTTTTCATATTTTCATCAACTAAAGACAAAAGTCTAAAGACTAAAGAACAAACTTATGTCATTAACCTTTAGACTTTCGCCATTATATATTATAATTTCTTGCACCGAAAATCTTGCTTCCGACCCTAACCATAGTAGCGCCCTCTTCTATGGCAATCGTATAATCGTCAGACATTCCCATTGATATCTCCTTGAAATAATCCTTGTCGCCAAAATAGTTTTCTTTCAATGTATCAAATATGTTTTTAAGACTCTTAAACTCGTTTCTGACTTGAACGTCATCGTCTGTGAAAGTCGCCATTCCCATCACGCCGACAATGTTAATATTTTTTAAGCCTTTAAAACTATCTGATTCCAACAACGACTTTGCTTCTTCAATATCAAGGCCGAACTTCGTTTCTTCCTGTGCTATATGAAACTGCAGCAAGCAATCGATGACACGATTGTTTTTCACAGCTTCTTTATTGACGGCTTCAAGAAGAGAGAGACTGTCAATCGCATGAATCAAAGTCACAAAAGGAGCGATATACTTTATTTTGTTAGTCTGAAGATGACCTATGAAATGCCATTGAATATCATCTGGAAGAACCTGATGTTTGTCACGCATTTCCAAGGCCTTGTTCTCGCCAAAGATACGTTGTCCTGCATCGTAAGCCTCCTGCAGATCGGAAACCGGTTTTGTTTTTGAAACAGCAATAAGAGTGACATTTGATGGTACCGTCGCTCTGACAATATTTAGATTTTCTTGTATCATATTTTATTTTTTAAGAATCACAAAAATAACAAAAGACAACTGACTATTGTCAACGGACAACAGTTTTTTTGTTTTGAGCAATTAGGATTTATTGCGCCATTGACTTATTAGTTTATATACCATAAATAAAACCAAAATATAAATCGTCCAAAGTATTATCGTCTTAGGATAATCGACTTTATCAAGGCGTTGCTTTACGATATCTTCGTTTTCATGACGTGTTATAGGATTGAGATACAAAGTCGTTCCGCATTTGAACAGCAGCTCACACCTCACATAATTATCGTGCGGTTGAATCACATACATAGCTGTATCTTGTCGTTTCTGTACATCAAGCAGCTTTCCATCCTGACCTATAAATTTTATTGTACCTATGTTTTTGGATGCTGATATTAATAATGTATCATCACGCAATTCCACTTGAGAGATATAAGGCAAATCACTTTCAAGACGTTTTGACTTTTGTTCAAGTGTTTCGTTTTCCCTAAACTGAAAATCCACGCCTACGACATTGCCGCATTCCAATGCCTGAAGCAGCTGTTCCGCCTCATTTTCTTCTGCATTTATCATAGTAAACCTTGCCGCCACGTCAGTGTTATCCGTAACATCATGCGAGTCGTCATTAGCGATGAGATAAACGAGATGTCCATTTGAAAGAGCCGTATCCCAATGAGCTGTCGATATCCTGAATCCGTTCAGTACTTCCATCAGCTTATAGTTGCTAAGATACTTCATGTCTTCAACGAGATAGCCTTTTTTCACAAATGAAGGATGAGCTGGTATTGCCAGACGCGTCTGTTTTGCGAGACGATTCAAAGTATGCTGTTTCATACTTAAATTCTGGAAAGCGAAATAATCCAATATTCTAACTTTCTCCGCACCAATGCAAAGCTGATGAATCTTGAACAATCCGTAACCATGTTCGTAAGTAGGGATGAAACTCTCATTCACGGAATCATAATAATTTATCTTATTATAATCCGATATGCCGATATGGTCAAAGCCGAGAACCGAATAAACACTGTCAAGCATCTCATTGGTATTTACACGTCCGTTGGTAATGCCAGCAAAACGGCGTGTATGTGCATGGAAATTAGCCTGAATCCAGTTATCAGGATTCATATTCTGATATGGATTATGCAGGCATGTTCCTTGAAAAGGCTTTGGTTCATCAAAAGAATATGAAGGATGGAAAAGACTCGTCACAACGACAATCGCGACAAAGCCCAAGATTACATATAGTATATATTTTAAAGTCTTTTTTATCATTGTCAATTTTAAAAGAGTGTAGAGTGTAGAGTGTAGAGCGTATAGTATTTTAAAGTTCAAAAGCCAAGAGCTTTGGTTCTTAATCAATAATATTGCAAAGATAAAAAAAAGAGACGTATCATCTAGACGCCTCTACTGTATTTTGAAATATTTTTTCTTCTGAAGTTATATTGAAAAGATTCTTGACCGTCTCATAATTCGTAAGGTCTTCATTATGATGTTTTGAATATAAAACTGCATCAATGAGAACCACTTTAAATTCCATATCCGAATTATAGAAGTCACAAGGATTTTGATGTGGTTTAAGATCTGAATTTGTCCAATAAATTGTCAACGCATAGTCATAATAAACAGTTTCCAATGTTGCGGAATATTGGTCGCTTGGATAAAGTGTCAGAGGAAGCTGATGCCATGCGTAAAAATCTTCACCAGGATTTTCCATGTAAACGAGAACCGCGCCATAGTCGACCATATCATAATCAATTGCATCCCATTCTAAATCGAGATACCAGTTACAAGCATTTTCATCCCACTCCCAGTCTTGAGCAGATACGACAACTGTTCCAGATTGGACGTTTGCGTTTCCATCTTTACCTGGTCTACCTGGCTCACCTTTCGGACCTTGACAAGAAGTCATTGCAAATAACGACATTACAAAAAATAAGGCAAAAGTTTTCAATGTTTTCATAGTATTATGTTTTTATTTATTGTTAAAAATTAACGAACGATTTTGTTCAAATATTATACCAAAATTCTGCCACAGACCATGTGCAACGAACAATGAGCAAATATATAAAAAAAGCTCATATCCCATTGCTCACAACTCATCGCCTAATTAAAAAAAGTCTTATTTTTGCAACATGAAAGACAGAAAATTCATAGTGCATATCAGCGGCGTTATCGCCATGGTTTTCTGGGGATTGTCATTTATATGGTCGACGCAGGTCTTCAAATATCTGAATCCCACCACCACTATTTTTTTCCGTCTTATCATATCAAGCGTTTTCTTAGGAAGTCTTCTATTGATTTTACGACTTTTTGAGAAAGTAAATAGAAAAGACTTGAAGTTATTTGCGCTTGCTGCATTATTTGAACCTTTCCTGTATTTCATCTTCGAGAGTTATGGATTGCTAAACGCCGCTCCTGTAGTGAGTTCTGCCATCATAGCAACGATTCCACTCTTCACTCCTATCGCAGCATTTTTCTTCTTAAAAGAAAGACTAACACCTTGGAATATAGCAGGATTTATCATCTCATTCTTCGGCGTCATCTTTATGCTTCTTAATAAAAATTTAGAATTGACGGTATCATTAAAAGGCGTCATCTTCTTATTCAGCGCAGTGATGGTCGCAGTGGCGTATTCAATTTCTTTAAGAAAATTAACATTGTTATATAAACCATTGACAATTACATTCGTGCAAAACGTAATCGGCATGATATATTTCATCCCTATGGTTTTCATAATGGAAAAGGTCACGCCGTCAGACATAATGGGAATCGGTCATTACATAATTCCATTATTATCGTTAGGCGTTTTTGCAAGTTCCATTTCATATACATTATGGGCTTACGCCTTCAGCAAACTCGGCGCAGCGAAAGCAAACATTTACAGCAACCTGATTCCAGTATTCACTGCCATTTTCAGTTGCATCATCATCAGAGAAAGTCTCAACATACAAAAGATATTAGGAATATTATTGGTCATTGGCGGACTTATTTTATCACAGTTAAAATTCAGAAATCATGATAACAAGCAAAACTAATCCAAAGATTAAGAATGTCGTCAAGTTACAGAAGTCATCCGAGCGTCGCGAGCAGAACAGAATCATCATTGAAGGACGACGCGAGATAGAACGCGCCGTGGCTTGCGGTTTCGTTATTGACACCTTATTTATATGTAACGAGATAAAGGATTACAGTTCTGAGCTCATGGCTCAAAGCTCATGGCTCAAAGCCAATATCATTGAAGAAGTTACGCTCGAAGTCTTTGAAAAGATTGCTTATCGTGAAGGCAGCGACGGACTTTTGGCAGTAGCGATTCCAAAATACGCCGACCTGAAAAGTTTCAAGCCTAAGAAAAACCCTTTGATTATCGTTTTGGAGACGGTAGAGAAACCAGGCAACTTAGGAGCTATCATGCGTACAGCAGACGCTGCTGGCGTTGACGCCGTCATCATCGCTGACCCAAGAACTGACTTGTTCAACCCTAATGCGATACGCGCAAGTATCGGAACGATATTCAACGTTCCATTGTTTGCCTGCTCATCAGAAGAATGTATCAAGTGGTTGAGAGAAAACGACATCAAGATTTACTGTACATATCTCAAAGCTTCCATTGATTATCTAGAAGCTGACTTCAGACAAGGATCCGCCATCGTGATGGGAACCGAGGCGACCGGTATCAGCGACATCTGGGTGGAGGCGGCAGATCAAAACCTCATCATACCGATGAACGGCATCGCCGACTCATTGAACGTCTCTGTAACAACAGCGATTGTGGTGTTTGAGGCTGTGAGACAGAGAAGAACGCTCTAGAATTCTAGAATCTTAAAACTCTAGAATTTCTAGAATTTTAAAGTTCTAAAGTTTATTGAAAGAATGCCATCAGGACGACTTTGCCGTCTTCTTTTTTGATGGAGAATGAATATCCGTCTTCGCGTTCTTTTCTGTAGATTGACAATGTCTCGCCTTCGAAGCTTTCGTTGAGATAAGACACTTCAACATCTTCCCATTGCTTTGATTCCAATTCTTTCACCGAGAAAGTATCGAGCAACATTGTGATATAAGTGACATTATTTGTATGATGCGTCACGTCGATGTCGCCAGAGCGGACGAGTCTTTTATAAATAAGGTCTTCTTCCGTGAAGTCGTCTTTGAATCTTCTGAACTTCTCCTCTATCGACTTTTCCTGAATCCAGTCGATGTCGTTAGGATAAGATGTCGTCTCGACTTTTCTCAAAGTACGAGAAGTTGCATCGATGATGACCCATTCAGTGATGCCGTTGATATATACTTCGCCGTCTTTCATAATTTGGTAGCAGCGGTTGCAGCGCACGCCTTCAGCGCCCATAGGCCATGTTCTGATTGAGATTTCATCATTCCAAAGAGGAAGTTTGTTAATTTTTATTTTAGTTTTTGAGATAACCCAAAGCGCATTATCTTTTTCTAAAAGAGAATAATCGTCGATGCCTAAATAAGTAGCGTGCAGACTAGCAACATCTTGAAACGACATAAACATCGACTCGGTTCTGAATCGCATCAAGGTATCGCATTGTCCAGAAAGGACTTTAGAATTTTGTATCAGTTCGTTTTTTTTCATGATGAAGAGTTAAAGGCAACAGTCAACGGTCAACAGACAACAGTTGACTATCTTGTTTTGAGCGACAAATTTACGAAATAATACAAGCATATAAAGACACATTCAATAAAAAGCAATAATATTTCAACTTTGTTTATTAATTAAGAGCAATTTATTTTTTACTTTTGCAAAAACTTTTTTTTGATGAAGCATATTTTCATTGTCAATACTATCGCCGGAAAGGAATCATGCCTCGACATGGTTAAAGAAGGCATCGCCCAGTGCGCAGAAGTCATTGATTATGAAATATACACTCCCGACTCACCCAACGACTCCATCAATTTCATCAAGACATATTTAGAAAATCATCCAGAAGAAAAGGTACGATTTTACGCTTGCGGCGGTGACGGAACTGTCAACAAAGTTGCTTCAGGAATAGTTGGATTTCCTAATGCCAGCATGACTGTGCTGCCTTTCGGAAGCGGCAACGACTACGTAAAATATTTCGGTTCTGACGTTTTCTTAAATGTCTGCGACGTCATTCATGGCGAAGAGAAGGAAGTCGACATTATGAAAGTCAACGACAAATATGCTTTAAACTCAACGCATTTCGGGTTGGACAGCGTTGTTGCCAAGGCGATGAACAAGTTGAGAAGAAACGTTTTGTTTGGCAAGAAAAGAGCCTACCCTTTTGCCGTCGTCTGGGGATTTCTTTTCGGAATGCGCACTAAATGCACTGTCTATGCCGACGGCGAGCAGCTCAACACCGGCGACATTTT
The DNA here is from genome assembly GCA_045633585.1 of Bacteroidales bacterium. Classification (GTDB taxonomy): domain Bacteria; phylum Bacteroidota; class Bacteroidia; order Bacteroidales; family F082; genus Limimorpha. The sequence goes on from JAZQYR010000016.1 coordinate 108,536, forward strand.
ATTATGTACGGTAAGCAATGGAAAATATGTAGGCGGTTCATATTTCAACGCGCCTAACTCGCTCAACGACGATGGTTTACTTGAAGTTTGTTTAGTAAAACCCGTTTCACGATTAAGATTCATCGGACTGATAAAATATTACGTTGCAGGCACACATATCGGCAATCCTAAGTTTGAGAACATTGTAGTTTACCGTCAGGCAAAGAAAGTAACGATTGAAGGACCTAAAGGATTCTGCGTTTCTATAGACGGTGAGATTTACGAGAACCAACATATTGAAGTCGAGAACTTAGAGAGAAAGATACGGTTTGCTGTGCCGAGGAAGTAGATTTCCATGTATCACGAGTTTGACTGTTTTTTTATCCCAATTTAATTTTTCCATTAACATAATCATTAATTAATAGATATATCTATAACTAATTGATTGTTAATAATTTTTAACTTTATTTTCCTTGACAAATATTATTTTGGGTTGTATATTTGCTGAACCAAAAATAAAATTTATGGAAAATAACAAGTCTTTAAACCTTCAGTATAACAATGCGGCTGAAATTATTAAAACCACTATACTTCAGACTCAGTATGAAGCGTCTAAAGATATTAATCGTATTCAGCTAGGATTGTATTTCGGAATCGGGAAGTTTCTCTCAGAAAAAACTCGTAATGCAAAATGGGGGACAAATGCCTTACAATCAATTAGCGATAAATTACAATCAGATTTACCAGGTTTAAGAGGATTCTCTGCAACAAATTTGAAGAAGATGCGAACCTTTTATGACAATTGGAAATCAATCGATTATAATTCGTCCGTTGTAACGGGCGAATTTGAAGAAGTTCAAAAAGAAATCATGACAATAATTGATATTAAGAAAAATACTTTAAAATTTGAGAATGTTGTTTCATTTCCAATAGAAGACTTTTTGAAAATATCATTTTCTCACCATATGCTTATTGTTGAAAAAATTAAAGAAATTGAAGCACGTTATTATTATATTCATCGTACAGCAGAAGAACATCTTTCTGTTGAGCAGTTGAAGAAAATAATCAATAACGATGATTTCGAAAATAGAGCGACAATTCCAAATAATTTTCCTAAAACTATTTCAAATTCTTCGTTGGCGAGAAAAGCTGTAATGATGTTCAAAGACGAATATCTCCTTGATTTTATAAACATCGAAGAGATTGGCGAACGTGACAAAAACTGCATCGATGAGAGAGTCGTTGAGAAACAGATTATAGAAAATATCAAAAAATTCATTATGACATTTGGCAAGGACTTCGCTTTCGTGGGAAATCAATATCATCTTGAAATTTATGGAGAAAGTTTCTTTCCCGACCTATTGTTCTTTAATCGTGATTTAAATGCTTTGGTTGTTTTTGAATTAAAGACTGGCGACTTTAAATCAATATATTTAGCACAGTTGATGACATATCTTAGAATTTTAGATGATAAAGTGCGTAAGTCTCATGAGAATCCTTCAATTGGAATCGTACTTTGCAGAAATGCCAACAAGGATTTTGTAAAATATGTCATTCAAGATTATGACAAACCAATGGGAGTTGCAACATTTGACACATTATCGGAAATGCCAGAGAAATTACAAAAAGCATTGCCCGATATTGAAGAATTGAAAAAACTATTGTAATAAGTGTCATTTTTATTTTTCCATTAATATAATCATTAATTAATAGATATATCTATAACTGATTGATTGTTAATGTTTTTTAACTTTATTTTCCTTGACAAATATTGTTTTGAGTTGTATATTTGCTGAACAAAAATTTTAAAACCATGAGATTTCCACAACTCACAAATAATATCAAATTCACGCATGAAATATTACAAAACAATAAACGAAAGTATCTCTAGCAATACAAAGATTTTTCAGACGGCATCTGAAAAATTACCACAAGTTGAACCTGCAAAATTATTCAACAATTTTTCATTTTTCTCTTGACTCGTACCTTGGGTCATGATATATCTTTGCAGTCGCTAGCAAAACATCGTACGATTATGAGTTATAAAATCAAGTTAAAAATCGGAGAGTTCTCACGTTTAATGCAGGTTACTGTAAAGACGTTGTGTCATTACGAACAGAAGGAACTGCCTGAGTTTGACTATTATTTTATAACATCTACCAGAAGGTTTTAATTTGTTCATTTTTCACTTCTTCCATATTCTTTTTTTTCATAAATTTGCGCAAAACGATATTTTCGTGTCGTTTATTTTCGATTATTATTTAAAATCATAAAATATGATAGCAAAAGAATTATTAAATCCTAAAAGCATTGCAGTTATCGGTGCTTCTGGCGACACTCAAAAACCAGGCGGCAGCATTTTAAGAAACCTTCTCAACAGCAACTTCAAAGGCGAGGTTTACACAGTTAACCCAAAAGAAACTGAAGTTCAAGGCGTAAAATGTTACCAAAAAGTTGAAGACCTTCCTCAAGTAGATTGCGCAATCATCGCTATTGCTGCTAAATTCTGCCCAGCAACAGTCAACACTTTGGCATTTGAAAAAGGCACAAAAGGTTTCATCATCGTATCTGCAGGCTTCAGCGAAGAAAATGAACAAGGCGCTGAATTCGAAAGACAAATCGTTGAAACAATCAATAAAGTCGGCGGCAGCCTCATCGGTCCTAACTGTACAGGTTTCTTGAACCGTAACTACTGCGGCGCATTCGACTCTCCAATACCAACTCTCGACCCTCATGGCGTTGACTTCGTAACAGGTTCTGGTGCAACAGCTGTATTCATCAAAGAATACGGTATGACAAACGGTCTCACTTTCAACAGCGTTTGGGCTGTAGGTAACTCAGCACAAGTCGGTATCGAAGACGTTCTCGAACACTTAGACACAACATTCGACCCAGAGACAAGTTCTCGCGTCATCATGATATACATGGAAAAGATTGGTAACCCTCAAAAGTTATTGAAACACTCACGTTCACTCATCAACAAAGGTTGCCGCATCGCTGCTATCAAGTCAGGCGGTTCAGCTGCAGGTAGCCGTGCAGCTTCATCACACACTGGCGCTCTCGCAACAGACGACTCTGTAGTTGACGCATTATTCCGCAAAGCTGGTATCGTACGATGCAACAACCGTCAAGAGTTGACAACAGTTTGCGCTATCTTCATGCACCCAGAAGTAAAAGGTAAAAACGTCGCTGTCATCACACACGCTGGCGGTCCTGCAGTTATGTTGACTGACGTTCTCTCAAACGGCGGCATGGACGTTCCTCACATCGAAGGTCCTAAAGCTGACGAACTTTTGGCAAAATTATTCCCAGGTTCTTCAGTAGGCAACCCAATCGACTTCTTGGCAACAGGTACAGCAGAACAACTCGGTCACATCATCGACGCTTGCGAAAACGACTTCGACAACATCGACTGTATGTGCGTTATCTTCGGTTCTCCAGGTTTGTTCCCTAACTGGGAAGTTTACGAAGTTTTAAACGAAAAGATGAAGACTTGCAAAAAGCCTATCTTCCCTATCCTTCCTTCAATCATCAACGTAAAAGACGAAATCAACGATTTCATCACAAATAAAGGCAGAATCAACTTCCCAGAAGAATGTATCTTCGGCAATGCATTGTGCAAGATTTATCACACACCAAAACCACAAGCTGAAGTCGTTGAACTTCCAAAAGTTGATGAAGCAAGAATCCGCAAAGTCATCGACAACTGCGAAAACGGTTACATCGGACCAGATGAAATCTTCGAATTGTTAGATGCAGCTGGCATCGCTCAAAAACAAATCCGCGTCGTTGATCAAAAACAACAAGCATTAGACTTCGCTAACGAAGTTGGTTACCCACTCGTCATGAAAGTCGTCGGTCCTCTTCACAAGTCAGACGTTGGCGGCGTTACATTGAACGTTCGCGACATCGAAACTGTCGACAGAGAATTCGACCGCTTGATGGCTATCCCAGAAACATACGCTGTTGAAATGTATCCAATGCTCGACGGTACAGAAGTTTACATCGGTGCTATCCGTGACGAAAAATTCGGTCACCAAGTATTCTTCGGTTTAGGCGGTATCTTCATCGAAGTATTGAAAGACGTTCAAAACGCTCTCGCTCCTATCACAAAATGCGAAGCTAAAGACATGTTGACTAAGTTACGCGGTTACAAGATTTTGGAAGGCGTCAGAGGACAACAACCAGTTAATGTTGACATCTACGCAGAACAAGTTGCAAGAGTCAGCGCTTTGGTAATGGTAGCTCCAGAAATAGCTGAAATGGACTTGAACCCATTGCTCGGTAATCCTAAGAACGTCGTCGCTGTTGATGCTAGAATTAGAATTGAAAAATAAGCAAGATGAAAAAAGGTGATATAATTACCACATTAGCTGTCTTGGCAGTCATCGGAACTTTCGCCTTCGTTCCTGGAGCGATGGATTGGTTCAACGCAATGACTGCCGAGCACGGCATGATAATGAGTTTCTTCAAGTTCGCCATCTTGGGAACATTCGGTGAGATGTTGGCTTTAAGAATTCGTAAAGGCTGCTACATTGAAAAAGGCTTCGGTCTTGTACCAAAGATGCTCGTCTGGGGTTTCCTCGGCGTCATCATCGCATCAGCAATGACGATATTCAAGAGCGGCACTGTCACATTACTTGAAAAAGTATTCGGCGTAGCACAAGCTGGCGAATGGTTCAAAGGTGACTTCAGCGGAGGCAAAGTATTCGTTGCGCTCTTGGTCAGTGTTTTGATGAACACCATCTTCGCCCCTGTCTTCATGACATTCCACAAGGTGACAGACATCCACATCGCTGAGACAGGCGGAACATTGAAAGGATTCTTCTGCAACAAATTGAAAATCCAAGAGACAATAGCTCATAAAATCAACTGGGACTTACAATACGGTTTCGTCTTCAAGAAGACCATCCCATTGTTCTGGTATCCAGCACACACAATTACATTCCTTTTACCAGGAAACTACCAAGTGTTGTTCGCAGCATTCTTGGGTGTTGTGTTAGGATTGATTTTGAGCATTAAGAAATAAAGTCACAGAGACGCAGAGTCTCAAAGACAAAAAGAAAAAGAGTCGTAAGAAATTACGGCTCTTTCTTTTTGTCTTAATTAACAACCATTCCTAACTCCTAATTCCTAACTCCTAACTAATCAAAACCTCCGCGGCTCTCAGTGCTTCCGCTGTTACTTCAGCGTTGGAAAGCATCTTCGCGATTTCTCTGATACGCTCTTCGCGTGTCAAGGTTCTGATGTTAGAACGTGTCTTTTCGTCAACGATATCCTTATATACAAAGAAATGATTCTTGGCTTTACTTGCCACTTGTGGTAAGTGAGTAATACTTACGAGTTGCAACGTCTCTCCCATCACTTTCATGATGTCACCGAGTTTAGATGCGACTTCACCAGAAACGCCGGTGTCAATCTCATCGAATATCAATGTTGGAATATAATTGTTTTTCGCTGCTATGCTCTTAATCGCGAGCATCAGACGTGAAAGCTCGCCACCAGAAGCTGCCTTCGCCATATTTTCTGGAGCGTAGCCTTTATTTGCTGAAAACATAAATGTCACGACATCAGTTCCATTTGATGTCAACTCATTCGTGTTTTCTATCTTAATCTCAAAAACGCCGTGTGGCATCGCAAGTTGACGAATGACTTCTGTAACGTCTTTTTCAAAAACTGTCTTCGCATAAAGACGTCTCTTGTTCAATTCTTTAGCCTTTTGATTCAAGACTTTTTCCATCGCCTTGACTTCTTTCTCTTTATCAGCGACAATTTCATCTATATTTGAAAACTCATCAACCTTACGTCTTATCTCTTCTCTTAGCTGAAGCAATTGTGAATAATCATTAAGATGATGTTTCATCATAAGACGCTGAATCACATCGAAACGTTCTTGAAGTGTCTCAAGAGAAGAAATATCCATTGAATCATCTTGAAGGCTATTCAAGTCAGAACAGATATCTTTGAGTTCAATCTTAACAGAATTAAGACGTTCCGACATTGAATCGAGTTCGGAGATATATCTTTTCAGCTTATCTACATTATATAATAAGGTGTTGACTCCGTCAAGAACAGATGTCTCGCTATTTTCAAGAATCATCGTCGATTCATTAAGAAGTCGGCTTATCTCCTCTTGATTTTCCAGAATCTCGATACGTTGAGCGAGTTCTTCATATTCATTATCTTGAAGTTCCGACTTTACAAGTTCATCGAGTTGGAACTTAAGATAATCGTTTTCGTCTATATTATTCAATGCCTTTTTGCGAAGTGATTCCAATTCGTTTTTGGCTGAAGTATATTCTTTATATGCTTTTTTATATTCAGAAAGCAGCTCTTGGTTGTTGGCTGCATCATCTAACAATGAAAGCTGAAAATCAGGATTGCACAACAAAAGAGAATCGTGTTGAGAATGAATATCAATAAGATACGAACCGAGTTCTTTTAAAACTTGTAAAGAAACCGGAGTATCATTTACGAAAGAACGTGATTTTTTCTGAGGATTGAGTTCACGACGGATGATACATTCTTCTTCAAAATCCATATCGTTTTCTTCGAAGAAAGATTTCAATCTATCATTATTCAAGATGAATGATGCTTCAACCACGCATTTCTTTGTATCATCAAAAAGAACATTTGAGTCAGCGCGATTACCAAGAACAAAACCTAATGCACCGAGCAATATTGACTTACCAGCACCGGTCTCACCTGTAATAACAGAAAATCCATTATCAAATTCAACTGATAATGAAGATATTAAAGCATAATTTGATATGGATAACTTCTGCAACATAATTATTTTCTACCCGACAATATTTCTTCATATTCTGAAGAATGTGATGGGTCAATCTCTCTAAAGATATTCACAGCTTTTGTCTTATCTTGTTGACTTCCTTCAGAATATATGCTCTTCCATTCGTTACGTTTTGTATCATTCAATATCTGTATGAACAAAAGATTTGGTCTTTCGGAATAAACCTGTTTCAGATGTTCCAATGATTTCGTTATTGCAGTCTTACCTTCTTCTTGTTTAGTTGACATCTTATCCAATCCAAGTCTATGATATTCATACATATACTGACGTATTGGCTTATAAGAAGCATTCATCATATTTTCATTAAGCCAATAACGGTTTCTTTTATCGTCAAAGGCTTTCCATCCTGTTTCATCGGCACTTTGCGCTGATGTAACTATTTGATCTGCAACTTTAAAGAACGGGTCTCCGCCATAAAGTCCGAATGAATCGAAATACAATCCGAGGCAATAGTATGCGTAGAATGCCAATGTTGATGTCAGATTCGACATATATGAATTTTCTGTAAAGTCAAGAGGTTGTGACTCAATATATTCGAATGCAAAATCATTATCAATATAATTAAATAGAGGTGTTGTATAATTTGCCTTAAATGTAGGGCGTCTCAGAGCTATATTCAATTCAGCCTCTATTACGTTACCTGTTTTTTTCTTCACATTAACCACGATAGCACCTTCAATGCGTTCTTCAGGTTCCAGTTTGAGATTAGTCCAAACTCTATTATTAATAAAGTTCGTTATTCCTTCCTTAAGAGATTCGAAAGCACGTTGGTCGGTTCCCGCGACTTGAGCTGAAGACACGGACACATTGATATTAAACTCTTGTGCATCAAGTCTTAATCCAAACAAAGAGCATAATAAGAATAATATAAAACAGGCCTTTTTCATATGTCAATTTATATATTGATAGATAGCGTTTAATATATCCAGAGCGACTTCATTTTTCGGTTTAAGATCATATTCTGTCACTTTATCATCTTTGGTAATGATTGAGACCTTATTTGTCTTTGTCTTAAATCCGACACCTGATTCGTTCATCTCATTAAGAACGATGAGATCTATGTTTTTGGTATGCAGTTTTTTCTTTGCATTTGCCAAACCGTTTTCTGTTTCCAAAGCAAATCCGATAACAGTCTGGTTATCAGTCTTAACACTTCCGACTGACTTTAAAATATCATCTGTTTTAACAAGTTTTATTGTAAACGTATCGTTATCAGGGTTTTTCTTAATCTTCTGATCTGCCACCATTTCAGGGCGGAAGTCAGCCACAGCTGCGCTAAGTACAGCGATATCAGTCTTAGGGAACATAGCCATGACAGCATCGTACATTTCCTTTGCCGATGTCACAGGCAACACGTTGACATTATTTTTATTGACTGATATATTTGAAGGGCCGAGCACGAGAGCAACATCAGCACCTTGATCGGCGAAAGCTCGAGCTATTTCGATGCCCATCAGACCTGAACTATGATTTCCGATAAAACGAACTGGGTCGATTGCCTCATAAGTAGGTCCCGCTGTGACAAGTACTTTTTTACCTTTGAAATTTTGTTTTGTCAGGAAGAATGCCTTAATCTTTTCATAGATCTTATGAGGTTCTTCCATTCTACCTTCGCCGCACAATCCGCTTGCCAACTCACCCGAAGACGGAGCCACAAAGATGCAGCCTCTTTCTATCAATGTTTTGATATTCTGTTGAGTTGCAGGATGTTTATACATATCGAGGTCCATTGCTGGCGCAAACATGACAGGACATTTTGCAGAGAGGCACACCGTTAAAAGGTAATTATCAGCGATGCCATGAGCCATTTTTGCCATTGTGTTTGCCGATGCCGGCGCCACCACAAAAAGGTCTGCCCAAAGTCCCAACTCGACATGACTATCCCATTTTCCGGTTTCCTCATTGAAACCGCGAGCCAAAACAGGATTGCCGCTTAGAGTAGACAAAGTAAGAGGCGTGACGAAATCCTTCGCTGAGGGTGTCATCACGACTCTTACTTCGGCGCCGTCTTTCTTAAGAAGACGTACTAAAAGAGGAATTTTATAGGCGGCAATGCTACCTGTAATTCCTAATAGAATCTTTTTTCCGGTTAGCATTGAAAACTCCTTGTTTTAGAAATCGTTACCGTTTTCCTTGCTAGGATTGCGATAATAAATACGATCGTTCAAGAACTCACTGACTGCTATCAATGTTGATTTTGGCAATCTTTCATAATACTTAGCAACTTCTATTTGTTCTTTGTTCTCGAAAACTTCTTCCAAGCTATCGTTGTTTGTTGTATACTCTTCAATTTTCTTGTAGAGTTCTTCTTTCATTTCAGCAGCAATTTGATCTGATCTCTTTGCCATGATAGCTACTGTTTCGTAGATATTACCTGTACCAATGTAAAATTGATCTTTTTGACGAGTAACACAAGTTGACTCCGCATTAACTTTTTTGAAATCCATTTATTTAGTTTTTATATTTGATAATTCTGTTCTTATTTTCTCAACTGTAGGTTCCAATTGTGTTATATACTTACTGTCTGGATACATATAAGTCAAGGTGTTATATTTCTCCAAAGCCAGTTCATAACGTTCTCTTTGTTTTTCCGAAATACTTTTCTCTGCATATTTTGCATATGTCAGAACCATGTAATTGATAATTTCCTCACGATGTATTGTTGTCGGATTTTCTTTCAGGAATCTTTCAAAGCTTGTTATTGCTGCTTGGAATTCATCCATTTTATAATACAACATACATGTATTGAAATCCTTTTCAACTATCTTATAACGAAGAGTATCTATCAATTTATTTGCGCTATCGACGTAAACGCTTTGTGGATATAGGTCTATAAAACTTTGGAATTCTTTTATTGCCAGATATGAATCTTCCTGATCAAGTGCAATGTTTGGTGATTCAAGATAATAACAGCAAGCGCTTCTGAAAACAGCTGATTCAACATTTTTTGCGAAAGGGAAATTCACTGCATAACGCTTATAGTAATGGCTGGCAATATCATAATCTTTCATCTTGTAATAACATTCCGCAGTGCAATATGCAATCTCCTCTGCCTGAGGCTTGCCTCTATATGCCGACTGCAAAACATCAAACAACTGCAATGCCCTATTATAATCCTTCTGACCATAATAATACATCGCCGAATTATATTTGTATTCATTATCAGTGCTTTTGAGTATCTGAGTGTGCTTATTGCACGACACAAAAACCATCAAACAAATAACTCCTATCAATATAAAATACCTATTCTTTAGCATACTGCAAAAATACATTTTTTTATCGTTCAAAAAACGTCTTTTTCAATAAAATATTTTCTTATTTTTTCATTTATCTCACAACAATTTTCTTCGATATTTGTTTATCGCCGATAAGAACATTCAAAAAATAAATTCCACCACTGATTCCACACAAATCCACCTCTGTATTTCCTATAATTTCACAAGATTTTCTAACAATTTGCCCTTGCATATTTATCAATTCCCATTCTATTTTTTGAGTAAGATCCTTGACTTCAATAAAAACCTTATTTCCCAAACAATCCATCTTAATCTCGGCTTTATCACAATCATATTCCACAAATGCTTCCTTGTATTTATCAAGTTTTATATCAAGCATTATCTTCTCATCATCAACAATGTTCACCACCTCTTGTTTAGGGATATAACCTTCAGCACTAACTTCCACAGTATATGTACCAGATTTTATGGGACGATAGAAATCACCACAAGGAAGCTGCGACTCCACGCTAGAATATTCCTGATCATGGCCCAATATTTTCACGGAAGCATTTAACGGTTGCAGCGTCTCAGCGTCTTTGACAGTTCCATGAATGCCACATAAAACTTGATTCAAAAAAGCAAATATCGAGTTACGATTATAATTCCAATAAAGCGGCAAGTCTGACGCCTCTGGACATTTAACGGTAGAACACTCTATTGTCAATTCACGACATTGCTGATAATAATTCATATAATCCTGACGACTGCCATTAACCATATACCAATCAGCACCATTTGTCACGCCATCATTTCTATCCGTCATATAATCTGGATTTTCACCATGCGCCAGGTCGGCATACTGACGACTTATCATTTTCCACCAATCGTCATCGACATGACGTGTAACGCTATTGTCCCAAGGATAATTAACGACTTCCGCTCCACCGTGATAATTGGCCGACATTGTAAACTGATATTCGTCGGCAAAAGACATAAACAGCTCTGTTTCAAGAGCATAATCCTTACCATCTGAATGCTCACCTTCAACACAATCAGGATAATTACGATTCATATCAATACCAAAGGCATTAGAGCGAGTCGCACCTGTAACCGTATTATTGCCCTTACGATATGTTCCATCTGGATTAGCATTAGGGCATATAAACAAATCTATACCATTTACGATCTTATTAACTTCAGGAAGACCTTCACTTGTCAGCAGTTCATCTATCAAGCGAAGCATCAAGACATAACCCGTCGTTTCATCTCCGTGAATTGTGGATGTGAGCAGCACTTTTGGCTTAGCAGAACCATCATCATCATTAATCCTAATTACCAACAACTTACGACCACTATCCAAAGCACCTAGTTCTATCAAGGAACACTTATCTGGATATGACTCAGCATACTCCCTCATCATCGACTCATACGCATCATATGTCGGATATTCGTTCCACTCGTACTTGTCACGATTTTTTCCGTCATACATCTTATGACTTTCCGACATGGAGGGAGGAATCAACAATGTCGTTTCTATGCCAAATGTCAAAAAATTTTCATATTCATCATTAGAGGCATAAGCAACGACATTATTCCCATCAACTTTATCTATAGATATGACTTTAGATATTTCCGCAAGATTATGAAAATCATATTCAAACTCAAAATAAAACTCATTTCTCTCTTTCATCAACGAGTATAAGCCATCATCTTGAGAGGAAAGATTTAAAAATAAAGAAAGAAAAAATGTTAAAATGAATAAGTTTCTCATTTATTGTACATTACACTCAATTCCTCTTCAATAGCAGTCTTAACATTTTCATTAGCAGGCACCAATGGAAGTCTTAATACATTTTTACACAAACCTCTTGAAGCCATCAAAGACTTTATTCCAGCAGGATTTCCATCTGCAAAAATAAGATTATTCATTTTCAGTGTCTTATAATGAAGTTGTAATGCTGTTTCAACATCATTATTCAACATTGAAGTCACCATTTTACAGAACACTTCAGGATAACCGTTAGCTGCAACAGATATAACGCCTTTTGCTCCAAGCGCCATCATTGGCTGTGTTATTCCGTCATCACCAGAAAGCACAGTGAAATCAGAAGGCTTGTCACGCAATATCTCCATGATTTGCTGCAAGTTACCAGAAGCCTCTTTAACAGCGACTATATTTGGATGTTTCGCAAGTTCAACGCATGTCGATGATTGAAGATTGACGCCTACTCTACCAGGTACGTTATACAAAACAACAGGAACTGGAGAGTTATCAGCGACAGCTTCAAAATGAAGTTTCATTCCTCTTTGGTTTGGTTTATTGTAATATGGAACCACACTCAAGATTCCGTCAATACCATTAAAATCTTGATTCTTAATAGCATTCACAAGAGACATTGTGTTATTACCACCCATTCCAAGCATAATCGGACAACGTCCATTTGCCGTTTTTATAATAGTCTTCAACACATTATCCTTTTCTTCAACAGTCAAAACCGGAGCCTCCGAAGTCGTTCCAAGAGCCACCAAAAAATCAGCGCCGTTTGACAAAGTAAATTCCACTATATTTTCAAGTGATTTGTAATCAACGGAATAATCTTCATTAAAAGGAGTTATCAAAGCAACTCCAGTACCGACAAAAGGATTATTTTTCATTTTTACCTCCAGATAACATCAATATATATTTATACAATATTTTCAGTCTCTCGACATCATTTTTTTCAATACCGTAGTCAATAACCAGGTCATGCATCGACATATTAACTTTAGAATGGCCGACCTTAAACGACGACTTAATATATGATGTAATATAATCATTTAATAAGTCTTCATTATTATCAAATAAGTTGATGAAGATATCATCAGAAAAAGTCTTAAGAATTTCTTCCTTTTCCTTCTTAAGAATTCCTAATTTGTTAAAGTCATCTTTCTGGACGAATACCATAAAATCACTTTGAAGAACATTTTCAGGCAAAACATCCGACAAGATAACGAAGCGCACTCTTTTAGGGTTAAACGAGTTTTTCAGGAAAGACTCCATTTCCTTTATGTTTTTCTTCTGATTCTCTCCGACCAAGATTGTAATTATCGGATATTTATTTATATCAGGGAATTGCATCAGTCGTTTTTGTTGCAAATTCCTGCGAATCTTTCTATTCCTAAAGAAAAGGACTATCGATCTTAACATTTTCAAATATATTAACTTGCAAATATACATTTTTAATATGAAATATCATCGGTTTTTCATCAATATTTGTTTATATTTGCGATTATTTTAAGTGTGATTTTTGATGAAGATTACAGTTTTAGGCAGCGGCACCTCACAAGGCATTCCAATCATAACATGCGATTGCGACGTTTGCCGTTCTACAGATCCAAAAGACAGACGCTTAAGGACTTCCATACTTATAGAATCGGAAGAAAGCACGATTTGCGTAGACGCTGGTCCTGATTTCCGTTACCAAATGTTAAGAGCGGGGGTCAAGAAGCTTGATGCCATTTTAATCACACACGAACACAAAGACCACATCGGAGGTCTGGACGATGCTCGACCTTTGATTTTTGTACAAAAAAAGCCGATGACAATTTATGCTTCCAAGGAAGCTCAAGAAGAAATCAAGCGAGAATATTCCTACGCTTTCGTCAACGAAGATGAAAGATATCCAGGAGTACCCACATTTGATTTATTTGAAATCAACAACGAACCAATCAAGATCAACGATTTAACGATAGAACCAATAAAGCTAAAGCACTTCACACTAACGTCATATGGATTCAGAATCGGGAACTTCGCATACGTCACCGACTTAAGCGAATTGTCAGAAGAAGCGTTCAAGAAACTTGAAGGCACAGAATATATGATATTAGAAGCATTGAGAAAAAAAGAGCATTACTCGCACATCAATCTTTCCCAAGCCATAGAAATCGCTCAGCGACTAAATGTCAAAAAAGCATGGTTCACACACGTAAGCCACGAAATGGGAAAGACCGCCGACGTAAACCCGACACTGCCAGAAAACATGATGCTAGCTTACGACGGATTGGAAATCGAGATTTAGCATTTGTCGAAGATATTATTGAAAACAAATAACAAAAATATATTTATGCAAGAAATCATATTCGAACTAAGAGAAAACGACGAATTCATCCCATTGATCGCATTATTAAAAGCAACCGGGCTTGTCGATTCAGGAAGTATGGCACAAGAAGTTGTGACAGCAGGACTTGTGAAACGTAATGGCGAAACGGAACTACGCAAACGTGCAAAGATAGTATCAGGCGATACCATTGAATTTGAAGGATACTTGGTCAAGGTTCTAAGTTGTTGAGATATCAAGATGCCGAGTCATCATCTCAACGACTCAGCATCTTAGCATCTTTTATTTGTAATTGTTCTCATCCAAGAACCACTGGCTATAAGTCACATAATCTTCTGCATTTTCACGAGCCATCTGACCAACTTTTTCAGAAGCGTCTTTCACCTTTTTTGCAGGTACGCCTGCATATACGCCAGGTTCCAATACACTATTGCTCAACACTACAGTTCCTGCAGCAATGACGGTATTATCTGGAATCACTGCATTATCCATCACAACAGCGCCCATTCCCACCAAAACATTATTACCGATCTTTGCGCCATGCACAACAGCATTGTGACCAATAGAGACATCATTTCCGATATCACACACTGACTCTTGATATATAGAATGCAATACAGCACCATCTTGAACATTAACTCTATCGCCAATTTTAATTGAGTTGACATCACCTCTCAAAACTGCGCCATACCATATGCTGCAATCATCACCAATCGTGACATCACCAACGATAGCGGCAGTTTCTGCTATAAAACAAGACTTTCCGATTTTAGGCGCAAAACCATTCAATTGCTTAATTAAAGCCATAGCACTTCAGATTAAATATTAAGTTTTAGATTTTGAACATCTATTTTATCGCCGCACTCATGTTCTGTGCAGCCCAATCCAGAATCAACTATTTTACCATCCAGATATGCCACCACTAGTTCATCGACATTGCCTGAACATCCGCGAATCACATTTATATTATGAGCATTAAGTTTGCTTTTTGCGCCTTCGCCCATGTTACCCGCAAGCATCATCACAACGCCAAGTTCTTGCAAATCAGCAGCAATACCAGACTTACAGCCACAGCCTTGCGGAGATGCCATCGTTTCTCTTGCTACGACTTTATTATCTTCAATAGTAAAAATAGTGTAATGATCACAATGTCCGAAATGATCATCCACATGTTCATCTCTTGTTGGAACAGCTATCTTCATATATGTAAATTTTAATTATTCAAAAGAAGTACAAATATACACTTAAAAGTCATATTTCATTATAAGTCGCGCCTCTTTCCCTTCAAAAATAAAATCTTTCATTTTACGCATATAAGGATCAACGTGTGAAAAGAAATGATACAGTCCATCGCACAAAGAATTCAAGCCTGTCTTTGAGAACCTATGTTTCGGACATTCACCATGACAAACGGAATAATACTTACACATAAGACATTGATTAGAAAGCATATTCCTTTTATCAATACCAAATCTCATATTCTTTTCAGAAGAGACGATTTCCTCCAATGAATTTTCCTTAAGATTACCCAATTTATAATTTGGATATACAAAATGATCGCATGGATAAACATCACCATTATGCTCCATTACGGCATTAGCGCCACAGGTCTCCGAATACACACAAGTTCCAGGATTAAGTCCGCAATAATTTGCCAAAGTTGAATCAAAGAGATTAACGAAATAAGAACCCACATCATGTTTAACCCAATAATCAAATATATCACACATAAACCTACCATATTCAATAGGAGCTACGGACCACTTCGCCAATGTCGAATCTTCAATTCCTGGAGAAACCACATTATTATTTACAAGGTTAACATATTCAAAAACAGGCATAAACTGCATATAGCGACTTCCGATATTTTTCATAAACTGATAAACGTCAAGTCCTCTGCCCTCACCTGCTTTACTTATTGTTGTCAATGTATTAAAATCAACAGCATAACGATG
This sequence comes from Bacteroidales bacterium, assembly GCA_045633585.1. Classification (GTDB taxonomy): domain Bacteria; phylum Bacteroidota; class Bacteroidia; order Bacteroidales; family F082; genus Limimorpha. The sequence goes on from JAZQYR010000016.1 coordinate 124,596, forward strand.
TAAAAATTCTATTCCTCGCATGACTTTCAAAAAAGTAGGATTATTACCTTTATCTTTTCTGAACCTATCATGAATATCTTGCGGGCCATCTATCGAAACACCAACAAGAAAATTATTTTCTTTAAAAAAGGCTGCAAAATCTCCGTCTATTAAAGTTCCATTTGTCTGAATCGTATTACAAATCTTTTTGTCGCCTTGATATTTTCTTTGAAGTTCTACAACCTTTCTGAAAAAATCCAATCCAAGAAGCAAAGGTTCACCGCCATGCCAATCAAACACGACCTGATCGCCACCATTGATACCAATATATTCCTCAATCACCTTTTCCAGCAGACTCAGTTGCATTGAAGAGCGCTCATCAAACATTTTCACTTTATCAAGATAATAGCAATATGTGCAAGCAAGATTACACAAAGGGCCAATAGGTTTAAACATCATATTAAACCTCAATGGTTGAGACATTCTCAATGCATCCGATAATGTTAGTGTGTTTTTCAATTGACAATTTTATTGAAAGCTAAATAAATCAGAGTCGATTCTGGAGACTTTCATCAAAGAATCTAATTCTGCGACTTTTTCAGGATACGAATCAGCGAGATCGACTTCTTCAGACACATCATCCTTAAGATTATACAGTTCTATTTTACCGTTATTATGAATATCATATCTCACTGCTTTCAAATCACCTTGTCTTAAAGCCTGTCTTCCGTTGTTCTCATGGAACTCCCAATACAGATAATCATGTTTTTTTTGCTCACCTTGACCCGTCAATTCTGGCAAGAAAGATATGCCATCAACATTTTCAGGACACTCTGCGCCTATCATTTCAGCCATTGTAGGCAAGAAATCCCAAAATGCAGAAACATGATTTGACTTTGAATTCTTTTCAACGACATCAGTCCATCTTATTATCATCGGCACTCTTATTCCACCTTCATAAAGATCTCGTTTATATCCACGCAATTCCCCGTTGCTATTGAAAAAGTCAGGATCAGCGCCACCTTCCTGATGAGGGCCATTATCAGATGTAAAAACAATCATTGTATTATCAGCGATCCCTAGGCTATCCAAGGTGTTACATATATCACCGACCTGCTTATCAAGGATTGCAACCATAGTCGCAAAAGCCGCATGAGTATACCGCTGAGAGCCATAGCCACCATTCTTATAATACACGCCTTCATCGCAGCCGTAATAAGATTTTTCAGGTTCTATTTCAGGCTTTCCGACAAATGACATCAGTTCTTTTTCAGGAACTTTAAGTTCTGCATGAGGAAGCACCGAGGTGTACCACATAAAGAAAGTCGTGTCTTTATTTTCCACAATAAAATCTATAGCCTCCTTATGAATCATATCCGGAGCATAATCGTTTTCCTCTTTATCTTTATTACCATCCAGCATTACCTTTTCCGCATTACGCCATAGATGATAAGGATAATAGTTATGAGCCTGACGCTGACAGTTGTAGCCAAAGAATTCATCAACATTCTGGTTTTGCGGTGCGCCTTCAGTATCAGGAGCTCCAAGGCCCCACTTGCCAAAGACAGATGTCTTATAACCATTTTCCTTCAGCATCCTAAAAATCGTGTAAGTTTCTGAAGGCAAAGGATGTTGACCTTCAACTGGCAGTTCCTTGTTACCACGGATAAAAGTATGTCCCGTATGCTGTCCCGTTATAAGACAACATCTTGATGGAGCACTAACAGAAGAACCAGAGTAATGCTGAGTAAACAACATACCTTGTGAGGCCAGAGAATCTATATTAGGCGTTGAAAATTTAGTCTGTCCCAAACATGACAGATCTGCGTATCCCAAATCATCAGCAAGTATAAATATCACATTAGGTTTGTTTGCAGAAGGCTGTTCCATACCAGGAACGCATGATGTCAGCGAAATTGCAGCCAAAGCCGCATGACATTTCTTTGACAGATATCTTCTTTTATTACCCATAATTCAGTCTGTTAATATTATTCAGCAACACTTTAGGACCAGCACATCATCATCGTTGATACATTTGTATGCGTAATCATAAAGCATCTTATACTCTTGATCCTTATATGTCTTATAAACACCGGTCATCACATCAAAATTGAAATCATTATCGACAAGTGTCTGCCTCTTAACGACCTTTTTCCCGCACTTTGCAATTGACTTAAGGACATTTCTATTATGTAACAAAGATTTATTTATCCTACTTATAGCGATATTACTAGATTTATTATGCTTATAGCCATAATTGTTACGACAAGCGTCATCACAAAATCTCTTATCCGATCGTCCTTTCAATTCTTTCCCACAAAAAGCGCAGCATCTCTTTACGCTAGCAACGCCTTCCATATCATTCAATGCGAGAAAACATAACTCAAAATATTCGCGCCCATCTTCAGCGCTTTCAATCTAGTTTCATCCGAATCATAATGCACTCTCTGGTCTTCCCAACCATCACCCAAATCACATTCGTATGTCAACAGGCAAATCATTCTGCCTTCATATATCAAAGCAAAAGCCTGAGGCGCCTTGTTATCATGTTCATGAATCTTAGGCAAACCATCAGGGAAAAAATATGGTTTCTTGAAAATATCATGTGAATAAGGCAACTCAACCCATTGCAGTTCCGGAAATGCTTTTTGCATCTGACTCATTGCATAATCCTTCATTCCGTAATTATCATCAATATGAAGGAATCCTCCTGCCAACAAATAATCCCTGATGTTATTCACGTCATTTTCATCAAAATACACATTGCCATGTCCAGTCATATGCACGAACGGATAATTAAATATATCAAGACTTCCCGCATCCACCACTGCGACATTGACATCAATATCAGTATTTATCATTTGGTTACAGAATTTAACCAAGTTCGGTAACGAGGTAGGATTTGAATACCAGTCGCCGCCACCTTTATATTTCAGCACTGCGACTTGAGTTTTCTGAGCGAAAGCATTTATGAATAACATCATAAACACTACAACTAATATTTTTTTCATAAATTTTGATTGGTTAAAGTTTCATTATCATTTCATTTGGTTTATAAGCTGTATTGTATGGCAAGCAACCACGGCTGCTGTTTCTGTTCTGAGGCGGGCTTCGCCAAGACTAACTGGGATGAAACCATTTTCCTTTGCCAACGCGACCTCCTCTTTGCTAAAGTCGCCCTCCGGTCCTATCAGCACCAAAGCGTTTTCGCCTTTTTTGTACAAGTCGCATAGCTGTTCTTTAACATCATCATCAATCCATGCGATAAATTTCTGTCCATCATAATTCTGTTTCACCAGTTTATCAAAAGACACCATATCTTCCACAAGTGGCATTTTAGATTTAACAGACTGTTTCATCGCAGCGACCACAATCTTTTTAAAACGCTCCACATTAGCGACTCTGCGTTCGGAATGATACGATGAAAACAACTTAACCTCATCAATGCCTATTTCTGTAGCTTTTTCAAGGAACCACTCTGTTCTTTCATTAAGTTTTGTTGGAGCAATTGCTATTGACACCTTAAATTCTCTAATGTCGTAACCAGGTCTTTGATTAGACAGATTCGCCATAGCTCTTTTAGGATGAGCATCTATCAATTCAGCATCATAGAGGCTACCGTTTCCATCTGTTACACAGAAACAATCCCCTTCCTTCATTCGAAGTACTTTAACAATATGTTTTGACTCCTCTTCCGGAAAGGAGATCGTTCCTATTTGTGCATCAGGCAGATAAAAGACATTCATCTTTTTATGATTTACATTTTTTCAGGCATTGATATTCCCAACAAACTAGAAGCATTACGCAACAACCTAGCTGTCATGTCTGCCAATTGAAGTCTAAATTCTCTTCTATTGACATCATCTTCCTTCATAATACTGCATTCCTGATAGAATTGGTTGAAGTCTTTTGCCAGGTCATAAATATAATTAGCAATCATAGCTGGACTTCTATTGATTGCAGCTTGTTCTAGCAATGCAGGCCAATTGTATATATTCACCAAAAGCATCTTCTCTTTTGCGTGTAAGTCTGTAACAGGCACATTTTCTCCATAAGTAATGCCATTATCTTGAGCCTTACGTATCACTGAGCAAATACGTGCATGTGTATACTGAATAAACGAAGCTGTATTACCATTGAAATCTATTGACTCTTGTGGATCGAACAACATTGTTTTCTTAGGGTCGACTTTCAAGATGAAATATTTCAATGCTCCAATACCGATCATATCATACAAGCGACATGCCTCTTCTTCAGTAAGACCATGAGCTTTACCGAGTTCTTCAGACACTTCCTTTGCAGTTTTAACCATTTCGTCCATCAAGTCATCAGCATCGACAACCGTGCCTTCACGAGATTTCATTTTACCGTTTGGCAATTCAACCATTCCATATGAAAGATGTTCGATATCATTTCCCCATTCATATCCCAATCTAACAAGGATTCTCTTCAACACATCAAAGTGATAATTCTGTTCATTACCAACGACGTATATCAACTTTTTAGGCTGGTATTCTTCGTAACGAAGTTGAGCTGTACCAAGATCCTGTGTCATATAAACCGATGTTCCATCTCTACGAAGCAACAACTTTTCATCAAGGCCTTCATTTCTCAAGTCACACCATACAGAACCATCTTCGCGTCTGTAAAGAACATTCTTATCCAATCCTTCATTGACTGTTTTCTTACCTAAAAGATATGTCTGTGATTCATAGTAAATCTTTTCAAAAGCGACACCGAGACGATCATAAGTCACATCAAAACCATCGTAAACCCATTGATTCATGGTTTCCCATAACTGACGAATCTCTTCATCACCTGCTTCCCATTTTCTAAGCATCTCACGTGTCTCTTGCATCAATACAGAATTTTCTTCAGCCGCTGCCTTAGCCTTTTCTTTTTCATCATCATTAAGCTCATCATAATTAGCAGGAAGCAACTGTTTTACTTCTTCTTTATAATGCTTATCAAACAATACATAGAAGTCACCTATAAGATGGTCGCCTTTCTTTCCTGTTGATTCAGGAGTACAACCCTCACCCCACTTTTGCCATGCTATCATACTTTTGCAAATATGAATACCTCTGTCATTTACAAGATTAACACGGACTACATTTTCACCGTTAGCTCTCAAGATTTCTGAAACGCTCCATCCCAATAAGTTGTTACGAATATGACCCAAATGCAAAGGTTTGTTTGTATTAGGAGAAGAGTATTCCACCACGATAGGGCTACCTGTGACCTGCTTTCTTCCTAAAAAGTCATTTTTATAATTCTGAGCAAAAAATGAAAGCCAGTAATTATCTGAAATTAACAAATTAAGAAAACCTTTTACAACATTATATTTTGAAACGATATCACTTTCCGCGACAATTTCTCTACCGATTTCATCAGCCATCACCTCTGGAGATTTCTTTGCCATTTTCACGAATGGGAAAACGACCACTGTCAAATCACCTTCGAATTCTGGGCGTGTCTGTTGAAAATTAATCTGTTGTACAGGAGGTTCCTGTCCGTATAACTTTGTAAATGCATTGACAAAAAGCTGTCTCAAGATTTCTTCTAACATATCTGTCTTTATTTAATTTTAAGGCACAAAGATAACAAAAAAAACTCTTTATAAACCATTATTGTTTATTAAAAAATAATGTCCTGAACAAGCTGTAATTAAACGGGAATGTTATCACTTCTTCCATATATGGTTTCGGGTAAGATTTTATAACCTCACCAGGTATCATCTGGAATATATTGCCAACAACATACAATCTGCCATCTTCAACGAACACATCCAACAAATCGCACTCATAGCCGAAATCAGGGGTATCAGGATCTTCCGAAAGCATATCACTAAGTATCGATTTTTTTATATCCTGTGCCCTTTTATCCAATGCCTTCTCCCCGAAATCCAATTCTGACAAATAAGAAGCCAACATTCTTTTTGCTATTACGCCAAGCATCTTCAAATCAAAACCAAAGTCTTTAAGTTGTATCGTTGACAAAAACGGCTGTCCACTAAACCAACAACCCGTTCCATGAGCGACCAATGATGTAAGTCCGTGAGCCAGTTCTTTATTATAACATGATTCAAAAAAGCTCTCGCCATATTGTTCAGCCGTCGGTTCCGTCATATAGGTATACATAACACCTTTCACAAGGCCACTACCCAGCCCATAATGCGATGCTGTTTTCACGCTATTCCAATCATCGCCACTGAATTTAAAATCGCCATCACCGATACTAACCATACAATTTGCGCCTGCAAGCAATCCTTCAGTCACCGCAGCAACACCAACTTGTAAAAACCATGATTGGCCCATGGTGTATTCCGTCAAAAATCCTTTTATAAAACCAACACCAAACAGCAATGCAGCTTCTCCAAACGAATCAATATTTGGCGCATTAAACACAAGATTAACGGCACCACCAACAACACCAAACACAATGCTCTCAACCCATTCTCCTGTAGGGTCATAATATTTCAACGGATTATTCAAGCAATAACTATATCTATTGAAATTCTGTGCAGAGTGCATCATCTGGATATTATTATCTGGGCTCAACATCATTGACAACAACGGATCATACAACCTTCCGTTCATATTTATCAAATCAAAATCCCAAAGATGTTCATGTCCAGTAAATCCTCTATCACACAGCATCGGTTTATTCTCTGCTTCCTCATCCCATGACCGTGAATCACGCAGATTTCCCCAAGCATCAAAACTTAACTTTTCCAATAAGTTTCCTTTGTCATCAGTGATGACATTCCACGACTCAAGATTATCTTTATGAACATAATTTATCGACTCTTCTTCACCCTTGACATGAACAGCGAAGACTCCCATCGGGCCTTCCAGATATGTCAAAATCGTAATTACCCCGTCTTCTTCAAGATATTCACAATTTCCAACATATGTCTTCTTTCTAACCTTATCTCCGACAGTAGATTGCATAAAAATTCTATTGTTATCATAACCATAATCTATAGACAATGACTTAGCATCACCTTTAATCGAGACAACATTGTCAAAGGTTGAATATTCCACTATATAACCAAATCTTTCATATATTTTTTTATCATCGCTCTGCGCACTTAAAATAGCATTTGGCTTATCCATCGCATACGATGCATTATACAACACTTTAACTCCATTCTCCTCTTTATCAGAAATATTGCCATTAGCATAATAGCTCATCATACCTTTCACCTCACCATTCAAGATTATCTTTGTCAATCTGTCATAAGAATCATATTCAAACGTTTCACAGTTATAATCTTCAAAATCACATCTCTGCGTCAAATTACACATGCCGTCATATTCATAATCTAAATTCTGCAACACATCATCACCTTTCTTTGTCACGATTTTCTCAATCATACAATTATACGGATCATAAGAATATTTCGTTTTCAAGCCATTACCCACCTGATATTCCGTTATGTAACCTTTAGAATTTGTTTTATCTGTTTTCCACAACATTGTCTGTGTTTTTGCATCACATATCATTTTCTCATAACCAGAGTTTGAATATTTTTTCTCAACGCAAAAGCCAGATGGATATGATATCGTTGAAATACGATTAGCGTCATCATACGAATACGTTGTCTTATACTTCTTTCCTCGCACTTGTTCTATCGTATTCACAATTCTGAATTTATTATCATGGACATATTCAACCTGATGCCCGCCTGTCGTAGTCACCCTCTTCAGCAAGCCATCATAGCCATAATCGCAGCTATACTCCCATCGTACCATACGAGATCTATTTGTCTTGATATCTTTTTCACGCCTTGTCATCAACCTACCCAAAATATCATACTCCATCTCAATTACATATTGTGCATTGGTTATCTTCTTGATATTACCCAGCGCATCATATTTATATGACAACAACCCATAATTAGGATCACATACCGACGCCTTGTTTCTCCGATTATCATAAGTAAGAGATATACGAGTATTTCTATTACCTCCTATCTGCACAGATTTAACATTACCATCACTATAATATTCATATTTTATCTCATCATTTCCATTATCAAGCACAGTCGTCACCCAACCCATAACATTATAGGTTTCTTTTTTACACCTTTTTACCGCATCCGCCGTAGTCGTTTCCGTTTGGATGCTATTACCGTCATACATATATTCAACGCTCATACCATCAGGATATACCGTCTCAAGCAATCTGTTATGTACATCATAAACATTAGAAACGAACAATTTGCCTTCATCTTCATAATACGGATACGACTCTTGTTTCAGATTGCCATAGTCATCATACATCTTATCAACTATCACCGCCTTACCATTCAAGTCAAACGTTACAGTTCTCAGTTCTGCACCCGACTTATGATAAAAAACCATTGACTCTGCGCTGCCAACACTTTTCTCCCAATAATAATAAGAAGAATTTTTCGGCGCATATCTATTACCCTCCGACCAACGAAGAGCATTTGCATTTTTCATCCCATCTGGCATATGCACAACACTTTCAATTCCAAATGGCTCTTTTTTTATACGGGTAATAAAATTATTGTAATCAATAGTGGATGTCAGTATTCCAAAATCTGAATCATATTTACAAACGACTTCCCGACCAATCTCATCTATTGTTTTGGTTTTATACCTATATTGGTAATTCTCTCCGTATTCATACTTTACAACCTTATCAGATTTCAGGGAAGGAGACGATATTATCCTTTCGATGACATTGCCAACAGCATCGTACCTATACATTGCCATAAGCGTCAAAGAATCGTTAACATCGGCATTAACATTCGGTATCATTGTTTCTTTTGCGACATTCATAGGATTATTACTATCATATTCAAACAATTGAACACCACCGACTTTATCATTCGTTTGATCACATACATATTTCATTATTCTTCTAGGTCTATTTACGATCCACCGAGCAATATCATTTTCATAATCTATGCACATCTCTTCATAATACTGCCCAGTCTCTGGAGTCAATGATTTAATATTATCAACACCTTTTCTATTCATCTTCAATTGAACAATTCTATCATATGAAGTTTCAGAAGCCAGATCCGATTCATAAGTATTGACTGCTATAATATTTTTCAACACGACATATTTCCTATCAACATCATAAACGGCCTCCCTATCTTGTAACAATAACGGAAGAACGACTTTATCATTCCTTGCACACAAATACTTTCTATACTCATAATAATGTTCCTTAACCAAATGATTCTCACCATAAAACAATTTATCAGAGAATAGCAATGGTATACAATTGGATCCCATTGCCTCAAGTCCATATTCCTGAGTCCGTCTATTCACCAGTTCATCTCCAACATAACTTCTTACCGTGACAGCCTCAAAGCCCAAGAATCCATGTCCTGCGCTATGAACCAAAGCATTATTATAGTTATATCTTTTAACTATAGGCTCTTCATTGACGCCATATGTCTTTATCTCTTTCAATGCCAATATCGGAATCGACTTCTTTGACACCTTATAACAATCCACATTATTGCTACAGACATAGAACTCATCTTTACTCTTTCCTTTATAAATCAGATAATCATAAGCAATATCCGTCACATTCCCCATACCATCCACAATTCTTCTAACTGTATAATATTCAGAATTAGGATACAACGCCACAACATATGCATTGCTATAATTCGATGGTTTATTCGGCAAGCCAGACAATATCGAGACATTTTCCTGCGGCAAGAATCGTCCCAACTGTATTGTCTGATGAGTATAATTTATTGGCATATAATACCTTTTACAACAGACAAAGGAACATGTCGTTGGACTATCTTTATATGGAGAAAATCCAACTTCCAAATAATAATTACCAGCACTACTATTAAACACACCCACATCGGCAGAGCCGTCTCCATCAAAATCCGCAGTTCTAATAGTCACCGTCGGTTTTTGCATCTCGTTCAAGGAATAACGATACCTATCCTTATCATTCAATCGAACTGTACGCAACAGATTATTTCTCATACATTGTAAAGGCGACGAAAAACCCGTGCCAGTAGATATATGCATATTCCACAATCTCGCAGGATCATAACAAAGCATATCAATTTTACCATCGCCATTATAATCATTCGGGAAAAGGTGCATTTTACTTGTCAATTCACTTCCCTCACAATATTGTTCAAGTCTCAATGTGCCATCAGAAGCGAATCTATATACATGATAGCCATTTTCTTCCAATGAAAGCAATTCACTTATCCCATCTCCAGATATATCAACAGTCATGCAATTCATCTCCTTTCCATTGATAACGTTACTATCTTGTACATCCTCACATACCATTTCTCCATTTTTCACATACAGCAGCTTAGCCAGTTCTTTATTTTTCTTTCCATCGTATGCGTCAACGAGTAAAATACCGCACTGATCTTTATCAATATAATTCCCAGGAAACAGCAGCACCGCATTTTCATAAGTATATTCATTGTTTACAAAACTAGTATTCCCCATAAATCGAATACCAAACCTGACCATGCTCAAAGCACCGATATCATCATAATGCGATTCATAAGGAACTATGTCATCCTTGCCATCACCGTCAATATCACAGACATATATCCAATCCAAATTTTTATCAAAAGTAATATTCTTAAATGGTTCTTTAGCGAAAGATCCATCTCTATTATTCAAATATATTTCACCTTCAACATCTGCCGCATATGTTTTCTGAATCTTATACGGCACCAACAAAACATCAGAAAAACCATCACCATTAAAATCACCCACAAAAGGCACCTTGTTAAATATGTTTCTATCCAACTCGTATTTCTTATAGCCTTCTTTATCGGCGACAGCATCTTCTGAATTCCACACTATACGTGTCGGATTCACCTTCTTTCCAGACACCGCCAACTGTATAGATCTCAACCGATAATGAATATAATAATTATTATCATAATAACCCGGAGCATCATAAGACAACGAATATTCTATTATCTTTTTACCAGAACAATTATTAACCACTTCTATCTTGTTCAATATTTTGGTTTTAGAGACCATACAACCCGAAACAAAACCAACACTTGGATCAGACCTATCTTCATATTGGAAACGCACTCCATATGCTGGTTTGACATTAGCCTTATCATTAGAAGTATATTCTATATTTCTGATATACGATTCTCCTGTCGTGTTATCTTCATAATAATTATATGCGATAACATTTCCGTTTCTATCGCTAATCCTACTCAACAACCATTTAAGGACCACAGTATTATCACCCTGCGGTTCTACTTTAGAATCAGCAGTAGTGCCATATTCCCAAATCGTACCATCACTTTTCCAAACAACAAAACTATCAGGGCCTTTTTCATTGCCATTATAAGAAACTATTTTATCCAGATTATCTATTTCCGTTTTATATTCATCTCTACCTATTGGCATAAGGCGCTGGCCATCCAGCACATATCTATCATTTACAAAATCTACAGCTGTCACATTCCCATCATGATATTTTGTCTGTCCCATTCGTTCTATATAAGACAGCCCCAATAAGTCCCATGACCAACCCATAATACCATTAGTACCCTGACTATTATACGCAATCGCCAATTTAGGAGTCATTGCGCCCAAAGCTTGTGGCAACTGTATGTCTATAGAATAAGTCGCAGCCCCTGTCGCTCCAACGACCACCTCTCCAGGCATACTCCCAACAACACAATTATCCCCGATATCATTTCCGCCATATACGCCATCCGAAGGAGTATAAACAGAAAACCTGTCAATTTCCAATGACATTTCATTAGTCCGTGTTGGAGCGTAATCAAATCCTGGCATCAGTTCTATTGACGTCGTAGCCTGACACAAATACGACCGATTTTCATCCAACACATCACTCAACTCTATCATCGTTTGCTGATACACTTCCTGAGACTTTCCACTCAACAAACACGATAGCATCAACAATATATAAATCACAATCTTTCTCATAGCTTATATATTAAAGTTTCACCATAATCATACTTCTCTCTTCATCATCTCTAATTATTCTCAGCATATAAACTCCAGCCGGACTATCACTAATATCCATATCCACTTCTCCAGCAAATTCTCTACTATCTATCAGAACACCTTTATTATCATATACAAGCACTTCTGCACAACTTTCATTGTCATCATTCTTAAATTCTATTCTGAATCTTCCATTGCTTGGATTAGGATAGGCAAGCAAATCACATCCACTTTCTTCATATCTTTCATCTACGGAATCATCCTTCACAGCACCACCTCTCAAGTCCTTAGAACAGTCTTTGGCATTAAAAGTAATTCTATTACCATTTTTATCATAAGACATTGTAAAGCAATGTTGAGAGAACAATTCACCATTACTAACAAGACACAATAATCCCATTAGAAATATCATAATATATTTCCGCCTCATAAACTTTATCTTTAAAATGTTCTTATTTTGCCTGCAATGACTCTATTATATCCTGCTGATGTTTTATCAGGCTGTTTAATTCTATGGCATATAATGTCAGTTCCTCTATTTTTTTCAAAAGGAGTCCATCCATTTCAACCATATCATAACCGTTTTTAAAGACATCATTTTCTGAAGGCATATCCGGGAGATGACCATTTTTATCAATATATTGTTTCACATTGCTTATTGATAAAAGTTTATAATCTTCATCAAAGACATGATCATACCATTCAGACACTTCCTTAACCAAGACTTTTGTAGTCATCACTCCGCCTGGCACAGCTAAAGCATAGTCATATTCTTCAGAAAATCCTTGAGGAGCATTGATAGTAACCTGAGCATTCATCAGCACCTGATCAGCATCCAAACTAATATTAGCATCTTGAGACATTATTGACAATCCAGCATTATGCCTTACCGTAATTCTATTCTTTTCATCAAGCAGCTGAAGGTATGCTGTCTTTGACAAATCTTTCGGTTCAACAATGATGCCCGCATCCTCACCACTATCAGATTTTATATGCAGTTTTGCTTTAGGAGATGTAACACCACCTATTCCGACCATACCTGTAGTATTATTGCCATTTGATTTTGAAACAAACAATGTAGGCAAACAACTATTAAAACCTATCATCAAGCTATTTGACACATTATTGGTCAACATTCCTGATGAAGAATTACCGAAGCCTGTTCCTATAACCATTGAATTTGTCGCTTGCGCCCTAACATATTTTCCCATAGCAACAGTGTTCGGCATATATGATTTAGCACCATATCCAACCGCAAACGAGTATAATCCCTTGCTTTCACAAGATGCTCCTATTGTAGCAGAGAAACTACCACTGGCTATATTTTTACCATTACTGCTAGCTGGACCACATAAATCACATCCACTTTGAGCATTTACTTTTTCAATACGAAAGCATAACACGATAGAAAGCACTATCATAAATATAATTTTTGGTTTCATAATTTTTTTAGTTTTAGTTTAAAAATTCTTTACAAAGTGTTTTATCGTAAAAGATAAAAACACGACATAATACATCCTAAGAATAAAACACATATATGCGTCATAATCTCAAACTTCCTTAAATGACATAAGCCATCAAGCCTTTAAAAAGGTCTTTTAAGGGATAATAAATTAAAATGTAATTTGATTTTTACGGATTCGTTTCATAACAAACAATTTTGGTAATTTTGGTAAAATAAGTTTTAGGTTCTTCCATTAAAAAACAATCATATCGTCATCATAAACAACACCTCCTTCCAACATTTTTGTTTCATAATTTCAGTTACAAAAATAATATAGATGATATGCTTTGTCAAGCATTTTTTTCTTAAAAAAAATTATGATTTTTTTGTTGCAGCGAACTAAAAAAATCATAAATTTGCACTTTGATGACACGCAATATAACATTATTAAATAACAATGAGATAGGTGATTTACGTATGAGTAAATCAGGCACTTTATTTCATTTTTTACAGACGGCTATTAACCGTCTTTTTTTGTGTCTTTATGTTAATTTTCTTTATTATTTAACTCTAAATCAAAATCAACGATGTCTATTTCACTTAAAGACCGTAGCCTAATTTCAATTTACGACTACACACCAGAAGAAATCTGTCACATTCTTGACATAGCTGAAGAATTCGAAAAAAATCGTCTTCAAAACCTATTAAATGGTAGAGTTATCGCATCTTTGTTCTTTGAACCTTCAACAAGAACAAGACTTAGCTTCGAAACCGCAATCCAACTTCTTGGAGGTAATGTTATCGGTTTCAGCAGCACTGCAGGTACAAGTGTCCAAAAAGGTGAATCATTAAAAGACACAATCATGATGGTTGCAAGTTATGCAGATCTTATCGTAATGCGTAACCCTGTTGATGGTTCTGCTCGTTATGCATCAGAAGTGTCAAAGGTGCCTATCATCAATGCTGGCGATGGTTCTAACCAACACCCAACACAATGTCTCCTCGACCTTTATTCAATCAGAAAGACTCAAGGCACTCTTGAAAACCTTGAAATCACTATGGTTGGTGACTTGAAATACGGTCGTACAGTACACAGCCTCGTACAGGCAATGTGTAACTTCAACGCCAAGTTCAACTTCGTATCTCCAGTAGAACTCAAAATGCCTGCAACAGTAATCCAATACATCAAGAATGCTGGCCTTGAATATCATGAATACACAAATCTTGAAGAAGTAATTCCTCATTCAGATATCATTTACATGACAAGAGTTCAACGCGAACGTTTCCCAGATCCATTGGAATATGAAAAAGTTAAAAACGCATATATCTTGCGTAACGAAATGCTTGAAAACTCAAAGCCTAACTGCCGCATCCTTCACCCACTACCTCGCGTAAACGAGATCCATACAGATGTTGATGCAAATCCTAAAGCTTATTATTTCCAACAAGCTCAAAACGGATTATTTGTTCGCCAAGCTTTGATAGCAGCAATACTTGGTCTTAAATAAATTTTTTATTAACATTAAGATTTTAAAAGTCATGGATAAAAGAAAAGAACTTATAGTATCAGCAATAGAAAACGGAACTGTAATCGACCATATTCCTGCAAATAAAGTTTTTGAAGTTGTTAAAATTTTGGATCTTGAACATTCAAAGAACTCTGTTTACTTCGGAACAAATTTGGACAGCAAAAAATATGGCAAAAAAGGTATCATCAAAATCAGCGATAAATTCTTTGAGCCAGAAGATATCAACAAAATCGCTTTGGTTGCTCCAACAGCTTCTCTCATTGAAATCAAAGATTTTGAAGTTATCAACAAACACAGCATTCAAATTCCTGACCACATCAACACTATCGTAAAATGTTTCAACCCTAACTGCGTTACAAACAAAGAAGGTGTTCCTACAAAATTCAGTGTTGTTAAAGACGAAGATGGCAAGGTTAATTTAAAATGCCACTATTGTGAAAAATACACAAAGGAAAATAATATCGAGTTTATATAATAAGGTATAATATAAAGGAAAAAAGCTGACTTTAAAAGTCAGCTTTTTTTATGCCTGTGCTGCAGGACCGCCCATCGTAAATGGTGGCAATTTCTCATTCACGTCTTTTATTGGGCCGTGTGTTGATTCATATTTGCTTATATTCTCAGCTAAGGCTTTATAAAGTCTTTTAGCATTTTGTGGAGTCAATATGATTCTAGACTTGACTTTTGCCTTTGGTGATGCTGGCATAAGCTTAATGAAATCCACCACGAATTCTGTTGGTGAATGAGCTATGACTGCGAGATTTGAATAGATACCTTCTGCTATTTCATCAGACAATTCGATATTGATCTGATTCTTATTATTATTATTTTCCATAACTATTATTTTATAACAAAGATAATTTATTTTCTTTAAAAAAATGGGTTGGCTAAAAAACCAACCCATCTTAGAATTTATTTTGTTGTCTTATTCTTCAACGACAGTTTCTCTTTCGCTGATTATTGGTTCATAATCTTCGCGAGCACCGACGATCAAATCATCATATTCGCGTAAACCTGTACCTGCAGGAATCTTATGACCAACGATAACGTTTTCTTTCATTCCTTCAAGAGTATCTGACTTAGCGTTAATTGCAGCCAATGTCAAGACTTTTGTTGTTTCCTGGAATGATGCAGCTGAGATAAAGCTTTCTGTTTGAAGAGCTGCTCTTGTGATACCTTGCAACACTTGGTGTGCTGTTGCTGGTTGAGCATCACGAGCTTCAACAAGTTTCATATCTTTACGTTTCAAGATAGAGTTTTCATCACGAAGCTTTCTTACAGTGATCATCTGACCGTTAACGAGGTTTTCTGAATCGCCGCTGTCTGTAACGATGACTTTACCGAAGATTTCATCATTGCATTCTTGGAATGTAAGTTTGTTGACGAGTTCGCCTTCGAGGAAACGAGTATCACCTGGATCATCGATTTCAACTTTACGCATCATTTGACGTACGATAACTTCGAAGTGTTTACCATTGATTGTTACACCTTGTGAACGATAAACTTCTTGGATTTCGTTAACGATGAATTCTTGAACTTTCATTGGACCTTCAATAGCCAAGATGTTAGCAGGTGTGATAGCACCGTCTGACAATGGTTGGCCAGCTTTCATAAAGTCGTTTTCTTGAGCAAGAATTTGTTTTGATGTTGGGATAAGATAACTCTTTTGTTCACCTGTCTTAGATGTGATGATAACTTTACGATTACCACGGACGAGTTTCTTTTCAAATGAAACGACACCGTCGATTTCTGAAACAACTGCAGGTTCTGAAGAGTTACGTGCTTCAAACAATTCTGTAACGCGTGGGAGACCACCAGTGATATCGCCCAACTTACCTGTAGCGCGAGGAATCTTAACGAGCATATCACCAGCCTTAATCTTAGTACCATCTTCTACCATGATGTGAGCGCCTACTGGCAAGTCGTATGACTTGATAACGTCACCATGTTTGTCAACGATAGAGATAGATGGGTTCTTAGAATATTTACGACCTTCGATGATAACACGTTCGTTATAACCTGTTTGTTCGTCAGATTCGTTACGGAATGTTATACCTTCAACAATATTTTCGTATTGAACTTTACCTTGATATTCTGAGAGAATCAATGCGTTGTATGGATCCCATTCGCAAATGAGGTCGCCTGGGTTAACTTCTGTGTTAGGTTTAACATAGAGTTTAGAACCATAGCGGATGTTTGCTGTTGTGAGAGCGACACCTGTTTTCTTGTCAATGATTCTCATTTCAGCTGAACGACCAACAACAACTTGGTATTCTTTATGTTCGCCTGTTAATGGATCAACTGAATCTTCCTTATAGTCAACGACACGGAGTTCATCAATTTCAAGGATACCATTATATTTAGCTTTGATTGAAGAATCGTCTGATGTTGTTGACGCCGTACCACCTTGGTGGAATGTACGCAATGTCAACTGTGTACCAGGTTCACCGATTGATTGAGCTGCGATAACACCGACAGCTTCACCTCTTTGAACGAGTTTACCTGAAGAAAGGTTACGTCCGTAGCAGTTAGCACAAACACCACGTTTTGATTCACAAGTCAATACGGAACGGATTTCCACGCTTTCTATTGGTGATTCTGTGATTCTCTTAGCGATGTCTTCTGAAATTTCTTCACCACCATTGATGATTAACTCACCTGTTTGTGGATGGAAAATGTCATGAAGAGCAACACGGCCTAAAATTCTGTCATAGAGTGATTCAATAATTTCATCGCCTCTACGTAAAGCACTGATTGTCAAACCACGGAGTGTACCACAATCTTTTTCATTGATGATGACATCGTGAGCTACGTCAACAAGACGACGTGTCAAGTAACCAGCGTCAGCTGTCTTCAACGCGGTATCAGCAAGACCCTTACGAGCACCGTGAGTTGAGATAAAGTACTCAAGAACTGAAAGACCTTCTTTGAAGTTAGACAAAATAGGGTTTTCAATGATTTCTGCGCCACCTGCAGCTGAAGACTTTTGTGGTTTTGCCATAAGACCTCTCATACCGCAGAGCTGACGAATCTGTTCTTTAGAACCACGAGCACCTGAGTCCAACATCATATATACTGGGTTAAATCCTTGGTCATCTTGAGGAAGAAGTCTCATAACCTCTTCTGTCAACTTAGTTACAACGTGACCCCAAATGTCAATGATCTTGTTGTAGCGTTCGTTTGATGTGATGAAACCCATATTATATTCTTCACGGATAGCAGCAACTTCTTCGTTAGCTTCTTGGATCAATTCTTCTTTTATAGTAGGAACCAAGACATTACCAAGATTGAATGAAAGACCACCTCTGTAAGCCATTTCATAACCCATATTCTTGATATCATCCAAGAATCTAGTTGTTGTGGCTGTACCGAGAAGTTTCACCATTGTACCGATAATATCACGTAAAGACTTCTTATTTAACAATTTATTGATAAATCCAAACTCTTTAGGTACAAGTTCATTGAAGAGAACACGACCTACTGTTGTTTCTATCTTTTCATTTACGATAGTACCGTCTTCCTTGCGAATATCTGCACGAACATAAATAATAGCGTGCATATCGACTTTCTTCTCATTATAAGCAATAATAACTTCTTCTGCTGAGTAGAAATATTTACCTTCGCCTTTAACAGGATGTTCTGGTGTGCTCTTACGTGGTTTTGTAATGTAATACAAACCGAGAACCATGTCTTGAGAAGGAACTGTGATAGGAGCACCGTTAGCTGGGTTCAAGATATTGTGTGATGCCAACATCAAGATTTGAGCTTCAAGTACTGCTGCGTTACCCAATGGCAAGTGAACAGCCATCTGGTCACCATCGAAGTCAGCATTGAAAGCTGTACATACGAGTGGGTGAAGACGGATAGCCTTACCTTCAACGAGTTTTGGTTGGAAGGCTTGGATACCGAGACGGTGCAATGTAGGAGCACGGTTCAACAAGATTGGGTGACCTTTCAATACGTTTTCAAGGATATCCCATACAACAGGATCTTTACGGTCAACGATTTTCTTTGCAGATTTAACAGTCTTAACAATACCGCGTTCAATCATCTTACGAATGATGAATGGTTTGTAGAGTTCTGCTGCCATATCTTTTGGAAGACCGCATTCGTGCATATCGAGTTCTGGACCTACAACGATAACAGAACGGCCAGAGTAGTCAACACGTTTACCGAGCAAGTTTTGACGGAAACGACCTTGCTTACCTTTCAAGCTGTCGCTCAAAGATTTAAGAGGACGATTTGAATCTGTCTTAACTGCGCTTGATTTACGTGAGTTATCCAACAATGAGTCAACTGCTTCTTGGAGCATACGTTTCTCATTACGCATAATTACGTCTGGAGCCTTGATTTCGATAAGACGTTTAAGACGGTTATTACGGATAATAACACGACGATATAAATCGTTCAAGTCTGATGTAGCAAAACGTCCGCCATCGAGTGGTACCAATGGACGCAACTCTGGTGGAATAACAGGGATGACTTTGAGAATCATCCATTCAGGACGGTTTTCGATACGTTTTTGTGCATCGCGGAATGATTCGAAAACTTGAAGACGTTTCAAGGCGTCTTGTTTACGTTGTTGAGCTTTTTCCTTACTTGCTCTGTCACGAAGTTCGTATGACATTTTGTCCAAGTCAAGGCGAGCCAATAAGTCGTAAACAGCTTCTGCACCCATCTTTGCGATGAATTTGTTTGGATCATCTTCCGGTAAGTATTGGTTTTCAATTGGAAGTGATTCCATTATATCGAGGTATTCTTCTTCTGTCAAGAAGTCGAGATAGTTGATACCATCTTGTTCTTTAATACCTGGTTGGATAACAACATAGCGTTCATAGTAAATGATGCTATCCAACTTCTTAGTTTGCATACCGAGCAATGCACCTATTTTATTAGGTAAAGAGCGGAAATACCAAATATGAGCTACAGGAACAACCAACTTGATGTGACCTGTACGTTCACGTCTAACTTTCTTCTCTGTAATTTCCACACCGCAACGGTCGCAGACGATGTTTTTGTAACGAATACGTTTATATTTTCCGCAATGACATTCCCAGTCTTTTACCGGTCCGAAAATTCTTTCGCAGAACAAACCATCACGTTCTGGTTTGTATGTACGATAGTTTATTGTCTCAGGTTTAAGAACTTCACCGAATGAGCGTTTTTCAATTGACTCAGGTGAAGCAAGACTTACTGTAATCTTGGAAAAATTGCTATTTATTGTGTTCTTACTTAAAGCCATATATCAGGTTAATATTATAGAACATTATTATTCAAACGTAACTTCAAGTCCGAGTCCACGTAATTCATGGATTAAAACATTGAATGATTCTGGGATACCTGGAGTTGGCATGCTTTCGCCCTTAACGATTGCTTCGTAGGCTTTTGCTCTTCCGTTGACATCGTCAGATTTTACAGTCAATATTTCTTGTAAGATGTTACTTGCTCCGAATGCTTCGAGAGCCCAAACTTCCATTTCTCCAAAACGTTGACCACCGAACTGTGCCTTACCACCTAAAGGTTGTTGTGTAATCAATGAGTATGGTCCTATTGAACGTGCGTGCATCTTATCATCAACCATATGGTGCAACTTAAGCATATAAATATAACCTACTGTTGCCTTTTGGTCGAATGGATTACCTGTACCACCATCATAAAGTTGGACACTACCATTTTCTGGAAGACCTGCTTCCTTCATGTAACCATTGATTTGATCTAAAGAAGCACCGTCGAAAATAGGTGTTGCAAACTTAACACCAAGTTTCTTACCTGCCCAGCCTAATACTGTTTCATAGATCTGACCTAAGTTCATACGAGAAGGCACACCAAGAGGATTCAATACTATATCAACAGGTGTTCCGTCTGCTAAGAATGGCATATCTTCATCACGAACGATTTTTGAAACAATACCTTTGTTACCGTGACGACCAGCCATCTTATCACCGATGTTCAATTTACGTTTTTGTGCAACGTAAACTTTTGCCATTTGAACTATGCCGTTTGGCAATTCATCACCAACACTTGCAACATTCTTCTTACGACTATAAACACCAAGGATTTCCTTGCATCTCATATTGAAGTTGTTGATAGTCTTAACAATCAACTCATTGATTTCTGCATCTGTTGTCCATCTATATGGATTAACAGTCATATAATCAATATTCAATAATGCTTTGTGTGAGAACTTGATCTTCTTAGCTAATACAACCTCTTTGAAATTATTTTGAACGCCCAAAGATGTTCTTCCTGCGAGGAGGCTCATCAATTTCTCGATAAGTCTTTCTTTGAGGGCGTCGATTTCGCGTTGGCATTCGAAATCTATCTCAGCAATAATATCTTTATCTTTTGCCTTTGACTTACGATCTTTTATTACGCGTGAGAATAAACGCTTGCCAATAACTACTCCCTTCATTGATGGACCAGCCTTGAGAGATGCATTCTTAACGTCACCAGCTTTATCACCAAAGATAGCACGTAACAATTTTTCTTCTGGAGTAGGATCTGTCTCACCCTTAGGAGTAATCTTACCGATTAATATATCGCCTTCTGTAACTTCAGCACCAACTCTGATAAGACCGTTTTCATCCAAATCTTTTGTTGCTTCTGCACTAACATTAGGGATATCGTTTGTCAACTCTTCTAAACCACGTTTTGTATCGCGGACTTCGAGAGTGAACTCTTCTATATGTATAGATGTGAATAAATCTTCTCTAACAATACGCTCTGAAATAACAATAGCATCCTCATAGTTGTAACCTTTCCATGGCATGAATGCAACCATCAAGTTACGTCCAAGTGCTAAGTCACCACCCTGTGTAGCATAACCTTCTGTAAGGATTTGACCCTTTGTTACTTTTTGACCTTTCTTAACGATAGGTTTTTGGTTGATGCTTGTACTTTGGTTTGTTCTAGCGTATTTAATTAAATTATATGTCTTTTCATCACCATCAAAGCTGACAAGTCTTTCTTTGTCAGTTCTGTCATATCTGATGACGATCTTTGTTGAATCTACGAATACTACTTCACCATCGCCTTCTGCTTCAACAATTGTACGTGAGTCTCTAGCAACATAACGTTCGATACCTGTACCAACGATTGGAGCTTCTGGCATCATCAATGGAACAGCCTGACGCATCATGTTTGAACCCATCAAAGCACGGTTAGCATCGTCGTGCTCAAGGAATGGAATCAATGATGCAGCTATTGATGAAATTTGGTTTGGAGCTACGTCAATAAGATCTATTTCTTGTGGTGTGACAATAGGATAGTCAGCAACATAACGTACTTTAACAACGTCTTCTGTTATCTTGCCATTATCATCCATTGCTGTTCCTGCTTGAGCAATAATCTTTTCTTCTTCTTCTTCAGCTGTAAGATATACAGGTGGATTTTGGAAGTCAACAACACCATCAACAACCTTGCGATAAGGTGTTTCGATGAAACCTAAATTATTGATCTTAGCGAATACGCAAAGTGAAGAAATAAGACCGATGTTTGGACCTTCAGGTGTTTCGATTGTACAAAGACGACCATAGTGTGTATAGTGAACGTCACGAACTTCGAAACCTGCACGGTCACGTGACAAACCACCAGGACCTAAAGCAGAGATACGACGTTTGTGTGTAACCTCTGACAATGGGTTGGTTTGATCCATAAATTGGGACAATTGGTTTGTTCCAAAGAATGAATTGATAACTGATGATAATGTTTTTGCGTTGATAAGTTCTGTTGGTGTGAAGTTTTCGTTGTCACGAACGTTCATTCTTTCACGAATTGTACGTGCCATACGAGCTAAACCAACACCGAACTGTGCATATAATTGTTCACCGACAGTTCTAATACGACGGTTACTCAAGTGGTCAATATCATCAATTTCAGCTTTGCTATTAGACAAGTTAATCAAATACTTGATAATAGCGATAACATCCTCCTTAGTGAGAACTTTCACATCAGCCGGAATTTCTAAACCTAACTTACGATTGATGCGATAGCGGCCAACATCACCCAAGTCATAGCGTTTGTCTGAGAAGAACAATTTCTCGATGATACCACGAGCTGTTTCTTCATCTGGTGGTTCTGCATTACGTAATTGTCTATAGATATATTCAACAGCTTCCTTCTCTGAGTTTGAAGGGTCTTTTTGCAAAGTATTGAATACTATAGAGTAATCAGAAATATTAATATCCTCACGATCAAGGAGGATAGTCTTAACGCCTGAATTAACGATGATGTCTATATGTTCAGATTCCAACACTGTACCGCGGTCAAGAATTGACTCATGACGTTCAATTGAAACGCATTCGCCTGTTTCTTCATTAACGAAGTCTTCGAACCATGAACGAAGTACTCTTGCAGAAAGTTTACGTCCAAGAACTTTTTTGAGAGCTGTCTTAGACACTTTTATTTCTTCTGAAAGATTGAAGATGTCAAGAATATCTTTATCAGATTCGTAACCTATAGCGCGGAGTAATGTTGTAATAGGTAATTTCTTTTTACGGTCGATATAAGCATACATTACATTGCTAATATCGGTTGAGAACTCCATCCAAGAGCCTTTGAAAGGAATGATACGGGCAGAATATAATGTCGTACCATTTGCGTGTACACTTGAACCGAAGAATACACCTGGAGAGCGGTGTAACTGAGAAACAACGACGCGTTCTGCACCGTTGATAACGAATGTACCTTGTGGTGTCATATATGGAATAAGACCGAGGTACACATCTTGTACTTTTGTCTCAAAGTCTTCATGTTCAACATCTGTACATGAAAGCTTAAGCTTTGCTTTTAATCTTACGCAATAACTTAAACCACGTTCGATGCACTCAGCAATTGTATATTGAGGAGCATCAATATAGTAATCGAGAAATTCGAGTACAAAATTGTTTCTAGCGTCTGTGATAGGGAAGTTTTCTTTGAAAACATTGAAGAGACCTTCATTCTTGCGGTTATCCGGGTTGGTGTCTAATTGGAAAAAGTCGTGGAATGACTTCAATTGGATATCCAAAAAATCAGGATAGTCGAATGGTCTTTTAATCGACGCGAAACTGATTCTATCTAATGATTTATCTGCCAAAGTGTTATGTTTTTAGTGTTATAAAGAAAGATGTTAAAATGAATGTTAAGAATTTAATTAAGACAACTATAGGCATAAACCTCAACTCCAAAAACGGAGTCGAGGTTGATACCATTGTGTCTTGTGGAAATTAAATCCTTATTTAACTTCAACTTCTGCACCAGCTTCTTTAAGAGCTGCTTCAAGTGCATTAGCTTCTTCTTTGCTAACACCTTCTTTGATAGCTTTAGGAGCAGCGTCAACTAATTCCTTAGCTTCTTTCAAACCGAGGCTTGTTAATTCTTTAACGAGTTTTACAACTGCTAATTTTTGTGCGCCAGCTGATTTGAGGATAACATCGAATGATGTTTTTTCTTCTGCTGCTGGAGCTGCATCGCCTGCTGCTGGAGCTGCTACAACTGCTGCTGCTGCTGCTGGTTCGATACCGTATTCTTCTTTCAATATAGCGGCAAGTTCATTAACCTCTTTAACAGTAAGGTTTACTAATTGTTCTGCAAAAGCTTTTAAATCTGCCATTTCTTTAAGTTTTTTAATTGTTATACAAATTTATTTTTTTTCTTTTTATTACTT
The DNA here is from genome assembly GCA_045633585.1 of Bacteroidales bacterium. GTDB lineage: Bacteria > Bacteroidota > Bacteroidia > Bacteroidales > F082 > Limimorpha. The sequence goes on from JAZQYR010000016.1 coordinate 149,175, forward strand.
TTTTATTATTCTGGTCTCTCTGATAATGTCTTAACAACACCACTGAGAATATGTCCGCCAGATTGTAATGCACCGAGTACATTCTTTGCAGGTGATTGTAACAATGCTACAACGTCTGCAATCAATTCGTTCTTTGACTTGATGTTTACTAATGTATCGAGCATGTTGTCGCCAACGTAAACGCATTCTTCAATGTATGCGCCTTTTAAGATTGGACGAGCTTCCTTTTTACCACGGAATTTCTTTATCAACTTTGCTGGAGCATTGCCATTTTCTGACAACATCAAAGCTGTAGTGCCCTTCATAACACTGTAAAGATCACCGAATTCTCTACCGGTGTTTTGCATAGCTTTCTTTAACAATGCATTCTTTACCATTACAAGCTTGACGTTGCTATTGAAGCATTCTCTTCTTAAGCTACTTGTCTTCTCAGCATTAAGTTCTGCGATATCTGTCAAGTAGAAATTTGGACATGCGTTCAACTGCTCTGTAATCGAGTTGATAATAACTTCTTTATCTTCTTTTCTCATGTCAATAACTTATTAAAGGTTTAGAGGGCTATTGATTTAGGATCCACTTGCACTCCAGGACTCATTGTGCTGGAAATGTAAATGCTCTTAATGTAAGTACCTTTAGCTGCTGCTGGTTTCAACTTGATAATAGCTTGGATAACTTCTTTAGCGTTATCGTAGATCTTATCTGATGTGAAACTGACTTTCGCAATACCAGCATCAACGATTCCGTATTTGTCAACTTTGAAATCGATTTTACCAGCTTTTACCTCTTGAACAGCCTTAGCGATGTCCATTGTTACTGTACCAGTTTTTGGGTTAGGCATTAAACCTCTTGGTCCGAGGATACGTCCTAATGCACCAATCTTAGGCATAACAGTAGGCATTGTGATAATCACATCAACATCGGTCCATCCGTCTTTAATCTTTTGGATATAATCCTCTAATCCGACGAAATCTGCACCGGCATTCTTTGCTTCTTCTTCCTTGTCTGGTGTACATAATACCAAAACGCGAACGACTTTACCTGTTCCGTGAGGAAGTGTAACGCTACCACGAACCATTTGGTTGGCTTTACGTGGGTCAACACCTAAACGAACATTTAAGTCAACTGATGCATCGAATTTGGTGTAAGTGATTTGTTTCACGACATCAACCGCTTCTGTCAAGGAGTAAACCTTGCTTTTGTCGAACTTAGCTAAAGCTTCTTTTCTTTTCTTAGATACTTTTGCCATTTGATAATTTCTTTTTGTTTGTTCTACAAATGCTTAAGACTTAGTCTTTACTTTAAAGGTGATTCGCCTGTAATCTTAACACCCATACTACGTGCTGTACCTGCTACCATACTCATCGCTGATTCGATTGTGAAGCAATTTAAGTCCTTCATCTTGTTTTCAGCAATTGTACGTACTGTATCCCAACTCATTGAACCAACTTTTGAACGGTTAGGTTCTTTTGAGCCTTTGGCGATTTTAGCAGCTTCTAATACTGATGCAGCAACTGGTGAAGCTTTGACAATGAAATCAAATGATTTATCCTTGTACACTGTGATGATAACTGGAAGTACTTTACCAGCTTGATCTTGTGTACGAGCATTGAATTGCTTGCAAAACTCCATGATGTTAACACCTTTTTGACCCAATGCTGGACCAATAGGTGGTGCAGGATTAGCGGCTCCTCCTTTGATTTGCAGTTTAATTAATCCGCTTACTTCTTTCATTTTAATTTTTTATAAAAGTTAAATGAAAACAAAAAATTCAAATTCTACTACTCTCTCTTTACTTGGAAATAGCTTAATTCAAGTGGAGTCTTACGGCCGAAGATTTTAACCATAACCTTGAGTTTTTTCTTCTCTTCGTTAACCTCTTCTATAATGCCTGTAAAACTACTGAATGGTCCGTCGTTTACCACTACAGTCTCACCAACAATGAATGATAAATCACTACCTTCTCCCATTTCTGTGAGTTCATCAACTTTACCTAAAATACGACAAACTTCAGATGGGCGAAGTGGATCAGCTTCTCCTTTTGTGCCAAGAAATCCTAACACATTAGGAGTATCCTTAATAATATGTGATACTTCTCCATTCAAGACAGCTTCAACTAAAACATAACCAGGAAGGTAATTTCTTTCCTTACTGATCTTTTTACCGTTTCTAACTGAATAAACTTTCTCTGTTGGAATCAGCACTTGTGAAATCAGAGACTGCAAATCAGCACGTCTTGCTATTTCAGCATCAAGATACTCTTTAACTTTTTTCTCTTTACCACTGATAGCACGAATAACATACCATTTCTTTTCGTTCTGTTCACTCATATTATTTAGAAATTAAAAGTAATTAGAATGTTGATTAGATCAAACACCTCAATTAGAATATTCTGTAAAATGTTTCTAATAAAGTTTCAAAAGACTTATCCATCAGATAAACCACCAAGGCGATTATTAGGGAAGCAATGGACACGACGATTGCACTACTTTGGAGTTCTTTCCAAGTTGGCCAAGAAGTCTTCTCAACTAACTCGGTATAACATTCTTTAATGTAGTTTATAAACCTTTTCATTTTTTGTTTGAACTATTTTATTTTACCTAGCACAGGCAGAAGGACTCGAACCCTCAACCAATGGTTTTGGAGACCACTACTCTACCAATTGAGCTATGCCTGTGTATAGGGTGCCCTAAAGCACCCTGAATATTTTAAATTATCAATCTTCAATGATTTCGATAACTTGACCTGAACCAACTGTTCTACCACCTTCACGGATAGCGAAACGGAGACCTTTGTCCATAGCGATTTCGTTGATCAAGTTTACTTCGATTGTAACGTGGTCACCTGGCATAACCATTTCCATACCTTCTGGTAATGTGATTTCACCTGTAACGTCTGTTGTTCTGAAGTAGAATTGAGGACGATATTTGTTTCTAAATGGAGTGTGACGACCACCTTCTTCTTTTGAAAGAACGTAAACTTCACCTTTGAAGTGGTTGTGAGGTTTTACTGAACCTGGTTTTACGATAACCATACCACGACGGATTTCGTCTTTGTCTATACCACGGAGTAAGAGACCTGCGTTATCGCCAGCTTCACCTTCGTCCAAAAGTTTACGGAACATTTCAACACCAGTAACAACTGATTTAAGTTTTTCAGCACCCATACCGATGATATCAACTGGATCACCAACTTTGATGATACCTGTTTCAATACGACCTGTAGCAACTGTACCACGACCAGTGATTGAGAAAACGTCTTCGATTGGCATCAAGAATGGTTTGTCAACTAATCTTTCTGGTTCTGGAATCCATGTGTCACATGCTTCCATTAAGTCGTCGAGTTTAGGAGCCCATGTTGGGTCATCGTTCAAGCCACCGAGAGCTGAACCGCGGATGATAGGAGTGTTATCACCATCGAATTCGTATTGTGATAATAAATCTCTAACTTCCATTTCAACGAGGTCTAACAATTCTGGATCGTCAACCAAGTCACATTTGTTCAAGAAAACAACTAATCTTGGAACACCAACCTGACGTGCGAGGAGGATGTGTTCACGTGTTTGAGGCATAGGACCGTCTGTTGCAGCAACAACGATGATAGCACCGTCCATTTGAGCAGCACCAGTAACCATGTTCTTAACGTAGTCAGCGTGACCAGGACAGTCAACGTGTGCATAGTGACGTTTTTCTGTTTGGTATTCTACGTGAGCTGTATTAATAGTGATACCTCTTTCTTTTTCTTCTGGAGCAGCGTCGATTGAATCAAATGATTTAACTTCTGACAAACCTTTTTGAGCAAGGTGGAATGTGATAGCTGCTGTCAAAGTTGTCTTACCGTGGTCAACGTGGCCAATTGTACCAATATTGACGTGTGGTTTTGACCTTTCAAATTTTTCTTTTGCCATAACTATTTATTTTTTACTTAAGGTTGATAATTTTACTTTTCTCCGAAGAGCCGGCGACGAGATTTGAACTCGTGACCCCTTCCTTACCAAGGAAGTGCTCTACCCCTGAGCTACGCTGGCTTCTTTTTGAGCGGAAGACGGGGCTCGAACCCGCTACCTAAAGCTTGGAAGGCTTTCGCTCTGCCAAATGAGCTACTTCCGCTAATGTGTGGGGGAGGGTGGACTCGAACCACCGAACTCATCCGAGGACAGATTTACAGTCTGTTGCAATTGCCACTATGCGACTCCCCCGTCAATTTCTTTCCCAAGAAAACTTGACTTGAGCCGGCGGAGGGATTTGGACCCCCGACCCCGAGATTACAAATCACGTGCTCTACCGCTGAGCTACGCCGGCTTTTTCACTCTGTTAAAGAACATTCTGCACAAAGCAGACCACTTCATTAGAAATCCTCTGAAATGGTCTGCAAAAATAATCATAATTCTTGAATCTACAAACGTTTTTATCAAAAAAAAATCTTTTTTTTTAATAATTAACATAATTTATTGATTCTCACAGATATTATTTATTTATCAGCCTTACCTTTATACTTCTCCAACTGCTTTTTCAAGGCATCTATAACTTCATCTGTTGACTCTTCAAATGATTTGCTAACTTTACTTGCAAACAAATCATTTCCTTTCAACATAATTCTAATATCTACAATCTTATTTTCAGGTGTATCTGTGTTGTCTAATTTCAATGTTACTTCAGATCCTATAACGTCAGAATTTTTTGCACAAACTTTTTCCAACTTTTGGGCAATGAAGTCTTCTAATTTTTTGTCAGCCTTAAAGTGAACTGAATTGATGTTAATTTTCATATTAACCTCCTGTTTTAAATTGGTTATTAATAATATGGTTTTAAAACCATGTTTTTATTTATCTCCGTAAGGATGCGCTTTCTTATATACATCCTTAAGTTTATCTATCGTATTATGAGTATATATTTGGGTCGAGTTTAAGCTACTATGCCCCAACAGTTTTTGTATTGCTCTTATATCCGCTCCCCTATTCAGCAAATGCGTAGCAAACGTATGGCGCAACACATGCGGACTTTTTTGCTCTATCGTTGTCACCTCTTTTAAAATGTTATGTATCAAACCATACACAAACTGTGGTGAAGCCTCTTTTCCACGATCATTCACAATCAACAAAGAGCTATCACGATCTGGGAAGCGTTGGTCTCTTATCTGTATATAATTACCTATCATTCTTAACAGTTCCTCACCTACCGGTATTATCCTATCTTTATTTCTTTTTCCATGCACCTTTATCGTTCCTGCACTTTTATCAATGTCATCATCACAAAGTGACCTCAACTCAGCCTGACGCATTCCCGTTTGATATAAAATTTCAAAGACGACCTCATCTCTTCTTACCACAAAATCGTCATTTTGTTCAAAGCACATCTTTTTTAAATCATGTTCTGGAACAAATTTAGCCAACTCTCTAGGCTGTCTCAGCGATTTCACACCAGACAACGGTGTAACCGATATCTTTTTTTCCCTCAAACAATAATTATAAAAAGAACGCAAAGCAGATATCTTCCTATTGATACTTCTATTCTGAAGATTCACCTCCTTTAAGTCAATAATATAAGAACGAACGATATCAGAATTCACCGATAAAATATCTTCAACCTCATACTTTTTTTTGAGAAAGAAACAAAACTGTTCAAGATCTCGCTTATACGCCATAACCGTATGCATTGAATATCTTTTTTCAGATTTTATATATCTAATAAATCTTTCTATCATTTAAAGTTCTTTATGCGTCAAAGATAATTATTTGTTTTCAAAAAAACAATAGTTCAAACAAAAAAAACATTGCCTTGATTAAGACAATGTTTTTCTGAGAAATCATTCTTGCAAAAAGTGCAAATAAGAAATCAATTGTTTTCTTCTGCTTGACGAAGCTGTTGAACGTAAATAGCCTTCATACGTTGTTCACGTTTAATGATTGAAGGTTTAGTGAATTTTTGACGGTTACGTAATTCTTTTACAACGCCAGTTTTTTCATACTTTCTCTTGTAACGTTTAAGAGCGCGATCAATGCTTTCGCCTTCTTTTACAGGAACAATAATCATGTTAATACTCTCTCTTTCTTTAAATTGTTAAACTTAATTTAGTTTTTTCTTAAGCGGGTGCAAAGATATATATTTTTTTAATACATCCGATTAATTTTCTAAAAGATTTTCAAACAAGAAATTATTTATCTTTTCAAACAAATGCATTCTAACTTCGACTCCACCTTCCTCATATTGACCATAGATGCTGTGGTTCTTGTTTGGATAGACCATCAAGTCAAATTGTTTTCCTTCAGAAACCAAAGCTTTAATGAGTTCCATCGCATTTTGGAAGTGAACATTATCATCGCCGCTACCATGGCATAACAAATAGTTACCTTTCAATTTTTCAACGAAATTTATAGGAGAATTGTCGTCATAACCAGAAGGATTTTCTTGTGGAGTACGCATAAATCTCTCAGTATAAATATTGTCGTAATAGCGCCAGTTTGTGACAGGTGCGACAGCCACCGCTGTGCTAATATAATCCGCGCCTTTTGTTATGCCTGAAGTTGCCATAAATCCGCCATAGCTCCATCCATAGATAGCGATTTTATCAGGATTTACGTAAGGTTGCGCTGCCATATATTTAGCCAAAGTTATCATATCTTCAGTTTCATATTTTCCAAGTTGTTGATATGTCATTTTCTTAAAAGCCTCACCTCTTGCGCCACCGCCTCTATTATTTATAGACACGCATATAATTCCATTTTGAGCCAACATCTGCATCCATGCATAGTCGCTATGGTTCCAAGAATTCATAACAGTTTGGTGACCAGGACCTCCATAAACATAAATCAAGACTGGATATTTCTTATTTGGATCGAAATCAGGAGGCAAAATACGCCATGTTTCCATTTCTAATTGAGTTCCGTCTGGCAAAGTAAAAGCAGGGTCCGTAATTGTCACAAATTCTTTTTTAGCGACGTTATAGGCCTTCATTCTCTCTGCGAAATCTTTATTATCTTCCAACACTCTCACTTGTTTGCCACTGTTATCAAACAAGACATATTGATGAGGTTGTTCGGCAGATGAATTTATATTAATTAAATATTTGTAGTTAGAACTGAATCTAGCATTATTTGTACCTACCTTATTAATTAATGCACGCATTGCGCCTTTCAAGTTGACTGCATAAATCTGACGTTCGATTGAACTATTTTTAGCAGCTTGGAAGTAAACCTCTTTTCCATCAAATCCGTAAACTTCTGTAACTTCCCAATTTCCAGATGTAAGTTGTTTAACGAGAGAACCATCCATTGTATACAAGTAAATGTGATTATATCCATCGGCTTCGCTTGTCATCAAGAATCTTTTTCCGTCAGCGAGGAATGTCCAGTTGTCAGTGATGTCTATATAATAAGGATTAGTTTCATCGTAAATAATAGCTGTTTCGCCTGTAGTTGCGTTTGCTGTTAAAATTTCAAGATGATTTTGGTGACGGTTCAGACGTTGGATTGCCAATACATTAGGATTCTGAGTCCATTTAATTCTTGGGAAATAAATATCAGTTTCTTCACCAGTATTCATTTTTGTTGTTTTGCCAGATTCCACATCATAGACAAAAATTTCAACGATTGAATTATCCTCACCAGCTTTTGGATATTTGAATTTATAATCCTGCATATACAAACCTTCTGTCATTTGCATATTAAACTCCTTCACGTTTGACTCATCGAAACGATAGAAAGCGATTTTTTTGCTATCTGGAGACCAGAAGAAACCCTGAGCGAAACCAAATTCTTCTTCATACACCCAATCAGGAGCACCGTTGATAATATGATTCCATTTTCCATCATGAGTGAATTGTAATTCTTCATTAGTATTCAAATCCTTAATAAACAAGTTATTATCGCGCATAAAAGCGACTTTTGTCGCATCTGGAGAGAATGTTGCCAGACGTTGGTCTCCATTTTCAGAAAGAGGCTTCAACACCTTATTATTAATATCATAGACATAAAAACTTGCAGTATAAGAGTGTCTATATATCGGATTCATATTATTCATGAACAAGACCTTAGTCTCATCATCGCTGAGAACATATGTTCCATACAAAGAAGCATCAATGTCATTCATGTCAAACAAAGACTTGACTTTCTTGCCAGTCTTGTAGTTATAGATATTCAATACGCCTTGTTCCAAAGTGGCGTAAGTATTGCCATCATTCATAGGATTCATGCCTCTAACACCTTTTATTGAGAATGTAGGGCGTTCATAGATGTCGGCCAATTCAAAGTTTTTCTTTTCCTGAGCATTGGTCAATTGAATTGTTCCCAAAAGGAACATAATGATTAACAGTGATTTAATTTTATTCATAACAATTCATTTAGTGAACTCAAAAATAAAATAAAAAATGACACAAAAAATATTTGGACGAATAAAAAAAAGTTGTATCTTTGCACTCGCAAATGGGACGGTAGCTCAGTTGGTTTAGAGCGCATGCTTGACAGGCATGAGGTCACAAGTTCGATTCTTGTTCGCCCCACGAAAGAACGTCAATTGACGTTCTTTTTTTATCCACTATCGGGACGTTAGCCCAGTTGGTTTAGAGCGCTGCCTTCACACGGCAGAGGTCACTGGTTCGAGTCCAGTACGTCCCACAAATTCACTATAACTTTCCCCAAAAACCTTTAACTAAAAATATTCTTCTTTTAAGACTTTTTATATTAAATATTTTCATAATTTTGACGTTCAAACTTAGTTCTGATATTTTTAATCAAAAAAGTCAACATATTTATCATGAAGAATAACATTGTTCCGGTTGAAGTAGCTCAAAAAGTATTCAGCGACAGCAACCTTCCATGCATCGGCAAAGCCGGCATCCGCGAAATCAACAAGCTTGCAAGAGATTTAGAAGCTGCGAGCGGCGTTAAGTTTATCCACATGGAAATGGGAAATCCAGGACTTCCAGCAGTACAAGCAGGCGTTGAAGCACAAATAAAAGCATTACAAGACGGCGTTGCAGCGACATATCCACCAATTGACGGCGTTCCTGCAGTAAAGAAAGAAGCTTCTCGTTTCATCAAGAACTTCCTCGACCTCGACGTTGACGCTGCCAACTGCATCCCTACAGTCGGTTCTATGCAAGGAGCATTCGCATCATTCATGATCTGCGGACACACAAATAAAGAAAAGAACACAATATTATTTATTGACCCAGGATTCCCTGTTCACAAATTCCAGACTAAGATTCTCGGAATGCAAATGGAAGCTTTCGACATCTATGAATACAGAGGTGAGAACCTTCGCAACAAATTAGAAAGCATTTTTGCAACAGGCAAAATTCACAGCGTATTATATTCAAATCCTAACAACCCTACATGGGTTTGCTTGACAGACGAAGAACTTCGTATCATCGGTGAATTGGCAAACAAATACGACGTCATCGTTCTTGAAGACCTCGCTTATTTCGGAATGGACTTCCGTAAAGACTACAGTCACCCTGGCGTAGCTCCATACCAACCAACAGTAGGTAAATACACAGACAACTACATCTTGATGATTTCAAGTTCAAAAGCTTTCAGTTATGCAGGTGAACGTTGCGCTATTTTAGGCATCAGCAACAAACTCGCAGAACGCGTATATCCTGACTTGAAAGAATTCTGCGGACAAGAAATTTTTGTAAGAGGCATCATATTTGGCGCATTGCACCCACTCAGTTCAGGAACATCACATTCAGCACAATACGCAGTTGCAGGCGTTTTGAAAGCAGTCAACGACGGCACATACAACTATCGTGACGATGTTTTGGAATACGGAGAAAAAGCAAAGATGATGAAAGACGCATTCACATCTAATGGTTTCAAATTCACATACGACGAAGACCTCGGCGAACCAATAGCAGACGGATTTTACTTTACATATTATTATCCAGGTATGACAGGTGCAGAACTTCTCGAAGAAATGTTATATTATGGTATTTCAGCTATTTCTTTGGACACATGCGGAAGCACACGTCAAGGCATCAGAGCTTGTACTTCATTGATACAAAGAGAAGAAATTCCTGTCTTGGCAGAAAGATTAAAACGTTTCGCTGAAGATCACCCAATCAAATAATATTTTTTTCATTTTCCACTTCGGATTTTAAAAAATTATATATATTTGTGAGTCTTGATAGAAACAAAGAATCAATCAAACAATAAACATTATAAGTAACTTAAAAATAAACAATTATGGCAAGTTTCAAAGGAGCCATCGTAGTTAACACAGAACGTTGTAAAGGTTGCGGCGTATGCGTTGCAAACTGTCCAGTTGGTGTTATCGGCTTGGCAAAAGAAGTAAACGGTAAAGGTTACAATTACGCTTATATGGCGGAACCTGACAAATGTATTGGTTGTGCATCATGCGGCATGGTATGTCCAGATGGTGTTATCACAGTTTACAAAGTCAAATTGTAATTAAATCAATTGTCTAACATTTAAAATTAACACATAATGGGAGAATTAAAACTGATGAAGGGTAACGAAGCATTAGCCGAAGCAGCTATTCGCTACGGTTGTGATGCTTATTACGGATATCCTATCACTCCACAATCAGAAGTGATTGAGTATCTTATGGAACAAAACCCTTACGAACGTACCGGTATGGTCGTTTTACAAGCAGAAAGTGAAATCGCAGCTATCAACATGGTTTATGCTGCCGGTGCATCTGGCAAACGCGTTATGACATCATCATCAAGTCCAGGTGTCAGCTTAAAGCAAGAAGGTATAGCTTATATAGCAGGTGCAGAAGTACCTTGCGTTTATGCAGACGTAGTTCGTGGCGGCCCGGGTTTAGGAACAATCCAACCATCACAAGCAGACTACTTCCAAGCATGTAAAGGCGGTGGTAACGGTGACTACAAAAACATCGTATTAGCACCAGCATCAGTACAAGAAATGGCAGACTTCGTAGCATTAGGCTTCGAGTTAGCATTCAAATATCGTATGGCATGCTGCATCTTATCAGACGGTGCAATCGGTCAAATGATGGAAAAAGTTGTTCTTCCAGAACAAAAGCCACGTATGACAGAAGAAGAAATCAAAGCCAACTATCCTTGGGCAACAACAGGTCGTAAGAGAGGTACACAACACCGTATCATCACATCTTTAGATTTAGACTCAGTTAAGATGGAAGCACACAACCGCCATCTCCAAGAAAAATACAGAATGGTTGAAGAAAACGAAGTACGTTTTGAAGAAATCGAATGCGAAGATGCAGAATATGTATTCGTAGCTTACGGTTCAAGTGCTCGTATCGCTCAAAAATCAGTACAATTGGCACGCGCTGAAGGCCTTAAAGTTGGTTTATTACGTCCTATCACATTATTCCCATTCCCATCAAAAGCTATTCAAAACCTCATTGACAGAGGCGCTAAAGGTTTCTTAGCAGTTGAATTAAGCTGCGGTCAAATGATTGAAGACGTTAAATTGGCAGTCAACGGTCGCGTTAAAGCAGAACACTTCGGTCGCGTTGGTGGTATCATCCACACACCAGAAGAAGTTCTCGAAGCAATGAAAAAACAAATTATAGGAGAATAAGAATATGTCAATAGAAGATATCATTAAACCAGAAAACTTAGTTTATCAAAAATCTAAGTTATTGACCGAAAAACCATTCCACTATTGTCCAGGTTGCGGTCACGGTACAATCCACCGCCTCGTCGCTGAAGTTATCGAAGAACTCGGCGTTGACGAAGACACAATCGGTGTAGCTCCTGTAGGTTGCTCAGTTATGGCATACGACTACTTCGATGTTGACTTCCAAGAAGCAGCTCACGGTCGTGCTCCAGCATTGGCAACAGGTCTCAAACGCGTATGGCCTAACAAAGTTATCTTCACATACCAAGGTGACGGTGACTTGGCAGCTATCGGTACAGCAGAAACAATCCACGCTTGTAACCGTGGCGAAAACATCACAATGATTTTCGTTAACAACGGTATCTATGGTATGACAGGTGGTCAAATGGCTCCAACAACATTGGAAGGCATGAAGACAGCTACAACACCTTACGGCCGTAAAGCTACTTTACCAGCAGGCGCAGGTTTCGACGGTATCCCATGCAATGGTTACCCATTAAGAATAACAGAACTTATCGCTCAACTCCCAGGTACAAAATACGTTACACGTCAAGCTGTTTACAACCCAGCATGCGTACGTAAAGCAAAAGCTGCTATCAAGAAAGCTTTTGAAAACCAAATCAACGGCAAGAGCGGTGTCAACTTCGTTGAAATCGTTTCTAACTGTAACTCAAACTGGAAAATGGAACCAGTTGCAGCTAACCAATGGTTGGTAGAAAACATGCTTCCATTCTATCCACTCGGTGACATTAAAGTTGACGGTAAGATTGTTGAAAAATAAAAAATTTAAAACAATGACAGAAGAAATTATTATTGCCGGTTTCGGCGGACAAGGTGTCTTGTCAATGGGTAAGATCCTTGCATATAGTGGTATCATGGAAGGTAAAGAAGTCAGCTGGATGCCATCTTACGGTCCTGAAATGCGTGGCGGTACCGCTAACGTAACTGTCATCATCAGCGATGACCGCGTTTGCTCACCAATCCTCAACGCTTTCGACACAGCTGTAATCCTCAACCAACAATCACTCGACAAATTCGAAGATAAAGTAAAACCAGGTGGCGTTCTCCTTTACGATCCAAACGGTATTACTCACAAACCAACACGTACTGACATTAAGATTTACACAATCGAAGGTGCTCAATTAGCATCAGATATGGGTAACGCTAAAGTGTTCAACATGATTATCCTCGGTGCTTATCTTAAACTTAAACCAATCATCTCTTTGGATAAAGTTAAAGAAGGTCTCGAACACTCACTTCCAGAACGTGCTCATAAACTTATTCCATTGAACATGCAAGCTGTTGAAGTTGGTATGAACAATGTGAAAGAACAATAAATCTTGGTTTAAGGTTTAAAGTTTAAGGTTTAAAGTTTGAGGTCATCCTTGAATTTTAAACCTTTTCTTTTTGCATATAAATCTTAACAAAAAAAGAGTCGCTTCATTGAAGCGACTTTTTTAGTTTTTATATAATTTTATGAGTTAGTCATTTTCACACCTGCTTCTTATAAGTTATCGTAGCAAGTAAATTGAAAATTATCACAAATACACCGAGTGCTGCAAAGTTTTGCCATAATTCGAAAAATATCGCTCCTTTCAAATAAACAGCACGCATAATATCAATGTAATAGCGAGGTGGAAGCAACATTGTGAATTTCTGCGCCCAGTCAGGCATCGAACTGATAGGCGTAAGCAATCCGCTCAGCAGGATGAAAATCACGATAAAGAAAAACATCATGAACATAGTCTGCTGGATGTTGTCAGAAATATTGGCGACAGTCACGCCGAAACCTGAGAAACAGAGAATGAATAATATCGTAGCGAAATAAATATTTCCCAAAGAACCTACCGGAACAAGGTCGTAAACAAGCCAGGCAACAATCATAGCTACAGTAACTACGAACAATCCTATCAGCCAGAAAGGAATCAGCTTTGCAAGAACAAAGGTAAACTTACCAATTGGAGTAACATTTATCTGCTCAATTGTTCCATTCTCTTTTTCCGAAACGATATTAACAGACGAGAGGAAACCACATATCAAAATAACCAACATAATCATCAGAGCTGGAATCATCAGATTGCGATAATTCAATGTAGGATTATAACGATTCTGTATTACGACAAAGTCAGAAAGGTGCGATCTTCCCTGTTCGCTCATATATTTTGACATCGTAGAAGCAATCGTCTGAACGAGATATTGACTTCCGAGTGAGCCTTTTGTAGCATTTACTGCATTCGCAGAAATATCCAATTTCTTTGGCGAAACACTTGTGATATTACGTTCAAAATCATCAGGAATCAGAAGAATTATATCAATCTTAGAATCTTCCAACAAACGTAATGCCTCCTCATGTGTATTAGGTTCATCGTTAATTGTAAAATATTCAGCGGCACGAATATCACTCTTAATGCGATATGACAAAGTGGAACAATCGTCATCGATAATCGCGACACCGACATTACGTACGTCCATCGTCGTAACCCAAGGCATAACAAGCATTACCATCACTGGAAATATGAGAATCAGTTTAGGTAACAAAGGATTACGAAAGATTTGGATAAACTCCTTTTGTATTAATATTAATAATTGTCGCATAATCTATTCAAGTTTATCTTTAAAATTCTTAAGAGAAATTCCCATCAGGACAAAAGTCATAATTACAAGTATGATTAGTTCTTTCATCACAGCCGACAGTGGCAAACCCATAATCATCAATTTACGAATCGCGTCGATATACCAGCGAGCTGGTACGATGTTAGGAAGCGGTTTCAATATCATTGGAAGGTTTTCGAGAGGGAAAAGCATTCCAGAAAGCATCATCATTGGCAGAAGCAAAACCATAGCTGATACAAGCAATGCCACAACTTGCGAAGAAGAAACCGTTGAGATAAACAATCCCAAAGCGAGAGACAACAGCAGATAAACGATAGACATTACTATTACGCCACCCCAAACGCCATCCAAAGGAATGTAGAGCAAATAACGAGCGATAAGTAATATTGTCACAAGATTGATACAAGAGATGACGAAATAAGGTATCATCTTAGCGAGAATGATTTTGATAGGACGCACTGGCGAAACGAGCAGCACCTCCATCGTACCGACTTCTTTTTCCCTGACGATAGAAACCGACGTCATCATCGCGCATATCAATATGAAAATAAGCCCCATGATGCCAGGCACGAAGTTATAAGCCGACTTCATCTGCGGATTGTAGAGCAAGTGCATATTCAGCATTTCCTGTTGTGAATGCTCCGTAGCGATAGCATTTTGCAAATAAATTGCGCCTGTCTGAGCTAGGTTTGTATTAGACGCATCGAAGATAAACTGCACTGCAGGTTTTGTGTCGATTCCTTCCGAACGCTGCGCCAATAACTTATCGTAATCCTCATCAAAAAGCACAACTACGTTAGCCTTTCCGCTACGCAACACCTTATCAATATCGTTATTATCGATATAATCTGTTAATGTAAAATAAGGATTTCTGTAAAGTCGATCTACGGTTTGACGCACGCTTTCTGTACGATTCGGCGCTACTATTGCCACGTCGAGGTTATTCACTTCAGTAGAGATGGCGAAACCGAAAAGTATCATCAGCACCACTGGTATGAGTAGCACTATCATCATCGTTCGCACATCACGCAAGATATGCAAGGACTCTTTCTTTACAAATGACAGAAAATTATTTTTCATGATCTACTCCCCTCTTTTTGCGCCGCGAGCCAGGATTCGGAACACCTCATCCATCGACTCAGCTGCGAATTGTTCTTTAAGACGCAACGGCGTGTCGAGCGCACGCACCTCACCATCGACCATAATAGAAACGCGAGTACAATATTCCGCTTCGTCCATATAGTGAGTCGTGACGAATATCGTAGTGCCGCCATCAGCCGCTTCATAAATCATCTCCCAGAACTGACGACGCGTTATCGGGTCGACGCCACCTGTAGGTTCATCGAGAAACACCACTTCAGGACGATGGATCGTCGCCACTGCAAACGACAGTTTCTGCTTCCAACCCAAAGGCAACGCGCCAACAAGCGTATTACGTTCCGAAGTGAAGTTAAGACGTCTCAACAACTCCGTGGCGCGACTTTCCGTCTCCGACTTCGACAGACCGTAGATCCCAGCGAAAAGTCGTATGTTCTCCCAGACCGTCAAGTCGTTATAAAGAGAAAAGCGCTGACTCATATAACCTATATGACGTTTTATCATCTCACCTTCGCGCATCACGTCATGACCTGCCACGGTGCCGCTACCCGATGTCGGATAACTCAAACCACAGAGCATACGCATCGCCGTGGTTTTACCTGCGCCATTAGCACCGAGAAAACCGAATATCTCGCCACGCTCAACATCGAAAGTAATGCGATTGACGGCAGTGAAATCACCGAAACGCTTTGTCAAATCCTTGACTGAAATTATTACGTCGCTCATTGTTTCATCAGTTTTATAAACATATCTTCAATAGTAGGATTTATCGGTTCTATACGCAAACCTTTATCATCAGAAAGCTCCTTTTTAAAACATTCAACATCAAAAGTTTCATCAACCACGAGATGATGCGTCTCACCGAAAGGATAACATTCTGTAACGCCTTTACACTTACGAGAAGACAATAATAATTGATACATATTTTCTGCATTTATGGCGTAAAGCATCGAATCAAAACCAGAAACGATGTCTTTTGGCGTATTGATGCTAAGGATACGACCTTCGTTACACAATGCGATACGGTCGCATCGTGAAGCCTCATCCATATATGGCGTTGATACAAGAATCGTTATTCCTTTCTGTTTAAGATCAGACAACATATCCCAGAACTCGCTTCGCGATACCGCATCGACGCCCGTCGTTGGTTCATCAAGAAAAAGCACACTCGGACGATGAATCAAGGCGCAGGAGAGAGCAAGTTTCTGCTTCATTCCACCAGAGAGTTTGCCAGCCTTTCGAGTCTTGAACGGCTCGATCTGACGATAGATAGGCGCGACTAAGTCGTAAGTGTCTTCCACTTTTACACCAAACAATGCAGCGAAGAAATTCAGGTTCTCCTCCACCGTCAAATCCTGATAAAGAGAGAAGCGACCTGGCATATATCCCACGCGCTTACGAATGTCGCGATACTCCTTAACAATGTCAAAACCATCGACTTCCGCACGACCAAAATCAGGATTCAATAAAGTCGTAAGCAAACGAAAAAGCGTGCTCTTCCCTGCCCCATCCGGACCTATCAAGCCGAACAGTTCGCCCCGAGCGACCTCGAACGAGACACCGTCGAGAGCCTTCGTCTTGCCGAAACTCTTGGAAATATTTTCAACCTTTATTGCCGACATAATTACAATATTACTTCACCAGCAAGACCTATTTTCAAACGACCGTCATTCTTGACAGCAATCTTTACGGCATAAACAAGATTAGCACGTGAGTCTTTTGTCTGAATATTTTTCGGCGTAAACTCACTTTCTGACGAAATCCATGACACACGACCGACATAATCATATCGTTCTTCGCCACCAAAATCAGCGATGACTTTCACTTCGTCACCGAGATTAACTTTCGACAATTGGTCGGAAGTAAAATATGCTCTTAGATAAATATTATCAAGATCTGCGAGCTTCATCAAAGGTTTTCCCACAGTCGTATATTCTCCTGCTTCTGCATATTTAACCAAGACCGTTCCTCCGACAGCAGAAGCTATACGACACTTTTCGATACGGTCGTCGAGAGCTGCGATCTGCGCTTCTAGAGCAGCTGCATTCTCATTTATCGTCAACGTATTATTATCCAAAGTAGACAAAGTCGCAGTAAGTTGACCTTCATATATATTGATCTGCGACGCAATATCGTCATACTGTTTCTGCGTTGCCGCGCCATCACGAAGCATGTTTTCGATACGCTTCAATTCTGTTTTCAATGTTGAAATCTGTTCACGCAACGACGCCACTTGTTTTTCCTTATCAGGACGACTATTCAAAAGCGCTGACTGCTGTGCAACAAGTTGTTTACGTTGCAAATGCAATTGCACACTATCGATAGCACCGACGACAGCATTTGCTTTTAGGTTTTCACCTTCCGCCACATCAAAATTCAATATTCTTCCCGTAGCTTCTGAAGAAATTATAACTTCAGTAGCTTCAAACGTACCTTGTGCGTCATAAGACACATTTTTTTCACAAGACACAAATAACAATATTGTCAAAATATAAAATAATCGTCTCATAGTTTATTGATTTAACGTTGTTTTTAATCTGTAAATTGCTTGTAATAATTCTATTTCGTGAGTGCTTTGATTAAGTATCGCCGTTGTTTCGTCAGCTATTTTTGTCAATAATTCTGTAGCGTCGATGACACCATTTTCGAGTTTAGACTCTGCTGCCACACGCACCGAACGACGCAGTTCCACGATACGTTTGTCGTCATCCAAAGCAGTGCGAAGACGAACGATTTCGCCATCATCCTGAGTAGTTTGAAGCTGGGTATTAAAAAGAAACACATCACGTTGTATTGCAATCTGTTGCTCAGCGATATTCAACTTATTCAAGTTATTATTTTTAGTATAAAATGCACCTACATTCCACGACATTCTTACACCCACCAAGGCATTAAGTGTCCATTCTGAAGACAGCATACTTTTAAACATATCCAAACCTGGATATCCATAATAGCCTTGTGCGAATGCACTGAAGCGAGGCATAAGCGAGACATTTATGGCATTGCGTTGCGCATTAAGTCTTTCATTTTGAGCATCGAACAAAGCGAGTTCTGGACGCGCCGAGTTACGGTCAACGACATCCGTCATTTCAGGACGCTGCAATTTTTCATCGGTAAGTTTTTGTCCGATAAAGACTTCCAATATTTTGCGATAACTTGTACGCGACGCCTCGACTTGTCCGAGAGTCTGACGAGCGGTAAGCAATTCCGCCTCAACAGCATCGACATCAGATTGCATCGCTACACCATTATTATAATATACGCGCATACGATTCAAGTTACTTTCTAAAACCTCGATCAAGGTTTCTGTCTGAGCGGCGCGTTCGTCGAGCAATAAAATTCCGAAATAGATATTATCAACTCTCGACTGCAAATCATACAACGCGACATCGACACGACTACGTTGTTCCGTCGCTTCCGACTGAGCCAATTCGCGATTCGCTTTCGACTGACCGCCGTCCCAAATGTTTTGCGAGACATCGACCGCCAATTTATATTGGTCTTTGCGAACTCCCGACATCTCAACTCCGTTAGCTGCGAGCATCGCATTAAAAACATCAGGATAAGTCGGTGTCGCCGACTGATATGTCGCCTGACCAGACAACACAACTTGAGGTATCCACGCGCGTTTAGCGTTTGAAAGATCATACTGCTCCGTTTCCGAAATCAAATCATATTGTTTAATCTCTGGATAACGTTCGCGAGCCAGTCGTCGACATTCTTCCAACGACTGCGACTGCGATACGAATACAGTCTGAATAATAAATAAAAATAAGAAAATCCGTTTCATAGCATTATATTTTTCTAATTCTACGCATAATAATTTCAATATTCTCAGCCTTACGAACTGCAAGGAACGCCTTGGTTTCCATTATGTCATCACCCATCATATTTTCCGCAAATTGTGTCATCATTGATGAACAAATATTAAGAGAAAGTATCGTCTGGAACAACGACAACACATCAAACTGCTCTACCTCGCCTCTTTGCACCGCAACATCGACCTCATTTTGCAACTGACTAAACAGATAAACGAAACTCTCTATTTTAGATTTGAACATATCACAACGCTCCTTGTGCGGCAGAACTTCATTCATTAAAAATTTAGGAAGTTCAGGATTGGCAGCAATAAAATCAAAATGAACGGAGACAGCTTCCTTGATACGTTCTGTCAAAGGCAAATCTGCATTACCAAACAAATAAGTCAGCACAGGAGTTATCTCCGACATTTTCTTTTCAATGATACGTTCAAAAAGCAACTCCTTAGTACGGAAATAATAATGTAACATCGCGTGAGTCACTCCTGCCGCTTTAGCGATTGACGTAGTGCGAGCACCATCATACCCTTTTGTCATAAACTCACGTTCTGCTGCTTCCAGTATCTGCTGTTCTTTACTTTGTACCACTTGTTCACTCATAAACATAGATATTAAATATTATTAACAATATTGTTAAACATTTTTGTTAGCGCAAAGATAAATATTTTTTTTACAACAGAAACTTATTTTCAAAAAAAATATTGATTTAAAAATTTAAGAAAAAAGCACCTAGCTGGGAACTGAGGTGCTTTTCATCATTTGAGAAAATTGAAATGTATAACCAAAACCATACATTAGACAATTATATGCTTTATTTTGTTCAATACAAAAATTATTTTTTATTTCTTTTTTATAAATCGTAATTGTATATCATTTACAACCTCAAATCTTTCATACCCATAAGTTTATCCAGATCAACCTCATCTGGCTGCCATGCTCTGACATGAATCAATGGCGATTCATCGGTAAGGTCGACCAACAAAAACAAATATCCAACATCGCCATATGTTGAAGAATAATATTCCTGCAACAATCTCACGCCATACACTTCTCTTTTGGTTGATGTCCTTGCTTTAGTGAATTCTGTATCAGCAAAACGTAAGTTAATATATTCCTGTGACTTGAATGTTCTAGTCAGATTCTTGAAATAAGTATCCTTGTCATATTGCATCAACTTAACATCATTTTCAGACAAATTAAATTGTGTTCTATCCGGAATCACAGTCTTTTTCACCACGTGACCGACAATAATAAGAGCGTCATCAGAATAAATATTTTCAAGATAATCAAGACGTTTTAATGCATAAGCCGTTTGATAATCTTCCAAGAAATTGATAAGTACAAATCTGGATTCTTTTGACCATTTTGATTTCTTCACAATATCTCTTTCCGTAACATCCGACAATCTAAACGCTATCGATTCTATTTTCTTTGTATTGTCATCGAAACGGAAAACGACTTCCCTATTGAATGAAGTGTTATTCTTGAAATCAAACTGCATATTTATGCCTCTACAGATAACCAAATCATTCATTTTCAAGAAAGAATACTGTTGTTTTCCAACTACAGAAATATTTCCATATTTCGACAAGGTGTCAATCATACCGTATCCATCTTCAGTAAAATAATGTCTTACACTTTCATAATTCTTCTTGCGCAATGCAACTTCCACTTTCTGAATTATATTAAGATAATCAGTATCCTCCACTCTAAAGGCAGTATCAATTGCCAATGTTGCAGGCGCAGTAGTTTTCACAACTTCTCCAACTGCGATTTTATTTTCATCAACAGCCTTTTTCATATAATGAGATATATCTATCCGATGATTGTTGTTCAACTTGATATTATGTTCAATGTTATCAAGTACGTTTTTCACTTCAGGATTAACTGTTGATTCTAGTTTAAACTCATAATCGATCTTGATATTAAACGAAGTTCTTTCCGTATCTTTAATCAGCACCACAGCTCTTCCATTATTGACCGATGTCGGGATATATTTATTCCCGTTATTATAAAGGAATTTCAAGTTAGACACCGGCATACCTTTAGTAGAATATACGTTAAGATCAACCATCAGACCATCGTCATTTTTCACCACAGCATTTTCTTTTGGGAGTTTAAAACTAAACGAGCCCAAAGCAGCCTGAAGTCTATCATAGAACCAATAGTAAGCTTCAACAGGTTCATCTTCAACAGTTATTTTCAAAGAATTGCCATAAGGATGAGCTACACATAACATCATTCCCCAATAATAAGATTTGAGAGCATCTTCCAACTGCAGATTGTCATCCTCTTCAGCAGAGTATCCACGGTTTGCCAATCGTTCAATATTATTTTTTCTCAGGTTGCACATCTCCCTGAAATCACTCCTTTTTATATAGACAAAATAAGCATAGTTGTCATTTTCGAAATCATATTCCAAAGGATGTAGGATAATCTTCTCATTGATTCGAATCTCAAAAGTCTTTATTATTTTCTGCAACTGAACCTTAGTGTCTTCATTTCCTGCGTAGATGGCATTAGGCTTGCACCTATTAGCGATGTTTTGATACAAGTTTTCCATTGAAGCACTAATGGCATCATCTTCCGAATCAAACACAGCACTCTCTCCATAATAATATAAGGTGTCATTTTTAATCGATTGAATATCTATCTTCTTTCCTTTATTTTGAGCTGGCAAAACAAAAGTAGCAAGAAGCAATATAAGCACTAAGTTTATCTTCTTCATTTCCAATTAAATAAAATCAAATATTATTTTCTACAACTATATTGCAAATATAAATCTTTTTACAAACACTGAGCAATGGAACTAAAATATTATCTTTGCAAAAAAGATTTATTATGACACACAAATATTACGATTTTTATATGCGTTTCCCATCTTTCGAAGACGCAGAAAAAGCACAGAAATTTTATAATGAAACACATAAATTCCGCATCGGAGGAAAATTCGTCATCAATGATAATGGCGTATGTTCACTTTCAATAACAGACGAATGTGAATTGATTTGCGACATGTACCAATTCGGAATGAAACGTTTTATCGTTGTTGACAACTATCATGGTCAAAACAGAAAAGACGGCAAGATGTATTTCGACGTGCAAACCGACACCGACGTCTTACATTCATTCTTATATGATGATGAAATATTCGAAAATATCAACCAGTTCTTAAAAGAAGACATTTACAAAGACGGCTACGTTAACGAAGGCAACAACTTCCCTCCTATCATCAAACGTATCATCGACGGAATGGGAATCGATGACCTTTATGATATGCTCAGCGTTAATGCACCAGGGTTTGATATTTAATTAGGAGTTAGGAGTTAGGAGTTAGGAGTTAGGAATTATGTAGAGACGTATCAATGATTCTTTAAATATAAACACACATTGATGCGTCTTAATTAATTTAAAATTGAAAATCATGAAAAAATTATTTCTCATCATTATATTGGCTTTATTCGTTAATGTCAACGGACAACAGACAACGGACGACTGTGGAATCATTCCAATGCCTCAACAAATTGAAGTCAATGACGGATATTTTACACTGAATGAATCAACTGTCATCTTTAATAATTTTGAGATATCAAATGTTTTAAGAAATGACATTCAAGAAATAACTGGATTAGATTTAATCCTTTCAAAAAAAAGCAATAAGAGAAACTCTATCGTTTTCAGATTAAAAGACTCCATCCCTGCTAAAGACAATATGTCTCAAGCATACTCCATCAACATTGCTCAAAATTGCATTACAATAGAGGCAACGACAGAACAAGGATTATTTTATGGTGCACAGAGTTTGAAGCAGCTCATCCGTCACCAACTTCTCACAGAAAACAATTTGAATATTCCTTGCTATTCCATCCTCGATTATCCTTCTCTTGAATATCGTGGATGGATGGACGACATCAGCCGCGGTCCTATACCAACAACGGATTTCATAAAAGAACAGATTCGTCGCCTCGCTGAATATAAATTCAATTTCTTCAACCTTTATACAGAACATCTTTTTAAACTCTACGAATATCCTGACATCGCTCCTACCGATGGTCTTACTGCTGAAGAAATCAAAGAGTTAACAGAATATGCAAAGGATTATTATATCGAATTCATCGGCAACCAACAGTGTTTCGCTCATGCCGAAAAGACTCTCGACAATCCTTTCTATGATGACATCAAGGACACTCGCTTCAACTTCAACCCTGGCGTTGAAGAGACTTATGAATTTTTAGAGACATTACTCGGAGAGACGGCACAGGCTTACGAGTCAAAATATTTTAACATCAACTGTGATGAAACCGAAGGCCTCGGCAACGGAAAAGCTAAAACATATGTCGACAGCCTCGGTTCAGAGAACGCCTACTGCGAACATGTCAACAAGGTATACAACATCTTACAAAAATATGATAAAGAAGTAATGATGTGGGGCGACATCATCGCCAAAAATCCAAAGATGATAAAACAACTCCCAGAAGACATCCAATTCATCGTTTGGAGTTACGGCGGCCGTGACAGCTTCGATGAGATGATTGCGCCTTTCAAAAATTCAGGTCATACTTTCTGGGTCGCTCCCGGCGCAAGCTGCTGGGCAAGCTGCTTCCCTTACATCGATAACTACATCGTCAACATCGCCAACTTCGCTCGCGACGGATACAAGAACGGAGCGAAAGGTATCATCAACACTGCTTGGGACGACTACGGCGAGACTATGTTCAACGAGGTTTGGCATGCGATGGTTTGGTGCGCAGAGACAAGCTGGAACACTTTAGAAACCAACGATAACAAAGAGAGAACCGAAAGAGAAGAGATTTTCAACAAGAATTTCTACACTCAATATTTCCAACAGTCAACAGCTAACGTACTTGATCATCTCTACGAATTGAACAGAATGATTGACGAAAGCGACATGACTAACCTGATGAACTTCACAGTTCTTAATTCTCCACTCTTAGAATTTTATCCTTCACAGTTAGATTCAGCAGCGATAGCTAAAAACGAAAAAGAGAAACAACAAGTCTTCGAGATTTATCAGAAACTTTTGAAAGACAGACAAGAAACAAACGCCAATCCAGAAATAATAGATGTGGCAATATTGGCTGCTTACAGAGCATACATCGTGACATTGAAAAACGAGTTGAGAGTCAATCTTTATAAAACGATGCTCAACCCTACTGAAGATAATGTCGCATTGACACAAAACATGTCAACACAGTTCTTGGATTCACTTCATTGCTTGAAGAAAAGATTTGTCAGAGCATGGGATATGGAGTCACGTTCTTACTACAGAAACGTCTTCACCGAACGTTATGACGAAATCGCTAAAGACGTCTTGAATGCAGGAAACATTGTCTTCATAGAGACTACAAGACCACAAGACCACAAGACTACAAGTGAACAACAGACTCTGGTTTCTTTGAAGACTATATTTAATGATAGAGACATTTATTACACCATAGACGGCAGTGCCCCAGACAAAAACAGCAAGGTTTACACTGGACCTTTTGCAATTGAACGTTCATGTATCGTAAAGGCTGTTTGCTTTGAAGACAACAAAGAAACCATCATCAATGAGAAATACATCCTTTATCATAAGGGCATGGGGCATTTCAGAAAACTGAATACAGTAGCAGGCAACTACCGCCCTGAATATTCTGGAGGCAGTGAAGACGCATTGCTCAACGGCGCTGTCGGAACAAACAACTACAAAGACGGCAACTGGCAAGGATTCTACGGCACCGACTGCGACCTTGAACTCGACTTTGGCAAAAAAGAAAAACTCAATTCATTAAAAATAAACTTCAACACCAATCCATACGACTGGATCTTATTACCTAAGAAGATGTCAGTTTATGTTTCAAACAATGGAACAAATTACACATTATTCAAGACATTCAGCATAAGCGAAGACGTTGAAACATCAAAGAATAATATCGTTACAAATACATTCGACATAAGCGGATTATCTAGCAGATATGTCAGAATTGTCGTTGAAACTCCAGGATTGATTCCAGAAGGACTTCCAGGATACAACAATCCGTCGTGGATGTTTATGGATGAAATCGTAGTGGAATAACCGTTGGCTGTTGAACTAAGGCTATTGAACTTTAAACTTTACAATGAAATTAAAAGCATTATTCATATTATTGGTGATATTGTTGGTTACAAAAATATCTTTAGGCCAGATGCCAATAGTCAATGGTCAACAGCCAACAGCTAAATCATATGGTTTCTATGCGAAGGCATCTGCCAATATTGCGTATCCTCTTCCTGGAATAATCGGTTCTATCGGTTATGAATTCAACAAGCATTTCGCGATAGGCGTCGGCGGCGGTGTCATATCTGCAGCTTTTTACGACATCTGTTACCCTTTAAGCTTTGAAATCTACGGCGACATCACAAGAAATAACATAATAGGGAAAGCGAGTCTATGCTATAGCATCGAGCCTTTGGTATTACTCGGAACAAACTTATATTACGTCTTGCCTAAAATCGGTCTGAGAACAAACAACTGTCATTTCTATCTAACCGTTATCGGATTTAACTTCGGATATAAAATTCCATTCCGAAGACAACAAGACTTTTGATTTTTTTCATAAAAACTAAATAATTTCATAAAAACTAAATAATTTCAAAAAAACATTATATTTGTGATGTAAAACTAAACATTCTATCAAACTTAAATCTTACAATTATGAAAACATTAAAATCACTTTCTTTTATTGTATGTCTGATATTATGCAGTCTGACATATAAATCTTTTTCTCAGGATGTAATTACATTATCAAACGGAACTGTTATTGAAGCAAAAGTCATCAAAATAACAGACTCTGAGATTGAATACAAAAAATGGAATTATCAGGATGGCCCAGCTTATATAGAAAAGGTCAGCAACATTTCATCCATCAAATATCAAAATGGTGAAAACGAAACTTTCAACAAGGTTGCAAACAACAACGAAGGTGTAGTTGCTACAGTTAAGAAGAAAAGCAAGCCTTTCATCGGCATCAATGGAGGTATTGGAGTAGGCTTAACCAACGTCAATGGTTATTATTACTACACTGAAGAATATTACAATTATTATGAGTATTTCGACGATTATTATGCATATTTTCCTGTATCAGTCGGCGTTGACTTTGCATTCCCTATAGGAAGTGTATTTGCTTTAGGACCTTATGCATCATTAGGCAGTGAAGCCAAATCATTCAATGTAGGCTTAGGAGCTTTGGCAATGTTCAGATTCAAGAACGAATGCGCTATTATGGTCGGTGAAGGTTTTAATATCATCACAAATCAGGGATTGGGCGGCAGCCACCGTTTAGGATTCAAGTTCAAAAGAAGATTATACCTTTTAGGAGAAATAAACACATCCTCATTCATATATGACGATCCAAATATGGAAAAGATCAACGTTTCTTTCCTTATTCACGTCGGCGTCAAATTAAATAAATTTTAAATAAATTAAGACAAGAAATAAAAGGCCCCGAGCCTCCTTGAATTCATTGGAGACTCGGGGCCTTAGCGTATTGGAGAGTTAATTATTCTCCCCAGTAATGATAATTCTCTACATCTTTCAACAATTCTTTCACAGCAGCTTCTAATTGTTCGTCAACGCCTGCTGCAAGTTTCTCTGGTGTATTTCTTACCTTGACATCTGGTTCTAATTGTGTATTTTCAAGATAATAACCATCTTCTGTTCTATAACCAACGACAGGCAATCCGAAGTATAAAGTTTCGTCCTGCAATGTCTCCCATGTCACGCTACTCATAGTTCCAGGGACAGGCATACCTACAAGTTTACCAATTTTCTTGTATTTATAGACCCATGGTGTTCCGTGAGCGTTGCTGTAGTTAGCCTCACACATCAACATGATTGAAGGCTTGACATAACGACGTGACGGCATCACGCAAGCCACGCTGTCGCGTATGACTTGTTCAAGGTATTTCTCGCCACTGAACAAAATCTCGATGTCTTCGTGCAGACGGCCGCCGCCATTGAAACGAGTGTCGATGACAACGCCTTTTCTCTTGTTATATTTACCCAAGATATCAGCATAAACATCACGATAGCTAGCATCGCCCATGCTACGAATATGTACATAACCCAAAGTTCCATTTGAAAGGCTGTCAACGACTTCAGCATTATGCTTAATCCAGCGTTGATATAACAATTCGTTTTGCGCGCTCTTTGAAATAGGTTTCACTATCTCTTCCCAACGTTTCTTTGTATCTGGATTATATACAGAAACTAAAACCTGTTTTCCGACTTTCTTATTTAAGAGAGGATAATAATCCATGTCTTTTGCAAGCTCCACGCCATCAATCTTCTCGATTATGTCACCCGCCTTGACTTTGGAATGATTATTATCGAAAGGACCTTTTTCGAGTACCTCATCGACGAGGAGGCCGTCGCCTTCATAATAAACATCAAAGAGGAGGCCGAAGTAAGCCGTCACATCGCCGCTCTTACCGTTGCTCATCATACCACATCCAGAGTGAGACACATTGAGTTCACCGAGTATCTCGCTCATCAATTCTGTAAAGTCATAGTTATTATTAATATGTGACAAGAACGGATAATAATCCTTCTTTATCTGAGCGAAGTCAGCGCCGTTGCTATCTCTTCTGAAAAGACGTTTGTTTTCTTGCAAGAAGATATGATTGTACATATACTCACGCTCAGCAGCACGGTCAAGCAGCATCGTAGCGTCATATTTAATAGGTGTCGCCTTACCACCTTTTGTTTCGATAGTCTGAAGATTACCGCCAGACAAGACATAAAGTTTATCGCCTTTCTTATTCAGTTTGATTTCAGCTCCGCCCATACCGAGTTTCTTCAAGATTTTAGTAGATTTCTCGCGAACATCGAGTTCCCAGAGGTCGTAACCTTTTTCAAAAGCACTGAGGAAAAACAACTTGTCGCCGTCTTTTGAAAGCGATATTCCCGAAAGCTTTGACGACATCGGAGTGAGACGGATGATACGGTCTTCGAGGCCTTCAAGTTCAACGACGATATCTTTTTTCTCGTCGACTTTCTTATCGTCTTTTTTATCTTTCTTATCAGATTTCTCAGCCACATCTTTTGCCATCTTTTCCTCTTTCTTCAAAAGGTCGTATTCCTCTTTTGAAAGACGGAATTTATCGTAAGACTCCTGGTTCAAGAATGCGATGAAAGCATCGTCCTGGCTTCCCCAAGAAGCATGAGAACGCATACCGTAACGATTTGACACGAAAGTAATTGCATTACCATCCAAAGTCCATTTAGGATATGATGTGATATATGCACTGTTGGTGATATTATAAATCTTCATTTCACCATTTGACGAAACGATACCGACATCAGAATAAGGATCATGCATATTGCTGATAAAAGAAATAGCGAACCACTTTCCATCAGGAGACCATTCATATTCAAAACTGTTGTCATCATTACGATAATGCTGAGTGCCGTCTGTAATCTGACGTACTTTTTTAGTCTCCAAGTTAACAACTTTTAAGATAGTTCTATTTTCGATAAAAGCGATTTCTTTACCATCAGGAGAAAACTGAGGAGCTCCACGTTCAATGCCATCGTCTTCAAACAAAGGCTCTTCGTTTATCAATGTTGCATAAGTGAAGTTCACCTCTTCTTCTCGAACCACTTCCGCCTTATAAAGATTAAAATAGCCGTCACGTTCAGAGACATATACGAGAGTTTTTCCATCAGGAGAGAATGTTGGATAAGCCTCTGCTTCAGGAGTATGAGTGATTTGTTTTGTTGTCTGATATTCTTCTGAAGTAACGAATATTTCGCCACGAGCCACGAAAGCGATGAGGTCACCATCAGGAGTTATTGTGATATCGGAAGCCTTGCCGAACTTACCTAGTTCTGGAGTTTCTTCTTGGTCGTTAACAATTTGTATCTCAACTTTCTTAGGTTCGCCATCAAGAGTCTGAGTATAAATCTCACCTTGATATCCGTAGCACAACAAACCATTGTCAGACACGCTCAAGAATCTCACAGGATGCATTTTGAAGTCGGTGATTTGCTCAGCATTATCAACATCTTTCACATTTGCCTTATAAACGTTGAAGTTACCGCCTGCGCCTTCGCTGAGGAACACGAGTTCTTCCTTGTTGGAAAGGTAACGAGGGTCGCGGTCTTCGCCTATATTGCTTGTCAAGATAGTATGAGTCTTTTCTTTTGCGTTATAGTAAACGATGTCGCGGGCTACAGACGAAATCTGGTGTTTACGCCATTCGTCCTCACCACCCTTTTGGTCATAATATAGGAACGACTCTCCGTCACTGTCGAATGAGATGCTGCAAACGTTAGTAGCAGCGACCTGTTGAGGGCGGCCGCCATTGACCGACACCTTATATAATTCGCGCATCCAGCCTGTAGGAAACTGCACGTTATCGGCATCTTTTTGAATATTAGCAGAATAATAAATCATGCTATTGTCAGAAGAGAAAGCCAGAGGTATTTCAGAAGCCGAATTCGTCGTGATGCGTCTCGCCACACCGCCATTTACAGAGACGACATAGATGTCAAAGTTTGCATTTCTATCAGAAGCGAAAGCGATATATTCACCATCATTAGACCATATAGGATTGAAGTCATAAGAGGAATTCGTTGTCAACTGACGAGCCATACCACCTTCTGTATTAACAACATAAATATCACCCTTATAAGCGAATGCGATTTTATCACCTTGAGGAGCGATTACGTTATAGCGCATCCATAAAGGATTTGAGTTTTGAGCCACTAGTTGTGAGCACTGAAATAAAATCACAAATAAAAGAACCAACAATCTTGTTGTTTTGTTACCTTGTTGTCTTGTTGTCTTATTTCTCATATCTTAAAACTTAATATTATTCTTACCACCCATTCTGAGTTTAATTCCAGTTATGACCTTCTTGGTATATTCTGGGAAATCGCTTTTCATGATCCAGTCATAATATTGAGGTTCAATGCGGAATACATCTTCCACCCTTCTGTCTTTATGTTTACCGAATTTGAATACCTCTTTACCCTCTTCATCAAACACGATCTGTCCCATAAGGTCAGCATTCTTATTATGATAAGAGAAAGACGAAAGCTGCTGCATGTCATTCTGCACAGGCACTGAAGTAACGCCTTTGTTATCAGTATATTCTCTATCTTTATATCTATCAAGCATAGCCATCATAACCTCATAAGTAGCCATGGTGTCGGCGGAAGCCGAGTGAGCGTCTTCCAGTTCTTTATTCACGAAGAAACGGTATGCGCCTTTAAGCGTTCTTGGCTCCATTTTCATGAAGATATTCATGACATCAATGATTTGTCTCGACTTAAGGTCAAAGTCAACATTAGCTCGGATAAACTCCTCCACCAGCATAGGAATATCGAATTTTATGATATTATAGCCAGCGATATCGCTTGCTCCAAAAAACCTCACAATAGTCGGAGCGAGTTCTTTAAAGGTTGGACAGTCCTTCACATCGTTATCGGAGATATGATGAATCGCCGTTGTTTCAGGAGGGATAGGACAGCCTGGATTGACGAGCCATGTCTTCTGTTCCTCTTGTCCATCAACATTGATTTTCAACGCACTAATTTCAACAATACGATCATGTACAGGATTTAACCCCGTAGTTTCCAAATCGAAAAATACTATTGGTTTTCTTAAATTTAACTTCATAATTTCAGATAAAAAAATTGAACTTCAAAGGTAATAAAATTAACATTTGGAACAGAAGAAAATATTAAAAAAAGCTATCAGCAGCCAGTTATCAGCTATCAGCGACAGCAAAGAACTACAGCCAATCGACAAGGCTCTACTGGCATTTATTTTTTTTCAAAAAAAAGTTCTGACTATAATATTTTTCTTTATTTTTGCTAAATCAAAATTCATTCGTAGAACACAAATTTTTTGACAGTTATGGAAAATGAAAAGATGAACAATCGTGAGGAATTGTTTTCAAAGGCAATACGTGCTGGCAAACGCACATATTTCTTTGATGTAAAAACAACAAAAGGTGACGAGAAGTATATAACCATCACTGAAAGCAAACGTCGTTTCAGCAATGAACAAAATCGTTTTTTCTATGAAAAGCATAAACTTTTCTTATATAAAGAAGATTTTGAAAAATTCAGCAACGCATTAAAAGACACATTAAACTTCATCGAGACAGGTGAATATCCAGCAGGATACTTTGACGAACCAAAACACGATGATTTTGATGATGACAAATCAATTGATGCATGGTTTGACGAACTTGATAAATAAAATTGAAAGTTGAAAACAGAAAGTTTAGAAGAGCTGCTATAGTTTATGGCAGCTCTTTTTTTTATCAAGACAACAGTCAATGTTCGTCAAAAAAAATTGTTGATAACTTCTCCTAATACATTATTTATTTTTACAATAAAAATTGTACCTTTGTAGTTTAATAAACAAAATCAACAAGAGATGGGAAAGATAATAGCTATAGCAAATCAAAAGGGCGGAGTTGGCAAGACAACCACTGCCATCAATTTAGCAGCGAGCCTTGCTGTCCTTGAACACAAGACATTGCTTATCGACGCTGATCCACAGGCAAACTCCACTTCAGGAGTAGGCTTCGATCCTAAGGGCATCGATGGAAGCATCTACGAATGTATCATCGACAACGTTAATCCTAAAGACATCATCAAGGAGACTGAGACTCCGAATCTATTCCTTTTGCCAGCGCACATCGACCTTGTCGGAGCTGAGATTGAGATTATCAACCTTCCACAACGCGAGAAGATGATGAGCAATGCTCTCGCTGCCATCAAAGACGAATACGACTATATCATCATCGACTGCTCGCCATCTTTAGGCTTGATAACCGTCAATGCCTTAACAGCAGCCGATTCCGTTATCATTCCCGTACAATGTCAGTATTTCGCTCTTGAAGGCTTGGGCAAGCTGCTCAACACGATAAAAATCGTCCAAAGCAGATTCAACCCAGAACTCGACATAGAAGGCATCTTGTTGACAATGTTCGACTCAAGAACAAGAATTTCAAAGCAGGTGGTCAACGAAGTGAAGACACACTTCCAGACTATGGTATTCGACACCATCATCAATGTCAACACCCGTCTCAGCGAAGCTCCTAGTTTCGGACAGACCGCCATCATGCACGACGCCACAAGCATCGGAGCTATAAATTATCTTAACCTTGCAAGAGAAATATTAAAGAACAACGAAAATGTCACTGCAGAATAAAAAAAGAGGATTAGGCCGCGGATTGGACGCCATTTTACAAAGCCCTGAAACAGACATCACATCATCTGACATTTCAGGCAACTATGTAGCCGGTGCCGTGGCAGAACTGAACATCGACTTTATTGAAGCCAACCCGTTCCAACCAAGAACAGACTTTGACGAGACTGCTCTCAACGAACTGGCTGAGTCAATCAAGATACAAGGCGTGATACAGCCTGTCACCGTCAGAAAGATGGGCCGCGACAAATATCAGCTCATATCAGGAGAACGCCGTCTCCGCGCATCGAAGATGGCAGGTCTCAAAACAATACCTGTATTTATCCGCGTCGCCAACGACGAGCAAATGCTTGAGATGGCATTGATAGAGAACACTCACCGCGAAGGCCTCAACGCCATCGAGATAGCTCTCTCCTATCAACGTCTCATCGAAGAATGCAATATCACACAAGAACAGCTCAGCGAAAAGGTCGGCAAAGACAGAAGCACCGTAACAAACTTCTTACGCCTTCTCAAATTGCCTCCTGAAGTACAAGTTGCCTTACGCGACGGCTTCATCTCAATGAGCCAGGCACGCGCCATCATCAACATTGACGATAAGGCAAAACAACTTGTCATATTGAAAGAAATAATAGACAAAGACTTAAGCGTAAGACAGGTGGAAGAACTCGTACGTTCTCTTAACACTAAAAACGTAAAGACAAAAAAACAGAAAGATGTATTGCCTGAAGCATTCATCTATAAAATCGACTCTTTGTCAAAGTCTTTGAACACAAAAGTAAAAATCAACCGTAACAGCAAAGGAAAAGGCAGTCTCACGATTGACTTCAAGAACGACGAAGATTTCGAAAGACTCATCGCTATAATCAACAAAAACTGATCTGAAAAATGTTCAAGCGTTTTCTGATATTGTTATTGATGACCTTTGCAGTCTGCACTTCCGTCTTTGCGAAAAACGACAGCATTGCGGAGCCGAAAAAGCATAGCCCTAAGAAAGCTACGATTTATTCTGCCGTGCTTCCAGGATTGGGTCAGGCATATAACAAAAAATATTGGAAGATTCCTATCGTGTACGCCGGCATCGGAACAATCGCTTACTTCACTTATATCAACAACGATAGCTACAAAGACTACAGAGCAGCATTCGACTACAAGACCGGAACAATAACAGAAGCAGACGAAGAAATCATCAGCATCGCCAGTCGTTACTCACAAGAAAACCTCATCACAATAAGAGACTATTACAGACGTAATGTGGAACTCAGCTGGATAATAATGGCAGTGTGGTACGGACTGAACGTCATCGACGCATGTGTCGACGCTCATTTCTTCGAATACGATATCAGCGACGACTTGACACTGAAGATGGAACCGATGATACAAAGCGATTATGCTTATTGGGGACAAGAAATGGGAACAGGATATGGGAAAAGTTATGGAGTTTCTCTTAAATTAAAATTCTAAACTAGTGAAAATAATATTATTAGGATACGGGAAAATGGGTCACGAAGTGGAGAGAATAACTCTGCAACGCGGACACGAGATATTAGCCAAAATAGACAACGAAAACGACTGGAATTCATTTAAAGCATCAGAATCTCAGAATCTCAGAATCTCAGAAAATGTGGTTGCAATAGAATTCAGCACTCCTGCCACAGCCTTTGACAATATCAAGCGCTGCTTCGAAATGAACATCCCTGTGGTATGCGGAACGACAGCATGGTACAGCCATTTCGATGAAGTAAAGGAAAGATGCGAGAAAGAAAACCAAGCTTTATTCTACGCTCCTAACTTCAGCATAGGAATGAACATCATGTTCATGCTCAACCAACAGCTCGCCAAGATAACAGAGAAATATGATTATAAATTAAGCCTCACCGAGACTCATCATATCCATAAACTCGACAAACCTAGCGGCACCGCCGTCAAACTCGCGAACGACATCGTAGAGAACAACAAGAATTACAACTCTTGGGAATGTACAAACGATAATGAACAACGTACTGCTGAAGGTGTATTACCGGTAGATGCGATTCGTGAAGGTGAATACTTCGGCATCCATGAAGTCAAGGCCGAGTCATCATGCGACATCATCAGCCTTCGCCACGAAGCGTTCAGCCGCGAGGGATTTGCTACAGGTGCCGTGATAGCAGCAGAATTCCTTATAGGCAAAAAAGGATTATTCACAATGAACGACTTATTAAACTGTTAAAAAATCAAACTATGTCAACATTCGTTTTATTCATATTATTAGTTCCAGCATTATTCACACTTCCTATAGCATTCTGTTGGAAAATTTTTGAAAAAGCAGGTTACAAAGGATTTTATTCCGTAATACCATATTACAATCTTTTCATATTATCAAAAGCAGTGAACTGCACACAATGGTGGTGGTATCTTTTGTTATTATTGCCATACATCAACTTTTTCACTATGATGTTAATGTTCATTGACTTAGCCAAATCATTCGGAAGATTCAAGATATGGGAAATCGTATGCGCAGCTGTAGTTCCATTCATCTTCTTCCCTATCGTTGCTCATCAAGATTCAAAATACAGCGACCCAAGAGTCACAGCGTTTCCTAAAAAGACACCTGTACGCGAATGGCTTGACGCAATAGTATGGGCAGTCGTAGCTGCATTGATAATCAGAACATTCTTATTTGAAGCATATACTATTCCATCATCAAGTATGGAAAAATCACTTTTAGTCGGCGACTATTTGGTTGTAAGCAAGATAGGTTACGGACCACGTATACCAAACACACCTCTCGCTTTCCCATTCGTACATCACACATTGCCATGGTCAAAGACAGCGAAGTCATACATAGAAAAACCACAGTTGCCATACAAGCGTATGCCTGGCACGACAGAGATAAAACGTAATGACCCTATAGTGTTCAATTTCCCAGCCGGCGACACTGTAAGCGAGGTTTATCAAAGTAATGTGACATTCTATCAGTTATGCCGTTACTTCGGCAGAGACAATGTCATGAACGACAAGAAACAATTCGGCAACATCATCACACGTCCTGTCGACAAACGTGAGAATTATGTCAAACGTCTCATCGGCATGCCTGGCGACACATTGCAAATCATTGACGGAATCGTTTACATCAACGGTGAGATCGGCGAACAGCCAAATGAAATGCAACATAACTATATCGTCAAGATAACAAGCAACGGCATCAACCCTAAGATCTTAGAGAAATACAATATCACGGAAGGATACAGAACAGCACATGCCGACGAACTGATATTCAACATGACAGCTGACATCGCTGAAGAATTCAGGAAACTTCCATTCGTGACATCGGTAGAAAGAAGAATCGCTCCTGTTGGAACAGAAATTTCAGATGACATCTTCCCTAACGACACAACACACTTCAAATGGAATGCCGACAACTTCGGCCCTATCGTAATACCACAAGAAGGCAAAACCGTTAAAATCAATACAGAAAACATAGCTCTTTATGACAGAATCATCAGAGCTTATGAACTTAACGACATGAGAATCAAAGACGGAAAGATTTTCATCAACGGAGAAGAAACAGACGAATATACTTTTAAGATGGATTATTATTGGATGATGGGCGACAACAGGCACAACTCGCAAGACTCCAGATTCTGGGGCTACGTTCCAGTCGACCACATCGTTGGAAAACCAGTATTCGTATGGCTTTCAATAGATAAGAACACCGGAAAAATACGTTACAACAAAACTTTCAGATTTGTAGATTGATATGGGATATAACAGAAACAAACCAATTGTAGACACCGCAAAAAACGAAGAACTCGTCGAAAAACCTAAAACAAAAGACGAAGGCAAAAGTAAAGGTAAGGATAAAGGCAAAGGCAAGACCGACAAAAAAAAGCCTAAGACCAGCAAGACTGCCACTCGTAAGAAAGCGAGAGACCCTCGCATCAGAATAAGTTTCGGCGTGTTCATCATGCTGTTGAGTGTCTTTATCTTATTATCCTTCATATCTCACGTAATAAACTACAACCTAACAGGAAACTTCGGCGAGACAATAGGCTGGTGGATGAGCGAAAACGCATTCGGTATCGGCTCATTATATCTTATATTCCTGCTGTTCATCGCTGGTTCTAACCTTTCTTTCGAAGGACCTAAAATCAGAGTGGCGACAATATGTAAATATTCATTGATGACATTGATATGGTTACCATTACTGCTCGCCACAATATTACCAAACAACAATACATTCGATACATATTACGGCGTTGTCGGATTGTACATACACGACTTATTAGTCCCTTTCATCAAAGAAGTGGGTATATATATCATTTTGATATTCATCGCTTTCTTATACCTCTTATTCACATTTGATTTCAAAATGCCAACAATTAATTTAGGAAACAAGAAAGATGATGATGATACCGACTTTGACACTGACTCTGAAGATGATGAAGTTGATGCTGATTCAGACACTGACGAAGATGAAAGCGAAAGAGAAAACCATATTCCTTATGAAGACGATGTAGTTGTGGAAGAAGAGGAAGAAGTTGAATTTATCGTAAAGCACATACAAAGAGATCCTGCTCCTCAAGAAACCAAGGATGACGACGGTTTTGAAGATGTTCAAATCATAGACATAACACCAGAGCCAAAACAACTGCCTTATAAAACTGAGGAAACACCTGTGGAACCAGAAGACGACGGCTTTGAAGATGTCATCGTTACTCCTACTCCATCTGTGACATCTAAAGACAGCAGCGATGAAGTCAATGCCGACGACATCACAATGGAAGTCACTGCTCCAACAGAAGAAAAGCAGGCTATAGAAATCGGAGAACATTTCGGTCTAGACACCGACTT
The DNA here is from genome assembly GCA_045633585.1 of Bacteroidales bacterium. Taxonomy (GTDB): domain Bacteria; phylum Bacteroidota; class Bacteroidia; order Bacteroidales; family F082; genus Limimorpha. Next base: position 186,314 of record JAZQYR010000016.1, read on the forward strand.
CGACCCTAAACTAGAACTTTCAAGTTATACATTCCCTCCATTGGATCTGCTCAAAGACTACGGCGAAAGCACAACCAATGTCGATAAAGAAGAACTTGAAGTCAACAAAAAACGTATCGTTGACACTCTTGCAAACTACAATATCGCTATAGACAAGATCAAAGCTACCATCGGTCCAACCGTAACATTATACGAGATAATACCAGCCGCTGGCGTAAGAATTTCAAAGATTAAGAATTTACAAGACGACATCGCGCTCTGTCTTTCCGCTATCGGCATCCGTATCATTGCGCCTATCCCTGGCAAAGGCACTGTCGGTATTGAAGTTCCAAATCAGAAGCCACAGATCGTTTCAATGAAAAGCGTCCTTGGTTCTGAACGCTTCCAGTCATGCGGTTATGAACTCCCATTTGGTATCGGCAAGACCATCTCCAACGAAAGCTTCGTCGCCGACCTCGCCAAGATGCCTCACATCCTGATGGCTGGCGCAACAGGTCAAGGTAAGTCTGTTGGTATCAACGCCATCATCTCTTCCTTGTTATACAGCAAACATCCTGCAGAACTTAAGTTCGTTCTCGTTGACCCTAAAAAAGTTGAGTTAAGTCTTTATAAAAAAATAGAACGTCACTTCCTGGCAAAACTCCCTGACGCAGAGGAAGCCATCATCACCGATGTAAGAAAAGTCGTCAGAACACTCAACTCATTATGTATCGAGATGGACAACCGTTACGAGTTGTTGAAAGACGCTCAGGTACGTACCATCAAGGAATACAATGCCAAGTTCATCGCTCGCAAGCTGAATCCTTACGACGGACACCGTTTCTTGCCTTACATAGTATTGGTCGTTGACGAGTTCGCCGACTTGATTATGACAGCTGGTAAAGAAGTCGAGGCTCCTATCGCACGTCTCGCTCAGCTCGCACGTGCTATCGGCATCCACCTCATCATCGCCACACAACGTCCTTCTGTCAATATCATCACCGGTACTATCAAAGCTAACTTCCCTGCTCGTATCGCATTCCGCGTCATCTCACGCGTCGACTCTGGAACAATCCTCGACACCAACGGCGCAGACCAGCTCATCGGCCGTGGCGATATGTTGTTATCGACAGGCAACGACTTGGTTCGTCTGCAATGCGCTTTCATCGACACTCCTGAAGTGGAAGAAATCACAGACTTCATCGGCTCTCAAAGAGGTTACGCAGAAGCATATAACTTACCAGAATGCCCTGACGAAAAAGACGAGGGCGGAAGTAAAGAAAACATTAATCCTGACGAACGCGACCCTCTCTTCGAAGAAGCCGCATATATCATCGTACAGACTCAACAAGGATCAACTTCAATGTTGCAGCGTAAATTGAAACTCGGATATAACAGAGCTGGACGTATCATCGACCAACTCGAAAAAGCTGGTATCGTAGGTCCTTTCGCTGGCAGCAAACAACGTGAAGTACGAATCGCCAACGAAATGGCACTCGAACAATATCTCAAGGACTTGTATCTTGACAACGATGAGGATTAACATCTGACTCTGACTTTGTACAGACGTGTCAATGATGTAATTGTATATAAAACACATAATCTACAGTAAAACATCACTGACGCGTCTTTAACATAAAAAAGAATAATATGAAAAAAACTCTTTTAATAATAATAAGCATACTGTTAAGTATTAAAGCGTCGGCACAATCTGCCGAGGATTTTCTTAATTCTGTCATTGAGAAAAACAAATCCTACAACGACATAAGCATCAACTTCGAATATTGGTTTTACGATGCAGAAAGCGGAATGTCCAATATAACAAATGGATATGCTTACATAAAAGGTAACTCTTACATAGTCAAAATAGACGACCAAGAGATGATAAGTAATGGCGAAATAGTTTGGACTCACCTCATCGACGACCAGGAAGTCATGATCAGCGAGGTATCAGAGGAAAACAACAATTCTCCGTTGGCTATACTTAACTTTTTATCCGAAAATGTCAATGTAAGTTTTGATGTAAGCGAAGGCGACATCACATCTCTCATCATAGAAGAAAAAGAAAAGACGACATTTGAAGTCGCATCACTCATGCTTGATAAAGACATGAAGATAAAGGAGATTTTAATCTCAACATTAGACGGAAACACAATCACCTATAAAATAAATAGTTTCCAAACCAATCAAGATCTTCCTGATAGCATGTTCATCTTTGATGAGAAAATACATCCTAATGTAGAAATCATTGATATGAGATGATTATTAATTAGGAGTTAGGAATTAGTAGTTGAGAATTATTATGAATTATGAATTAATCATAGAATCAATCGCTGTGGCAACCGGTCTTTTAAGCGTCTGGTATTCCAAGAAAATCAATGTATTGGTTTTCCCTATTGGAATCATCAGTGTATTGTTATATGTTTTCATATTCATAAAAAACGGATTGTTCGCCAATGCTGCAATCAACTTCCTTTATTTCGTGATAAGCGTTTTCGGATGGTGGAATTGGCAGAAGGCAACAGGCAAAAAGCAAAAGGCTGAAGAACTAGCTGTCACTTTCTTAAGCACAAGACAAAGATGGATAACATTAGCGATTGTCTTGGTTTTGTCAATCATTTCAAAGATATTCACTTCTGATGCACCGATATTCCTTGATTATGTAACCGGAGTCTTAGGTTTAGGTGGAATGTTATTGACAGCATTGAAGAAAGTCGAGAATTGGGTTTTATATTTACTTTGTGATATAATACTAATCCCATTATGTATTTATAATGGCTTATATCTCACCGTCTTGCAATATATAATTTACGCAATCATAGCCGTCATGGGCTACATCAGCTGGAGTAAGGAGGCGAAAAATGTTTAAGATTGCAATCATAGGACCCGAGTCAACCGGAAAATCAACGCTTGCCGAAAAATTAGCAAGACATTTTAACGTCAACTATATTCCTGAATATTCAAGGACTTATCTTGAAAGCTTCAAAGGTCAATATACTGAAAACGACGTCGTTGAAATTGCGAAAGGACAATATAATCTCATATTAGAAGAAGAAAGAAAAAATCCAGAGATTCTCATAGCTGACACTGAGACTATCGTTTGCAAGATTTGGGTAGAATATGTATTTAAACATCCTAATGAGATAATCGATAGCATCTTACAAAAACAAGACTTTGACCTATATCTTCTCTGCGACATCGACTTGCCTTGGGTTTATGACCCTTTGAGAGAAAATCCGAATATTGAAGAACGCAAGGAACTTTTCGATATCTATAAAGATACATTAACAAAACTCAATGCTCCTTTCGGAATAGTCAGAGGCAATGATGAAGAAAGAGTTAATAATTCTTTAGATATAATAAAAAAATATCGCAATGAATAAAGAAAGAAAACATATAGTTTTTTTAGCACGCTGGTATCCGCACCGCTACGACCCGATGTTCGGATTGTTCGTGCAACGACATGCTGAAGCAGCATCTTTATTCAACGATATTACTGTTATTTATTGCAACGAGCAACGAGAAGTGAGCAACGAGCCCGATGTCCATAGCTCAAAGCCCACAGCTCAAAGCAAATTTGAAATTATAAGAACATTAGAGAATAATGTAGATACGATTCGTGTTTATTATAAGAAGCCTAAGAACAAGATTTTATCTTTGCTTCGTTTCTATCGTGCCAATATGATGGCATTGAAATTATGTAAAAAACCAGATTTGATTCATGTTCACGTCTTGACAAGACTAGGCGTCATCGCTTTGATACAAAAACTACTGCACAAGACACCTTATATAATTACAGAACATTGGTCTAGATATCTTCCAGGCAACGACTTCAGCGGATTCTTCAGAAAGTTACTCACAAAAACCGTTGTTCGTAATGCGAAGTGTGTCACCGCCGTGACAGAATATCTCGCAGATGCGATGAAAAGCCACGGATTGAAAAACGATAATTTTGTCGTATTGCCAAATGTCATAAACATTGATATGTTTCATATCAGCGAGAAAAACAATAATCCTTGCAAGATAATTCATATCAGCTGTTTTGAAGAAAAATCCAAGAACATCAGCGGACTTTTGGAATCTTTAAAAATAGTCAAAGACAAAGGCATTGATTTCAGAGGTGTGCTTATCGGCGATGGAATAGATTTTGAGATGACGAAAGAAAAAGCCAAAGACCTGCAACTACTCGACAAGGTCACATTCACAGGAGTGCTGGACGGCAACACCTTGGCAAACGAATTATCGTCAGGTGATTTCTTTGTGTTGTCAAGCAATTATGAAACCATGTCCATAGTAGTCATTGAGGCATTAGCTTCAGGATTACCAGTTGTAAGCACCGATGTCGCCGGAGTCAGAAACATCATTGAAAACAAAGGCATCATTGTTGAGCCGAGAAACACGGAAGCATTGGCGGAAGCCATCATAAAAATGATTGATACACATAAAAACTATGATGCGAATCACTTAAGAAACAGCGTCATTGATAAATATAGTTATGAAAGCGTTGGAAGATTTTTATCTTCAATTTACAATTGACAATTAACAGTTAACAAAAAAGTCCTCAAATTGAGGACTTTTTTGTATAATCTTTATTCCAGATTTTCCCAAACCAACTTAGCGAATTCGGTATTAGCGAGGTGCCCTGGTTTGAACGCCTTGACGTGACCGAGTATTGGTTTTCCGAGCAACGCCATATCACCAATTAAATCCAAAAGTTTATGACGTGCTGGTTCGTTTTCAAAATGCAATGTTGTGTTATTCAAGATGCCGCCTTCATGAACCCCTACGGATTCCATATTGAAAAGTTTCGCCACGCGTTGCAACTCTTCCTCACCGACGAAGCCTTCAACAAATACGATAGCAGTTGAAAGGTCACCGCCTTTGATGAGGTTATGTTTAAGAAGCATTTCCAATTCTTGGAAGAAAACGAAGGTACGGCAAGGAGCGATTTCTTTTTCAAAGTCACTCATACTATTAAGAACTGCAGTCTGTGATTTGAGCACCTTTGAGTTATAATCTACACTAACTTCCATTCTGAAATCATCGGCAGGTGTTATTGTTATTTCAGCGCCGATTTTCTCGTTGATATATGTAACCTTTTTACTTATTCTTAGATATTCACGTTCTGCATTTTGCTCAACGATGCCAGCTGATTTAAGAGTTTCTATCATATTTTTCGCGCTGCCGTCTTGAATTGGAGGCTCTTCGCAATCAATATCAATCAAGACATTATCCACGCCTGCTCCGCGCAAAGATGCAAGGATATGCTCAACGGTATAGACTCTCACTCCATTCTGAGCTATCGTCGTTCCGCGAGATGTATCAACCACGTTTTCTACTCTAGCATCCACTATAGGAGAGCCTTCTATATCTATTCTTCTGAATTTTATACCGTAATTAACATCAGCAGGATGAAATGTCAACGTACCTTTTTGACCAGTATGAAGACCTGTTCCGCTGATACTAACGTCTTGTCTTATAGTTTTTTGTCTTTCAGTCATTGTTGTTTTTCGTTTAGTTTTCTCTCTAGCTCTTCAACACGTTTCACCAATTTGTCAAGATTTTTAGTATGTACTGACATTCTAAGGAAGTCTTTCACATTCATAGCAGGAGAACCGATAATATTCTCGCCTTCCTTCTTGACATTACCCAAGATTCCAGCTTGTGCTCCGATTTTTGTATTATTTGCGATGTTAATATGACCTGCAAATCCTACTTGTCCGCCTATCACACAGTTGGAACCTATCTTTGTGGAACCGCTTATTCCAGTCTGGGCTGCTATTGCGGTATCATGGCCGAGTTCAACATTATGAGCGACTTGAATTAAGTTATCAAGTTTTACTCCGTCATGGATTCTTGTCGAGCCCATTGTCGCACAGTCAACACAAGTGTTTGCGCCGATCTCGACATTATCACCTATTGTCACATTACCGATTTGAGGTATTTTATTATATGTTCCATCTTCTTGAGGAGCGAATCCGAAGCCGTCGGCGCCTATAACACAACCAGCGTGCAAGATACATGACTTACCAACGACAGTCTGTGCATAAAGCTTTGCGCCTGCATATATTATTGTATCATCACCGATTACTGCATCATCGCCGACATAAGCCTGAGGATAAATCTTAACTCTGTTGCCGATTTTAACTCTTTCACCAATGAAAGCAAATTCACCAATATATACATCTTCGCCGTATGAAGCATCTTTTGATATGAACGCAAGAGAAGAAACACCGACTTTAGACTGCATAAATTGTTGGTAAAGACCGAGCAGCTGCGCGAAAGCCGCGTAAGCGTCAGGCACTCTGATAAGAGTAGCAGACACTTCACCTTGAAGTTCAAAATCTTTATTTATTAAAACGATGGATGATTGGGTAGTATAAAGATATTGAGAATATTTCGGATTTGCGAGGAAGCTCAACATTCCAGGAGCGCCCTCCTCTATCTTTGCGACATTGTAAACCTTAACATCAGGATTACCTTCTACTGTACCTGACAAAAATGTCGCTATCTGTATTGCAGAAAATTCCATAGTTATTTTTTCTCTATAACGAGTTAAATTCATTTTTAATATTTACAACAGCTTTTTCTCCCATCGGGTTTTCAAACGATGCAATTTTTTGAGCTATCATTGCCACGTCAGCATCTGGATTATCGTTGAAAACCGCATTAACATTCTGCAGAACCTCTTCCTTTGCCAAGACGACAAGTCTCCATGTGGTTTCAGACACATAAAGACGTTGCGCCAGATTATGTTCAAATTCATCCTGAACATTTTGCATAATTGAAAATTGTAAATCGTTCTTTGAAATGCCTGGATGAAAAACACGTTTCACCAAGACTGGAAACTGAATACGTTCAATATAAAGAAGAAGACGCTCGTAAGCCTGTATCTTCAATGGCACTATCAGTTTCAAAGAATCCGATTTCAGTTCATTATCATCTTTTACATTACTGATGGCATTATCTTTAGGCTTTCCTTCTTTTCTGAATATTATAAAACAAGAACCTATCAACAATATTGCAAATAAAATCGATACTATATTAATAATGTTCATAACAAAATATTTTATGCAAATATAACGAAAAACATTTTATTAAATTTAAAAAATAGTAGGTGTTTTTATCACAAAAAATAGTACCTTTGTAGGTTGGAATTAAAATAGTTTTTTAACATAAATTTTAAACAAAAATAAAAAAATGGGAAACATCATTTTATCACAAAGAGTCAACAACATGGCAGAATCTGCTACATTAAAAATGACTCAATTAAGCCGTGAATTAAAAGCACAAGGTATCGACGTTATTTCATTAAGCATTGGCGAACCTGACTTCAACACTCCAGTTGCAGCAAAACAAGCTGGTATCGACGCTATCAACAACAACGACACACACTATCCTCCAGTTCCAGGAACACCAGCATTACGCAAAGCTATCGCTGAAAAATTGAAACGCGACAACGGTCTTGACTACACAGATGCTGACATCATCGTTTCAAACGGTGCAAAACAAGCCATCACAAACGTATTCATGGCTATCGTTGATAAAGGTGACGAAGTTATCATCCCAGCTCCTTTCTGGGTATCATATCCTGAAATGGTAAAATTAGCTGATGGTACTCCTGTTTTCATCAACACAACAGCTGAACAAAACTTCAAAATCACAGCTGAACAATTAGAAGCAGCTATCACTCCAAAGACAAAAGCTTTCATCTTCAGCACACCATGTAACCCTTCTGGTTCTGTTTATACAAAAGAAGAATTAGCTTCATTAGCAGAAGTTTTCAAAAAATATCCTAACATCATCATCTTATCAGACGAAATCTACGAATTCATCCAATACGAACAAAAACACGAAAGTATGGGTCAATTCACAGAGTTGAAAGACAGACTCGTAATCATCAATGGTGTTGCTAAAGGTTACGCTATGACAGGCTGGAGAATCGGTTACATCGCAGCTCCTAAAGCTATCGTTTCAGCATGCAACAAAATCCAAGGCCAATACACATCAGGTATCTGTACAATCGCTCAAGCAGCTTCTTTAGAAGCAATGAAGATGTCTCCTGAAAACTCAGAAGAAATCCAAACTATGCTCAAAGCTTTCAGAAACCGCCGCGACATGTTCTTCGAACTCTTAAGCGAAATCCCTGGCATGAAGTTAAGCAGACCAGCTGGCGCATTCTACATGTTCCCAGAAATCAAGTCATACTTCGGCAAGACTGACGGCGAAACAACAATCAACAACAGCGACGACCTCTGCTTGTACTTATTAGACAAAGCTCACGTTGCTTGCGTTGGTGGCGCAGCTTTCGGTAACGACGAATGTATCCGTCTTTCTTATGCTACATCAGAAGACAAACTTCGCGAAGCAGCAGCAAGAATCAAAGAAGCATTAAGCAAACTTAAATAAAAAGACCACAAGACAACGAGACTACAAGACTGCAAGTGTTAAACTTGTCGACTTGTGGTCTTGTTGACTTATAATCTAAGAAAATGGAAAAGCTATTCAATTCTTTCAACGGGAAAAAAATCATGATTGTCGGCGACATGATGCTTGACATTTATATGAATGGTAAAGTTGAAAGAATATCTCCGGAAGCCCCTGTTCCAATCGTATCCGTAACGAAAACATTCTCACGTTTGGGCGGAGCTGCCAATGTAGCGCAAAACCTCAAAGCCTTAGGAGCCGAACCTGTCCTATGCTCCGTGATAGGCAAAGACGAAAAATCAGACGATTTAATCTCACTTATGCTTGAACAAAACATGAACATTTCAGGCATTGTGAAAAGTGAAGACAGAATTACAACCAGCAAGGTTAGAATCATCGGTAACAACGCACAAATGTTACGCGTCGACACTGAAGACACATTCGACCTTACAGAAAGAGAATATGACTCTTTGTTAATAAAAATTAACGAAATCATAGACAAAGAAGAAATCAACGGAATAATCTTACAAGACTATAACAAAGGTGTCTTGACAGAACGATTGATCAAGGAAACCATTTCCATCGCAAACAAAAGGAATATTCCTGTCGCCGTCGATCCAAAGAAAAAGAATTTCCTGGCATATCAAAACGCGACATTCTTCAAGCCTAACTTAAAAGAACTAAAAGAAGGCATTGGCATTTCTTCAAAAGATGACAGCATAGAAGAAATCATAAAAGCCGTCGATGCTTTACAAGAAAAACTGAATTGCAGATATATCATGACTACACTATCTGAGCGAGGTGTTTTGATAAAAGATTATAAAACAAACACTTCACTTCACATTCCTGCTCATCTTAGAAAGATCGCCGATGTATCTGGAGCCGGTGACACAGTGTTAAGTGTCGCCATGTTATGCCTTGTCTGCGAACAAGACGCTTACAATATCGCAGCTTTGTCGAACCTTGCCGGCGGCATCGTATGCGAAGAGATTGGAGCTGTACCTATTAATAAAGAACACTTATTGAACGAAAGCAAAAAAAATCATAATAAATAAGACAATAACTCGTTTTCTATACATGATGAAAAATATATTAAGACTTTTGTTATGCATATGCGCTATAAGTTGCATAACCCCTATTTCATTAAAGGCACAAAACAAAGGACCTCTGAATCTTCCATTTTATGACGACGAGCCTTATCATTACGGATTTATCGTTGGTTATAACCAAATGCTTTTCTCCATCAATTACATAGACGACTATCAGAACGTAATTCATTCATCAACGGAATTACCTTCAAACGACGTGTTACCTGGCACAACCGACGAGTTCCTAACATCAGACTTTAAGGTTTACGACATCAATCCGCAAATGACACACGGTTTCACTGTTGGTATTGTCGGCAACCTTCGTCTCGCGAAGCACTTCGACCTCAGACTTATACCATCATTAAGCTTTGGTGAAAGAAAGATTATCTATCAGATTGTATCTTTACAAGGAGACCCTCTCAGCGAAGACTGCATCGAGGTGCCAAAGAGCATCACCAGCACCACACACTCAACCTTCGTCGAATTTCCTTTACAAGTCAAATACAGATCAAAACGATTCAACAACTCAGCAGCTTACATCATAGCAGGAGCTAATTACAAAATTGACATGGCTTCTCAGAAAAAGAACTACGATGCTGATAGCGGACGACCAAAAACATTGTCTGTCAACAGACACGACATCGCTGCTGAAGTCGGAGCAGGATTTGATTTCTATACCGGATATTTTAAGCTTGGCGTCGAACTGAAAATGAGCTACGGATTACTTAACGTCGCTAAAAACGAAAATTACATGTACACAAACAGTTTTGACAGCTTAAGAAACAAAACATTCCAACTATCATTCACTTTTGAATAAATTCAAATCACAAAGCATAAAAACTTAAAGACAAATAATTATCATAAAATTTGAACTTTAAAGTAAAAATGTGATATTTTCACACAAAACATATCTAACAAATACATTAAAAGTAGAGATAAAACAACATCTCTACTTTTATTTTTATAAGATAAACCACTGATTATTATATAAATAAAAAATATTTTAAAAAAAATATATTTTTACTTGCGTGCAATATTTTTTTTTGTAATTTTGCAATCACAAAAATACGGCGGTCTCTTCGTCTAGTCTGGTCAGGACGTCAGGTTTTCATCCTGGTAACAGGGGTTCAAATCCCCTAGAGACTACAAATTCAAACAGAGCCATTTACGAATAGTTAAGTGGCTTTTTTAGTGCTTATGGTAAATCTTTTATCAATAAAACACATTCCAACCAGAAAGAGACTAGTATCTCTTTTAATAGCACTTTTAATAACAATCTTCTCTAACACAAGCTCCCAAGCCCAAAAACTAGTATACGGTTTTACAGGTGGGCTGAACATGAACACCATATACACCGATAGCGACGAAGGAGGACTCAAAGTCGGATTCAACCTTGGCGGTTTGGCGCAATACCGATTTTACGACAATATGAGTCTCATTGCAAATGTCAAATTATCTACAAAAGGACAGCAATACTCAAAGATAACAAACACACCAGACAACTACTTCAAGACTTACCATACAACATCATTATACTACATTGACATCCCTATCCTCTACCAATACTCCATACAGGACATCATAGGAGTAGAAGCAGGTCCTTCATTCAATTTCTGCCTAGGAGGAAAAGACAAATCAAAAACAGGCAACGCCACTGCCGACATCACAAAACTAGGCAAAGGCAACATCAACCCTTTTGAATTCGGCCTGGTATTTGGAATCTTCACCCGCGACCTCGGACAAAACTCATTCAATAATATATTCATTGAATTCAGATATTTCCTTGGACTGACAAACGTAATAAAAGATTACGGACGCAACACCAATGGAGGTGTCTTTCTAAACATAGGATACATCATAGAAAATCCATTAAAGAAATAACTACAATGACAAGTACACCTAACAAAACAAAGCTACAAATAATACTTGGAACCCAATACGACCCTTATTTAAACCTTGCTGTAGAAAGCAATCTTCTAGACAACTTCACGCCAAACACAACAAGCCTTTTCCTTTGGAAAAACAAACAAACCGTTGTTATTGGCAACAACCAAAACCCATATAGCGAATGCGACGTCGATTCTCTAACAAAAGAAGGCGGACATCTCGCCAGGAGAAGAACCGGCGGCGGTGCTGTATACCACGACTTGGGAAATCTTAACTTCTCCTTCATCGCAGACAAAGACATCTACGATGTCAAAAGACAAATGCAGGTCATTCAAAAAGCCCTACTCGACTTCAACCTTGAAACCGAAGTCAGTGGAAGGAATGACATCACTTACCAAGGACGCAAATTCTCCGGCAACGCATTCGCAAAGACAAAACACCAAGGCCTGCACCACGGAACAATTCTGATCAAAACGGATTCAGAACGTCTACAAAAATATCTAAAAGTCAAGCCAGCGAAACTGCACAAACACGGCGTCAAGTCCGTAGCGAGCAGAGTGATAAACCTCTCTGAAGTAGCCGACATAACATCAGAAAATATCATCCCACATCTAATCAAAGCTTTTGAAGAAGTTTACCAAAGCACAGCAAGCATAATAGACTTCAACGACTTATGCAATGATGAAGCCATTCAATTAAGCCAACACATCGGCAGTGACGAATACCTCTTCGGCAAATGGAAAGAATTCCACACAAAGAAAAGCGCATCTTTTGATTGGGGCAGCGTTGACATCGACATTGACATTGATGAAGAAAACAACATCATAAAAGACATCAACATAGCTTCAGACAGTTTAGAACCAGTTTCAATAGAAGCCGCCATCGAATTATTGAAAGGCGCCAACTTAAAAGAATCACCTTCTTCAGACAACGAAATCATAAAAGACATTATCAGTCTTATTTACTAAAACCAGGTGCAAAACAGGAAATGTTTTTTCTTGTCGGGCGCGTTAGGGATTGAAGCGGCATCCTTTTGGAGCGCAGCGGAAAAAGATAGAGCGGAAAGCCCGGCGGCGTAGCCGAACGCCCTAAGAAAGACAAAAGCCAAAAGACTAACGACTAAAGATTTTTTAGTATCTTTGCAAACTTAAATTTAAAATCAAATAATAGATGAAATACTACCTCCTTCCATTAGGATGCCAAATGAATCAAAGTGACACTGAACGTGTTAAGACAATATTGCAAGGCATGGGATTTACTCCCACAGAAAACGAAGACGAAGCAACACTATTAGGCATCATTGCCTGCTCCGTTAGACAGAAAGGCATCGACAAGGTTTATAGCCGCATCAAGAAATGGAATGAGATGAAAGATCGCAAAAACTGCATCACTTTCGTTTCAGGTTGTATTCTTCCTGCCGACAGAGAACGTTTCTTGAAACTGTTCGACTTGGTATTCACAATGAACGACTTGCCTGACCTTCCAGATATGATTCGCCAATACGGAATCGTCATCCCAACAAGACAACAGGCAACTGTCAATATACAAAGACCTTTAGTACCTCTTTTCCACAAGAATGACAAAATAAATCCTTCTGCCAATATGGACAGATTCTGGGTCATTGAACCAGACCACATCTCTGACTTTGAAGCATTCATCCCAATCCAAAACGGATGCAACAAATTCTGCACATATTGCGCTGTACCTTACACAAGAGGCCGCGAAGTATCTCGTAAGTCAGAAGAGATTTTAGATGAATTGAAAGAGTTAGTACAAAAAGACTACAAGATAATCACATTGCTCGGACAAAACGTCAATTCATACGGTTTGGACAAGAAAGGCGAAGAGATAAACTTCGCCGAACTGTTACGCAGAATAGGCGAATACGGCAACAGCGTGGATAAAGAATTCTGGGTTTACTTCACATCTCCACATCCACGCGACATGAGCGATGAAGTGATTGAAGTCATTTCACAATACAGATGTCTCGCAAAACAAATACATCTTCCAATCCAATCGGGCGACAACGCAATGCTCGACCGTATGAACAGAAAACACACTATCGACGACTATCGTCATATCATTCATACAATCAGAAGATTACTCCCTGAAGCGACTATATTCACAGACATCATTGTTGGTTTCACTGGCGAGACAGAAGAAGAATTTGAAAACTCAAGAAAAGCCATGGAGGAATTCAAATACAACATGGCATACATCGCACAATACAGCGTTCGTCCAGGAGCGGTAGCTTCAACATGGGCCGACGATGTTCCTAAAGCGACCAAGAAAAAACGTTATCACATCCTCACCGACGAGTTAATGAAACACTCTTTGGTCTACAACCAAGGACTTGTTGGAAAGACCGTGAAAGTTATCGTAAACGGATTCGACAGAAACAGAGCTTACCTCACAGGTTACACCGAAGGCAAGATTGTAATCCGTTTCAAATCAAACGACAGAACCCTCATAGGCAAAATCGTCAATGTTGAAGTCACTTCAGCGACACCATTATCAATAGAAGGAAATCTCGTCACAGAATGAAGATAGCATTTAAGACATTAGGATGTAGGGTAAACCTTTATGAGACAGATGCCTTGGCATCTCGTTTCAAAGAGGCTGGTTATGACATTGTTGACACATCTGAAGATGCAGACGTTTTCGTGGTGAACACTTGCACTGTCACAAACCAAAGCGACCAGAAATGCCGTCAGGCTTTACATCAGATCAGAAGACAACATCCTAACAGTCTTATAGTTGCAACAGGTTGCATGGTCAATCACAGAAAAAACGAATTGTTGGAAAACAAAACTGTAGATTATGCCATCGACAATGAGAGGAAATATGCGCTTTTCACAATCATAAACAACCACTTCAAAGGAGAAACCGTAGATCCTGAAGGATTAGACATTGATTTATTTGGATATCAACCTGCATACGACACTTTCCATACAAGAAGTCTGATAAAAATTCACGACGGATGTAACAACTTCTGTTCCTACTGTCTAATTCCTATGGTAAGAGGCAGAGCCACAAGCCGCAACGACAAAGACATTTACGACAACATCCGCAAGGTCGTTGACCATGGTTTTAAAGAAGTCGTTTTGACTGGCGTAAACATGGGTCGCTACCAATATCAAGACGTCAACTTTGAAACCTTGATTGAAAACATCTTGAAAATCGATGGTGATTTCAGATTAAGAATCTCCTCCATTGAACCAGACAACTTCAGTGAAAGATTCTTGCATCTTTTTGAAAACGAAAAGCTTGCACCACACATGCACATCTGCCTTCAAAGCGGAGCAGAAAACACACTAAAAGCAATGCGACGCCATTATACAGCTGCAGAATTCAGAACGATGTGTGACAGAATCAAGACTGTTATCCCTGATTTTAACATCACAACAGACTTGATTGTCGGATTCCCTGGTGAGACGGAAGAAGACTTCCTAAAAAGTGCAGAGATGTGTAGAAATATAGGTTTCAGCCACATACACACTTTCAAATACTCGATTAGGAATGGTACAAAAGCCGCTACGATGCCAAATCAAGTTCCAGAAAAAATCAAAACCGAACGCAGCGCAGTCATAAGACAAATATCTGCAGAAAACAAGAAAAGATATTTCGGCCAAATGTTGGGTAAAGAACAGAAAATGCTCATAGAACGCATCAATTCTGACGGAATAGCATTAGGATATGGCGAAAATTATATCCCTATGCAACTCAAAGGAAAGGATTTGGAAAAGAACACCTTTGTCAATGTGACTATCGATAGCATCATCAACAAAGGCGATAATTCTGAAACACGTGTAATTCAACAAGATAAAGGGTAAAAAAAATATTTTAAAAAAAAGATAATTTTTTCGTTAAAAAATGTAATTCGTAACGATAAAATAACTATTTTTGCACCCCGAATATGGTATAGAATTTATAAAAAAATAAATATAGATATGGCAAATCACAAATCATCACTCAAAAGAATCCGTCAGACAGAAAAAAGACGTTTACGCAATCGCTTCTATGCTAGAGCAATGCGTGCAGCTGTTAGAGGATTCAGAGCATTAACAGAAAAAGCTGAAGCTGAAGCAAAACTTTCAGAAATGTACAAAATTATTGACAAGACAGCTAAACGCGGTATCATCCACAGAAATAAAGCTGCTAACTTAAAGTCAAAACTTGCACATCACACAGCTAAATTAGCATAAGAAAATTACACAACAATAAAAACCGGCCAAATGGTCGGTTTTTTTGTTAATATTTATTAATAAATGTCAACCGACTAAACATCAAGACAAATAGCAATGATTGAACTCTTAGATACATATAACCTGAACGGAATTTTTATCGGAATATCTACATTTTTAATAATTGGCATATTTCACCCATTGGTAATAAAAGGAGAATATTACTTCGGAGTCAAATGCTGGTGGGTTTTCGCACTGATGGGAATAGTCAGCACTATCACATCCATTATGATTAAGGAACTTACCTGGTCAATTTTATTAGCAGTTTGGGGTGCATCATCATTTTGGTCGATACATGAACTCTTCGAGCAAAGAGAACGAGTACAAAAAGGATGGTTCCCAAAGAGAGAAAAAACAAATAAAAAATGATTTCATAGTCAAACGTCGTGTAACTCAACAGTACCCCCCAAAAAAACCAAAAACAATGAACACCATAAAATCATGGGCAGAAGAAGACCGCCCGAGAGAAAAGATGCTATCCAAAGGGAAAGAAGCCTTAAGCAATGCCGAACTCATAGCTATATTAATAGGTAGCGGCAACAGCAAAGAGTCAGCCGTTGATTTATCTAGACGTATTCTCAACGACAACAAAGACAATCTTATAGAACTTTCGAAACTAAGCATCAACGACTTGATGAAATACAGAGGCATTGGCGAAGCGAAAGCCGTTTCAATAGCAGCCGCCTTGGAGCTAGGCCGCAGACGCCGTTTCAGCGAAGCTCTTGAACAGCCATCAATCAAGAACAGCCAGATTGCATACGAATGTTTCTATGCGCACCTCTCCGACCTCGACCACGAACAATTCTGGATCATGCTTCTAAACAATGCTAATAAAGTCATTCGATTAGAAAAAATAGGCGTCGGCGGAATGACAGGAACAACTGCCGACCCGAAGAAAATCTTCAAATGCGCTTTGGAAAATAACGCTGCAAGCGTAATGCTTTGCCACAATCATCCATCCGGAAACATCACGCCCAGCAAAGCCGACAAAACCATCACCGATAACCTGATCAAAGCAGGAAAATTTCTCGAGATTAAAATTTTAGACCATATCATCATTGGTAACGATAATTATTTTAGTTTTGCAGACGAAGGATTATTGTAATAAAATGATAAAAATTGTCACCATTATAGGAGCTAGACCACAGATTATCAAGGCTGCAGCCCTAAGTCGAGCCATAAAAGAAAAATTCTCTAACGAGATAGAAGAAGTCATCGTACACACAGGTCAGCATTACGATCAGAACATGTCGCAGGTGTTCTTCGACGAACTAGGTATCCCTGCACCAAACTATAACTTAGGCGTAGGTTCCGGAAAACACGGAGAACAAACCGCAAAGATGATCGAAGGTATTGAAGAAATACTTATCAAAGAGAACCCTGATTATCTCGTCGTCTATGGCGATACAAATTCCACATTAGCTGGAGCAATCGCTGCATCAAAGATACACATCCCAATAGCACACATAGAAGCAGGATTGCGTTCCTTCAACAAAGCTATGCCAGAGGAAATCAACAGAATATGCTGCGACCATTGTTCAACAATGCTCTTCTCTCCTACCGCAACCGGTTACAAAAACCTCATCAACGAAGGATTCAATCCAGAAAACAAGAAACCTTTCACAATTGACAATCCTGGAATATACCATTGCGGCGACGTGATGTATGATAATAGTATGTACTTTGGGCAACGAGCAATGGGCAATGAGCAATGGGCAAAAGGATATATTTTATGTACAATTCATAGGAACAACAATACTGACGAAGCAGAGAGATTAAGTGCGATTATCAAGGCTTTATTGAGGTTATCAAAAGAAGACGAGATTGTAATTCCATTACACCCAAGGACAAAGAAGTTGTTAGATGTCAATTTAAGTTCAGAGATTTACAACGAACTTATTAATAATGAGAGAATACACATCATTCCTCCTGCATCATTTTTAGAAATGATTCAACTGGAAAAGAACGCAAGCATCGTCATCACCGATTCCGGCGGCGTTCAGAAAGAAGCTTATTTCTTCAAAAAGCCATGCATCATTATGAGAAGCGAGACCGAATGGAAAGAAATCGTTGAAGTCGGCGCTGCCATCATTGCTGACGCCAATGAAGACAATATTGTTAATGGATATTATCATTTCAAAGACAACAAAACAAATGAATATCCTGAATTATTTGGCGACGGAAAAGCAGCGGAATTTATCTGTAACGAATTGATTAACAACAAATAATAAAATATTATATATTTTTTAAAAATTTTTTTCTTTTTAAAAGAAAAATTATTATTTTTGCAAAACTAAAAATAGAACACATTAGTTCAACTTAATTGTTTAACAATCAATAAATTAAATTATGAATCAGTACGAAACCGTTTTCATTTTAACTCCCGTTTTATCTGATGAACAGATGAAGGAAGCGGTGAAGAAATTCGAAGACATTCTCACCAAAAATGGTGCAGAGATCGTTTTTGAAGATTTCTGGGGAATGCGTAAATTAGCTTATCCAATTCAGAAAAAATCTTCAGGTTTTTATCAATTGATCGAGTTCAAAGCCGAAGGTAATGTTATCGAAACAGTTGAAACAGAATTAAAACGTGACGAACGCGTTTTACGTTTCTTAACTGTAAAATTAGACAAACACGCTGTTGCTTACAACGAGAAAAAACGTAGAAAAGCACAAGAGGCAAAAGAAGCTCAAGCCAATTAATTGTTTAACACTTAAAATTTAGAAGAAATGGCACAAGCTAACACAGAAATTAAATATTTGACTCCAATAGCAGTCGATACTAAAAAGAAAAAATACTGCCGCTTCAAAAAGAACCGCATCAAATATATCGACTATAAAGATGCTGATTTCCTTTTGAGATTCGTGAACGAACAAGGTAAAATTTTACCACGCCGTATCACCGGTACTTCAACAAAATATCAAAGAAAAGTTGCTCAAGCTATCAAGAGAGCACGTCATCTTGCATTGATGCCTTACGTAGCTGACTTATTGAAATAATAGGAGGACAAGACATGGAAATTATTCTTAAACAAGATGTAAAAAATTTGGGATATAAAAACGATATCGTAACAGTAAAACCTGGTTACGCTCGTAATTTCTTAATTCCACAAGGTATGGCTATCTTAGCCACTCCATCAGCTCGTAAAGTTTTGGCTGAAGAAATCCGCCAACAAGCTTTCAAACAAGAAAAAATTAGAAAAGAAGCTACAGAATTAGCACAAGTTTTAGAAGGTTTATCATTACGTATTCCTGCTAAAGCAGCTGAAACTGGCAAAATCTATGGTTCAGTGAATAACGTTCAAATAGCTAACGCTATTAAAGAAGCTAAAGACTTAACAGTAGATCGCAAACAGATCATAATCAAAGAAGATAGCATTAAAGAAGTTGGTACTTACACAGCTATCGTAAGATTACACAAAGAAGTATCTGTTGAAATCTCTTTCGAAGTTTTCGCTGAATAATCCTAAACTGAAGATTTTTCATATTAAGGTTTTTTGTATTTAGAGCCGAAGAATTCACTTCTTCGGCTTTTTTTTAAAAAATGCACAGACGTATCAATTAATCATGACAAAAAACGACATAAAATTCATACAATCTCTCAAACAGACAAAAGTCCGTAAGGATAATAAGATGTTTGTCGTTGAAGGCAACAAACTCGTAAGCGAACTTCTTGCCTCTGATATTAAAGTTGAGAATATTTTAGTCACAGAGACTTGGCTGGAAAAATTCCCTGAAATGGCAGCAAGTCTTAAGTCATACGAAATCGTCAATGCAAAACAAATGGAGCAGATGAGTAGCATGGTGACGCCTCCAGGCATCATCGCGACAGCTCACACTCCTTCTTATAACATAAATCCTGAAGATGCCGAAAACGAATTCATCCTCGCTCTCGACGGTATCAACGACCCAGGCAACCTCGGCACTATGATAAGAACAGCCGACTGGTTCGGAATCAACAAAATAGTCTGTAGCCAAGACTGTGCCGACGCATGGCAAGCCAAGACAATACAATCCACAATGGGTTCTATCTTTAGGATTAAAGTCGTTGAAACCGACTTAAAAGATTTCTTGTTAGAGACTCAAAAACACTCTACAACTCCAATCTACGGTGCCTTAATGGAAGGAGAAAATATCTTTACCAAGAATATTGAGAAGAGAAACGGAATCATTATCATCGGCAGCGAATCTCACGGTATCAGAGAAGACGTACTTCCGCTTGTCACCTCTCCTATTCATATTCCAAGAGGGAAAGGAAGCCAGACTGAATCGCTGAACGCTTCTGTTGCAGCAGCGATTATCATGGCAACTATCTGCAAATAAAAATCTAAAACATATAGAGACGCGAGCAATATCGCGTCTTTTTTTATTTCATGCTTCAAAAAAATATAAAATAAAGTATTTTTACAACAATTTTACATTACTTTTGTTAATAATAAAAAAGGTTGTTTTATGAAGAATTACATTATTGAATCTATCATCATCGCAGCAGGATTATTCCTGATGGGATTGTTTCTTAAAAACGGTTTAGATGGCTTTTCTAACAAAGATCGCGTCGTTAATGTCAAAGGCCTCGCTGAAATGGAAGTCATGGCAAATAAAGTCACCTGGCCTCTTATGTACAAACAAGTTGGGAATGACTTAAACTCTCTTTATAATGAGATAAATTCAAACAACAGTACTATTGTCAAATTCCTTCAAAACAATGGTTTAAATGATAACGAGATAAGCATTAACGCTCCGGAATTGATTGACCTTAACGCAGACAGATATTCTTCAAATAAAAGCGACTTCAGATATATCGCAACGCAAGTCATTACCGTCACTACCAACAATGTTGATTTGGTAAGAAAACTTATCAACGAACAAAGCGAATTGTTAAAACAAGGCATAGCTATAAGCGGCGGCGATTATATGTACAATGTACGTTACGAATACACCGATTTGAACAGCATCAAGCCTCAGATGATTGAAGAAGCAACTAAGAACGCCCGTGCTGCCGGCGAGAAATTCGCTTCTGACAGCGACAGCAAATTAGGAAAGATAAAACGTGCATCACAAGGTCAGTTCAGCATCACTGACAGAGATGAATTCACCCCTTATATTAAAAAGGTAAGAGTTGTAACAACTATCGATTACTATTTGGAAGATTAACAATGATTCATCACACATTTTTTGTAATAAAAAACAGAAAAGTCTCTTTAGCTAAAGAGACTTTATTTTTTTGCGTATTTTTCACACATTGTATATTGACAATTAAAAATTCTTTATTATCTTTGCGCAAAAATTACGCAATAAATATGGAAGAATTAAAATTTTGTTACAAATATCCCCACCCTGCCGTCACTTCTGACTGTGTTATATTTGGTTATGACGGTATTAACATTAAAGTTTTATTGATTCAACGTGGCATAGATCCATATAAAGGTTCTTGGGCATTCCCAGGTGGTTTTATGAATATGAATGAAACCGCAGAGCAATGTGCTCGTCGCGAATTGGAAGAAGAAACAGGATTAAAAGACGTCGCCGTAGAACAATTTTACACTTTTACAGATGTTAACAGAGACCCTCGCGAACGCGTCATCACAATAGCTCATTACGCTTTGGTAAGATTATCTGAAGTAAAAGGCAACGATGACGCCGATGCTGCTCAATGGTTCTCTTTAGATGAAGTTCCGAGTCTCGCCTTCGACCACGACCTTATTCTTCGCAAAGCTATGAATATATTAAAAGAACGTATCTGTTTCGAACCTGTAGGTTTTGATTTATTGCCTGAAACATTCAAGATGTCAGAATTACAAAACTTATACGAAGCTATCTTGGGCATCAAATTCGACAGACGTAACTTCTATAACAAAATGAACAAATTAGGAATTCTCACTGAAGTTGAAGAACGTGCCAAAGACGCATCACGACGCACTCCGATAATGTATCGTTTCAATGCAAATAAATACGCAGAATTAAAACAAAAAGGATTTAGATTGGAATTTTAATATTTAATAATATGGAAAAACGAATATCACCAGAGTTTATCAACGGACTAGAAAACAACGAAATTTTTGTCTTCGGAAGTAATCTTGAAGGCATGCACGGCGGAGGTGCTGCTCGCATTGCTTATGATAAATTCGGTGCCATTTGGGGACAAGGTGTCGGTTTACAAGGCCAAAGTTACGGCATACCAACAATGCATGGTGGTGTTGATGTCATAAAGCCATACGTTGACGAATTCATAGATTTTGCAAAATCACACCAAGAATTAAAGTTTTTGGTAACAAGAATAGGCTGCGGAATTGCAGGTTTCAGCGATGAAGAAATGGCACCTCTTTTCAAAGACGCAATCGAAATTGAAAACATTTATTTGCCTAAAAGTTTTTACGACATTTTATCTTAATGAGCTTTGAATCTTTAATAAGATATCTTATATTTGCTTATTAAAATTATTATTAACATTAAAAATCATTAACAATGGTAAATAGATTTATTCTCAATGAATTATCATACTTCGGACCAGGAGCTCGCAAAGAATTGCCTAACGTCATCGCTCGTTTAGGTTTCAAAAAAGCTATGATTGTAACCGACAAAGGTCTTATTAAATTTGGCGTAGCAAAAATGGTCAGCGACGTTCTCGACGAAGCTAATATTCCTTACGAAGTCTATAGTGAAGTAAAACCTAATCCTACTGTGACAAACGTTCAGATGGGCGTTGAAGCTTTCAAAAATTCAGGTGCAGATTGTTTGGTCGCTATCGGTGGCGGTTCTGCAATGGACACTGCAAAAGGCATCGGCATCATCATTAACAATCCAGAATTCGCTGACGTCGTTTCTCTCGAAGGCGTTGCTCCAACAAAGCACAAGAGCGTACCAATCATCGCTTTGCCAACTACTGCTGGTACAGCTGCTGAGACAACCATCAACTACGTTATCATTGATGAGGAAAAGAAAAAGAAAATGGTTTGCGTCGACCCTAACGACATTCCATGCTGTTCAATCGTCGATGCTGAGTTGATGTATTCTTTACCAAAAGAAACAACAGCTGCAACAGGCCTCGATGCTTTAACACATGCTATTGAAGGTTACATCACAAAAGCCGCATGGGAAATGTCTGACATGTTCGAACTTGAAGCAATCAGAATGATCAACAAATATTTACGCACTGCTGTGTTCGAACCAACAAATCCTGTCGGACGTAATGGTATGGCTGTAGCACAATACATTGCTGGTATGGCATTCTCAAACGTCGGTCTTGGCGTTGTTCACGGCATGGCACACCCAATGGGTTCTTTGTTCGACATTCCTCACGGAGTTGCAAATGCTATGTTATTGCCAACCATCATGGAATTCAATGCACCAGTATGCCTCGACAAATATGTTGAGATTGCAAAGGCGATGAATGCATATAAAGAAGGCATGAGCAAAGAAGAAGCAGCTGCAGCAGCATGCAACGCGGTAAAAGAACTTGCTATTGAAGTCGGCATTCCACAACATCTCACCGAAATCGGCATCAAGGAAGAAGACATTCCTGCACTTGCAGAACAAGCCATCAGCGACGTCTGCACACCAGGCAACCCAAGAGAAGTCACATTAGAAGACATTATCGCATTATACAAGAAAGTCCTTTAAAAGAGACTATAGTCAACGGACAACGGTCAACAGACTTTGTCCACATATACAAAAAGGGATGTCACATAGTGACATCCTTTTTCATTTATCCACCACTCCTAACTCCTAACCGAACACTGGACTTGGTACGAGGATGGTACGGAGGAGGTTGGAAGGATTTCTATGAGAATCAATTAAAACATAAACCTCAAACAATCATCATCAAAATCCCCTTCCTTTTTCAATCTTTCATTATCCCCAAACAGAACTCTTCTCAGACAATAGCTTTCATAATGTGAAAAAACTCCAAGAAATGAATTTATTGATGATTGTAAATACTTCTTGTCTTGAACATTGATGCCAACAAGGTTTGGAATATCCTTTTGAAACGCTTAATATATGATGTTTCAACCTCTCAATGCCGAAATGCGTGCCTCTGTTTTTTATACAGCTATAAGAATCGTAAATAAATGTATTCTCGAAGACTTTATATGTATAATTATAAAAAAGATGATGTACTATCCTATCCCGGAAATGCGCTGCAAACACCTCTCGCATCTTCGGGTCGTGGATAATGAAACAATTTGAAGGGTAAAACTCCCCCGACTTGACAAGTCTTATAGTATTAGCAGGAGCTTCTTCTTCAAATTTTATTACATCTATATATGTAGGCATTTTAAAAAAACCGGCTTACGCCGGATTTATTTTTTACTAGACGACCGCACGGCTCTTAAATGCCGTGCGGAAATAAATTAAATGAACCAAATAATGTAAGGACGCGATTAATCGCGTCCCTACACGCTTCTATTCTAAAATAGGACGCACTGAATGACCGTAGTAACGGCTGCAGCTGCTCATGCCGTGATCGCTACTATAGAAGTAGAGGCGGTACACGCCGTAGTAGTCGACGAAAGGCGTAGAACTCCAATAGTAACCGCAGCTCCCAGCGCTGTTGAGCGAAGACCCGTTACGGCGGCCCGCAGCAGGAAGGAAAATACTGTTGCCACTTGGCCCTTCAACATTATAGCCTTTAACGCCATTCTGTGTTGTCCATGTCCAAGTACAATTGTTTCTTAATTCGTTTAACTCATCGTATGTCGGCATTCTCCAGTTTCCACCCCAATTGGCTCGTGCTGCATCGTATTGTGCGTTGCCTGAAATGTCATTCATTATTTTACCGTATATTGTGCTGTTTTCTTCTGTATATTCTGCTTTTGTGCTTGTTTCTCCCCATGCAAAATAGTCTCCGTATTCTTCTGGAGATGTAGCGCCAACATTACATGTTGCCCATTTCTTGCCAGATGGCAAACCTAGATCAACCCAAGAATGATCGTTAGTCGTTCCTTCTATTGGCAATGTCGTAAAACTTTTTTCCTCTCCGTAGGCTGTTCCTACTTCATTTGTTGCGTAAGCTCTTACGTAATAAGTGGTGTTATGTTCCAAATTTGTCATATTAGACGTATAGGAACCAACTCCACTGCCGTTAGTTGTCTTGTTATCTTCTATAGTTGGGTTTTGTGTTGTGCTCCAGCAGATACCTTTAGCTGTTACTGCAACATTGCCATCAAAGGTAACTTCTCCGCCGCATACAGCTGAAGTTAATGTTATATCTGTAACTTCTATTGCTGTTGTAACCGTTGGCAAGAGTTTTTCTATTGTCATAAAACTTACTTCTTCACCATAGGCTGTGCCAACTTCATTCGTTGCGTAGGCTCTGACGTAATAAGTGGTGTTATGTTCCAAATTTGTCATATTAGATGTATAGGAACCAACACCGCTGCCATTTGTTGTCTTGTTATCTTCTATAGTTGGGTTTTGAGATGTGCCCCAGCAGATGCCTCGCGCTGTTACTGTAACATTTCCATTAAATGTAACTTCACCACCGCATATTGCTTTGCTTACTGTTATATCTGTAACTTCTATTGCTGTTGTAACCGTTGGCAAAAGTTTTTCCAATGTTGTAAAACTTACTTCTTCGCCATAGGCCGTGCCAACTTCATTCGTTGCATAGGCTCTTACGTAATAAGTGGTGTTATGTTCCAAATTTGTCATATTAGACGTATAGGAACCAACTCCACTGCCGTTAGTTGTCTTGTTATCTTCTATAGTTGGGTTTTGTGTTGTGCTCCAGCAGATACCTCGCGCTGTTACTGTAACATTACCATTAAATGTAACTTCACCACCGCATATTGCTTTGCTTACTGTTATATCTGTAACTTCTATTGCTGTTGTAACCGTTGGCAAAAGTTTTTCCAATGTTGTAAAACTTACTTCTTCGCCGTAACCTGTAACGCCTTTTGCATTGGTAGCGTAGGCTCTAACGTAGTATTGGGTATTAGGAACGAGATTTGAGATTTGGGAAGTAAAACTTCCAACGTTTGTGCCATTCATTGCATATGTGTCTGAAACCGTTGGTTGTCCGCTTGTATTCCAGCATACGCCACGTGCTACTACAACAGCATCACCGCCATTTATAACTTCTCCGCCACATTTAGCTGAGTTCACTGTTATATCAGTAACCTCTGCTGTTGTAACTTCAGGAGCAACTTCTTCAGGTTGTTCTGGAGTTTCTGGTTCGTCGCCTGGGTTCTCTGGGTCGTCACCTGGTTCTTCTGGTTCATCGCCTGGTTCTTCTGGGTCGTCACCTGGTTCTTCTGGGTCAACAGGTGTTTCTGGGTCTTCTGGTTGTTCTGGGTCAACAGGTGTTTCTGGGTCTTCTGGTTGTTCTGGGTCCTCAGGTTCTTCTGGTTCGTCACCTGGTTCTTCTGGTTCATCACCTGGTTCCTCTGGGTCGTCACCTGGTTCCTCTGGCTCGTCACCTGGTTCTTCTGGGTCAACAGGTGTTTCTGGTTCATCATCTAATGTCTTAAAAGTCTTTTCATCTCCGTAGCCTGTTCCAGCTTCATTTGTAGCGTAAGCTCTCACGTAATACTGGGTATTTGGCACGAGGTCTGTGAAGAGAATATCATAGCTTCCAAGTCCGCCATCAACGTCTTTTACACGGTAATCTAAAATAGTAGGAGTTCCATCCGTGCTCCAGCAGACGCCACGTTCGGTAACTTCAGCTCCGCCGTCAGCAGCAACCTGTCCAACAACCTTTGCACTTGTTTGAGTAACCTCTCCAACAGATTTTGTAACAACCGTTGGTTTTTCAATCTCTGGCTTGCAAGAAACTAATATCATCGCAAGCGCAATTAAAAATAAGGATAACTTTTTCATAATAATATTTATTTTAATGTTAATAATGTCAACTGACAACGGACTACATACAACTGACTTTGTGTATACCGAACTGTTCTTAGTTCTTAGTTCTACAGCCTTAGTTCTACAGCCAATAGCCAATAGCCAAAAGCCTTAGTCCAAATTCCCAGATTGCTAATGTAATAATTTTTTCTGAAATATGGCGCATTGAAAAAACAAAATCGGGGGGTAAAATTTTAATTATCAAATAGTTATATTTTACGCAATAGTTAACTTATGATATTTCTAGAATATTATCTTATAAAAAGTTCATTGAAAATATCACGGAAGATAGATGAACTAAGAACTATGAACTATGAACTATGAACACTGACATCTGATTTCCATCTGGAAGGGATCCGTGCGGATACGCGAGATAGGCGGAGGAGGGAAAGGCGTGTGTACAAAAACAGAAAAGCCCCAGCATTCACGCTGAGGCTTCCGTTATGGGGTGGCGACGACCTACTTTCCCACAAGTTGATGCAGTATCATCGGCGCTGCGGGGCTTAACTTCTCTGTTCGGAATGGGAAGAGGTGGACCTCCGCGCTATAGTCACCATGTGTCTCTCTAT
>JAZQYR010000017.1:0-245318 GCA_045633585.1 Bacteroidales bacterium
TTCTTCTGGTGATGTAGCACCGACATTGCAGGTAGCCCATTTCTTGCCAGATGGAAGTCCTAGGTCAACCCAAGCGTGACCGTTAGTCGTTCCTTCTATTGGCAATGTCGTGAAGATTCTTTCCTCTCCGTAGGCTGTTCCTACTTCATTTGTAGCGTACGCTCTAACGTAATAAGTTGTTTGAGCAGTCTGTGATGCCAATTGGCTAAGATTTGAAGTGAAACTTCCAACTCCAGAACCATCTGTTGTCTTGTTATCTTCTATCGTTGGGTTTGGAGATGTGCTCCAGCAGATGCCTCGCGCTGTTACTGTAACATTGCCGTCAAAGGTAACTTCTCCGCCACTAACTGCAGTATAACATGTTATTCCCGTAACCTCTGCTGTTGTAACTGTTGGCAAAAGCTTTTCCAATGTGGTAAAAGTAACTTCTTCGCCGTAGGCAGTGCCAACTTCATTTGTTGCATAGGATCTGACGTAGTATTGGGTGTTGGGAACGAGATTCGGGATTTGGGAAGTGAAGCTTCCAACACCTTCGCCATTAGTTGTCTTGCTATCTTCTATCGTTGGGTTTCCTGTTGTGTTCCAACAGATACCACGCGCTGTCACAGAAACATTGCCTTCAAAGGTAACTTCGCCGCCGCATGTTGCAGAACTTACTGTTATATCTGTAACTTCAGCTGTTGTTGTAACTGTTGGCAACAGTTTATCCAATGTTGTAAAACTTACTTCCTTGCCGTAGCCAGCGACACCATTTGCATTTGCAGCGTATGCTCTTACGTAATATGTTGTACCATACTCTAAACCTGTAATGCTTGAAATATAGGATCCTAAACCGCTTCCATCTTTTGTAGTAAAATCAAGAACTGTTGGATTACCGCTGGTATTCCAGCAAACACCTCTTTCAACAACTACAGCACCTCCGCCGTCTGATACTTCTCCTCCGCATTTGGCTGAATATAATGTTATTTCTGTAACCTCTGCTGTTATGACCACTGGTCCTACAGGTTTTTCTGGGTCGTCACCTGGCTCTTCCTCTTCTTCCGTTGTGAAGCTTACTTCTTCACCGTAGGCTGTGCCTTTTTCATTTGTAGCATAAGCTCTGACGTAATAAGTGGTCTGAGATGCTAAGTTGCTGAGGTTTGAAGTGAAGCTTCCAAGACCGCTGCCGTTAGTCGTCTTGTTATCTTCTATAGTTGGGGTTTGGGATGTGCTCCAGCAGATGCCTCTTGCAGTCACTTCGCCGCCTCCGTCAGAAACCACTTCTCCGCCTGAAACGGCTTCGCTTTCTGTGATGTCTTTAACGTTAGCTGTCGTAACTGTTGGAAGTTCTATCTCTTTCAATGTTGTAAGTGTCATTTCTTCGCCATAGCTGACGCCTTTTTCATTTGTAGCATAAGCTCTGACGTAATAAGTGGTATTATCTTTCAAATTCGTCATATCAGACTCATAAGTTCCAATACCTTTTCCATCGACAGTACGATAATCAATAACTTCAGGAGAACCATCTGTATTCCAACAGACACCTCGTTCGGTAACTTCAGCACCGCCGTCTGCAGCAACCTGTCCTATAACCTTCGCACTTGTTTTTGTAACCTCTCCAACAGATTTTGTCACAACCGTCGGTTTCTCTATTTCTGGCTTACAGGAAAATAATATCATCGTAAGCGAAACTAAGAATAATGATAGCTTTTTCATAATGTGTTTATTTAATGTATTAGATTTCTTTTGCTGTGGGCTTTGAGCTACGAGCTATGGGCTTTGGGCTTCAGGCAGTTTTGCTCATAACTCAGAGCTCACTGCTCATAGCAAAAAGTTCTTAGTTCAACATCCAATAGCCTTAGTCCAAATTTCACATTGCTAATATAATACTTTTTTCTGAAATACGGCGCATTAAAAAACAAAATCGGGTGGGTAAAATCATAATTATCAAACGGTTATATTTTACACAAAAGTTAACCTATGATATTTCAGAATATTATCTTGAAAAAACTCATTGAAAATATCACGGAAGATATTGGAACTATGAACTAATGCTTTTGGCTTTTGAACTTTTTTTGCTGTGGGCTATGAGTGTGGGCTTGGGGCAAAACAGCTTTTATTTGTCGTTGTTAGACAAATTAAAAAAATCCCCGGAATTTCTCCCGAGGATTTTTTTTTAAAACTATAGAACTTTAGAATTCTAAAATTCTAGAGTTCTGAAATTCTTATTTCACAACAGTAACAACTTTTTCCAACTCCTTGATTGTCTTCTTATGTCCTTCGTAATCGACATAGCCGAGGCCTTCAAGTAATAACTCGACATTGCGTCCTGAGTTGAGGAATTCTTCCACCGTGTTCTTGACACAATATTCTGTTGCGATGCCGCTGATAACGACGTCTTTGTTTGCATAGTCTTTCAAAACGACGCCATTGCTGTTGACAGCCTCAAAACCTGAATATTGTTCTTCGTCTTGTCTGCATCCCTTACGGAAGATATTGCGTGCTGAATCTGGACGGTTAGCTTCATTTACTACATCTGTGTAGAATGCTTTATGTATCTCGCCGCCATGTGTTCCTGCAACGCAGTGTGATGGCCAGATGCCGCCGAATTCAGCGAATGAACTGTGGTCTGCTGGGTGGCAGTCAGCAATGTAAATGACTTCCTGTTCTGGATGTGCGTTGATGTATTTAACGACTTCCATAACTGCTTCTTCTGCGTTGCCGCATGCCAATGAACCGTCGATGAAATCGTAAAGCATGTCAACGACCAAGTGTGTCGGTGCAGCGTGGTTTTCTTTCAAGAAAGCGTATTTCTTACCATAGTCAAGGTGTTGTTGTACGAAGTCGCTTGGATAGTTGATGAGATAATCAACGACCTTGCCGCCTTTTTCTACTGGAACGATGTCAGGGTTGATGAAGCCGCCGTAAGGTCTGAGGTTCAAAGCGTCGTAACGTTCTTTAACTTCTTTATGTAAGACTGGGTCAACTTTAACTGCGTATGTTTCTATAAGTTGCTTGCCTGCTTCATAGTCGCCTTCTGATTTGATACGTTGGATTTCTTTGAGGAGTTCTGCGAACAAACCGCGTAATTTTTCATAGTCATTGATAACGAAGTATGTCTTGCCGTCTTTGACGATTTTTTCAATTACATTGTCAGCCTTACCTTTTTCGTAGCACCATTCAGAGATGAGCTTACGGTCTTGCATGTGAGATTCTGTCACGTTTTTACCTAATTCAATACGTGAGAGCTGGCTCATTATACCATTACGGATAAAGTTAGCGTAAGCTGCCTTATAAGCTTCCATATCAGGCATGATACCGAGTTCAACCATGATTGGGTCAGCGCAATAATAAAGACCGAATAAGTCAGCGCGTGCTTCTTCGAGTGCTGAGTTGTATTCTTTCAATGCGTTAGGCTGTGTTGTTGGAAGAAGTTGTCCTGAACCGTGACCGAGGCATTCGTGTAAGTCGGTGTGAACTACGTCAGCATTTGAACCGTATTTCTTGCAGAGGTCGATTTCTTCTTGTGAGTAAGCAAACTCAGCCAAGACGCTCTTTGGTGATTCCTGAGCTGCTTTGTCGTAAGCATCCATCAAGTTAGTGATTGTAACTGATTTAGAACCGTAATCCTTACGAATCCAGTCTGCATTAGGAAGGTTGATTCCGATTGGAGGAGCTGGGAAACAGTCGCCAGCAAGTGTTGTGACGATGATGCCTTTTGCAGTGACGCCTTTACATTCTTTCTTCTTGAAACGTTCATCGACTGGTGAGTTGTCTTCAAACCACTGAGCATTTTGGCTGATGAGTTCAGCGCGTTTTGTTGCTTCCATATCTTTGAAGTTGACGACAGCTTCCCAAGTAGCTTTCATGCCCATTGGATCGCCGTAGTCTTCAATGAAACCATTAACGAAATCTATTGTTGATACCGAGTCTTGCACCCAAGCGATGTTATATTCGTCCCAAGTGTTGAGGTCGCCTGTTTTGTAATAATTTATAAGGTGATTTGTGTAATTACGTTGAGCGTCGTTTTCTGCTACAGCGTTAGCTTTTTCGAGCCAGAAGATAATTTGGTCGATGGCTTCACCATAGAGACCGCCTGATTTATAAACGTTTTCGTAAATCTTGCCGTTTTCTTTCACGAGTTGAGAGTTCAATCCGTAAGATATTGGAGTAGCATCGTTTGGCACTCTCATATCGTCATAGAATTTCTCGACTTCTTCTTTAGAGATATCTCCTTTGTAGAAGTTAGTAGCAGAATTTTTGATGATGTCCTCTTCCCCACTTCTGCGTGTTGCATATAAGTCTTTATCGAAGATAACTGGAGTTATGAATGTCAAGAACTCTTCAAATGTCTCATTTTCTGCGAGAGGGAGCTGGTTTGCGTCAGAGTTTTGGACGAGTTCAGCGAAATAAGCTTCAGTGATTTCTGGGAAGAACTTATCTTCTGCATAATGATGATGGATGCCGTTGCTGAAGAAGACGCGTTTTGCGTAAGTCATGAAGTTTTTGAACTCTTCAGTCTCGCGATTTCCATTGTAAGAATTAAGGATAGCCTCGTTAGTCTTGCGCACTGTGAGGTTATACTTGAAGTTCTGGTCAGCGAGGATGTCGCGTCCGCATTTTGCTGCTTCACCTAAATAATAAAGGTATTCCTTCTGTTGGAGTGTAAGGTTTTCCCATTCAGGAATTTGGTAACGCATGATTTTAATGTCAGCGAATTCATCGACGAGATATTTAAAGTCGCCGTTTTCTGTCTGTTGGTTGCTTGTATTACAACTACATAGCAATCCAAAAACGCTTAATCCCATAATAAACTTTTTCATTACGATATAGATTTTAATAATATGCAAATGTAGTATTTTTTTGGTATTTCTTTTCTTTTTTAAGGAAAAAATAGAACTATTAACCATTAACCCAAAATGTTAATAATTCTATCATATTTATTTAAAATGATATATGTTAATGAATATTAACTGAAATAATTTTGGAAAATAAAATATAATTTCTACTTTTGTCTCTATCAAAAAAATCAACCACTATGAAGAGAATTGTTTTAATAAGTTTGCTTTTGATAACATTTGGAGCATATTCACAAGATGTAATCACTTTGACAGATGGAACCGAGATAAAGGCAAAAGTAAACAAGATTTCTGATAAAGAGATTGAATATAAAAAATGGAACAACATCGACGGTCCGGTGTATACATTGGATGTCAACAAAATAACATCTATTAAATATATCAATGGAGAAAATGACATCTTTAGCACAAAGAGTGACACTGTCAATGCAAGCAAGATTAATTACGAATTATTGACATACACAAAATACAATAAAGTTTCCACTACAAAACCTTTAACTGATGATGAAGTCGAGAATCTATTAAAGGAGAATTATCCGGAAGCCTATAACTTATATATGGCAGGATGCAAGAAAACAAGTATAGGATCAACATTAGGAATTGTAGGTATAACTTCTTTGGCAGCTTCGTTAGTAATATATTATTTGGCAGCTAACAATAGTTATTATATAAATTTGACAAGTGCTGCCATTGTATTGGACGTTATAGGTACAGGTTTGTTTATTGCGTCAATTCCTGTCAATTGTGTTGGCAAAGGTCAAATAACCGAAAGTTATGATATGTATAACGACTTCGTAAGAAGCAAAAACAAAGATGTAAGTCTTAATTTCGGAGTATGCCCAAGCGGAGGCATTGGAATGAGTTTACGTTTTTGATTAACCTTTCTTTAGATAACAGTTCATTAAACATTAAAAAAGTCTCCCAACGGATCGCTCCATCGGAAGACTTTTATTGTAGTGGAAATTTGGAGTTTGAAGACGTATCAATTACATATTGTTTATTTTACGTTATAAAACAAAAGAGACGCTTCAATGAAACGTCTCTTTAATTTTAATTATGTATTATGAATTATTTTCTCGCAACAGCTCTCTTAGCTGCTTCAACGATATCTTCTGTATCTAAGTGATAGTGTTTCATCAATTCGTCAGGTGTGCCGCTTTGACCGTATTCGTCGAAGATAGCAACTGCTTCGATTGGTGTAGGACAGTTTCTTGAGAGAACTTGTGAGATGCTGTCGAACAAACCGCCGTTGATTTGATGTTCTTCTGCTGTGACGACGCAACCTGTCTTCTTAGCTGATGCCAAAACTGCTTCAACGTCTAATGGCTTAATTGTGTGGATATTGATGAGTTCAGCGTTGATACCCATTTCTTTCAAGATTGGAAGTGCTTGAACTGCTTTCCATACCAAGTGACCGCAAGCGAAGATTGTGACGTCTGTACCTTCTTGCATCATCTGTGCTTTACCGATTACGAATGGTTCGTCAGCTGGTGTGAAGTTAGCTACTTTTGGACGGCCGAAGCGGAGGTAAACTGGACCTTCGTGTTCTGCCACTGCCAATGTAGCTGCTTTTGTTTGGTTGAAGTCGCAAGGAACGATGACTGTCATGTTAGGTAACATCTTCATCATACCGATGTCTTCGAGAGTTTGGTGTGTTGCACCGTCTTCGCCTAAAGTGATACCAGCGTGTGAAGCGCAAATCTTGACGTTCTTGTTTGAATAAGAAACGACTTGACGGATTTGGTCGTAAACGCGTGCTGTTGAGAAGTTAGCGAAAGTACCTGTGAAAGGAACATAACCGCCGATGCTCAAACCTGCTGCGATACCAATCATATTAGCTTCTGCGATACCGATTTGGAAGAATCTCTCTGGGAATTCCTTTTGGAATGCGTCCATCTTGAGAGAGCCGATTAAGTCAGCACAGAGACCAACGACTTTTGGATTACGTTTGGCTGCTTCTAAGAGACCTTCGCCAAAACCTGATCTTGTATCTTTATAATTTTGTACTGTGAAATCCATGATAATGTGTTTTTAAGGTTTAATAAATCAATAATCGCCGAGAGTCTCTTTGAGTTGTGACAAAGCATTAGCAGCTTGCTCGTCGTTTGGAGCAACGCCGTGCCATTTGTGTGTGCCCATCATGAAGTCAACGCCCATACCCATTTCTGTGTGTGCGAGGAGTATTTGTGCTTGACCTTTGTGTGCGTTTTCACGCATTTTTGTCAATGTGTCAACGACTTCTTCCATATTGTTGCCGTTGCATTCCCAGACTTTCCAGCCAAAAGATTCGTATTTAGCTCTGAGGTCGCCGAGGTTCATAACATCGTCTGTTGGACCGTCGATTTGTTTCTTGTTATAGTCAACGATAGCGATGAGATTGTCAACCTTCTTTGCAGGAGCGTACATTGCTGCTTCCCAGATTTGACCTTCTTCTTGTTCGCCGTCACCCATCAAAACGTAAACGATATGATCGTCTTTCATGAGTTTCTTTGCTTCAGCGAGACCTACTGCAACTGAGAGACCTTGTCCTAATGAACCGCTGGCTACTCTGATGCCTGGGAGACCTTCTGCTGTTGTTGGGTGTCCTTGAAGGCGTGTACCAAGACGACGGAATGTTGCTAATTCTGCTACAGGGAAATAGCCGCGACGTGCCAAGATGCTATAAAGCATTGGGCTGATGTGTCCGTTTGAAAGGAAAAATGCGTCTTCACCTGCTGCATCCATTCTGAAGTTCTCAGGATTGATTTGCATTTGGTCGAAATAAAGAGCTGTTACAATGTCGGTTGCTCCCAATGAACCGCCTGGGTGTCCTGACTGACAAGCATGAACCATTCTGATGATATCACGTCTAACTTGTGATGCTACATCTTTTAACTGATTGATTTCCATATATCGTATTTTTAAGTTAATTATTTTTATCGCCAAGGGCTTTGAGCTATGAGTTATGAGCTTATTTTTTAAGTTCAATGCTAATCACTCAACTTCCTCTCTTTTTTCTATGAGTTATGAATTATGATTATGAGTTGATTTTCTATGATTTAGAATGACGCTCATAGCTCATAGCTCATAGCTCATAGCTTCTCTGCAAATGTAGTCAATTTTGTGATAGTTTTACCTTTTTTTTAAATTAATTCAAAATGATATTTTTCTTACCTTTGCATAAATTTTTTACGATGGCAAGACACTATAATAATAAATACAAAAAGAAGTCTCAAGAGACTGTTTTTATCGTCAGAGAAGACGTTCAGTTAATGGAATTTCTGATGAAGGCGATGGATGGCATCAGCCGTAGCAAGGTGAAGAGGATGCTCAGCAACGACGTGGTTCATGTCAACGACAGAGTCGTCTCTCAACATAACTACGAACTGAAGCCAAACATGCGCGTAAGCATCAAGAGATCTACAGAAGGAAGCAGATTCAAGAACTTCTGGGTCAAGATCGTCTTTGAAGACAATGACATCATCATCGTAGATAAGAAACCAGGTATCTTGTCAAGCAGCACAAGTCCTAAGGACGAAAGCGTTAAAAGCATCCTTAATTATTATTTAGACAGCACACATCAGCATGCCAATGCGCATACTGTCCACCGTCTCGACAAATTCACTTCCGGCTTGCTTATCTTCGCCAAGAGCAAGAAAGTAGCTCTTAAATTTGAAGAAGACTGGAAAGAAAGAGTCTATGACAGAAGATACGTCGCTTTGGTTCATGGCGAGTTGCCAAAATCGCAAGGCACAGTGGCTTCTTGGTTGAAAGACGACAGCCATTATGTGACACATTCAAGTCAGGAAGACAATGGCGGCAAATATGCAGTCACACATTATAAGAAATTGAAATCCGGAAACGGCTACTCACTCGTTGAGTTGCAGCTTGAGACTGGTCGCAAGAACCAAATCAGAGTTCACCTCCAGGATTTAGGCTGCCCTGTTGTCGGCGACTTGAAATACGGTGATGGCAGCGACCCAATCAACAGATTAGGACTCCACGCTTATAAGTTATGCTTCAAGCATCCTGTCACAGGCGAAGACTTGAAGTTTGAAAGCGATGTCCCTAAAGCGTTCCATTATCCATTTGAAACCGCAAGCCGTGAACAATAATCCGTAAGTTCAGGGAGTCTGAACTTATTGAAGATATAAAAAAAGAGACGCAATTGCGTCTCTTTTTATTTATGTTGATATATCTTTACTTTATCGTAATTTCATCTAACATAATCCATGCGTTTTCACCTGCGTAAGAATGCCATTCAGGCAACTTGCCCAGATTATCCACTTTCACCTTTATATATTTAACGCCTTTCACGTCTATTGTAGCTCTTGCGTCATCACGGCGTCTCACATCCATAGTGCTATAATTATAGAGTGGGAAATCTGCTTTAACGAAGTCTGTAAAATTATGTCCGTCGGTAGATACTGAAACATAAACGCCTTTTGGCAACAAGACCCAGTCGTTAGGACAGATGCCGCAGCCGACAAACAAATGATGTATGTCTGTTGCTTGTGTGAGTTCTATTGTAAACTCTGCGCCTTCACCATTGAAACCGAGCCATCCTTCTCCCCAATTGCCAGCGATGCCTTTTCTTCCGTCCATCAAGACCGTCTCCTGATTTCTGCAGTAACTCTTATTAGGCTCATTAACGAATTCTGTTCCAGCGATAATGATTCTTTCATAATGTTTCTTTACTGTGAAGGAAGATACTTTGCCTGCAACGAAAGCCTTAGCCTTTACTGTTGTTGTTTCATTGATAGCGAAAGGTTTTTTGTACAGTTTAGATTTCTTCGTTGGCTCACTGCCATCTAAAGTATAATAAATCTTAGCTTTAGCATCGGCGCATGACAATGTCACATTCATCTCCTTGTCGAAACGTTCCAAATCTGATGTCACTTCTGGCGTTGGCACTTGTGTGAATTCGCCGATGACATTTTGCTGATACAACTTATCAGCTTGAACATCTCTCGCTGTGAATGGACGTAATCTTATTGTATATTCGTAATTGTCATTCTTGATGAGGTATTTTTCCAATGCACCTGGTCCGCATGTAGCTGTACCAAGAGGAGCCTGTTTATAGTCGACATTAACAGTCCAATAGTCAGCGAGTTCCATCTGATTTATTCTTTCTGCAACAGAAAGGTTTTCATCAGAATATTGATAAATACTGAAATTGAAATGTTCATTGCTTGTAAAGAACATACCGTTGCCTTCAGCATTTGACACTGCTAACCAACGTGTGTCGCTATGGTTGCCGTTATCCTGTGGTTCTTCATGTAATTCAAAGAAATCCTTGGCATTTCTTTCATATAATCTTATCTTACCTGAAGAATTTCTGTCAGGATAGTTTTCTGTGTCTTTTCCGAAATATCTTACCTTATTATATTGCAAAGGCATGAGAAGCTGTGTTCCAATCTTAGGGAATGTAGTAACGACCTGATTTGGTTGTACGTTAGTTGCAATGACAACATCACCATAACCGTTGATTTCATAAACCTGTTCTGTAGACAAGATTGTTTCGCCATTATCATTGTTGAAGTCAAGTAATACTGTGACAACAGCTTTAGAACCATTAACCTTATCAGCCTTTATATCTCTAGGAACGATTGTCAAGTCATTCAAGTTAGCGTTCAACCATTTAGGAAGAGCGTTATGGTCGACATCGTCGTTGAGCGTTGGAGCACGCCAGAAATTAGGTTTTATAGCACCTGCCAACAACTCCTCTCCTTTGTAAATGAATGATGTAGGAAGTCCTTTATCAATAACGAAAGAGAAGTCTTTGTTAGACACTGTCACTTTTAAGTCTGAAGCTATAACGACATCAACTGCAGGAATGTTTTTCAAAGGAATGCCTGCTGTTGATGCGAGGTCCAATTTAAACACCTCATAAGCTATTTCTGTTCCAGGTTTAAGAAGAGCATGAGCGTCTTTCTCTCTGAAAGAGAATTCAATGAAACATTCTTCATTAGGATTTAATCTTACTTTTGGCATTGGTACCGGCATTTTTACCGATGACTGTGGATCTGCATTCAATATCAGTCTATCTGTCTTGATAACCTTGCTGTTAGTATATATCGTATATGTGACTTCAAACTCATCTAACTTTCTGAAGAAGAAATTGTTTTTAAATTCAAATGCGCCTTTGTTAATGTCAACAGGAACAACAGTGATGTTTTGATAAATCTTCTTCACTTCTTCCAAGTGACGATGAGGTATTCTGTCGCTAGTCACGAGACCGTTGCAGCAGAAACTATCGTCGTTTCCAATGCCTTCTAGTTCGCCGAGGTCACCTCCTGCAGCGTACCACTTCACTCCTTTTTCCTTGTCAGTCATCACGATAGACTGATCGCACCAGTCCCAGATACATCCGCCTTGCAACTGATCATATCTGTTGATGATATCCCAATAATCCTGCATTCCGCCACAGCTGTTACCCATCGCATGGAGATATTCAACCATAATGAACGGACGGTTAAGAGAGTCTGTTTTATTTTCAGCGAAGTTCTCTATATAGCTCTGACTTGCGTACATTATACCAATGATATCGTTGTTTGAATCATACAAAGAACGCTCGTTGATTACAGGACGAGTGTTGTCGAGTTTCTTAACCATATCGTAAGCCTCATACATACAAACGCCGTTGCCGCATTCATTGCCAAGCGACCATATAATGATTGAAGGATGGTTCTTGTCTCTGCCAACCATATTGTTGCATCTATATTTAAATGATTCTATCCAACGTTCGTCTTTTGCCAGGCTTTCCTTTTCATAACCTTGTGCATGTGACTCATTATTAGCTTCATCGATTACATACAATCCATATTTATCGCACAATTCATACCAATAAACATCAACTGGATAATGTGAAGTACGAACTGTATTGATATTATTTTCCAACATCATAAGAATGTCTTTTTCCATCAGTTCACGAGTTACAGTCTGGCCTGTGAATCCATCATGTTCATGACGGTTGACACCTTTCACCAATACAGGTTTTCCGTTAACCAAAAATTGTCCGCCTCTGACTTCTGTTGTTCTGAAACCAATCTTAGAACCAACAACTTCAATGACCTTGCCTTTCTTGTCTTTCAAACGAATTGTCATATCATAAAGATTAGGTTTCTCTGCCGACCATGGCTCAACAAGTTCGACGAACTCTTTGAAAGACACTGTTGACAATCCTTCACGCTTTTGATTTTGAAGAAGTTCTTTTTTCTTCAATGTCTTGTTATATATTACATTTATTTTACGTCTGGCACCTTCCCTGCTGTTGATTTCCACTTCAACATTCAATTTTGAAGGAACCTTAGCATAATTAACATCGATGCTGATTGCGAATGTACCTCTTGAATAGTTTCTGTCAAGACCAGCTTTTACAAAGAAATCATATACGTTGGTCTTTGGCTTTGAATAGATGAACACATCGCGTGTAATGCCGCTCATTCTCCAATAATCCTGACATTCAAGGTATGATCCGTCTGAGAAACGATAAGCCTCGACAGCCAATCTATTTTCGCCTTTCTTAAGATATGGTGTTATATCAAATTCAGCTGGTGTCTTTGAATCTTCCGAATAGCCAACGAATTGACCATTAATCCAAAGATACATTGCAGACTTAACAGCACCGAAGTTGATGTATACATTTCTTCCATCCCACTCTGCTGGAACATTGAAGTCATGTACATAACAACCTACAGGATTATATTCTGTTGGAGCATATGGCTGATTTGAAGGGAACTCATTGGTTTGATTCACGTAAACAGGTACGCCATAACCATTCATTTCCCAATTGCCTGGCACAGGAATGCTGCCCCAAGAAGTCACATCGTAACCTTCAACATAGAAGCCTTTTGGCTTGTCGGCAGGTCTCTCAACCCAGTTGAATTTCCAATTGCCATTGAGACACTGATAATACGGCGATTGTCTGTATTCAAGATTTGCGATTCCATTTTCATCTTGATAAGGAATGACATTAGTGCGAGGCACCACTTTATTGACAGAACAAACTGATACGTCATTCCACCATTCTGCGATATCCTGCGCTTTGACATTCATCGCTAATGCCATGATAATAAATAGAATAATTGATTTAGTCTTCATGAAATATTGAATTTTAAATTATACTTCTCTCCAATTTATGCAATGTAAAAAAAACATTGCGAAGATAATATTTTTTTTGCTGATTTTTAGAATTAATTATTTAGTGTAATCGTGTTTTTTAAGCGACTTTTTAATCTTCTTTTTAGGAATAAATTATTATCTTTGCGCTTTAAGTTATTTTATCATGAAAAGATTTTTCAAACTATTTTTAATCGCAGTTGTTTCTGTCTTGACATTCTCATCATGTGAGAAAGGATGCATCTGCAGAAACCTCGACACAGGCGGCGCTGAAGAACTTTATGGTGTTTATTCAAAAAGAGAATGCGAAAGCTACACTGAATACTATAAGACTATTTACAAATTAGACAACGTTGATTGTTCTTACGAAATAAGAAAATAATATGAATAAGGAAGAAGCAAAAGTCAGAATCGCTGAGTTAAGTAAGATTATTGAAAACCACAACTACAACTATTACATATTAGCTCAGCCTACGATAAGCGACTATGATTTTGACATGCTTCTCAACGAGCTTATAAGTCTCGAACAACAATATCCCGAATTCATCACCGCCGACTCTCCTACTCAACGTGTCGGCGGTGACATCACCAAGGAGTTTAAGACCGTGAAGCACCGCTACCCGATGCTTTCACTATCTAATTCTTATAACATTGAAGAAGTCAAAGATTTCATCACTCGCATAAAGAAAACCATTGAAGATGATGTCGAGTTTGTATGCGAGCTTAAGTTCGACGGTATTTCCATCAGTCTAACCTACGAAAACGGATTGTTCGTCAAGGCTGTAACTCGCGGCGACGGTACACAAGGCGATGACGTCACCACAAACGTAAAGACCATCCGAACAATACCATTACGACTCAAAGGCGACTATCCCGACTTCTTCGAGATGCGCGGCGAGATTATCATGCCACACAGCAGCTTCAACGCCATCAACGCAGAACGCGCAGATTTGGGACAACAGACATTCGCCAACCCAAGAAACGCTACAGCCGGCACGATAAAGCTCCAGGATTCCAAAGAAGTGGCTCGACGCAAACTCGACCAGTACTGTTATTTCATGATGATGGACGACGACAAGATGATATTCAAAAACCATTACGAAAGCCTTATGGCTGCACGACAATGGGGATTCAACGTGTCCAACTTCATGGCTTTATGCCAAAGCGTCGATGACATTGAAGAGTTTATCAATTATTGGGATGAGAAAAGAAAAGAACTACCATTCGACATCGACGGCATCGTGATAAAAGTAAACGACTTCCGACAAAGAGAGATATTAGGATTTACATCTAAATCACCACGTTGGGCAATAGCATATAAATTCAAGGCAGAAGAAGCGCATACACAACTGTTGAGTGTCGACTTTCAAGTAGGACGCCACGGGACAATAACACCCGTCGCGAACTTAGAGCCAGTTCAACTTGCAGGAACCATAGTCAAAAGAGCGACGCTTCATAACGCAGATTTCCTCGAGCAACTCGACCTTCATTACGATGACATCGTCAGCGTGGAAAAAGGCGGCGAGATAATCCCAAAGATAACCGCCGTTGATTTAAACCAAAGAAAAGAAGAAAGCCAGAAAGTCACCTTCATCACACGCTGTCCAGAATGCGGCACAGAACTCGTTAATATTGAAGGTGAAACAGCCTGGTATTGTCCAAACACCTTAGGCTGTCCTCCACAGATCAAAGGTCGCATCGAGCATTTCATCAGCAGAAAAGCTATGAACATCGAAAGTCTCGGCGAAGGAAAAGTCGAAGTGCTTTTCGACAACAATCTTATTAAAGACTATTCAGATTTATACAATCTTAAATATAACGACATCTTCGGCTTGGAAAAAGTCATCACCATCGAAGATGAGAAAACACAAGAGAAGACAGTCCGTAAGGTAAGCTTCAAGGAAAAGACCGCCAACAATATCATCGACGCGATTGAGAAGTCGAAGTCGGTTCCTTTTGCGAGAGTGCTTTTCGCCTTGGGAATCAAATACGTCGGCGAGACGACAGCGAAGCTCATCGCCAAGGCGATGGAATCTATCGACAACATCATCAATGCGTCTGTTGAAGAACTCACCGAGATTGAAGAAGTCGGCGAAAAGATAGCCGTTTCAATAAAAGACTTCTTCGCCGACGAACGTAATATCAATATTATCAATAAGTTAAAAGAAGCCGGACTTCAGTTCGAGCAGGAAAAGAAAGTCCAGGACGAGACTTCATCTTCAAATATATTATCCGGAATGAGCATTGTCGTCAGCGGAGTCTTCTCCACTATGAGCCGCGATGAAATCAAGCAGCTCATTGAAGACCTTGGAGGAAAGAACGTATCTTCAATATCATCAAAGACCAGTTTCGTTGTTGCCGGCGACAAGATGGGCCCAGAGAAAAGAAAGAAAGCCGAGGCATTAGGAATAGAAATCAAGAGCGAAGCGGAGTTTCTGGAAATGCTCAAAGGACAAGAGACAACGGACAACGGACAACAGAACTCGTCCCCAACACCCCTGTCTCCAGAAAACACTGCAGGAGTTCAAGGAGTTTTGGAATTCGAGTTTTAAAGGCTCCCACGGATTATAGAATCTCCACGGAACGCGAGGATCTCTCGGAGGTTTAACTTGTTTAATTACACACGAAACATTTCTTATGAACTTTTAGTCTTGTGGTCTTACAAATAATCAATCGGATTCAGGTAAAACATCTTTTGATATCCAAGCGGTGACCTATCAATTCTCCAAGGATAAAGAACCAGAGTGCCAATTCCATAATGAAGATGCGCAGGAGTAGTGGCAGCGTTTCCTGTATTGCCAACAGTTCCAATCTCAGTATCTTGGTCAACAAAAGCAAAACGTTTGGTCTTTATTTCATCTAAATGAGCATAATAATGAAGTCGCCATTTAGGACCAAGCACTAAAACGAATTTGCCGCCTTTGCCATATTCAGTAGCCATAAGCACAATGCCGATAGTAGCGGAATTGACCCTTGTTCCCTTCTTGGCAAAGATATCGACGCCTTTATGAACTATTGATGTTCCCCATCCTTCGTACCAGAAAGTCTTATGGTTATAACTATGCGAATTCGCGCCCACGACAGGCATCTTCAAGTTTTGAGGAATGAGAAGACCGATAAGAATTATCGAAAGAATTACTAATGAGAATATTTTAATATATTTTTTCATAATGTGATTTTTTATTCTATATATATCCAATTAGTTTGTTTGTGCCTACTGAAAAATCCCCAGATATAAAGTGGTCTTGCAAAACGACCCTTTTTGATATAACCATATCCGTACTCTCCCATGTCTAAATAAGCGGCATTTGTACAGCATTTAGCACATTCTACAGCAAAAGCAGACATGGTCATCGGATAATTAGATTGTAATATAAAAGCTCCGTTTTCATCTTTGCACAAAGCCCTGCGTATAGTTCTGCGTGAATCGTAAAATTTCATCGGTTTTGAATCACAGACTAATGTCAGTTGCTGGAAGCCATTATCGCTCAACCAATTCCTACTAATATAAAACTTATCACCTTTCAAGGACACTTTCCTATAATATCTGTTAGATTGATAGTTTTTTCCATCATATCTATACGATCCCATAATTTTTCCATCCAATCCTGTGAAAGCAGCAGGAAGACACATTCTTGCGTTTTCAGGTTTTATATACGACCATTTCAACTCACCTTCCGGCAAATCGTA
The DNA here is from genome assembly GCA_045633585.1 of Bacteroidales bacterium. Taxonomy (GTDB): domain Bacteria; phylum Bacteroidota; class Bacteroidia; order Bacteroidales; family F082; genus Limimorpha. The sequence goes on from JAZQYR010000017.1 coordinate 16,629, forward strand.
ACGAGTCACTTTCTTGTTTATTTTCCAACAAGTGAAAACTATTATCATTAAGCAGGAGAATATCAAGAGACGTTTCATAATGTTTTTCCGTTACGATAGTCACAAATCCGATTTATATCCAAATTACCAAACCATAAGTATTGACAATAACAAATCCCAATACTCATAATTCTATAAGCTGTTAAATTAAAGAATTTAAAGTGTGAATTGCATAAAAATAATCACCATTTATAACAAGTAACATGTACGGTATCGCATTGATATCTGAATGCAACAACACATCCTATATTTATAGAATCTTCTGATTGATAATATATTATTTCATGGTCATATTTATCGAATTCCCATTTGTTTATCACACTGCATTCTGAAAGCGGATTTGAAGCATTATTTGATGCCAATTCTGAAACCTCACTCCATACAGATTGGGGCAAGCCTTGGGGGAAATGTATTTTCAATTTCACATCATATTCCGTTTCTGTTGGAAAACTAGAAGCAAAAACACACTCGGAATCTACTATATTGTACTGAGGCAATTGAATCCCAACGACATTATCTAAATGGTCTTCATTATCGAATTCACGATATATCATATCACGAATCCCTTCTTTGCGATTCTCCATGTTTTCTTCCATATCGGGAGCAGATAGCACTATGACAAAAAGTGTAAAAATCCAGACTATGACATATAATAAAAATCCTAAGATTATCCACAAGATTTTCAACACCATTCTTTTTATCTTATTTGCAACAACACCTATTACCGACAAAATGAAAAACAGCACAACAAAGGGTATACCACCAACAAATAGTTTGTCACTAAATCCAACCGATAAGTTGCAAATGATAAAAGCAATTGGGAAAAATAAGACAATAGCGGTGACAATCCACCAAAGATTTTTCTTGATTCTACTTTTCATAATAACATATTAATTTAAATGGATGTAATAGTCCTATTTTTTCAAGTTCATAAAATAATTGTTCATAAACAACAATCGAAAAATTATCAGTTATTTTAAATGTTGTCTTGCTTGGCTGTTTCCAAGTGTAGTCACACTCTGCCGTATAACAAAGCTTATCATCAATCACTTGTTCTTTTAACAAACACCAATTCAACAATATTGCACCATCTTTTTCTGGAGATTTAAAAGCATAATCAACATCACCATTCCAAGTCATCTTTCCCAATTGATTACTTTCAAATCTCTTTCTAATTTTAGGAGTGATCCATTTATCAGAATGCAAATAAACAGTATCATTATTTGTTATTAACATTTTCAGATTCGCCCATGCCGCTTCTTTACAATAGAAAGCTCCTGCAGTACAAATTCCCAAATGCAAAGTCAAAATACTTGCTTTGTCATAAAAAGATGTTGATTGATTATTTGCTATTTTTTCAACACATCGAGTCTGAATATCAGAAAATAACCAATAACATCCATTCCCAAAAATTAATAATAATATTATTAATAAATTAATGAATATTTTTTTCATCAATTTTTCTAATTTAAATATTCAATAGCCCATTTATTAAGCGTTTCTTTTGGAATTAAAGAAACATCAGAATGTCTTGTTGTATTCACTCCTCTATTAGATGCTGCTGTTTCCATAACAGCTATTCTTTTTTTTATACAAATCTCAAAAGTTGGTTTTGACAAACTATCATTTGACTTTTTTCAAGTGTTTTGATTTGAAGACATCTACAGGAGCAACTGCGTATTGGTCTTTGGCAATTCCTCGTTTCTTCATTGTTTCTTCTATTTTGGGCAGTTTATCACAACCTAAAATCAGATATTCCTGCACTTTTTTAGGCTCACACAATTCAATGCCTAACTGATTTTTGTATATATCGTATATCAGTTCTGAACAATAAAATTTAGCATTATCAAACTTAAAAGCCAAGTCATAAGGAATGCCCAAATAATTTCCATATTTTATTTTAATGTTTTCATTTTCAGAACGCTTTAACCAATATCTACCGCCCTCACCTCGCGAAATAAACTTATCCAATGGAGTAAGCACCAATGTCTTCAATGTTTCAAGCACATAAGGTTTTCCATCTTTCATAACTATAATTCCGCAATGTGTAATCTTAGACCGAGTAGCAATTTGTATCAATGGTGATTGTTGCGATTGCGATGTCTGAAAAATCACGTCACCTTCTCTTATATTATTTATAGGTTCTGTCTGAGCGGTAATTGCCTCCGCAATCATTTGTGCAAATGGCAAAACTAATAATAGCAGAACAATTCCTAATATTATGAATGTCTTTTTCATTTCAAATTATTTTAACCCATTATTTTATTTATAAGCGTATAATAAAATTGGTTTATCAGATTGTTTCTTAATATCTTTAATATGTTCCATCATGGAATTTGATACTGCGAAACATCCTTTGCTGACAGGCAGACAAGGCAAAGGAAATGTCTCGAATCCTAAATTGCCTCTATGTATAAGTATTTCTCTCTCTTTAGCATTTGAATTTGTAGAATCAAGTCCGTACAAAAAATATCCTTCTTTAAAATAAGGCTTTGACATTGGCGTTAAACTTCCTACTTTATATTTACCTAAACTGGAATAGCAACTACCCTTTTCATTGCTGAAAGTTGGTTTGAAAGTGGTTTTAAAAGTTTTATAAATAGTCTCAAAAACATTATCACATTTACCAAGACCATGCGCGCATAGACTTTTGTCCACGATTTTATTCTCTTTAAAACTATAGATATAAAACCTCTTAATTCCAGATGGCTTTGAGAAATCCGTCAAGAAACAATATTCCGTACTATATCCATTCTCTTCACAATAACTGTATATTTCAGCAATATCAGAAGGCACATCATTAGGAATAAACTGCTTTATTACAAAAACAGCAATAAACAAACAGCATAAAACAATTAAGAACTTTTTCATAATGATATTTTAGTTTATGTTTAACTTTATTAATTTCACAAATATTTCTTGATTAACTTTTTAACGCCCCAATTTATAAAAAAGATAAGCAAATATAAGACAATGAAGATGATTATATTTACCACATAATATTCCGTCCAGCCTTTGCTGTAGCAAGGAATATTTGTTGGCAAATCAAGATGTTCGCCTAATTTCCAGAGGTCGTTTTTGCAAAGTTGAAATGCTGCGTCGCAATTGATTTTTCCGTATCTGTTATATAACCATGAACCAAACCACACAAATGGAATGTTATATATGATGCTCGATATAAGTACAACGAGTCTGCTTTTAGAAAAGCCTTGTCTCATCTTCTTTGCAGCAACATAAATAACAGACAATGTTGAAAACAACAGCACTGCATATTGCAAATACAGATTGATATAAACACAAGCCTCGGTATATGTCCATCCAAATATCTTAGATAGCCATATTATAAAAGCGCAGCACGCACCAAAGATTGTTGTAATTATGTAAAAGAAAATGTTAGACACGAATTGTTTTTGAAATATAACTATTGAAGTTTGAATATTATTGTTTGGAGGGAAAATAAAAGCCAACTTACGGGGAATGTAGGTTGCCGATTTTTCAGGCCACACCAAAAAATCCGTGAAGATACTTGAGATACGTGGGGAAAAACAAAAAAGGAGTCACATTTCTGTAACTCCTTGGTTTTCTGTGTCGGGGTACCAGGATTCGAACCTGGGACCCCCTGCTCCCAAAGCAGGTGCGCTAGCCGGACTGCGCTATGCCCCGATTACAAAACCACTTCACTTTTAATTTGTCGGGGTACCAGGATTCGAACCTGGGACCCCCTGCTCCCAAAGCAGGTGCGCTAGCCGGACTGCGCTATGCCCCGATAATCGCGGCGGAGAAGGGGGGATTCGAACCCCCGGTAGCCTTTGGGACTACGACAGTTTAGCAAACTGTTGGTTTCAGCCACTCACCCACCTCTCCGTGTTCCGTGGTTTTGCGAGTGCAAAGATACATCTTTTTTTTATTCCTCCAACACTTTTTTTCAAAAAAAATAATTTTATTTTTTATCCTTATTTTGACATTAATAAATAACTTTGTACTCAAACATTTTTATCATGAAAAAGCACTTGTACCTATTAGTTACCTTAATCATAACATTCTTATTTACAACATCTTGCAACAACAACTCACCAAAAAACATAATATTATTGATCGGTGACGGAATGTGCATCCCTCAGGTGTATGCCGCCATGTTAACTCAGGACTCTCCTACCGCTTTCGAGCAATTTCCTGTCTCTGGATTGGCAAAAACGAACTCAAAATCTCACAAAATTACCGACTCTGCCGCCGGTGGTACGGCAATAGCTACAGGTCGTAAGACAAACAATGGTATGATTGGCATGAACTCCGACAGCATTCCGGCAGAAAGCATACTTGAAATACTTTCCGACAAAGGAATGAAAACCGGATTGATAGCAACATCTTATATCACACACGCAACGCCTGCTTCTTTCGTAGCGAAAAATATCAATAGAAACAATTACGAAGAAATAGCATCGGATTTTGCCAATTGCGAAAAAGTCGATTTGTTGATAGGCGGCGGAAGAAATCATTTCAACAAACGCAGCGACAGCCTCAATTTAATCGAAAAGATGCAACGTGACGGATGGCATTATGACGACACATTAATTAATATAGACAGCAATCTTGAAAAGATACTCGTTCTCGCCGATGAAAACCATCTCCCTGCATATCCACAAAGAGGCGAATTCTTGCCAGAAGCTACATCTCTTGCGCTAAAGAATCTCGAAAACAAAAAAGGTTTCTTCCTCATGATAGAAGGCTCGCAAATAGACTTCGCTTGTCACAATAACGATTCTACTTATTTGGTCAATGAATTGGTGGATTTTAATAATACTATCAATGTTGTTTTGGATTTCGCTAAAGAAAACAAAAACACACTCGTAATCGTCACTGCCGATCATGAGACAGGCGGGCTCACAATCATAGACCCAGACGAAAGATATACAAAAACAGTGTTCCATTTTTCAACAGGAAGCCACTCCCCGCTCCTAGTCCCGATATTCGCATACGGACCTGGCGCAGATAAGTTCACAGGAATAATGGACAACACAGATATCATGAAAAAGATTCTTGATGTAATCAAGTAAGTTTTTGGCTGTTGAATTTTCATAAGCATCAAAAGAATTATAAAAGATTAAAAAATAAATATAAAAGATTAAAAAATAAAGAAGAATAACATTCTACATATTAAATAATATTCTTATCTTTGCGACACAAAGCTTTTACAAGGGGAATATTTTTCAAACAAATTCATTTTGTTTTAATTAGAGAATGTTATTTTATGAAAATTTTTGTTGCAAAATTGGGATTTTATACCAAAGCTGAGGATTTGGTCGCATTATTTAGCAAATTTGGTGAAGTTGAATCTGCGAAAGTCATTATGGACAGAGAAACAAATCGCTCCAAATGTTATGGATTCGTAGAGATGCCTAACGACGTAGAAGCTTATGCTGCCATCGCAGAACTTAACGAATGTATCTTCCAAGGTAGCACAATTGATGTCAAAAAATCAAAGTTAGGTCAAGTCGTTTATACAATATAATACTTTACTATCTGATTATTAGACAAATAAACAAATTTTAAAAAATATTATTTTTTTCGCATTTATATAAATAAAAAGTGTATCTTTGCAAACGCAAATGCGATGGTTCGGTAGCTCAGCTGGATAGAGCAACAGCCTTCTAAGCTGTGGGTCTTGGGTTCGAATCCCAACCGGATCACAAAGGCACTAGAGACTGACTTACTGAGTCAGTCTTTTTGTTTATAAAACATTCATTGATATGGATTTGAACATTTCTTATAGCTCCGACAAGTACCAATACACCATGGGAAAGTCTTTCTACGAAAGTGGAATGAAAGACAAGCGTGCGGTTTTCAATCTCTTCTACAGAAAAGCACCTGATACAAACAACTGGGCTGTCGTGAGCGGAATCACAGAAGTTTTAGAAGTCATTAAAGGTCTCAACTGCGGCGACGAAAGTTTCTTTGAACAGTTCCTTCCTGGAGAAAGCTACAAAGAAGTGCGTCAATATTTCGCCAATATGAAGTTCACCGGCAACGTCTACGCCATGCGCGAAGGCGAAATCGCTTTTCCGACACAGCCTATCATTACTATAGAGGCTCCAATCATTGAAGGACAAGTACTTGAGACTCCACTCCTATCAATCATGAATCACCAGATGGCTGTAGCGACAAAGGCATCGCGTGTGACAAGAAGCACCACGAAACCTGTCAGCGAATTCGGCAGCCGCCGCGCTCATGGTCCTTGGGCTGCCATCTACGGCGGCAAAGCAGCTCTCATCGGAGGCTGCGCCAACAGTTCCAACATCGTCTCCGGAATGACATTCGGTTTCCCGTCAACAGGAACAATGGCACACAGTTACGTGACATCATTCGGCTGCAGCATCAAAGGAGAATTCACAGCATTCGACACTTATATCAAGACACATCAATCTGAACCTCTTATATTATTAATCGACACCTACGACACTTTGAGATGCGGCGTCAAAAACGCAATCAAGGCGTTCAAAGAAAACGGCATCGACGACAGCTATCCTTACGGATACGGTATCAGATTAGACAGCGGCGACTTGACATATCTTTCAGTAAAATGTAGAGAGATGCTCAACGAAGCTGGACTCAAGAACTGCAATATATTTGCAACCAACGCATTAGACGAATACCTAATCACAGAATTGGAACGTCAAGGCTGCCAAGTAGACTCATACGGCGTCGGCGACGCTATCGCCACAAGCAAGCACAATCCATGTTTCGGCAACGTATTCAAACTCGTCCAAATTGACGACACGCCAGTATTGAAACGTTCAGAAGACAGAATAAAACTCATCAACCCTGGATTCCAAATCACTTATAGAATAATACAAAACGGCAAGTTCAAGGTCGACGTCACTTGCCTCCGCGGCGATGAATTGTCAAAAGACATCGAAGCTGGCAGAACCATCACAGTACGCGACGAACGCGACAGATTCAAGTCGATGAAATTCGAAGAAGGCAAATACGAGTTCCGCACATTGCAACAGCAAATCGTAAAAGACGGCGAGATAATATATCAAGACAAAACGATACAAGAGAAACAAGCATATTATAAAGACAATCTCACTCACCTCGACGATTCACAAAAAAGACTCATCAACCCACATTATTATAAATGCGACATCTCTGATGCGCTTTATGATTTGAAGAACAAGTTGATTGATAACTTGGTCAAGGAGATTGAGGAACTCTAGAACTCTAGAATTTTAGAATTTTAAAGTTCTAGAGTTCTCCTAAGCGTTAGGGATTGGAGCGGCATCCTTTGCGAGCGATTTGGGAGAATGGGATTCGGGAACGGGAAATGGGATTTTGATTCCGTTCCAAATTCCCGTCCCCGTTCCCAGATCCCAAACCCAGTTTAGCTCGCAAAGATATAGCGGAAAGCCCGACGCGAAGCGGAACGCCCAGATAAAGTGTAAAGTTGAGAGTGTAGAGTATAGAGTCAGTTTATAGTTTATAGTTTATAGTTTATAGTTCTTAGTTCTTAGTTCTTAGTTCTTAGTTCAGAGTTCTTAGTTCAGAGTTCTTAGTTCAGAGTTCTTAGTTCAGAGTTCTTAGTTCAGAGTTCTTAGTTTAAAATCAAAAGGCTGCTCTTGAGAAGATGCAGCCTTTTCTTATAAAAACTTAATTCATTAAACATTAAACCATTTATGGCATTGATAACAAAGCAAAGGGAAAAACTTCATTATCTCTTTTAGACAATGCAAAAATACCACATATCAACAAGATAGCGCATCACTATATTTGGGTATTTTAACAAAAACACCATAACACAATATTGGTAAAAACCGCCATTATCGACAAAATCGATATTGATATTGAAAATATCTGTTTGACGAATGTTTCTTTTCGTTATATTTTTGCATCAGAAAAAGACAAGAAGTCTAAACTGAATAACTAAACATTAACTTAAAAAAACGAAACATTATGGCAACAAAATTTTATAAATGTAATCACTGCGGAAACGTAATAGAAAAGATAGTCGATAAAAATGTACCAGTATTCTGCTGCGGCGAAAAGATGGAAGAACTCGTTCCTAACACAGTCGAGGCAAGCGGCGAGAAACACCTTCCTGTCGTGACACACTTGCAAGACAACATCATCAAGATTGAAGTCGGCAGCGTACATCACCCAATGTTACCAGAACACCACATCGCGTTCGTATATGTAGAGACAGAAAGAGGCGGCATCCGCGTCGACCTTAAAGACGAGCCAGTAGCGGTGGTACACCTCGGCGACGAAAAAGCAGTGGCAGTCTACGAATACTGCAATCTCCACGGACTCTGGAAAGTGGAACTTTAATAAAAAAACTTATTCGGATAAAACAAAAAAATCATATCTTTGTTAAATAATAAACTAATCATTAACTAAAAAACATTAAATCATGAAAAGCGTAAAAGGCACACAAACAGAAAAGAATCTTTTGAAATCATTTGCAGGCGAATCACAAGCACGCTCACGTTATAAATTCTTCGCATCAAAAGCACGTAAAGAAGGTTACGAACAAATCGCAGCTGTCTTTGAAGAAACAGCAGAACAAGAAAAAGAACACGCAGAACGCTTCTTCAAGTTCTTGGAAGGCGGCATGGTTGAAATCACAGCATGTTATCCAGCTGGCGTAATCGGCACAACAATGGAAAACTTACGCGCTGCTGCAGAAGGCGAAAACGAAGAATGGGTCGACCTCTATCCAGAATTCGCACGCATCGCTGACGAAGAAGGCTTCCCAGCAATAGCAACAGCATGGAGAAAGATATCAGAAGTTGAAGCTTTCCACGAACAACGCTATCGCAAATTGTTATCACGCGTAGAAGCTGGTCAAGTGTTTGAACGCGACGAAGAAATCGAATGGCAATGCCGTAACTGCGGTTACGTACACAAAGGCAAATCAGCTCCTAAAGCTTGCCCAGCATGCGTACACCCACAGGCTTACTTCGAACCAAAAAGAGACAATTATTGATTGAACTCAGAACTCAGAACTAAATACTACTGATTACTGCTCTAACTATAACAACTAATTATTATTGACTACTGACACAAACTGACGACACTGACCACTGACTAACGATACTAACAATTAACTAAAGACACTGACATAGTCAATATAACGACAAGAGTCGAGAATTCTCGACTCTTTTTATTTTAAAACTAAGAACGTAGAACTTAAATAAACTATAAACAGACTCTACACTCTCATCTCTACACTTTATCTGGGCGTTCCGGCAAAGCCGTCGGGCTTTCCGCTATATCTTTTTCCGCTTCGCTCCAAAAGGATGCCGCTCCAATCCCTAACGCATTGGTCGATGGAAATGGCGATGTTTTTATACATCGAATCATTATTGATCCATAAGGCGATGCCTTATGCTATATATGTCGAGCCCCTTCAGGGCTCACTCTATAACTCTGCAACTCTGTGACTTTGCGACTAAACGAGTAAATCCAAAATCGCCATCGCAGTCATCGCTTCCACTACTGGTAGCGCTCGTGGAACCACGCAGACGTCATGGCGTCCTTCAACATCATAAACGACTTCATTACCGTCAATATCGACGGTCTGTTGCGACTGCATTATCGTCGGAATCGGCTTGAATGCCACATTGAAATATATCTTCTCTCCGTTCGAAATGCCGCCTTGTATTCCGCCTGAATGATTCGTCTTTGTCCTGATATTTCCGTTGTCATTGACAAACACATCATTACATTCCGACCCAAGCATCGATGCGGCATTAAAGCCTTCGCCATATTCAAAACCTTTCACGGCGTTGATGCTGAACATTGCCTGCGCCAGGACCGACTGCAGCTTTCTGAAATGAGGCTCGCCGATGCCGACAGGAACATTGTCGACTTCAACTCTCACGACAGCGCCGACGGTATCGCGTTTATCTTTTATCTTTTGGAGGATATCTTGTATCTCTTCATTTGAAAACGACGCGCTTCTCTCCTCACCTATCTGTGTTACAAATGATTTTATGGTGATATTTTGTAATGATAGAATCTGTTTGGCGAGGCTGCCGGCGACTACGCATGGCAGCAGTGTGCGCGCCGAGCCTCTGCCGCCGCCTCTATAATCACGCAGACCATACTTCTGCTGATATGTGAAATCAGCATGCGAAGGACGATAGATGTCTTTTATATTGTCATAATCAGAAGATCTTGCGTCTTCGTTTTTAACCATGAAAGCTATCGGCGTTCCCAAGGTCTTTCCTTCAAAGATACCAGAAAGGAAAATCACCTTGTCGGATTCTTTTCTCTGAGAACTCGTTGATGTAGAAGCTGTCTTTCTTCTTCTCAACTCCTCTTCTATCATGTTAAAATCTATTTGCAATCCTGCAGGACAGCCGTCAATGACGCCACCGACAGCCTCGCCATGCGACTCGCCGAATGTTGTAAGACAATAATTTACGCCAAAAGTATTTGCACCCATATCAAAAATAAAAAAAGCTGCACATTAAACTGTGCAGCCTTCAAATAAAATTATTACTGCTCGTTGAGGATTTTCAATTTTGCTTCTAAAACTTTAACATCGTTCTTAGCTCTGTTGATTTTCTTTTCATATTCAGCTCTCATGATTTCTGATTGCTTGCTGTTTGAGAAGAAACCGATGTTGTTTTCCAAGACGCTAATCTCTTCGCGTAACTTAGTGATCTTGTTTGTCAAGTTGTTACGTTCTCTTCTTACTTTATCGCGTGAGTCTGGGTCTTCTTTCATACCTTCAACCATATTACGATATTCTGCTGTTGAGAGTTCGTTTTCATTGACTTTCATCTTGTCGAACAAAGCGTCTATAGATTTACGATATTCGTCTTGGATTGAGTCTTTATGTTTCATTGGAACATAGCCAATTGCCATCCATTCTCTTTGGAAAGCCTTGATTGCTTCCATATTTTCTGAACGTTCTTTCTTGATTTCGTAAGCTTTGATACGTTCGAGAAGTTCTCTCTTAAGTCTGAGGTTTTCTTCTTCAACGCCTTTTACGCCGCTGAAATGTTCTGACTTGCTTGTGAAGAAAGCGTCGCATGCAGAACGGAAACGTTTCCATATTTTATCAGAATGACGTTTTGGCACAGGACCGACTTTCTTCCATTCTTCCTGAAGTTTCTTGATGCGGTCTGTAGCTTTTTTCCATTCTTTGCTGTCAGCGAGAGCTTCAGCTTCAACACACAATTGCAACTTTCTGTTATAGTTTTCCAATTGTTGTTCTTTCAATCTGCTGAAGAATTCTTTCTTATTGCTGAAGAATGAATCCATAGAGCCTTTGAAGCGAGCCCAAATCTCGTCATTGAATTTCTTCTGTGCTGGGCCTATAGTCTTCCAAATCTTGAATAGTTCATTAACGTCATTTGATTTCTTTTGCCATGCTCCGATGCTGTTGATGCTGTCGTTGAGAAGTTCTTCAATCTTTTCACAGATAGCAGCTTTTGCTTCATAGTTGGCTTGTTGTTCTTCTTGAATCTTTGAATAATGTTCACGACGTACTTGGTTGATCTTATCTGTTGTATTTTTGAAACGTTCCCAGATTTCATCTTTCTTTTCTTGTGGAACCGGGCCTATTTCTTTCCATTCGTCATGATATTTTTGCAAGAGTTTGAATGCCTTTGTGACTGATTTTTCAAGAAGAAGTTCTTCTGTCTTTTCGCACAATTCTATTTTAGCTTCCAAATTCTTCTTAAGGTCTAAATCACGTAATTCGCGGTTAATCTTAACTTTATCATAGAATTTCTCTACCAAGAAATGATAGTTATTCCATAAGTTAGTTATCTCTGTAGCAGGAACTTGACCGATTTCTTTCCATCTGTCTTGAAGAGCACGGAACTCATCGTAAGTCCTCTTCAATGTTTCTTCTGAATTGATAAGTTGTTTGAGGTCTTCTAGGATAGCATTCTTTTGTTGAAGGTTTACAACCTTTTGTGCTTCAAGAGTTTCGTTATATTTTAACTTGTTGTTTCTGAAAATATTGAAAGCAGCTTTAAAACGTATTTCCAATGGATCTTCTACGTGTTCGTAACTTTCTTCATCGCCTCCGTCCAAGATAAACTGTTCCATTTCCTTATCTCTTTCCTCTTTGCAGATTCTCAAGAAGTTAGATTTTACAGCAACAACTTTATCCTTTATTTTAACAACGTCCGCATCCTGAACTGTCTCTTCCAAAATCTCTATCAATTCCAATTTGTTGCAGTTTGAGAAATCGTATTCTGTCTCAACATCTTCATTTTCATCATCTTCATCAACGATCACATCAAGGTTTACCAATTCCTCATCAATATTTTCCACAACTTCATTTGATAACACTTGTTCTACAACTTGTTCATCTTCTGTCACTTTAACTTCAAGTTCGACAGCATTAGGCAAAATGTTAGGCTGTATAAGCTTCACAATTTCATTACGTTCGTTAGCATTCATATTTTAATAGTTTTAATTCTCCATCTCTTGCGAGATTTCGATTGGGGTTGATACTCATGAGAACGAAAGACTTCACTCTCACACTTTTAATTTTCTGCAAAGATAAAAATAATTTGACGCAAAAGTTAAAAAAAACGTAAAAAACTATGTTAAATATATCAATAGAAATCTTAATGAAAATTAACTGATATCGCTTAATTTAGAAACGAAAAAGTTGTACATTTGTAGTCGGACAATACATTTCAAATGAAGAACAAACAAGAAATAAAAGATAACATCATTTTGTTGACAGATAAAGATTTATCTGAAAAGATCATTGATATAAAGTTGTTGCCAGCATCTGGATCTTCCCGTATTTACTATAGGATACAGACGGAAAACTCCAGTTATATCGCGACATACAATTCAAACATTGAGGAGAATATCGCATTTCTTAATTTTTCTAAACATTTTGAAAACGCAGGACTTCCTGTACCTCACATAATTTCTGTAAATGAGGAAAAAGACTGTTACATACAGTCCGACTTCGGTGACATTTCATTGTTCAACTATGTACAGAATTGCATCAAAAACAATTCATACGACAAAAACACTATTGACCTATACAAACAATCCATCAGTAATCTCGTTGATTTTCAAATAAAAGGAAACAAAGACCTCGATTATTCAGTCGCTTTCCCCACTCCTGCTTTCGACAGGAATTCTGTTATCGACGATTTGAATTATTTCAAGTATTATTTCTTGAAAGTCAATGATGAAATCAATTTCAACGAAAGCAGATTAAACGCTGACTTTCAAAACATTGCCGACTTCATCATGGAATCTCCTGCCGACTTTTTCATGTACAGAGACTTTCAGTCAAGAAATATTATGATTAAAGACAATCACACATATTTCATCGACTATCAAGGTGGAAGAAAAGGTCCGCTTCAATACGACATCATTTCATTATTATATCAGGTCAAAGCACAATTGCCGAATGATTTAAGAAACGATTTGCTTTCTCATTACAAAAAAGAATTAAGCAAATATGTTAATCCAGAAGAAGTAAAATTTGACAAATATTATAACGCTTTTATTTTACTACGATTATTACAAGTACTTGGAGCATACGGATTTAGAGGTTTGATTCAGAAGAAACAACACTTCATTGAAAGTATCCCTTACGCATTGAACGAACTTATTTCATTAAGAAATAATCTTAATCTTCCTTTTGAAACAAATGAACTTACAAGCGTATTGAATCAGATTGAGAAATTACTGCCTAAATATCAACATATTGACAATGAAAAGTTAACTGTGATTATCAATAGTTTTTCATATAAAAACGGTGGCATTCCTGAAGACCGAAGCGGCAATGGCGGAGGTTTTGTCTTTGACTGCAGAGCTCTTCCAAATCCAGGTCGCTATGAAGAATACAAAAAACTGACAGGACAAGACACAGAAGTTCAAGATTATCTGAATCAATACGAAGAAGTCCATCACTTTTTAAAATCAACGCAAGAAATTGTTTTTCAATCCGTTGAAAATTACATTGAAAGAAACTTCAAGAATCTTTTTGTCAATTTCGGCTGTACAGGCGGACAACATCGTTCTGTATTTTTCGCAGAAACGACAGCACAAGCCTTACACAAGAAATATCCTCAGATAAAAGTCATTCTCAATCATTTGGTCCAAAACAAATACTATGTCTATGAAAATGAATGAGAAAAGAACGGCATTTATTCTAGCGGCGGGGCTCGGAACAAGGTTAAAAGAATTGACATCCGACAGACCGAAGGCATTGGTTGAATTAAATCATAAGCCTTTGTTAGAGGTCGTTATAGAAAACCTTATCAACCAGAACTTCAATCACTTCGTCATAAACATACATCATTTTGGCGACAAAATAACCGACTTTTTCAAGACAAAAAAATACGACGACATAAGCATCGACATCTCAGACGAAAGAGATCTGCTTCTTGATACAGGCGGCGCTATCTTAAAAGCACTACCCTACTTCAAAGACAGCAAAGCCGTTCTGATACACAATGTCGACATCATCACTGACATTGATTTTCAATCGGTTTACGACAACTTCATCAACTCTGATGACGCAGCATGGCTTCTTACTCAAAACCGTAACAATAAAAGGAAAATAGTATTCGACCATAATGATAATTTCATCGGAAGAATGAATCTTGAAACCAATGTCTTCGACGGAGACACGGATTTCAAGGACGATTTCAAACTACTATCTTTCAGCGGTTTACATCTTATAAGACCAGAATACTTTTACAATTTTGAACTAAAGAAATGCTATGTCTTTGATTTATACAAAGAAATAAGCAAGCATCATAATAACGTAAAATCAAAATTTATCCAACCAAATTTTTGGTTTGATTTAGGAACACAAGAACAATTAAAGGAGGCATCATCATGGCTTTTATCACAGAAATAGTAAATCACATCAAGAAGAACTATGATTTATCTAAAGAATCTTTAACAATCATATTTCCTAACAAGAGAGCCGCCTTAAAATTAAGGACGGAATTAAAAAACAGCAAACTTGAAACAAACATCTGGGTGCCTCAATTACTTTCTATCCAAGAAGCTATGTGTTCTTGGAGCGGCTTGCAACTTATTGACAATATTGACATTATATTTGAACTTATAAAGATTATAAATAAATCTGGCAAGATAGTCTCAAACGACCTTTACGGATTAGCATCTCAGATGTTAAAAGATTTTGACGAAATTGACCAATATGCAGTAAACGCACAAAATCTTTTCCAGAACACACTGGATGCCAAAGAGATAGATTTACAATTCATAAATGAGAACTATAAAATAGATAAACAACATATAGAATTCTTCTCTTCTTTAAACAACTATTATCAATCATTAAGAAAGGTGTTATTTGAAAATAATACCGGTTATTACGGATTGATTTCAAGACATATCTACGAAAACCAAGAAAAACTACACGAGACAATAGGCGACAGAAAAATCATTTTCGCAGGTTTTAACGCCATGACAAAAACAGAGGAAGACATTATTGTAAACCTCATCCAAAACAATAAAGCCACTCTTCTCTGGGACTTAGATGAATATTATTTCAATGACGAGAAACAAGAAGCCGGTCTCTTTGCAAGAGAATTTTTCAAAAGAAATAGCAACATATCGTCAATAAGCCCTAATTTCTTAGGCAGAAAACTCATCGAAGACAAAAAAAACATTAATATCATTGGGGCTTCCGGTCCTGTAATACAGACAAATGCATTACAGCTAGAATTGCATAAAGAATCAAAATCTAACTGCTACGGCGACGATGAAGTTATCGTCCTCGCAGACGAGTCATTGCTAATACCTGTACTGAACAGCATACCTGACAAATTTGACAAAATGCAGGTCACAATGGGATTTCCTTATTCCAAAACCATACTTAACCAATTCCTGCAACATTTATTCGCATTCCAGAAAAACATTAAAGCCAAAGAAAAAGGCATATACTTCTGGTCGCTTGCACGATTGTTAAATACTGAACTGGTGAAAATCATCTTCACAAAAGAAGATTTAACACATTTAGTCAATTGGAAAAACGAACACATAGGAAAATCAACATATTACATCAATATCGAAGATTACAACAATTTAAAAGAACATAATGAGGTATATGATTTTCTATGTAATATATCAAAGAAATGGGAAAGCACATCCGATTGCATCAAGTCGATAAAAGACTCGTTAACAATAATTTACAACAAAATTAATGATGACAAGAGCTATTTTATCACCAACCAGATCAGCATTGCAGGCAGAATCATAAACAAGATCGACAATCTTTTAAACAAATACGAACAACTCATCCAAATCTCTGATATTGAAACACTTTACAAGCAATCATCATCAGAGATGACAATAGACTTAAAAGGCTCTAAAGATGGTCTGCAAATAATGGGTCTGCTGGAAACGAGAAATCTCGACTTTAAAACAGTCCATATTTTAAGCGTAAATGAAGGCGTATTGCCACAGTCTAAAAACACCAGCAGCTTGATTCCTTACGACTTAAGAGTGTTTTTCGGCATGCCCACATACAGCAACAAACAAGCTGTATATGCCTATCACTTCTACAGATTATTGCAGAATGCACAAAACATCAACATCTACCATAATACTTTAGCCGGAAGCTTAGGTGATGGCGACTCTAGCAGATTCATCAAACAGATCCTGCAAGAAATGCCATTGAAAAATCCTAATGCAAATATTTGCGAGAAGATATATAAATCCCCAGACAGCAATCATACAACAAACGTATTGGAAGTGGATAAGGCTAATGTCTATGACAAAATCATAAACAAACTATGCTATATCAATGGAGATCAAATATCCGGGTTATCACCTACTTCCATTTCATGTTATTTGAGATGCCCTTTAAAATTCTATTTACAATATATAGAAAACATAAATGATGATAATCCTAACGAATTGATACAAAGTAATGTTATAGGAAGTATCATTCACACCACATTGGAAAATCTTTACAATCATTTTGGAAATGATGAAATAACATTGGACAAGTACAAAGATGTCCATGAAAAACATTTCGAAGATGCACTTAAAGATGCTCTGGACAAAAACAAATTACCTAACGGTCTGCCTAATAACGGATTCAACTATTTAAGCTACAAGATGATACGTAAAATACTAAAGAATTTCATCAAGCAGGAAGAACAATTCTTGGCGACCAACACCATGAAAATCATAGGACTTGAACAAAAGTTACACTGCAGTTTTAAAATTCAAGAATGTGAAAAACCCGTTAATCTTGTAGGCAGTGCCGACAGAATTGACCAAATTGGCAACAAAATAAGAATATTAGACTATAAGACAGGAAAGGTTGAAGACAAAGATGTCAAAATACCATCTAATAAAAACAATGGCCCAAACGATAAAGAAATTGATATTCCTAAATTTAGCAAGATTCCTGAAAAGTCTGTACAACTATTGATTTACAAGTATCTGTATAATACAAAGCACGACATCCAAGAAGAAAATATTGAACCAGGAATTATTGCATTGAAGAAAACCAGTAAAGGCATATTCTCCTTAACCAACAATAGCGATAGATTCAATGGCGATAACTTCATCAAAGAATGTGAGGATATCATACTTAAGATATTCAAGGAAATACTGAACAAGGATATTCCTTTCAGGCAAACCGATGATGAAAAGAAATGCAAATACTGCAACTTCCTAGGAATTTGCAAGAGAAACACTAAAAATTAAGATCAATATAAACAGGCAGATGATCGCTATATCCGCCTTGATATTTAGGCCCAATGTAAGTTCTAAACAATTTCTTTCCTCCATATGACTCATCATTTACGAAAAGAAAATCAGGGTGAAATATCAAGGCTGACTTTTTTATATAACGAAGTGATTTACAAGCATAAATCAAATTACTGCTTATTATAAGCTGATCAAATATCTGCCAATGATACTGATGTTTCAATGTCCCAGGGAATCCAAGCTTATCACCATCATCAAATAAATTGATCAGAAAGTCTTTCTTACCTGCTTCTGATGATGGTCTCGCCTGCAAAACATTCAACATACTATCATCAAAAGGTGTATCATTGAAATCACCCATAATGACAATTTTAGCATCATCACTTATAAATCTCAGAGAATCAACTTTATTCTTTAATGTAGACGCAGCCAGTCCACGCAGATGTATCGTCTCCATCTCGCCACCATAACGAGACGGCCAATGATTTACAAAACAATGCAAGGTATCGCTTTTTCTATCATAGAACTTGGCGTACAATATATCTCTCGTCTTGAACATCTTATTATCAGGATTTCTTATCTTAATGACTTCACTACTTACAAGTTGCAGTTTGTCAATAGAATAAGCCAGTGCAACATCAATCCCTCTCCTATCATCGCCTTCATAATGAATGACACGATAGTTATGACGTTTCAAGGGTGTTTCCTGAAATAACATCGTTGTGACAAAAGTGTTTTCCACCTCACACATTCCAAGAATTGCCAAAGGCTCGCCATCGGAAAGTGCCAAAATCGTCTTATAAATATTATTTCGTTTCTTATAAAAACGTGACACCGTCCAATGCTGCGAACCATCCTCAGTATATTCATTATATACCCTAGTTGAATCAACGTATGGATCAAAGAAATTCTCCAAATTCCAAAATGCTATTCTCAAAACATCAGAATTCTGAGAATAGATACCCCCAGATATAAAACACTGAAATACAATAAAAAAGAAAAACAAATACAGACTTTTACTTTTCATAATAAGTTTCAATTTTGGTTTCTGCGACAAAAGTATATATTATTTTTTGATAAAAAAAATATTCTGAGTATCTTTGTTGACTTTTTAACATAATTCAACTATGAAGTCCATTTTTTTTAAGATTTCATGCATATTTTTTTTAACAATTCTGCCTTTAAATCTATTATCGCAGGTTAATATTGATGTCAATATTGATGACATCAACGATACCATATTATACCTTGTAAAATATAAAAGCGACAAAACACAAGCCATAATCGACTCGACATCAATATCTTCTGATAATAAAACATTCACAAACCCTAACAATTACGATGAAGGCATATATGTCTTGACCGACAGCCAACAAAATCCGCTTTTTGAAATACTCATCGGAAAAGACCAGAAGTTTTCAATATCTGTCAAAAATATGATGGACTTGAACACTTATGAAATAAAAGGCTGTAAAGAGACTTCAAATTACTTTAAAGTATATTCGAAAACCATCCATGAAAACCTACACATCAAAGCTTTAGAAAGCGAAATCAAATATTATCCTGGCAATGCAAGAAAAATAGATTCTATCAAAAAAGAACTTTATGAATATCAAGAATCTATGATAAGCAAAAACAAAAAATTGTTTTTAAATACATATATAAAATTCATTGAAAAATCACCGATATCAAACTATTTTGACGAGATTCCTCTTTGTGACACACGCATCTTGAATTCACGTCTCTTGAAAAACAAGTTAGACGACTATTTCAACAACTATATGGATGGTCAGGAAGCAGAAACAATTTGTCATAACATTGACGAGTTGATTTCAAAAACAAATGATTGTCATGAAGTTAGAGATTACATCCTCTGGTATTTATATTCAAGATATTTCAATCAGACGAGCCCTGACAATGATTTGGTTTATATTCATTTAGTCGATAAATATTTCTCCACTTTAGACATTAAAGATTTAACGGGAAACATTAGAAATCTGATAATTAACAGAGCTAATGTTTTAAGGGAAATAACCATTGGCAGCCTCGCTCCTACTTTCACTTACATTGATGATGACGGCAATCACATCTCATTAGAAGAATTGAAGTCTAAAAACACAGTACTATTTTTCTACAAACCTGATTGTCAGAAATGTATAAGAGACAAACGTATTTTAGGGCTGATTAAGAAAAGACAAAAAAATTTAACAATTTTATATATTAACATAAGCGAAGAAAATCATAAAAACGTGAGTCAAGATATTATAGATAAATATGATATCATGACAACACCAACGATATATCTCCTTAATAAAAACAAAGAGATTATTGCCAAGAATATTAAAGCAGAAGAGATTGAGTTTCATATAATTAAGAAATAAAGATATGAGTTTTTTGAAGAACGACACCATTTGTGCCATAGCTACGGCATCAGGAATAGCAGCAGTTTCAATGATAAGAATGTCAGGAAAAGACAGTCATAAGATTGCCCTTTCAAGATTTATCAGAAAGAAAGAATTGACACTCGACAATATTGTTGCGAATAGAATGTATTATGGCGAAATCACAGATTTGGACGGTAAAATCATTGACGATGTGATGCTTACGTTCTTCAAGGCTCCACATTCATACACAGGCGAAGACTCAGCAGAGATAGTCTGCCACGGCTCCCCTTTCATTCAAAACAAGATTTTAGAGATACTGATTCAGAGTGGCGCACGTTTGGCTGAAGCTGGAGAATACACCATGAGAGCCTTTGTCAATAACAAGATGGACCTCACCCAGGCAGAAGCTGTTGCCGACCTCATATCTTCACAAAACGAAGCTGAACACCGTGTCGCGATGAACCAGCTCAAAGGCGGATTCTCAAAAGAACTACAAGCATTGAGAAGCAAGCTCTTAGACCTCACATCATTGATGGAACTCGAACTTGACTTCAGCGAAGAAGACGTGGAATTCGCAGACAGAACGAAACTCAACAACTTGGTCGAAGAAACCGCAGCAAAAATTCATAAACTCACTGACTCCTTTAAACTTGGCAACACTATCAAAAGAGGCACGCCTGTCGCTATCGTAGGCGACGCCAACGCAGGAAAGAGCACCCTGCTCAACGCCTTGCTCGGCGAAGAAAGAGCCATCGTTTCCGACATCGCAGGAACAACACGCGACACCATCGAAGAGACATTGAATATCAACGGAAAGACATTCAGATTCATCGACACTGCTGGCATCAGAGAGACAAACGACACCATTGAAAAAATAGGTATCGAACGCGCTTTCAAAAAGATTTCTGAAGCAGACATCATATTAGGACTCCTCGACTTGAAACAAAGTCAAGATAAATATTTCGAATCAGCGAGATTTATAATTTCAAATGTCAACTTATTGAATCAAAAGTTGATACTGATATTCAACAAGATTG
Source organism: Bacteroidales bacterium (assembly GCA_045633585.1). Classification (GTDB taxonomy): domain Bacteria; phylum Bacteroidota; class Bacteroidia; order Bacteroidales; family F082; genus Limimorpha. Next base: position 37,780 of record JAZQYR010000017.1, read on the forward strand.
ACTTAAACAAAGATGCATTGTTGATGGACAGCGAATTTGTCTTGAATCAATTAGGCAGTTCCATCCAAGAAAACATTGAAAGAAATGGCGGTTCTATGCTCGACGAATACAAATACAGCATCAGCGGACAAGACTGCTACGACATTCGAAACCTCATCAAATACGATTTCATTTCAGCAAAGAACGACAACGACATTGAGAAGTTAAAGAAAGACATCGCATTCTACGGAAGAGACTTGGTTGTTGGAGAAAACGAGGTGTTAGTCACCAACTTGCGTCATTACGAAGCCCTGATAAAAGCAGCAGAATCATTGGTAAAGGTCAAGGAAGGATTAGATTTCGGCATCTCCACAGAGTTCGTCGCCCAAGACCTTAAGGAAGTCTTATACTATTTAGGAAGCATTACTGGTGAGATCAGTAGCGGAGACGTCTTGAATAATATATTTGGCAGATTCTGTATTGGAAAGTAAAAACGATTTTAAGACAACAATAAAACATTAACCAATATGAAAGAAAAGTGAGATAAACTTAAAAGTGTCAATATCTTACAACAACCACAAAAAAGACGTCTTTTCAATTTCTTCTCACAATCCTTTCACTTCAATTCATTTTATTTTGGTGCTGTTTTGGTGCTGTTTTTCTTTAGCACCATGATAGCACCAAATAGCACCAACCAACACATAACAACAACAAAATGAACGACAAAACAATCAAACTTAGAAAAAGAAAGATGTCATCAGGCAACACATCACTGTATCTTGCCGTGAACATCAACGGACAACGAGAGTACGAATATCTCAAACTCTATCTCGTTCCGGAAGTGACGAAGGCAGACAAGGAAAGCAACAGGCAGACCATGAGGATGGCGGAAGCGATCCTGGCAAAGCGCACTGTTGAGCTCGTCAACGGAGAATACGGATTCAAGAAGGAATACAAGACAGAAACGCTGTTCTTCCCTTACTACGAGAAGATGTGCGAGGAACGCCATGGCAATCCGGAAAGCAAAGGCAACTGGGGCAACTGGTATTCCTGCCTGCACCATCTGCGAATCTACGAGAAGCGAAACAACATTACGTTCGCTGAGATAACACCCGAATGGGTAAAGGGATTCAAGGACTATCTGGAGCATAAGGCCATCGCATGGATCAGCGACAAGCGCGAAAGGGTCAAGGACCAAAAGCTCGCACGAAACTCCAAGGTATCATACTTCGCAAAGCTGAGGGCATGTCTCAACCAGGCCTTCGATGAGCGGATAATACCTTCCAACCCGTGCAGAGGCATAGAGAACTTCAAGGCCGAGGAAGGCACAAGAATGTATCTCACCGTAGAAGAGCTGAAAAGACTCGTCGACACTCCGTGCGAATATTCCGGAGTAAAGACGACGTTCCTGTTCTCATGCCTTACCGGACTGCGACGAAGCGACATCCTGAAACTGACATGGGGCGAAGTGCACCAGCAGGGCGACTACACAAGACTTATCTTCAAACAGAAGAAGACTGGCGGACAGGAGTATCTTGACATAAACAAGCAAGCGGCCGACCTCATGGGCGAACGCGGCAAGCCGGAAGAAGCCGTCTTCTCAGGTTATCTCCCGACAATGGACTGCACAAACAAAGCGATACAGGCTTGGGTGCTGCGTGCCGGCATAGACAAGAAAATCACCTTCCACTGCGGACGTCACACCTTCGCCGTGATGATGCTCGACCTCGGTGCTGAAATATACACCGTGAGCAAGCTGCTTGGCCATCGTATGCTCAACACCACACAAATCTACGCAAAGGTCCTTGACAAGAGCAAGCAGGAAGCCGTCAGCAGAATTCCAAGTATTTTTTGAATCATAAAAACCTGCAAAAAACTTTTCTTTTGCAGGTTTTTCTTTTGAAAATCCTATACCTATTTATTTTTTTATTATTTATATTCGCACACGCCCGCAGTTGTAGTAGTAGATTAATTAATATTCTTTTCTTTTATAGCCAGAATGTATGATTTTCCGCCCAAAATGCATACATTTTGGTTTAAAATGATGTAATGATTCCTACATTTTACCCCAAAATACATACATAATCCACTACATTGGATAATCTATTTTGTATACTAATTTGCCTGAAAATGGCGTTTTTTGCCCTCAAATGTTAAATAATTGTTAAAAAATCGCTGATTTTCGCTCCGCATTATGTAGGAATTATGTAGGAAAAACAGAGTAAAATGTATGCATTTTGACGCAAAATGTTGTAATTTTGGTTTAAAATGATGTAATGATGCTGTAATAATTGACCAAAATATATGAATTATGTAATATAAGTGTGTAATTGTGTTTACAAGTACTGACCATTTGCGTGACCTCACGAAAATGATATTTTCTGCTAATCTTTGATAAATTAGCAAGAAAAAAAAAAGAACGAAACCCTGGGAAGGAATCGTTCTTTGAGTAATAACTAAACATTAAAAACATTATGAAAAAGAAATTTATCTAAAGTAGATAAAAGTAGATAAATTCAAACCTATTCGTCTTCATCACCGCACAATTCAACCAGTTTGTCTTCGATGGTTTTATTGGAAGCGCCACCTGCTTCAAGTGTTGTTGACTGCAGTTTCGGTACTACATAGGCGGCGAGTTTTTCCATTATCTCTACCCTATCTTTAGGTTTTAATAGCGCAATGTCTTCTTTCATTTTCTCAGACTCGAAATAATCGTTGACAATGCCACTCAGCAATTCTCTCATCCTGCCATTTGCCTTGTTCGGAGTCCCTGCCTTGCGTCCGCCTGTTTTTTGTCCTTTCATACATTTAAAGTTAAACAACTTGTGCAAAATTAAGAAAGTAGTTTTGCAGTCTAAGTATAACTTTAAATTGAGATTATCATGATAACTTTATGGATTGGAGCTGCTATCGGTGCAGGCATGAAGATTGCCGGTAGTATCGCTGGCGGTATTGCTGCAAAGAATGCGGCTAATGACGCCGCCAACAAACTCGCAAAGCAGAGAGAAAAGAATCAGCAGTGGTATAACAGACGTTACAACGAAGACGCCACACAGCGTGGTGACGCTCAGCGTATGCTGACATACACCCAAGAAATGGTAAAGCAACGTAATAAAGCTGCTGCAGGCGCGCAGGCAGTCATGGGTGGCACCACAGAAAGCGTTGCAGCAGCCAAAGCGGCAAACAACCAGGCTATTTCCAATGCCGCATCTAATATTGCAGCCAATGCAGAAGCTCGTAAAGACGCTATCGAAAGCACATACATGCAGAACGACAGTGCGTTTAACCAACAGCAGATGGCTATTGACAATGCTAAGGCTCAGGCTATCGCTGAAGCAGTCAAAGGTGTAGGCGATGCTGGCAATGCAATATCTGGAGCTTCATTTGGAACAAAAAAAGACATTGACAACTTGAATTCAGGAGGAGAATAATTATGGCGACAAAAGAAGAATTATTCAAAACCAATCCTCCTAAAGGCACCAAGGCATGGAGTGAAAAGGAAGATGCTCAGCAGGCACAGAAAGGAACACAGCAGTACGTAGATGGTACTGCTGTTGTTAATACACCTCAACAAAAAAAAGAAGATGAGAAAAAAAATATAGTTGATAATACAAAAAAGAATCCCCAACTGGCTACAAACGTCCAACGCAAGCGATATCAACCTAACTATTATCAACATGTAAAAGATGATTTGATTGATATTACTGAGAAAAAAGAGGAAACAAAACAACAATCAGAAACACCTGTCAAACAGCAAGATAATACCATTGATCCTAAAGAGGTTAAAAAGGAATTAAATGAATTAGTATATGGTGTGCCTCTATATCATAACGATTCACCTGTAGGATATAAAAAAACAGATGCTCCTGCCCAACAGCAACACCATAGACCTTCTATAAAAACCAAAGGTTTACCTACTGATGAGGAATTGCTTCAGTATGCACCGGAAAGTGAAATATCTTCTAATACAACAAAAAAAGAAGAGAAAAAAGAAGTCACAAAGGAAGCAAACTATGACGTACCTGAGCAAGAGTTTGACCCTATGGGATACAAGAGAGGGAACAAAGAAATTCAAGTCGATGTTCCTTCTAAACCTGTATCTACTCCTACACCTGCAAAGGAAGAGGTTACAAAAGAAGAGACTGTTAAAACACCTTCTGAAGAAGAGGTGAAACAATCTGAAGTGGAATCTGAAACACAGTCTAAGCCGGCAGATAATACGGCAGATAATACGGCAGATGGCAAGAAGTCGCTCTCTTATGTGGAGATGTATGAGCAGTTGAATCCAAAACCTGACCCTGAACAGATTAAAAAACAGCTCAAACGTCAGCGAACTCGTAACATTATCTCTGCTATCGGCGATGGTGTCTCCGCACTCTCCAATCTTCACTTCACAACCAAGGGCGCACCTAACATGTATGACGGCAAGAATACATTGACAGAGAAATCACAAGCAAGGTATGACAAGCTTATGAAAGACTATAAAGATGATCTTGAAGCGTGGCGTCAAGGTCGCATGAAAGCTGAGCAGATGGATCAGGAGATGCAATGGAGAAAGGATCAGGCAGACAGAGCACAAGACAATTGGGAAAAACAGTTTGACGCAAACGAAGAAGCGAGAAAACAGGCGCAAAAGAATCATGAAGACGCTGTCGCTTATAAAAAAGAACGAGATGCCAAAGATGATGAAGCCAAAGCTGCTGCTGCTAAACAAGCGCAAAAGAATGCTGACAGAGAGTATAATTACAAGACATCTCAAGGCAACCAAACATCTAAAGATGAAGAAAAAGACGTCATCTATCTGAATGATGGAGAAAAAGCAATAGCGATAGATCCAAAGAAATGGAAAAACAACTACCATAATCTATATGGCAAGTTGGTAGAAGAAGGAGTGATTAAAGAACAAAGAGGAACAACGCCAACTTCTGACCAGATGGAAGCTGCGGTTAAACGATATTGGAAAAAATCTTCAAATGTCACGCAAGATCTTCTTGATTTAAGCGATAACCATAATGGATTCGACCGTCAGTTTGGCGATATAAATATACCTTATGCCGTATGGGTTGAAGAATTTGACAATATTTTCGATGCTATGATGAAAGATGGAGGTTTCGGAGTTTATGAAGATTCTGATGTACAACTGGTCCGACAAAGCAAAATTGCAAATTTAAAACCTGAAAAAAAACAACAAATCATTCTAGAACACTTGCAAGAATCCCCTTCTGCTCTAAGATATCTAAATGAAATTACCGGAGGTGACTTCAGTCAATATATTGACGATGATAACACAATGCCAGGAGTAAGCAATAACAATTCAGACAACACAATGCCGGGAGTTAAATAATTATTATGGAAGAAAACAACAAAACAAACAACGAAAGCCGCAAATGGTTATACGACAAATTTGTGGCAAAAGGCATCAACGTCGGTAAGGATTATGATGAATTTGACAGTCTTCTTACCAACAACAACGAAAGCCGCAAATGGGCGTATGATAAAGCATGCAGCCTTGGATATAATGTCGGTAAGGATTATGATGAGTTTAATAGCATTATCGGCGCAGACATCACAAATCCGACCGAATCTATTTCAACTGAATCGGAAACAGAACAGACAGAACAACCAGTATCCACAAAACCTGCTGATCCAGTTGAATATGTGAAACAAGATTCGCCGAGCGTTGCTGTAGACGAGGATACAGATGTCAAAGTCCAATCCTCACAAAGGACAATGCAACCTGAGACAACAGAGGATCTGATTGCAAGAATACAAAGAAACGGAAAGAAAGACAAGCAGGAAGAACTTCTTGAAGCACTTTCTCAAAGACAAGAACAGAAGACAGCACATGACAGATATGTCAAAGAGATAGAAGATTCCATAGAAAAGAAAGCGAATGAGCTGATAGAAGAAGATGTCAACCTCAGCACTTTCAACAAAACCAAAGACAACGGATTGCAGTTCAACCCGTCAACCGGAAAACTAGAACGCTCCTACTCCACTCCATACGGCAATACGACTACCGACAGACATCTTGCTGATATGGAGAGTTTTCAATATGCAAGCAATATGACTGTCAGCGGACAGCTCAGACAGGCACAACGTAAATTGAATGAACTTGAAAAAGAAAAAAGCAGGAGATCTAAAGAAGTTCATGAAGAGGCTACGGAGTTTAACAATAGTAAACTTACTCCACTAGGACGAGCATTTGCCGGTCCTGACATTTATGTTGCTATGCAGACAAGCGACCCTGAAAAGGAGGCTTTAGATGTCGCTATTCAAGAAACAAAAGATAAAATCGAAAGACTGCAGAGAGAAATTAACAGACAAGGTGGTAAAAGAGTTGGATATTTCAGAGGTATAGGCACATTTGAAATGTCTGATTTGGATATGGGATTTGGAGAACTGAGACGTAGTATGACATTGATGAATGCCGACAAACTCGTTGATGGAAATGCTACAGAAGGTGAACGTAAGGCCTATGACCATATGATGAAAGCTATTTACGAGAATGAACAGTCCAAGCAGGAATACCCGGACGGTTGGTGGTTCAATATGGGTGTTATGACCAAGGATATGGTTCCATTTATGATTGACATTGCGCTTTTTAAAGGTGCAACATCAATGCCTTCCGTATTTGCAAAAGGATCCACTAAAGTTGCAACTAAGGTTATCGGCAAAGAGGTTGTTGAAGAAATGGCAAAGCAGGGATTCAAGTCATATGTCAAGAAAAACGGTGTAAAAGGATTTACGCAATATGCTGCTGATTGGGGAATCAAAACTCTTGGTGTTACTGCTGACAACATGCTTATAAGTGCACCTTTAATGGTTAATACTGTGCAAGGCGCCAAGACCGCATCAGACATAATAGACAGAAAACTCGGAAGTGTTGTCGTCAATGAAGACGGAACATACGATTTCTCCAACGATCAGACTTGGAGCTATGCAATTTGGCAAGGTGAAGCTAATGCCATTATTGAAGCTGGCGTTGAAATGTCAACATCAAAGGTTCTGTCTCTTGATAACATGAGCAAGCTTGCAGAGGTGATTGGTGCAAAACGTATTAGCGGAGTGCTCGCCAGAACAGATGCAAGTGCACTCGGTGCTATGATGAGTAAAACAGACGATATTTTCAACAAGATGGGCATTAGTGACATTTTCGGTGAGGTCGGAGAAGAATATAAAGGTCAGTTCTATCGCACAATACTCAACCTTGACGATGCTTATATACAAAACTCAGACGGATCTAGAACAAACCTTCTTGCAACATGGGATTTCCATAAGGACGTTTGGGGAGGAACTGCACTTGCTATGGGTTCTATGTCGGTAGTAAGACATGGTGCTACTGCAGCTAACTACACAAGACACAAACACAATGTCAACAAGGCGGACAACAGAGCTGGTGAAATATTAGGTCGTGATGTATGGGAACCTATACGAATTATCATTGACCAAAGCACTAACGAAGATATGGGAGATGTGATGAAATCTATCATACAAGATAGAGAATTCACAGATGAAGAGGTGTTTGCTGTACTTGATTATGCCGAAAGGAATATGATTCTAAGAGGTTTCAACCTCGCTACTTTGGCGCAGTCTCGCAATGCGGAAGAAACGGACAGCGATATCATCGCTCAGCAGAATAACGAATCATTCCTTGACGGATATAACGCAAGTACACCTCAAGAAATGAACGACGCCAACAACAACTATCTATATCATCGTGAGAATATGGTCCGTACATTCGGTCTTACAGATGAATCTGACATTGACGCATTCCTCGGAGACAACCCTATTGAGACTGTCGCGCGAAGAAGACAGGCAGGTGCAAGCACAGAGGAAACGCAGACTATCATTGACTATATCAATGCGAAAGCGACATACGACGGCATGCTTCAAAGCGTACGTGATGACATTGACGGACGAATTGAACAGAGCAACGCGCGAATAGACTCGTATGTAAACAGAAGTACAGGCAACATCCACGGAGCCGTGTTGAAACAGGACGACCGTCTTGTGTATATCGTCAACGGCAATGCTGTGGCATTTGATGACGGTGTTATAGACACTCGTAATTCCTCCAACACCATTATAGTTAAAGACGCAGAGACCGGTGAACTGAAACAGATTTCGCCTTCGGACCTCTTAACATTATATGATGTTCAAGATCCAAACGAGCAGAAGGAAATCAGCGCTCAGCAGATAAGGAATGGAGTCGCCGATGAGTCCCTCAATAAAATCAACGGCGTCGTTGACTTCAACGACAAGGCACAGTTCCTTAACGAAGCTGCAAACCAGATTGCCATTACAATGATACTCGCACAAAGAGGTCTTGACGCTGATTACATCAAGACATTCCTTGGGAATGCTCAGATTGTCGAAAATCCTGACGGAACACTGACTTTCACTGACGGACAGAACGAAGTCGTTGTACCTAAACAGGAAATACAGCAACAGGTTGACGCTAACAATATGCAACGTGTCGCTGACTTCAACAATCAGGTAAACGGAACAAGAAGAACAAGAAACAGCAATGTCGCATTGTCTTATCTGTTAAACAAGGGAAAAGGTGGCATTGAAAACATAGGTCTTTTCTTGCATGCCATTGCTGATGCTTTCCCAAACGTATCTAACGAAATTGAAGATATTCACAATGGTATAGACGATAAATTCATAGGTATGGATCCTGCAGAATTTATTGCATATGATTTTTACGAAATCAAACAAATAAGACAAATCGTATATAACGCCTATGGCAAAGAGGGAATAGATATCTTTGATGAATTGCTGAAAAATGCAAGTGGTTTTATTCCATCAGAAGGTCTGAAAATGGAAAATAGAATTAATTCTCTTAAGTCATTAACGGATAGTTCTACTGATGAAATGCCAGAAACCGCACCTGAAAATCCACAAGAAGGACTGGTCCAACAGGGAATGAATAATACATCTTCAACAGAAGAAAAAGTTTCACAAACTCCTCAATTTTCCCTTATTCCTAAAGACGTATCCGGCAATCCTATCTACGAGCAGGCTGACAGCGAAACGGCTTGGGACGCTCTTATGGAAGATGCTGAAGGCGATGAAATGATGGCTGGTGAAGTAGCAAAATCAATGATCGCTGACAAGGAAGCGGAACTCAAGAAACTTGAAAAGAGCAAAATCAAGGAAGGCAAGACTCCTGCCGAGAAAATGGCAGCTCTTAAAGAACGTAAAGCTGAAGTTGAAAAAATCAAGCAAGACATCGAAGCATGGAAGAAAATTGCGGCCGTTCCTATGCAAAGACAGATTGCACAGCAGGAACGCATACGTCAGGAAGAAGCAGAAGCAGCCGCAAAACGTAAAGCTGATGAAGAACGTTTGTTGGCAGAACGCAAAGAAGCTGAACGCAAGGAACAAGAATTGCTCAACGGCATTCCTGACTATTCAGAAGACACTCCGCAGAACGCCCGTGCAAGAGGTTACAGACGTGTGAATGGTCATATAGAAGAACGCCAGCAACCAATAGAAGCGGTACAAGGCAAGGAAACAGAAGTCGAGTTCAGCAACGATGTAAGACCTAAAGGTCATTATGCCGTGATAGACGCTTCTCAACTACAGCCAAGTCACATTCAAGGCAACCGCAATCCTTTGCACTTCCTTGACGAAGCACAGCCGAAGGAACGCAACGACAAGGCAAGCATCGTTTCCGCACAGAAGATTGCAGGCAACATCAGACCGGCAACAATCACTACTGGAGAGACTGCATACGTCGGCACTCCTACTGTCAATACCCGTGGAGAGGTTATCCAAGGCAACAGCAGAAGCGACGCATTGAAACTCATGTACGGCAGTCATAATGACCAAGCGCAGACTTACAAGCAATACCTTATTAACAATGCAGAGCAGTTCGGATTGAATCCAGAAGATGTTTCCAATATGGAGAGTCCTGTTCTCGTCCGTATGCTTGATGTCAGCGATGAGCAGGCAATCACACTCGGACAATATGTGGCGCAAGACACTGAAAGCGGTGGCGTAGAACGGATCAAACCAAAGAACGCAGTCAAGAAGATGGGCGATGACATCAACTCATTCGCCAATATGCTTTTGGATTCAGCAGATGAAGACACTTCTTTTGCTGAGCTTCTGGACCAAAATGGTGTCAAGGTGCTTAAATGGATGGCACAGAAAGGATATATCACCGACACACAATACAGCAGCGCATTCGACACAAAGGGAAGTCTTACAGCAGAAGCAAAGAACGACCTTCGTGGCATTATGTATCAAAGCATATTTGAAGGCGGAAACACACGTCTTGAAGAGATGTTCAACGCCTTACCTGCAAAGGCACAGAAAGCCATACTTGCTACAGCTCACAGAGACTTCAACAGTCCGAATAGCGAACGCATGATTGAAGAAATACAGAACTCCATTCGTGCTTTCTATGCGCTTATGCAAGATGAGCAGTTTGCTAAGGCAAAGAATTTCAAAGATGCAACAAAGGCTGTAGAAGCATGGCAAAAGCAATATCAGATGGACGATGTTACTGGAGAAGGTTATCTTCCTTCTGAAAAATTTAGTAACTTTGCATTGCACTTGGCGAAGATGTATAAGGGTGAAAAACAATCAAACATCCAAGGTGTATTCGCTGAATTATACGACCTTATCCAAGGTACCAAAGAAGATAATCTGTTCGAGCAAGCTGACAATACACCTCGCACGCTCGTACAGGCAATTAAGGAAACATTAAATATTGACTACAATGGACAACGGAGAAATAATGTATTGGGTGGCGATAATAAAACAAGCCAACAAGGGCAACACGGACGCACAGGAGATGTTGCAAGCAGAGAACGAACTGAGAGCGGAGAACAATCAGCCGACAGTTCAGGAAGAACTGAAGGAGATAGCGGAAAGAGAAGAACGACTGAAACACATTCAGTATCCGAAGAGGATAAGATAAAGCTAAGCGATCCAAGAACTATGTCCGACGAGGAGAAACAGCGTAGAGGGGATATGCTGCGCAACGCTCCTACTGTCGAAGTTCAAAAGAACGCAATAACATCAACTCCAGAACTTTCTGCGAGAAAAGCCGCCGAAAAATGGTGGGATGACAATGTCCATGAACCTGTGTTATACAACACTGAAGCTGGTGAAGTTGAGATAAACAGAAACTCTATTGAAAGTTCTCTTGCCCACAGATACGGACAAAAGAAACTTGACGCAATAACTTCTCTTATCGAAGGTTTTGAAAATGCCGTTTATTTAGGTACAATGGAAGACGGCACACGTCAAGAAGGCGTTTTAAACCACTATTTTGCATACCCTATTATGTATAATGGTGAGTTAAATTATGTATTCTGCAGAGCAATGCAGGATGCCAACAAGAACAGACTTTACGTTCATGAAGTGTTCCTCGCTGACAAAATAAAGAAGGGAGACACCCTTCAAACCGCAGCGTTTCAGCCTCACGGAGGTATCTCCCTATATCGAGATATTCTTGCGAATATACTTGATTATAACTCCGACAAAGATACAACAAATTCTCCAAAAGTCAAGGGGTTAGAAGAAAAAGTTTCAGAAAATAATGAAAATAATTCTGATGCTATTATTGACAAAGCACGTCTCGGCGACAAAGACGCTATTGAAACGCTAAATTCATATGGTATAGATTGGCAAACTTCAACGGTCTATAGACATGTAGCACAATCAGAAGTTGACGCATTGCAACGTGGAGAGACAATCAACGGCAGGTTTGATGACGGTCGTGTTGATGTTACAAGTTCAAAAGATGTCACTACAGCTTCTTCTTCGGATTATAGAGTTACATTCAAAGATACCTTCGATTTCGGCAAGAACAAAAATGTACGCATGAAGAACGCTGAACTCGGAGACGGATGGACTGAAAGAGGTTACACCTTATCTGACGTTGCGAAGATTGAAAAAAGGAATGATGACGGCACTTATACGACAATATATGATGCTAACACTTCTACATCCCTTAATGAGCAGATAGAATCAGCCGAAAAAGAAGTCAACACCTCTCCTACCGACAAACAGAAAGAAGCAGGCAATTACAAGAAAGGTCATGTTCAGATAGGAACATTCAACATTACCATAGAACAGCCTAAAGGTTCTGTGCGTAGCGGCGTGGACGCTAACGGCAGGAAATGGGAAACTACAATGCACAACACCTACGGTTACATCCGTGGCACTGAAGGCGTGGACGGCGACCATATAGACGTGTTCTTATCCGACGACATTGACGGTTGGAACGGTAACAATGTGTTTGTCGTTGACCAGTACAACGAAGACGGCACTTTTGACGAACACAAGGTAATGCTTGGTTTCAACACCATTGAAGAAGCCGAATCAGCTTATCTTGACAACTACGAAAAAGGTTGGGAAAAGAAACATAAGATAGTGGTCTCTCCTATCCATACCGAGAATTTTGAGAAATGGATAGAGTCCTCACATCGCAAGACGAAACCGTTTGCAGAGTACAAGAACGTACAAACTGCTGAAAATCGTACAAAAAACAACGAAAATCGTACAAAATCCACGGAAAACGACAGTAAAGTTGAGGAAAGTTCGGTTAAAGATGAATCCAAAAATAAAACCATTGTCGAACAGTCAAAGAAACCTTCTTCCAAAATAGAAGACTTCGGAGAAAAGATCGGAGGTGCAAGAAAAGATGTAATCCGCAAATATGCCGACAAAATCAACGTCAACGGAACCACATTCGGTTCTATGTTCCCTAAACCTGACATCGACAAACTCATTGAAGCAGGTCTTCCTATCGACAGAGTCGCTGCATTGAAGTCCGTGTACGATAATGCAAAGCACGATTTTGAACGAAGCAAGAAGCATCGTGGCAAAGAAAGAGCATTGAGAGAAACAGTATTCTATGCCGTATTTGCAAAAGGAATATTATCTGGCAACGAGGACTTTGAACTACACCATGAAGGTCTCGTCTTTACAGAAGTCGGAGTAAAACTCGTGAAAGCAAATATTGCATTATATCAGGCGGTATTTGACAGATTGGGTGTTGAATACATCAAGACTGACCTAAGCGCATATGCAATCACTCCACTAACAGAAGAGACAAAGAAGAAACTGAATCTCAAGAGTCTAAATGAACATAACGGAAAAATGCAGGAGTCGCTTGCCAAACGTAAAGGCACGGAACCGCCTGTATATAAAGATGGTGACTTAATCAACTTTATCGGAGAAAAATACTACAATCCAAAAGACCAGTTCGAGACGCTTGAAGAGGCTATTGATACAATGGTAGAACGCATAGGAAAAGAAGTAAAAGTCGGAGAAGAAATCAAGCACACTCCTATCTTGTATTGGAACGTAGATGCTCTTGGAAGAAAAGATTACTCCAAAATATTCATAGGCATCAAGGTTCACGGACACGGCATTGTTAAGCTTATGGAATTCAAGTCAAGCAATGAAGCGAACAGTTGGATAGACGAACATGACGCCGACTTCCAACAGATGGCAGCTGCTAAAATAGAACAGCTCAAATCCGACAAGAGCAAACCTTTGCCTAAATACCGTATCGACAACATATATGTCCGTGATAATAGTGGTTCTATCGTGCGTTATGATGTATATGCGGACTTCGGTAAAGGCATAATGCGTCCTCTCAAAAGTTTTGACATACCGGCAAAAGAAACATCTCAAGAAAGATTGAGAGCGCAAAGCGAAGTTTACAAGAATGAGGTGTTGCCATACATGAATTCCGAAGAAGCAAAGCAGTCTGCTGACGAACATGCAAGACGCATACAGCATGAGAAGGAATCCAAGAACAGAAACTACACTACAGAAAGAAAGAGCCGTGAACGTGTCGGAAGAGACTGGAGAAACGGCAAGGACGCAACACCTGACATGTTTGTTGATATGGACGGCAACAAGTCCGTATTCGGATTCAGAGCTGTAGAGTTCGGTAACTATGTAACCAACAAGGAACGCCAGCAGTTCCTCAACGACATTTACGATGCGCTGATGGATATGAGTGATGTTCTTGGCGTATCACCTCGTGCATTGTCACTTGGCGGACAGCTTGCCATAGCAGTAGGCGCACGAGGCAAAAGTTCGGCATCAGGACATTATGAACCTGAAAAGAACGTCATCAACCTTACCAAAACTAGCGGTTACGGCATACTTGCGCATGAGTGGCTCCATGCATTTGACAGATACTTCTCAAACTACAATCCTTCCGCCATCTATGTAGGCGGCGTTCAATACGCTACAAGCGAGGAATATAAAGACGATATGCGCCAGGAAGTCAAAGATGCATTTGCCGCATTGATGGATGTCATAAAGAAAAGCGACTACTACAAACGTTCAATGATGCTCGGTGAATACTGGTCGTCTGATAAGGAACTTGCAGCACGAGCATTGCAGGACCATATCATACGCAAACTCAACGAAAGAGGTCAAAAGAATGAATTCCTTTCTAATCTCACCGCTACCGAAGACTGGGACGGCGAGGCTGAAAACTATCCATTCCCTCTTGGAGAAGAATCGGAACGTATCGGCGAAGCGATAGACAATCTGTTCTCTGTCATAGATGAAAAGGTTGACGAAAAGGGAAATACCGTCATGTACCAGAAAGGCGAACTTGTAATGGATGCCGAAAGCGAAGCGTTCAGACGTGCGACCGAAAGGACCATGAAACAGCTTGAAAGCATCGGTATTGACGTTGAGATTGTTGAGGATGGAACTATTGTTGAAAAATTTGAAAATAGAGCAATTAGTCCTAACTTTTCTCGCTCAGCAGGTATTTTCTATTCCAACGCAAAGAAAGCGGTGCTTGACATCAAGCAGGACAAGGCGACTCCGGAGCAATGGTTGAAGATGATTGAAAATAACGGTGGACTTAAAGCAAGCGAGGATAGATGGCTTGGTCTTTCAGACTGGTTGAAAACACAACAAAAAAGAAAGAATATTGATGTTCAATACGCAAAAGAGTATGATGGCGAAGCTAAACAAATAGCTCATGGAATCAAAGAGGGTGACATTTCTTCTATTGATTTAGCTGCTGTAGAAATGGTAAAACTTGTAAAAGACGGAGATATATTGATACCTATCCCATCAAGAACAGGTAAAGCCACAACGTCTCTTGCGTTGGCTAATAGAATCGCAGAATTAGCTGGCAAAGGAAAGGTTGCAGATGTATTGACTGGAAAAGAAAGAGAATCCTTATATAACATCAAAAAGGAAGGAAAAGAATTACCTAAAGCGTCAGAACTTGAATTTGTCTTAAAGAATCAAGATGTCTTGAACGGCAACAACAGAGTAGTTTTTGTTGACAATGTAATGGGAACGGGAACCACACTTGAAGCAGCTGTAGAACTTATTCCTAATGCTACTGCTCTGGTTTATGCAAAAGACAATTCTACACTATCCGATAAAAAGACTCTTACCAAAGACGAAATCCTTAATTTTATAAACGAGAACTCTATACAGATTGAAGAGGTTCATTATTCACAGTTCGGCGAAGGATTGATTGATGAAGCGACAAGAATGCTGGATGCAGAACTCAAGGGAATCGGATGGGATGCGATGCTTGAAAAATATCCTGGATTTGATGAATTGTTTGAACTATTTGATGGAGAACTTGTCTGGAGCGAAAACAGAGCCAGCATAGGCGAATATGAAGATTTCATCATTGACAATAAGATTACAGACGTCAACCCTTCTGATAATGCTATAAACGAGACAAGGGAAGGATACACTACATCCGGTCTGAAAGGCAATCGTGAAATTGCTCTTACAGTGCCTGGTATTGAATCATACAACAGTCACGATGCCGTTCATTTCGGTGATGCCGGTGACGGTCGAGCTGTTGCATGGGTTAGATTCGGAGAGACTACGGACAGTGATGGCAAGCGTGTTCTTGTCATCGACGAAATTCAAAGCAAGAGACATCAGGACGGAAGAGAGAAAGGATATCGAGACGATAAGACTTTGACTGCTCGTCTTGACGCATTGAAAGAAAGTGCCGCTAAAGCAGGAATGACATTCAATGCAGATGTCAGAAATCGCTCACTTCAATTTTTTGACTTGGAAGGAAAACCTATTGGGACAATAACTCGCAAGCCGACTGATGAACAAAGTGAAATAATGGCTCAAGTAAGAAACGTGCTATTTTACAACGACGGTGTCCCTTCTGCCCCATTCGAGAAGAACTGGCAGGAACTCGCCATGAAACGCATGCTCCGCTATGCGGCAGAGAACGGTTTCGACAAGGTAGCATGGACTACCGGCGAACAGCAGGCAGAGAGATATAGTCTCAGTAAAGCTGTAAAAAAAACAACTGTATCCGTTATGTCTGACAACACAAGAATGGTTACACTTGATTTCCGTCATGATGAAGGATATATGGACTTCAAGCAGATGCGTGTTGATGAAAAAGGCACTATCATAGGAGGTGACTTTACAGGTTCACAGTTATCAGATATTGTCGGAAAAGAGTTCGCAATCAAGATAATGGGTGTAGAAGCAGAAAGAGAGACATTTACTGACAATGATTTAAGAATCGGCGGTGAAGGCATGAAAGGATTCTACGACAAGATCCTTCCTTCTTTCGTAAGCAAATACACCAAGAAATGGGGCGGTAAAGTCGAAGAGACCGAATTGCCTGAAACAGGTTTGAGCATGCATTCCGTTGATGTCACGCCTCAGATGAAGGAAGATGTCATGAAAGGACAACCGATGTTCCATAAAGGTCAGATGTCTTTTGATTTCTTGAATCAACAAGATACACCTTTATCTGATACAAGACTGCGTAAACTTGAAGAAGGTGAAACAAGTAAAATCGAGAGAATCTTTACTGAAAACAAGAACTTTGATTTCACTTCAGGCGAAAAGATTGAATCTATTGATGATGTCGCATTTATCTTCAAACAACTGGAAGATGAAAGCATTGAGAATTCATTCGCCGTATTGGTAAAAGACGGCAAACCTACAGTCATACATCTCGGCATGGGTTCATACACAGCAACAGGATTGAACGGATCTGCACTCAATGTAGCTGTAGAACGCATACAACCTGACAAGATTTATTTCATACACAACCATCCTTCAGGCAATCTAACCGCTTCTCGTCAAGATATAGAGCTCTTGAACAGATTGAAAAGCACCTACGGAGATATTTTTGAAGACGGTATCATTATAAATCTCCGTTCGGGCAAGTTCGCAACATTTAACGCTGAGGAAAAAAACATACATGATGAGAAAAACATCGACAACGCTGTACCTGTAAAAGTGTATTCTTTCAATAAGCAGGTATTTGAAAAGAATTATGATCCGGCAGAGACTTTCAAAATAAGGAGTTCATCTGACGTGGCAAAATTCATATCTTCACATAGATTGGGCGAAAGACCTAAATTAGGCATACTTGTCTGCAACAATCAGCTCGGAGTCGTTGGCAATGTGTTTACACCATACACTAAGGTAACCAAAGAAAATGCAAAAGATATTGCAAAAGATATCGTTTACTATACCACTTCTATGGGCGGTACATGTGCTATGATGTTCGGAAATGCCAATATATATGAAGTTGGAAGTAAACGTATATCACAACACGTTGAAGATATTTCTACTGGATCCATTAAATTGATGGATTATCTCAATATGCAGAAAGACGGTTCCTATTGGAGTGCTTCTGATGAAGGAGTCAGCTTTATGCGTACTTCAAGCGGAACAATATACGGATGGACCGTTGACGGCAAGGTCTATCTTACTAAAGACGGTATCAACCCGAACACTCCTGTTCATGAATACAGTCACTTATGGGCAGAAGCATTGATGAAAAACGATCCTGTTCTATGGAGTCGTATCGTCAATGGTCTAAAAGACACTCCTGTATGGAACGAAGTGATGTTGGATGAAGAATATTCAAGCATTCATCATAACGACAATCTCGTTGCAAGTGAAGTGCTGTCCCGTCTTAGCGGAACAGAGAACTATCGCCGTACTATGGAAGAAGCACAAAGAGAGATTGAATCTGAAAAAGGCATATTCGCAAAGGCAGAGAAGATTACTATTTGGGAACGTGTAAAGCAAGCATTGAAGGACTTCTGGAACTGGGTCGTCAAGACTTACGGCACAAATAACATCACTCCTGAAGAAGCTGTCAATATGACCTTGAACGACTTCTGGAACGGAATCAGACCTGATGTGAATGACAATCCTATGCAGAGAATGTTTGTCGGGGAAAAAGGCGCTGCAAACATTGACAAAGCAGAGGAAGCTACGGCAAGACTAGACAATCTTTCCGTAGCAAGAAAGATGGAAGCAGAAGGCAAAGACGCCAAGAACATAAAACTCGCTACTGGATGGGAACGTGGTTCTGACGGAAAGTGGAGATACGAGGTAATGGATAACTTTAGATTTGACAAGTCAGGCAATGTTGACTTCGAGAAGAGAAATCCTGAATACAGACGTTACAAGGAACTCATTCGCAAGAACAATTCATTGGCGTTTGAAGGCAAGGAATTGTCAGCGGAAGAGAGTGCGGAGTTTGACAAATTGTCTGCCACATGGAAAGGGACAAAACTTCATAACAGTCGCAGACTTAAAGACTACATCGACGCTCCTGAACTGTTTGAAGCATATCCTGAACTTAAAGATGTTGACGTTAAATTTGCCGTTTTGGAAGACGGCGTACAAGGCAAGTACAACCATAAACAAAAAACAGTTACTCTCAATGCAATGCTTGGAAAAGAAGCTGCCGCATCAACGCTCAACCATGAAATACAACACGCAATACAACACATTGAAGGATTTGCTAAAGGCGGTAACAGCAATGATGTTATTACTCGCAAGCAGGAATTCAAGTCAGAAGTCCGCAACCTTCATGAAATGATGCTTGATACCCCTGAATGGGCTGAATACGTCAGACTTGTTGACAGATGGATAGACAATGAAGATGCTTCTGTTGAAGCACGTATTGAAGCAATTTCCAATAGTGGAGTTCTTGACGGCATACGTTCAGAACAGGACCGTCTTAGAAGAAAATACGGCAACAATACCATTGTAGGCAGAATACTGAATGGTCCTTATGCAGAGGATGCGGATATATGGAACGAGCTTCCTGAATCTTTCAATGACAGATTTGACGCTTACCTACGTCTTGCCGGAGAAGTCGAATCACGCAATGTTCAAAGACGCATGGAGATGAACGAAGAAGAAAGACGCAGTTCTCTTGCACAGGAAACAGAAGACGTTGCTCGTGAAGACCAGGTATTCTTGCATGGTGCTTTGGAAAATGCAGAAGAAGACGACGTGCTGTATAGAGATGATGAATATAAGACCGAGAAAATTTTTGGCGGTATTTGGATTGAAGATAAACAAGAATTTGCTAAATTTGTATCGGCAGTAAATAACAATTACGTCTTTGAAGAAGATGGTAAAGGTATTGCATATACAGATAATCATTTCTATGCTTATTATTGGAATATCGACGGCGAACCTATACCATATATAGATGTTTATTTGAATGCCGAAGAAAGTCAAGAAGTTGTAAATCTAGTAAATGAAGAAATAAAAAATGACGGAAAAGAACCGAGAGTTGAATCGTATGTTAATTCGGTTGTTAGATGGGCTAGGACAAGACAGAGTTCAAATAATGGCAATAATGGCAATAATAACAGCATATCATCTTCAAGAAAGATTGATGGATTGGATCGCAACATTCTCCGGAAAGGAAGATACTTTGACAATCCAAGCCTTTATGTCAAAACTCAACGAGCTGACAGATACAACAGAGATGGAATAAACTCTACCGTCTCCTCCTCTCCTGCCCCAGCCCAACGCAGACAGATGGTCGAGCATGCAGAAAACCTTGCAAAGAGACTGCATCTTGACAATATCGAAATAGTGAACAGCGTAAGCGGTTTGGAAGGAAAGAAGAAATCCGCTAAAGGCTTCCACGAACCTAAGACAGGCAAAATCACCATTGTTATACCTAACAACACAAGCATAGCAGACATCGAGAAGACATTGCTTCACGAGGCTGTCGCTCACTATGGCTTGCGTCAATTGTTCGGGGAACACTTCGACACTTTCCTTGATAACGTTTACAACAATGCTGACGAGAGCATCCGCAAGCGCATCTCTGAACTCGCCATCAGAAAGTACAACTATGATTTCCGCAAGGCTACTGAAGAATATCTTGCATCTCTCGCTGAAAACACCAACTTTGAGAATGCTCAGCAGTCAAGCTGGTGGCAGAAGGTCAAAGACTTCTTCGCTGATATGCTCAGCAAGTTAGGATTTAAGGATTTCAGAGGAGTTACTCTTACTGACAACGAACTTCGTTATGTGTTATGGAGAAGCTATGAGAATCTCAAGGAAAAGAAGAATGACAATATCTTCTCACAGGCATCTGACATCGCAAAACAATATGAACTTGGCGTAGGTGACTATGCCAAGTCTTCAGAAAGCGAAGATGATGTTTTGTTCAGAGACGGAGATCCTGAGATTCATGAGAAGGAGTTGGTCAGAGACAAATACGACAGACGTATAAAAGCAGGCTGGTATCAGTCAAAAGAAGCCATGCAGGATTCCATGCTATCGCTCAAAGAAGCGATGAAAGACATTGCAGGCGAGGAAAACATAGAAGACATTGACGGCTTTGAAAACGCCTATCTTGGCGAGAACCGTTTGTCAAGCGTCAACAAGGCGGAAGCGGACGCATTCGCCAGAACCGTATTCAAGCCTATGCTTGAAGAGGTTGCAAAATTAGCGCCTACAGCAGCGGAACGTCAGGAACTCGTTGACTATATGATGGCGAAACACGGCCTTGAAAGAAACGAGTATATGAGACAGCAGGCAATGCAAAACGGAGAGGACGCCGACCGTGACTTCGCAGGCCTTACTGCATTGACAGGATTTGATAATATTCAAGACGCAGAAGCCGAAGCGCAAAGAATGGTACAGGAATTTGAAAACAATCACGATGTCACCGAATTATGGGAGAAGGTAAACGCTACAAGCAAGGCTATTCTTTCCAAGTCGTACGAATGCGGATTGATGGATAAAGATACGTTTGAAAATATTTCAAATATGTATGAGTTCTATATCCCTTTAAGAGGTTTTGACGAGACGACAAGCGCTGACGCATACGCATATCTGTCGCATAAAGACAGCATCTTCAATGCTCCTATCAAGAAAACGGAAGGCCGCAAGTCAAAAGCGGACGACCCGTTCGCATATCTGCAGTCAATGGCTGAGAGCGCCATAATGCAGGGTAACAGAAACAGATTGGTTAAACAGCGCTTCCTGAACTTTGTCCTTAATCATCCGAGCGACCTTGTAAGCGCAAGCGAATTATGGTTGAAGTATGATGACGTCAGCGACGAATGGAAACCTGTATTCCCTAATAACATCGGTGTCAATGATTCAGGAGAAGTCGTTGAGCAGAAGATCAAGGACTTTGAAGAAAAGATGAAGTCATTGGCGAAGAACGAACCTGACAAATACAAGAAAGGCAGAGATGCTATCGGCATTCCTTACAGAGTTGTTGAGAAGAAAGACTTGCAACAGCATCAGGTTATCGTCAAACGTAACGGCAGAGATGTCGTATTGACCATAAACGGAAACCCTCGCTTGGCACAGGCGTTAAACGGACTGACCAATCCTGATAACGACATGTCTGGAGCTATCGGCGCGATACTTCGTAGCGGAGAATGGGTAAACAGACAACTTAGCGCATTATATACCACTCGCAATCCTGATTTCGTCGTGTCTAACTTCATAAGAGATATGCTGTACTCCAATTCAATGGCATGGATCAAGGAAAGCCCTAATTACGCATTGCGTTTCCATAGAAACTATATGCGAGCGAATCCTATAACTATGAAGCGCTTGCTAAACAAGCATCGCAAAGGAACTCTGGATATGAACGATAACGTCGAAAAAATGTTCTGTCAGTTCATGATGAACGGCGGAGAAACCGGCTATGCCAACATCAGAGACATTGAACGACATAAGAACGACATACGCAAGGAACTGAAGATGTCTAACGGCAGAATCAATATCAGACGTGCATGGAGTCTTCTTGCAGAACGCTTTGATGAGCTTAACAGGGCCATTGAAAACTGCGCTCGTTTCGCAGCGTTCATGACTTCCAAGGAAATGGGCAGAACTACAGACCGAGCCATTTATGACGCAAAGGAAATATCAGTCAACTTCAACAAGAAAGGCAGCGGCTCAAAATTCTACGGAGAAGTCGGGCAGAGAGTTGCTGGCAACGCCAGCGCATTGGTATCAGGATTCGGAAGAAGCGGTTTTGTATTCTGGAACGCGGCAATACAAGGTTCTACAAACTTCGGAAGACAAGTCAAGCGTCACCCTGTCAAGGCGTTTACAAGCATGGCTGCCATGTTTATATTCGGCGCGTTGATGGCGTACCTTGGAATGGATGACGATGATGACGACAACAAGAACTCTTACTATAATCTTCCTGAATATGTAAGACGCAGCAACATCTTATTCAGAGCAGGCGAACATTGGATCTCAATACCGTTGCCAGTTGAATACAGAGCAATATACGGATTGGGCGAATTGATGACATCAACATTCAGTGGCAAAGAGCATCTTTCCGACTCGGAATTGGCGGAAGCCATCATAGGACAGATGTCACAGGTATTGCCTTTGGACTTCATGGAAGGCGAAGGTGGATTGAACGCCTTGATTCCATCAGCCGTAAAACCTGTAATTGAAGCATACGTGACAGAAAAGAGCTGGACCGGAATGCCTTTGTATAAGGACACTCCTTATAACAAAAATTATCCTGAATGGACCAAGGCTTACAAGAGCGCGAACAAGCATATAGTCGGACTTGCGCAAGCTTTGAATGAAGCTACAGGCGGTGACAGATATACAAAAGGCAATGTTGACATCAATCCTGCAAAAATCGAATATATGCTCAAAGGTTATTTCAGCGGTTATTTCAATACCGTTGACAAAATAACCAAAATGGTTGAGACCGCTACAGGAGAAAGAGAGTATGACCCTCAAAACTTCTTGTTGCTCAACAGAGTTGTCAAAGCCGGCGATGAGCGTACGGAATACAGAGCGGTTAATAACGAATATCAGCGTCTAAAGAACGAATATGAAATTCTTAACCAACGTCTTAAAAACTACGAAAAAGATACGGATAACGGAATATTCGATTATGCGGAGAAGATAGACTTCATTTATAACTCTCCAGAATTCCAGAGACTTGAAATTTTCGAGATGTATAAGAAAGATATAAAATCCGCAGAGGAATGGGTAAAACAAGCAGCAAGCGAACATGACGATAAAGAAGTCAGGGAAGCTGAATCATATCTCAACGAACTTAAAAAAGAGATGATCGAGGAAATGAACAAAACTCGTCAGACCCGTAAAGGTGCGTAAATAGTTAAACACAATAGGATTGTTCAGGGTGTTATCTTTGCACCCTGTGCAAATCCTACAAACATAGTATAAGTATGTCAACAAAACAAAAATCAAAACTGATGTCATTGAAGCGTGTCAAGCCCGTCAGCGACGGACATGATATCGACTCTGTTAAATCGTCAATGATGGACGAGGGCAAACGTGCCTTCAATGTGCTTATGGAAGCACAGCATTACTGGAACATGATGGACGATTTCCGCAAAGCCCGCCAGCGCAACAAACGCTACACTTACGGGCACCAGTGGGATGACCTCATTGTCGTGGACGGCAAGACAATGACAGAAGAAGAATACATCAAAAGCGAAGGCAATGTCCCTTTGAAAAACAACCTTATCAGGCGTCTTGTACGAAGTGTGTTAGGCGTCTATCGTTCACAATCCAAAGAACCTATATGCGTAGCTCGTGACGGTGACGAACACAAATTCGGCGAAACGATGTCAACGATACTTCAATGCAATATGCAGTTGAACCGCATGCCGGAACTACAGGCACGCTGTATGGAAGAGTTTCTTATCAGCGGATTTGTTATGCAGCGTAAATCATTCGGATGGCGTAACGGAAAGACGGACTGCTGGTCTGACTATGTCCAGCCTAACAATTTGTTCATTGACAATAAAATGCGAGACATAAGAGGATGGGATGTCAATTGTATCGGAGAGATTCATGACGTCACATTCGGACAGCTATGCGAGCAGTTTGCGACAACGCTTGAAGAATACAAAAGACTACGAGACATATACAACCTTGCGTCAAATAGGGAATTCGTTGCTTCATATGCAAGTAGATTCGGATACAGCGAACTTGACAATTATGACTTTCTGCTTACCAACGAACCAGGACTATGTCGTGTGATCGAGGTATGGCGCAAAGAACAGAAACCACGTTACAGATGTCACGACTACCAGAATGGCGACATATATAAAATTAA
Source organism: Bacteroidales bacterium (assembly GCA_045633585.1). Taxonomy (GTDB): domain Bacteria; phylum Bacteroidota; class Bacteroidia; order Bacteroidales; family F082; genus Limimorpha. The sequence goes on from JAZQYR010000017.1 coordinate 62,123, forward strand.
CGAAGAGGATTACTACAATGAAGTCGTAGCAGTCAACGAAGAGCGCATGAGAATGGCAGCAGAAGTCGGAATGACAGACGTGGCTCTCATTGAAGCTACATGGTTCGTTGACGACTATTGGTATTACTACTTCCTCACTCCTTTTGGAGACATATTGCAGGAAGGAGAAACTCCGTACAAACACGGTTCACACCCGTACGTATTCAAAGCATATCCGTTCATTGATGGAGAGATACACTCCTTCGTCGCTGACTTCATAGATCAGCAAAGATATACAAACCGTCTTGTCACCATGTACGACTGGATTATGAGAGCAAGCGCAAAAGGCGTTCTCATGATGCCTGAAGACAGTCTGCCTGACAATGTCTCTATCGAACAGGTCGCCTCTGAATGGGCAAGATTCGACGGAATAATACTGTACAAACCAAGCAAGTTCGGTAATGTACCACAACAAGTATCTTCCAATTCGACAAACATCGGCATCTCCGAACTGCTTAACCTGCAGCTTAAATTCTTTGAGGAAATATCAGGCGTCAACGGAGCGTTGCAAGGCAAGGCTGGATTCTCCGGACAGAGTGCGGCGCACTTCAACCAGCAGACACAGAACGCAACAATGTCTTTATTGGATATCCTAGAGACATTCAGCAGTTTTGTAATTGACGGAGCATATAAGGATGTCAAGAACATTCAGCAGTTTTATGACAGCAAGCGTGTATTCAACATTGCAGGCAAAGCAGGTTCTCAAATTGTATACGATCCACAGAAGATTGGAGATGTTGAATTTGACCTAAGCATCACAGAAAGCACGACATCACCTGCATACAGAATGCTTGCTAACGACTTCCTCATGCAGTTGTTCAACCAGCAGGCTATCAGCATTGAGCAGCTTCTTGAGTTCGGCACATTCCCATTCAGCGAAGACCTGTTACAAAGCATCAAGTCACAGAAAGAACAGATGGCCCAAGGTCAGACGCCAGAAGGCATATCTCCACAGCTAATGCAGCAGGCACAGCAAGGTGCCAATATGAATGCCGTCAACCAATTGTACAAAGCAATGAGAGCATAGAAATAAAGGGCGTTTGCACGCCCTTTATGTTTATCTGCCCGTCACAGCATGCACCGCCAACGGATTGTCTGTAAGTGTAGCAATGCCGTCAAGACCTTGCTTGTCGTCATATATGCTATCTCTTTTCATTTCCCCTGCCCTTTCCGCCTTTTCTTTTCGCGTTATTCAACGATTCTACCCAATGGTAGTATTGCATTCTCTTCAAGTCAACCAGTTCATCAGTGGATTTTCCTTCACCGTTCTTGTGTGCGGTATAATAGAATGACGCCTTTTTGACATCTATCATCTTGGCACCATTCTGATAATACCCTTTATGCCTCAACTGTCTGTAGTTGTTTCGGTCCGTGACTATCAGTTTGTGAGTTCTGCCATTTGGAAGAACGTAATAACGTTTCCCATTTTCTTCATGCGCCTTGTCCGCAATTCTGATCGCTTCCTTCAATCTCAGGTAAGCGAGAAATTTTTCAATTATATTCATAATAATTATTATTGGTTGGTTAAAATGTTGCTTCTGTTATTGGTCTGTTATATTTCGCGTACCGCTGACGTTTTACAAAGACAGGCAACTCCATCTCATTGTAACAGATGTGCAATCCTATTGCTCTGGTCATAAGCAAGTCGTCATGCTTGCCTGTTATTGCGCCAAACGATCCGTTCTGCTTCTTTTCGTAACAGAGATATTCGTACAGGCATCTGTCGTCACGTTCCACATAAAGACCGTCACGTATTACCTTTACAAGGTTCGAGATTATCATCGGTTTCGTGGACACGTTTGTATGGAATCCGTATTTCAACGGGACCTTCTCCCTTATCTCTTCCTCGGACTGCTTCCTCGCATACAAGTTCGGATATACGTCGGAAATCTGATTCAGTATGTAATGCGACAAGTCTCCGTCAACGTCACGTTCTTTGTCATGCGTTTCGAGAGTATTCGACTCAATGACCAGCAGAGAGTTATCATAATAAGCTGCAATCTGTGCAGCTTTCCATGCAAGTATGTCCATATCGGTATGACCATACCATTGCGCCACCACTACCGGATTATCGCCGTCCATCATAAACAGACGGTCAAAAACTACTATCACGGAGAAGTCAGCCTTTTTGGAACGACCGCCTATATCCACGACTGTAAGGTATCTGTTACGGCATATCTCATCGTCGAATATCTCCGGTTTAGACCATATATGCAACAGACCCTGTCCGTCTTCCTTGAAGCGCAGGTTCTGCAACGCTTTCTTGCCTTCATCACCGTCTGCATACACTTCGCCAATATATCTAGGAGCCCTGCATGAAGATTTCAGTTCCTCTACCTTGTATTTGTCAAATACCCGTGCGCCAGAGTGCACAAACGCCTCTATGTCGTCTGAAGGAAACTCCGCCGCCATAAGACCATGATCCGTGTATTTAGCCCTTTCGTGTATATACCAGTTTATCGCTTCAAGCGTCGCTCCCTGCTTCCACAGCCACCACAGATATTTGCCGTTCTCCTCACGTGAAGAAGTCACGTTGTCATTGTTTCTGTTAGCATACAGTCGTTGCGCAAAATCTTTCCTTTCCTTATTGTCGGCAAATGGCAATGAATACTGGTCTATGTCAAACCAAGAGACGAACAGCGCCTCAAACTGCGACTTGCCTTTCTTTGCATCATCGTATTCTATATGGAAAAAGTTGCCTGCTCCATTAGCGGTACTCTCATATACTATCATCGTATACGGTTCATACAGTATACCAGAACACGCCGAGCGAACTATATCTTCAGGTTTCTTCCCGTCAGTCACTTTCCACACTCCAACTTCAGACAGATGCACAAGGTTGTAGTCACCGCCACGGCATGAGTCGGGACGCTCAGCCGTTCCTATCTTAATCTTGCAGTTGCGTTGCGGAACACGATGTATATTGCCTGACTTACCCACACCGACAAGCTTAGGTTCGTTCTCATCAAAATCATCATTAATTTCATAAAGCATGTCAACAGGATAGTTCTTGATCATACGGTCGAACATATCCTTAATTTCGTCAGAACCGGCACCCTGATGAGCGATGATCAGCGAATTCAAGCCGACCTTGTGCACAAGCTGAAGCCATGCCATATACAGTTGTGACGTGGTAGAACCTCCCCACTGACGAGCCTTCAGCAATACAAGGCGAATAGGTTTGCCAGCCTTGCGCAAGGCTTCAAGTTTTGCTACAAACTTGCGCTGAGGACGAGTAAGACGGAAAAGCACATCTTCACCTCCTCCTTTTTTCTTTATATATACATACATTGCAGCCCAGAATGCGAAGTCATAACGGCAACGTATCTTGACGAACTGACTTATAACCTTCTGACGTGCTTCATCGTAATCATCAGCAGACAATTCTGCGAACTCCTTGGCAAGAAAGGTTTTCAATGAACCATACGAAAGCATTTTCCTGACAAAAGGAACATTCATCATTTCTATTGGAAGATGCTGTTTCCTTATAGGGAAGTCTTCTATTACCACCTCTACCCGTTCTCCTATAGATCCTTTGCCAGAAATAGGATTGAAAGGCGCATTGATAACGAACAGTCTTCTCACATTCTCCTTCAATATGTCTGTTACGCCTGTTTTCATCTCACAATAGGTTTGTTCAACACAGCATATAGCATTCCAACGGAATAGCAATAGAGATGCACCATCGCATTTGTATTGGGAAATATGAATCCTACGGCAAGATAGAACAGCATCCACATCTGGTAATTCCATTTCCTTATGACTTCAAACGATATTGAAGCGAATAGGAAGAATACCGCTGCTGACAATCCTACGGTTGGAGTATTGCCTAAAAAACATGACGGTATAGAAATCGCTGTCAGATATGACAGGACCAATCTCCACATTGAGACATTGTACATGAACACAACAGACAAGAAGCACCATACATTCAGCATGGCGTGTATGACATTGACATGATAAAACGAATACAGCAGTCTGCTTGCAATATCGCACTCTGCGTATATCCCGACAGAATGCAGCGGAGTATCCCCGAACAAAAGAGCAAATGCCAGGAATGAAACTACAAGAGACGCAGTCTTTTCAGTTTTTCTTTTTTCCATTGTCTCCTGTATTTAGAAATCATAATCTTGGCGCTGTTGGCAGCAAGGTAAAACTTAGGCGCAGGCTGTTCTACCGCCATTGCGCATAATTCTGATATTTTCTTGTTAGGGAACTCTTTCTGCAGTTCCTGAACCCGTCTGTATATTTCAAGATACATTTCTTTCTTGGTAGGCCACATTCCATCTAATATGTCCTTCTCTCCCTTTGCAATCTTGGCGATTACCAAAGCAGCACGAATATCGCTCACCCAGAAACGCCTTGACGGACGGTTGACGATTGTCTGATACAGTTCATTCATACGAATATACCTGCAATTGGCAATATATTCGTCGTGAGCCCTCATCAAATCTCTAATGCGTTCCTCTGCGTATTCCATCTTGTCTCCGACCTGCTTCATAACATTGTCATTTTATACAAAGTTACTCATTGCTCGGTATAAAGATAAACGTGCTTGTGCATCACCCCTCCTTATTTTTGCTTATGTTTTTAATGTAATTTTCAAAATATTTATAATTATGCCTAATAATAAGGAAGTTAAAACAAATCGAGACCGATATGCAGAACGACTGAGAAGCAAATATCCTGACAGAGAATTTGCTGACGACGAAGCAATCTTCGGTCAAGCCAATGACGATTACGACAATTACGACAGAGAATTGTCAGAGTACCAGGAAAGAGAAAGTTCGCTCAGCAACCTGTTTACCAGCGATCCACGCAGTGCAGCGTTCCTCATGGACTGGCGCAACGGAGAAGATCCTGTAGTCGGAATGATCCGTAAATTCGGTGACGACTTTAAAGCCGCACTTGAAGATCCTGAAAAACAAGAGGCACTCGCAGCGGCCAGCAAGGAATACGCCGAACGAGTCTCCAAAGAAAAGGATTTCGAGATGCAGTACCAAAAGAACATCAAGGAAACGCTTGCTTCTATTGAAGAACTCCAGCAGGAAGAAGGTATCAGCGATGACGAAATTGACGACATCATGGAGTTTCTCACCGGCATCATGAAAGATGGCATTCTTGGAAAATATTCCAAAGAAAGCATTATGATGGCTCGCAATGCCATAAATCACGATACTGATGTTGAACTTGCCGACAGAGAAGGCGAAGTAAGAGGACGTAACGCCAAGATTGAAGAGAAGCTTCGCAGGAAAGGCAGAAGCGATGGCACAGCGAACCTTGCCGGCAAGAACGGAGCACCATCGTCAAGACCTGACTTAGGCGCATTGAACAACTACGGAACCGGAAGCAAGAACATCTGGGAACGTGGCAACGAGAAACGCACAAAAATCAACTAATCCAATTTAATCAATTATTAACCAATCAATTCAAAACACATGAAAAAAATTTTCAATTTCTTAGGTCGCCTTATGCTGATGGTGTTAGCATTGGCGATGGGCGTATCAGGCGATGTCATGATGGCTAACGCCAGCAATCTTCCTGACGCAGGCGTAACAGAAGCAGGAGCATCTAAATCAGATGCAGCGGCAGGTATTGCAACAAGAACAGCTGGCAGCGCTTATGGCGATACCGACTTCTATCTAACAGACGTTGACAAACGTATCGTGAAAATCAGACCTATGGCAACACCTGTTGACCAGATCAGCCGATACGCTAAATCATCTCACACAGACTCTTTCGAGGTCAAGTATTACTCTGTAGGCACAAGAGAAATAAAATGCCAGACTGCAGCTGCAATAACAGAAATGACAGCAGGTGCAAGCGCTACATTGCCTATCAGTGACCCTAATATGTTCACTTTGGATGACACTATCAGAGTCGTTGGAGTTAAGGCTGTAACCAATCATAAAGGCGTTGCTTACGACAGTAGAAAAGAAATCGTTCCTGACCTTGTGTTGTGCGTATGCGGAAAAGACTCAACAACAAACCAGCCTATAGTATACGCTGTAAACGGCATAATGGACAGAAATCAACAACCAATATGGATTCCAACCATCCCAGCAGGCACCACATTGGTACGTATGGGCAAATCCTGCGGAGAATTAGATGTTCAGACCGGTCGTTTCAACAACTTGCCTACTGCAGAAATTCAATACTGTCAAAACTTCATGATGCAGATTGAACAGTCTACATTCAACAAGATAGCTGCAAAAGAAGTCAACTGGGACTTCTCTGACATTGAAGAAGACGGCATCTATGACATGAGAATCGCTATGGAAAACACATTCCTCTTCGGTGACAAGAACATCATCAAACACGTCTCTAAAGACAACATGGCGCAATGGTTTACTAAAGGTATCTGGTGGATGGCCGGCAAAGACATCGAAGTCGGCGAATGGGACGATGAAAAGAAAACCGCTGTCATTACAGATGAAAATCTTGTTGACATCACTAAAGACTTGTTCGTTGGTACAGGTCTCGGCAACAAACGCAAGATCTTATTTTGCGGTTCTGAAATGCTGACAGCATTCAGCAAAATCAAGTCAGAGAAATTCAGACTTAAAGATTCTGTGGAAGTATGGAACCTCAAATTCAAATCTTGGGACACAGACTTCGGTGAAGTTCTTACAATCCATCATGAGTTGTTTGACATTAACGGTATGAGCGATTGCGGATTCGCAATGGACCCAGAATACTTGAGCAAGAAAACACACGTGTCTTGGGGTCGCAGCGTATTGGACTTACAAAAAGCCGGTGTACGCAGAACTGACGCTGTAGTTATCCAAGAAGTGTCTTGTCTCTACTTAAGATACGCCAAAGCTCACGCACGAATGAAACTCGCCAAAGCATCTGTCTAAACATAACGATACGATTAACATAAAAGGGAATAGAGCAATCTCTTCCCTTTTTTTAAAATAAGGAATCCTATTATGACAACAAAAACATACAAATCACGCACATGCATTGCAATCAACGTAGTGCTGGCAAGCAAAAAGAACCGACATATATCATTCGAGCCATGCACTGACGGCTCAAGTACATTCACGACAACATCTTCAGATATTCAAGAGGCAATAGAAAAACACTACAATTACAACAAGCTGTTCTTTTTAGAGAGTTCTATTGTTGAAAAAGAAGATGAAAAAAAGTCTGAAAAAACGACAGAAACTGGAGATGGAGTCGATGAGCCAACTGGCGACGATGAACCAAAAGATACAAAGCCAACTGGCGACGATGTCAAAAAAGTGGAGATTTCTGACATAGAAGCCGCCAAAGACTACCTCGCCGACACCTTCGGCATAAGCCGCACATTGCTCAGAAGCAAGAAAGCCATTATGGAACAGGCTGAAGCGCACAATATCGAATTCGTAGGATTGTAAACTTTTACGTCATGAAAGTCTATCCTATCGACATAATCACAAGAGACGTCAAGACCGCACTGGATTTCAACAAGTCCGGAAGCGGTCTTGCGCTGCTTGGCGATACAGATACGCTCTCTCTGAATGAGATAATCAAAAGCAAAATCATAGAATCCGTCAAAAATATACACGCCGTCGCGCCAGCACACCTTCTTGACAGCGGAAACAACTTCAGCAATAACATATATTGGAAAGAAGGAGAATGCGGCTGGATTGTTCTTCCTGAAGATTTCTTGAGACTGGTATCCTTCAAAATGGACGACTGGGACCACGCTGTATATACCGCATCGCTTCCTGACAGTCCTGAATACAAGAAGCAGTCGTCACGATTCAAAGGCATCAGAGGAACATCACAAAGACCTGTATGCTTCATTACGGTCAGACCGGAAGGCAAGGTATTGGAATTCTTCTCCTGCAAAAGCGACAAGGCAAAGATAAGTCAAGCTGTATACATACCATATCCTATTATTGACGACAATGACGGAGTCAGCATTTGTGAACGATGCTACCAAGCTGTCATCTACAACATAGCATCACTGGTGTTAACAGCGATAGGAGAATACGAGAAGAGTCAGACATTTAATGAATTAACAAAAACAGCATTATAAGATGAGTGATTATAAAGAAACAACATATATTGAAGGAGACGTTTCTATTGGAGAAGACGTTCATATCGGAGGTAATGTAACGCAACAAGGCGACAGTCTTATCAAAGGCAATGTAAGAATCAAAGGTTGGCTGGAGGCTGAAAACATCAAAGATTCTAACAAGGGTTTCTATCTTACCAAGGAACAGCTGAAGACTGCTTATCCGGAACCTCGCAACGGATGGTGGGCAGTGGTCGGAGAGTCATTGCCAGGCAGCATTTATGCTGTTGTGAACGGAGAATGGACTGATACTGGCAAACAAGGTGGAGGTGCCAATTTTATTGATATGACAAATCTGTGCAATGAGATGCTAAACGACATCTCAACGCTTCTAAATGATGTCGAAACTTTAAAAAAACCAGACGGCATCATACTAAAGATAGATCACATAATAGAAGATTATGCAACTTACGAGTTTGTTGACAATTGCAATGATATAGACCAAAGCATATATCTGTTAATAAACGCTTATGATAAAGGAATTGGAAGTAATCATGACAGACCTTTATTCGTCTATAAAAAAGGTGACTTCTATGTGCTTCCTAATCCTGACATTGAAACAAATCTGAATGATAAAATCTATATGTATTATTTAGATTATGCAGGTGGAGGAATTACCCATATTAAAGGAAACAGGCAGTATTCCTATAATAACAAGATATACATATATGACAACAAACATAAATCATTCATTGGCATCAATGACATCAACGCTCCATTGAAATTCAAATTCATAGATACTCCTAAACCGATTGTGACACCATCTGCCCTTGTAGAAGCAAATGTCGTTTCATTGGAAATGGACGGAGATATATGTTACAATAACGGCAGATTCTACAAGGAGGCGTCCATAACATTTAAAGACGGGTCCTGCGAAGCATGTCTGTTAACCGACTGGGTCGGCGAATCTCTTTATCAAGACAACGATTCTCCAAGAAAAGACGTTCTATATGTATGTGACGGCAAGTTCTATATTTACGAATCTGAAAGGCTGATAGATTTCGGAGAAAAGGTAAATAGAGGAGATCTGTCGGATGTTGCATTAAGCGGTTCTTATAACGATTTAAAAAATTTGCCATTTGACGAAATTCCCGAATTCTTTGGAATAATAGAAGAAGAGCAGGTTGTATTTGCATATGGCAACGCCGCAATACAAAACAAAAAAATCTGTTACTTGCAAAACGCCAGATACAACAGTCCTGCACCTCTCCTCCCTAAACCTGCTTTTGCATATTATGATATTGATAGTGATACTTATTTCATACCTCGTCCTAATACAGAAGCTGGTCCTAGCGACGACTTGCTATACAGATATTACCAAAACATCGACCCTACCAATAGCGGTGACCTGCTGGTTTCAATCAAAAACAACAGACTTTTCAAATACAATGGAGAGATATATCTGTCACTCAGCAATTCTCTCATCAAATTAAGCGAGCTGTCTCCGAAAGACAAACTTGACGCTGATACCATAAGTGTTTTTCAAGACATTGTCAATACAGCAACAGTCAGTATCGCTTCTGCAGAGATAGAGACCCGCATCAACGAAGAGAAATGGGATATATTCTATATAGAAGAAGCCACCATAGAGGGGTTCCCTGAAACTTGCAACTGCTTTGCATTCATCAGTCCTGACGGTGAGTTTTTCATCCCAAACTTCCATACAATTTCGACGTCTTATGCTTATATCATATACAGATCTTACCAGCATTATGTATCCTTGGCTAGAAAAGACTTAGACAGAATTGTAATGACAGACAGATTGTTTGTCAGAAAATCATCTGCGATGAATAGTAATGATTTATTTGCGAATAATAATATCTATATTTACAAAGACCACGCACTACGTCTTCTTTCTGAAGCATTTGTTTCACACGCTGGCAATCCTGACGGTGTAACCTTCATTAAAGACAGAGAAAGAGTTCATGTCGGACCAACTGCAATCGAAAGTCAGCATTACATCACCATGAACCCAGAAGATGAAGATTGGAGACCTGATTTCTATCTGGACAACCAAACGCTGGCATTAGGTTGCGGGACTAGTTCCGAAGACGGATTCTCTATTTATACCGAAAATGAGTATGAACCTGATCCTATGGATCCTGAAAAACGCAAAAGTTACAACAGAGTCAAACGTACAAGAATACAGAAATACGATGAGAAATCTTCTATAGCCAATGGTACTGGAATTATATTAGATGATAAAGAAATAAAATTCTATGCCATTGATGACAGTACGGATAATGTTGAAGAAGACTTTCAAGACGAAATTTTCCCTGGCATTGCAAAACCTATTTTGCTTAGAGGAGCTGATACCCCTAAAAAACCTTATGATGTAGCAAACAAGCACTATGTAGATACCCATAAAGACCCTATCAAAGTGACACATGCGGAACTCGTAGAGATGGTTAACGCTCAGACACTCATAGAAGGACAGGAGTACGAGATTACCAACTATGAAGCTACGGCTGAGCCTGGAGCTGCTGTGCGTGGAGATAATCAATATCTATTCAATATCATTGTTAAGGCAATGGATAGTTCCAACCTTTCGTATGACGCCAGATGTTCTTTTAAAGACGGAGATTCTAAATTAAAAAGTCTTTTGTACAATAGCAACATTAACGCTTGGCAGATAAAATATCAGTTAAAGCCAGATGACGTGTATATATTTGACTGGACAGACCCTAACGGCAAAGGAACCATTTTCTGGCTTAAAGATGATGTAGGAAACGAAGCTCCGTTCGACTTCTACAACTTCATCTACAAGTCCAATGTCTTTAATGTGGGCGGATGTGAACATGACATAAAACTATCCGATATCGTTTGCTGTGAAAATTACGCCATTGCCGATGCGGTCGGTCCGCAAAGATTGTTCAACAACAACAACAGAATCATATCCGAATACGCAACATCATCAAACAACCGTCTTTGCTGTGCAATGATTGGTGCGGGAGCATCTAAAGACGTGAATAACAATACTATCGTGATTACTTCTTTATCATCACTTCCAGTAGCAATTATACCGCTCAGTGGCGGCATTGCAAAATATAATCATGTACAAGATAGTGTAAGAGGCATTGTTTGCGGCAGCTTTAATATCATCAAAAATAGTACATTAGCTGTATTTAGGGGCAATCATAATTATATCACAAACTCCACCATCGAATTGGTTATGCCAAACAGTTTCGTTGAAAGATGCAACATAATCAATGGCATACTCGGAACGAAGACTTCAAGTACAATCACAGCATCGCGATGTGATATAAAAGGCACTTTAAGCACCCACTACAACACAAATCTTACATTGACAAACTGTTCTGTTAAAGGGAATTCTAGCTGTACAGAGGATGGTCTTAACATCACATTGATTAACTGCGATCTCATAAACGCCAAAATCAGTTCTGCAACACCATCAAATGTAAACGGAGAGATACTCTGCAATGACGCCATAACATCTTATGACAAATTGTTTAACAACGATGACAGGACATACATATTCAGAGACAAGATATTCTTGGACGAATCACCCAACAAAGCTTCGCCAGGTCAGCGTTTTACAATGATTATATTTTCCAATAGTCCTTTAAGCAGAGCCCCTCAGCATGGAGATCAGTTTAGAATTATAACAGATGTCAAGGACGACAAGAACTATCCTGAAAGTACAAATATGGTATCTAGCATCTTTATTTTTCACAATAATACTAAAACTTTATACCCGTTTGTTTCTCCAATTGATATAAAGAGAAGAGGGACCATAGTAGATGTAGTAATCACGAGCGACGGCAAAGCCAAAGTAATTTATAATTCATACACTGACGAAGAATGACACTACACTTAAACACCACACAGGACATCGGTCACGGGGTGACTGTAATGTTCATCTGTTTCGTATTAGTATTTTTAGCTGTACTAATTGACTTGTATACAGGTATCCACTCAGCCAAGAAACGCAAGGAAAAGATACAGTCGCATATCCTGCGCAGAACCATCAATAAGGTTCTGTGCTACCTTGCGATTGTATTCCTTGGCATCTTCGTTGACGTGCTTGGTCTTTCCTTTCCATGGTATGCCCTGCCCTACTGCTGCATATTCACAACATTAGCTTGCATCTGTATTGAGGGCAAAAGCGTAATCGAGAACTTGGCGAAAATCAAGTCTCCAGCAGCAGAAGTTCCAGACACTATAATGGAACTTGCTGAAAAAATTCGCAAATACGACCTGAAATCATTGAAGGAAGTTGTTGAACTTGCAGAAAAATTAAATAGCAAAAATCAAAAGATATGACAAGAAAAGAAATAATTGAAGGATTAAAAAAATACTTCAAAGTTAAAGAACTTGTCTGTCCACATGTATTCGAGAAGCACGGCGAGCGAGCGTGGAAGTTTTTGGCGACGATATATCTCCATACTTTGCTCGTTCTGCGTCGCGACATCCTGAAAGTGCCTTTGGTTTGTAATACAAAAGTATTAACACAAAGAGGTCTTCGATGTAACCTTTGCGAAATTGTCAAGGAGAAGACAGAGGACGACATTGTATATCTCTCGGCCCACCATCTCGGAATAGGTGGAGATTTATCCTCTCCCGAAATGACAGCTGAAGAGATGCGCCAAAAGATCTTAGAGAAACAAGACCTTCTCCCCTATCCAATCAGGATAGAAAAAGACGTCAATTGGCTACATGTCGATTGCTACGATGATATTGATGATAATAATAAAATAACGTATTTCAATCCATGAATAGAGTCAAAGACATCGCTATAATTCTATTGATAGTAGCATTTATCGTTTCCCTGTGCATACACACGCCTTCTCGCACAGGAGAATGTTCCTCATACCGTGATACCATCACAGACACTATACCTTATTACCTGCCCGTCCCTAAAGACAGTCTGGTGATAAGGTATGTCACGGAGAGACTTCCCAATGCCGAAAAGGAAGATAAGGAAGACAACTTCCCTATCACAGACACCATCATTGCAGACAGTTCCGATGTGGTCATACCTATAACGCAGAAGATATACACAGATGACAGCACCTACATTGCGTACGTCAGCGGATATCAGCCTGCGTTGGACTCCTTTATGTTCTTAAGAAAAAACATCACGACAACGCACATCTGCCCTACTCCCAAAGAAAGGAAATGGTCTGTCGGCATACAGGTCGGTTATGGGGTCACAGTCAACAAGACACCACAGTTCACGCCTTATATTGGCATAGGCTTGAGTTACAAAATCTTTAACTTTTAACGATATGAATATGAATAAAGCAACCATCAAAATTGACAAGGACAGCATCTTTGAACAGATAGCCAAGAAGACTTCATATATTGGAAGCAAAATGAAAGACGAAGACGCATACGACAACATCTTTACCACCGATGAAGACAAAGAGTTCTTTGAAGAACATTTTGAGTTGGCGCATGCTGAATGCGTCGAGATGCTCTTCCCTTATGCAATGAAGGAGATTACTGATAGTGAAGAAGTGAAAGATGACGGTTACAGCATCGTAATCACAGTTCCCAAGGAGATGTCACAGACAACCGTATCTCTAGTTGAGCGACAGATTAACGAGTATATCGTCAGCAGACTTATAGCTGAATGGATGATGGTGTGCAATATTGACTCCCATTCATATTGGTTGGAAAGATACACATCCATAAGGAAGCAGATCAACAGAACACTGCTATCAAGGATGAAGCCCTTACGAAGAACATCACGTCCGTTCTAAAAGCAAAAGAGACTGAATTTTCAGTCTCTTTCTTTTTTATCTCAATCTGTTTGTCAAACGAGTGTCGTACTGCACAGAAAATCCGTATATGCTTTCCGACTTGTCAAACTCACGTATCATAACTATACGGTAATACTTCCACGGCGAACCGCCGAAACCTCCCATATGCATATTGTCTGAGCTCCATACAAGGAACCAGTTGTTCAAATCGTTTGAACCATAAAGCACCTGTTTTGCTTTGGCATCCTTCATATTGCCTCTTTGGAAAATATCTCTTACAGTCTTGAAAACATCTGTATGTTCCATATCAAGAGGACGAGTTACAATCATTGCAGCAGCTACGTCACTGCCTGTTTTGCTGAAATCGACAATGTTATTCCCTTCAACAGCCAGTGCTTCCGGATAAGAGCTTATGCCATACGTTATGTTAGAAAGTATCATACCCCACTGCTGTGACTTCAAGGAATATACATAGGCGTATTTCACATTAGGATTGTACACTATTATGTGCTGATGCGGATAATCGTACAGCATCCTGCATTCTTTCAAGAATTCATTGAACGGCAATAATGTAATATCATCCAAAGAAGCTACTTTTGCACCAATGCCCTTATATATATCCACCAATCTGTCTGCTTTTGGAAGTTCATGAAAAGCGAACAAGTCCATGGAGTTAATCTTGTCGCTGATGCAGATGACCTGCGAACCGCTTATAAGCATGATGCCTCTGTCTGTTGCGAATAGAACAGAACTGTCTATCTGCGTTATGCTTTCCTTATTAATCACCACATCACGAGAGATTGGCTGACGTGCTGAGTATGTACCCGTAGATGTAAGTTCCAATGCCCAGATGCCTTCTGATGTGAACGCATATAACGGATACTGACCGAACTGACCTTGAGAAAGAGCCTTTGCTGCTGTTGACAATGCATATATCTTGGAAACAGGCAAAGAGACTGTGTATTCTTCTGAGAACCTAAACGGATTGTTCACGTCAGAGAGACGGATAATGTTGCCGTATTCTATGGTATTGTTGGATGGGACAATGAAATCGTATTCCCCATTTAATTGTTCCTTTTCATATATCATTGAAGAAGAATCATCACCATACAATTTAGCGAATCCGTCGAATACATAAGATAAATTCAGGTAATTATGTTGTTGTAACCTGATTTTATATCTATAATAACTTTGACCCAAAGTATATTTTTCAGTCACATAAAGAAATAGATTTTTAGCATTATTATTTGGAAATGAAAATCGTATCAATGTATTAAAGTCCAAATCCTCAGCAGGTATTTCAACATATGCATATTGATTATTTTCAAAAATTTCAACATATGCTTTTTTGATAGTATCATTAGATGCAGTGTTATTTACAGAAGGGTTTTGCATCTTCAGAGACGTGTTAGCCGATGTTAATTTTAGTTTATCTGCAACTATATTAAGACGATTATTATAACTAAATGCATCTGATGATATTACTTTGTTTATACCGCTACCTATATCCGACAATGTTGGTCTGGTTACCAAATTTTGCAATGTTGTTTCTTTAATAGAAACCTCTTTATTACAACCGTGAAAATTCAATTCTGTCAGATTCAATTCCGCCACTTTATAAAATGTATTAGAATTGTTTATAATGTCAGTGTATTCATTGCCATCAATTCGTTTTGTCTCTATATATAGTTGTTTGTCTATAGGTCTTATCTCGGTATTTATAAGGTATGTTTTTACCTTTACGCTTCCTTTATCTTTTATATTCTGTGTCCAAAAATAAACATATTCAAAAGTCAGATCTTTTATATTGAACACCGTTAATTTCAAATCTGTATCCAAATTCAATTCAACTGGAGCTATAAAACCCGTATAAAACGGACTCAGACTACACGTTATGGAGAATTGAGAACAATCAAAAGCGATATAATCTGTACCTTTTAAATCTTTTGGTTTAAGACTTGCCCATCCTCTATGATTAACATCTAAGCCTTGCTCAACAAACGTAGCTTCTCCGAAATAAGTTATAACACTCTTTTTATTATTTTGTTCATCAATGTAACTATCAATAGATTCCCATTCCATTTCGTTATTATCCTTGCAAATCATTGAATCCGGAGCAATATATTCTCTTACTTCTTTAATTTGCTGATAATAAAACGCAGGAAATTTCAATATTCTCAATAGTGATTTTGCATCATCAGCATAATCAATCAATGGTTCTGTGACAAAAACATCAATATGGGTTATCAAGTCTTTCCAACTACTAATATTATCTGGTAGCGTAATGTCTGCAAATAATTTAGAAAGAGAATATATCGGATTGAAATAAGCATTGTAAACATCATCTATAGATTTATTTATGTTAACACTCATTATTGGTTTTCCCCACGTTGTCGGAACTAATAATACTGGAACAGTATGACATATATGAGACCCATCGAACATACGATATGCAAACCTCACATAAAACGGTTCAAAAAAATACCCTTGATTCTTTAACTTTTCTGAGTAACTATTCAACAGAGAAAAAATCGTATTATAGATTTCCTGCCTTTCTTCTCCTTGTAACAAATATTCATAAATTGTATTGTCATATAAATACTTAGCAGTATTATTTGCATTCAATGGTATTTTTAATCCATAATTGTGATCCATTTCAAAATCAAACTTAAATTTATCTTTGATATTAGTAGCATTAAGTATCTGTGTGCTTATATACGGATTCACATTCAACTCTGGCAATTCATTGCCGAGACTTATATATTTATCTTCTTTCCACAGAAAATAATACATACCATCGGAAGTTAAAACAACCAATGTATTGCCTACAGGCGTTATCTGATATATCTCTATATCTGCAGGGAAATCAAAAATCGGAGTGATTAAATTGTCTTTTTTGAATTTCAAGTGATTGTCTCCAATCATTATGTAATGCAGATAATTACTCGTTTTATGCAGACATTTAACATTATTGCCCACTGAACTCGTTAAAAACTTAGGAGGCAATATCGGTCTTAACGAACCGTCTTCATATACCATATTAAGACTCATGTCAAGTTCTCCGTCTGTACATTCATAATCAGATGGAGATGCTGTATATCCTTTGTATTGTACGTTTTTTATCATATCAATGGGTGTTTGGTGATTATTGGCAGCATTTTGCCGTAATGTTCGGTATCTACAGGTGTGCCTATACATAGTCTAACCTTGCCAGACGTCTTGCATTCCTCAAGAATTGCATTGCACATCCTTTTTGATGATGTTCTGAAGTGTTTTCCATTCTTATTGCTGGGGAATACGGCGGCTTCGTATCTGCCTGCCGGAAGTCTGTACTGCACATACAGATAGTATTCTAATCCATCAGTCATTATGTTGATGACATCCCCGGCAGATAGCCGAAGATGTCTTGCAACATTCGCTGAAATATCTATCCTGCCTGTATTGTAAAACACAAGATCAGGTTTCCTGGAGCTGTCTAACAAGTTTCTCATTTGGTTTCTCGATTTTGTAATATATTTTGTCTTCAACAGTCTTGCATATAGTCACAGACAGTCTTATAGGTTTATCTGAAGGAAGTCCATAGTTGTAGAATATAAATCCAACCGATGGGCATAACGTTTCAAACCCTATGCACTTGTATTTGCTGTTGTACTGTATCTGGCACAATGCAGTTTCCTTGTCAAGCGTAGGGTTGAGCATAAATCCATAACTATTATCCTGTGGTATACCGAATACGAAAACCTTGGATACATCGTCGTCTTTGGAATTTTTCTTGATGTGACCGAACAATCGTTTCGACAATGTGACAGAGTTGTCCGCTGGATCTGCAACAACATAGCACCCTCTAGACTTCCATCTTTCTATAATTCTTTTCATGGCACTAATTTTTTGCTGTTATGGTAGATGTTCCTTGAACGAAACGAAATAGTCTCTATCCACTGATAAGAAGATGTTGTGAGAATCTCCATCTTGTGCTGCTCTACCTCTTCTTTTGTCGAGAAGATAAAGCTACACAATTCGGTCATATTAGTTCCCTTGGTGTTGATGATGTTCGCGTAATACTTGCGACCGAATAAAAATGATACGATTTCATTAAATACAGTTGTTTTCATGGTTGGTTGTTGTTTTGGTTGTTATTTTATTGGTGTTGTCTTGAAGTTTCTTATTTGAAAGCATTGCTTGAATGTGGTGATGTCGCCGTCTTTCTTCATGTCAAATCTATCGTTTGGCCACACGTTGAAGATTGCCCACATACCTTTAGTCTTCATTTTAGAGAGCAAGAATTCGTCTGTGACTGTTCTTGTAAGCTTGCCGTTGGTGTAGAACCTTATTGAATCATCTCTCCATTCGCACTTAAAATGGTTCCAGTTGTCTTCCAATGGAAGTTTTAAGTATTTTTTATGCAATGCCTGCGCGCCTGATACCAAGTGCTCATCGTTACTTCCTTTGTAATGAATATTTGTTTCCATACGGATTTCACGGTATATGAACGGGAAATCCCTGTGCAATCCGATCTCACTTTTGTAGCTGCCTCTGCTGTTTGTGTATCCTTCAAAGATATCAATCTCTGGCGGCCAATCATCGCATGCGGTCAGCCAGAAGGAAGGCCACAGATTAGCACCTTTAGGCATCCGCACTTCACATTCTATTGTAGAGTTTACCGGTATAGTCTCAACGCTTCTTATCAAACCACAGGCAACATTAGAATCATAATTGATTCCTTTCCATCTGATAGTTTTTGGGGCAAGCGCTATACACAAACCTATCATATCATCAGGTCCAGATGTAACCCGATGACCGTCTATATAATACGATGGGTGTTTCGGGTGAATTGGTCTGTCGCTTTCCATTGCGGTTGTCCATGTCAATCCGCACCATTTCAAATTCCTTACTTTTGGATTCTGTGCTGTATTCATATCGTTTTATATTATATTATAATTCGGCTTATTTCTTGTTGTTTTCTTCCGTTCTCTCTGTCTGATGTTTTCAAGTTTCAGCAGTAGCAAGGAACGTTGGCGTATATAATTCTCTACATCTATACGTTTGCATACATAACTGTATTCAAGTTCGTTCAGTTTTTCATTAATTTTTTCTTCATCCATATTTAATCTGACTAAATTACCTATTCTAATGTCACTACTGTTCATAACTTTATCTTCTGCTCTCTTCAATTTCTTTGAGTGTCATGTTTTCATACCTCCTTCAAATATTCTTTGTTGAAATACTCATTCTCAATCATCCATTCAATTAAAGATATAGCCTTATTATAAATCTTACTACAGTCTTTAGAATCACAATAAACTGCCAACCAAGTCATTCTTCTATCTGGCAGCATCGCAATAAGACGATGTAAAGACCAGGCTGGAATGCAATCAACGTCATATCTGCTACAGAAAGAGTCATCCTTGTCCGTAGAAAGAATATAACTCCTATCCTCCTCTGGTATCTCAACGTCATTACCCCATAACTTCTTTGCTAACCAGCACATATCTGAGGTATCAGCGTCTAATCCTAATTCAAGCAATCTTTTTGATTGTTCAACAGTAGTACATATTTGAGTATTAAAATTCATAGTATTATTTTTTTACGATATAAAGTATTTCGTCTCGATTAAAGTTGTATGAACCATCAGATGACAAAACATAAGCAGAGTGTTTGCTTATAACAGAATAATGTCCGACGACTTCCATTTGTGAACCATCTTTGAATTTAACAATATAAATTATTTCTTTGCGTTTATCATTACAAGAAATAAAAAGCAAAACACAAATTACTGTTATTAAAATCTTCTTCATAATTTATTTCTCCTTAACTAATTTAAGTTCAACTTCTTGTGGACTATTCTCAAATGTTACTTCGGGAAAAGAATAACCTGTTAATTTACCAACAGGTAAGCCACCGCCAATCCACATTTTCAATTTGTTATTGTAAGAAGGTTGTTCTTTGTACAAAATCAATTCTTCACTTAAATCTCTTGCTATCCAAAATTTCATAATATTATTATTTATTTGATGTTGTTGGTACATTTTCACAAACTGCTTTAGGTAAGTTGTCAAGATATTCTTGAGCGAGTTCTGGATTCTGCAACGTCAGACGCAATGTTCTTGCGATGACGCTCTTTATTTTGATTCGTTCCCAAAAATCATCGACACGAGACGGTGCCTCAATCAGGTCTTTGAATTTTTCTTTTGTCATATCTCTCATTTTTCGGTTAATAATTCGGGATTGTCATAAATGTTCCCGATGATTTTAAATATTTTTGAATTTTTCAACACCTTAATAAATAAATGATTATCAAATTCAGGAAAATCATATCCTAATTGTTTTGACCGATAGTTGTACTCATCCATTACTCCAAAGCAAGAAAGTTTGTTATTCCATCCAACCAAAAACATACAATTACTTCCATCTGCAAATTCTGAATAAACAATATCCCCCTCGTAAATCTCCTTGCCGTTCTTGTCTTTCATTCCTGTGAATTGTCCTACGGTGTCAACATCAATCGGGTACTTATCCATTCCCTCATGAATGTGAGGAATTGTACTTTGTAGATGAACCTCACCATACGTCCATTCGCCAGACCTCTTGCCCTTTGCTCTGAATTTAATTTCTCTTTTCATAATTATCACTTTTTACAAAAAACAATAGTGTCTCCTATTTCACATTTATACCTACTATCATAAAAATATTTAGCAGGAGATTCAATTTTACCATCTTTACTCTTCTTTACAGTGTACAATGTTTTTCCAGTACAAACACCAATTTCTTTCGATGTTATTATGTAGGTACAATCTTCAAAATCGCCTATACAATAAGTACAACTTGACAATAGTATAACTAATATTAATAATATTTTTTTCATACATACATTCATTTGTTTGTTTGTTTGTTTTTGTGAATACAGTTTTTGTAAATATCTCTTCTGTGATTCTGTCAAACGCAATGGCACATCACCATCGTCTGTTTTTATCCTCACGTATTTTTCAATGAAATACAATATGTCATTCTTGATTTTATCCGATTCATTCATTTATATCAAACTTCCTTTTAATTATTCTTGCGACGCCAACTACCGGCAATACTATGAGCAAAGCGAATAGTACAAATGGCCAAAACAATGCACATGCCCCTATTATTTCTATATAGACAGATTTATCAAACCAGTAATCAAATTTTAGATGTGTATCCTCTTTCTTGTACTCTTTTATAGCATAGATGTAAATACCTGTGCATATGATTACCGAACATAAGAAGTACAATGCTATTGATATTAAAATTATCCAAGGTTTATCCATAATCAACTATTTCTTTTTAAAAATTCTTCAATACCTTTCTTTAAATTCTTCAATCTTAACTCTGGTGTTTCCTCTCCGAATACGAACTGACGCAACATCGGTTCGAGTTCTTCATATTCCTTGCAAAGCGTTTCCCAATCGGTGACATAACGGCGAAGCCTTACTTCAAACCTGTTCAGCATTTTCATACAAGAGACAAAGTCGTGCTTGAAGTCAAATCCGTAAGCTCCTGTCGCTTTGAGGTTGTCTTCCGCTTCGTCCCACCATAAACAGATAACGGATAGCAACTGGTAAATACCTCCGAGATAGAATGCCGCATCGTTAAATTCCTTGCTGTTCATCAATTTATCTATCTGTTGTTGTGTCATTTCTTTGCGTTTTTGAATATTATCTTTTCCCATTTTCTTATCATTGTCTTGTCTTTGTTACCAAGTCTTGTAATGCCTTCTCTTTCAAGGAAAGCTGCGAACTTATCAGGCTGGAACAGAGCAAACATCGCCATGAGCCAGTCGCCTTCCTTTCGGTTTTGCTTTTTTCTTTGTCGTTTTTTCATAATATCTTTTTTAGAATACCACTACCATTGAAGGGAATGGTGCTGCGTTTTTACTTTGTCCGAACTTTAATCTTCCTTTCACAAACCTAATCTCTTTAGCTTTATGATAGATATAATCATGGAAATAAGCAGTGTCTGTACGGGCAGGGATAAGCATCACAACTGTTGTATCGTTTTTTCTGCTTTCCTCATAAGCTTTCTTAACCCATTTACCAATTTCCTTACCGTATGGAGGGTTACAGAAGACTCTGTTACCCCCCCAATTTTGAGTTAAACCATTCATTTCCTTTGTGAAAAACATTTCACACTTCGCATTTTCTGGAGTAGCGCAAGGATCTAATGTGAATTGAAACTCTTTATCGAGTTCATCATAAAACGACTGTGGCGTTTCCCATAAATCCGTTTTTGAAGAAAACATTATATCAGTATTCATAGCCTTTCCCCTAATTTAATGACGAACACTTCTTCAGCAGGTGCGCCCCAATGTGGATTGCCAACGCCTATTTCTATATCTTTAATAAAAAACGTCATTGTAGTATTGGTGTAACCTCTGTGGAATCTGACCAAAGTGTGCCTCGGTCCAAACCATCTACACCTCATCATAATTGCATTGTCGGATTCCTTATAATCGACAACACATTCATCATTTTGAAACCGATATAGTAATCTTTTAATCCAATATGGTTTAATCGCTCTGTATTCTTCTTTCTTCTCACCGCAGGCAATCATATCATACCATTTGTGTTTAAGAACTAAGTCAAGTGTTTTCATCATGCTACTTTTTTAATTTCAATTATTTTCTTTATCAACGCTTCACACCATACTCGTGCAATGGTAACTTCTACAGCGTTGCCGATATACTTCTTCTGCTCTGCCTGAGTTCCGACAAGAACATAATCTTCAGGAAAGCCCATTATCTTTTTAAGTTCAATAATCTTCAGCATTCTCATCTTTATGTCTATGATTCCATACATAGCCATAAACTCCTTTATCTTTGCCGTCATTGGACTATCTGTGGAATATACTTCAATAGCAGCTTCCCCATTTTCAGTAGCAATAAGATAAGGCGGCATTTTATCCATTCTTGCTATAAGAGTGAAGCAAGGTTTTTCAATTGAACCACCTTTAGACTTGTACTGAGGATTCATCAGATAATGTCGATGAACAGTGACAAGATTGAATTTGGGTGTGGTAGTTACAGTATTGGCAGGTGATTCTATATCGCTTGGAGTCCCGTTGCCGTATTGCATATCCATAAAATATTCCGGTTGGATTAGCGAAAGACGGTCCTTTGTAGTCAATGTTGGAGAGGGATTGTCGCAAGAATGGTTATGACCATTACCGTAATACGCAGATACGAACGCATGATGATCTATAGTTGTGATTGTTCCTGCAGGACCTTCTATAGAATGGTTCTTGCTGTCTGGATGTCCTGAATACTGCTTTGACAGAAATGTCACTTTCGCCATTCCCAATCTGTTCTGTGTCGTCACAACAGGTGATGGTTCGTCAATGCTCGGAGCTTGGTACTTGCCATTATTATTCATAGAATTCCATTTGACAAGAAATGCGTCCTTACCGCCTGCCACAAACTTAATCAGACCTGCATAGATACGTTCCAATGTTGCTTCCACCAAGGGTTTCTTGCGTCCGAAGATTGATTCGCCCTCATCTTCAAGATCCAGACATTCCTTTACAGGTTTCCATTTTTCCAAAGAACCGAAAATGGTGTCTGAACCAGTCTTGCAATGCGTAGCTTCCGGGAATACGATAGGAAGTCCGTGTTTGGCGAATATTCCAAAGAAACGAGTCCTCGATGTGTATGCGCCATAATTGGCAGCGTTGAGGATTCTCCAGTCAAAATCATAACCATAACTCTTTACATTGTTGACCCAGCGCATGTAGCAACGTCCTTTATCCTTAGATATAGGTTTGCCTTTTTCGTCAATATCTCCCCACGACATAAATTCCTCTACATTTTCAATTTGAATATAGTGTGGATTTATAGCTTCAATATATCTGAACAGATGTTCGGCAAGAGTCCTGCTGTCAGCATCACGAGGTTGTCCGCCTTTCGCCTTGCTGAAATTGGTACATTCCAACGAAGCCCACAGCACTATGACAGCATTCGGATTCTCTTCCTTGCATTTCTCGATGTGTGCAACCAACGGAGACAGTTCCAATGTGCGTATGTCTTCTGTAAAGTGCAACGCATCTGGATGATTGGCAGCGTGAGATGCAATGGCGTTTTTGTCGTGGTTCACGCAAGCAATAACCTTTGCGCATTGCTCACCGTTGAATCTCGCTGAGTTGACACCTGTAGAAGTACCGCCAGCACCGCAGAATAAATCTATGTATAGTAAATTCATGTTCTTTTTAATTTTTAGAGGAAATTTTCCGATTATTTCCGCTGATTTCTCTTATAATGGTAAAGCGTCTTCAATTCTAAGATCCCAAGGATTTGCCTCTTTTATCTTGATACAGTCGTACTCAAATGACGTTACCGTTGCCAAGAGATATGTTTTCTTTTTGTGGGTTTCAGCCAATCTTCTTGCTTCCTTAATCGCACTTTCTTTTTCTGCATGTTTGTATGCAGGTGTGTTGCCACCTTCCATGAACACCATGTAAAATCCTTTTTCTGTTTCCATTTTCTTTTCCTTTCTTAATTATTGTTGGTTAGTGTTTTTAGATATGCTTTTTTGTCTTTTCGACTTTTTACAAAGTTCTTTGACTTCTTTAAGTGTCATGTTTTTCTTTACACATTCAATGATTTTATCCCTGCCTAATTTCTTATAGTATGGTATCCATTCTTCAAGGACGAGGTCGGCAGGTTCTCCTGGTTCTATGGCTTTCTTGACACCATCGCCGACATAGTAAGGACTGTCGGGGTCGCTTAACTCGAATATCGTCGCACCTTGCTTGTTGACAATCTTGTAACTTTTACCACCGATTGTGAGACCACCATAATAACGGGCTACTGAAAATTGAGAGTTTGCCCAATACTCTTCTGTCATTATTACTGCGTTCATTGTTCTTTGGATTTGAATTTGAATACTACGTTTGCTTCATACATCTTGCAGAATTCCCTCATTCGACCGCTTTTGGTGTAACACTCATCGAAGCGGTCGCAACTCTCACATTTGTTTGGCACGGATGGCGACATCTTTTTGAGGGTCCATTTGGTTAGTTCTTCTTCCTTTGTTGTTTTTACATAATTTTTACATTGTTTTGATTCTTTTATGTATTTCGGTTCTACCCACAATAACACCATATCAGGTGGGTTAGGAAGGTATCTTTTGCAACTCTGGCGTATCTCACATGTCACGCCACTGCAATAGCTGTAATCTCTGTTCATATCAAAATAATCCTGGTTGTTTTGGGTTAAAATATTCTTCTATCATATCATCTACTCGTTTTTCCAAAGCCTTGCTTTTTCTTAAAGAGTCATGACTTCTCGTGCGGAAATATTCTTTCTGTGCTTCTCGCATTGCTTTAACTGCTGTGACAATTTGCCTTTCCTCCATTCTTACCTCCTATAACTTCCGTCATTGAACACTATCTTTTCAATCATCTCTCTAAATCTGTCAGTTATTCTCTCGCCATACTTGTCTTTGAATTCATCGGGTGTGAGATTTGTTGTAATGAATGTCGTTAGCTGTTTGTCATACCGATATTCTATAAGGTCAATAACCGGATTACATACATTGCCGTAATCAAGCACTTCTTTAGGTTCTTTGCCCATGTCGTCTATTCCGAGATATGGTGTTTTTTTGTACACCTCCATCATCTGATAATCCTTACAGTTAGCGATGATATCTTTTACGTCGATGATACTAATTGCAATCTTCTCTTCCTTATCGCTTCTGACTTCGTATTTCAGATTAAGGAAATTGGTCGCTGATTGTATCGCTTTCAGAAGTGACGTTTTACCGTTACCACAAGTTCCTGCCAGCATCAAACCGAACTTCTTTGGAGCGACCAGATGTCTGGCTATTCTTGAGATATTATTGCGAGTATTGCTGTCATCAATATAAACTCTGTTTCGGCTTTCGACCTCAGCCATGTAAGCGGCAAGCAATAAATCCTCTGCCTGTTGCTGTGTCAATGGCCATTTAAAATACTCCCTCGAAGTCTTTTGATGAAGTAGCTGTAACTTCACTGCCTCTACGTTTATCTTTATATCCTTGTCTATCATTGTTTCCCCTTTCTTTATAAAATCTCAAC
Organism: Bacteroidales bacterium; assembly: GCA_045633585.1. GTDB lineage: Bacteria > Bacteroidota > Bacteroidia > Bacteroidales > F082 > Limimorpha. The sequence continues at coordinate 88,028 of JAZQYR010000017.1, forward strand.
CATGAATTAAAATGTGATTTTGCGTCTTTAATATTGGCGTGTCCCATTTCCTTGCCATCTGCAATACATTGTGATTTGAACTCCTTGCCTAACAGCAGCTTTAATTTTCCTTTATCCATATCGTGAAGTACCTGTAGCTGATCAAGCCAATATTCCTCATTCATAAGCTGACTGATTTCTTCGTCAAGGGTTACAGGCTGCACTGACAATATGGGATTCTCTTCATGGAATGGCTGTTGCATAGCAGTTTCTCTTGGTGCCGATGCATTGTCATCTGTATCTACTAAAAGATAATCTTTGGGAATAGCAAAACCTTTACGTCTTGACTTGGAACACATTTCCATGTAGCGAAGCTGTATTGATGACGAGGTTATAACTCCTTTTTCAAGCAACGCTTTGTTGAACAAAGCGACATCACCGCAGTGTTCAATGATATTCGCGACAATCTTTTCATCAATGTCGAAGTATTCAGCCACGTCAAAGAGAATGTTAGTATCGAATTCCAGATAACACCCCTTGTCACGATACACCTCGCACAGAAGGTAATCATATACGGCAATACCGTTGCAACCGAATGCCTTTTTCAATCGCTTGATTTTCCTATCTTGATACCTATCTGTATCAACAGAGTAAAACGAGAATCCTGTTTTTGTGTAAGCTGCCATATCCATTAGTTATTGATCGTTCAAATATTCCGTTATCACTTTTATAAATTCGTCAAGCGACCTGCATACAACGTATTTGTATTCGCCTTTTGCGGTAACTATCTTTTCCCATTGTTTCTGAACCGGTTGCTGATATTTGCCTGGAGCCTTCATTTCGATGAGCAACGCTCCGTAACGTTTGTTCTTTACAAGCAGGATAAGGTCCGAGACACCAGCTATCACGCCTTCATCTTTCATGTCGCTGGCCGTCTTGGGATTTCTGAATCCTCCGTTCGGCACAGCGAACAGTCTTCCTTTCAGTTCGGGATAGTGGTCTGAGAACCACTGCACACATTTACATTGTATGCAGTGTTCCTCATTGCCTTGTGGTTTGCGTGCCTTCTTGCCATACAGAGCCATTGCCTCATCGAATGTCATCGGCTTGTCCTTATGCTTCAAAGCCATCGTTCATCTTGTCTTTTAACTCTTTGGATAAAATAAGCTTGACGGAACGTCGGGCAGGCATTTCCATTGAATGACCGGCTGCAATGTTGCGAACCTTCTTCGCTTTTCTTATCACTTGTCTGAAGGTTGCGAATCCTCTGAGGTAGATGCTCTCGCCTTTGACAATAGATTCTTCAAAAACCGCAATTACAGCTTCAACTGCCTGTGTCGCTTCTCTGCTTGTGAGTTCTGTTTTTCTGACCACTTGGTCGATGATGTCTTGTCTTTTCATGATTTTAAAAATTAATTGGTTTAAGTAATATGTGATGTGATTCCACAAACTGATCTATAAGCTCTTCAAAATACATCTCATCTGTAGGGATGTCGTCATCCGAGTTCATTATCTCGTTGGCTATGGACTTCTTCTTATGTATGAGGCTGTATATGGTTCTGTCTATTGTGTCGTTTCCGAGCAGGTAATAGCAAGTAACGTTGTCTTTCTGTCCTATGCGGTGCGCTCTGTCTTCGCACTGGCAGCAATCTGCGTATGTCCATGGAAGCTCCAGGAAAGCCACCGATGAAGATGATGTAAGGGTCAGTCCGACACCGGCGGCCTTGATGGAACAGATGATTAACATACATTCAGGATTGTTTTGAAACGCATCGACTGAATTTTGCTTGCTTATGGCGGTGTCACGTCCTGTTACCGTCACCGCTTTAGGGAATGCCTTCTGCAACATGTCAACCACTTCGTGCAAGGCGCAGAACACAATGAGTTTCTTTCCGTTAGCCAAATGGTTTTTAATAAAGTCTATCGCCTGCCTTACCTTGCCTTTCGTCGCCAGCGAACGCAAGGTCATAAACTTTACAAGAGCTTCCATTCTCATCTTGCGACGTATGTCCCTGTCGGTGCATTCTGTATATTGGCGAAGATATTCCGCAAGGTCGTTGACGGCAAGGCTGTATTCCTCTTCATTGGAAATCTCGACATACAGGTCTATTCTCGTCTTGTCGGGAAGCTGTGGCAAAACCTTGGACTTCTCACGTCTGATCATGCAGTTGTCATAAAGTCTTTTTGACAATTCAGACAACGGCACGGCAGGCTGAGCATTCTTGTCTTTAGGGTCCGTACAGAAGTCAGCGACGAACTGGCTGTATCCTCCGAAGTCTTTAAGCCTGTTCATGATGGAAAGCTGAGCGACCAAATCGTCAGGACGGTTCACTACAGGAGTACCCGACAGCATTATCACATACTCTTTTCCGACAGATATTCCCTTCGTGAAAATGGTCTGCTGTGCGCTTGCATCTTTAACTCTATGGCTTTCATCAATTATGATAGACTTGAATACTCTGATGAAATCTGAGAAAACTACATCTTTCAATCTGAATGTCTTGCCTTGGCTCTTGATGTCCCATACGAAATACTTCTTCAGACTCTCGTAGTTGACTATCGCCACATGATGAACTCCCATCTTCATAAGGTATCCGAATGTCGCCTTGGTATTGTTGTTTAACACCAGAGCTGACTTATCAGTAAACTTCTCGAACTCCCTCTGCCAGTTAATCTTCAACGAAGAAGGACATATCACAAGGCATGGATAAGCATTCGCAGTATCGACAATTCCGATAGACTGCAACGTCTTGCCAAGTCCTGGTTCGTCGCCTATGATGAGACGCTTCTTGTCAAGACCGTACAAGATGCCTTCCTGCTGATACTGATATGGTTCTACTTTAAGATTATGTTTAAGAGTGCTGTTCATTTTCAATTGTTTTTAGGAGTTAAAAGCCACCATCTGAATGCGAGTTCCTCATACTTCTCACGACCTCTGCTGTAGTTCTCGTCACCTCGATTAAAGAACTTCTTGAATATTTTGAAGTTTTTCTTCGATATCGCATAGATGAAATCCTTGTCGCTTCCTGCTATATCCATATACCATGCACGAGAACGGTCCCAATCGAAGAAGTCTATTGCATTCTCAAACTCTTCCACTGTAGTGGCGAATGTGGTCTTGAGGTCACCTCCGAATCCGAATGACGGCATCCACCAGTCCCATTTGCAGCGTGTATCCAATGTGAACTCGAAGTCGCAATATGAGAATCGCTGAGCATGGTTTATCATTATCTTCTGCGTGTCTGATGTCTCCAGCACCTTGGCAAGGAAAGGATCCTTCTTCGCTTCCATGCGCAAAGCCATGTTCATTTCCTTTCCCCAAGCGAATTCCTCATCGGTGTACTGCACATCATCAACCTTATAGAGACAATAATCCACACGTTCAGGTTCTGTCACGATGGCATCAACCAAGCTGCCGAGACGGAACGCCTTCTCCTTGTCGCCTAACTGCATACGAGGATGAAGCAGGTTCTTGAGTTCGGTGAGGTCAGAGTTGCTGACCTCACTTCTCTCGTAGTAATTCGTAGGATTATTTATGGCATTCATGGGTTATTTGGCTTTTACATCGTCAACGTATCTTATATTCTTGTCTTCAATGAAGACATCTTCTTTGGCGAGTTTCTCACAGAATGTGATCTGCTTCTTGAATATCTTGCACAGCTCTTCCAGTTCAAGATTCACACCTTCTCTTGCGAACCACAAGTTGATGATAGGCACTATGCCGTTGGCATTGACAATCTCAATCTTCTTTGAAACCTTGACCGATGTCTTCGCTACAGGCTGAGCGGCTTCCGCCATGGCGAACAGGCTGTTCATCTCATTCATCTGCTGAGCGGCTTCCGCCTTCTGCTGTTGTTCTAGTTCTCTCGCCTTGCGTTCCTGCTCCATGCGTGCCGCTTCCTTCGCTTTGTTTGCTTCCATCGCTTCCTTCATGCGTGCCGCTTCTTCCGCATCAGCCTTAGCCATCTTTTCAATCTTTTCAAGATTCATCTTCTTGGATGGAAGACGATCCAGAACATACACTTTCGTTGATTCAATCTCATAGAGATACTGTTCGCTGAATTCCTTGTGAAGTTCATTCTTAACGTTGATTTCTATCTGCTTCAACTCGTCAATGCTTATTGGGATGTTAGGAATGCTGATAGTGTGTTTAAGATTCCTGTACCATTCCAATGGAAGTTCAGTCTGGAAGTCGTCAATGAAAGCATAAGTTCTCTGATAGTTTTCGAGAGTCACATTATTATCTAATTCCATCAAGGTCTTACAGCTGCTGTTAATAGCTTCACTGACCAATCGTCTGTAATCATCTTTGACGGATTGGATATAATTGTTCTTGACGGCTATTATTCGCTGACGTTCCTCCTCTTCCTTTCTTAGGCGTTCAGCTGCTTCAAACTTCTGTTTTGCGTATGCGTTGCGCAATGCCTGAAGACGGAAAGGAAGTGTTCCTGTCTTGGTCTTGTCGATGTCGTTTTCAAGTGCTGTGAAAACCTTCTTGATGTCGTCAAACAATCTGGTTACAGGAGTTCTCGTATCGTTGATTTTTTTAAGAGTAGTTCCGACACGAACGAGATAATCAGCCACCTGTGCGTCGAGTTCGTCGTTCAATCCGCCGTTCTCTTCTATTTTCTTCAAGAGTGCGTTGCCGAATTCGAGACATTTGTCGTGAGAGATCTTTCCTGTCTCGTATGCCTTAGGCGCAGACTGAACTATCGCCTGTATGTTTTCCTGCTTTACTAATGCTGTTGATTCTTGTGTTGCCATGACTTTTACTTTTTAAGTGTTAGAATGCTCCGTCGTATTCACCTTTGTTCTCTTCTTCTATGATGACACCTGTTGACGTATCTACCGCAGGTCCGAACGCTTCCTGCTTTGCTGGCGCCTGTGATTCCACTCCGCCGTATGGGTCAAATCCGTCTTGCTGTTCTTGCAATTCCGGCATCTCGGATTCAAGCATCATACCCTTGCCAATCTTCAGTTTCGGATAAGTCTTGAAAGCATGCTTGATACATTTGGCGATAAGGAAACCGGTATCTATCTGTCCGTTGTCAGACTGATATAGTTCGTTTGCACCTCTTGCAACCATATTTCCCGACTTGTCTCTGAACGAACCGTTGTTCTTGAGCGAATATCTTTCAAGACGTTTCCAGTCAGCTTCTGTCATCACTGCATAGTCAACAGAACCGTCAGCACGAGTAATCTTCATGAAGCATGCAATAATCTTGTTAGATGTTCTTGGGAACGCTGACATATAGTTGACTACCTTATGACCGTTCTGTTCTCCGAACTGGAAGGTATCGCCTTCATAGACGATGACAGGATTGTCGGCATGACGTATCTGTCCTGCTCTTGTTCGCAAGACGAGTTCACCATATGCGCTTATGGTGAGGTTGCACACCTTTTCCCATACGGCATTGCCGTTTCTGTCAGCACCGAGATTTACATTTCTTGACAACAGATAGCACAATGCCTGTGGGCCAGGTGCGAGTGTGAGACCCTTGACGGCAAGGTCGATGAAGCAGTAATAGACGGATATAGCTGTGCATTGCAGCAAATCTTTCTTGTCTCTAAGCTGCTGGTTGAAGTAGATGGCTTCACGTTCATAGACATGTTCGCCGCCTTCCTGCCATATAGAATTGTAAACACTGATAAATTGTTCTCTGACGAGTTCGTTTCTGACGACATCGCCTGCTGACATCTGTTTCAGCTCATTCATTAAGTTTGATGCGCTCATAATAATTTGTTTTTAAATGTTAGTTAATCATTGTCTTGGGGTTCAGGGCAGAATCGAACCGCCTCCTTATGGTCTGCGGGAAAAATCATGAGTAAATTGAACAGAAATAAATCAACAAAAAACCGCTTTCCATATATGCACCATTACACCTCAGAACCTGTTGTTTTTATTGGTTGTTTCGGGAAAATCTCCTCCTGTTGGTTGATATATAGACTTCCGCCTGTGCTTCTATCTCCTCTCCCGTCAGCTTTTGCCCTTTAAGCAGCCAGTCCTGCACCTCGGATTTCTTGAAGTATATCTTTCCACCTCTTGGCTTGTAATACTTTATCTTCTTCTGTGAGGTAAGGTTATAGAGATAACTTTCCGAAAGATTCGTGAAAAGCGCGCACTCTTCAAGAGTCAGCACCTCTTTTGAACCTATAAGGATGAGCTTCTCTATCTTGTCAAGCCTGCTTCTGATTGCTTCAGCGTCGTTCATTTCTACCTCCTAATGTTCTTTCGCTATTGTTCATATCTCTGATTTCGTCTATTGCGAACATCACGTTCAGCGATGTCAGCATTATGAATATGACAGCAACTATCCCACCTGATATTCCTATGTGACCTGCCATGAGATTTTTAATGGCCAATACCCATACACATATGCTCATAAGTATTGCCATTGCCAGTTGGAAATAACTCAAGATTTTCATAAACACCTCCTTGTTATTTAATTCTTGTCACTCTAACACATTGATTTTCGTCATCTCTCCTAGTCTTGTACTTTCTGCCATACTTGAATGACAGACGACTTGAAGTTGACACTACTGAATCGTATGTTATAGCAGGAAACTGTCTTTCGTTTCCCACCTCCATCATCATTAGTTCTTGTGTAAAATTGATTCTTGCCATTGTTATGTTTTTTAATTATTACTTGCACTCCCTTTTAGCGTGTTCTGCCGCATGTATCGAAGAGACTATCATCTCTCTTAACTCTTCGCTTTTAACCATACTCATTGACAATGCGGACAAGGTGTTAATATTATTGCCTAATACAACCGTACCGCCACCGGTACCGTCTCCAAAGACTATCATAAGTCCGTAATTCTTATCCAACGCTCTCTCCATCTGGTCATTGAAGATTTTAATTGTCCGTTCGATTCTTTCAACTCTTTCGTCTTTCATAGTGTTTTGTTTTATTTGTTAAACTCGTCCGGCGGCAGGGACTCGAACCCCGACTCTCCTTCACTTTTCACACTCATCCTCTCGCCAGTCAACAGCCCCTCCCAATTCCGTAATCAAATCTCCTGTACGATTGCATTCACGGGAGGGACTTTTTATCTTTACAATCTGTATTGTTCCGCTCTTTCTTTGGCAACTCTTTCCGCATCGGGATAGGACTTGTATTTCACTATATCGAAATGACGTCTCATCACATCGTCGTGAGTTGTCACGAAATACACCGCTTCTTTATCCGAACCATATACGCATATTGTGAAGTCGGTACTTGTCGTAAAATGTTTTCTCAATGTTGCCATGATCTTGATCTTAGTTATTGACGACTCATTTCAGCAGCTATGACTGTAATACGAATCTGCTCTATCTGTTTTGCTATAACTCGGCCTTCAAGGTCAAATAAATCAACTCCCCTTGCCAAATCTTTGGCGAGGATTGCCAAGATACTGGTAAGCAATCTATCTAACTCTTCCAATTCCTCTAATGACAATCTTGATAATTCTTCTCTGTTACTCATGATTTCTAATGTTTTTCTTGTTTGTTTAATGTTTATTGTTTAACTTTGTGCTGCAAAGATACAACCTTTTTGGTTATAAACAAGAAAAATTATAACTTTTTTGGTTTTATTTTTAAAATAATTTTCAAGTTACTGACAAACAAATAATTAGTTATGAAAAATATTGGTGAAGAACTAAAAAGTTATTTTAAGGAAAAAGGAATAACACAAGAAGAAATCGCCGAAAAACTCGGAGTTTCACAGGCTTATGTAGGTGCTTTATTCAATAATTCTAAAAATTTTGGAAAGAAACAAGCGGAAAAGTGGAATAAACTTTTTGGAATTCCAGTAAACTTTTTGCTTACAGGAGAAGGAAGCATTTATGCAGACAGCGTTGTACAAAATAACCAAAATGGTGATAATATAAACGGTCATTCTGTAACAGTAAATAAAACAGAAGTTGATTATATCGAGATTATTAAAGCCCAATCTAACCAATTATCAAAATCACAAGAACAGATTGATGAGTTATTACAACTGAACCAAGAACAGTTCAACAGACTGATGAGCGTGATTGAAAAGTTAACAGAAAAATAATAGGAATTATATGACATTGATTTTTATTGGACTATTAGGTATATTTGCTTATCATTGTTCTGAAATAGGCAAACATTTTAAAGGCTCTTCATCTTCTATGAAAGCTATTATGGTTAACAGTGGATTTATAGGCAGTTTTTTATACTACGGATTCCTTGTATGGAGTTTTTGGCAATTCCCATGGTGGCAACCTATTGTTACTTTTATATCTGTCATTCTCGTTGGAGCTTTGTCCGCAATATTCTTTCAAAGAAGCATGATAGGCATGATAATTAGTCCAATACTATTGTTATGCTTTGCAATATTGAGTTTAATAGGATTGATATAAAAAAAAGAAAACAACAATCATTATGAAGACAATATCAATAGCTTTATTATTCCTTGCTATATTCACATCATGCACAAGTACAACAATTAAGGAAGAAAGCAAGCCAACAGCGATACAACGTGAGTATGTATATCTTGACATCCACGATTGTATTCACGCTGACAACAAATGCATAAATCTATCATCAATAGGCGAAAATAAGACAGGTCGCGAATATTCTGTTAAATTCGTCAAAGCGACGGATCTGTACAAAGAAGACATCAAAGGATATTGCGCACGCTGTGTATCGACAATGGACTATGAATGGATCCAGAAGGAGATGACCACATCTAATCCAGATAACACGATGCCAGGAGTAAAGAATAAGAAATAATAGACTGGACTCCTGGTATGGATATTTAACCCCGTCGAATTCGACGGATTTAAGACACTGAAATAAAGATACGAGTATGGAATTAAAAGAATTTGTAAAGAACGTAATAACAGACATAACAGAAGCGGTCAGCGAGCTGCAAGGAGAATTAACAAACGGCGCCATAGTGTCGCCTTCAATTCCAAATCGAATAATCACCAAAACTGTGATAGACCCTAACGACCATAGTAACAGGCTAATATCTGAGATAAATTTTGACGTCGCCATAACAGCTGGCAGTTCTGACAAAACAGAAGGCAGCGCAAAAGCCGGGATACAGATATTTTCCGCAAGAATAGGCGACAGCGGAGAAGAACATACCGAAAACGTTTCGAGAATCACATTCACTATTCCAGTTGTCCTGCCTACAGTTCATGTATAGACCGCCCATGAGCTTGCAAAAGAAAAATTTCAACCAAAATAGATAAATAACAACGAAAATAAGCCCCATTTAAGACACGCAGTTTTCAAGTCAAGCAAATTATCAACCCAAGCATAAAAATCAAACAGACGGTTTCTTTTTGCCTTCTACGGCAATTTTTTTAATACAGACTAAACACGCATCACAGCAAGATTAAAAACATATAGAAAAATACATCAGAAGAACAGAATATTAACCCTGGTGCTGTTTTGGTGCTATTTAGAAATGAATGAAAAGTAAATCGGTTATTATAGGACAGTTGTTTGAAAACAAAACATTCTGTATTGGAAAGTAAGTCGCCGACAAAGTCACAAATACGAAGAGACCATTGAAGTCTCCGTGGATGTCAACGCAGACTACTATGTTTTTAGCATTGGGGAATGAATATGTGTGAATCTATCTCATTCACCAATGCCTATAGTGTGTAGCAGACACAAACATCTTATTTTATATTTTCAAGTCTTTCCAAAATGGTCTTTGTCACCATTTCTGGGTGCATAAACCAATCTAGCGCCCAAACATGCATTAGTTCCCACCCCAGTTTCTTAAGTACAGATGGCTGGACAATCTCGCGATCTCGAGCAGTCTTCAGTCTGTAGTATCCTTCCCCATCGCATATTATACCAAGTATATATTTCTCATGGTCTAAAGGATCAATAACAGCTATATCTATGCGGAAATCCGATGTACCAACAGAAGTGTTCACCTCGTATCCATTCTTTTTAAGGCGAGAGGCAATCTGATGTATCATATTTTCATTACCTTCTTTCTCCGTTCTGTTTCTGTTCGTTGTAGTATTTTCCTGTTGTGCAAACTGAATAAAACGTTTGAGTCCCAGCACACCCTCTGATTGTGTACGGCGTTCGTCGATTTGCTCGGGTGTAAGTGTTGAGAACACTTTCATCTCATATCTCGCACGTGATATAGCCACGTTCAATCGTCTTTCGCCACCCACTTTGTTCAGTGGACCAAAGTTCATTGACACATATCCATCTTTATCGGGGCCATAACCAACGGAGAAAAGTATCACATCTCTTTCATCTCCTTGTACATTTTCAAGATTCTTTACAAAGAGTGGTTCGGCGCTTTGCTGGTTATGTAGTTCCAGTTCTGGATATTTTGACATTTTTTCGGCAAGTATATCTTCTATCAAGTCGCTTTGCTGTCTTGAAAAAGTTACAATTCCTATACTGCGTTCAGGTTTGCAGCAAAGTCTATTGATTACCTCGTCTGTAATAGCTTCAGCCTCAGCAGTGTTTGTCCTTGTTTTGCCGTAGTCATAGTATCCTTCAACTTTCTGCCATGTAACATGAGATTTCATGTCATCGGCCGAAGGAAATGTTATAAGTTTGCTGTCGTAATAATTTCTATTGCTGAATGTGATGAGGCTTTCATGGTTTGAACGGTAGTGCCATCCTAAATATCGAGTAGGCATTGAAAGTGATATGCAGTCATCGATAATGCTCTCAAGGTCATCTATGTCGGCATTTTCTTCGTCTGTCGTATTCACTGTAAAGAAATTCGTTGGTGGCATCTGTTTTGGGTCACCTACAATAACAGCTGTTTTTGCACGGGCGATTGATCCTATAGCCTCACATGTCTGCATCTGACTTGCTTCATCGAAGACCACGATGTCGAACTTCGGTCCGTTCATGTCAATATATTGCGCCACACTTAACGGGCTCATAAGCATAACGGGGCACAAGCGAGGGAGCAGGTTGGGCATTTGGTCTATGATATTCCTTATGCTTGCCCCACGTCCTTTGCTGCCAATTCGTTTACGTAATAACGTAAGTTCGGCACTCAGTTCTTGATCGCAGGTATCTAGTGGTATATTGGACGCCAGTCTCGATACAAGTTCCTTGCGTGTAAGACTTTGGAATTCAGTATTCAGCGCCGTGTATTTATCTATAACTTGTTCGAACAGCAATCCATTGAATGAACTGAGCGTTGTATCTGTTTTTACAATAGCTTCAGCTTTTCCCTTGTAATATGCAGCCATGAATGCATCTTTTATGTAACAAGGAGATATACCATCAAGGTACAGATCTATAGCCTTTCCAAGTTTTACGTCGTATAATACATTTATTAAATCTGCATATTTCTGCCATAAAGGGAGCAGGTTAATATTGTCATTCCACCTCTCTATCGCAGCAGCTAATACATCGATATCATCAAACAACTCCGCGTTTATGTATGCCACAGCTAGAAATTTCTTAAACTTGTAGTCATTTTCAATATACTGACGTGTAGTTTTCAATGTCATAGACATCTTCTGCGCACGTTCAATTTGCTGTTTAATACTCCTTACAGCAGGAATTAGCGTTGGCAGTAACTTTTCAACCGTATCATTTGTTGCATAATATGCTCTTGCATATCCGCTACTCCTACCCTCTTGTTTTTTGGGCATCATACCATAAAGAGGATATTCTGTTGGTTCGCAGCCCAAGATTCTGTTCGCCGATTCAAGTAACATTATTTTGCAACACACTTCTTCGGCATCCTCATAAGTCATCTCATTGACGTAGTCTGCATTAAGCTCAAGTGGTTTGGTGTCGAGCGATATATATCTTTCAATACATTCATATAGAGAAAGTTCTCCTTTGTGCCTACGGTGCAAAGCATTGATATAACCTACTAGTTGTAGTCGTTGGCTATACAAACTATCGGAAACACGTTTGTATTCCTCTTTGTTGCTGTTAGCCGAAACGTCAATTGATTTTTGTAACTGCGCAAGGAAATTTTTCTTGTCCATTTTGTTTGAGTGTAACTCAAGACAGAAAGGAGCCAGACCTATCTTTTCCAGACGCGACTGTACAACTTCGAGTGCAGCTTTTTTTTGAGCAACGAAAAGCACTCGCTTACCATGGTACACAGCATTGGCGATCAAGTTTGTTATAGTTTGTGATTTTCCCGTTCCCGGAGGACCGAACAAGACAAATGAACGTCCTTGTTCTGTATCAACAATAGCTTCGAGCTGTGACGAGTCTGCTTCCAATGGTATTGCCAACATATCGGGTCTTAGACGTATGTCCATATCTCTTGCATCTGCCTGGGTAAAATTGTTCTTTACAAGCAGCCTGCCTTCTATAAGACTGCGCACCAAGTCGCTACTCACCACCGCTTGAGAATGTTTGTGTATATCATTCCACATAACAAACTTGGTGAATAAGAATATGCCTATTACAGAATCTTCTTCAACCCTCCAATTCTCATGCTCCTTTATTGCCTCGTTTACAATGTGCAGAACAAGGTTTACGTCTACACCTTTGTTATCCTGCGGTAAAGGATTCAAACCATTAATCTCAATCTCAAAGTTCTGCTTAAGAAACTCTATGAGCGTCATGTTAAGCATAGTTTCTTCGTCGCGGCGGTGTATTGCGTATTTATTTTTTCCCAGCGATACCATCTCCACCGGCATAAGTAGCAACGGAGCCGTGTACTCCTTGCCACCTATTTTCTCTTGCCATTTCAAACTGCCAAGGGTGAGAAAAAGAGTATTGACTCCACTCTCCTCAAGATTTGTTCGCATTGAACGATATATGGGCTTTAATTCCTTTTGCTCAAGCACAATTTCTTTCCCGTCAAACAGCTCATCTTCCAGTGCAGCAATATTGTCACAAAAGAATGGTATAGCATTGCCACGCACCTTCATATTAAGCAAATTATTGCGTAATGTAAGGTCCAAAAGTTTGCGTTCCCAAATAATCAATTTGGCATTATTGACTTCAACTGCATATTCGTCACAAATTTGTTGCAACATTTCCTCAACAACTGTAGCATGACAGTGCAGGTTACTTATTTGTTTATTAATCTTAACTTTACCTGCATTATCAAGAGATTGTGTCGACAAAGTGTTTGCAAGAAGTTTTGACAATTCTGTGCTACGTTGTAGAATCTTGTTAATTTCTTTCATGACTGTCATTGAGTTTGTCGTTCAGACTGGCCATACGTTCATCAAGGTTCATGGCGCTTTAATATGGTGTTTGATAATAAAGAGTCTGTGTCAAATTTGACACAGACTCTGAATGGTTAGTGCCGATATATAGGCATTATTTAATGGTTATGGTTTAATCATAATTTAGATGAAAAATTTTTTAATAACCCACCACCAAAACGCCAACGATATAATAGCACCTGGTATGCATAATAAAAATGTTTTTATTTTATCCTTCTTGTCTGCAGCTGCTATTCTTTTATCTGAATCTACTATAGTTTTTTCAAAATCTTCTACAAGGAAACTAATAGTTTTGTTGTTTGCATAATACATTTTTGCCTTGCGGATATGACCCTCAACTATGGTTTTCTTCTTTGCATATTTTTCCTCAAACCACGAATGTTGTTCTCTTTCGGCTGCGACAGCCTTAAAATCTACCAACGCCTTCTCGAGTGCATTAATAAGTTCCTCGACCTCTTTGCTTGCCTCTGGTGTGACGTAGTTACCACAAACAGGGCATGTGTCATTGAACATTGGTAGACTAGCTTGGCAGAACGGACACGATCTACCTTTCTTTTGTTTTTCAGCCTCAGCTGCCACAATTTGCAATTTCTGCTCCTGGGCAACAATAAATAAATTAAATTCACGCGGATCTACTCCAAGTGAAGTAGCTTTGTTAATTAAAACCTCTCTCTCATCTGGTCTAATGACACCATCTGTCAAATACTCCTGCAGCAAGTCAAGGAGTTCTTCCGGATAATTTTTTTTTGCCATAGTTTTATTAATTTAATAACAATCTATATTTATATTGCATCATAATTTGCTTTGCAAATATATCAAAATAGTATAAGAAACAAAAAATTATTTGATTAGAATTTAGGCTTCTTATTTTCCTTTAAAATTTCCTCATAAAAGACATTGTCGTTTACCACCCCCACCTTAATCACTCCATCCAACTTGTTCTCAAAAACGCGATAAGCCTCTTCAATATCACATAATTTAAAGCGATGCGTGATAAGCGGCGTGGTATCAATCTTTCCTTCTTCTATCAATTTGAGGACTTCTTCACAGTCGCAACCGTCAACGCCGCCTGTCTTGAAGGTCAGGTTCTTTCCATACATTTCTGGCAAAGGAAGCATCTGCGCTTGGTCATAAAGAGCCACAACTGTTACGACAGCATTCGGGCGTGCGCATTCCCATGCCAAACGGAATGTATCGTCGGCACCTGCTACTTCGAGCACACGGTCGGCACCTCCGTGATCGCTGTTATTCAACACAAAATCCTTGCATTCTTCTGGAGTCGTAAGTAAAACTTCAGGGTAATGTTCCTGAACGAATCGTCTTCTCTCTTCCGACTTTTCGCATACGATGATGCGTTTCGGTTGCTTCAACATCACACAAAGTAGTGTACATATTCCGGTAGGCCCCGCTCCTATGATTAAGACGGTATCGTCTTCGGTTATTTCGGAAATGCGAGCAGCCCAGAAGCCAGTGGCCAAGACATCGCCGACCAACAAGGCCTGCTCATCCGTCACGCTATCAGGAATTCGGTTCAAGCCTTGACTCGCCAATGGCACACGCACATATTCCGTCTGTCCGCCATCGATGCGGCATCCCAACGCCCAACCGCCATTAGGATCAGTGCAGTTGTTCACATAACCATTCTTACAGAAGAAACACTCTCCGCAGAAAGTCTCGACATTCACCGTCACTCTATCTCCTGGCTTCACGTTGGCGACCTCCGCTCCCACTTCTTCTACCACGCCAACCATCTCATGACCTACTGTTATTCCCGGCACTGCACGAGGCACGCTTCCGTGCTTGATATGCAAATCACTGGAACAGATACTGCTCATCGTCACGCGGACAATAGCGTCGGTAGATTCTATCAATGCAGGCTTCGGTTTTTCCACCAAAGCGAACTTCCCTTTTTCTATATATGTGTATGCTAGCATAAATATCTTTTTTATATCATCAATCTTATCATTCCCTCTGCCTTGACAAACATTTCTGGATATCGACAAATCACAGCGTAAACCTGATTCGACGTAACAGGCTGCCCGTCTTTTCGGATATGTAGCCGCTTATGGTTAATCATTTCCGCAATCTGTTCCGTGCGCATCCCTCGGTTATGACTCGCAAGGCAGTATAGTATAGCTTCTTCTATTTTCATAATTCAATCACAAATAACCTCATACACCTGCTCGCAAATCGACTGCATGCCTGAATATGTAGGATGTCCATCTGTCGTTTCTATATCCTTAACGACAATATTGGTCACGCCATAATGTCTGCTCACTTTCTCTATTGACTTGGCGTAAGACTTGGTCAATTCTGGAAAACCATTGTCGCCATTGGTGATAGTATATACCGTAGCATCTGGGTAAAGTGTCTGAAGACTCGCAAGAAGCTTGCTGAATGCAGGACGGAAACATTTCAAATCGGCATCCGTCCAGTTGTCGTGGACATAGTCGCCTAACTCCACTCCTGCCCAGCAGTCATTGGTTCCGCCAAAGACAAGGATAATGTCAGGGTCGCCATTGTAATCATTACCAAAGGAATTCTTACCGACACGATTCATAAAGGACAAATCAGTATCTGTCACATCCACTCCGTTGTAATGCGTATTCGAAACAACTGAGCCGGAATAGGAATTTGAAATCTCCAGTTCAAACTCTGGCTTCTGGCATAACATATACCACCAAGTCTTATCCACTGTAGTCACATCGGTATTGCCTTCATGTGGATAATACACGTAATAGTCATTAGGATTGCCTTCTATATCCATGTTAGACCAGCCTTCAAATGTGGAATAACTATCTCCCATGATGGAAATCTTCTTGACGGTTACAGGACCTTCTGGCGGATCTGGAGTACATGAGCATAATGTCATTGCTATCAAAAGTGTTATAATGCACAGCATAGTATTTTTCATTTTATGATAAATTCAATTTAATCAGAACTTTTTATTCTCTCAAAGCACAGCGATAATCTTATATTTATATCATCAATCTTATCCGTCCTTCTGACTTTACAAACATTTCAGGATAGCGACAAATCACAGCGTAGACCTGACTTGACGTAACAGCTTGTCCGTCTTTTCGGATATGCAGTTGCTTTTGATTTATCATCTCGGCAATCTGCTCCGTCCGCATCCCATGGTTCTGACTTGCAAGGCAATACAATATGGCTTCTTCAATTTTCATATAAATTACATGATTATGCAAATCTATTGAAAATTCCGAAAACTTAACATTTTCTCTTCTTATTTACATAATATTTTTCTTAACTTTGAAATCTCAATTTTTTAAATTAAAAACATCATGAACAAACAAGAATACAGACAAGCCAACATCGATTGGCTGAAGGCAAAAGCTCAAGAAGAGGGCGTCAAGGCGCTTTCTAACGGCATTTATTATAAAGTGATAAGCGAAGGCAAAAACGACGGCGTCCATCCTACTCCTCGCAGCGTCGTCACAGCACATTACACTGGTTGGACCATCGACGGTAAGGTATTCGACAGCAGTCGTGACAGTGGCGTGCCAATCGCATTCCGTCTCAACCAACTCATCGACGGCTGGATTATCGCAATGCAAGAAATGTGCATCGGCGACAAATGGGAAATCTACCTCCCTGCAGAAATGGCTTACGGAAACTATTCACAACCAGGCATTCCAGGCGGTTCAACGCTGATATTTGAAATTGAGTTGTTCGGCATAGCGTGATGATTTTTTGGGCGTTCGGCTATCGCCGCCGGGCTTTCCGCTATATCTTTGCTCACATTTGTCTTCTCCTCGCTCAAAAAATCCGTAGTCCGTGGTCCGAAATCCGAAGTCCGAGCTTCGCAAAGGATGCCGCTCCAATCCCTAACGCAACCCGATTAAAACAATGTATCAACTCAAAACTCCAATATTCGCAATCAACAGACTGCGCATGGGTTTGCACAAATAAAAAAAACGCCGGTCATTAGAATCATTTCCGGCGTTTTTTATCTAAAGCAAATATCATCTGCTAAGTGCTTTCTTCACATCTTTGTCTTTAGCTATCAATTCTTTGTCCATCATATACATAGGACTGTATTTACCATAAGGAAGATCGTCAAACACATAATGGTTTGCATAACGAGCTGCTTCAATATGCTCTGTCATCGCGACATCAACCGCCGTCGCGATAGCATCGACCAACACACCTAGAAGTCCGCCTGTACCAGAGTTTTTCATAAGGTCGAGTCTTAAGTCGCAAGACCTTTCAAACAAAATCTCATTCGTTGTCGTTGACTTGATTACATAATTAACCTTAGTATGAATCATCCAACCTTCTTTAGCCCAATTATCAATCGTTGAAAACACGACTGCATCAACGCCGAAATATTCCTTGAACTTACCCAACGATGAATTGATGAAATATTCAGCATCGTATGCACTTTCATTTTTAAACACATCCATCGCTATGAGCGGAGAAATCACGTAATAACCAGCTTCAGCTATATTACGACTGATTGAGGTGTAAAGTAAGTCCTTAGCTTCAACATTACTTGTATTGTTAATCGGAGGCATCACCAAGATAGAAACAGGTTTTTCCTCATATAGCTTAGCGTAAACCTCGCCTCTAGTGAGATTAGAAGAAGTAGTACATGATGTCTGTGTCAACATCAGTATACCTATTACAAAAATATACCAATATCTTTTCATATCAATCCTCCTTATCTCCTGTTATACGTTTGATGACTGGCTCCAAAAAATGTCGTGCTTCTGGATATAAGGCGACTTCTTTCTCAATCATTTGCTTTCCATATTCAAGGAATACAATACCTTCCATCATTTTCTTCTGCGAGTTGGTTGCATGCTCTTTAAAATATGTTTCATTCTCTGGATTTAAAAGAATATAACCAAACTCCGCACATATTCCAGGAGGTATCATTTTCTCATTAGCTTTACATTTTATGATAATATCTTGATAAGTCTCAATCAAGCTGCAAATACTTTCAGGAGACTGATACTTATAATAGTTATAAGCAGACTTCTCATATCTGGTAACATTATCAGATACAGGTCCCCAATAATACATATTGCTAGTAGTTGTACATGATGAAAACATCATGACAGCAAAAAATGTAATCGCTAATAACTTTATATACTTCATAATTCAACGACCTTACTTTCTCCTGCAGAAACAAATACTTTGTGTGTATAGATTTCATTGCCATCTAATATAACTTTTACTTCATGCGTTCCTGGGGTCAGCACGATTGTGTTTTCTACAGTTCCTTTAATACTTCTGTCCTTGCGATAGTCTTTTAACTCAACTGTCTCAACATTATATTGCTGATCATCAACAGTGACTACAATTTCATAATTATCATCGGCAACGAATGTGATACTTGCCTCATCAGCCAAGCCTGTTGTCAAAGTGTAAGAACCGACACCACAGCCTGCCATAAAAACACTTAGAAATGCTATTAACAATACCTTTTTCATAGTTCTATTAGTCGTTTAAAATGTAATAATTAGTCAATTGCTCTGTATTGATTTCTTCGCCTTCATAAGTACAGAATGAGATTTCTGTTTCAGGAGTGTCGCCTACTGACATCGCTACTGTTACAGTACCGATTTTCTTACCTGGGAGTTCAACGTCCATGCCTGTCTGTGGATTCTTAACCACTTTACCTTTCAAATAAACATTGAATATATCGCCTGCGGCCAAGCCTTGTGAAGCACCGCCAGAGATGATATAGCTACCGTCCTCAACAGAAAGTATGTATGACTTCCATGGTTTGTCTGTACATTTATTTATAATGTTATCAACAAGTTGTGAAATAGCAGCAGATATTGCCTTGTCGCTTAATGTTGCATCAAAGCCTGATTGTCCACCGATACCCATAACTTCTTTTGTTGATGTTTCAGCCATACCTTTAGCTTCATCTGAATATATTATCAAACCAGTGTAAGCATCAACGATACGGATACTAACGCCTGCTTCTACTGTTTGAACCTTTGTATTGCTGAAAACCTTTTGTTGGCCTTCATTCTTTCTTCCGAATTCTGTAATTGAACCAAGTATGATATAGTCAGCACCGATTTTCTGCATACTTTCGCCTGACTCTTGTACCAAAAGGTCTAAATCACTTCTTTCCAAAAGGATGAATTTTCCTGACTGGGCTAATTTTGCAGAAAGAATATCTAAGGCTTGTTTTCCCATAGGATCATTTTCCTTATCGTAGAAAATACCCTTTCCGTACTGTGTTTCGTTGGAGAATCTTCCAATAGCGACCTTTCGCTTGATAGTCTTTTCTGTGTGAGCAAATGTTGTTGTTGCGACAGCAAATGCCACAAGTAACAATAGCAGTTTTTTCATAGTTTTTTTATAGAGTTAATTAAATTATTCTGTTACAACATTCTCTTCTACAGCGACTTCTTCAACAGCAATTGTATCATTTACTATTGTCAATGAATCTGTTACAATTTCTACTTCTGCCTTATTATATCTTGGTAGTGGAGAATTCAATTTAGGATTTACATGTGTCAACACGTTACCCAACCATAAACCTACGCCTGCGAAAGCTATGACCAATATTGTTATGCCCCATTTTTGCCATGGTTTCAAACCTTTCTTTGCAAATGGATCATCGAGTTTCATCTTAGGATATTTTGCTATTTCTGTCAATGTTTCACCGAAAGGAATGCTAATCTTTGAGTTAGCATTGACAGCCCAGCCGTTTGCATTCAATAATGGAGCAATGTTTCTACGACGTAACTTCATCCATGCCATTACCATTGCAGGACCCGAAATTACCAAAATAATTCCGACGAACAACATAATGAGTTGCCACCATGTAAGAGCGAACAATCCTTTGAATATACTTGCCAATGCTGTTCCAATCATACCGACTGCCATACCTATTGCAGCGAATATACCAGCGAATTTAGCGATGTCGAACGGAGGAGCTGCAGCGGCTGCCTTTGCTTCTTCAGCTGTCTTTGTAGGAGCTGCGTTAATGTTAGCTGTAGCATTTGCCATCATCTTAGCATCTTTTTCCGCAGCGCTCTTATTGATGAGGTTTTCTATAGCAGTTGACATTCTGCGATATGGTGACCAGAATGATTGTGATATATTTATAGGATTATCAATAATCTTTGTAATGACAGCATCCCATTCCAAACCATTGTTATCATAGAAGATACCATTCTTACCAACTGCCAATGCGCCGATATCGCCGACTGTAACAGCAGCGACTATTTGCAACTTAGCAGCCTGTGTCTTTGTTGTACAGTCGCAATAGACGAGATACATTCCACTTGTACCTGCAGCTGCGCTATGTTTGCCTGTATCAGCAACTTTCATACAGAACTTACAAGCTCTTTGGTCGATGATAAGTGTTCCGCATTGGAAGATAGCCTTTAAGTCCTTATCTTTATCATAGAAGTCGTTGAATGTAACGAAGTTCTTAAGAAGTTGATAGAAGTCACGGAAGATATGAAGGAACTTATCAACCATTTCAATATTATCAGACTCTTCTTTAAGAGCAGCATCTTGTGCCACTAAATCCAAGAGAGCAGCCTTCTTATCCTGAGCGATGAAGTTCTTAACAGCATCTAAACCAAGACCTTCCACTGCTGCGCCAGCTTTAGCATTCTTCCATGTTTGATAAGCAGCGAACTTCTCTCCTATCGCATTCCAGTCTTCCTCTGTAATAACAGTCTTTGAAGAATCTATAGCAACAGATTTAATAACACTGAAGTTCTTATCCCAAGCAGGATTAATTGCTGCGTTAACATCAATTTCTGATTTGCCTGTGATATGTGTCAATGGATAAGCTGCAATCTCATCATTTTTAGTCGAGAGGTTCTCTGCGCTGATAGCATCTATTCTTGAAGTCTGAATGTCGAGAGATGCCATGCTATTTGGAGAAAATGCAGCGAGTTTTGAGCGCATGAAGAAGTCTTTCACCTTAGCATCCAATGCGTTATAAGCAGCGATGAGACCATCTGTCTTGTCACCGTAAGGTGCTTCAACAACTGCATCATTCCAAGCCACATAGTCATTAAGGTTTTTATAGAAAGCTTCTATCTGGTCTGCGCCAATGCCTTGAGCACCGCTTCTGTCAGCCACGCCACCTACTGTTGCCAAAGCTGCTGCTATAGTAGCTTTCAAGTCAGCATCATCTGAAGATGCTTCTGTTATGATACCGTCGCCGTTGAAACGAGTCTTAGCGAAAATAGCAGTAATGTCGGCTGTGTCTGCCAAAGAAATGACTGTTCCTTCTTTACCTAAGTTCTCAAGAATCTGTTTTGCTGAAGAATAAAGCTTCTTGCCGCTGGCGTCATCTGTGTTGATTTGATTGATATCTATAGAATCTGCACCTTTTAATATAAGGTCTTTATCCTTCAAAACGGAAGTAATCCATTGAGATACGCTGATAACATCATTGACACGAAGTTTTCCGTCGCCATCGCAATCCATGTATTTAAGGCTCTTGTCGTCAATTTCTAGACCTGTTGTTGGACATGAAAGAACCGTCCACATCTTTGGATCCAATTCATTAAGATGAGCAATATCTTCACCTGAATTTATTCTAACGCGTGCTGAACCACCTACGTTAACGAAGTTCCATTTATATTTCTTCTCTTTAAGTGTATTAATTAATGACATAATGTTATTTTTTTAAATATTTCTTCGCAAATATAAATAAAAAAAACAACGATTTAAAAGAGAAAAATAATTAAAAATAATTAACATTTTAAGCATAAAGTATGACACTCAAATCATCTTTTGCCTTTTAATAAGATAGGATGTAAGTATTTGATTATAAGATTTATTTATATCAGCCTCGACATAATCTATCTGATATTGATGACAATGTTGCAAGAGTTCATTTTTCTTCGCCGACATAATTTTTTCATAATATTCTTTAACATCAGACGGATTAAGTTTCAACACATCATCTGTTTCCATATCCACGAAGCGATGCGGACGGTTTTCGTATTCCAGTCTTTGTTCATGAAGAGAGTCAAAGACGTGAAACAGCACCACTTCATGTTTATTATAACGAAGATGCTTCAAAGCCGCAAACAGTTCTTCCATATTATCAAGATTATCAAGCATATCGCTAAAGATAATCACGAGACTTCTTTTATGAGTCATCTCCGCTATCTTATGCAGCGACTGAATAGCATTTGTTGAAGTCTTCTTAGCTTTGTCATAAGGCGACATCAGTTTTTCCAGTTCTGCATATACCATATTAATATGTGTTCTTGACAGTTTCGCGTCTGTGTATAAATCGATATCATTGTTGAACGTAGAAAGTCCAACAGCATCACGCTGACGACGCATCAGTTCAATGAGAGCCGCGCTGCTATATACAGAATACCATAATTTATTAGGATGTTCAAAATCAAGCTTATTCTGCACCGGGAAGTGCATACTTGAACTTTTGTCGATGACGATTTGACAACGAAGATTGGTTTCTTCTTCGTATCGTTTCACAAATAGCTTTTCAGTTCTTGCGTAAAGTTTCCAGTCGATATTTCGGGTTGGTTCTCCCTGATTATAAAGACGATGTTCAGCAAACTCCACTGAGAAGCCATGGAACGGACTTTTATGGAGACCTGTTATAAAGCCTTCCACTATTTGCCGCGCTAAGAACTCAAGGCTTCCCAGTTGAGCAATATTGCTGACTTCTATTGGCATTTATGATTAGATAAGTTTCTTCAATTTATCTTCGAAAACTTGTTTTGCTGCACCACCAACGTTTTTGTCAACTACTTGACCGCCTTTGAAATAAAGAACTGTAGGAACGTTCATGATACGGAATTTTGCTGCTAAGCCTTGGCATTCGTCGATGTCTGCTTTGAAAACTTTAGCTTTGCCTGCATATTCTTCAGCTAATTGATCCATATAAGGAGCGATCATGTTGCAAGGGCCGCACCATGCTGCACCGAAATCAACCATAACTGGAACTTCGCTTTGTAATACTTCTACTTCGAAAGTAGCATCTGTAATGTGATTTGCCATAATTATAATTTTTATAAAGTTAATACTGATATTATTTTTTGCAAATATAATAAAAGACAACAGACAACAGACAACAGACAACAGATTTTTTTTGTCATGAGTTGACCTATCTTAATTTATATATTTCTATTTCTTCAAATCGTATGTCACATAATCTGCATCTCTTAAAAGTTCAAAGACTTCCGTGGCATTAATGCCTCCTTTTGACGGATGCATAACACAGGACATTTTGTTAACTCTATCAACGAAATGTATAGAATAATGATGTTTGCCTTTATGTTCCTTTATTATTTTTATAAACTCTTGCGTTTTTTCATTATCCAAAACATCGGTGTAAATCATAAACTTCACCTCTCTGTTAGTGCTGTCCATGATAGATTCAAGAAGTTCTATCTTCGTTATCCTCAACTCTTTAGGTTTTGGAGTGTTAGGATCAACCTTACCTAAATCTTCTTCTTTGACTTTTACGAATCTCTCTTTTACCATACCTGTCACGAGCAGCTGAGTGCCTGGAACCATAAGATGATTCATCTTCATAAAGTTTTCCTTAAAGAGCATAAACTCAAAGCTTCCGCTCTGGTCTTCAATACGATACCTACCATATTCAGTTCCAGTCTTTGATGTGAATCTTTCCGCTGAAGCCACCAATCCTGCCATCGTAAATGTAGTGTCGACACGACTTGTCTCTATCGCAGCTTTAACATTTTCAAGTTTTATATTGGCAAAATACTTTATCGTATCTCTATACATATCAAGAGGATGCGCGCTCATATAGAAGCCAACGAGTTCTTTCTCCATTTCGAGTTCCTTGACCTTCGACCAAGGCTCACATTCTGGATATGGAATTACGAATGTATCGTCATTATCTTCCACACTATCAGCGAATAAGTCGAACTGAGCGTTATTTTTTCTATCAAGATATGCTGCTACCGACTTTATCGCTTTTTCCACAAAAGTCGTCTTGTCGCCTTCTGGAATATAATAGAACATCGCTCTGTGCATTCCTTCAAAGCTGTCGAAGACGCCGACGCCAGCAAGTGCCTCAATTGATTTTCTATTGACGCCTTTGCCATTGACTCTCATAATGAAATCAGCGAAATCCTTGAACGGACCGTTGGCATTTCTCTCATCAATGATAGCTTGAATTACGATTTCACCAATAGATTTCACCGCACCCATGCCGAAGCAAATCTGACCTTTCTTATTAACGGTAAACTTATATTCCGACTCATTGATATTAGGTCCGAGCACGTCAATCTTCATGCGACGACATTCTTCAATCATGAAAACGACTTCCTTACTATCTCTGATACAGCTATTTAACACAGCTGCCATGAATTCTGCAGGATAATGTGCCTTGAGATATGCGGTCTGATATGCGACCCATGAATAACAAGTAGCGTGCGATTTGTTGAAAGCGTAAGAAGCGAATTTTTCCCAGTCTTTCCAAATGTTTTCCAATATCTTAGGGTCGTGACCGTTAGCCTCGCCTTGCGACATGAACTTGCCTTTCAGTTCGTTCATCTTTTCTATCAGCTTCTTACCCATCGCCTTACGCAAGGTATCAGACTCACCACGGGTGAAGTTTGCGAGCTGACGTGACAGAAGCATGACCTGCTCTTGGTAAACCGTAACGCCGTAAGTATCTTTGAGATACTTCTCCATGATAGGAATCGGATAACTGATTGGCTCTCTTCCAGTCTTACGCGCGATGAATGTAGGGATGTAATCCATAGGACCTGGACGATACAAGGCATTCATAGCGATAAGGTCTTCAAAGACAGTAGGTTTCAGTTCGCGCAGATACTTCTGCATACCAGGAGATTCGAACTGGAACGTACCGATGGTGTTACCAGAACTATATAATTTATATGTCTCTTCGTCGTCAATTGGAATATTGTCGATATCGACATCAATACCTCTGGTTTTCTTGATGTTAGCCAGAGCGTCTTTAATCTGTGTCAAAGTCTTGAGACCCAAGAAGTCCATCTTGATAAGACCTACAGTCTCAACGACGTGACCGTCATATTGAGTAACGAGAACGTCCTCTTTTGTGTCCTTATCCTTGATTGTACAAAGAGGCGCGTAATTTGTCAAATCGGAAGCGCCGATGATAACGCCGCAGGCATGGATACCAATCTGACGGTTAGTCTCTTCCAGCTGCTGAGCGTAAGTCAACATTGATGAGATATTTTCGTCGTCGCCATCCACCAATTCCTTCATCTCAGGAACATATTTGAAACAGTTCTTGAGATTTACCTTCGGTGTTTTTCCTTTTTCATCTTTGATGCTATCAGGGAATTTATCAGGAACGAAAGCCTTGATTTCATTCACTTTAGGAATTGGCACCTTCTGCACACGACCCACGTCAGCGATTGAAGACTTCGTCGCCATAGTGCCGTAAGTGATGATATGAGCTACCTTTTCCTTACCATATTTATTTGTGACCCAATCCAGAACTTTTCCACGACCGTCATCGTCGAAGTCGACGTCGATATCGGGAAGTGAGATACGGTCAGGATTGAGGAAACGTTCAAAAAGAAGGTCATATTTCAGAGGGTCGACATCAGTGATTTTCAAGCAATAAGCCACAACAGAACCTGCAGCGGAACCACGACCAGGACCAACGGAGACGCCCAGTTCCTCACGAGCTCCGCGGATATAATCCTGAACAATCAAGAAGTAACCAGGGAAACCCATGGTCTTCATGATATGAAGCTCGAAGACAATACGTTCCCTCTGTTCGTCAGTGAGTTCCTTGCCATAACGACGTTCTGCACCTTCCCATGCGAGTTTTGCGAGATAGTCAGCCTCTAGCTTGATACGATATAATCTGTCGTAGCCACCTAACTTCTTGATTTTCTTCTCTGCTTCTTCCCTACTCATAACCTCTTCGCCGAGTTCGTTACGAGTGAATTCGTTGAATAAATCCTCTTCTGTGAACTTCTGACGATATTGTTCCTCTGTGCCGAAATCAGTTGGGATATCGAAGACAGGCATGATAGGGTCAGAGTCGATGGAATATGCCTCCACCTTATCCACGATTTCCTTTGTATTTTCCAGAGCCTCAGGAAGGTCATCGAAAGCTTCGCCCATCTCCTGCGGACTCTTAAGCCACTCTTGCTTAGTGTAATGCATTCTGTCAGGGTCATCGAAGTCACGGCCAGTGCTCATACAAATCAAGCGATCGTGAGCCTCGCTATGTTCTTCCTCAACGAAGTGAACGTCGTTAGTAGCTATAATCTTGGTATTAGTCTTTCTTGCAAGTTCGATAAGCACCCTATTCACTTCCTGCTGACGGTCGAAAGTAGTTTTATCAGCATTAGGCTTGTCAGTCTTATGACGTTGAAGTTCAATATAGAAGTCATCGCCAAAGAGATTCTTGAACCAATGCAACGACTTCTCAGCACCTTCGATGTCGCCATTCATAATCTTTTGAGGAAGCTCGCCGCCGAGACAAGCCGAAGTCACGATAAGACCTTCGTGATACTGTTCGAGAAGCGAATGGTCAATACGAGGATTGTAGTAATAACCATCAACATAAGCTATTGAAGACAACTTACATAAGCTCTTGTAACCCTGCTTGTTTTTCGCCAAAATAATAAGGTGATAACCCCTATCGGCGCGACCGTCGCGTTTGTCGATGCTCACCGGAGCGCAGTAAGCCTCCATACCGAAGATAGGCTTGAACATCTTTTTCTTGAGGAGGTCAATCTCTACAGCAGCGTCATCTTTCTGAGCATCAGTAGATTTCTCATCTTTAAGGATTTTCTCCTGTTCCTTAATCTTATCCTTTATCTTACCGTTATATTTATTAGAAGAATCGGCAAACTCCTTGATACCAAACATATTACCATGGTCGGTAAGAGCCATAGAATACATACCGTTCTTGGTACATTTATCGATGAGGTCCGGCACCTTCGACATACCGTCAAGAATTGAGAAATGCGAGTGGACGTGAAGATGCGTAAAATGATTCGGAGTATAACTTGGTGACTTGGTGACTTGGTGACTTGGTGTCTCTTTTACTTCAGTTTTAACAGTCTCTGCCACATTAGAAACCACCTTGATGCCAGCAGGTTTGATGACATCAGGATTAGCGGCGTAGAAGTTATTGAAGAAAGAGTTGGCTTCTATTATATCATTGTTATCCAATACTTTGATACGAATCAATTCGAGGAAGACGCGTGCTGTAGCCTCCACGTCGGCAGAAGCGTTGTGCGCCATATCGAAGCCCTCGTTAAAGAGCAGCTGATGAATCTCAGCGAGTTTAGGTTTCTTGAACTTACGGCCTGGACCGCCGCCGAGTTTACAGAAGTTAGCAGTCTTTTCGGTGCAGGTGTCAATCATAAGCTTCTGCTCCAGAGGGTTGACGCCTTTTGTTCTGAGATATTCGCAGCCCACTACGTTAAGGTCAAATTCCACATTATGACCCACGACATATTTCACAGTCTTGAGTGTCTCTGTGAAGATATCGAGAACATGATTCAGGTCCTCGCCCACGTTGAGAGCGTGTTCAGTGCTGATGCCATGCACCATTGAAGCGTTGATAGGAATGATATAACCTTCAGGCTTAATGATGTGATTCTCAGCCTTGACGAACTTACCGTTAGCGTCATGAATCTGCCAGGCCAGCTGCACCATACGCGGCCAGTTGTTGAAGTTAGTCAAGGGCGCATTCTTATCAAGCGGGAGACCGGTGGTCTCTGTGTCGAATATCAAAAACATAGCTACACTTTTAAAAATAATGGATAACGTGAGACTGATTTTCAACGACATAAAATCGAGAAATCATCTTTTCAAAACTAATGATTTTTTTTGAAATAAAAGGAGATGTTCTAAAATATTTTTTTGGTTCTATGGATTGCTTGTATCTGCAAGGATTTTTGAAGTTCTGAAGTTTTGAACTTCTGAGTTTCTTTCTTTGGGCGTTCCGCTACGCGGCGGGCTTTCCGCTATATCTTTGCTAGCTTCAATTCCACCTCACTAAAAAATCTCTTCCAAATTCCCAAATCCCATTTCCCGTTCCCAATTCCCGTCATGCTCGCAAAGGATGCCGCTTCAATCCCTAACGCAAAGGGCGAATATGCATCAATTCTACTTTTAATATCAGTAATAGTTGATTTTCGGTTAATATGGGAAACACTCAAAAGCATCTTCGCCAACAATTGTATTCTTTGGAACTGAGACGTTTGTTAGCTTGGAATATCTAAACGCCCTCGCCTCTATTTCAATGACGCTGTCTGGAATGACGACAGACTCTAGTCCTGTGCTATGAAATGCCGAATCATTGATTCTTATGACGCTGTTCGGAATGTTTATGGATTTTAAGTTACGACATGATATAAAAGTTCCGTAATCTATTACATTGACACTGTCGGGAATTACAACAGACTCCAACGACAAGCAATGTGAAAATGCCATTCCGCCAATCCTCTTGACGCTGCTTGGAATCACGACAGACTTCAGATTTTTACAACAATCAAATGCCCTCTCTTCTATTTCTGTAACCGTATCAGGAATCACATATTCCGTCATCGGACTTCTCTCCGGGAATCGATATAATTTTGTTTTATCTTTGCTGAACAGCACTCCGTCCTCACTGCTATACAGTTCATTATCATCAGAAACAACGATCGACTCAACGTTACAATTATCAAAACTGATTACAGCGACGTCTTTATTGATTACCAGCGTCTTTAATGTTTCATCGTTCTCGGATTGCAGACTATCCATAAACGCATTTGCATCTATTTCTGTAACTGTATCTGGAATAACTAGTTCCGTCAGTTTGACCATTGGCGGGACGTAATATAACTTCGTCTTGTTTTTGTCGTACAAAACACCATCCAGACTACTATATGATTCATTATCTTCAGACACGACTATCGACTCCAGCCGTTTGCATTTTTTCAATGCATTGCAGTTGATATGTGTGACAGTCTTTGGAATCACAATAGATGTAATCCCGCAATAACCACCAAGAAATGAATCCTTAAGAAAAGTATGATTGTCAATTGTTTCGTAGTCGATGCGCTCCACTCCATCGTATAATACCAATGTTTCGGAATCGCCGTCAGTTACGACATTTACTTCATATTCCAAATCCAAGGAATCTGATATGAAATTGATGAGGTTGTTGGTCATGATTTAGTTTGTTTTTTTTATTTAATCCTCATTTCTGTCAGTAACATATTTTAAAAAATAATCAGCTCTTTCTTTGTCGATTTCTTTTGCTTTTTGGAAATATTTTTTTGCCTCTTTTTTATCTTTAAAATGCTCTGATATCAATCCTAAATATACATTGGCTTCACATTCGTCATCATACATAGGATCTCGATTCTGTTCTAACATCTTCAAATATTCAAGGAGTAATTCCTTTGAAGAATCGTACTCGTGCAAGAAGTATGCATTTTCTCCTATATGAAAAATATTTAACATATAAATCTGAATGTCTTCTTCATTTTGGATGCACAATTCATCGATGAAGAGACTTATTTCCATTGCATCTTTGTAATTTCCTTTTTCGTGAAATGCTCTTTCAAGATAGATGTATGGATATGTATAATTTGAATCTAATTCGCTTATGATTTTTCTTGAATAATATTCTGCTTCGTCAAGCAAATAATTGACATAAAATAGTTCTATAGCACCCATAAAATATTCTATGGCTTTATCTTTCTGTTTGAGTTGCTGGTAGATATAACCTAAATAGATATATGGACGGGCATACGATGGTCTGAGTTCTATGGTTTTCTCATAATGCGAAATGGCAGTTTCCAAATCATCTTTCAACCAATAGATGTTTCCCAAGGTATTAGTTATATAATATGGTTCTATGCCATCAGTATTCTCCAGTGACTTCAGATAGTTGATAGCTTCATCAAGTCTTCCCAACCCAGCTAATGCTTCTGCTTTTAATAATGCGTATGGGAGACCATCTATTTTATAATAGTCTATGGAATCGCAATATTGCAGCACTTGCTCCCATTCACCATTTTTGTATGCGTTATCTATTTTATTAAAATACTCTTCTGTAATTGTGGTTTGTCCGAAACAGCATAATCCACATAAGAAAAAGGTCAGAATTAAAAAGGTACGTTTCATAGGATTCATGATGTTAAAGATTTTATTTATTGATAACTGTGTAATTTATTTTTGTTAAAAAGGGATTTAAAAGTCTAGTTATTCCGACACTGCTCTTATATTAAAGCCATAGAAACGGCATTCTAGCGACGGATGCATGGCATTTTCCTCATCAACAATAAAAGTCATCGCATACGCCTGCATGTCATCTGATTTATCATTAGGTGTCGAACTCCAATACGCCGCCGCCAATAATCCTAAATATTCAAATGAATCATATTCATAGATACGGAAGCCTGAGATTGGGAACGTAATGTAATTGCCGTTAGGTCCTATCACGATATATTTCACCACATTGTCTTTCCTTACAAGGTAGAACTTGCATTCTTTCATCAATTCCGCTATCTCTTTCTTTGTCGGCATTCTCCAACTTCCGCCCCACACCGCACGTGCAGCATCATATTCCGGATCTGCAGAAATGTCACGCATTTTCTTTCCATTAGTGACGCTTTCTTCTTCAAAATAATCCTTCTTCGGTTCTATCTCTCCCCAAGCATAATAATTGCCAGCATCATCAGGAGAATTCGCTCCGATATTACAAGCAGCCCATTTCAAACCTGATGTAAGTCCGAGATCGACATATTCATGTCCGTCAATCTTATCGAGATCCTTGATGTCATATTGTGGAATCATGCAATCATCCTCATCAAACAACTTCAATTGTGTCCCGCCGAAGCAGTCTTTAAATATATCTATGACAGATTGGTCGTACATAATATTTCATGTTTTTTTTGTTGTAACAAAGGTATTTAACTAACAAATCCCTAACGGTCTGCTTATTATTCTATTTTTTTCTTAACTTCTTCTATTATCTCTAAAATTGGTGATAATTCTGATATTTCATATACTTTTTCGTAATAATGAAGAGCTTCTTTATACAATCCATTGTTTTCGTATATCATTCCAATCCAGTACAACCAAGTTGGATTATCTGGATTTTCATCATTTTTAGCCTTCATTTTATCAACTATTAGATTTAAATAGTCCGTATCAACAGCACTCTTATTGAGTAGGAAGTTTGAAGCTTGTTCATCAGCCAAATCAAGAGCCTTTATCATATCATCAACAGATTCTTCTTTTTCTCCTATTGCATAGTAAAATGCCCCACGACGAGCGTATGCTGGAGAGAATTCATTATCTATTTCTATGACCTTACTGTAATACTCAATAGCTTTAGCGTTATCCTCTTTCATACCAGAAATACTACCTAAATACATATAGGCAGTAATGTTACTTGGGTCTAATGAAACTATTGTTTTGCAATCAATTTCGAACAAATCGTATTTATTTAATTCCAGATAACAATCGGCTCTATACATATAGTAATCCGCATAATCAGGACTATAATAGATAGCTTTGCTATAGTTTTCTATCGCCTTATCCATTTCTCCAAGTTGAATATACGAATAACCTCTTGAAGCGTAAGCTGTTGACTTTATATTATCATCCACATCTGCTTTTGGAATAATTTTAATAGCTTTATCAGAGTAAGATAAAGCCTTTTTATATTCCATGCATGTATCTTCATTGTAACAATTAGATATCAATATTAATGCATGAATATTTTTCGGATTATCTTTCAACTCTTTTGAAAAACATTCTATTGCATCTAAATAGTCGTTGCAATGCATTGCATACAATCCGTCAAGAACGTGTTGTGAATATTCATTGTAATTTTGCGTTTGGCATGATGACACTGCCAAAAACAGTAAAAATACTGATACTAATACTTTTGCTAATGATTTCATGATGGTTTTATTTAATATGATTGATGTTGTAAAGTTAAATACAATTGATATTACTTTTGAATGTGTTTGAAAAAAGTTTTCAACAAAAAAAACAAGAACTCCTAACTAATAAAGACGTGTCAACGTGTGTTTATTTTCAAAGTAACGTTGACGCGTCTCTACAAATAACTCCTACTTCTTAATCAGAATATCCTTGATTCCGTATTTTGGATTAAACTTGCAGATATCGACTGCCACCGGGATTCCGTTGATTTTACCGGTTTCGGTATACTGCCAAATTGTGTAGGTGCCCTTCCCTATTATCTCCGGCGAGTTCTTTCCGTATCTGCCGATGTAAAGATGATAGTTGTTATATTTCGGCGCACAGTATGTGTTATACGACCTCTGCGTTCCGTATATCATTGGCGGCACTCCGTATTCCGCCTTCACCAAGGCAATGAACTTATCAAGATTCTTCTGTAAATCCTTGACGCTCTTATTGTCTGACGTTTCTACATCGATCATCGGAACGAGATCCAGCTCGTAGTCTTTCAATGCAGACTTGAAATTCTCAAACTGTTCTTCAGGAGTGCTTGTCATTCTGAAATAATGGTATACGCCAACCAAGAGTCCTGCTTTCTGCGCGCCCTCGATGTTTTTCCTGAACATAGGGTCTTGATACGTCGCGCCTTCAGTGGCTTTGACATAAACGAACTGCACGTCGTCGGCAGCGACCTTTTTCCAGTCGATGTCTTTCTGATGGCGAGACACGTCGATGCCTCTCGTCTGGGCGTAAGCTGACGATACCGCAAAAAACAAAGCAAATACCGTGACTAATATTTTTGATAAAGACTTCATGATTGTTTGTTTGATGATTGCGGTGGATTTTCTTTGATATACAACAAATATGTTCTTTTTTAATAAAATTTTAACGTCTCAAAGTTTAGATTATTTCTTTGTTTTACGTTTGCGAGGAGTCTTTGGCTTAAAAAACAAGTCTCTAGGTTCGCAAGAAAGTTCCTCTATTACAAGCACTTTACCATTATCATCAAGAAGAATCTGATAGCACAAATCGTATAACCATGGATCTCTAAACCTGTGTCTTATGAGTCTGTATTTACTTGATAGCGTTTTAAAATCAAAAACACTTATGTCATCGACGGGTTCTTCAGGACACACTTTCCCAATTACACATTTGGGTTGTGCTTTATCTATTTCCACTACTTCCAATATACTTGTGATGCCGACTTTCTTTGCCCCTTGAAGTTTGTTTCGCATATATGAATTGAAGTCTTTTTTCGCAATAAAATCGTAACCTTCAGAACTGTATATGAAATCGTCGGCCAAGTCATCTTCAATGATAGCAGGATCTTCTTTTACAAACACCTCCGCTAACTTGTTTAGCATCTGAACTTCTATTTCGTCATGTAATTCAACTGATAATGCCATAATTATAATCTTTGTCTTTCTGAATTTCTCTCTTCTAATAAAAATGATGCGAGTCCGTCTGCTGTTTGAAGCAGCGTGACCAATGGCGTTAAATCTTTTGCCTTGTTGAGACTAGACTTCGCTTCGTATGACTGGAACGGCAGTTCCCATGCGTGCATGTGCCATCTGATAGCGAGGATTTCGTCTTTTGTCAGCTTCAATCCAGATTGCAGTGCCATGATAACGGATTTCTCTCCATGTCCGAGCGGATTGTTAGAGTAATCGACTTCATATACTTCTGCGTCAATCCATTGGCCGCTAGCTGTCCTTTGTCGTTTGATAGTCTTCTTATAGATGTCAGCTTTGCAGATGTCGTGGAGTAAAGCCGCGATGATAACGCTGTCTTCAGGAAGTTTATTTTCAAGAGTCGCATCTAATTCCATCATTGACTCTCTGATTTTCAGCGCAACTTTGCACACGTTAAGTGAATGCTCAACGAGACCGCCTTCTGTGTTAAGGTGAAACGCCGTGCTTGCCGGAGCAGTGAAGAATCCAAGGTTTTCAAGTTCTTCTATGCAACCGTCAACGCCCTGACGGTTTGTGGATTTTAATAATGAAATGAATGTTTCTTTGGTGTTCATGGTTTTAGTTTTTTAAGCCAACGGACTACTGACAACTGTCAACAAACTCGTTGTGGATTTTGTATTTATATTTTTGATACTTTCGAGCAAAGATTAAAAGAAGCATGATGCTGTCATATCTATTCTGGATATTTTATTATCTTCATTTAGTTGAATGACAAATCCTAAACCGCCACCTTCTGGACTTTTTGCATTAGTTACGAGCAAACCCAAACCACGTTGTCCTTGTACAATTTCAAATTCATGGACCACATAATTATTTTTCATAGTTTGCAATTTACCTCGCAAATAATCCATATATTCTTCCTTTGATTTTAGTTCACCAAACACCCACATTGAAGCATAGTGGACATCATCAGATAAATAATTTTCAATGATTGTAGCATCATACTTTGTATACGCCTCCGCTAATTTGTTTAGCAATTGTACTTCGATTTCGTTTTTCATGATAAATTCAGTTTTTTGTTTAAAATCCTAAGAAATCAAAATCACCATCGAATCCTTCTGGCATATCGCCATACATTCCATCTGTCATGGCATCCCATGTATCTGCCATGTAATCATAATCATCGTATTTTCTGTTCATAACTTTTTGTGATTAATTTGACGATGCAAAGTTATATAGATAGTACGAACTCTATGTTCGAAAGGAAAGCATATTGTTTTCTCCTTGAAAAAATATATGTTTTTTCTTAAGAAATTTTAAGAATCGGGAGTTTGCAAGGATTGCATCAAATCAAAGGAGTTTTAAATTAACGATGTAAATTTACGAAGAAGATTTGCGAATGAATATTTGTTGATTTCATATATGGTGTCGATGTCGGACTGTTGTTTAGCAGAATAATCAACGATAGCGAGTTTTACCCTTAAAATCTCAGCATTCACAACGGACTGATAGAATCCTTCTTTGGGAGATGTAGGTTCTGGCAACGGTAATTCGAGTTTGTTATAAATCAAATTGTCGTTTACAGGAGTGTAATCTTGAGAGGATATATAGTTTAAGCAGATTGCTCTTTCATCATCAAAATCAAACTTATGGTCAGGAAAATTGGATATAAAGAGTTTTTCAAGTTTAGTTAGGTTGTCTGGAAGTTGCTCGAACTTGCTTTCAAGTTCCATAAAATTGAGATTGCACAAGTTTGGTTTCAAACTTCCATGCAGTATACTTTGTATTATTGGCAGGTTCATCGTATGAAGTATTATAAACACAAACAAAGATAAAAAAGATTTTATTTTAAATGTTTATCCCACGTTAATTATGTTTATTTTTAGTCAGGGCACTAGTAAATATAGAAAATTTCTATAAATTTGTTGTCTCGATACATGACTTTTAAGAAAGTCCAATGTATATAGCAAATTATTTGTCAAATAATAAAAACCATAGTCATGTCAAGTTATCCTTCATACAACGGAATCGGCTCTTTCGGAAAAACCGTATTAAGAACAACTCGAAAAGAAGAAACAAAAGAAGAAAAAGAAACAAAAGTTTCAACACAAAAACCAGTTTCAACAACACCCTCACCTAGAGGACATGCATAATAAAGCGATATGTTTGATTATAAGAATGCTTCATTCTATACAGAATATTTCAATAAATTAGATGGATTCTCTGTTATAGAAAATTTTATAGAATCAAAAGATGAAAATGAAAAGAATCTATTTGTTGGTCAAGTAGAAGTTCTAAACACCATTCATCCTTTGATTGTTCGTGTGGAGATACCGTTCACATTTCCACATAACAAACTTGTTTTCCGTACTAAGTCTCTAAGTGGGTATCCTCATCTTATTCATACAGGCAAATTAGAATATGGTGATTGGTTTTGCCTGAACACTCCATTTGCCGAAACGGCGGAAGAACAACTCGATCAAGAAGTTCTTCGATTAAAAGAGTGGATTGCACACCAAATGCGCGAAGACCTCCCTTCTATTATTAAGGATGAAAATGTCAAACATGCATTAGCATTTGCCAACGCCTATGAATGGGAGAATCTTGACGAAGTAAAAGAGTTTAGTTCGAAGGCTATGCTTACGTTTGTAGGTAATTTGCACAATAATCTCAACTATTTTAAAAAACCACTTGGTCATTTATATTGCATTAAAACACCTGATGGTAGATTTTATGCAGTTGCAGATTCGTCGTTGTCAAATCATAAACTTCCTTACATAATAGTGGATCAAGCTCCAAAGTCTGTAGAAATACTATCAGATTTTATGCAGCTTAAAGAACAGTATGATTGGGATGATGAGACATGTAAACATCTTTTGCCAAATTTCAATTTAACTGGTAAATGGAGTAAAGCTAGCCGTCAATCATTGGGTAACAAGGACTGGGGAGAGGAAGAAGCATTAAGACAAATAGAGGTTCTAGAACAAGAATTAAAAAAGGAAGAATCATATTTGCCAGCTCATATAAAGCCACAAAGAATTTTAGCTGAAATAACAGACCAAAACAAGAAACTTACTAAAATCCTTTCTTCACAAAAACCAATTCTTTTAGAAGAGATAAAATCCTTAAAAGAATTAGTCATAAAAGAACATAAATATAATCAGTATAGAAGTTTGAAGATATTTGGTGTCAATGACAATATGTCTGAGGAGGAAATAGCTGAGGAGGATTATTACATAAATATTTATCCATACGAATGGCATCATTTTGCTTTTGGTATAAAGTGCGATGATGGAATTATTTGGTATATTCTTTTTACCAATCATGCTTCAGGGGAATACGAAATTTTAAGTTTTGATTTGACCATACGAACGTTGGATATCGAAAAACTTATATCATATCCATTAAACAGACTAGGTGTTCAGATCATAACAGAGGATATGTTTTATGGAAGAGGTTCATTTTCAAAGAACCTTAAATCCAAAAGAATAGCACTTGTTGGATTGGGAGCCATTGGTTCTATGGTTGCAAATTCTTTAGCACATTGTGGAGCCTCGAAAATTGGACTTTGGGATTTTGACATCGTAGAACCTGGTAATATATGTCGAAGTACATATACAATCAACAATCTTGGAGAAAGCAAAGTCAAAGCAATTGCATCAATAATCAAATCAATAAATCCATTCATTGAAACCCAAAATCTATGTCCACATGGTTATTGGCTTTCGCATGCTCCTTGTAATCCTAATAAAACAGAGTTTATTGGAGCTTCATTCTATGCCAACGTTAACTATAAAAGTCAAGAAGAAGCAACCAAGGAACTTAAAGGTTATGACTTGGTTATCGATTGTACGGGTAGTAATGAAATGTTGCACTTTTTGAGTTATGCAGTTCCCAAAGCTGATATAATTAGTATGTGCATTACCAATCATGCTAATGAACTTCTCTGCATCTCAAACAAAGATGGAAATCCTTTTGAAATCAGAAAATCTTATTTGTCACGTATAGAACAAGACACCAAGAACTTTTATATAGAAGGAGATGGATGTTATTCACCAACTTTTCTTGCCACTAATTGTGACATAGCTTCTCTCGTCAATCTTGCACTTAGAGATTTGGATATTAATATGAGGAATGGGAAGTTAATGCACTCTTCTATTTATTCTTATACTGATAGAGGTATAGTTTCCGACAAATTATCTACCTATAGACTTGAAGGTTATGATATAGTTCTTAATGTATCATCAGAAACATTATATGATGCAGAAGAAATGGAAGACTCACCAGAAGGTGATATTGGCTATATATTTGGTTCGTATAGTAGGGATGGCAAACAGATCATGATCACTCACATTGTTGATTCATACAATGCAAAAGAACTGTTAACCGATGCTTACAAAACGTCGAAAGGGTTAATAGACTATATTGGTGACTTTAGCTATTCCGGAGAAAAGGCAGACACTTATAACCAATCGTCTTTAGACATAATTGCTTCCAAGGCAGAAGATCCGACAATCAATACAAACAACCCCTTGTTGGCAGTGAGAAATCCTGATGGCAGCATATCATTCTTCCTGTATATCAACAATGATTTGAGGCTGTTCAAGAAAAATATCTAACGTCTTTTCCTGTCACGTTTATTTCTGCGAGTGTTACTTCCGTGACATTCGCAGAATTTTTTTCCGCTACCGCAAGGACAAGGATTATTAGGCTCTATTACTGACGAACGATGTAATATCTGATTGATGGAATTGCTGTAATCGGTCTGCTTTTGTTCCATAAATTCATTCCTTATATCAAAGGGAATCGTTGAATTTTGTAAACGGCTTAAAATGACAGAGTTGATAACACTCATCATCATGAGGTATTTTCCATCTAACATTTCTATTTCCTTTCTATCAAGATTTCCCAACATGTATATGACGAATTTCTTCCACTCTTTGTCATATATCTGCAAAATTATTTGTCTTTTGAATTCTTTGCAAAAATATTCAAAACTTGCTATTGTCATTTCTACCTCCAACAGGATAGCAAAAGTGTGTAGTTTGTCAGAAAAAGGTACAAGAACAGTCATTCTATTAGGATTATTCTTTGTACTTCTGATAATCAATTCTTTTGTCTTTTGGTATAATGACATAAGATGCTTGTTGATAGACTCTTCTGTCGAATTTGATTGGAAAAGTATTTCACGAACAATTGAATCAGCAACATCAGCTTTGAACAATACTGCATTTCGTTGTTCGTAGAATTTTTTACGTTGTGGTGCTACAATGTCATCTTTGATAGCTGTTTCCTTACGGCAGCTTTTAAAGTATGCTTCACGATTAGCTTGTGCCTTTTCAAAGAAGTATCGAATTTCCTCATTATGTATTTCTCCCTTAGGTAATGTTGAGGATGCTTCTTTCAATGACAGCAAATCTTCAGGCGTAAGATTCTGAAGTATTAGGTCGTCCAAAGATGCGAAAAAGACAGACGTACCTGGGTCACCCTGTCTTCCGGAACGTCCCTTTAATTGCTTGTCAACTCGGACGGATTCAAACAAATCAGTTCCAATAACCACTAATCCACCTGCATTGACTGCATCCTCTGACGGTTTTATGTCTGTTCCTCGGCCAGCAACACTTGTAGCAACAGTAATTGTATTGCCGAATCCCGCTTTTGATATAGTAAATGCTTCATCTTTTGTTGTCTTAGCATCAAGTTTGTTATACTCAACACCCAATTCATCTAACTTAGAGCAGATTTCTTCTGAACGTTTAACCGTAATACAGCCAACCAATGTAGGACGACCTTCATTTCGGTTGTCTATTATAGTTCTGATTATTGCAT
Organism: Bacteroidales bacterium; assembly: GCA_045633585.1. Classification (GTDB taxonomy): domain Bacteria; phylum Bacteroidota; class Bacteroidia; order Bacteroidales; family F082; genus Limimorpha. Next base: position 127,315 of record JAZQYR010000017.1, read on the forward strand.
CATCCTTATCTGCTACATTTTTGAAAATTCTTAATGGTTTATCTTGGCGAATTAACGGTTTATGAGTTGGCACAGACGCACATTTCAGGTTGTATATTTCCTTTAATTCATCTTCCACTGGCATAATTGTTCCTGACATTCCTGCTATTTTCGTATATAGCTGGAAATAATTTTTTAACGATATAACAGCCATTCCATCAAAGTCGTTTTGGACTTCTACTTCTTCTTTTACTTCCATTGCCGTATGCAACCCATATTCCCAACGATTAGATTCCTTAACGCGACCAGTATGCGGATCTATAATCTTTACCTTTCCCCTATCTACGATGTAATCAACATCACGTTCATAAACAGTCAAGGCAAGAAGAATTTGCTGGAAAACGTTTTGAAGATATAGTTTCTCTCGTATTTCTTTTTGTTTTTCCTTTGCCAATTTATCAAAATCCACAAGCTCGTATGTACGCTCAATCACATATAAATCTTGTATTTCTTTCTTAGATGCCAACCATTTTTTGCCCTCTCCTGTATATTCTGCAGTTTTCTTTAGCTTATCATACTTAAACAATTCTAATCCTTGTTGCTCTATTAGTTCTTTAACTATCGGAAAGTTTTCTTTAAATATTGCTCCATTGTTATAATAGTTACCACCACCTACAATATGCGGTTCATCAGCATCATCTATTAAGATGGAATCAAGTTCGTCAATAATCGCGTAGTTATGTGTTGTTTGCACACATTCCTGTGGAGTAATTGCAATATGGTCAAAAAGATAATCAAACGTAAAACTAGAGTTTGTACCGAAAACAATGTCCATCTTATATGCCTCTTTATGCCGTCTGTCATACCTGGGATAGTTTTCTATGCAATCTACGGTTAGTCCATAAAACATGTATAGCGGTCGGGTTGTCTCAAAATCACGTTTAGAAAGATAATCATTTACAGTCATCAGGTGAACACCATTGTGTGTAAGTGCATTAAGAAATACAGGTAAAGTAGCAACAAGAGTTTTACCTTCGCCTGTAGCCATTTCAGCAGCATAACCATAATGAAGAAGAATCCCGCCTAACAATTGTTCGTCATAATGAACCATCTTCCATGCATAAGGTACGCCCATAACGTCCCAACGATTCTTATATATGGCTTTATTTCCAACTATTTCTACAAAATCATACCTGTCGGCTAACCATACGTCATTAGAATTTGCGACAACTTCAATATTACCATCCGAAAAGCGACGTGCAGTTTCTTTTAATATGGAAAAAACAGGAACAAGATATTCGTCAAGTGCTTTATTCTTGTTTTCGTTATTATTAATGGCTATTACTATTTGACTCAATTCCATTCGTAGCTCATCGTTTGATAAGCTGCAAAGAGTTGCGTATTCCACATTTATGGAATCAACTAACTTTATGTACTTTTCTAATACTTCACTCATATTGTACAAAGTTTGAATCCAACGCGCTTATAGTTAGTCTTTGTCCTGATTTATTACAAGCGACATCGACTTTGAGACTTCCATTGTCATCTAAAGCCATTGTAAACTTTACTGGAAGATTCTCATCACAAGTTCCTTTCGCTACTTGCATCAAATCAACCTCTTTTATAAGATGCCATTCATTTTTGTTATTGGGGTCCCCATATAAGAATAGGCATGGAAATTCTTTTATGTTTTTGCTATCAAAAAAGAGCTCCATTTCGGTAGTATGATAAGGCAATTGTGTTCTTGATTTGATAAAAGGGTCAAAGATTACATTATCATTATTGTCAAGGGCTTGTACGCCAATGGCATATTTTGCAAATGGAGTCTTTTTTATTTCTGTTTTTACAACCTCTATTTTTGTTTCAAAGAATCTTCTTATTGGCTTATTCTGAACTTCACAAATACGTTCAATTTCGTAATTGAGTTCTCTGAAATTAACATCTTCTCTTGCTTCAATGTCATCCCACGAAAGACGTTGGCATACTGAACTTAATGCAAGAGAATTTCTTAATCTTGAAAATTCGAATATAAATTGATTAACTGTTTCTTTATTATCTGTAATTAAAATATTTTCTAGATTCCTTGTCTCAGCATAATAAGTCCAATTATACGAACCAGTAATAGCTATTCTGTCATCAACAATACAAAACTTATGATGCATAAAGCCAACACTAGAATCAGCTATTCTTAGTTTTCCACCTGCTTCAATGAACTGATTAAAGTCTGGAGCGTAGTACATATAATTGATAGCATCATCAAGTATAATAAGTTCAACATCTACTTTTCTATTCAAACTTCGAAGTAATGCATTAAACAATTCACTACTAGTAAACCAAGCCATAGCCACTTCAACTTTACTTGTAGCCTCATTAAGCAAAGAAATTATCTTATTTCTGATTCCTGAAAAACAAGCTTGCTCCATATTGTATTTGTTTTTTATTTAATCCCGTGCTGTATAATTATTTATAGACAAATAACATAACGATACATATTTGGATTTTTTCAAATAAAATACCAAAAGATTGACCATTATTTCATATAATAACAAAAATACATAAATATTCTTTTGCCGAACACTTTTGTTCTATTTTTAATTCACTGATGCCAATATTAATCAAATGCAAACGAGGATAGGATGTAGAAAAAATAGAGAAATGATGTTTGTTTATTTCATACCATACAAAGCGATAAATAACATCAAAAATTTATAAATGTTAATATTTTTTTATATTTTTGATACATCATAATGTACATAACACATATTAAGAAAACCGAAATCATGATAAAGCGTAACGACATATCAAACTTCTTTGAATTAGAAGCTGAGGCTGCTAAAGAGAATTGGGAAGCTCTTATAAAATTGCCCATCAAGGAGCGCATTCGCAAAAGAAAGGCAATCAGTTTTGTATATCTTGATAAAGACTACTATGAATACTCTGAAGAAAACTATAAGATTTTTAAGGTTACTTTTGAGAAGAATCTTTCTGATTTTAAAGAAGGGGAATGTCTTGTACTTCATAAAGACGAAGACAACGTTTATGGTATCAAATGTTCCATCAACAGATTTGAGGATGATAATGCTATTATTTTAGAAGTACATCCATATAATATTCCTACAGATTTAGATACATATTATAATGTACCTTTATGTCTGGACAAAGACTTAGTTGATTTGCGTCAACATGTATATGATCATTTTATGATAAAACTGCCATCCGAAAGCGAATTCTGGGACAACAACATATTAAACACAAAGGCCTCCCCTGTTTTCAATGACAAAGAAAAAGTGAAAGGAGAATTAGAGGAAAGTATAGCAAGTTTCAATTTGAACCTTCTTCCACGACAAATGGAAGCCATAGTTAACTGTGTGGCAGCTGAAGACTATTATCTGATACAAGGACCTCCCGGTACAGGGAAATCGTTTGTTCTGTCCTGTATCATAATGGAAGAGTTAGTATATTTAAAGCATAAGGTCATAATCATAGGGCCTAACCACATGGCCATCAATAACACATTGATCCAAGTTGTCAAAAACTTTCCGTTCCTTTATCCTGCGGTGCATAAAATTGGACAGAGCTACAACGCACCGAACTACAGTGTTTCACTTGATGACCAACCGCAGGAAATTAAAGATTTCTTGAAGAATTATGGAGAGGATTTAAAAATCGATAACATTCTGTATCTTAATACACGGAATGTTAAGCAGTCAGAACTTCCTATGGCATTGGGCATGACCTCTCATAGCTTGTACACAAAAAGAGCAAGAGGTTTGGAATGCGACACTCTCATTATTGATGAAGCCGGTCAGATGACCATACCATTGGCACTAATGAGCATGATAAATGCCAAAAAGATAATATTTGCAGGAGACTACAAGCAATTGCCGCCAATAGTGTCATCAGAAGACATTATAGATGAAATGAAGCAATCTGTATTTCAACATTTGATTTCAGATGACAACTGCACAATGCTTAACATTAGTTTCAGAATGTGTGAGCCGATCTGCAACTTTGTATCAGAACTGTTCTATGACGGTATGTTAAATCCTATGAAAAAAGGATGTGGCAATGCAGTCATAAGTTCCAACCCTCTCTATAGCTTTGATGAGCCCATCATTATTCACCACGTGAATGACAACGGAGAACAAACATCAGATAAAGAAGCTGAGTTCATATCTGAAATGATAGAGAACTATATAAAACAAGGTTTGCCTGCATCAGAAATAGCGGTATTGTCTCCATTCAGAGCTCAGGCAGCAAACGTAAGGAGATATATTCGCAAAAACGAAGGAATAAGTGAAGAAAACCGCGATTCCCTTGCTGTTGACACCATTGACAAAATGCAAGGTCAGGAAAGAGAGGTCATCATATTCTCGCTAGCGGCAGGAAACATTGACTATATGACTGAAATGGCAGACTTTCTATACAATCCTAATAAGTTAAATGTGGCGTTTTCAAGAGCAAAGTCAAAGCTGATTATCGTTGGCAACATTGACAATCTGAAACACATAGATTCAAACATATTCCCACATATCAATAAGATGTTAAACTCACAATATGTGAAATTTATATGACGATTGGAGACTATGATTCTAGCACAAAACTACACCATATTTACCATACATAACGAATACGGCAAGAAACGAAAGACAATGACGGTGTAAATCTTTTTAAAACAAAATCCCTCAGTACTTGAAACGCTGAGGGATTTTTAGTTTGTTGTCTCCACGGATTGTAAGGATGGTTTCCTCCACGTATCTCGGGGATTTGCACGGATATTTTTTATTCTCGAAATGGAATAAAAGATATTAAAACCAACCTTTCTTATAATAGAGTGTTTGGTTAATTAGCAATATGTTCTTTGTCTAGTTTGTTTTGCGCAACAAACGAGATTCTTCCTTATATTTGAAGGCGCATTTGAACTTTCATGCTTGTAATTGTTATTTCTTTAAAAATTCCTTTAGTGTTATCGTATTTATTCCTAATCCTTTTGCCTTAATTTGTAAACCGTTATCCGATGTTAGTAGTATCGGATTTTCATTTTTAAATTTTAAGGCTACAGATAGTATTAGATTATCAGGAGAGTGACGATTAAAATCAATCGGCAACAATTGCGCATTAGCGACTTCAAATGAAACATTTGATAAATCTAACGCTCGATTAATATTTCGTAATGCTTTTTCCACATTTCGCTTGTCATCCTCTCCCAGTGTTATTTTTAATTTGTCTAATTCATCTACAACTTTTGCAGACATTACCACCTTATACTTTGAGTCAATTTTTGAAATAATATCAGGATAATTAACAAAAACATTAGTATCAATTATATAGATATTTTCTTTTGTATCAGATTTTACTGCTTTTTGTTTTGGAGTTTCAAACTTTGACAAATCAATTTTATCTATAATTTTTATATTAAAACTACCAGACTCAGATATGGTTGTTTCGTTAATTAAGCTACTATCTTTTTGTGTTTTATTATATTGTTCTATTTTATTTTCTATTTCCCCATCTTTAATAGTTTTGCACATTTCAATAAAATTAATAACCCTTGATGGAGTCGTATGAAATTGTTTTAGTGGTATATCTGATATTATTAACGTAGTACTCCTTGAACGGCTTGTGGCAACATTGAAACGTCGTTCATCTAGAGCAAATCCAGGATTTCGACCTGGAATATACAAAATCGCATAATCCACTGTCATACCTTGAATTCTATCAATTGTTTCAATAGTAATATCATATATAGAAGCGTCTGTCAAAAAACTCTTTTGAAGTTGCTTTACAGTATCATTGAATGGAGAGATAATCGCCAACGACCGTTTAGGATAGTTTATGCTTAACTCATTTACTACTTGACCAACAATTTTCAAGCCTGATTCAGAAACAATACCATTAGTGAAATCTTGTGTATAATAATATATAACTCCACCATCTGAAGGAAATAAATTAGAATTACACAAACTGAAATCTACAGGCTCTTTCTGTACAGATCTAAATCTATTACTATAGAATATACCTGTCAATTCCGCACTTGCCTTCGTAAGACGAAATGTGGTAATTATTCGATATGATTTTACATCCGTTCCTAAAGCATATGTTTTAAATCCTTCTATTTGGGTATTAGCATTCCATGCATTATACACCCCCTTAGTAGGATTACTAACAATCGGTGGTAGTTGCATTGGGTCACCAACGATAAGACATTTATGTCCTAATTTTTTAAATGCCAATATAGAAGCAAGGTAGGCTTGAGAGGCTTCTTCTATGATAACCAAGTCATATGTTGGCAAGCCATCATCACATAGATTCTCTTTATTATATACCTGAGACAATACATAATTGGTTGAACAAAAAAGTTCTCCATTCGGTATAATGAACCCTTTTTTGATTGGTTTCAAACCTAGCACGGTTCTTTTTTCATCTGCAGACAGGTTGGACTTGGAAATTTTTCCATCCTTAAGAAATGGCAAGAGAGGAGGTTGTTGAACAAGTTCAATAAGCCCCTTATTAGCCATGGTTGTAACGCAAACTGTCTTATTATTTGTAAGATAGCTTGCTATTATGTGAGCAATAGTATAACTTTTTCCTGTTCCAGGAGGGCCTTGAAGGATGCAGCAATTTTCCTCCTCTAAGGTTTGAAGAATCCTTTCGGGGATTGCGGTTTCATTCTCAGGGTTGTATTCTAGTTCCTCTGGAAGCCAATCTTCATAGTTGATTTTAGGTTCAATCATCTGCTCTGGCAGATCATGATATACTTCTAAGAAATTAACTAGATTATTGAAATAATCCACTGGAGGGAAAGGCGAGAATACAATTACTGATAAGGATTTTCCAGTCTCTGTCGATTTCTTGAATAAATCATATAATGAAGTGCTTAATCCCGTACATCCAACATAATCGTATTGCGAGTCGCCTTTCTTTGTATAATAAAGAGGTAATAAGTCCGAAGTATTGGAATGATACTGAGTATTTTTACAAAAATCAAGGAATGAACACGCCCATGAAGTGACATTTGTACCCAACTCAGCCTTTGCATCTTTTTTGATTACCATGATAGATTTCTGCACCTTTAATCTTGGAGTTTTATCTTTAGGGAATTTGAGGACAACATGACCGAGTTTGTCATTAACATGGTCTACATATCCAATAATAATTTCTTCTTTTCTGAACAGTTGGTTCATTGGAGCCTTGATGATGGACTTTTGTTCCATCTCGGCTTCACGCACTTGATCAGAAAAGAAATATTGATAATTCTGTATTTTCTTGTTAATACTCATCTTCGTTTTCCTCTGTTTCGTTAATTTCGTTATTAGTAGGCAACTGAGCAAAGAGAGAATTGTACTTTTCGTCGGAATTAATTCTAATGAGGGTATAAGCAGTTCCCTTTACACCATTGAGTACTCCAGAATAAAGTTCTTCAACAACATCTGCTTTTTCTTCTCCTGTGAGCTTGATGACAATATCATCTTCACCAACCCATTCAAGAATATCATCAATTGAATTAAAGTACATAAACTCGTTTGCCTTTGCACCGAGATAGACACACACAACGCATCTATCGTCTGCAATCTTATTCCAGATTGACGGTGAAAGATACATGATGCCACCAGCAGCACTACATTTATGAATATACTTTCCACCGATAATAGTATGTTCATTTTTCATGTGAGCGTTGCGAACAAAGTTTTCTTTGCTCTCGTTTGGAATCATATCTTTCTTAACAAGGTTGTTGTACAATCTCAACTGAGCCAAGTAATTTTGATCTGCTACTTGCTCTGGAGAGAGGTCTTCACCAAGAATTCTGTTAATCTCATCTACCTCAGATGATGTAGGTTCTAATACTTCAAGTGTTCTTGTGACTCCACGAGATCCAAAATTTCGCACATCTTCAGGTGAGAATGATTTTGGGGCTTGTGGAGTATAACTGCTTCGAGAACCCTCCCATCCGTTCATATCACCATATGAATGTGTACCTTCACTTGCTTTTGTCGGAGTCGTTTTCGATGAAGAATTTCTCTCACGAGGTTCTCTTGTTATTGGATAATCATGAGTAGAGCTCTTATCAGAACGAATTTTCTTCGATTCTATCACGTCTATATTATCATCTGTTTGTTGTGAATGTGGTTTTGATGAAGAGGTGGCATTCCTCTGAGAAGAAGCTCTTTGCTCATCATTATCATCATACTCTTCTTCACGCAGATACTCAATTCCGTTATCTTGGTTTTCTTCCTCACTATCAGAAGCTTCTTCATCCTCATAATCTTCTTCAGAGGTTTCGTCATCTAAATCAATTGTATGGCCTGTAAATGTATGACGTTTGTCTTCATCTACGTAATCAGTGTCATCTGCCTCATTACCTGCTAATTCTCTTTTTATTCCAGGAATCAAAAGATCGAGTTCATCCTTAAAGGCATCGTCAAGCATGAGGTAGTTGTTTTCTTGGACAAGCTCCATTGCACTTTCACGACTATCCATAACGGTTTCAACGAAGTCCTTGTCTGCTTCAATACCCAAATACTCAATAAAATTCTCTACAAATGGTTTGAATACTCGTTTCTCGTCCAATGACTTGACAAAATAGAAATCAGCCGAACCTTTCTCGCGATAAAATTTCTTTAAGTTTTGGCAAATTTTCTCATCCTTTTCATATCTAATAGATATTGATGTACAGCACCATAACTCTAGCTCATCTATAAACTCGCAGTATTTTTGATAGCGTAAGTTCCAGTTTTCCGCATCTTCATACCCTGCAAGAACCAAGGCATAGACTCTTAATGCGTTCTTATAATTATCGTTTTTCGAGACTTGACCAATTTTGTCTACAATTAAATCTTCATGTTCAATAGTTGTTATCTGAAGTATATCGCACGCATTTTTGAAAGATATTGGACCAGCAGGAAGATAATCTTTATTAATGATTTGTGGAAGATTGCCAAAGTACTGCTCCAATTTCTTATCGTTATATGACAATGCATACAATTCGGTAATTGGTTTGTCTTCATTTTTTGTATTCTTCCACTTAGCCGATTCATCTGCTCTATATTCAGTAATGTTTACATCATATTTCTCATCGTAAGTTTCTATCATCCACTGCAAGAGCTGAGATCTTCTCTCTTGACCAGCAATGCTAAAAAGAGCATACAATGAATCACTGAAAGACAGACGCAAATTTGATGGTTTATTTAACAATAAACCAAACAAAGTACGTTTTTCTTCCTTGTCATACTCAATATTGGGGAGATCTTTTAGAGGTAATTTGTTCTCCCAATCATCTACATGTTTAATGACGTATGATGATATATCTAGAGAATATATTTCACTAGGTTTCTTCATGTAATCCTTTGTTGGAATACAAGCAACAGTGTCAAACTCTCCATCTTCTATCAGTTTTTTTACTCCACTAATATCAGCATCTCTTTTAATTAGATACTTGCTCCAGAAATATATTGAGAAATCTCTGTTTGACAGGTTCTCAATATCATCTTTTTCAAAATTGCAATGAATCTTGAAGACTCTGCTGAGCATCTTTCTTATGTCATTCGTACATTCTTGTAAATAAGAATTAGAAATATAATCATAGTCAAGACCGTATTTCTCGAAATCACAGAATGGTTTGTATAGACTACCTTCTGTCATTGATGAAACGTCAGTAAACTCGTCGTTGGAATCCAAGAAGAGTACATTAGAAATCTGGTCGAACTCTTTGAGACTATCTTTATCTGCAATATACATTGCTGCAAGTTCATCCACAAAACGGAAGTGTATAGAACGAAGCAGGTCTTCATTATTTTTATCATCTTGAATTTCAAGATAACGTTCTATCTTAACCTTCTGCCACTCTGTGAGTTTGGTAATTTTATCACCATCTATTTTGTCTAATATATCAATAATGAGTTTCCTTTCGTCTGCCGTAGCAAACGAAGCCTGAGTTGGAATGTCTATATATTTGAAAGGTTCTTCTTTTTCGCTATCAATATAAATAATTTCTGACAGACTATAGAACTCACCATCATGAGCCTTTACGCGAAGATCTCGGAGATTAGAAATCAAATCTCCTTCATAGTGCTCTTCAAGTTTCAAGCGATATTTTGCAATTGTAGCAGGCAACTTGGCATCATCTGTATCAGATAATCTGTTGTCAATTGTATCGATAAGAATATCTACCATCTCATATCGAATACCCATCTTTACCCAGAAATCTTTCCAAGTATCAATGTTATCGTCCTCTTCAACATATTCACTGCTGATGAATAATGCATCAGGATGATAACTTGTTACAATCGTCTCTAATCCACCTTCTTCGATATAGTTATCTGAAAGGTAGATGGTATTATCAGAATCTACATATTCGTCTGTTGTAAGATAGACAGGAAGAACAGGAAGGTTTGCAAGTGTTTGATCTGCCAGTTTGCACCCTTTTACCCATCTCCAGAAATTTATATTATTATCCTTGTCTTCGATTGTTGAATAGAACGTATCAGTATTATCAGTCAACCAAGAAATGAAGTCAGTCACGGTAAATTGTTCATTACTTAGGTATTTCTTCCAATAATCTTCATTATCCTCAATATGATAATCAGGATCAATAATGTCTAGATCAGAAAACTCTACTAAGCCCATTGAACATAATTCTCTAGCACTTTTGCTTAAGATTTTATGTCCATCGGATCTATTAATAGCATCGTCGCAACCATAGAGATATACTTTTGCACCCTTCATTTTCTCCTTTTGAGAATCTGTTAAGTTTCTCAAACGTTCAATTATAAAAGTATGAAAAGCGATACTTGATTCTTTAGAATCTATTGTATCGTTGATATTCTCTAATTCTTCAACAATAACATCATCAAAGAAATCACTAAACTCATAAACTTTTGCTTTAATAGTTGTTATAGCTTTTGATTCACCATATTTACTTGAACACATATTTACTGTGTCAGCAGGGAACCAATCAGAACTAAGAACATCTTTTAACTCATCATGATATGCGTAAATATATGTTGAATCAGATGGAATATCGTAAAAACTATCATTATCAGAGTCTCCTAAGAATATAAAAGAACTAAATTCTTCAGAGTCTTTTTCTTCTTCAAAAATAAGTTTGTAATTATCATCTAGGAAAGCAACAAAATCAAGATTTTTCTTTCCATCTACATCGTTATTCCCACTTGTGTTGTCAATAATATCAGAAATATTATTCCTAACTATATCCTTATAAAATCGAGAAGCATTCAACTCCTCAATATCAAATGTCTTTTTTAAGAATGACTTAATATTTTCTTCATCCGAATTAATTTTAAGATAATTCGAGTCAAGACAATACATCCAATCACAGTTTACCCATTCTTTCTTTGAATATTCATCAAAGCATTCAGAAGGGAAGTATATATATTCCTCTGATAAAATGAATATATAGTCTCCATCGCAGTCTGCTGAGTTGAGGGCATACTCCTTTAATGAACCACTTCCAAATAATGATTCATGTTCGTAACAGAATTTTACAAATGATTCACTCGAGCTATAATCTTCTTGTTGCGATTTGTTAATTATCTCTTGATAATCATTTGATAAGATGATGTCATTTACAATTACTTCATCAGAATAATCTAGGACATCTGCATTTTCCTTGAAATAATCTAAAGTTGCTTTATCATATTTTGGTGATACAAACGCAAAACTTATTTGTGAAAGCCAGGAAGCTGCACAAGTTTCTTTACCAGATCTTGAAGAAATGAATACAAATTTATCATTAAAATCGTCAACAATCACTGCAGAATCTTCATCATTGAAGAATGGCAGATTTTTAAGCTCATCAGGAACGATGTTATTCTTGGCAAGATAGCTGTAGAAGTGAAATGATGTATCCCAATTTTCTAATGCTTTTGTAGTCTCGTTCCAATTCTCATTTAATAGAGTTTCATTTATAAAGTTTTCTCCATCAAATTCGGCAAATTGGTCTTCAATGATTTCTTCCCATTGCTGATTGCCATTAAAATATTCTCTTGTTTTTAATGATAAATAAAATAGATGAGAACTAAAGGCTGATAAATCTTTTAATTCTTCATCAATATCATAATACAATTCTTCAGCGGAATATAACTCACCACATTCCTCTTCTATGAAAATCTTTTTATCAAGATGCTCTTCAAGATAATCGTTTTCCAATAAGAAATTAAGGAACTTATTGTTGTTATCTTGATCCTTTAGCCACTCTTGAAAGTCTCCATTGGCGATAAGAACTTCAATATTGTCACCTTCGAACTTCTGTTCGTCCTGAGCATATCGTTTTAAGAATGAATTGAAATGCTTATCTTTGCGTAACATTGGTAATGGAAGATGATAATCTTCCATATCAGTAAACTTACAAAACTCCTCATCGGTCATTATTCCAGAGCAACTAAGACCTGTTGTGTCTAAAATAATGGTATTGACTAGAGCAATACCTTTCGAAATCGGAACGATAGTTTCAGTTTCGAGGCAATTATCAAAAGCTGTTTCAAATTTCTCGATAAAGTTAGTATATTCTTTGTGTTCTCTTTTGCATTTCTTGAAGTCTGGAACTAAAGAAAATACAGAGCCAAGGTGATAGCTTCTAGATGTAAGTAAGTCTCGAATCCAGAGAAAAAGTTTGGAACCTGCGATAGATGCTAATTCTTCATTGAAGTTAGTCTCATCTTCATCTAGAAGTTTAACTTCTGTCTCTATGTCGTTGCGATCTCCTTTAGGTATCATGTCGGTATTCATGAGGAATGGCAATCCCCATGATGCTTTCGTCGGCAAGTAACAATAAAGGGTAGCATCATCTACCGGTTTAATTATAGCCCCGTCATGCTTACATGCAAAGGACACTTTGGTATAGTCGAAATCTTTGTATTTCTCTGGAATTCGACTGTTTCCTTTGTCAATTGTATTGTTTATAAGATTCTGCAAATCCTCTCGAATTTCGTTTTCATAATCTCTAACAATCCATTCATCGTTATTACGGAAACAAGTTCGTTCTTCTAGTCCATTAATAAAGACTCGAACAGAATTGATATTTGGGATAAAAAGAATAATATTTGAATCAGAGAATACTTCACGGAATAAATTTTCGTATGAATTTTTTCCATAATGTAGGATTCTTGAACTATCCGGGCGTAATGCTATTTGCACCTGAAACTTTTTGTCCGCATTGTCAAAAACGGAATTTACCTCAGTTGAAACTTCATTATGCTCAGTCCAAATAGGAAGAATTTGAAAAGGTGCATTCTGACGCTTGATTTTTCCTCCACGTTTTTTTTCTGGTGATTCTCCCTCGTCAAAGCGAAACGAATATTCACCTGTTCGCAAATATACATAGTGATTGTTCAAGAATACGGTTTTGAAGCCAATACCCTTGTATCCAATTGTTTTCTTATTAGCAACTTTTTCTTTCTCGTTAATTCCACAAATACCAGATATATTTCGCACATTAAATTTATCTCCAGAGTGGAGGAATAAAAGATAGTTTTCCGTAATATAAAATTCCACATCTACTTTTTGTCCTTCTACTGGATAGTCATTAGCATTTTGCAAAAGTTCATAAACAAATGTTGACTCTCTAGCACTTAGTTGCTTACTAAGCGTATCAAGAAAATTTGCTGCAGAACCAAAGTTTTTAGATTTGTCACTGTGCCTATCTTCAAACAAGTTATCAATAAACCATTTAGGTGTTATTGGTTGTGCTGGGAATCTATTATCTAGATATATTTCATACGGATTATCCTTGTCTTTATGAGATAGTTTCCATGTAAATCTATAGTAATTATCCAACTCTAAACCTCTCTGAGGATATTTTAACCACAAAGAAATCGCTCGTTTATTGGAAAGATAAGAGGGAATACGATCAAAATTAGTTTTTCTTAAATCATCTATAATATAGCCATTCGTTTGTGGGTCATAATGATAATATCCAATACACTCACAATTATCCACTCCCCAAAGTTCAAATAAATCCTCATTTGTTAGTTCTCCTTCTGTTTTTTCAATCTTCGTAGAAGAAGGTTCTGATTTACTTCTCAATGTACGAGGTGAAATTGAGAAATTAATTTGATTTGGGGAAATTCTTACCTCTTCTTTTACTCTACATTTAAAAGTACAAGGTCCTTCAGGAATATCATTTGCACTTATCGGAACATTTATATGATTGCCAATAACACTGTTTAATTCTCCATTAATTTTTATTGAATGAATATGACCTTTATAGTAGTCTGTATGACTACTCTTAATTTCTGATGAAAACACTCCTTCAAATATGGTGGATGCAAAGAAGTCTTTTATTTCTTCATCCGTTGCATTAAGTAGTTGTTTTTTATTCTCGAAGTATATCATATATTATCTGTTGTTTTTCTTATTATTTCTTAATTGTTTAATATTAAAGTCACCTTATATATCTAAATAAATTTTAATATTTAACGCACAAATGTACAAAAACAATCATTGAAACACCAATATTTTTTCAACAAAAAACATATGGATAATAATATGATTATTCTTTTCTCAACTTCTTCTCATGTCTTCTGAATACCTGTTTTGAAATAGTTGTATTTTAGTTTTAAATGTTAATGTTTTTTAACTATTTGGCAACAAGATTTACTACCGACGACAGGACATACAAAACATTCTGGCAGAGAACTACACCATGTTTGCCATACATAACGAATACGGCAATAAACGGAAGACGATGACAGTGTAGTTTTATAACAAAAAAATCCCTCAGTACATGAAGCACTGAGGGGTTTTTAGTTTTTATATAAAACACTCTTATTTATTTTTAGGTTTAATACACAAACATAACATTGATGCATTTTTGAATTTTGTTAAAGAGATTACAGAATCATTTAATTCAATATATCCCCCCATTCATCGACTTTAATTAGAGGATATTCTATTTCCTTATTAAACAACAAAAAGTTTGCGCCAATATTATTTAAAGCATTAACAGACCTATTAACAACAATTTCTATTTCACGTATAAGTATAACATATTTATCTTCTATAGCTTTGTTTAAATGACTGAAAACATTTTTATCCAAATATATGGTAATCATACAATGTTATTTTACAGAATCTATCAAAGGTCTGATCTTTTCATCATACTCTTCGTTTCCGAAGTTTATTATCACAAGATTCGAACGACAACGAGTTATACCTGTATATAACAACTCGTCAAAAGCAATATTAAAGTTGTTTGAATCTGCATATTTAGGTTCTAGTATTATAAACAACAATTCACTTTCCCAACCTTTGAAACTATTAATAGTTGAAACCTTAATGGTTCCTGTATTCATCCAAAAATGTATTTTCTTATTTTTCCTTATAAACTCATAATCCCCATTATAAACTGCTTCTTTATATTCGTTATAATCTTTGTTATTATTGCATATAAACCTTTCAAAATCAGTTAAAGATGTATTAAATTTTGAACAATAGTACTCAATCTTGTTTTTAAATTCATTAGGGTATTTTTTATATAAATCATAAATCGTAAACAAATGTACAAGTTGGCCATTTCCTGTATCTCGTTTATAATCATGATCTCGCTTTAGCATTTTAATACCATCTTTTATCCATTGAGGTTGTTGGTTGCCATACTTATTTAATTTATCAAGATACATTATTTCTAAAGTCTCAAACATAGTTTTCGTCTTTTCTCCAGAAGCATACCTATAATATGCTTCAAATTCTCTCAGCTGTTTGAGTGTATATCCCAATATCGTAATATCATTGCGGGATATTTCATTATTATATTTGTTCAAAATGTTCTCATGAATTATATTATATAAAGATGGAACTAGTTTATCATTAGGCAAGTACATATAATTGACATAACCCAATTGATTTCTCTCAAACTCAAGTTCTGTTTGATTTTCGTTTTTATTAAAAGTATCAATTTCGTATTTATCTTTAAAAATATTTTTTTGATACTCTACAGCCAAATCTTTGATTTTAAAATCACTTCTAAAGCATCTTTTTAATTCGATAGGACGTGATTGAACATTTGTACTAATATCCTTATTTTCTGTTACATTTGAATATATGTTTTGCTTGACATCACCAAACAAAACATACTCTCCATCATCTACCAAAAAACACTCTTTTAATATATCCATCCATGGACGTTTATAATCTTGAATTTCATCTATAAAAATAGCATCGTATTTGAATGTATTTTCTTTATTTTGCCAAAACAGTTTTTTGTTAGAATAGTAATTTTCTTCAAAATAATTAGAAACATTTATGTTAGAATCTTTATTAGGAGGAACAATAGGAATACCAAGATTATTCAATTGAGAATTTATAAAAAGATGGTAATTAAAAATTTCAAATGCAGACCAAGGGAAATCATCTCTAACTTTACTTATCTTATCATGTATAAAGTTTTTAAGAGTTATATTGTATGTTAGAATTAAGATTTTTGCATTAGGATTTTCTTTAGACAATCTTTTGTATGTCTGAACCGCTCTTGCAGCCAAGACTGTAGTTTTTCCACTTCCGACAACACCTTTTATCCTTTGTTTCTTTTTTTCTTTTTCGTATATAATCTCTTTTTGTTTATCAGAATAATTAATATCAACACCTTCTTCTTTCATGTGTATAGGAGGTGCCAAAAAACTTTTAAAACTTTGATAGATGTCGTCAGTAAAAAAATATGACTTTCTATTAGCTATTAAATATCTCTTTTTTAACAAATTAGTAAAATCCAATTCATTGAGATTATCATTACCTACAAGATCAATGTTATATTCTAGAAATTTATTATATCTTTTATCTTGTGTAAAAGGCGTAATTAACATGTCTTTGATTTTCTGCTCATTTGCATTATGGAAATAAACAGCGCATCCAACCATATTAAAGCTTCTATAATCTTTAATTTTCTTCTCAAGAAGGTTTTCTATATGCAATTCAAATAGATTCTCTTTGTACTTTAATACTTGGTTTATAGGTGATTGCGGATATGCATTGGGAGAAGTTTTTAATCTCCAGTGTTTTTTGTCGTCTAATTCATATAAATTTAGGTCCCAATCTTTAACTTCAACGATAAGGACTCCATAATCCTTGCGCATGATTATAATATCAGGTCTATCTCCGTTCATATAAGGATTAAAATAGACTTCAAAACTATCATCCAATGTTTTTTCAAGGAATCTGAGCAAATGCAATTCACCAGGTTCTGGTTGAACCTTGAATTGCAATATTTTATCTATTGAAGGTATAAATGTTGCCATAATATATAGATATAATACTTAACATCAACTTTTAAAATGCCTCTCTCACCTTCTCCGCCAAAATCTTCAACGTCTCTATTACCGAGTCATATGGTTGCTTGGAAATCCAGAGATTTATTTGGTAGTTTTTGTATTTTTCGTCTTTAAGGTATTTCGTGTCATAAGTGTTCTTTTGATCAGTATCTATCTGTATTTTTGACCAATTAAAATCATCTTTATCATAATTCAAATACAATCCACTTTTCTTAATGACTTCAACGTAAGAAAGATCTATATCGTTGCCTCCAACAGAACGGTGCGATTGGATGTTTCTTGCCTTCGCCAGATTTTCTAAAACACTTCCTTTTATGTTTAACTTTTTCTTAATATGAATACACTTTGAAATGTAATTGATTGATGATAATGTGGTGGTCTCTGTTTTGTATTGATAGTCGATGGCTGTTGTTATCTTCTCTATGTCGCCTTTGTATTGCTTATCAAAGTAATAATTTACCAACATCTCTGCTTGCATGTGGGCATAACGACAAAATTCAAGAAAATCAATCTTATGATTTCTTGTTCCATATCTATACCTCAGCATTTCTCTGTTGTCGGATATCAACTGACATCTAACATATTCGTCATCAATATATGAATAGTCAATTATAGAATCTATCTTGTCAAGACTAAAATCGAGTCCTAAGTATTTCTCTATCTTTTTAATCTTTTCAACAACATCTCCTCCTCCATACCTCTTCCCTAACTCTTTCCTGAATTCGGGATCATTCTTGGTCAACTGGTCTAGCTTGTCTAATAGGTTCTTGTATTTAGCATTGCCTCCGCTCATAACTTTCTTATTTTAGAAGTTCATCTAATAAGTTTTCAAGTTCTGAAATCAAGGCTTCGTTATTGGTTTGGTTATCGGTTGGGGTTATTGATGAGTTGTCTCTTTCTATCAAGGTGTCATACTTATCTTGAAGTCTTTTGTAAACTGAGTCATTCTCTCCTTTTACCATCTTCATATACAACAGCTTTCCTCCTAAGACGGCATCGAGATGTGGATTGCCTTTCTTGGTATATCCTTTTTCTTTTTTATATTCAGGAAAGAATCTCGAAACGGCATCATTGTATCCGTATCTTTCCCAGATATATAACAGATTGCGAATCTCTTTTACATACTTCTTGGTTACATTGGTCTTTTCGCATACTATCACACCTGTGACTTCTTGCCTACTGCCACGTTTCTGCAGTCTGGTTTTCTTATCGTTAATAGTGAATCCTTCTTCTGTAATAATACGATTCAGTTCTTGTCTAAAATCTCTATCTTCTTGATATACATTATGATTACTACTAAATGTAATATCGTCAGCATATCTGGAATAATTCAGTCCAAAACGTTTCGCCAGTCCTGCCAATTTATGGTCGAGACGGTCACAAATGATATTGGTTAAGGTTGGTGATGTTGGCGCACCTTGTGGCAAGACATATTTTACATTTTCGCCATCAGTGACTTTCATAGTACATAATCCAGAAATCATTCTCGCTATATCGTCAGAGAAACAAAAAGGTTTCACCTTAAGTCTGGAGCATATTCTTGATCTTGAAATAGATGGAAAGAAGTCTTTAAGGTCAATATTAAAAACATAATTCTGGTTTACGTGTTTCTTCGCATTATCAACGACACTTCTGTTTTTGGCAAATCCCATAGCATATTTTGAAGGCTCATAGATTTCCTGAAGTATCATATTCATACATTTAAGTATGATTTTCAATCCTTCTACTGGAGCTGAAATCTTACGTGTGCCGCCGCTTTTCTTAGGAATTTCAAAATCCTTATAACGTTTTACATCAGAAGCAGGATTGCTGTAGAATGTGATTTGTCGCAATTCAAACGGATATGCCTTGTCTCCCCAATACTCTTTCTTCGCATCATTCAACAATGTCAACAATGCGGTTTTGCCATCAAGAGTATTAAGGGTTTCTATGATTCTTTCTTTATCCATTTGAAATTGTTTTATTAAGGACTTCGAGAATACCGACTGAGATTCTTTTCTTCAAACATGCTCTCCTTTTCAATATAACTCTATATCTATCAATACTATATTACTATAGACAATAAAGGAGGAGTAATAAAATAATAACAATGTCGATGACCTTGTTTAGACATTAGACGAATACATCTAACAGATTCAAAATGCTCTCCCAGTCAGTATCTCAAAGAACTTTTATATCGCAAAGTTAATTTATTTTAAGTACAAATCTCAATTTAAGCTGCATTATTTGCATTGTATTTGACAATCACATTATTGCAGAAATCAAGGATAAGATTGTTGCTCGTGAGGAAGTCGATGCCCAGAATTCCATGGATACGGATACCTTCTTCTTTTTCAATCATATCGAAGGCTAGCGGTGTCTGCTTCATCACGCTGAGTCTGGCCTTACAATTGTTTCCATTCACCTTGAATTTCATAATCGCTGAAAATTCTGATGATATCTCACTGCCATCGACACATCTGGCAAAACTCTTGGATTCTACGATTTGGAGCTTATCCTTGATGAGATCATAAACGCGACTATCAATATAACTTTCCGTTGCGCCGGTATCAACGACGAATAACAAATACTCTTTTTTACGGAATTCTGCCAACAAATATGGTACGCCTATTACGTTCAAGAGAATTGGAGCTATCGCTTTTGTGTTGTTTCTGTTTTTCACCGATGTAATTTTCATGTTTCTGTTTCTTTTCATAACTTTTGGTTTTTTATTTTGACGATGCAAATTTACATAGCAGCTACGAATTCTTTGTTCGCAGTTTTGAATAATTATCATACATCAACTTGCATCTTTCGAATAACATATCTTGAATATTGCTTGGTTCCAAGACTATAAGTTCTTTGCCGTATGATGAAAGTTCGCGTATAAGTTCGTAGTTGAACTTACATACTATCTTGAAAATCTGTCCGTTTTCGAGTGTGGGATAACGTTTTCTGAGTTCTTCGTTCTTTGCAATATTTTTTACTCTGACTTGTGATGAATGTAAAGGTTTTGTAAGCACATAATCTTTTGCTCCGTCACTTGTCCAGAAATAGATGTTGCATAAAGGTGCATCGTCGTAGTAAGTCACGCCTATTATTTCTTCGTACATCTCTGAAATATCATCATCGCAATCCACATATTTGTGAGAAGGAAGTGGCGTCACCTTGTCGATTCTGTCGAGAGCAAATGTCAATAATTTCTCGTCTTTTTCCGAAGCCGCAACAAGAAACCATCTGCTATTGTATTCTTTCAAAAGGTATGGATGAAGATTATGGATAAGAACTTCATCTGGTGCTGCAAACTTATGATAATGTATTTCAATGACTTGTTTATTAGATATTGCAGTAAACAATTCACCCAAAATAGACTTCTCTTCAATAGGATTTTTCGAGAATGATATTATTTGTCGTTCATTATCTTTGACGCCAAGACTTTTTCTTAGACCTTCCAATGTTCCCAGATTTGGCAGTCCGTCGAATTGTCCTAAGAGCGACAATGCAGATTTGAGCAGATATTTCTCATCGTCGGACAAATCCTTCTTGAAAATAGAGTAAGAAGGATGAGCATAACGAAGGCATTGTTTTGTGAACGACCTTTGTTTTTGGGAGTCATAACTTTGAACTGTATAGCGTTCAATCTCAACAAGGAATGGTCCTTCGTATTCAAGATAACGCAAATCTTTTTCAATAGTACGTCGAACAACGCCATTGGAATCCTTATCCAATTCAGAAAGTCGGTTGTTCACTTCCTCTGTCAGGTCATCCAAAGTATAGTCGTGATATCGGTCGCTGAGAAGTTCGTCCAATATCTTGTATCTTGTCATTGCATTTTTGTTGGCTGGCATAGTTTCTTATTTTGTCGCAAAGGTATAAATTATATGCGAACTCTATGTTCGGAGGGAGTTTTTTTAATTGGGGGAATTGGGGGAATTGGAGTGATTGGGTTAATTGGGTTGATTGGGGGGGGGGATTTGTTAATTGATTTTAAGGGAATATGTTAAAAAAAGGGAGTGGTTGGTTAAAAAATTTAAAAATTAACATTTTTTAACTAAAATAATTTGTTTGGTATAGGAACTGATATTACCTTTGCTTTTATTTACCAAATTAACCATAATTTATAATACAATGAAGACCTTCTTAAAACTTAAAGGTAACTATAAGGATCTCATAGCTTATCAAAAAGCTGAGTGTATTTATGATATCACTTACTATTTCGCACATAATTTTCTTTCAAAAAAGGATCGTACTATCGACCAGATGGTGCAGGCTGCGCGTAGCGGAAAACAGAATATTGCGGAAGGTAACAGTGCTGCAACTACATCTCTTGAGACAGAATTGAAACTGATAAATGTGGCTCGGGCTAGTCTTCAAGAACTTCTCTTGGATTATGAGGATTATCTAAGAGTCAACAAGTTCGAACAATGGGACATCAATTCTTCAAAAGCTATTCAAACTCGAAAAATATGTTCCAAACATAATGATTCTGCATATTATAGAGATGCTATAACAAAACGAAATAGCGAAACTATTGCCAATATTGCAATTACACTGATACATCAAGAAGATGTATTTCTTCGCAGGTTAATCGAGACTAAACAAGAAGCTTTTCTCAAGACTGGAGGTATCCGCGAACAGATGAGTGCTGCTCGTATCTCTTATAAGAAACATAATTCTTAAACACATCCTTCGCTAAATCCCCTCCCACTTTGAACCTTTTATCTCCTTGTCGGTTTATAGGTCAATAAATCTGGATCTATGAAACCTTTTTACTTTTTCATATTATTTATCAGTCTACAGACAACAGTCAACGGACAACAGACGGGCTATCAGCGGACTGAAGTCGGCAGTCAGTTTGATGGGAACAATGTCATTGACTTTCGGACGGCGGTCGATATGATGTTGGAGAATAATGCGACGATAAAGGCTGCTGAGAAAAGTACGCTGCTGGCGAAACGGCAGTCGCAGCTAATAAATGCGAGCTGGCTGCCTACTATCACAATGACAGCGGATTATACTATGATGTCGAATGGGATTGGCGTCTCGCAGGATTATGCTTCTCTGCTTGAGCCTTTTAAGGAGAAATATGCGGAGACGCCTCTCGTGCCTGAGATTCTCAATCTCATCTCTAACGAACTCGGCGACCTTGCTTTCGAGGTGCCTATATTTGAAGACGACTTCGGCTCTATAGACTTGGAAATTCTATATCCTATTTTTACTGGCACGAAAAGGTTGTACGCCAATAAGTTGGCTAAAAGTAACGAGGCTTTATCGGAAATCAATAAAGAATCTGTTGGCGCTGCTAAATATCTAGAACTCGCTAATGTTTATTTCTCTTTAAGTCTCGCTGAGTCAATGATTAAGGTCTTGAAAGAGACTCACGAGATGACCAACAATCATTATTCGCAGGCTCTTAAAATGGAGGCTATCGGCATGTTCGACAAGGCGGAACGTCTCATCGTGAAAGTCGCTCTGGATGAAAGCGAGAGAAATTTAAAAGACGCTGAAAATCAAGCGGAAGTTCTTAGAGAAGCGCTGTCCTTTTTATTGGGTCAACGGACAACAGACAACGGACAACAGTCCTTGGGTAATGATCAAGAGCCAATGGCCAACAGCCAACAGCTAATAGCCACTTCTACTCCACTGTTTATCAATGAAAAATATCCGCAGTTGGAGTGGTTCAAGGATATGATGAAAGAGAATGCATACGTCTTTCAACAGGCTGATTTGCATGATGACATCGCGAAGGCGAATCTACGATTGAGTCAGTCGAATTATTATCCTGTGATTTCGCTTTATGGCAAACAGACTATAGCCTCGTATCAGGTTCCTAAGAATATGGTTCCCAATACTATCGGAGGCGTGAATTTGGTATGGGACATCTTCGATGGTCTCGCGAGGGAACGTAACATACAACTTACGAAGATAGAATCGGAAATTGTGGCAGAGACGCAGCTTTCGTTGAAGAATGATTTGGAAGTCGCTGTGGATGAATGGCATGCGAATCTGAAACAAGCCTGCATCAATGCAGAGGAACTGCAATCGTCTTTGGAACTCGCTCAAGAAGTGTATCGCATAAGGAAGAAATCGTTCAGCGAAGGTCTCTGCACCTCACAGCAAGTGCTTGACGCTCTTAACCTTGTCAACAAGACGAACTTGCTTTTGCTGACGACTTATTTCGAATATGACATCGCTCTGGCGAATCTGTGTTGTCTGTGCGGGATTCCGGAGTTTTTTGAATCGTTTTTAGGGAGTTAGGAGTTAGGAATTAGGAGTTAGGAGTTATTGTTTAGTAAGGGGCAACTCCTTTGTATTAGTAGCTGCTGGTGCGTTAGGGATTGGAGCGGCATCCTTTTGGAGCGAAGCGGAAAAAGATATAGCGGAAAGCCCGACGGCGATAGCCGGAACGCCCAAAAAGAACTTAAGAATTCTAGAATTTTAGAACTTCAGAATTTTGGCAAATGAATAACTACTAATGACAAAGGGTAATGTAGAATGAAAATATAAATTAAAAAATAAGAATGAATAAAAACCTGTTGACTGTTGACAAAAAATAAAAAAAGATGAAAGTTTCTAATAAAATATTATTCGTTTTGTTTGTGGTTATCTTATTGATAATATTGACTTTATCTATTCTTGGAATTTTTCTTATGAGGGATAAGGAGGTTGTTTTGCAGGGTCAGATTGAGGTTGAGGAGTATAATATTTCTGGTTTGTTGCCGGGAAGGGTTGAGAGTATTTTGGTCAAAAAGGGCGAGCGTGTTGGCAAGGGCGACACTTTGGTTCACATCGTTTCGAAGGAGGTCATCGCGGAATATGAGGCGCAGAAGGCTTTGGAGAATGCGGCGTCATTGCAGAGTGACAAAATCGATGCCGGCTCGCGTAAACAGCTGGTTTCCATAACGAAGGAGTTGTGGGACGGCACTAAGGCTGACCTGAAACTGGCGAAGACGACGTACGAGAGAATCAAGGTTTTGTACGAGGATTCCATCGTGAGCCTGCAGCGAAGGGACGAGACCGAGGCGATTTATAAGTCGGCATTGGCGGCTGAGCGCGCGGCGTATTATCAGTATCAGCTCGCTCTCGAGGGCGCGCAGGAAGAGGACAAGGCGTCGGCGAAGGCGATGGCAGTGGCTGCGCAGAACAACAGCGAGGTGGTGAAAGCGCTGCTCAACGACGCTAGTCTGACGTCGCCAATATCTGGCGAAGTGGCGTCTATCTCATTGAACGAAGGCGAGTTGACTTCAATAGGAACTAACATCATGACGGTCATCGACATCGACAATCCGTACCTTGTCCTTAACGTACGCGAGGATTTGCTATCGCATTTCAAGATGGGCGGAACGATAATGTGTTACATCCCGGCTTTAGGTCTGAAAGAGGTGCCTTTCATCATCAACTACATCTCGCCTCTCGGCAGCTTCGCGACATGGAAAGCGACGAAAGACACTGGTGGTTATGACATGAGAACCTTTGAGATACAGGCGGTTCCAACGACGAAGGTGGAGGGATTGAGAGCGGGGATGACGGTTTTGTTGGGAGTTGGGAGTTGGGAATTGAGGATTTAAGGATTTGAGGAACTGAGGATTTGAGGAACTGAGGAGTTCTGGTAGAGACGTGTCAATTACACCTTAAATATTAAAAATATGTAATTGCTGTGGCTGATTAGTTAGGAGTTAGGAGTTAGGAATTAGGAGTTATGTAGAGACGTATCAATTACACCTTAAATATTAACAATATGTAATTGCTGCGTCTAATCAATTAGGAGTTAGGAATTAGGAGTTGTAGGGACGTTGATTCATCGCGTCCAATAAATAAACAATAAAAAATGAAAAACACGAATCGTCATAGTGGATTTTTTGCGGTTGTGAAGAGGGAGTGTTTGGTCTTGACTTCGAGGCCGTTGTATCTCTTCACGGCATTGGTTTTTCCTTTGTTTGCCTTGTTTTTCATGACAACGATTTTCGGTGATGGGATAATTGACAGCATTCCTGTCGCCATCGTGGATGAAGACGACAGCCGTATGTCGCGTAACATCACGCGGCTATGCTCGGCGGTGCCAGAAATTCGTGTGACACAGGTGCTTCCTAACACCGCCGAGGCTCGCGATGCTCTTCTCTCGAAGGAGATTTACGGCTATCTCATAATACCGAATGAGTTCGAATCTGACGTCAACGCCAACAAAAACACCAGTCTCACTCTTTGTTATCATTACGCATTTTTAAGCGTCGGATCGGAAGTGCTGCAAGGTTTTCTTAACGTATTAAGAATCATTGCTGTAAATCCATTACAAGAGACTGCCAATTTCCTTGGCATCGACGAGAAAATGGTGGAGAACATCGCCTCGCCGATAAGCATCAGCGCTCACCCACTCTACAATCCGTCGTTGAATTACACTTCGTATCTCACATTCCCGTATTTCTGGGTTTTGTTCCAAATCTTAATTTTACTTAACATTGCTTATTCTTTCGGCATTGAATACAAAAATGGAACGATAAGAGACTGTCTCACAGCGGGAAACAGAAAATTCATAAACGTGGTTTTAGGCAAGATGTTTCCTTACGTTATAATATTCTCATCGGTGGCGATATTCGCTAACGTACTGATGTTTAATGTATTGGAATTCGATTTAAGTTCTAGCATTTTTTCAATAATAGCGGTATGCGTTCTTTTCATACTCGCGACATGTTCCATCGCAATCTTCCTTTTCTCTATATATCCCAACTTACCGATAATCATCAGTTTCATCTCGATGTTCGGTTCGTTGGGAGCCACTTTTGCCGGCGTGACTTTCCCCGTTAACGCGATGTACCCGTTCTTCGAAAAACTATCGTACTTCTTCCCGATTCGTCACTTCGTCGTGATGACCGACTACCTTCGCTATGAAAGTCACGCCTTTATCTATTACTGGGAACATCTCCTTGTCTTAATGTCTTTTAACATTCTGATAATATTGGCGACAATGATTTTGAAACACAAGTATTTTCAGTTAGGAGTTAGGAATTAGGAGTTAGGAGTTAATAATAACTGTTGTCCGTTGTCTGTTGTCCGTTGACCTAAGATTATGAACGAAATCATCAAAATAATATCCAATGAATTCAGGGCGATTGGAACTAACATCCCGATTTTGATTGTATTGATTTTGGGTAATGTCGGTTATGGTTTTCTTTATAACTTATTGTATAACACCAATGTATACAAAGAAGCTCCTATTGCCATCGTCGATATGTCGCAAAGTGATTTGAGTCAGCATTTCATTGATTACATCGACGCTACGCAACAGGTGAAAGTCGTTGCCAGGACGCAGAACTTCCATGAGGCGAAACGTATGGTAATCGAGAGAGAAATAGTTGGTTTTCTTTACATTCCGTCTGAATTGAAAGAAGAAATCATGAAAGGCAATCAGGCTCAGTGCGTAGTTTACGGTTCCACGCTTTCTTTCCTAGATTATCTGAATATATATGAAGCTGTCAATTTTGCATCTTTGAGTGTAAACAGCGAGTTACTTCCTGAGATGGTAGAGTCGCTCAATATGATTGACGTTCTGTTTCTTGCGAACGACAAGGCTGTCAATATCGTGAACGAGCCATTATATAATTCATCTGAAGGCTACGGTACTTATCTCATTCCGCCTGTCATGGTTATCATTATTTTTCAGACACTTATGATTACGGTGGCGATGAGGTGCGGAGAGGAATATGAGAAGTCGCAAAGTCGCAGAGTCACAAAGTCACAGAGTCGTTGGATTGTAGGTTTTTGTAATTCTGCTAAAATCGTTTTGGGTAAGGCATTTACTAATGTGATGATTTATAGTGTCTTTTCTGTTTTCTTCTTAGGTTTATTACCATTGATTTTCGACCTTCCGCATTTGGGTAATTCTCTCGATATCATCATCATGATGATTCCGTATCTTTTCGCTAGTGTGTTCTTCTGTCTTTCATTGTCGCCTTTATACACCGACGGCGATATGCCATTGTTTTTCATAGTGTTTATGTCGGTACCGCTAGTGTTTTTAACGGGTATCTCCTACCCTTTGGAGCTTATGCCGTGGCATTGGAAGATACTCCATTACATTATCCCGACGGCTCCCGCGACTTTAGCATTCGTGAAACTCGATTGCATGGGAGGCGATTTGAGTAATGTAGTTCCAGAAATGATTACACTATGGGTTCAATGCGGAGTGTATTTTGTGATAGCGGTTTTTGGTGTTAAGAAACTGAGGAACTGAGGAATTGAGGGAATTAAAGCAACTCCTAACTCCTAACTCCTAACTAAAACTTGTTGACTTGTGGTCTTATAGTCTTGTTGACTTTTATCACTTCTCTGGTAATTGCGTAAAGTCTTTTGCATTTTTCGAAGATATTATAGTCTTCCCTATTTTTGCTTCCAGTTGTTCACGAGCTATCTTTGCAACTTCACCGCCTTCTTTTGCGACGACTTTGTTTTCCTCAAAACCTGATGGGTCTTTTTGCTTTGAAATCTCTGTCGTTGAGGCTTCTGCAAGACTGTTAAGAATCAGTTCCACATTAGTCATGTTATCACGGAGACTTTCTTTTTTCAATCCTTTGAATTGCTTGTATTCTTTTGTCTTGAATCCGCTCCACTCTTTGGTGATGATGTCAGTGAGTGTAGCATACTGATAGCCTTCTATCACTCCAGTACGGTTCCATTCGTCGGTTAGTTCCTTGCGAATTTCTATGCTTTTCAATCTTTGGTTAATCCAAGAATCGGAATAGCCAAGACGCTTGTAATCAGCCATCGCCTGTTCTATGGAAAGCTCCGGGTCCTGCATCTGTTCGAGACGGTTGCTTGCCACTTGCGACATCCATATCTTGAAAGGCTCAGCTTTAGGTGAAGGTATTGACTGAATGAGACGAAACAACTGCTCTGTATCAGCGACATCCGTCAGTCGCATCTTACCATCAGCAGCTTGAAGTTTGAACTGGTGACAATTTGTCACCGTTTCATTTCCCTCTTCTTTTAGACGTTGTTTTAGTTTATTCCAATATTTTCTCGATGTCTGATAATCGTTCTGTTCTGTCAATACAGCAACTACATCGACAATTGCGAAATACCATTTTTCTTGTTCGTCATCCCAGATGGTACGGACTTTCTTTGTCTCGAAAAGTTGTAGTGATTCTTTCTTTGTCATAAATCTTGCGTTTTTAAAGTTTCATTGCAAAAGTATAAAGAAAAATCTTCGCTTTTACAATTTTAACATTTTTTAACTTTTATGTAGTTATTTGGCAAGTTAACGGAAAATGAGGACAAACCGGTAGAGACGTATCAATGTTTCCTGCATATAAACACACATTGCTGCGTCTCATGAGATTCGGTGTTTTGAGACGCAGCAATTACATATTGTTCATTTTTTTGTGTAATTGATACGTCTCTACATCCATTCCTAACTCCTAACTAAAAAAGCGTTTTCTCCAAAACGGCAGGGATTGACGGCTGAAACTAAATATTCTGTTTAAAAACAATAGTCTGATGAATATAAAATGGCTTTATATTTTTTGTAGTATTTCATCAGGTGAAATGTCTTTCATCAAAGTAAATGCAAACCATTTCTTGCCTAAATCTTTTATTGATGCTCCAATATGGTAAAGTTCCTCGTCTATTATCAGAAATCTGTCATGAGACTTTGAAAAGCATTTCACTAAAATCTCAGGATATTGTTCATTATGGCGTTTAATATCAAGTTTTAGTTGTTCTGATATTTTCTGAGTATATATCGTTGCACTAACATTTAACTTACGTTTATCTAGTAATGTTAATACGCTATCATCTATGTAATTATCTATTAGAATTATAGTATTAGAGGCTTTTCTTATCAAATCTGAAACAAAATGATAGGCATCAAAGACTTGTCCATCAAAGAAAATTCCTTGTTGAGTTGGATTTGGTTCAAGTTTCTCAAGGACTTCATCAATGCGTTTATCCATCTCAATTTGGCGATATTCCAAATTTGATATTCTTTGGAAAACCATTTCATTATTAGCTACGAAATGTCGCATCGCGGTAAATGTTCTCATTATACGGATATTCATTTCTATTGCAGTCTGAGAACGAAGTACGCTGCTAAGCATAGCGACACCATTTTCTGTAAAAGCATATGGTAGATACTTAAAGGTCACAATTTGTGACCTTAGACACTCATCTTTTGTAAGCTGGAATCTGAAATCATCAGGGAATCTCTCTATGTTACGTTTTACCGCTTGGTTTAATACTTTTGTTTCAACACCATAAAGCGATGCTAAGTCTCTGTCAAGCATAACCTGACGACCTCTGACGTTTACTATTAGTTGTTCTATATTTTTACAATCAGAAGAGTCTTCTGTAATATGTATCAAGCTAAAATCATTTTTGTTAGTCTCCATAAATTATCTTTTTGGTCTCTCCACAAAAGTATAAAGAAAAATCTTCTCTTTTACAATTTTAACTATTTTTAACTTTTATGTGGTTATTTGGTAAGTTAACGGGAAATGAGCTGAGAGCTATGAACTATGGGCTGTGAGCAATTAACAATGAAAAATTAAAAATGAAAGTGATGGAGTAATGAAGTGATGATAAAACTCAAGGCTCACAGCTAATTTTCAAATCAAAAAAAGTCCCGTTAGGGACGGCAGTTCATAGGCAGGTATGGAGAGCGAAGCTCGGAATGCCTGCGAATATGACCGGACTAATATCAAAGTGCTGTAGGCACGACAGAGGTTTCCTTTCTCTTTTTTGCCGCAAAAAAGAGAAACAGAAAAAGCTCGCCGCTGCGGATAAATACGCTAAAATTATGATTCTTTCGCTAAACAAAAAGAACTCGCTGCGCTCAGACAGCTTTTTGTTCTTAACGCTTCAGACTCATAATTTCTTAACGCTATTTCTCCGAGGCGGCATATCGTTAAAAATTAACAGTTAATATTTCCACACAAAAATACTACTTTTATCTTTCAATTGAATTAGATACATGAGATTGTGAGAAAAAATCACGTATGGATGTGTTGTAAATAGCACAAAAAAGTTGATATATTTATACAAAATATGTTTATATTTTGTACTTTTGCAAATTAATGTGGTGTTATCAAGTTAATAACTTTAATATTGATAAAATAAATCAACAATAATATGGCAACAGCAAATCAAATAAAAATGCTTGTTAAAAGTCATTTTGAAGAAAACGATGAAAAATTTAACACTATAGCATTACAGATTGCAGCTCACGAAGCAAGATTAGGACATACTAATATTGCAAATGATATTCGTAAGATTATCGAGTCATCAAAAAATAACAAAACAAGATTGAAGAGTATAGATTCTAACCTTCAAGGTCTTTTTTTGGAGATTTATCCGCAAGAAAGATTGGCGGATTTGGTTGTTGCACCTCAAATCAAGGAACGAATTGAACGTATTATTCATGAATTTACATATAAGGATAAATTGTTCAAGCACAACTTGGAGAATCGCCGTAAAATAATGTTTTCTGGCAATCCTGGAACAGGTAAGACTATGACAGCTTCTATAATTGCAAATGAACTGAAATTACCTATATACGTCGTCCTCATGGATAAAATTGTAACTAAGTATATGGGAGAAACAAGTGCTAAATTACGCCAAATATTTGATTTCATAGAAGATGTCCCTGCCGTATATCTATTTGATGAATTTGATGCCATAGGAGGCCAACGAGGAAAAGATAACGAAGTTGGAGAAATGCGTCGTGTCCTTAATTCTTTCTTGCAATTTATAGAAAGAGATCACTCTGATAGCCTCATAATAGCTGCAACAAATAATCTTGAATTATTGGATCAGGCTCTCTTTAGGCGTTTTGATGATGTTATTCATTATCAATTACCTACTGATAATGAAAAAATTCAGCTCCTAAAAAATCGTCTAAATGGAAACCTTAGTAAAAAGGAAATTAAAGAATTATTACCCGAACTTGATTCATTGAGTCATGCAGAAATAAATCAAGCTTGTCTGGATGTAATAAAGACATCGGTAATATATGATTTACCTATTAAATTTGATTTAGTTGTAAAAACTATCAAAGAAAGAAAATCTGCTTATAAATTGAGTGCTGAATAATGGATAAGTATAGCCACATTATTTTACCTGAGCAAATTAAAGCATCAATAAAATACTCTCCAAGAGGTAGCGGAGGTGGGTCTCCTGCAATTCCTAATAGAGACAGAAGAACTCATGCTGAAAATTTGCAGCATTTGTTAGAATTAGCTCACTCTGAGAATGAGCGTATCAAGCAAGAAATGGAAGCTGTTTCTTTGCCTGCAAGAACTGGTACGTATTTGGAATTTTCAGGTGCTCCTGCTCACGAATTGGTTACAAAAAGTTTAGAAGATCAGCAATCTGGAATAAGGTTACTGAATGTTAGAACGGTTAGTGATGAGAACATTGGAGAACAAACTTTTGCAACAGTTTTTATCCCTCACGGAAAAGAAAATAAATTTGTAACCAAATTAAACAAGTATGCAAATGAAAATACATCAAAAGGGAAACCTAAAAATGATAAACTCTTCCGTAGTATAGAAAGTATCAATATTGCATTGCTTAGAGCTTTATGGACTGACAATGTAAGAGATTTCCCTACCAATAATATGGATTGGTATGAAGTTTGGATACGCACTAATGATTCCGAGGATATTGCTAATCAGCATAATGCATTTATTGAAGTTTTAAATACTTTACAAATAGAGTATAAAGCGAATTCAATACTTGTATTCCCAGAAAGATCTGTAATTCTTATAAAAGCAAATATTGAAATCCTTACAAAATTATTACAAGGTTCTGACCAATTAGCAGAAGTTAGAAGTGCTAGAACCTTAACAGATTTTCTATTTAGAGAATATCGAAACGAACAAAACGAGTGGGTTCAAGATTTGCGAGATAGAACGATTGTTGATGCAGATTGCAACTCTGTTGTTTGCGTTCTGGATACAGGTGTGAATAATGGACATCCACTTCTTGCAGATGCTGTCAAAGATGAACATTGTGCGACAGTAGTTGGTGAAGGTAGTGCTGACAGAAATGGGCATGGCACTTGTATGTGTGGAGTTGTTGTTTATGGAGATATGGCAAAAGCTATTGCACATAATAATATTGTTCCAATCCATAATCACATAGAATCTATCAAAATTTTGCCCAGTAATACCGTAAAACCCAAGGAATCCTGGGGATATTTGACTGAGCAAGCAGTAGCGATATCTGATATTACATTCCCGAACAAACCTATATCTTATTGTATGGCCATAACTGCAGAGGATTGCGAAAACGGGAAACCTTCATCTTGGTCAGGCTCAATTGATTCTATTACATATAACGATGGTCAATATGGCAAATTATTTTTAGTTTCTGCAGGTAATATTAGAGACATAAACAACGCTGATAAAGATATAATACAACAGTATCCCAATGGGAATTGTTTACGCCCTATTCAAAATCCCGCACAATCTTGGAATTGTATGACAATAGGTGCTTATACCGATATTGTTGCGACCAACTGCCCAGAATTACAAGGATATCAAAGAGTTGCTCCAAGTGGAGGTATAAGTCCATTTTCCCGTACATCCAAACTTTGGGAAAAATCATCATTGATTAAACCAGAAGTAGTATTTGAAGGAGGAAATCTATATAAAACGAATGACCATCAAATACCTTTCTCAGAAAGCGAAGCTCTTCAGTTAATCACTACAAGTAAGAATTATGCTGTTAGTGGCTATTTTGACTCTATAAATGCAACTAGTGCAGCAACAGCGTTAGCTCTGCATTTTGCTGGTAAACTTCAAGTTCAATATCCTGATTTATGGGCAGAAAGTATTAGAGGCCTTATAGTACATTCTGCAAAATGGACACAATGTATGGAACAACAATTTCCAGTAAATAACAGGAGGGATATGGAAAACCGATTGCGTCATTGTGGATATGGAGTTCCATCGGAAGATAGAGCACTTTTTAGTTATGGCAATGGATTGACATTTATAGCACAAGAGGTTA
The DNA here is from genome assembly GCA_045633585.1 of Bacteroidales bacterium. Lineage (GTDB taxonomy): Bacteria > Bacteroidota > Bacteroidia > Bacteroidales > F082 > Limimorpha. The sequence continues at coordinate 160,554 of JAZQYR010000017.1, forward strand.
TTCAGCCATTTATCAAAGATAGAAGAGATAATGATGCAAAAATAAATGAAATGCACTTTTTTAATTTTCCTTGGCCACATGAAATCCTAGAAGAATTAGCAGAAGTAGATGTTTCGATGAGAATTACATTGTCATATTTCATAGAACCTGCCCCAGGAGAAATTGGTTGGAAAGATAAATATAGATATGCTTCATGTGGTTTACGGTTTGATGTTAATAATGAGAATGAAGATGAGAGATCCTTTAAATTAAGGATAAACAAGGCGATTGAGGCTGAAGAAAATGAAGAGCGAGGAAGAAATGATTCTGCAAGATGGTTGATTGGTGCTGATAATAGAAATAAGGGCTCGATTCATTCTGATGAATTAAGATTATCAGCTGCGCAATTATCAACGTGTAATTTAATCGCTGTATATCCAATTGGAGGTTGGTGGAAAACTCGCAAAAATCTAAATAAATACAACAACAAACTAAGATATTCATTGATTGTATCACTAGATACACCTATTGAAGATATTGATATGTATAATGTTGTGAAAACGAAAATAGAAACTATTATTCAAGCACCTATTGAAGTTGAGATTCCAATAAACAACTGATATATAAGAATACACATTCTTAAATTTAGGCATCATCCATAATTTTGTGTAAATGAAAATTAAATAGTTAAATAATCGTTTTGCAATCCTTAACCAACAAAAAAAATCCCAGCGAATCTCATTTCAGAAATTGCTGGGATTTTTTGTGTATCACTATTATTATAAATCACCTTTAGCCAAATTGCAGTCTGAACATAAAACTTGTAAATTATCTAACGTTGTTTCACCTCCTTTCGACCATGGTATGATGTGGTCAAAATGAATATTGTGCAATCCATCGTTACACTCAACTCCACATAATCTACAACGATTGCCATCCCTCATCAAGACCTGAATCTTGAGTCTGTTACTTGGTTCTCTTCTGGTCCTATGAGGATTTTTATTATTATTTGATTTTGCAACGACATTTATCTTACTTGTACTAACCGTATTTGTTATAATAGGTTCTTCAAAAAGCACATCTCCGTTTATATACTCTATAAATGCTTCTAAAGCAGAACGCCAACCTCCAAATCGACGAGTATAAGTAGATAGATTATATTTGGAAACGCCCTTTTTCATATCATTTGTAGTCGGTTGCTTTCCTAACAGAATCCAAATACGTTCAATTTCATTAAACAAATCTATATTTGAAATATCATGGTTAAAACCGGTTTGTTCTAAGTTGGCTTTTTCTAATACAGAAGACCAACATCCAAATCTATGAGTCATTGTCCACACAGAAGCCATACCATATTTTTCATACTCTACTGTGGTTATTGTTGTTTTGTTTAGGAGTTGAGCCACTTTAACAACATCATTTATCAGTTCTTCGTCCGAAATTCTTTTCATTTCCTCATGATTGCGAGACAATGGTAAATTAGCCTTTACAAGTGCATTTGTCCATGATCCAAAATATTTAATAAATGTATTATCAGAATGTTTCCCTCCCATTTGTTTATATAATGATATGGATATATATTGCTTTTGTTCAAGACATTTAGAGACTCTTATCAAATCGTTTATCAGATCCTCTTCTGTTACATTACGTAATGGTTTCAAAATGAATTTCATCTTATGAAAATTTATAGATGCAAATATACTAATTTACATTAAAAATTCTCTAGACTTTTAACAATAATCAACATACACATTCTATAAACGACAATGATTTTTATACTATTATCTATTATTGGCAATTTCTTCCACTACCCTAATCTCTTCTTCTGTTAACCCATATAATTCATAGACTAATTTGTCAATTTCTCTTTCTTCTGATGATATGTCAGTCTGTATGTCTTGTTCCATTTTAACAAGTATGGATTCCACCAAACTAATGATAGGTTGTTGTCTTGCTAAATCTATAATAGGTAATGGTATTCCCAATAATGGTTCTTTATCAATTTGATAATTACTTCCTTGCATTTTTCCTCTATTTTTCAACCAAAATGCTATAAGTTTTGAATTAAGAATTCCTGTTAAAAACTTCAGATTCCAACGAGATGATTTAATACTAAAGAATGTTTGCGTTACATAACAATCAAAGTTTGAATATGAAAAACAAGGTTTTCCTACACATTTACGCAATGATATTATTTTCTCTCCTTGAAAAAATATTTGTTTTCTACATCTATGTAATCCATATGGTTTGTTATCCGACGTAAATATTTCTATGAATTTATCCAAATGTTCTTTTATATGCGGATAATCTTTCATTTTATCAGCATTCTTAAAAGAGGAATCGGTATAAATCATCCATTGCGTATTATTGCTATCTGTGTAATATCTATGTATCTGTTCTGTTGTAAAATATGGTTGTATGAGTTCTAATTCCTTTTCATTTAATATCATAGAATCTTTTTCAGATTGGTCTAGTCCGAAAACACCTATTCCTATTGGATATTTATTACCTAATTTATTAGCTCCTTGTTTGTTTAAAAAATCTTGTGGAAATACTATTCCTTGCGCAATCTCATTGTCTTGAAGATATGTTTTATCTTTTGTTATTTTATCAAATATCAAGTTGTTTTCTGAAAATGTTAGCAAGTTATCTTTTAAGGCATCCCTATTGATTATTGGCAAAAGATATTTTGTATTTCTTTTACGCTTTGTTAATAGCGCAAGCATATCTTCTTTTTCATTACATTGTGTAATTATACGATAATCAAACTCATAATCATCAACATCTCGATTTCGTTTGAATAACATTACCATCGTCTGAATTTCGGCATTTTCAAATACCATATAGGTATTAAAATCAAGTAATTGTAATATTTGACTGTCGCTGATTACTTTATTGCGCATTTTTTTAGCACCTGCACTTGTGGTCCAATTGTTTTGAGCAATAAAACATAATGTGCCTTCTTGTTTTAACAAATCTATTCCGTGACATGCAAAACCATACCATAAATCCATTTTTCCCATATAGTATGGACTTACTTCACGAAAACCATCAAACGCTTTACGGTTTGTGTATTCTTTCACATACGGCGGATTTCCAATAACTATATCGAAGCCTCCTTTGTTGAAGACGTCGCTGAACCAGGTGTGCCAGAGGAAGAATTGGTCGTTGCCGGCGAGGTCGAGGGTGCGGAGCTCGCGGAGTATGTCGGCATCGAAGTTCTGGACGCTGAGCTGCTTGGCTATGGTGTTGCTTATCTTGTTGCGTAAGTCGGTCTTCTTGTCGTGGTCGCTGCAGGAATAGTACTGCGTGAGTAGCTGCGTGACTTCTCTCTGCAGCTGCTTGGTGTCGTCTTCAAAGATGGAATACTGGCTGATATGTCCTCCGCTTTTCTTGGCGTATGTGAGCTTGCTGAGGTCGAGGCCTTTGTAACTTTCTATCAAGGAGTTGCCTTGCATGATTTTGTAGTCTAAGTTGGGCAATGGCGAGGCTTCTTCTTCGTCGACGACGATGCTGAGCCAGAATCGCAAACGGGCTATATCGACGGCTCCTTTCTCGATGTCGACACCGTAGATGTTGTTCTGTATTATACTCTTTTTAATCTGGGAAGTGGGAACGGGGACGGGAACGGGATTTGGGGACGAGGTGGTTTTATTATCAGTATACATTAACGCTTGGCGACAGTGTAGTAATTCATTTAAGAGTCCCATTGGGAAGGCTCCGGAGCCGATGGCTGGGTCGCAGATTTTGACGTTTTCCAGGGCTTTTATAAGACTACATCTCCATTTCTCTGATATGTCTGCAATGCCTTCTTCTGGTGAAAGAACGAAGTTGCGAATTTTCTCTTTGGCAATACTTGTGTTGGTCTCGAGGTATGCGATAAGCGACTCCTGGCACATGTAGCGCACTATCTCCTTTGGTGTGTAGAAGGCTCCTTTGTCTTTGTTGTCTTCGAGGAGGTTCTCGAAAATCTTGCCGAGCATCTCGGGGTCCACTCCCACTTCGGCATCGTTGGGGTCGTTCTCGTCGATGGTGAAGTTATACTCGCTGAAGAAGTTGAACAAGCGTTCGAAATATTCTGCTGGGAACTTGCTCTCGGGTTCGTCGTTTTCGTCGCGTTCGAAGAGTCCGCCGTTGAGATATGGTATGTCGCGCCATTCGGCGAGCAGTGATTTGTCCCAAGAATATTTCTCGAACAAAGCCTCACGTTGTTCTGGCTTGGTGTTGAGGATTCCGAAGAAAAGCGGCTCGAGGACAGCGTCGAGGTAGTTTTTATGTAGAAAATATTTTTATTTAAATAAAACATTATTTATTTTTGTTTATTTTATAAAAGACAACATTTGAAATTACAAAAAATGTTACATTTGCAATGTTAATTAAATTTTGATCTAGAATGGGTAAAATCGCTAGCTTACAAGTTAAAAATTTTAGAGCAATCAAGGATGCTGACATACAAATAAATGGTATAACAGTTGTATCAGGAGTTAATGGTTCTGGTAAGAGCACTCTTTCTAAGTTATTATATTATGCGTTAAAAAACGCTAATTCTTTTGAAGATTTAGTTCTCCAACATATAAACATAAAATTGCGACCTTATTTTAATGTTTTAGATCAATTGTCAAGTTTGTACTATATTTTTAGCCATCAAAATTTATCACGAAATGCACTCAGACATAATAAACGTGGTTATCGTAATGAATTTGTATTGTCAGATTTAGATTCTGGTAAAAATCTAATGGATGATGTTAGAGAATTATGTGACAGATTTATTGAGTTAGAAAATTCAATGAATAATAATGGAAAATCTTCAATATCAAATCGATTATATATAATATTACGTTCTACTTTACAAGATAATGACCCTAACCATGATACAAAATATTTGTTGGATAAACTGATACAGAAAATAAATGAACATATACAGAAAGCAGAACTTATGGTTGCTGAACGTCCATACAAATTTTTGAAAGATAGTATAGAGGCTGTATTTGATGAAAAAATTTCAAAAAAAATATCATTGCAAGAATACGATGATTATATATTAGGCGATGATGTTTTGAATGTTCCATTACTTCATTATTTCAAAAAGGTTGTTTATATTGACACGCCTATGGTTATTGGTATGGAAACATATCCGGGACAACCATCTTATTGGAAAGAACTAAACAATTTAATAAGAATTCCTCCTAAAAGAGGTTACAAGCGTAGTATAAATAATTTCATAAAAGAAAATATCATAAAAGGAGATACATCATTTGATACAGATATGTTCTCTGGAGGATTTAAGTATAAAAGAATAGATGGTAAAGAATTTGATTTATTAGAGTGTGCAACTGGTATAAAATCATTTTCATTACTACAAATGCTTTTAAAAAATCTATATTTGGATGACAATACACTTATGATTATTGATGAGCCTGAAGCTCATTTACATCCTCAATGGATTGTAGAATATGCTAATTTAATCGTAATGCTTCACAAGAAATTAGGCGTTAAATTTTTTATAGCAAGTCATAGTACTGATATGGTTAGTGCAATTAGATACATTTCAGAAAAAGAAAAATGCCTTTCATCTGTATCATTCTACGTTGCTGAAGAAGATTCTAAGAGTTCTTCTTATTCATTTAATATGTTGAATAATGATATAGAACCTATCTTTGAATCATTTAATAAATCATTTAAAGTTTTGGATTTATATGTTAAATAAAAAACAGAGTAGTTTGGGAAAGAATCATACAATACAACAATCAAAGCATGTAAATAATGATTTTATCACAGAATATGCTTCTGGTGATATTAATATGAAAAACTCTATCAGAAGAATTGTAGACATATTGAAAGACGAAAAATGTAAAGAAAAGAAATTGCCTTTTAATTCAGAGAAGGCATTGGATTTAGATGAAGTGGAAAAGCAACAACAGAAAGGTGCAGCTAGTTTTGACAGAACGGTTGATTTTATAGTAGGTTTGCAAAATAAACAATTATTATTGGTAGAAGCAAAATTTGATGCTAATAATATGGATGATGTGGCATCAAAAATAAAAAGAAAAATATCACATTCTAAAGATATACTTGTTAGTAATATTAATTTTGTCAGATTCCACAATAAGAATATCATATTGTTGAGTAGTGATAAAATGTATGAACAAAATAGAAGGAAGTTAAAAGGATTGTTAGCTCATGATACGACAATAGACCCTTTAAATGTAATAAAATTTTATAATGAATATTTTAGTCAATAATATAACCAACAGCAAAATATTATATATAGATTTAAGAAATACATTATTTGCGTATAAAGAAATATTTACTATTTCATCCCATGGGCAAGTATTTAAAACTATTTAATATGAAAAAATATAATACAATTAAAAGTATCAAACAAGTGAATAGTTTATTTTTGATAATTCTGTTATTGTTGCTAACTAATTGTGTTGGTACATCTGTTCATAATACAGTTATTGAAGAGAGGGATAAACTAATAAAACAAGTAGATTCATTAAATGATGTAATAACTTATCTAAACAAAAAAAATCTTAATTTATCAGATTCAATTAAAATTCTATCATTCCCTGCTGAACAAAGATTTTTTGAAATAGAGCAATTGATAAAGAACAACGAATTAGATAAAGCTCTTATACGAATCAAACAATTGCAACAAATTTTTCCAAATTCAGAGGAAGCAAGTAAATTACCAAATCAAATATCTATTATAGAAAAGAAAAAAGAAGCTATAAAAGAAGAGGAAAATAGAAGAAAAGCACTTGGCTTCAAAATTTTTAAAGATCAATCTCAAATAACCATAGACAAAGATGGAGATATAAGAAAATGTGTTTTTTCAGACTTTCATTTTGGAGAAATTTTTACATTTGATTATGTAAAAGACATTAGAGAGTCATATTGTTATTATGCAGACAAGGGTAATACATACATATTAGCAGATTTATCATTGTCGACAGAATCCAAATACGGATATCCACCAGAGATTTTTGCATGCGCCATTTGGGATGGCAAATTAAAAAAAATAGGATACTTTATATCAGAATATGAAACATGGGAAACTTATGGTGCATATATAGGAAATTATTCTGAAAAATCACATGATTTTTCCAAAGTAAATACTGTTAAATATAAATTGGGTGCTCAGATCTCAAAAGAAGAAGCGAATTTACCAATAGTCATTTTAATAGCTAAAAACAATGATACACAAAAAATACATAAAATACATAATGAGGGATTAACTATTGATGAAGTTAACAAGTTCTGCGATATAATTAAAATTATAAATAGAAATAAAATCAAATAGTAACTATTAAATAAAAGGATTTTGTCTTTCTTAGTATAATTTTATACCCTATTAAATTCAGAAAAACTAATTAATATAGATTCAAAAAAGTGTTGTTTTTGTATTTGTATATTAGCCAATCTGTCAAAAAATAGCAATGTTGCAGACACAATAGTCATTTTATTAATTCAACATATAACCTTTCATATACTTAATGCACATCTGCAGTATCCCCTGCTCTATTTCAGGGGAATAATGAGCGTTGACGATGTCGTCTTTGAAACCGCTGTTATATATTTCCTTGGCTTTCTCGGAGTTTGACAGCATCGCCAAGGCTTTGTTGTGTTTGCGGAAGATGTCGTCAATATTGATACCCACGAGGATTTTTATCTCGGAGATGTCGCCTAATTCTCTGCGTAGCTTGAAGTAACCCGACGAGCGGAAGAAACCCACTACGGCCAAGAAACTATGGAAGGACGACATACCGCTGGCAATACCTTTCAATTTATCGAAAAGTGTATTGCCAAGTTCGTTGTTGAAGAACTTGGTACTCATGCGCTATATTTTTGATAGCGTTGGAATATCTTCGAGATGCAGGTTACGGAGTACCAACAGAATGCAAAAAGCGCGAATTTCACTTATCGCATTCCGAGGTATTTGGCGTAACCTGCAAGTCTGATAAGTTCCATCCACGCTAATATACAGCACAGATGTTCGCTGAACTTATTCTAAGACTTGCTTCTTCTAATCGCCAAATTTTCGGAATGTCTCGAACAAATAGCAAACGCTATGATTAATAATAATATGTCAGTTTAAGATATTTCTGTTTTTTAGTGTTTGTTTAAATGTTAAAAGTGTTAAATGTTGTGTGGCAAAGATAAGAAAAAAAGTTCCTCAAATCGCATGTCCTCCCGAGACTTTGATAACTTGGCCGGTAAGCATTCTCGCTTGCTCGCTTGAGAGGAACAGTATTGTCTCTGCAATGTCTTCTGGTTGTATCAGTTTGCCCATTGGAATCAACGGCAGTACTGCTTTCTCCAAGTCAGCGTCAATCCATCCAGTCTGCGTAGGACCTGGTGCCACGCAATTCACTGTGATGCCGTACTTTGCCACTTCAAGAGCGATACTACGAGTGAGCGCCTCCATCGTCGCCTTGCTGGCGCCGTATGTGATCTGCCCCTCGAAAATCTGGGCAGCGTCGGTGGAGAGATTTATTATCCTTCCATAATCTCCCCTATGATTAACGAACTCTCTTGTCATCAAGATGCTTCCTCGCACATTGACAGCGAAAGTGTCGTCAATCACGTTCTGTGTGATTTTCTCTATCGTATCAAGACCATCCACGTCGCAGTCCGCCGCGTTATTGACCAGAACATCAACTCTTCCGTAACGTTCCATGACGGCAGAATAAATCTCCTTGACGGATGTTTCATCAGTGATATCCTTCTCTAAAACAAGATAATCCGCATTCATCTCCTTGAGGCGTCTTTCCACCTCGGCAGCGTTTCCTGCATTGGCAGCGTAATATCTATCCGCACCATTGACATCTACCTTATTTATATCATAAGGTCTGTCGATTTTCTTATAAACCAGAACCACCTTCGCACCCTCACGAGCGAAAGCCAATGCGGTAGTAGCGCCAATACCCTGAGGATTGTTGGCACCTGTGACAATAGCGACTTTATCTTGTAATCTATAACTAATCATGATGTTTGTATTGATATGCAAATATAATAGAAAAAGAGAAAAAACAGTAGAGACGTATCAATGTTTCCTGCATATAAACACACATTGCTGCGTCTCAAAAACAATGAATCTCTTGAGAGACGCAGCAATTACATATTGTTTATTTTTTTAGGTGTAATTGATACGTCTCTACATTCATTCCTAATTCCTCATTAAATTTGATTTCCTTTCTCTTTTTTACCGCAAAAAAGAGAAACAGAAAAAGCTCGCCGCGGTTTGGGATTTAAGGAATTGAGGATATTTTGCAACTCCTAACTCCTAACTCCTAACTAAAAAAGCTATTTCTCCGAGGCGGCAGGGATTACTACTAAGAATAAAGATTTGATTAAATTCCAAAATCTTCTTAGTTGTGGTCTTGTTGACTTTAAAAATCCTCTCGCAAAGACGCCAGAGAACACAGAGGAATTATACATTGCTCAAGGCTCATAGCTCAAAGCTCACGGCTATTTAAAAAAGTTCAACAGCCAACAGCCTTAGTTCAATGGTTAACAAATCTTAACATCATTTCTTAATATTTCCATGATTTTATGTTAAAAATTGTTAAAAGTGAAATATTTCCTTTGCAAACGCTTGACAAAAGGATGAGACGGTTGTAGTTTTGCAGATGAGAATCCCAAATTTTAAAATGCCAAGATATTATGAAAAACATTACAAATCACAGTGGTGATATTGTCATCTATCAATCGGAAGATGGCAACACCAGAATTAACGTAAATCTTCAAGGGGAAACTGTTTGGTTGTCAGCAAACCAAATGGCAATATTGTTTGACAGAGATGAGAAAACTATAAGGAAGCATATTAATAATGTTTTCTCAGAAGGGGAATTACCTAAAAAAAACAACACGCAAAAAATGCGTGTTGATGATGTAAAGCAAACAGTAGCTTTTTACACATTAGATGTAATAATTTCAGTGGGTTATCGTGTTAAAAGCAAACGCGGCACACAATTCAGAATCTGGGCTAATAAAATTCTTAAAGAGTATCTAATCAAAGGTTTTGCTATCAATGATAAAATAACTCAAAGGAAATATGAAGAACTTTCGCAATTGGTTCGTATTCTCGGTCGCACAATTAGTTCGCAACCAGAATTGTCAAACAAAGAAAATCTGGATTTGATAAATGTAGTGACAGATTACACTTATGCTTTAGACACTCTTGACAGATATGATTATCAGAAACTTAAAATCGAGAAAACGACTTATGAAAATAAATTCATCGCTACTTACGACAATGCTATTTTAACTATTCAGAATCTTAAAGAAAAGTTCGGCGGCAGCTGGCTGTTTGGAAATGAAAAAGACGATTCTTTCAAAAGTTCTATCGGACAGATTTATCAGACTTTCGACGGCATCGAACTCTATCCTTCCGTTGAAGAGAAGGGTGCAATGTTGCTTTATTTAGTGACTAAGAACCATTCTTTTAGCGATGGCAACAAACGTATTGCAGCGACTTTATTTCTTTGGTTTATGCAGAATAATGGCATTTTATACAATTCTGATGGTTCCAAAAGAATCAGCAATGGCACTTTAGTCGCTATCACTCTGATGATTGCTGAAAGTCGTCCTGAAGAGAAAGACGTCATGGTTAAGGTAGTTGTGAATTTGATTAATAAGGAGATTTGATTGAGACTTCAAAATTTATCATTACCTTTGCATCCTAATCATTCAAGAAATGAAATCCAGGATATTAACTTTATTATTATTGCTTTTCTCGGCTGGAATGGCATTCGCTCAGCAGAATGGCGGCCTACATGGCAGCGTCAAAGATGCTGGCAACCGCGAGGCCTTATACGGAGTTACCATATATGTCGAGTCATTGAAGACCGGTACTTCTACCGACATAAACGGTCGTTATAATCTTTCACTGCCTGAAGGCTCATACGACGTAACTTTTTCTTTCATCGGATATATCACCGAAACAAGACATATCAATATTCATAACTCTATAAAGACTTTAGATGTCTACCTTAAGACCGATAACAAAATGCTCGACGAGGTCGTCATCTCCAGTCAGCGTAAAGACGCCAATGTCAGAGAGTTAAAGATGAGCGTACAGACTATCGACATGGTGAGAATCAAGAAGATTCCAGCCTTGATGGGCGAAGTTGATGTGATAAAAAGCATCCAGCTCCTTCCTGGCGTACATGCCGCATCTGAAGGCTCATCAGGATTCAGCGTCCGCGGCGGCTCTCCCGACCAAAACCTCATATTGCTAGACGACGTACCTGTCTATAACGCCTCTCATTTCCTCGGTTTCTTCTCAGTCTTCAACAACGACGTCGTCAAAGACGCTACTTTATATAAAGGCGACATCCCTGCGATGTACGACAGTCGCCTCTCTTCAGTATTGGACATCAAAACTATAGACGAAGTTCCTTACAAATTCAATATGCAAGGTGGCATCGGAATCCTCACCAGCCGCCTCACATTGGGAATGCCGTTCAACAGAGGCAAAAGCGCAGTATTGCTCGGCGGACGTATCACCTACGGCGGCGTATTGGCGTGTAATATTTTTGAAAAACTGAAAGGTAACTCAATGTATTTCTACGACTTCAACGCCAAGATAATGCATACCTTCAACGATAAAAACCGTCTTTTCATCTCTACATATCTCGGCGACGACATCATGGGAATGGATGAAATGATGTCGATGAAATACGGTAACAAAAACGTCACTACTCGTTGGAACCATATCTTCAGCGACAGACTAACTTCTAATCTGTCAGTATTTTACACAAAATACAGATACCAGATTGGCGTCCAGATGGAACCTTACGACTTCAGCATCACCGCTGGCATTGAAGACGTCGCTGCTAAATATGACTTTTCCTTTATTATCAACGATAACATCACTTCTCGTTTCGGCGCATCCGCCACATTCCATCAATACGGACAGGGCAAACTCGACGACAAGACTGGCGCTATCGGCGCTTTCATGGGCGTAGACCCAGCCAACGAAGTGGTACGCAAGGCTTTGGAATATTCTCTTTATTTCACCAACGACCATAAATTAGGACCTTTATTCTCAATACGATACGGGCTCAGACTCTCGATGTTCCAGAATGTCGGCGCTGAGACATTATATCTCTTCAACGATAATTACGAATGCTACGATCAGGTGAATTATGGCAAAGGCGAAATCTTCAACACCGAGATAAACCTCGAGCCACGACTCGCCGCTATGTATCAAATCAATGAGTTTTCTTCAATAAAGGCGTCGTATCTCAGAACGGTACAATATGCACAAGTCGCGACCAACGCTACAGGCGGCATCCCGTTCGACCTCTGGTTCCCTTCGAGTCCTAATATCAAGCCGCAGAAATGCGACCAGTTCGCAATCGGTTATTTCCGTAACTTCCGCAACGACGAGATTGAGACATCTGTCGAGTTGTTTTACAAAGACATACATAATGTGATAGACTTCGTCGACGACGCTTTCTTCATCGGCAACTTATACGTCGATGGCGAAGTACGCGCCGGTAAAGGTCGCTCCTATGGCGCAGAATTCCTCGTGAGAAAGAACTTCGGCAATTTCACAGGTTGGCTGTCATACACTTACAGCCGTTCTCTGAGAACCGTGAAAGAAATCAACTTCGGCGAAGAATACGTCTCTCCTTACGACCGTCCGCATAACATCAGCATCGTCCTCAACTATGCCTTCAACAAACGCTTCGACGTGTCGGCTTCTTGGGTTTACAATACAGGTCAGCCAGTTACATATCCTTACGGGAAATATACCGTCGACGGCGTGACTTATTCTATATATAACGGAGAAAGAAACAAAAGCCGCTACCCTGACTACCATCGCCTCGACTTATCCGCAACGATAAAATGCAAGGAAAAGAAAAACTGGCAAGGAGAATGGAACTTCTCCATCTACAACGCATACGCCCGTAAAAACGTCTGGGCTGTGCTGTTCACTTCCGACGATAATAACAATATCGTCACACAACAAGTGTCATTATTCTCTATAATACCATCTGTTTCTTACAACTTCAAATTCTAAGACTATGAAGAAAATCAATATATTACTGATATTATTAAGCACATTATTCATAACGTCTTGCATCGATCCAATCGAGATTGACCCACAAGACGGTCCACAGCTTATCGGCATAAACGGCCATATCACAAATGAATACAAGAAACATCAGATTGTCATCAGCAAGACGACAGACTTCTATTCCGAAGATGATGCCGAGATGATAAGCGAAGCAGAAGTGTTTATCTACGACGGATTTGATACTATTCGTTTTAAAGAGACAGAAAACAAAGGCCATTACGAAACCATCGATTCAGTTGCTGGCGTCATCGGTCGCACATATAATCTTCATGTAAATATAATTGACGAAGAAGGCGAACGCAGCTTTTACGCACAATCTACGATGCGTGATAATGTTGAAAGCATTGACTCATTGAAAATCAAGAAAGTTGTTTTAGGAGAGATTGACATTCCCGGAACATTAGGATTATATCCGTATTTCTTGTCACTCGCCGACCCTCAGGCATCCTACCTCATCAATGTGGCTGTCAACGACACCTTACAGAATCAGTCATTGATAAAATGCCAGTCGTTTTCATTAGCTGGATTGTCGGGAGCATATCTCAACAGTCCTGAAATGGTCGCCTTAATCGGAGAACAACCGATTTATTATTTCTTTGGAGAAACATTGATAGACATGGAAACCGGCACTATAGAATTCAAAGAATCGCTCAACAAAGGTGACAAAATAACGATGTTTATGTATAGCATCACGCCAGATTTTTCCAAGTATATTTCCGACATAAATAGCAACTTTGGATCCAATCCGATGATGGGAATGCCGTATAATGTGAGCACAAACATATACCCAGAAGGCAAAGCTGTAGGCTTTTTTGAAACCACTTCGGTAATAACATCAGAGGTTATTTATTGACAATCAACAGATAAAAAATATTTTTAAAAAAGTTTATTTTTTTGTTGGAAGTTAAGGAATAAATCGTATCTTTGCAGCGTCTTTTTAAGGCATAGTTCTTAATGACAGATTGGGGGAGTCGCATAGTGGCAATTGCAACAGACTGTAAATCTGTCCTCGGATGAGTTCGGTGGTTCGAGTCCACCCTCCCCCACGAAAGAAGCGCTTCACAATGAAGTGCTTTTTTTGTTTTAACAACATTCTTTACGCCATGGCAAAATCTGATATCGAAAACAAGTCTCAAATAATTCCTGTATTGAGTATCAATGCATCAGATTCCCTTGGACATGTAGGTATCCACGCTGATATCAGGACAATCACATCACTTGGTCTTTATGCCGTGACGGCAATAACATCTATCGACTCAAACGACCTGTCTTATGAATTGATAATATCACAAGTCAGAAATATCGTCAGTTCAATGCATCCTAAAGTCGTAAAAATCGGTCTTGTCCGTGATGCCGCCACAATAAAAACCATTAGAAATGAAGTCATTGGAGCACATAGCATCGTCGTTGCTCCTGGAATATTCTCATCAGACGGAACGCAGCTAATGCCGGAAGACGCCATCGAAGCAACGAAAAGACATCTCATCCCGATAGCGTCAATTTTAATCTTACGCAGCAAGGAAGCCGAGAAACTGCTAGGCAAAAAGATAAGCACCGACGACGATATGATTGATGTCGCTCGCACCTTTATAAATATGGGCGCAGAGTCAGTATTGCTAAGGACATCGAAACACAGCGACGGGCTGCTCACCACCTTGCTTTACGAAAACGGCAAGGCGCATTTCTTCACCTCGCACAACACCGAAGGCTGGCAGAAACATGGTGTCGGCGGCGCGCTCACATCGGCTGTCGCTTCTCGCCTAGCCTATGGCGACGACATCGAAGATGCGATAAAAAACGCCCACGACTATATGCACAAACAAGTCGTCTACGCCGTTTCAAACAAAGAGATAGAATCTCGCAAGACAGTCATCTACAACCAATTCATCTCATTATTAGCGAGATATTACAACACATCGCACAACGTCTCTTTCTACGCCGACAAACTATGCGTAAGCACGCGTTATCTCTCACAGATAACCAATATGTTTTTAAGCTGCAGTCCGAAAGACGTCATCGACGATTATATCCTAAAAGAAGCTAAAGTATACATCGAAACGACCAACCTTTCCATACAAGAAATCGCATACAAACTCGGATTCTCCTCACAGACAATGTTTTCCATATTCTTCAGGAGAAAAGAAAAATGCTCGCCAACGGAATTTAGAACTAAGAACTAATTTTCAATTTCCAACTTCCAATTATGCATTATGAATTATGCATTATGAATTGATTTTAGGGCGTTCGGCTATCGCCGCCGGGCTTTCCGCTATATCTTTGCTCGTTACCTCGCAAAGGATGCCGCTCCAATCCCTAACGCATTGGGCGATGGAAATGGCGTTTTTTTACACATCGAATCATCTCAAATCCATAAGGCGTGCCTTATGCTATATATGTTTCGCCCTTTCAGGGCTCTTAGTTCTTAGTTCTGCGTTCTCAACTTTTTATTTCTGGAACTAACTTTTATAAAATCGGAACAAAGAAAAACATTTCTTGATTTAAATTCATTCTTTTGCAGCGTAATTTAAAATCTGTTAAGAAATGAAAGAAAGAATAGAAAAAAATCTTGCTGAATTATTAAAAGGTGGTGTTATCATGGATGTGACAAATCCAGAACAAGCTCGTATCGCTGAAGCTGCTGGCGCAATGGCAGTTATGGCTCTTGAAAGAGTTCCTGCTGACATCAGAGCAGCGGGCGGAGTGTCTCGTATGAGCGACCCTAAAATGATCAAAGAAATACAAAAAGCCGTATCAATTCCTGTCATGGCAAAATGCCGTATCGGTCATTTCGTTGAAGCACAAATCCTTGAAGCAATCGGCATCGACTATATTGACGAAAGTGAAGTCCTCTCTCCTGCTGACGACGTATTCCATGTCAACAAGAGACAATTCAATGCTCCGTTTGTATGCGGCGCACGTGACTTAGGCGAGGCTTTACGTCGCATCAGCGAAGGCGCTATGATGATTAGAACAAAAGGCGAAGCTGGCACTGGCGACATCGTCCAAGCTGTACGTCACATGAGAATGATGCAGTCAGAAATCAGAAGAGTCGTTTCTCTCAATGTCGATGAGTTATATGAAGTTGCAAAGGAATTGAGAGTTCCATTTGAATTGATACAATACGTTCACGACAACGGAAAATTGCCAGTTCCTAATTTCGCTGCTGGCGGCGTAGCGACACCTGCTGACGCAGCATTGATGATGCAACTCGGCGCTGAAGGCGTATTCGTTGGAAGCGGCATCTTCAAGAGCGGCGACCCAATGAAGAGAGCTACTGCTATCGTAAAAGCCGTTGCAAACTATAATAACCCAGAAGTTTTGGCAGAGTTAAGCGAAGACCTCGGCGAAGCTATGGTCGGCATCAACGAAAACGAAATCAAGATATTGATGGCTGAACGCGGAAAGTGATTGGCTTTTGGCTTTTAGCTATTGGCCGTTGGCTATAAAAAAACTGCGAGAAAAAATCTCGCAGTTTTTTTTGTCATTTGCTTGTGGCTTCAAATTGAATGGCTCCGCTTACATTATAAGTTTCACCACCTAGTCCCGAGATATTAACGTCACATGTGCCGGATGAAACCGTTGACTTCCAATTCAACACCTTAGAATTATATACGGATACCGATGGATTCTTGAGTTCCACGTCACAATATATCGCTCCATATTCTGAAGAATAAAGCAAACCATCATAACGGTTATTCTGCAATTTCAATCCCAAACCATCATAATAACCTTCAAAAAACATCTCGCTAAACATTCCATTAACGCCGTTGATCTGCATTGTGACATTACCAGCATCATCTTTTTTAGCCACAACAGCCGTAGTCTCAATAGCTTTTGTTGGAATCAGCATACTACTATTTCCGTACTTAATAGTAATATTCGGAGTTATTTTAACATTATATTCCCCAACCACTTTTTCTATACCGCCTTCATTATCAGGTCCACAAGACGACAGCGCTAACACACAGAACGCCAACAAACAATAAATTACACTCTTAGTTTTCATAATGATATTTTTTAATAAAAGAGACACATCAAAAAATGTGTCTCTATAACGATATAAATTCTATAATATTATACAACTATATTCTTGTTCCGACGAAACCAATCTTGCCTGTAAGCGGAGCTTCTATCTTTATTCCCATAACATTCATTCCTATAGATCCACCAACATTTGATTCCCAAGAAATCTGACCTCCGACTGGTTCAAGTGCTGTTGCCGACTTAACAATGACATTCATATCCATGTTACCAAAAGTTTCGTCAGACATTGTTTCGTTGATTTGCACCTCGTTGATATGCATTCCAAGTTCATCACACTCTGCAGTAGCCTCAAACAAAGGCGTTGCACCTGCTGCATTCTCAGTTATTGTAACTGAAACCTCAGCACTGTTTTCAATCTGGCTTATAACGCATACAAAACCGCCAATAGCGTCTGTAGGAAAATCCTGTTGCTCACCCATAAGAGTCATAGTCAACACTGGCGTTACCGTCATATTATAGGTACCTACATAATTTTGGACGTACTTACCTTTGTTGCAACTTGTCAATGACATTGCACATACTGCTAAGAAGAATACTAATAACGTTTTGATTTTCATAGTGATTTTTTTAAATTGGTTAATAATTTTGTTGTTTTATTTCACTAGCAAATTTAAAAAAAAACATTATTCAACAACAATTCTTGACACTTTTTTATTCATTTTTTTATCAACGCCTTCAATAAAATAGACACCAGCATTATAATCTGACATATCTATTGTAACGATTTCTGCGTCAACTTTTATCGATGTAACTTGCTGTCCTTGTACATTATAAATGTTAATTTTATTTAACCCCTTTGCATTAACATTCAACTTGTCGCTTGCAGGACTTGGATATACATCAAAAGTATTTACCGACTGTTCATCAATGCTTTCACCGTCATTATCATCATCTTCTCCTTCCCCATCATCAAAAACGTCAGCGCCTTTTGTAAGCCATTCGAGACTGAAGTTATAGAAAACAGTGCTGTAGTTATCTTTGCCTGTATAGAAATCCTCTTCAACATAGAAACCGATTGTATTGTCAGGCAAAATGCACAATGAAGAATAAGCTGAGCTATAAGGAACAATGCAACGAGATGTTGGCCATGTTTCGCCTTCGTCATAACTTACGAATACTGTGACATTCTTTCTATCTGTGCCTGTTGGGACAGAGTGAAGAATTCTGTTTTTATCATCGCCATTATTCACTGAAGTATAGCGTATCATATCGCCATTACATGCAGGAGCTGCGATGTCGTACCATGTTGAAGGATTATATTGCCAAGTCACGCCACCATCGCTTGAAACGTTATACCATCTGTTGCCACCATGTCTGATACTCATAAGTATACGACCGTCAACAAGTTCTGTAACCTTAGCCTCATCGCCGCCTACAGAAGCGCGACCAGACACATTCCAAGTCTCGCCATTGTCATCAGAATAAACCACATAATTATATAATGTGTTATTGTTACCGCTTTCTCTTATCGCAGCAACGAACATAATTCTGCCAGTTGATGTCAACAAACCGTTTCCTGAACCGAAGAATGAAGCGTACCAATTTTTACGAGTTGGATCTGTACAGTCTTTTCCATAGATAAAATGTGTAATCACCTCAGGTTCAGTCCAAGTCTGACCGTTGTCGTTACTTCTCACCATATAAGAATTCTGAGGAACATTTGGTGTTGAAGTCCACAAACCTTGACCGCCTACGAACACAGCCAACAAACCGTTTTCGTCTTTAGAATGGACGAGAGCAGCATCGCCATAACCTTGAAATCTTCCAGTGCCTTGTGCAATTGTTATTGGCTCGCTCCATGTATGACCTCCGTCTGTACTTCTATTGCATATAATATCGATATCTTCAGGAAGGTCAGTGTTATTGTATTTACGTTTATCTGTAAATGCTACTATAGAACCATCTTTTGCAGTGATGACTGCAGGAATACGATAGTTGGAGGAGTTATAGTCACCTGGACGAAGCAATGTTGTACGAGCCAAGATAATCTCGCGACTGCCTGTTGGTGATGGATTCTTCATTTCAAAAGTCTCATTATCAGTAACAACAGACAACAAAGACATATCAACGAAATTACCTTCCACTGCATCTGCAGCAACATTGACAGTCAACCATAAATAGTTAATACCTTTTAACAATTGACCTTCAAGTACACATTCAAAATCGCCTTCTGATGGTGAGCAGCTGCCGAGCAAAGTAGCAGTTTCCATGAATCTGCCATTGGCATAATCCTTAAGACCTGTTGAGTAAATTCTGATTTCTTCTACATCAGATATACTTGTAGTTCCATTCAAATTAAGCTTAACTGACTGCAAACCAACAGAATCAACGCCTTTATACTGAACTGAAGCCTTCAAAATCAATTCATCTGTATTTGCACGAGCTGTAAGCTGTGTCTCTTGTTTTAAAATCACACTGATTTCACTTTGCGCAAATGACGCCAAAGAAATGAATGTCAATAAAACTAATGTCAAAATCTTTTTCATAATATAGTGTTAAATTATTTCTTCATTATAAATGCCAATAAAGCCTCACATCCTTCACTAACGTCATCCCATGTAGCCTGAAAATCGCCTGTATACCAAGGATCTGCGACATCGGCAGGACGAGAGGTGTAATCCATCAAGAGAGAGACCTTACCTTGAGGGTCATTACTTAACATATTTTTAAGATTACGGATATTACTTTGATCCATCGCGACGATATAGTCGTAATAATCGTAATCCCTCTTTGTTATCTGACGTGCGGTCTTGCCCTTACAATCGATTCCATGCTCAGCGAGTTTCTGGCGTGCTGGCGGATAAACAGGATTGCCTATTTCATATGTCGAAGTAGCAGCCGAAGCAATCTCAAATTCGTGCGACAAACCAGCTTTCTCCACTATGTCTTTCATCACGAATTCCGCCATAGGACTTCTACAGATATTGCCCAAACACACGAAGATTATCTTTTTCATACTTTTATCTTATTGATTACAAACACATTTCATATATCTTAACAATATCTTCTTTTGTCAAAGGTTTAAAACCTTTCAAGACAGCACCGCCGCAAGCCTTCTCTGCCATATCCTCGAAATGTTCTCTTCCAATGCCTAGCTCGCTCAATGTACTCTTGAGACCTAATGTCTTGAAGAAGAAATCGTATAATCTTTGGATGCCTTCTTTTGCTATCGCCATATCATCTTGATTTGCATCGACGCCGAAGACATTGACAGCGAACTGTACATATCTAGAGACGTTAGTCTCGTCCAAGCAATATTCCATCCAGCGAGGTGTGAGGATTGCGAGACCGAGACCGTGAGTGATGTCGTAATAAGCAGAAAGCTGATGTTCCATTGGATGGCAGCTCCAAGCCTTTGCTCTGCCGCCGTTGATAAATCCGTTGATAGCCCATGATGAAGTCCACATCAGGTTAGCGCGAGCTTCGTAGTTATCAGGAGTTTCCATTGCCACAGGAGCAAATTTCACGACAGTCTTCAACATACCTTCCATAAAAGTGTCAAGCATGAAAAGGTCTTTGTTCATATTGAAATAAACCTCCATGATATGCGACATGATATCAACAGAACCGCAAGCTGTCTGATATTGACTTACGGAATATGTCAATGTTGGGTCAAGGAAAGAAACTTTTGGAAGGAGGTTTGGATCGAGGCGTCCGATTTTATCGTCGGTCTCTGGATTGCTGATAACCGCAGCAGTGTCCATCTCAGAGCCTGTAGCTGAGAGAGTTAATATTGTAACGATAGGCAGCGCTTTGTTTATAGGAGCTTTTTTCTCGTTCATGAAATCCCACGCGTCATGCTCTACGCAAGCTGCAGCTGCCATGATTTTAGTAGCGTCTATTGTCGAACCGCCGCCTACAGCAAGCAAGACGTCAATATTGTTTTCCTTACATATCTGTGCGCCTTTTCTTACTGAGTCGATACGAGGATTTGGTTCGATACCTGAGAGTTCAAAGACTTCAAGACCAGCCTTTTTCATTTCCGACATCACATTGTCGTAAAGACCAGTTTTCTTAATAGAACCGCCGCCGTATGTCATAAGGACGCGCGTTCCGAACTTGCTTAACTCTTCACCCAAGTGAGACAACTGATTCTCACCGAAATATACTTTTACCGGTATGTTATAAACGAAATTATTCATGATTTTATATATTTTCTACAAAGATAATAAAAGGCTAAAGACAAATGGCTAAAGACAAAAGTTTTTTAACGTATTTTTTAAAGTCAGCGAGTCAATTCTTCACGTAGTTTTTCCAACAATAAAGGTACACCAACCGCACCACGTTCTTTGATGTGAGTCAGAGGATTTTGAATCATTGAGGTATCAGGCATTCCTGGGTCGACCAAATAAATCGGCACTTGTCTATCACGCACATAATATACCAATGACGCAGCAGGATAAACTGCCAACGATGTCCCCACGACAATCAAAATATCAGCTTGTTCAACGATGCTGCTAGCGAATTCGAACATCGGCACATCCTCACCGAAGAACACAATATGAGGTCGTAGCAAGGCTCCATCTTCAGCGCGCTCATCAAGGCTCTGCTCCCACCCTTTGATGTCGTATATAAGTTCAGGATTTTTCTCAGAACGTAACTTCATCAATTCACCATGAAGATGTACCACACGAGTAGAACCAGCTTGTTCGTGAAGGTTATCGACATTCTGTGTAATAACGCAAACATCAGCCCACTGTTCCATCTCGGCGATAGCGATATGACCTGCATTAGGTTTCTTAGTCAATGATTCCTTGCGACGTAAATTATAGAACTCTACAACTTTTTCTCTGTTATTTCTCAATGCTTCGGGAGTACACACTTCTTCAATACGATAATTAGCCCAAAGGCCGTCAGCATCACGGAATGTCGCGATACCACTATCGGCACTGACACCAGCACCAGTAAACACCACTATATTTTTCTTTTTGTTCATAATAAAATCAGCTAATCAAAATACTTCTTTCGTATAGAAACATTGGATCGAATAAATGATCTAAATCCCTCCATAAATATCTTCAATATGAAACTCCAAATCATTACCCCAATTTACATTGCCATCCACCAACTTGCCTTTCTTAAAATTTGCAATATCCAAATACTTATTGTATTGCGAATGCGGATGTTTTCTGATAAAATCTCCCACATCTATTTTCCTACGAGTTTCATCATTAAACAGAATATCCATCGTCAAATCTTCATTAAAAACAATTTCTACAATCTTGATTTGATTTTTCATAACCCAATAGATTTCATTTATATCAGTTACTACAATTAGTTCACCTATATCGTTAACCTTTACTATGTGTGGATGTCCTGTGTAACGAGGTTTATTTGAAAAATCAAGATGAAAATATCTTAATCCGTCACATTCCAAGCAAAAATGGACTATATCCAATCCGTGTTTATCAGCAAATTGTTTTACTATATCTTGATAATCTGCCATAAGTAATTCCCTCTACTTCACACTTAAAAACTCCTGTCCTATTTTATGCAAACCATTGATAATAATCTCTCTTTTATCTTTACGAGGATTTCTATAACCACTAAGATAATGTCCCAACTGACGCTGGTTGATACCCGTAATTCTGCTTAAAGCCGCTCTTGTCAATATCTTATCATAATGATGAAGCAATGCTGAAACTGACAATTCAAATTCCAATTCATATTCTTCTTTAAGACAGTCTGGCAGTTCGTCATATTCAGATCCTTCAATATGAAATTCCAATGCCGACTTATACGCTTCTTTCACGCCATCAATTGTCGCATGCGTCGCCACACATCCCGGAATCAAATCTGAACATGCTCCATAATTATCATTCCATACGATATTAACCAAAATCTTTTTCATATTATCTTAATCCTGCTTGTTTAAAAATACTTATCAATAACTCCTGATCTTGAGTCTCATTCATTTTACCATTTATCGTAACGGTTCCTTTTTTAATAGGATGTTTGTATTGTCTATGACTACCCTTTTGTCTCACAAAATACCAGCCATCTTCTTCCAATATTTTAATCACAGTTTTGGTTTTTAGTTTCTCCACATCTTCCCTCCCTTCAAACCTTTTGCAAAGATAGTATTTTTACTAACAAATCAAAAACATTTTTTCTTCAAAATTAATACTTTTAACACCCTTTTGTCAAGGGTTTAACACAAGTATTTTTCGATTTTAACAATTTTAACACAAACGTTAACGGAATTAAGAAATTTATGTTAATGTTTATTAAGAACTCTGACTTTTGACTCCAACCGATGACTTTGACTCTGACTGCTAACTTTCCATTTTCAGTTTCCCATTTTCAACTTTCTTTGGGCGTTCCGCTACGCGTCGGGCTTTCCGCTATATCTTTTTCCGCTACGCTCCAAAAGGATGCCGCTCCAATCCCTAACGCTTGGGAGCTCCAAACATTGATCAGCTAGCATTAGCAAACCTTGTAGAGACGTCACCCCTGTGGCGTCTTATGAAAAAAACAAAAAAAACGACGTCACTAGTTAGTGGCGTCGTTTATATCGTGGACAAAGACCGTTGTCTGTTGTCCGTAGTCTGTTGACCAATCAATCAATTCTGCAGCAGAGGTTTCTGTCGCCGAATGCATCGTCGATTCTTGTTACGTGTGGGAAGTATTTATCCTGAACATCGCTCTTGTTAGGGAAACCTGCTTCTGAACGTGTGAATGGGAATTCCCAGTTGTCAGCCATCAACATTTCAGCTGTGTAAGGAGCGTGTGAGATAACGTTGTTGCCTCTTTCAGCCTTGCCACTTTCGATGTCAGCGATTTCTTGACGAATCTTAATCATAGCGTCAACGAAACGATCTAATTCTGCTAATGGTTCACTTTCTGTTGGTTCAACCATCAATGTTTCGTGAACTGGGAACGCTACTGTTGGAGCGTGGAATCCGTAGTCCATCAAACGTTTAGCGATGTCGATAGCAGCAACGCCTGTAGCTTTGTTGATAGCGTGGATATCGAGAATCATTTCGTGTGCAACGTGACCGTTGTTACCGATATAAAGGATTGGATAATAATCTTTCAATCTATCTTTGAGGTAGTTAGCATTCAAGATAGCCATCTTTGTTGCTTCTCTTAAACCTTCACCGCCTAACATCTTGATATAAGCGTAAGAGATTGTGAGGATTTGTGCGCTACCGTAAGGAGCTGCTGATACAGCGCCGAGTTTTTCGTTATATGTAGCGAGGTTGAGGTGAGTTGGCAAGAATGGTACCAAGTGAGCTGCAACGCCGATAGGACCAACACCAGGACCGCCACCGCCGTGAGGGATAGCGAATGTCTTGTGTAAGTTGAGGTGGCAAACGTCAGCGCCGATGAAACCAGGACATGTGAGACCAACTTGTGCGTTCATGTTAGCACCGTCCATATAAACTTGACCGCCATTATCGTGAACTATCTTCATCAAGTCGCGGATACCGTCTTCATAGATACCGTGTGTTGAAGGATATGTTACCATAAATGCAGCGAGATCGTCTTTATATTGTTCAGCCTTTGCCTTAGCATCTTCCATGTCGATGTTACCGTTTTCGTCACATTTGACAACAATAACTTGCATACCTGCCATTGCTGCTGATGCTGGGTTTGTACCGTGTGCTGATGCTGGAATCAAGCAGATGTTACGGTGACCTTGGCCGTTAGCTTCTTGGTAACGACGGATAGTCAAGAGACCTGCGTATTCACCGCTAGCACCTGAGTTAGGCATGAATGACATACCAGCGAAGCCTGTGATTTCACAGAGGTCTTTACCTAATTCGTTGATGAGTTCTAAGTAACCTTCAGCTTGGTCTGCTGGTACGAATGGGTGAATGTTAGCGAATTCTGGCCAGCTCAAAGCGAACATTGATGTTGCTGAGTTGAGTTTCATTGTACATGAGCCGAGAGGAATCATAGCGCGGTTCAAACTCAAGTCGCGGTCTTCCAATTGTTTCATATAACGCATCATGTCTGTTTCGCTGCGATATTTGAAGAATACTGGCTCTTGTAAGTATGATGATGTACGTTGCATATCAGCAGCGATACCATTGAATGTACCACATACTGCAGGGTTGCAAACGAAGTCTTCGTGTTGTTTACCGAGAACTTCACAAACTACAGCGACGATTTCGTTAACGTCTTCTAATGATGTTGTTTCGTCTAAGCTGATAGCGAAATGTTGTTTGTCGATGATACGGAAGTTCATCTGATGTTGAAGAGCTACCTCATTGACTTTGCATGTGCAGAAGCCTTCTGGTAATTCGAAATGTAATGTATCGAAATAAGAATCGTTAAGTTGTTTAACGCCATACTTTTGCATTTCTTTATCGAGAACGCAAGCCAAAATATTGATGTGACGAGCGATTTCTCTGATACCTTCAGCGCCGTGATAGATTGCATAGAATCCTGACATGATACCGAGGAGAGCTTGTGCTGTACAGATGTTTGATGTAGCTTTTTCGCGTTTGATATGTTGTTCACGTGTTTGCAATGAAAGACGATAAGCTGGGTTACCGAGAGCGTCTTTTGAGATACCGATGATACGGCCTGGCATTTCACGTTTGTAAGCGTCTGTTGTTGCGAAGAATCCTGTGTGAGGACCGCCGAATGCCATTGGCAAACCGAAACGTTGGCTTGAACCGACAACAGCATCTGCACCCCATTCACCTGGAGCTGTGATAAGAGCCAAACTCATAAGGTCTGAAGCAACTGCTACCTGCATGCCTTTTTCTTTCCATGCTTTAACATCTTCGCTATAGTTGATAACACGACCATATTGGTTTGGACATTGAACTAAAATACCGAAGTATTCTTCACCTGCGCTGAAGTTCTTGACATCGTCAACAATGACTTCAATGCCTAAATGATATGCTCTAGTTTTGATAACGTCGACTGTGTGTGGGAAAACGTCGTTAGCAACAAAGAACTTATTGATGCCAGCTTTGACTTGTGCGCGGCTGCGGCTGTGCCAGAACATCAACATTGCTTCAGAAGCTGCTGTTGCTTCATCCAACAATGAAGCGTTTGCCAATGGCATAGCTGTCATGTCGCTGATAACTGTTTGATAATTCAAGAGAGCTTCAAGACGACCTTGTGAAATTTCTGCTTGGTATGGAGTATAAGATGTATACCAACCTGGATTTTCAAGAATATTACGTGTGATGACACCTGGAGTGATTACGTTATAGTAACCCATACCGATGTAGCTTCTGTAAATCTTATTCTTTGCGCCTAAAGCCTTAAGCTTGCCGTAGCATTCATATTCATTCAAGCCACTGCCTATATTCAAACCTTCAGGAAGGCGAATGTCTGATGATATAATTTCGTCAATAAGTTGATCTGTTGATTCAACGCCAACAACCTCAAGCATTTTCTTTACGTCTGCTTCTGTTGGTCCGTTGTGACGTTTAATGAAATTGTTGTTAATCATATTATTAGTTATTTAATGAAATACTTTTTACTTATTCCGCAAATTTAGTTTTTTTTTCTTACAATTCGCACTCCTTTAAATAATTTTATATTTTTGTAACAAATTAAATTTTTATGAAAAAAATAGCTTTGATTTCATTGTTTACATGCATGTTTTTTGCTTCTTGTAACAATTACAAAATAAAATACGACGGTCCTGATGCTATCAATATCGTTTGGCGCGAATCTATAAGTCTTAATGCCGATTCCGATGATCCTCTGCACTATCGTTCCGATAACGAAAGAAATGTAACAGTATCCGAAAACGGCGTCGTTTATGGCAAAAATGTTGGAAAAGCCAATGTTACATTATATAATACAGAAAACGAACTGACAATTCCTGTAACAGTAGACTTATTCGAAGAACCAACCCTTAACTTTGGTGCATCAACAAGCGAGATAAAATCTTTATACGGAGAGCCAAAATACAACTTCGGAGATAGCGTCTATGTTTATGGCGGAGGTCAAGACTGGTACTCACCATCAGTATGGGAAATGAACTTCTTCTTCTCTAATGACCAATACTACGAAGCTGATCTTTATCTTAGGAACGACCTGGATATCCTCCTCACTAAATATCTTGAAGAAAACTTTTTCTACTACAACACATTAACTGACACATTAAACGGCGAAATAAAAACCATTTACATTTATTTGGATACCGAAGATCCTAGATTTGCAGATGTTATTGTTGGAAAACAATACAACGTAGGAAAATATCAAGACATACTTCTCATCTACGCTCCTTCCGAAGCTCTCGACATAAACTCAAGATCAAGAGATTTTGTCGCAAAAGAAATAAGCCGATAATTATAAATCATAAAAAAATAAAGGGGACTATGATAGTCCCCTTTTTTATTATCAATCGTTAGATTCTTCTCTCTTGCTTTGACGTTTACGTTCTATTTCATCCAAGATGATTTTTCTCAAACGCAAGCTCTTTGGTGTGATTTCGAGATATTCATCATCTCTGATCATTTCCATATATTCTTCCAATGAGAATCGTTTTGGTGGGATGAGAACAATCTTTTCATCTGAACCAGAAGCACGTACGTTAGTCAAATGTTTTGTTTTATTGACATTTAACACTATATCGTTAGAACGTGTGTTTTCACCGATGACCTCACCTGCATATACTTCTTCATTTGGCATTACGAAGAATGAGCCTCGGTCTTGCAACTTCCACAATGCGTAAGGAACAGCAGTACCTGTTTCCATTGCGATGAGAGCGCCTGTGTTACGTCCAGGGATTTCACCTCTCCATGGTTCATAACCTTTAAGTCTTTGTGACATAACAGCTTCACCTTCTGTTGCTGTAAGCATATTGCTTCTTAAGCCGATGAGACCTCTTGATGGGATTTCAAAGTCGATGTTCATTCTGTCACCCTTAGGCTGCATGTTTGTCATCTCGCCTTTCTTAGCTGTAACAAGTTCAATAACACGACCTGCGAATTGTTCTGGAACCTGAACTGTCAATATTTCAATAGGTTCGCATTTCTTGCCGTCTATTTCTTTCAAGATAACCTTTGGCTGTCCAATTTGGAATTCATAACCTTCACGACGCATTGTCTCAATCAAAATTGAAAGGTGCAAGATACCACGGCCAAATACCATCATTGAATCTGGTGATGCTGTGTCCTCAATGCGAAGTGCAAGGTTCTTTTCCAACTCTTTATATAAACGTTCACGAAGGTGACGTGATGTAACAAATTTACCTTCTTTGCCAAAGAATGGTGAGTTATTGATTGTGAACAACATACTCATTGTTGGCTCGTCAACATGGATTGGTGGCAATGCTTCTGGATTTTCCAAATCAGCGACTGTATCTCCGATTTCAAAGTCTTCAAGACCCATAACAGCAACGATATCACCAGCTTTAATAGGATTCTTTGTTCTTTCTTTTCCTAAACCTTCGAATGTATATAATTCTTTGATTGTGTTCTTTTTTATTGAACCATCACGTTTCATAAGTGATACGTTCATACCTGCCTGCAACACGCCTCTCTTCAAACGACCGACAGCGATACGACCTACGTAAGAGCTGTAATCCAATGAAGTGATAAGCATCTGTGGTGTACCTTCTTCATATTTAGCTGCTGGAATATGTTCCAAGATTGTATCAAGAAGATATGAAATATCTGATGTCACATTTTTATAATTATCAGACATCCAGCCTTGTTTTGAAGAACCGAAGACCGTTGGGAAATCAAGCTGATCTTCTGTTGCACCCAAATTAAACATCAAATCGAAAACAGCTTCCTGTGTTTCTTCTGGGTAGCAGTTTGGTTTGTCAACTTTGTTGATAACAACGATTGGCTTAAGTCCTAACAACAAAGCTTTTTCAAGAACGAAACGAGTCTGTGGCATTGGACCTTCAAAAGCGTCGACAAGCAAGAGAACGCCGTCGGCCATATTAAGGACACGCTCCACTTCACCGCCGAAATCGGAGTGACCTGGAGTATCTATGATATTAATCTTTGTGCCTTTATAGCGTACAGAAACGTTTTTTGACAAAATGGTGATACCTCGTTCACGTTCAAGATCATTATTGTCCAACATTAAATCTGTAGTTTCCTGATTGTCTCTAAACAATCTTGATTGGTGTAAAATACGATCCACCAATGTAGTTTTACCATGGTCAACATGGGCAATAATTGCAACGTTACGAATGCTCTCCATCTATATATTTTTTATTTATTAAAATTCAAAAAACGAGTGCAAATTTACAAAAAAAATGATTTTTTATCCAAAAAAAATGTATTTAAGGAACTGGTTTTACATCAACATTTTCATTCGCTTTACTTATATACACCAAATATGCTTCTATGTCTTTTTTAACACCCATACCTCTCAAGGCTGCAATATATTCCTGAAGCTGATTTTCATGTTTTTTCTCATCCTCTTTGCCAGTCTTATAGTCTATGAGTATCAGCCTGCCACCATATTCAACATATCTATCAGGGCGTAATATATCATTTTTATTCTCCTTACTGTTGTATGCAAGTATGTCCATCTCATTTCTGACAACAGCCTCTTTTGAGTATGCGTCTTTTAGTTCTGGCCTATTGACTATATCATCAAACTGACGCTGAAGCATCTCCGCCTGTTCCTGGTCTATAGAACCATCATTGATATATACATTCAGCACCTTTTGTGAATCTTCTATAGTATTGATTTTTGACAAGATTTCATGCACTAGATTTCCCCACTCTCGTGGTTCATAACCTTCACCTCCAGTAGTATCAACACAAAACATTGTAGGATCCATATCAAATTTCAAGACATCAGCCCATTTTCTCAAAGGCTTCGGCATATCTTCGGAATCTAACTCAAGAATCTCTTTGGGCTTTTTCTTTTCATCATCATCATCTTCTTCCTTCTCTTCTTTCTTATAATATTTTATCTCACCCAATTCAAACTTAATGCTATTCTGATTATCCAAGACTGTCTTTTTAAAACGATCACGAATCAATTCCATATCTTCATCTTCAACAAGAATAGCCTCACCTGTTACTGAAAAATACAGTCTATCAACATCATCAATTTCAAAATAATCGACAAATAAATTATATGATTCAAACTTCTTGTCATTAGTTTTTTGTTCATATTTAGTATAAATGAACATCAAATCTTTAGGTCGTGTCATTGCGACATACATTATATTGAATGCATCGAAAGCCGTTTTATCGATTTCTTCTGTATAATGAGATTCAAGGTTTGTGTCAAGAAGCTTTTTATTAATAGGTAATATAAAGTTGCTTATACCATTAATATCTTTTAACACTTCAAATTCTTTGGAAGAAAGCCACTTCTCAGATCCTTTAAAGGTACCTTGTACTGTCGTATATGCATAAGGAAACATAACAACCTTAAACTCAAGACCTTTTGACTTATGAACTGTCATGATCTGAACCGCATCTATTTCTGAAGTAATCATGACCTTAAGAGAATCTGATTTTTTATCCCAATGTTCAAGAAAAGCCTCAACACCTTTATTTTCAGCATTTTGCCACTCAAAAACATGATTCATAAAATATTGCAGGAACACATCGTCTACAATATTCAAATTATGCTCTTTGATTATGGTACAACATAAGTCATATAAGCTATAAGCCTGATTTCTCAAATCATATATCTTATTGAAGTCCACATCATCGCTCAACGCCTTAGAAATGTCACACGATTCGCCTGAGCATACGTTATTATAAAATGACAAAGCCAATTTATTAGTATCATTCTTATCATCAACCATACACCTAAGCGTATATATGACAAGCTCAACTTTATCAGACGATTTTAGCAAAATTGATTCCGATGATATGATAGGTATACCGTTCTCCGACATGAATTCAGCTATATCATAGCCATCGTCATTGTTTCGTACGAGAATCGCAATATCGCGATAACTGAAACCTTTGCCCTTTAGCATTTCAATGTCTGAAAGCATTGATTTCTTAACGGCTTCTTTATATTGCTTGCTAACACCATCCGTATCAGTTGCAGTGAATTTCTCCATATCAAAAGCCTCAACGCTCACGAAGCCATCATATGGATATTGCCTTGGACACTTCTGCTCCAAGCCATCGTATACTTTACGATAATATTCTGACTTTAATTTATGCTTTGAAAGTCTAAAAAACGAATTATTAAACTCTATTATGTTTCTTTTTGATCGGTAGTTAGAGTCTAATGATTCTTTCTGCATGCCTTTAAAATTCTCCTCACATTCAGCATAGAAATCACTGTCATCCGCACCATATATCTCAGGAAGATTCATGATCTGCTCTACTTCCCCGTTCCTAAAACGATATATAGCCTGTTTTGCATCACCTACCAGAAGGCTCATATTGTTTTCAGAAATGCCATTATTAACCAATGGAAGGAAATTGTGCCATTGCAAAAGCGATGTATCTTGAAATTCATCAATGAAAAAATGCTTATAGCGAGAACCTATTTTTTCATAAATAAACGGAACGCTACAATCGCCGAGAATATCTGATATCCTTTTGTTAAACTCTGAAAGATGGACCTTATTGGTTTCGTCAACATATTGATTTATAGTCCTCAATAATGTTCCACGCAAAGCATATAGGTATAAATTCTTCCTTATGATATTGACACCAAAATACTTATTATAGTTATCCAACAGAGTCTTATACATATCGACCAGATTCACCGATTGGTTAACTCTAGCAATGGCGTCCTTGTTTCCTTTGGCGGAGAACCAATCTTTCCCTCTATTCAACACCAAACTCACTCTAGCACCAACAAGCGACGAAACGTCATCAATATCTTTCTCTATTTTATTCACCACCGACTGCAATCCAGTCTTGCCATAGAAATAGTCTTCAGACACAATGCCACAATTGTCTTCAACAGTTCTAATAGCATTTACACTACTGAAGACCTGACTCTTACAATTATCATAAAGTTTCTTTAAAGCTTCTTTTGTGTCGGCATATTCTTTATCATCAAAGTCTTCAATGTTAAGCATCTCGCCTCTTTTATATGCGCTTTCTTTAAGAAGTTTTTGGACGAATACTTTTATAGAGCCATCAATCGTCGATGAACTTTCCTCATCTAATTGAAAATCGACAAAATCACTCAATATCTCAGTAATGGATTCGCTGTCTTCACCTATCTGGCTGTCAATACTTTGAATCAAACCATCCAGTAGATCGTCATCATCAATAAGAACCTTATACTGAACTGGAAGATTCAACTCTTTAGCGAAACTGCGTGAAACCTGTTGAATGAAACTGTCTATCGTTGATATATTGAAATCTGAATAATTATGCAGAATATTATCATACAACACTTTGGCTCTTCTATGCAAAGTTTCTTCATCAATATTCAATGCTTTGATGATATCGGCCTTCATATCTTTATAATCCTTGCCTTTACCTCTGACAAATCCGCCAAGATAGAAAAGTATCTTTTCTTTCATCTCATTGGCTGCCTTATTGGTAAAAGTTACTGCCAATATATCTTTACATGATGCGTTTTCAGATCTCATGGAAAGTGTAAGAAACTCTTTTACAAGAGTATACGTTTTACCTGATCCAGCTGATGCTGTATATAATTTGAATTTACATTCACTCATTTTCTATTCTTGTTTTTTTTATTCCTATTCTTTCTCGCAAAGATTTCCTTTATATTGTCAAAACTTTGCGAATAAGAGATACCTATTCCTTGAGTATAATCAGAATAAGCCTCATAAGTATACGAATAATAGTTACTATTGATATTCGAGTGGTTATAAGCCTTGAGGCTCAACCTATTGGTTAATTTCAACGTAATATCAACGTCACCTACAATACTGTTCGCACCTGCTGCCATATCATTCCGCGAGCCGGTATACATACCCAAATTACCTTCTATGGTAAGTCTATCGTCAAATAGTTGCGTTGAAAGAGCTACTTCCAGTTCTTCCGCTGTCAGATTGTCTTCAGGAGTATAACGCACACCTATGTCGAAGTCCTTACTAATCTGTGATAGCCAACTACTTAACGAACTGGTCAACACATTATAATAGTTTGACGCGCCAATACTATATAAGTTTGTACTAGAATAAGAGAATGAACCCAAGACCAACAACGATATAATCTGTTGCGACATAACAGCCTGATTTGTAGTGTCAATTATTGAGAACACTGTATTTCTTATGTCATCAGTCGCATTAGGCAACGCCAATCCGAATGTGATTGTAGGGTTAGAAAGTTTCTCGTTCAAATACAAGATACAATCAACACTGACATTATTTACCCTTGAAGTAGAGTCTAATTCCACACCCAGTGAAGATATTGAAGACTTCGTACGATAGCTGCCCGTGATATTGATATCAGCGTCGTTAGCACGACCCGTCCATGTAATACTTCCGCCTTTTTTAATATCGAAATTACGTCTTACAAGATTTTGCAAATTAAAATTGAATGCACCTCCGTCAATGATATAGTCGCCATAAAGCGAAAGCTGGTCTAAAAGCAAGCCAAGCCGTATATTGCCAGTACCAGTCGCAGTAATATTTCCCATATTTGATGGCAAATGAATATTAAGTCTCGCATCCTGGGTAATATCAGCATTTAAATTAAAGGTGAACTTTTTGTCTTTCTTCTTATTTTCCACCACTGTCGTAATGGTATCATTATCAGTTTCATTATTCACGAATACGATAAAGTTATCATTTATTGACGACGAACTTGTAAGACCTATGTCTATTACCGTTCCTGGCATTGTATACGCATTGATATTCATGACAATATCATCTAACGGACCATCTATCTTAAGATCTCCAGTTGCAATAGCAGTACCATAAAATGATGAAGTAGCATCACCCAACATATTCATTCCCAAGAAATTATCAAGAGTCGCATAAACATCGAAGTTGAAGTCTTTAAGATAATTATGTGTGATAATACCTCTTGCCACTGCAATATGATCAAGGGTGTCTATCAGGATGATATCATTCAAATCAATTCTATTTTCTGTGAACTTTATAAAACGATTCGGCGTATTCTCTTCATAACCAGATTTATTGACAGCGTAATAAGTGTTAAGATAGTCAATATTACAAGCCGCATCATTCAGTTCCGCATCACCAATAAGTATCGGTTGTTTCAGAGAACCGACCACGTCCAGATTGCCGTTAAGCTTTCCAGAAACACGACTCAGGACACCTTTGGTGAATGCATTCACAACAGAAATATCTATCTCATTCAAATTAATATCGAAGTCAAGATTGTTCTTTCTCGCAGTATAATACTTACCTACCATCGACAAGACCTTATCATCAGAATCTAATCTAACTATTTCTGTGTCAATAAATATAGAAGTATCAGGCGCATTCCAACTTGCATCAACGAAAGCATTTCCAATGACATGATTGTTGACTCCTATTTTCTCGACATCAAGATTGGAGAACAAAGTAAACTTATCCGACAATCCCGACAACTGAACATTTCCGTCAATAATACCGTCAACATCTATTCCCTTATTAATCGTCAACAAATCAAAATTTGAAATATCCAACTTACTGAAATTCAAATATAAAGTATCTCTACTTGTCTTAGGGAAATATCCATTGACAACCATTGACTGATTACCTGAATGAATATCTAATTCGTTAATAAATATTTTATCTTTCTTGAAATCGACATAACATGTTGGACCTAATGACCATATACTATCATTTATCAAGATATCCGAAGCTGAAACATGCAGTCTGCCTCCATCATCATTCAAGACATAAGATGCATTTACCAAGCCTTTATTTCTATCCTCAACAATTTCATCATCCCATTTCATGTCCAACAACAAGCTATCATTATGTGCATCAACAAGAAAATCCATATTTTCCATAGAAAGCTTGACCGGATTAGATTCAGTTTCTTCCTTGATGATAAATTCCTTTATCTTGACATTAGCTGTTGTCTTATCCATAAACGTCTTATTCTTCAGATAAATATCATTGAAAATAAGATTGTTATATGTAATCATATCAGATTCTATCGTTGTGTGCAGCTGATAGTTGTCCGACATATGATATGTTGCCGTCAAGGACGTATTGTTGCTTATCTTCAGTTGAGGCATCAACAATCGCGACAATGTTTCTGTATTTTTAAACCTCATATCAACTGAAAACGACTGATGAGTATCATCAAGCTTCACTCCTTTTGCAGACCACTTATTGATATGGAAGTAACTCATAACATAATTCTTGAACGAATTAGCAATGCCAGCAAAATTAAGAGTGCCTTTCAAATACATATCAAAGAAATCAGTATTCACGTCCAGATCTCTTTCAACAAGCTCATCCTCTTCATCATAGATACTCTTTGTTATATTGAGGTTCAAGCTATCCATAAAATAACTGCCACGACTGTCTGTATAAGTCGTATTATCCAAAGAAAACATTCCATGCATTTTGTCTATGTCAAGGCCAACCATATTAGCCTTTACGGTCGTAGTCAACATGCTGGTTTTATCATAGTCAAGAAGATTCAACTTATACAAATTTGCATCTTTGATTTTCATATTAACATCGAAAGACGGCACATTGGATGCAATATCCAACAAACCAACGACATCCATTTTCAACAATTCCGAACTCACATCTGTTGATGCTATAAGTCTTTGGTTTTCAAGATCGCCTACCACTGAGAAATTCTTAAATTCATTACCCATCAGTTTCAGCTTGTCTATATCGAATATTATGTCAATGTCTGCATCCTGCTTATTCATTCCCTCGCCTTGTACATCGGCCAACATCGTGACAGATATCTCTTTATCTGAACCTATTATTTTATTAACATTCAAATTATTAGCATGAACTTTCAGGAAATAATATGGATGAGGCACAATTGTCAGATCGTTATTCAATGCACCGTTAAGGTATATATTTCCAAGATTTGTATGAAGGTTGAATGTGGTGTTGAAGTTATTATGGAAGCCATAAAACTCACCCGAAAGCATTGCGTTCTTTAGCGACGACAGTGTTTCTGGCAACGGTATCTTCCTCGTAGGCGTCGGTATCGCAAATTCCGCAAGGTCCTGATATGTGAAATTCATCCTCTTGACATTACCAACGATGTGAGTCTCAAAGAAATTAGGCAAACCTTTCATCTTGACAGTTCCCTCGAAATTGGTGCTGTCTTTGAAAGCGAAATGGAAATTGCTTGCAGTGAAGTCACTGACGACACCTGTTACCAATCCGCTAATCTGCAAGGTATCAGTCATCTTTCCCATCGTTGGAGAAAAATATCTCAAGTCACTAAGCGTCAGCTGTGTCGGTCTTATATTTCCAATTATCATAACTGAATCGACGAACTTCTTAAAGCTTCTGCGGCCATTATACAAGAACTGCAAATCAAGATTCAAAACAGACGCATGTGTTTCCACGTGAAGGTTCTTTAAATCAAATCCTTGTGACGACACCGTAAACAAAGACTTGGTACTTAAGCTATCTATATCGAAGCCGCATTTATCCATTCCAGAAAGCATATCCACATAACCTCTAACAGCCTTTCCGTCGAACGACAAGCTTCTGGCTGCCAAATTGATACTGTCAATATCAAGATGAGAATAATCCATGCTCACCTTTTCCGGCTTGTCTTTGTTCTGGTTCCAAATCACGACATGACCATCTTTCAGATTCAATTTGTCAAGATAAATAGTCTTGAAATCATCTCTGTTTTTCTTTTCTTTTTTTTCAGAAGAGGCGAACATTTCCGAAACATTCATCTTATCGTCACCTTCATATTTCACAAGACTGACAAGCAAATCATCCACATCAAGGCTTCTAAACCTCAGTTCTTTGGTCAGATCTCTGAGCGACAATCTGGCATTCATTTTTCCGACATAAAACATCGGGAGATGCTTTTTGTCGTTGAGCTGCACTTCTTCTGCGTAGATTCTAAAGTTCGGTTTTATATAAAACGTCTTTATTTTAACTTCCGTATCGAACTTGTCAGAAAGGACGCCGGCAGCTGTACGAGCGAGCATACTCTGGACATTTACGTCGAGAATAACGACGTATATACTCGCAAACAGAGCAAAAATTATCGCAATGATAATTAAAATGCTATGTATAATTGTTTTCTTCGTATTTTTGTCCTTTCTTTTAATGCTTATGAACGAATATATTTTAGCCATCGAATCGTCATGTGACGACACCTCAGCTGCAGTGCTCAGAGGTACGACCGTATTATCTAACATAATTGCTAACCAAGAAGTTCACCGCCAATATGGAGGTGTTATTCCAGAACTAGCATCTCGTGCTCATCAACAAAATATCATACCTGTTGTAGACGCTGCTTTAAAACACGCAAATATAACAAAAAATCAGTTATCTGCAATAGCTTTTACACGTGGTCCTGGACTTTTAGGCTCACTTTTAGTAGGCACCTCATTTTCAAAGGCTTTCGCTCTTTCTATGGATATTCCATTGATAGAAGTAAACCACACAAACGGACATATTATGGCATTGTTTGCGCAAGAGGAAAACGAAACCACAAAAGTGCCTGAATTTCCATTCTTATGCCTTGCCGTTTCTGGTGGCCATACTCAGATCATAAAAGTCAATGATTATTTTGATTTGGAAATAATAGGAAAGACTATCGATGACGCTGCCGGCGAAGCATTCGACAAAATAGCAAAGATAATGGGTCTCCCTTATCCTGGCGGTCCTATCATCGACAGATTAGCAAAAGAAGGAAATCCTAACGCATTCTCTTTCAGCAAGGCAAACATCGCTGGATTAAACTATAGCTTCAGCGGGCTGAAAACAAGTTTCCTCTATTTCTTGCGCGACAAATTGAAAGAAGACAAAGATTTCGTCGAAAACAACAAGGCCGACCTATGTGCGTCAATACAAAGAGAAATCATTGAAACTCTGATGAAGAAGCTCGTCAAAGCAACAAAAGAAACCGGTATCAAACAAGTCGCCATCGCAGGCGGAGTCTCCGCAAACTCAGGGCTGCAAAAAGCTATGCACGACAACGGAAAACGCTACGGATGGGAAGTCTTCATACCTAAATTCAAATTCAGTACCGACAACGCCGCCATGATTGGCATCGCTGGTTACTTCAAATACAAAAGCGGACAATTCGCAACCCAAGACCTTACACCTTACGCAAGAACAACAACTCAAAAATAAACATCATGGACTGGAAATCACTGCTTTCTGCTCAACGAGAACATAGCGACTACAAAAAAAGCGACATCAGAAACGCTTTCCAACGCGACTACGACAGAATTATCTTTTCCAACATATTCCGTCGATTGCAAAACAAGACCCAGGTATTCCCTCTTCCAGGAAGCAAGATGGTCCACAACAGATTAACACACAGCCTTGAAGTAGCAAGCGTAGGCCGCTCAATAGCAAAAATCGTAACAAAAAAGCTCTGCGACAAATACGGCAATGATATCCTGAACGACATCTACGACATTGACACTATCGTATCCGCTGCATGCCTCGCACACGACCTCGGCAATCCACCTTTCGGACACTCTGGTGAAGAAACTATAAGTAGCTATTTCAAAGAAGGACTTGGAAAAGAACTTGAAAGCCAAATACCTGACTATCAGTGGACAGACCTCGTCTCATTCGAAGGCAACGCCAATGCTTTCAGACAACTGACTCACCAATTTACAGGAAGAAGACAAGGCGGAATGTCGCTTACATACGCAACACTGGCGACTTTAATAAAGTACCCTTACCCTTCCTTCAACAAAAAAGGAAAGAAGAAATACAACATATTTCACTCTGAAATTGAAACATTCAAAAAAGTCATGGATGGTTGCGGAATACCTTGTCTTGACGAAGAGACTCTCGCTTACGCACGACATCCGCTTTCTTATATGATGGAAGCCGCAGATGACATTTGCTATCTCATCCTCGATATGGAAGACGCTCACAAAAGAGGCATCGTCCCTACCGAGAAAATCGATTACTTCTTCACATCTTTTTTCAAAAAAGACGAGACATGGTTCTTTGAAAGAAAAGAATCTGTATACGAAACAGTAACCGACAACAACGAAAGAATGGCTTTCTTGAGAGCAACGGCAATAAACAAACTTGTCGACTGTGTATCAACAGTTTTCATCGACAATTACGATGACATCATGAACGGAACTTTCAAACACAGCCTCGTCCATCACCTCCCTGTCTTCGAAAATAACGCACTAGAAAAATGCAGAGAGTTTTCATTAAGAAATATTTACAGACACACTTCTGTGGTAAAGGTTGAGTTAACAGGTTTCAACGTTATCGGCGAATTACTCAACGAATTCGTACAAGCAGCTGTACATCCTGAAAAAACATACAACAAAAAACTTCTATCCTTAATTCCTGAACAGTTCAAAAACGATAAAGAAGACATGTATTCTCGCATCCAAGTCGTTTTAGATTACATATCAAATATGACCGACCTCTACGCAGTTCAACTATACAAAGATCTAAAGGGAATGTGATTCTATCTGTCTACGAACAACCGTAAAGCCATGAAAAAATTGTTAATTATTAATTGTTAATTGATATGAAAAAGCTTTTTCTCTTAATATTCATTTCATTTTTTTCAGGGATTTTATTTATATCTTGT
This sequence comes from Bacteroidales bacterium, assembly GCA_045633585.1. Classification (GTDB taxonomy): domain Bacteria; phylum Bacteroidota; class Bacteroidia; order Bacteroidales; family F082; genus Limimorpha. The sequence goes on from JAZQYR010000017.1 coordinate 200,223, forward strand.
TCCAAGACAAATATTTATAATAAGTCACAGAATCCTTATCACCATGGAATCCTAAAAACGATTAACGACACCATAAACAATTATCCTGAATACGCTTTAAAACTACTTGAAAATATCAATGGAATAATAATAGAAAACGATTTTACAGAACAAGAATTCCATGAATATCAGATACTTCTATCAGAAGCCTACTATAAAAACTATTATAACCAAACCAATCACCACGAAGTAACAAATGCCAATAATTATTTTGACAGTCTTGCTTCATTATATCCTCACAACACAGAAGTAATCTACCTTAGCTCAAAAGCTTCATACTATACAGCCGTCGGCTTGGAGGAATCGGAAATGACAAAAGAAGCATTCAAATGCTACCTGAAGTCACTGGAGTTATTGGAAAGTATCAACATAAACAAAAAAAGTAACAAGAAGTATTACAACGACATACAACACTTTAAAGCTCTAACTTACACTCGACTTGGAGACATTCTATATTGGTACGACATCTACGATGCAGCCATTGAATGCATATCTAACGCAAATGAATTATTTGCCAAAGAAGAGAATCAAAACGCACTATCAAGGAATAACATTATTCTTGCTGTCATTTATGGTTTGAATTCAGATCACGACAAAGCATTACGCCATTTATCAACCGCCGATTCTATATTGAAAATCAACAATATCGAAGATGTTCTAAAAAACGATATAGAAAGAGTCAAAGCAAGCGTAATGTACAATATCGGATATAAAGAAGAAGCTTTCCAATCAGTTATAAGCCAATACGAAACACTAGACAATCCAAAGCAAATAATGGAAGCTGCAGGCGTATTGGGTGACATGTACTACAACAAAAACATGTACGACTCTGCAATTTACTATTATGAACAATATTTCCCAGACAACAAATACTCAAAAATAAACGCAGCTAGCAATATCATAGAAATAAGCATCTTAACAGGAAACAACGAACTCATCACCAAATACGCCGCTTCTTTAGCTGAAGAAACAAACAAAGAGATTATGCTGTCGTCAATAAAAAACGAACTCACATCAATCTACCACCAACACAAATCAAAGAAAACCAACGACTTACTCTATAATAAAATATTCAGTCACTTAATATTCCTGTCAGCAATAATAATCTTTATATTAATCCTAGGATTAAATACAATAAAACTAAGAAAGAAAAAATACACCAAGGAAATTTCAGAAAAAAGCAGCTATATCAATTCTTTACAAAAGAAAATAGAAAAGACATCATCGGAAAACAAACACATAAAACTACAAATGAAATCTCTTGAAGACGAAATACTCGATATCAAGAATAAAAACGATGTCAATTATGTTTCCTTTGAACAAAAAATAGATTCAATAAAAAACAACCCACTCTACAAAAAACTTTACGACATCAGCATAAATAGCAATATTAAAACAAATACCATTTACCCTGATTTACAACTAAATAACCTTGAACAGGAAACACTAATTGAATTGTTCAACACTACTTTTGACAATGGATTCAATCAAATAATCTCCGACCACAACGGTCTAAAATATCAGGACTCATTGTATTTTTGCCTATATATAATCGGATTAGATGAGAAACATATTTCCGCCGTAACTGGCAAGACTTACAATGCCGTATGGAACAGAACCAGGAAAATTCAGGAAATCCTTGGCAGCGACAAGAAAATCAAAGATATTATCAAGAATAAACTAAAGTATTAATATTCGTTCCAGCCACTCATCACATCAAGCGGCTTTCTAACTTTCTCACGAGTTGGAGAATCAGGGTATCCAACACTGATTAACAATGGAATACGTCTATTTCTAACACCTAATATTTTCTTTATCTTCTTTTCATCAAACCAGCCTATTATACAAGTGCCAAGACCAAGGTCTGCAGCTTGAAGACAAAACTGATTTACAGCGATTCCAAGGTCAAACAAACTGTAATCCTTGTTCTTGATCATGCTTCCAATTGTCGACATAAAATTCTGTCTCTCAAGAACAACAGCAACTATAACAGGACATTGATGTGTAAACTTATTCATTCCCAAACCAATAGTACACTCCGCTATCTGTTCTTTCTTTTCAAAATCATCGACGACGACAAATTTCCACGGCTGAGAGTTATTCGCTGAAGGCGATATTCTAGCAGTCTCCAGACATTGAATAAGCTTTTCTTTTTCAACGACTTGATCTTTATATTTTCTATCACTCTGGCGTTTTTTAGCCAATTCTGCAAAACTTAAATTCTCTCTCATAATTCGTAAACCTAGTAATTATAGTAAATAAATTGTTAATTGTTAATTGTCAATTGCAAATAAATTCTTTCAAGTCCCTCTATATGCTTTTCTATTGAAAATATTTGCCTTGTTTCCTCCTTGACCACTTGAGATATCAATTCATAATCTTCAAGGTTCACCAAGACATTTCTTGTTTTCGCAGCGAAATCCACATCATTATTTTCCTTGTACAATGTCGCATACTTTCCATTAGATGTAATTTCTCTAATCATATCACAATCATTCACAACGACATTAGTTCCCGACACCATAGCTTCTAGAACTGGAATCGCAACAGGTTCTCGCGCAGAATTATATGCAAAAAGATCCAGCTGACTCAACAAATTTGCGTCATCCTCTCTCCTACCCATATATGTTATATAATTATCAAGACCTTGCATAATATAATAATATCTGCAACTATTGTAATTTTCATCATACTTATCGACCTGATCTCCTGCGACAACACATGTGAAATTCCTTCCAGTTCTCCTCAGTTTCTTAACCATCTTAAAGACACTCATCATATTACGCTGTGGAGTGAAATCACCTATTGTGCCTATCAGATATCTAAGATCGTCTATAAAGAACTCATCTCTGACCGACTTATATTCAAATCCATCAAATCTTTTGAAACAAAAAGCATGATATAATTTAGAACATTTAGCAGACGCAACGCCAAATGAATTCTCAATATAATTCTTATGCGTTTCCGATTGGAATATTATATGGTCAATTTTATTTAATACTGTTTTATAAATACAGTTTTGAAATCCCTTAAGTTCATCATGGTAATAATAATCTGATAATACCACTTTTATTTTCAATCCCTTAGAAATTTTATATACAAGATAAGCATCAATATAATCATAAACATGAACTATATCTATCTTATTGTTTTTTAAGAACTTCCTAAGGTTAAATAAATTTACCAGTATATTTCCTGACGACCACAGGCAAGGGAATTCAAAGAATTGGATATCCGTTTTCTTTACATTCAATGAAATATCAAGTATCAGATTATTTATTTCGTATCTATAAGAGATTGTATGTAAGAAAACCGTTCGCATAAGATAAAAAAAAATCCAGTTGTTAACCGGATTACGTCTGTGCCCATGAGAAGACTCGAACTTCCAAGAGCTTAAGCTCACTACACCCTGAATGTAGCGTGTTTACCAATTTCACCACATGGGCTTTAAGCTTTTGAGTGCCCAGGACAAGAGTCGAACTTGCACGACGCATTCGTCACCACCCCCTCAAAGTGGCGTGTCTACCAATTTCACCACCTGGGCTCTTAAAAACGTTGCAAAGATACACTATTTTCCATTACGTACAACATCTCTGCAACATTTTTTTTATTTTTTTGTATATTTTTTTATAACATCTTAATACTTAATAAGTTTACTTGTTTGACTAATATTTTCTCCTATAAGCTTGACAAAATACACTCCACAATCAAGACTTGACAACAAAGCATTCAATTCCTTTACATCAGCACAATGATTATCAAATGAATAAATCATCTTACCCATCACATCAAATACCTGTAAAGACATATTTCCGTCATAATTAATTGCCAAGTTCACATCTCCACCAGATGGATTTGGGAAGATCGAAAAGAGCAATTTTTCATCAAAAATATCACAATCTTCCAAATTCAGCATGCCAAGAGCCTTTTCAAAATCAGGAATTCCATATCCATGTTCACTATTTGGCGTCGAATAATTATCTGCAGATTCTTTTATGACTTTTCTTATTTCACTTTCAGATGCCATCGGCTTAGCTTGCCAGAAACACGCCAGCATGCCAGACATTGATGGTGCCGCAAAAGAAGTTCCGTTACCTTCATAGAATCCACCTCCAGGAGAGACCAAAGAAACAGCATAAGCGAAAGACATAACATCTGGTTTTATTCTGCCATCATAAGTCGGACCTATTGAGCTGAAACTTGTCTTTTGGCCATCGGCCCTCACCCCTCCTACCGTCAGTACGTTTTTGCCGTCACCAGGTGCGCCAATATATGGGAACTGTGTATCGCCCTCATTACCGGCAGCTGCCACACACAATATACCTTTAGAACTTGCGATTTCAGAACCTATCGTTACTACACAAGTCTTTCCGTCAAAATCAGCATAATCATGCGTCATCTGCTCGTCATCAAAACTTATATAACCAAGAGACGTGCTAATAATGTCAATGCCAAGACTATCCAGATATTCTGCAGCTGAAACCCAGTTGTATTCCTCTATGATATTTTCAGTATTGACATTTTCCGTCCTGCACAAAAAATACGAAGCCTTCGGCGCGGTCCCAACATAAGTGTTCGGGATATAACCTGCCATAATACCAAGACACGCTGTTCCATGATGGTCGTCAGAATAAACGATACCATTTTTATACACAAAATCGCGAGTGCCAAGGAGACGACCTTCGTCTCTCATATTTTGAAATGCATCATGAACATCAGCTCCCTGATAACCGCTATCACAAATGCCAATCCAAACGCCTTCGCCCTGAAAGCCCATTTCATGCAACGAAACACCATTCAAAAGCTCAATCTGCGTCAACGCACTTCCATAATGATTACGAGCCATTTCCGTTACAACAACACCTTCAACATTCGCTTCTTTCAAAAAGCTTCTTTCCTTAAGAATTTGCTTCAAAGGTTCATCTTGCAAAGCGCGAGTCTTCTCTACAAACGGAAGTTGAGCTATGGCATCTATAGCAGACATGTCATATGTTTCTACGCTCACACCATTCAACCATTTCGAAGGATTCAAAATAGTAACGCCCGTATTCTTAACAGCTTCGATATAAGACGGATTAACTGGAATATCCTTCTCATCCAACGCTATACCATATTTAATACGTCTTTGTATAGCTCGCTCCCCAAGGAAATCTTCTGGTCTATCAATAGAATAAGGTGTATTATTTTTATCAGTAAACTGAATCCAGTATTTATCCGGAGCCACTTGAACTTGCGCCACCAATTCTACACCAATAATTAATAATGTTATAAACACAAAAAATCTTCTCATATCGTCATTTTTATTTTTCGCAAATTTACAATCTTTACCTCAATCAATAAAGAATATTTTTCTTTTTGACAATAATTAACAAACGACATATTTTATTAATTTTGCAAAAAATAATTTGAGATGAGAATTGACATTATCACAATTTTTCCGGAGATGTTCGAAGGACCTTTTACCGAGTCCATTATTAAAAGGGCCATCCAAAAAGGTCACGTTGAAATTCACTTGCATAATTTAAGAGATTATAGCACCGACAAACACAAACGCGTCGATGATTATGCATTCTCTTCTGGAGCCGGAATGGTAATGATGATCGAGCCCGTCGACAACTGCATCAGCAAACTTAAGTCAGAAAGAGACTATGACGAAGTTATATATATGAGCCCTGACGGAGAATTGCTGACACAGCCACTCGCAAACCAGATGTCATTATATAATAATATCATCATTTTGTGCGGCCACTATAAAGGCATCGACGAACGCATAAGAGAACATCTCATCACAAAAGAAATCTCAATAGGAAACTATGTCTTATCTGGAGGAGAACTTGGCGCCGCTGTTTTAACAGACAGTTTAGTACGCTTGATTCCTGGCGTTTTGAGTGACGAAACTTCCGCTTTAAGCGACTCTTTTCAGAGCGGATTAGTATCCCCGCCCGTCTACACTAGACCTCGAGAATACAAAGGCTGGTCGGTCCCAGAAGTGCTATTATCTGGCAACGACTTGATTATCAACGAGTGGAAACTCAATAAAGCTATTGAAAGAACCAAAGAAAGACGTCCAGAAATGTATGAAATATTGAAAAAAAATAATTCAAATAATTTGTAATTCGTATGCAAAAAGTTTGTATATTTGCACACTTTTTTACGGATAGGAATAAAGAACAAAAATTATATAATTATATCAGAAATGAAGAACGCGTTAATTCAATTTGTTGAAGATCAAGTACAAGTTAAGGATTTTCCACAGTTTAAAGCTGGTGATACAATCACTGTAACTTACAAAATCGTTGAAGGTAATAAAGAACGTTTACAAAAATTCCAAGGCGTAGTTTTACAACGCGCTAGCGAAGGTTCACATGCAACTTTCACAGTTAGAAAGATTTCAGGTAACGTTGGTGTAGAAAGAATTTTCCCTATCTCTTCTCCTATGATCGAAAGCATCGAAAAGAACAAAGAAGGTGCTGTTAGAAGAGCTCGTATCTACTACCTCAGAGGTTTACGTGGTAAAAAAGCTAGAATTAAAGAAGCAGCTCGTAAAAGCAAATAATAAAACTTCTTTAACTATAAAAAAACAGCGTGAAATTTCACGCTGTTTTTTTTTATAACCTCTGTCTTACAACTTCAAAGCAGACAATACCAGTCGCAACAGAAACATTCAACGAATCTATATCACCAGGCATCGGAATTAAAAGATGTTCGTCAGAACGTTTCAGATAAGCCTCGCTGATACCGTCTTCCTCAGAACCCATCATAATTGCAATAGGTCCCTTCATATCAGATTCCCAAATATTCTTACGGCCTTTTTCTGAAATTGAAACAACCTTAACACCGCTGCTCTTCAAGAAATCAATTGTATCTTTAACATTTTCAACACGACAAACATTGATATTTGACAATGCGCCAGCTGAAGTCTTCATCGCATCACCATTAATTAATGCAGAACCTCGCGAAGGAATAACGATAGCATCGACGCCAGCCGCATAACAAGTACGAGCAATAGCACCAAAATTACGAACATCAGTAACTCTATCTAAAATAACGATAAAAGGCATTTTTCCTTCATCATAAACCATAGGAACAACCTCTTCAATAAGTTGATAAGAAATTGGACACACAAAAGCTACAACACCTTGATGGTTCTTTCTTGTCAGACGATTCAGTTTTTCCAACGGGACATATTGAACAGGAATATTATGCGTGCGTGCATAATGGACTATCTCCGAAATCTGAGGTGAACGCAAACCAGTCTGCACGAAAATTTTCTCAATCTCTTTCTCAGCCTTAATCAATTCCTCCACCGGATGAAGTCCAAAAAACATATTATTATCCATATACCTTATTTATTAATTTCAAACGTACAAAAATAATAATTAAAACTCATTTTTCACAATAAAAATAGTACATCATTTAAAAAGTTTTTGCTAAATTGCAACGCTATTTGCTATATATTCAACTAGCACAAAACCAATAGTAACACATTAACAAACATTAATAATTATTTTTATGAAGAAACTATTACTTTCATTAACAATGGTGCTTTTTGCATCACAAATGGTTTTAGCACAAGATGCAGACCCAAAGAAATGGAATCACGGCGGTTTCATTGGCTTTAACATTTCACAAAGCCACTTCTCAAACTGGACAGCTGGCGGACAAGACAATGTTAACGGCCTTGGAACATTCAAGTACAACATGAATTATTCAAAAGGTAAGTCAAAGTGGGACAACACATTAGATTTAGCTTTAGGTTACAGTTACTATGACTTAGATCAAAAACCATTAAAAACAGATGACCGTATCAACTTAAGTTCTTTGTATGGTTACGATGTTGTTAAAGATGAATTATACATCACTGCAAACCTCAATTTCCAATCACAATTTGCAAACGGTTACAATTATGCAGACGACAGCACAACAAGAATTTCTGGATTCCTCGCTCCTGCTTACCTCACTGTAGGTCTTGGTGCTCAGTACACTCCAGCGAAATGGTTCTCATTGAACCTTGCTCCTGCTTCAGGCAGATTAACAATAGTCAACGATAAAGATTTGTCAGACGCTGGTGCATTCGGTGTTACACCAGGTAAAATGTTCCGTATGGAACTTGGTGCTCAGCTAACTGCAAACGTCAACTACGAAATCTTCAAAAACGTCACATTCACTTCAAAACTCATCGTTTTCTACGACTATATGCAAACAAGAGATTTGAATGCCAATGGCCAAAAATACGGTTGCCGTCTTGACTTCGACTGGGACAACGCTTTAGTCATGAAAATCAACAGCTGGTTAAACTGCAACGTTTCAGCACGTTTAGTTTATGATGAAGACATCAAACCTATCGAAGGAGAATCATTCTTACAATTCAAAGAAGTTCTCAGCATAGGTTTATCTTACAATATTCCTTGATCATGACGAAAATCGGTTTGTTATCAGACACACACGGTTGGATCAATCCTAACATCTATGAGTTCTTCAAGGACTGTGACGAAATATGGCATGCTGGCGACATAGGCAACGATGATGTTACAATAGAATTAGCAGCCTTCAAAAAACTCAGAGCAGTTTACGGAAACATTGACGACTGGGGCATACGAACCGATTTTCCACAATTTCAGATATTTACTATTGAAGGAGTTAAAGTAGTAATGACACACATTGGAGGTTATCCAAACGCATACGCACCTGGCATTAAGCAACTGCTTTTAGACGAAAAACCGGACATTTTCATCAGCGGACACTCTCACATTCTTAAAGTCATGCGCGATCAGCAATTAGGATTGCTGCATTTAAATCCAGGAGCTGCGGGATTGAAAGGCTTCCATAAAAAAGTTACGATGCTAAGATTCCAAATAGACGGCAAAGAAATAAGCAATATGGAAATTTACGATGCCGACAAATACTAACAAAAAAGCTGCGAGAAAAATCGCAGCTTTTTTTTGTTTTCTTCAATATCAACGTAAACGATCTACAGACTTAATCAATTCAATGTCTTTTCTAATCCATCGCATAGCCAAAACTGACAACACCATATTAATTAATGGTATATATGTTCCAAATGCATAAGTAACAGCATCTACTGACAATTTATCCTGGATATTATCAACGTAGAACAAGAAAATCAATCCACAGAAAAGAGCGTTCAAAAACACATTCAACGAAGACAACTTCAATTGGAGTTCTCTTTTCTTATATAAGAATATAGTTACAAATGGAATAAGCAGCATCAATATAGCCAATATCAAAAGCGGCAATGCATTAACGTGATTTTCCACACCAAATATAGACAATCTTACAATCTCATCACCAAAGTTAAAAGATGCAATAGGAACAAAAAATAAAATGCCTGCCAAAACAGCTGACAAAAAAAGGAATACTGTTTGAATTCGTTGTATCATAATATTAGATTTTATTTATTTTCTGCAAATATAACGATAAGATTCTAACGAAATTATTTTTTTAAAAAATATTTAAAACCATATGATTTTTCAACATTTTATATTATCTTTGCAGAACATTTGAACAAACACCTATTGTTATTGTTATTAAAAGTGAGATAATTCCATCTCACTGTATTTCAAAATAAAATTCTATGTACGACATTTACAAACTAAACGAAAAATCGTTAGTTGAACTAAAAGAAATTGCACTCAAATTAGGCATTGAAAACGTCAATATTTCTAAGGAAGAACTGGTCTACAGCATTATCGACCATCAAGCAGTCCATCCTGATATTATTAAAGAAATAAAAAGTAATGATAATAAAGCTGTTACAGAAAAACCTAAAAGAGGCAAGAAAGTAGCAACATCCAGACCTGACAAGAAGGAAAATGCTGAACTTTTAGCAAGTAAAGAAGTTACAACTAACAAGACTGAAACTACTGACAATCAAGACAGTTTAACAACATCTGAAACAAGGCCAAAACGCGAAAAGCGTCCAAGAATAGGCAAAAGAACTGATGTCGTTAAAACAACCATTAACAATAATGACGAACAAGACAAGGTTCAACATGTATCTTATGTAAAACCAGAAAGTTCAGAAACCAAAGAAGTCAACGACAATACCAAAACTGAAACAATAACAAAGGAAGAGATAATTTCTGTCGTTGAAGAAAAAACTGAAGTCTACGAAACCAAAAGAAAAAGAACCAACAAAGTTGGCAAAAGAAAAGAATCAAATAAGAATAATGAAACTTCAACAATTAATGAAGTTGTTGAAATAACAGATACTGCAGCAGTTTCTGATTCTGACGTTGTTGAAACATCTGAAAACGTAGATATCATCGAATCTGCTAACAAGAATGAAAAATCCGAATCTGAGAGAACAAATCATCAAAGAAAAGAAGAAATCGTTTCTGAATTCGACGCCGTTGTTAATGCAGAAGGCGTATTGGAAATAATGCCTGACGGCTATGGTTTCTTACGCTCATCGGATTACAACTACCTCAACTCACCAGATGATGTTTATGTATCTCAATCACAAATAAAATTATTCGGTCTTAAAACAGGCGATAGCATACAAGGTGTTATCCGTCCTCCTAAGTCCGGAGAGAAGTATTTTCCACTCATCAAAGTCAATAAAATCAACGGATTGACTCCAGAACAAGTAAGAGACCGTATCCCATTTGATTTTCTTACACCTTTATTCCCAACAGAAAAATTCAACCTCACTGGTCATAAAGGAAGTTCTGTTTCTACAAGAATTATGGACCTCTTCGCTCCTATCGGAAAAGGTCAGCGTGGTTTGATCGTTGCCCAACCAAAAACCGGTAAGACTGTATTACTCAAGGAAGTCGCAAATGCTATTGCTGCAAATCACCCTGAAGTTTACCTTATCATATTATTGATTGACGAACGTCCAGAAGAAGTCACTGATATGGCACGCAGCGTTAACGCAGAAGTCATTTCTTCAACATTCGATGAACCTGCAGAAAAACACGTCAAGATTGCTAATATCGTTTTGGAAAAAGCAAAACGTCTCACAGAATGCGGTCACGATGTCGTAATCTTGCTCGATTCTATTACACGTCTTGCTCGTGCATTCAACACTGTATCACCAGCTTCTGGCAAAGTTCTCTCTGGCGGTGTTGAAGCTAACGCACTACAAAAGCCAAAACGCTTCTTCGGTGCTGCTCGTAACATAGAAAACGGAGGATCACTCACAATTCTTGCTACTGCATTGATTGACACTGGCTCTAAGATGGACGAAGTTATCTTCGAAGAATTCAAGGGTACAGGTAACATGGAGCTCCAACTCGACCGTCGTCTTTCTAACAAACGCATCTACCCTGCTATCGACATCGTTGCTTCTGGTACACGCCGTGACGACTTACTCGTTGACGAACGCACTTTAGCAAGAGTTTGGGCACTCAGAAACCACTTCGCAGATATGACACCTGTAGAAGCAATGGAATTCCTTAAAGACAGAATCTCAAAGACTTATTCAAACGACGAGTTCTTGGCAACAATCGATAAATAAAAAAAAGACAGCTTACTGTAAGCTGTCTTTTTTTATAACTATAAATTGTCAATTGTACATTGTTAGCAAATCATCTTTCGTCAATCCATTGAAATCACCGGAGCTCATAAAACCACCAACAACATTTTCTTTTGGAAGACCTTCAAGGATATTCATCAGTTCTGCCTTAGAATGAACCACTTGAATATCTTTTCTTGCAAAACCTTCAACTATTCTTTCATCAGACATCAACTCTAACTTCTTGACTGCTACGGCATGCGGATCGTAGAAAACAATAGCCTTATCGCAATTATCCAGGCAATGCTCATAATGATTGATAAAGACTTCACTCAAACTGCTATAAGTATGTAACTCAAACACAACAATCAAACATCTTTCTTTATATTGCTCACGCAAAGCCCTTACCGTTGCAACGACCTTTGATGGAGCATGAGCGAAATCTCTAAATATAAGAGCATTATGGTCTTTATTTTCGAACAATAACTCAAGACGACGTGCTGCGCCTTTGAAAGAAGCAATCGCTTCATAGAAGACATTATCTGCAATTCCAATCTGCTTACAAACATTATATGCAGCATTGATATTCTTCATATTATGTTCGCCGAATATCTGCACTTTAATTTTTTTATCATTAAAAATAAGATAAACATCTTCACCGTCGATGACATATTGGTGAGTTTCATATCCATAGACAGGCGCTTTGGAATTAGCTGCTATCTTCCTTGCTTCTAAATCATTATTGTCAAATATCAGGCAGCCGCCATTTTCAATAGTATCAACATAAATTCTAAATTGTTCCAAATAAGAATTGAATGTCGGAAAAACATTGACATGATCCCATCCTATTCCGCTAATAACAGCTATATGAGGATGATACTTATGAAACTTAGGTACTCTGTCTATTGGAGATGTCAGATATTCATCGCCTTCTATTACCATATATTTTGCCGATTCGCTAAGACGCACCATCACATCGAAACCTTCTAGCTGAGCACCGACCATGAAGTCAGTCTCAACTCCTGCATGTTTCATAACATGTAAAATCATTGATGTGATAGTAGTTTTACCATGACTTCCCCCAATTACGATTCTGGTTTTATCCTTACTTTGTTCATACAGATATTCCGGATAAGAATATACTTTCAAGCCGAGTTCCTGTGCACGAATAAGTTCAGGATTATCGATACGAGCATGCATACCAAGAATAACTGACTCATAAGATTCATCCAATTTTTCAGGATGCCATCCTAGTTCTTCTGGCAATATACCTTCATTCTTCAATCGTGTTCTTGAAGGTTCAAAGATCTCATCATCAGAACCTGTCACTTCGTAACCTTTTCTATGTAAAGCGATGGCGAGGTTGTGCATCGCACTTCCACCTATAGCAATAAAATGAACTTTCTTCATATCTGTAATAATTTATCGGAAATGCAAATATAAAAAAAAGACGCCATAAATTTATGACGTCTTTAAATCTTATTATTGTGTTATATATTATTTGTTAACAATAACTTTTTGTGATGACTTAACACCAGCTTTTGTTTCTAAGTTAATGTAATACAAACCATTTGTCCATGATTCAACGTTAATCATAACATTGTCTGATGTTGCTACTTCTGTATAAACCACTTGACCGATGCTGTTATATACAGTAACCTTATTCAAGTTCTCAGCATAAACATTAACAACTGATTTTGCAGGATTTGGATATACATTGATATTTTCAGCCACTACATCTTCTACACCAAGTGAACCATAAACAACTTCAACTAGATATTTGTATCTAAAGAGTTTTTCACCTTGTTCTGCAACGCAAATCTTTCCTTTTTTGCTATCGAGAATACCCCAGAATGAATTAACATCACCAATACCATTACCCTTGCTATTTTTCATGATTATACGATAGCAACCATGTTCTGGCAAAGTATAAGTTTCTTTCACAACGCCTGATCCTGAGAAGGTTAATGTTTTAACAGTAGTGCCATTAGTTTTATTAACGATATCTACAGATATATTTTCAGGCTCTGATGTTCTGAGTTGGAATTGCAATACGCCATCATTAGGCAATGTATAAGGAGCTACAATTTCATAAAGGAATTTGTTGTCGAAAGTATATTCATCTTCAAAAGTTCCATTCAATTCAACAGCTTCTACCATTACAGCTCCTGCACCGCCAACTTTAATTTCTGGCATTTCGAAATATGTTTCTTCACCTTGAGCTAAAATGCCTTCCCATTTGCTTGAACCTAAATCTTCACCAGCATCGTTTTTCACATTGAAAACAGCTGATTTTAATGGTTGTGAACCATGGTTTTTAAGTTTTAAAGTTGGTTTAACTCTTCCTGAACATAATTCTGTTGGAACATTTTCAATATCAGAAATACCCAAGTCATATTCTGCAGCCTCTGGAACTATAGAAATTTTAACTGCTTGATAAACCTCTCTTGTTGTACCATTATTTTGTATCCATGCTACGAGTTCACAATTTTCTTTTTTCCAAGCATGAACATCGAATAAAGCTGTAATCTCTTCTGTATCTCCGACCAACTTAACACCTGAAGTAGATGTTACAACATCACGAACAACAGCATTGAGTTCTGACCAACCACCCCAGCTTTGTGGGATATGAGATTCTGTTAAAGCTATGAAAAGTCTTACATCTTCGCCATTACATTCACCAACTTTATTTACAACGACTTTAGCTCTACATTTATTCCAGCTATCATATTCATATGTAAGTTCAAGTTTAAAAGGACTTGTCTCATTTATTCTCTTATCATATTCTGTTTTAAGGTTTTGATATGAATTCATATAATTTGACGCATAACCATTCACTGCTGGCGCTGCAACACCATCAACTATAGCTGTTGGCCAACTTTGTATTTTATACCAAGAATTTCTTGAATTTGTCTCTGTTGTTGCATAAGTTTCTGGAGAAAAGTGACTAGTATGGAATGCTAATGGAGCGACTGATAATCCTTGATTTAACATTTCTGCGATACCACCTGCTGCTGCAGGACAGAATGGACAGTTTATACCAGTAAATACCTCTACTAAAACACATTCTCTAGCTACGTTCTGTGCTGATATTGAACCAGCCATCATTATTGTAGCAATAACTGTAAGTAATAATTTTTTCATTTTTGATAAATTTAAGTTCATTTTTATTAGGGTTGCAAATTTACATTTTTTCTTTAAAAAATTAAGCTATCATATCATATATTTTCTCATTTTTGTAAAAAAAATCATGCTAGATAAATTATTGATAAAACGTTTCTTAATCTATTTAAGATTAGAGCAATCATTGTCAGACAACAGCATCAATGCTTACTCTCACGACATTGAATTGCTAATGCAATATTTGGACAGCATAAACCACTCTAAATTATTGAAAGACATAAGCCAAGAAAATATCGAGAATTTTATTTCCAACTTATACGAGTTAGGTCTATCCGCCAATTCTCAAGCAAGAATATTATCTGGTATCAAGAAGTTCTATGCATATCTTATTCAGGAAAAAATTGTTGAAGAAAATCCCACTCAACTAATTTCCACTCCTTCTATCGGACGTCATATTCCAGACATACTAAGTTATGAAGAAATATGTTCAATGATTGACAATATTGACTTAAGCCAAAAATTCGGACACAGAAACAAGGCAATCATTGAGACCATGTATGCTTGCGGCTTGCGTGTTTCTGAAGTTATATCTCTAAAGATCAGCAATATCTATATTGAAGACGAATTCATAAGGGTATTTGGCAAAGGTGATAAAGAACGTCTGATTCCGATAAGCCAATCAACAATCAATGATTTATATCTATATATTAACGGCGAAAGAAAAATGCAAGATATAAATCCGAAACATAGCGACACATTATTTATTAATAGAAGAGGTTCCGGTTTGAGTCGTCAGATGATTTTCTTAATAATTAAGGATTTAGCCGATAAAGCTGGTATAAAAAAGAATATCGGACCTCACACAATCCGACATTCCTTTGCCACACATTTATTGGAAGGAGGCGCCGACTTAAGAGCTGTCCAGCAAATGTTAGGACATTCAAGCATCAGCACCACAGAGATTTACACTCACATTTCAGACCAATATCTTAGAGAAGTAATCTCACTTTTCCATCCAAGATATAATGATTAGGAGATAACTCCCCAAACTACGTCTATCAACTCACCTTCGTTGAAGTAGAAATCAAGCATCAACTCATCATAAATCAAGCAAGTATCGCCTTCTTGTTCTTCTTCATCATATTCCTTATAACCATTTTTCTTCATCAACTCGATGATTTGGTTACGATTCATATCATAAATTTTCTCTCCGAACAATGTAGCGTCTTCATTGATTGTAGAGATACTAGACACTATCATTTTGTCAGTGCCCTCAAAACAGATTGACACAGCCAAATCATCATAGTCATACAATATTGATGATGACTCATTTCCATCAATCATTGGATCCAACTCTTCAAGATTAGAAGGTGTTCCAAAAACGCTAACCACTTCATCTATCGACATTCCAAATTTAATGTCTCCATAGCCTTTTAAAGGTTCGATTATTAAATTTTCCATACCCGATTTATTATATTATTCAAAACGAATTGATTTTGACGGTTTTATATTATTTATAATCATTGTTGGCATTGACATCATCAAGACCCACAAAACAAATGTTCCAAGGTTTAACAATAAAATATACAACCAATTGATTTCAATTGGCACCGATGACAGATAATAAGACTCCGGCGACAATTTAATTATCTCTGTATATTTTTGAATCAAGCACAATCCTATTCCGAACACATTTCCGAACAACATGCCAATCAACAATATACGTTGAGAACGCTGTAAGAAAATCTTTCTGATAAAAGCATTATTGGCTCCCATTGACTTTAATATTCCAATAGTTGAAGTCCTTTCAAGAACAATAATCAGCAACATACTTATCATCGTAATTCCTGCTACCAACAACATTAGAATTATGATTATCACAACGTTCATATCTTGAAGTTCAAGCCAATCATATATCTGCGGATATAAGTCAGAAGCCTTATAGGATACAAGATTTGTTGGTATTTTATAATAAATAATACGGTTGGCTTCATCTACTGGAACGTCTTCTAAAACATCTATTTCCAGATGCCCGACCATATTTTCATCCCATCCGTTTAATCTTATTATCTGGTTCAAATCACAATAAATGAAACGTTCATCACATTCCGTCAAGCCTGTTTCATAAATTCCTTTTATCGAAAACTTACGTCCACGAGTCTTCATATTCTCTCCAATAAACCAAATCCTCACTTCATCGCCAACGTTCAGCATCATCTTATCGGAAATTATCTTTGATATCAGCACATCATTAGAACGTTCATTTTCTACATATTGAGGTACGGCTCCTACAATAAGATTTGACTTGATATAATCCCAATTATAATTCTCATCAACGCCCTTCAGCACTATGCCATGAATTTCTTCATCAGTTTTAACGAGCCCAGCCTTATTTGCCGTAGGATAAATAGATTTAACAAAAGGAAGATTCAACTTTGATTTTAAGACACTATCGTATATAAAAGGCGTCTCCTCCATTGACTCATTCTGATTCAAAACCTGGATCTGAATCGGATTAACAAAGCCCACAACCTTTTCTTTTATCTGATTCTTAAAGCCAACTATGACAGCTATGGAAATCAACATAATAGATATACCAAGAGCTATACTGATGACAGCTATCTTCATTACGACGGAAGACAAATTCTCCTTTGAAAAAGAAAATATTCTTGATGATATAAATCTCGTTGCTTTCATTTTTTTCTTATCATTGCAAAAGTAATCATTTATTCACGTTTATGCAAAAGTTTTTTTCGTTTTTGATAATTTTTATATTAGCCTGTTTTGAAGGAAAATCACAGTTTTGTTCCAACAAAAACATTGTTGAAGCTGAAGACGCCATTGTTGGAGCATCCAGACTAGAACTATACCTACCGCTTTTAAAAGGTAAAAGCGTTGGTGTCGTGGCAAACCAAACCAGCATATTCAACAACATCCACCTCATTGACACGCTCTTATGCCACAATGTTAACATAAAGAAAATATTCACACCAGAACATGGATTCAGAGGCACTGCCGACGAAGGAGCACTTATTAACAACAGCATTGACGAAAAAACACAATTACCGATAATTTCTTTATATGGAAAAAACAAAAAACCGAATTCAGAACAACTAAATGATATAGATGTTCTGCTCTTTGACCTGCAAGATGTAGGCACCAGATTCTACACATATATTTCAACAATGACTTACATTATGGAAGCTGCTGCTGAAAATGACATTCCCGTCATTGTTCTTGACAGACCAAATCCCAATGGATTTTATATAGACGGACCTGTATTGGAAAAAGAAAACGCATCTTTTGTAGGATTACATCAAATACCTGTCGTTTATGGACTAACGATTGGTGAATATGCACAAATGGTCAATGGAGAATTTTGGTTAAACGACAGCTTACAATGCGATTTAACTATCATTCCTTTAGGAAATTACAATAGAGAAAACATTTACAAGCTCCCTGTAAAGCCATCGCCAAATCTTCCTAACTGGGAATCGATCTACCTCTACCCTTCGCTTTGTTTCTTTGAAGGAACACCCGTCAGCGTAGGCCGTGGCACAGAACAACCATTTCAAGTCTATGGACACCCACTGATTCAAGCCGACTATTCTTTCATACCAAAACAAGCTGAAGGCAGAAACAAACCTCTTCATTGTGACACAGAATGTTACGGGGAAAATCTAAGACAATATGCCATTACTTATAAAGAAAACAAAGATGAACTTAATTTGACATGGCTTGTCAATGCTTACAATCAATTAAAAGATAAAAGCGACTTTTTCAATAATTTCTTTGTAAAACTTTCCGGCACAAAAGAATTACGACAACAAATTGAAAATGGATTAAGCGAAGATGAGATTCGGGAAAGTTGGCAAGAAGATCTTGAAGAATATAAAAATATCAGATCTAAATATTTATTATACAAAGACCTTTGATAATAAACCCCAGAAATTCAGGACTTCAAAACTTAAACTTTGACATTCTGAATTTCTGAGATTTTAGAATTCCGAGTTTATCAAAGTCTTCCCGGATAAACCTTAAGAGCCTCTTTTAGGATTGACATCGCTTCCTGAAGAGCTTCTTTTTTCAAGCAATAGCTTATTCTAACTTCATGAGTTCCACGACCTTCTGTTGAATAGAAACCGCTAGCAGGAGCCATCATAACAGTTTTACCATTATAGTTAAAATCAGTAAGCATCCATTTGCAGAATCTCTCGCTATCATCAATCGGCAATTTTGCCACGATATAGAACGCACCCTTAGGTGTTGGGCAAGACGCACCTTCTATATCATTTATCCCTTTGATACACACATCACGACGACTTTGATATTCTTTCACAATATCGTCGTAATATGATTGTGGGCTATCAAGAGCAGCCTCGCCTGCCACTTGTCCAAATGTAGGAGGAGACAAACGAGCCTGGGCATATTTCATCGCTGCCGCTATAACCTCCTTGTTTTTTGTTATCATACGACCGATACGAATTCCACATGCGCTGAATCTTTTTGATGCTGAATCTATTAATATAACGTGATTCTCTGCGTCTTTAAGCTTCAAAGCTGAATGATGTACAGCTTTTTCATAACAGAATTCACGATAGACTTCATCAGAAATCAAAAATATATCATGTTTCAGAATAATCTGACGCAAAGTTTCCATCTCTTCCTTTGAATAAAGATATCCTGTAGGATTATTAGGATTGCATATCAATATAGCCTTCGTTCTAGGTGTAATAGCTTTTTCAAATTCAGCGATATCAGGCAAAGCAAAACCAGTTTCAATTGATGAATATATCGGCTTTACATTCACTCCCACATTTTTCGCAAAACCATTGTAGTTTGCATAAAACGGTTCTGGAATAATCACCTCATCATCAGGATCCATAATCGTAAGAAATGACATCAACAAAGCCTCAGAGCCACCTGTTGTAATAATCATTTCCTCAGGTTTAATATGAACGTCATATTTCTCATAATAATCACACAATTTCTTTCTATAAGAATAAGTGCCTTCTGACGGACTATATTTCACCACTTTTTCTGTATAATTGCGTACAGCCTCCAATGCCAACTGAGGAGTTTCCAAATCCGGCTGACCAATATTAAGATGAAACACTTCTATACCATTGGCTTTAGCCGCATCTGAAAACGGAACAAGTTTTCTTATTGGAGACGCCGGCATACTTTGAGCTTTTTTAGATATACTTGGCATAATACTTTATTTTAAGGATAAAAAAAAGAGTTATCGAAACGATAACTCTAAATTATAAATTTAATTACCTGAATTATTAACAGGCGATGCATTCATGAAACTATTTTTGGTTGGCAGAGCTTCCGTAGCTGCTTCCAAGACCTTACCTTTGATGTAAATTTTCACTGTATTGTTAACTTTAGCATTTGAGAATATAGTGACATATTTACTAAAACTTCCTGGTCGATCAGTATATTTATATGTAACCTTAATCACATCCGTTTCACCTGGAAGTATAGGCTTTTTAGGCCATTCTGGAACTGTACAACCACAAGATGATTTAGGCTGAGACAATATCAAAGGCTCATTTCCTGTATTTTTAAACACAAATTCATAAACAGCATTACCTTTATAAGGTATATCACCGAATTGATGTGTTGTTTTCTCGAATTCAATCTCTGGACCATTTACCACAACTTCCTGAGCGTTAGTCAATAATGTCATTGAAAACACCATAAAAAGGGTCACTAATAACTTTTTCATATCATTAAAAATTAAGTTTAAAACACATTAGTAATTATGCTTCAAAGATACATATTTTTCTTAAAAAAAAGAGTTCAAAAATATTTTTTTATTTTTTTTACAAAAATGTTTTTTGATTAAAAAATATTTGTATCTTTGCACTCGCAAATGGCGAGGTAGCTCAGTTGGTTAGAGCGTCGGATTCATAACCCGGAGGTCATGAGTTCAATTCTCATCCTCGCTACAAATTAAAACCTCTGAAAATCACCGAATATTCGGTGATTTTTTTATTGTATCAAACATATAATTTTATTACCTTTGCACTTCAAAACGAGCGCAATACAAGATGTCAGCATTCAAATTGATTTTGAAGCGATTAATTAAAAAAATGGTCCTTATTATGGTGTTTACAATCCTGTCAACAACCGTAATAAAGGGACAAGAATCTGCTTTATCTGCTCGTCCTTATAAGATAATAACCGACACCATCACTAAAATTGACACGACATACATAATTGATACGATTATAAACACTTATCAATATGTAATAACCGATACTATTTACGAAGGTTCAGACAATATTTCCAAAGAAAAAAAAGCAAGTGATTTCCATAAATTTGAAGGAAATTTTGGAATAACTCTCAATCAATTAGCAATTACGCATTGGGCCGCCGGTGGCGAAAGTAGCGGTAGCGGAAGAGTCACTTCACACATCACATATACGTACGACAGAAACTTATTCAAGTATGTTGTTAATGGAATTTTCGCCTACGGAATGTCAAATTACACAAAAGACAAACGTTACGAAAAAAGCGAAGACCGCTGCGAATTATCCATGACAGTATCTAACAACAATAATAACAATCTTACCTTCACCTCCATCGCTTCATTAAAGACACAATTCACCAACGGATATTCATACCCCAACGATTCCGTGCCAATATCCAAATTCTTTGCTCCAGCATATCTCAATTTATCAGCCGGTTACAATTACAACTTCAAAAACATCCTGTCTTTTTACATAAGCCCTATTGCCGGAAAAATGACCTTCGTGACCGACCAAACATTAGCAGACGCCGGTTCTTTTGGCGTTGAAGCTGGTTATTGGAGCATACACGAAGGCGACAGCACTTGGATAAAAGGGAAAAACTTACTCACAGAGTTGGGCATCAATATTTTAATCAAATACAAACAAGATTTCAGAAACGATATTTCTGTATTTTCAACATTGAACTTATACAACAACTATATGGATCCCAACCGTGGCAATCGCTGGAATATTGACGTTGACTGGGAATCTGGAGTGAAATTCACAATCAACAAACAGATTTCCGCCACACTCCACATACATATGATTTACGACGACAATATCAAGTTCACCGTTACAGAAGTCGTCGACGGAAAAGAGATTACCAAACAAAAACCAATTTTGCAGTTTAAAGAGTCACTTGGTATTTCTTTTTTATATAAATTTGCGACAAAATAGCGCAAAATCATGAATATACTTGTTACAGGATGCAACGGACAATTAGGCAGAGAATTTCAGAAAATATCTAACATTCATAATTATCACAACTGGATTTTAACAGATATTAACGAACTAGACATTTGTAACGAACATTCTGTCAATACGTTTTTCTCCAACAACCCAATAGACGTTTGCATAAATTGCGCAGCTTATACCGCCGTAGACAAAGCCGAAGAGGAAGAAGATAAAGCAAGAAATATCAATGCAAATGCAGTATTAAATCTAGCAAACGCTTGTAAATCATCCAATTCATTACTCATACATATTTCCACAGACTATGTCTTTGACGGAACTTCGGAACGTCCATACACAGAAACAGACCCCATATCACCCAATAGCGTTTACGGGAAAACAAAAGCCGAAGGTGAACAAAACGTCATGTCTTCCGGTTGTTCATATATAATCGTCAGAACATCATGGCTATACTCTTCTTACGGAAACAACTTTGTCAAAACAATGTTACGCTTAGGTTCCGAAAAAGAATTCGTGAATGTCGTTGACGACCAAAATGGAAACCCAACATGGGCTTACGATTTAGCAAATGCCATTTTGTTGCTCATACAAAGATTTGAAAATAATGAAGTTAAGGAAATTTTCCACTATTCAAATGAAGGAACAATTCCTTGGAACAATTTCGCCGAAGCTATATTTTATATAGGAAACAAAAACTGTGAAGTTAAACCAATTTCAACAAAAGAGTACGGAAGCAAAGCTAATCGCCCATCTTTCAGCGCATTAGACAAAACAAAAATCAAGGCATTCACTGGAATCAAGATTCCATTCTGGAGAGAAAGCCTGATAAAATGCATAGAAGAAATTAAAAATAACAACTAATAAACTTTAACTATGAAAAATATTACACCAGAAATCATCGAAAAAGCAAAAGCTTGGTTATCTGAAAAATACGATAACAACACAAGAAAACAAGTTCAAGAATTGATTGACAACAATCCTGATGAATTATTAGAAAGCTTTTATAAAAACCTTGAATTCGGTACTGGCGGACTCAGAGGAATTATGGGCGTTGGCAGCAACAGAATGAACACTTACACTGTTGCTATGGCGACACAAGGATTTGCCAACTACATCAGAAAAATGTTCTCCAACATAGAACAACCTCAAATTGCCATTGCATACGATTGTAGAAACAACAGCAAGGAATTCGCGCAAACAGCAGCCGAAGTAATGTCTGCAAATGGAATCAAAGTTTTTATTTTCAACGCCTTACGTCCTACTCCTGAACTTTCTTTTGCAATCAGAGAATTAAAATGCCAGGCAGGTATTGTCATTACAGCATCGCACAATCCTAAAGAATATAACGGATATAAAGCATACTGGGAAGACGGCGGACAATTGGTTTCACCACACGACAAAAACGTCATTGGCGAAGTTGAAAAAATCACAGACATTTCATTGGTCAACTTCAATAAAAACGAAGCTATCATTGAGTATCTCGACGAAAAATTCGACGATATATACATCAACAAAATACTTGAATTAACATTATCACCAGAAGCAATCAGAAATCACAAAGATTTAGTATTCGTATACACTCCAATACATGGCACTGGTGGTCAGATAATTCCAAAATTATTCAAAAAAGCAGGATTCGACAACGTCCATACAGTTGAAGAACAAATGATTGTCGACGGGAACTTCCCTACAGTAATTTCTCCTAACCCTGAAGAAAAAGCCGCATTGACTTTAGCAATAGAAAAAGCCAAGAA
Source organism: Bacteroidales bacterium (assembly GCA_045633585.1). Taxonomy (GTDB): domain Bacteria; phylum Bacteroidota; class Bacteroidia; order Bacteroidales; family F082; genus Limimorpha. The sequence continues at coordinate 223,832 of JAZQYR010000017.1, forward strand.
AGTCAATGCAGACGTCGTTCTTGCAACAGACCCTGATGCCGACAGAGTCGGCATTGCTGTAAAAGACGAAAACGGAGAATTTGTTTTGCTTAACGGCAATCAAACTGCTGCACTCCTAACCTACTACCTTTTAACACGTTGGCATGAATTAGGCAAACTCACAGGAAACGAATATATTGTCAAAACCATTGTCACAACAGAATTATTATTTGACATCGCAAGAAAATACAATGTCGAAAAATATGATGTTCTTACAGGCTTCAAATATATAGCCGACACCATCTTAAACAATCCAGAAACAACATTCATCGGTGGCGGTGAAGAAAGTTATGGTTTCTTAATTGGTGACTTTGTACGCGACAAAGATGCTAATAGCGCATGCTATATGATTGCAGAAATTGCAGCGTGGGCAGCAGAACAAAACAAGACACTTTATCAAATACTCAAAGAAATCTATAAAGAATTTGGTTTCTATAAAGAAGGACTATTGTCATTGACCAAGAAAGGTATCAGCGGTAGCGAAGAAATCAAAAACATGATGTTAAAATTCAGAGCCACACCGCCACAACGAATTTTAGGTTCTAATATCATTGAAATAAAGGACTATAAATCAAGTGTTTCTAAAGATGTACGTTCTGGAGAAGAAACTATAATAAAGCTTCCTAAATCAGATGTTCTACAATTCCTTACCGAAGACGGAACAAAAATCAGCATCAGACCTTCTGGCACAGAACCTAAAATAAAATTCTACTTCGGAATCAAAGCAAATCTTAACGACATTGCCGATTTCGAAGTAGTAAATAATGAGTTAAACGAAAGAATCAGTAAATTGATCAAACTATTCTCATAAGAATAATCATTCACTTATACGATTAACAGCATCTATCGCCAATTGATAATCAGGGTTATTCCTTAAAATTTGGAGGTAGATGCTTTTTGCATTAATATAATCACCCATTTGTTCGTAGGTCCTACCCTTGTTAAACAAAGCATCCACTGAAGAAGGATCTATCTGCAACACTTTGTCAAAATATTCCAATGCCAGCTCATTCTCACCCAAATACACCAAATATACATAACCTTTATTAAAGTTGAAATCGGTATTATCTGGCATGATATTCAATAAAGAGTCATAATACGACAAAGCTTCTTCTGGGAATCCATTTTCCTGCAAATACATTGCATAATCGTATGTAAGATAATAATTATCAGGAGCTACGCCAATCGCTTCTTTAAAAAACGACTTCGCCAAGGTATCATTTTTCGCCATATAAATATGAGCCATCTGAATCAATGGATCAACAAAATCAGATTGTTGCATACGTGATGTCATGAAATTTTTCAATGCAGCGACTGTATCATTATCTGTCATAGACAACATTCCACGCATATAATATGCCTTTGGATTATACTTATCCATTTCCAAGGCTTTATCAACATAAGCATTAGCCATTCTGAAATTTCCCTGCAAAAAGCTAAGCTCTGACAATTTAATTATAGGCCTTGTATCCAAAGGCGCATATTCGCAAGCTTTGTTCAATGTCAACAAGATATTATCCTCATCACCAAGAGCATAATAAACATCAGCCAACACCAAAAGAGCGTCTATATTCTTTTTATCAATAGACAAAGCTGAGTTTATATCTCTAATTGCCAGACTCACTTTCTCATTCGTCAGATTAAGTCTAGCTCTTTGCACATACAAATCCGCATTTAAAGAATCTGACATTATTGATTCTGATAAAATATCAACATCAGATTTCTCTGCAGAAACCGCATTGTCTGTCTTTACATCATTATTTTTCTTAGAGATATTCTCAGAGCAACTTGAAAGTATCAAGATGCTCATGAGAATCATACAAATCTTTTTCATTATCAATCATTTAATCTTGATCACTATTATTTAAAGCATCCATTATCTTGGCATATAATTCTTCGCACAATTCTGGATTTTCGTCAAGGAGTCTCTTCAAAGCGTCTCTACCTTGTCCCAATTTTGTTTCATTATAGCTAAACCAAGAACCGCTCTTCTTAATAACGCCCATTTCAACGCCCAAGTCGATAATTTCACCTGTAAGAGAGATGCCTTCACCATAAAGGATGTCAAATTCAGCCTTTTTAAATGGAGGAGCGACTTTGTTTTTAACAACCTTTACCTTAACTCTGTTACCATTGATATTTTCACCATCTTTTATTTGGCTAACTTTTCTAATATCAAGTCTTACAGAACTATAGAATTTCAAGGCATTACCACCAGTTGTAGTTTCTGGGTTACCGAACATAACGCCCAATTTCTCACGCAACTGGTTGATAAAGATACATACACAACCTGTTTTGCTTATTGTTGCTGTAAGCTTACGCATTGCCTGTGACATCAAACGAGCCTGCAAACCCATTTTGCTATCGCCCATTTCGCCTTCTATTTCACTCTTTGGAGTCAAAGCTGCGACAGAGTCGACTACGATAACATCGATAGCGCCAGAACGAATAAGATTTTCCGCAATCTCCAAAGCTTGTTCTCCGCAATCAGGTTGTGAGATGAGCAGGTTTTCAACATCAACACCTAACTTCTTAGCATAAAAACGGTCAAAAGCATGTTCAGCATCAATAAACGCAGCTATACCACCCTGTTTTTGAGACTCTGCAATAACATGCAATGCCAATGTTGTTTTTCCAGAACTTTCAGGTCCGAAGATTTCAATGATTCTTCCTTTTGGCAAACCACCAATTCCCAATGCATAATCCAATCCCAAAGAACCTGTAGAAATGCTTTCAACCTTATCAGCAGCAGTCTCGCCCAAGCGCATAATACTACCTTTTCCACAAGCCTTTTCAATATTACCAATTGTAGCCTCTAACGCTTTTAATTTCTCTTTTCTAATTTTTTCAATTTCCTCAGCTGTAACATTCTTTTCCATAATAATAATTTTATTTCTAATATTTTACATATTATTAATTCAACAATAACTTTAAGTAAATAACGCGCTTATTTATCCTTTAAAATTACGTTACAAAGATAAGCGATTTATATTTTTTTGTCAAGGATTTTAACTATTTTTAACCTTTGTTAAGAAATATTCACAGATAGTGTTAATACCGCATTTCTCGCATTCTGGTTTTCTCGCTTTACATACATATCTGCCGTGTAATATCAGCCAATGATGCGCTTTGGGAATCACAGACTCTGGTATATGCTTCACCAGTTGCTTTTCTGTTTCTAAAGGATTTTTTGCATTTTTTGTTAATCCTATCCTAGCAGACACTCTAAAAACATGCGTATCCACCGCCATAGCTGGTTTATTAAACGCCACAGACGCGACAACATTAGCGGTTTTTCTACCAACACCAGGCAAAGTCTGCAGTTTGTCAACATCGTCAGGAACGACTCCATTAAAATCAGACATAAGCACCTTCGCCATACCCAATAAATTCTTGGATTTATTATTTGGATACGAAATAGACTTTATCAACTCATAAATATCCTCAACGGTAGCCTTTGACAAAGCCTCTGCATCGGGATATCGCTCAAACAAAGCCGGAGTCGTCATATTAACCCGTTTATCAGTACACTGCGCAGAAAGTATTACAGCCACAATAAGTTGATACGGATTTTCAAAATTCAATTCCGACTCTGCCACTGGCATATTCTCCTCAAAATGTTCAATAAAAAAACTATATTTATCCTTAAGTTTCATTTTCAATTTATTTTGAACAAAATTAAGATTTTTTTATTATTATTGCAAAACAAAACTTACAAATTATGGAAAATAACATGATTGAAATATTCATTGGATCCGACATCGATGCCAATTACATATCATCTCTCCTCGTTGAAAACGATATTGATTGCGAAATAGAAAACGCTTTAACACAAAGTCTTTCCGCAGGATGGGTCAACGGGTCACAATATAATAGCACTTCAATTTACGTCAACATCAATGACGCCAAGAAAGCGAGACAAATTATCAACGAATATTTAGACAATACTAACGAATAATTTATTTACTAATAGATTTCATAGATTTTTTAGTTTTCTTCAGTGATTTTTAAGCTAAAAAAACACAATTCTTTTTTTATTCGTTTTCATTTTTTTCGGATTTTTGCACAAATTTTTAGAAATGGGAAACTACATACTATCAGAAGTCAAGACTAACAAAGACATCAAGCAGTGGCTTGATTTTCCTGCCAAATTATACAAAAACGACCCTCATTACGTAAGGCCATTAGATAACGAAATAGAAAATGTTTTTGATAGATCCAAGAACAAATTATTCAGACACGGAGATGCTATAAGATTCATTCTCAAAGATAAAAGCGGAAAAATTGTTGGCAGAATTGCAGCTTTTTACGATGAAAAGACATCTAATACGTATAGTAAGGAAGAAAACGGACAACCTACAGGAGGCTGCGGTTTCTTTGACTGCATCGACGACCAAGAAGCTGCGAACATGCTTTTCGACGCCGCCAAGAAGTGGAATGCCGAACACGGACAAGAAGCAATGGACGGACCTATCAACTTCGGCGACAGAGACTATTTCTGGGGATGTCTAAACGACGGCTTCTCAGACCCAGTTTACAATATGCCTTACAACTACCCTTACTATAGTAAACTATTTGAAAATTACGGATTTCAGACATTTTTTAGACAATACACCTACCGCAGAGTTTTCTCCACAGAAGGTCTTGATCCAATTTTACATGAAAAGGCGAAACGCTTCTATGGAAACCCTAGTTATAGCTTTGAAATACTCAACAGACGACACATTGACAAATACGCAGACGACTTCCTAATCATATATAACAAAGCTTGGGGAGCTATTCCTGGAGCCACAAAACTCACACGCCAACATGCTATAGGTTTGTTAAACAGTCTAAAACCAATCATCGACCCAAGATTGATGCATTTTGCTTACCACATTGATGAAAATGGCAAAAAAGAACCTATAGGATTCTTCCTTCTTATGATAGACCTGAACCAAATTTACAAAGGTCTCAATGGAAAAATGCACTTACTCAACAAATTACGAGTTTTATGGAGAGTTAAAGTAGCCAGAATCTGTGACAGAGCAATATCTTTAGTTTTCGGTATCGTTCCTGAACATCGCGGCAAAGGATTAGAAGCAGGTCTCGTTTGCTCTCTCGAATCTCAACACAAAATAAAAAGATTCAAATACAAAGACCTACAACTCAACTGGATTGGCGACTTCAATCCACCAATGATGAAAATCGCAGAAAGTGCTGGAGCAACGATATACAAAACTCATATAACATACCGATATTTGTTTGACAGAAACAGACCTTTCACAAGAGCTAAATTACAGAAAAACAGATAAAAAACTCTTTATATTTAAAGTTTTACACAAATATTAAAAATGAAGGATTTCTCCTTCATTTTTTATTCCCAAAAGTGGAAAAGATTTTTTAAATTTGCAAAAAAATCAAAGATGATTAAGGCAAGTAACATATACAAATCGTTCGGTAACGTAGAAGTACTAAAAGGCGTTGACATAAACATAAAAAAAAGCGAAGTAACATGCATTGTAGGTGCTTCCGGAGCTGGAAAATCAACATTATTACAAATCATCGGCACTTTAGATAAGGCAGATAAAGGAAACGTAATTATCGACAACCAAGACATCACTTCTCTAAACTCCAAACAGCTAGCCGCTTTCAGAAACAAAAACATCGGCTTTATATTTCAATTCCATCATTTATTACCAGAATTTACTGCATTAGAAAACATATGCATCCCAGCATACATTGCTGGCACCTCTCCTAAAGAAGCTGAAGCAAGAGCTATGGAATTGCTTGATTATCTAAATCTTACAAACAGAAAAGACCACAAGCCTTCTATGCTTTCTGGCGGCGAACAGCAAAGAATAGCCGTAGCTAGAGCCTTGATCAACAACCCATCAATAGTCCTAGCCGACGAACCATCTGGCAACCTCGACTCTAAAGCTGCCAAGGAACTTCACGAATTGTTTTTCAATTTAAGGGATAAAATCGGCCAAACATTTGTAATCGTCACCCACAACCCACAATTAGCAGAAATGGCTGACAAGACCTTCACTATGAAGGACGGCTTAATAATTTGATAAAAAAGGACTATATAAGCCAAAATAAATTATATTTGCAAAAAATCAAAGTATATAAAAATGGATAAATCAGATTGTCGTTACAACTTGTACATCAACATCTTAAAAGAAGAACTCGTACCTGCAATGGGATGTACAGAACCTATTTGCCTTGCATACGCTGCCGCTAAAGCAAGAGAAGTATTGGGCTCATTACCAAACAAAGTTGACATTTTAGCAAGTGGAAACATCATCAAAAATGTCAAAAGCGTTATCGTACCAAACACAAACGGTATGAAAGGTTTAAAAGCATCTGTTGCAATAGGTATAATTGGTGGAAATCCAGAAAAAGAATTAGAAGTAATCGCTAACGTAACTGCTGAACAAAAAGAGGAGACCCAAAGATTCTTGGACACCACACCAATGAACATCACACACATAGACTCAGAAGAACAACTTGATGTAACAATAAGACTTTACAACGACGAACATTCTGCCTCTGTAAGAATATCTGGTTTTCATACAAATATAGTCCATATCCAAAAAGACGCTAATACCCTATTCAAAAGCAACACAATCAGCAAACCATCCAAAGAACTCACAGACCGTTCAATCTTAAGCATGGAAGGTATCTATGATTTTGCCAACAGCGTGGATATCAATGATGTAAAAGAACTTTTAGAACGCCAATTAAAATACAACAAAGCCATTTCTGAAGAAGGCTTAAACAACGATTGGGGAGCTAACATTGGAAGCCTACTTTTGAGCAATTATGGCGACGATGTTAAAATCAAAGCTAAAGCATGGGCAGCTGCAGGTTCTGACGCAAGAATGAACGGTTGCGAAATGCCTGTAATCATCAATTCCGGCAGTGGCAACCAAGGTATCACTGTATCAATGCCTGTTCTTGCATATGCAAAAGAATATAACATTGATGAAGAACGCATTTATCGTGCCTTGTGCGTTTCAAACCTTACCGCAATACACCAAAAGACATTAATCGGAAGATTATCAGCATATTGCGGAGCCATTAGCGCTGGTTGTGCAGCAGCTTGTGGCGTTGCTTACCTCTTAGGAGAAGATTTAGAAACCATATCCAAAACATTAACAAATTCATTAGCAATAACCTCAGGCATCATATGCGATGGTGCAAAAGCATCTTGCGCCGCCAAAATAGCAACAGCCGTAGAAACTGGCTTATTAGGTTATTATATGTGTAAAAACAAAAAGAACTTCTGCGACGGTGACGGCATCATCGGCGAAGGCGTTGAAAAGACAATTAAAAATATCGGAACACTCGCAAGCAAAGGCATGAGAGAAACAGACAAAGTCATAATAAACATCATGACTGAATAAAAGATATAAAACACGATATATCAAGTACTTCTAAAGGGTTGGTTAAACGATTAATTTAACCGACCCTTTTTACTTCAGATACACCCTTAAGAGACTTCAACCTAACTATCAATCGATCAAGAAGCTCTGCTCCATTAATTTGCAAGACAAGCTTTCCAACAAACTTGTCTTCCTTTGTTTCAAAATTAGCATTAACAATATTAATATTCAACTCTTTTATCGTATTTGAAATAGAACCTAACAAGCCCAACTCGTTATCCCCTATTACTTTCAGTGTAACATCTGACACAACAGAGGTTTCTTTTCCCCATTTAACATCAATAATACGATAAGGATAACTTCTTCTCAAAGCCTTAATATTGTTACAATCAACACGATGGATTGTTACGCCACCATTTATTGATATGAATCCAATAACATCTTCACCCGATACAGGATTACAACATTTAGCTATTTTAAATGCCAAATCATTCAAATTGTTACCTATACAAACGCCTTCGACATTAGCACCAACGAACTTTTCTTCTTTAAGAATCTCTCCGTCAATGCGATCCGACTTAACGTCCTTCTCTTCTGTCAAAGACAATATAAAATCCTTAAGTCGTGCTATATCAATCTTTTCCGTTGCAATTTGATGATAGAACTCTATACCAGAAGACAGATTATATTCCTTAAGTATATCACTCAACAATTTATCCGTATACGTTATTTTCCAGTTCTTCAATCGTCTGTAAAACAATGCGCTACCTATTTCAGCCTCTTTCATTTCCTGATCTTTAAGGTAACGCTTTATCCTTGCTTTAGCCCTGTCAGTCGTTACAACCGTAAGCCAATCCGCTTTAGGAGTCTGTTTTTTATTTGTAAGCACCTCCACCCTATCTCCGCTATGTAATTCATAACGAATAGGTTGAAGTTTACCATTAACATTAGCACCCGCACAATGACTTCCAACTTGAGTATGGATATCAAATGCAAAATCCAAGACTGTCGCACCAATAGGAAGTTGTTTCAAATCACCATTGGGCGTAAACACATATATTTTATCAGATTTACAACTACTTGATAATCTGTCATCTAGCTTTCCATACTGAGGACTTTCTAAAATTTCTCTCACCTGATTAAGCCACTCATCAGTTGTTTGTTTCTTATTCCTACCCTTATATTGCCAGTGCGCAGCGCTTCCCTTTTCCGCAATTTCATCCATTCGTTCCGTACGAATCTGAACCTCGATCCAATTCTTATCCGCCTGCACTGTTGTATGAAGCGACTCATAACCAGATACTTTAGGCGTTGTAATCCAATCCCTTAAGCGTTTAGGATTTGGCTGATATATGTTAGTAACAATGGAATAAACACGCCAACAATCTGTTTTTTCCTCACTAGGCTTACTATTCTTTATGATAATCCTTACCGCAAAAATGTCAAATATCTGTTCAAAAGCAAGATTATTTGTCTTCATCTTTTCATAAATCGATGACACAGACTTTGTTCGCCATTTAATATATGAATCAATATGCTCTTCGGCCAAGGCCTTCCGTATCGGAGCGAGAAAATTCTCCATAAGTCGCTCCTGTTCTGTAGAAGAAACGCGTATTTTATTCTTAATATCCTCATATTCATCAGGAAACTCATAAACCATTACCTTTTCTTCAAACTCTTTCTTTATCTCATACAATCCCAACCTATGAGCTATAGGAATACAAAGATACTTGACATCTTTAAGATCTACCTTAAAAGTCTTATTGTCAACGTCTTCCCTATGCCTTACATCATATAGAAGACATATTATCTTTATCAAAAGAACTCTAATGTCATCTATCAAAGACAAATACAATCGTCTAAATTGCTCCGACTGAAAAGACACCTTATTAGTCTGAATAGCAGATATTTTACTATATCCATCAACTATCAAAGACGCCCTTTCTCCAAAATGCTCCTTAATATATTCTATCGTAACATCCGATTCAGATATGATTTCATGAAGGAAAATACCCACAATAGTCTTACTTCTCAAACCGATTTCACTCACAGCAATATTGGCCATCTCTATGAGTTTCAGCATATACAAGCCTCCAGACAAGGTTTTTCGTCCATCAAACTTATCCAAAGCCAACCTATACGCCTTTACAATATACCCTATCTGTTCAGAATCCATGACCTTTCCTACAGATCGAATAAAAACATCAAAAGCGACTTCTATCAACGCTCTTTCCTTCTCTGTATATCCCACCATATTCATTGTATCTTAGCGTATAAATGATGATTAAGCAAACTTATATAATAAGGTTCTAATTCTTCGTAAGTTCCTGATTTAACAGAACATTTACCCTTATAATGAGTAATCATAGCGCAAGTTTCCGCCTGTTCCAAAGTATGATGACAAACTTTCATAAGTACTTCAATAACATAATCAAAAGTATTGACATCATCATTCAAAAGCAACAGCGTCTTCTCTTCATCCAACACCCCCACCGTTTCTTCATTATATGAATATTTCTCCTGATTCATTTCTTAAAATTTTTATTGCAAATCTACAATTAATATTTGTCAAAAACCAATGTTAAATCGTGTTTTTCCATTTTTTATTGTAATAAACAATTAAAAATAAATTATTCTCTAAAAAAGATAAATAAAGCAAAAAAAACGTATCTTTACATTCTGATTCTAAAACAACTTGTCATCACAAACAATGAATAACCGTTTCCTAAAGAATATCATTTTCTTATTATTTATCAATCTGTTAGTAAAACCATTTTGGATTCTCGGAGTTGATAGAACGGTACAAAACTTAGTTGGCGACGCTGTATACGGAACATATTTGGCGATATTCAACTTCTCCTACCTGTTTTATATTATACTCGACATCGGCCTAACTAATTTCAACAGCAAAAACATCGCACAAAACAACCACTTACTATCTAAACATTTCGTTGGAATAAGCCAAGCCAAAATACTTTTAAGCATCGGATATTTCATCATCATATTTCTGATAGGATTGGCAATAGGTTATAACGCAGAACAATTGAAACTTCTTGGCATCATTGGACTTAACCAAGTTTTATTATCATTTGTCTTATATGTCAGATCAAATATAGCTGCACTATTGCTTTTTAAAACCGACAGTATTTTATCCGTCCTTGACAGAGTTTTGATGATACTGATTTGCAGTTTCTTACTATGGTCTGGTCTTTTCTCGCAAAACGATTTTAACATTTATTGGTTTGTCTATTCTCAAACGATATCTTACCTCATAACATTAGGCATCGCTATATTTATAGTTCTGAAACACACTGGCAAACTCGTCATAAAATTCAATTTACCATTCATACTAATGATAATTAAGAAAAGTCTCCCTTATGCACTATTAGTATTGTTAATGAGTTTTTACAATCGTCTCGAGCCTGTTCTTATCGAACGTATACTACCCAAAGATATATCTGCAGTACAAGCCGGCATATATGCAAAAGCGTATCGCCTCTTTGATGCAGGGAACAACATTTCATATCTATTTTCCGTCATACTTCTCCCTCTATTCGCATCAGTTATAAAGAAAGGTGACGACTTGCAATCGCTAGTTAAACAATCTTTTAGCCTTATGCTAACAATGACTTGTTTAATAGCAATCGCTTGTATATTCTACAGTCAAAACCTAATGGAGCTTTTATATCCAAGACAGGAATACGAAATGATTGACATCTACAGTAACAGAATACACGAATCTGCCAAGATACTTCAAATCCTTATGGGCAGTTTCGTTTCCATATCAATAACCTATATTTTCGGCACATTACTAACAGCCAATGGCAATCTCAAACAACTCAATTTCGTTGCTGCTATTGGTGTTATAATCAACATCTCATTAAATTTCATATTCATACCAGCTTTCAAAGCACAAGGCGCAGCTTTTACTAGTCTTTGCGTACAATTTGCCACCTGTTTAATACAATTCCTTATAGCCAAAAGAACCTTCAATCTTAAATTTGGTGCAAATTTATGGATTAGCATATTCTCATTCATTGCTCTAACCAGCATAACAACATTTATCTTGAAGAATACATCCTTAAATTGGATTTATTCATTCTCGGTCTCTTCTTTATCAGGTGTTATTATTGCATTCATTACTAAGATGTTAGACTATAAAGAACTTAAATATCTAATATCATCATCAATTATTCATATCAAAAAGCAATAAAACACAAAAAAATCAGTTTTTACTTTGATTTATTTCTTATCTTTGGAGAATAAAAAGGCAATTCTATTTTTAATATAACCTTTTAAGTATCAGAATAAAATCTTAAAAAAATGGATAAATATTTCGACAACATTCCTCTTTTAAAAGCGGTTTTCAAGTACAAATGGCACATTGCAGCCATAACAATAGTAGCAGCAGCTCTTGGCGCAATTTTCTCAGGACCAAAATTCATTACCCCAAGATACAAATCAGAAGCGATAGTCTACCCTAACGGCAGAGCTGAATTTTCTGATGAAACATTTACAGAGCAAATGTTACAGATTATGGAATCACAAGAAATCCTTGATTCCGTTGCTGAAATCTTTGACTTAATGAGTCATTATGAAATAAGCAAAGATTACCAATTTGCAAAAACAGCCCTTATCGGCGAATATCGCGACAGAGTTTCTATCTCAAAAACCCCTTATGATGCTGTAAAAATCAAGGTCTTAGACAAAGATCCCGAAATAGCATACGCAATGGTAAATGAAATCATCAGACTTTACAATGTAAAATTCAGAGAGATTCACAAAAGCAAGAAATGGGAAAATGTTAGAATGTATGAAAAGAATCTTGCTAGAAAATACAACTTCATTGATTCTTTAAAAAGAGAGCTTGCCCAAATTACAAATGACGGAAACATGCTTAATTATCTCTATCTTTCAAAAGGAAATTCTATTGCTTATTTTAGCGAAGGTAAAGATAATAACGCTGATAATATGGTAAATGCTATCGCTTTAGTAGAATTAATCGCAAGTGAAACAGAAGCCTACAGCGAAGTTAGATTAGAATACGAAAAAGAAATCCGTCAAGCTGCTGGAGATATCACCTACCTGAACTTAGTATCCAGACCTTTTGTCGCCGACAAGAAATCCTATCCTGTAAGATGGATTATCGTAGCTTTATGCGGAATCAGCGCATTCTTACTATCTGTATTAGCAGCAATTACAATAGAACAATTTAACGTAAAAGAATAACTATTTTGCAAAAAGGCATTAAAATAGCGAGTCTGTATTGTATAGTAACACTATTTGTTGCTGTAAGTCTTTATCTTGTCATAGAAAAAAGCACTTATCTAATGTTTGCATTACCTATATTATTAGGAGTGCTGATGTTATACTTATTTTCCTACGATAAAGTTCTTTTCTTGATAGCTTTTTTAACGCCTTTATCAATAAATCTAGAAGGGGTCGGACTATCTCTATCAGTACCAGTTGAACCTTTGCTATTCGGCGTATTATTCTTCTTCATCGCCAAATTATTATATGAGAAAAAATTTGACAATAAAATAGCTTACCACCCTATATCTATTGTCATCTACATAATGTTTATCTGGATCGTAATCACAACCATAACAAGTGAAATACCTCTGGTATCAGTCAAATACTTGTTATCAAGAATATGGTTTGTAATCCCAGCATATTTTGTGTGTGCAAAATTATTTAAAGACCCAAATAACATCAATAAATTCATTTGGTTATATATTGCAGGACTAATCATCGTCATAACATACACGATAATAAACCATGCCATGAACGGATTTTCCGGAAAATCAGCACACTGGGTTATGACACCATTCTACAACGACCACACTGCATATGGAGCTGCAATAGCAATATATTTAGTACTTAACGCTGCATTTTTATTTATACCAAACATAAAGACATCAAGAAAAATAATAATTGCTATCAGTTTTGCAATACTCTGTGTTGCAATGGTATTGTCTTCCTGTCGTGCTGCTTGGTTAAGCATTATAGCCGTTATCGGCATTCTGATATGCGTATTATTGAAAATAAAATTCAAGTTTATCTTGACCGTTGTAATTGCTTTAGCAGCAATATTTTTCACATTCAGACACCAAATCATTGATGTGATGGAACGCAACGAACAAGATTCATCAAGCAATTTTGTAGAACACATCCAATCCATTACAAACATCTCAACCGATGCATCTAACCTTGAACGTATAAATCGTTGGAGTTCGGCTTTAAGACTATTTGAAGACAGACCATTCTTCGGATGGGGACCTGGAACATATCAATTCGTTTACGCTCCATATCAATTATCCATGAACAAAACTGCTATTACAACTAATTATGGTGATGGTGGCAACGCTCACAGCGAATATATTGGAGCTCTTGCAGAAATGGGGGTAATCGGTTCTCTTATAGTAGTATTATTAGTGGTTGTATCTGTATATAAAGGTCTTACAACTTACAAAAAAGCTCAAAACAAAGAATCAAAAATATTGGTTTTAGCTGCAACATTAGCTATAATCAGCTATTTCACACACGGCGTTTTAAACAATTTTTTAGATACCGACAAACTAGCTATTCCTATATGGAGTTGTCTTGCCATCATAACAGTCATAGACATCTATCATTCTGGCAAGACAAATTATTACGAGACTACCTCTGAAGATCAACAAACTCTAAATCAATAACAAGAGGAGTATTTGCTGGCAAGTCTTCATCTATTTTTATATCTCCAAAACCTAATCTTGACGGAACGATAATTCTAGACTTCCCTCCCACTCTCATATAACCTAAAGCTTCTTCTATACCAGCAATCATTTGGTTATCTCCATAAACAAACGGCAATGGTTGTCCGTAATCATAACTACTTTCTATCAATTGATTATCAAAAGTGTACATAGAATAATGCACTGCAACCAAATCCCCTTTTTGTACAGAATCGCCAATACCCGCTTGAGTTTCTATATAATACAAACCAGACAATTGAGGTTTTTCCGTTATATTATTATCTTTAACATACTTGGATATTTTTTGAGGTTCTTCCTGCAATCTTTTAGCGTTAGCTGCATCTTCTTTTTCCTTAATTGACTTCTGTTCTGCTTCATATTCATCTGAGGTCATTATATCAAAGACCTCCAATGTCAACTTAAACGGTGTATAAGGAAGTATTGCATCCTGAAAACCATCACTTCCAAATGCCAATACTGAAGGTATTATAAATTCACCACTACCACCTTTTGCGACAAGACCTAAAGCCTCATAAAAACCTTGACCTAAAGCCATATCCCCAAAAACCAACTCATACGGCTCTCCTGTTGTAAAATCTAATAAAGTATCACCAGCAAGCGTCTGAAATGTAAAATACACTTTCATTATATTACCAGGCTTTGCAAATTTCCCTTTACCTTTAATATCTACAATTATCAGACTATCTTCTGTAATCGCATATCTATCATCATTATAATATGGCAACAGAGCTGATATTTCATCATTTTTCCTCAAAATCATTTCGTTACGAATTTCTTCTTCCAGAACATCTTTCTTCACTATCTCTTTCAACACAATGTCCATTTCTATCATAACGCCATCTTCAACATATTCAGGAACTTCCTCACCTATGCTAAGAAACATAGAGTCAAGACTAAAAATCAACGATGCATGATCGTTCAAATGCATACTCATCAATGCACACATAAAGTCACCTACAAAAGAAGGTTCCTCAATCAGAACTTCAAACGGCTCTCCTATCATCTCAGAACTAAACAACACTGAATCTGATAGTTTTTGAATAACATCTACCAATACCAAATCACCTATTTCTGGCATTGGATTATCTTTATTAATTTCATAAAACTTCATTAAAGCTCCATTATCCGTTTTTTTATATTCTCTATTGCAAGAAAGCATAAACAAACCGGAAATCGCTAAAACAATCAAGGATAATTTTATTTTCATGGTAACAAATATTTTATTTATAAATATAACAATTCATTGTCAATATTGTTTTCTTAATAAAAAAACTAGAGATAGACCAATATAAAACCAGGTATCTATCTCTAGCATTTTATCAATTTCTCAACAAAAACTTGAGAAACAATTAGAAACCAATAAGTTCTACTTCAAAAACAAGAGTTGCAAAAGGAGGAATCGGACCAGAACCCATATTTCCAT
The DNA here is from genome assembly GCA_045633585.1 of Bacteroidales bacterium. GTDB lineage: Bacteria > Bacteroidota > Bacteroidia > Bacteroidales > F082 > Limimorpha. The sequence continues at coordinate 239,419 of JAZQYR010000017.1, forward strand.
AAGCTAAATAATAAGGTATATAGAACACTCCTTTTTCACCCTTTGACATCATTTGAACACCTTCATCCCAACCAGGAATAACCTGTCCAATTCCAAGTACAAACTGGAATGGTTCATTTCTAGTAAAAGATGAATCGAAAACTGTTCCATCTAACAACTTACCAGTATAATGAACTTTTACCATAGTTCCTACTTGTGGTTTAACGCCATCTCCGTCTTTTATTTTAACATAATTCAATCCTGTTGAAGTTGTTATAGGATTTATTCCATTATCTTTAAAATACTTATATAATTCATTTTCAGCAGCAACTGTTTCATCAACAAAAGTGTTTTTCATATATTCAATTTGTTTTGAAGCAAACTCTGACTCTGGATAGAAATCATTAAGTCTAATATTAAACTTCATCACGTCATCAATAGAAAATTCAGCTGGCATTGGTGCACGCAGTAATGTATAAAATGTTGAATCTATACGTACTATAAAAGAAGCTGAGTCACCTTTGTGCATCATTTTTATACCTTCAAAGATATCACCAGCGAACATAGATTCCATCATTTGGAGAATCATTCTGTTTTCAGGAATAATAACCGTTGTATCATTGATAACACAAGATAATACAACATCCAAAAGCTCCAATTGTTGAGGTGTATCACCTTGGTTTGATTCATAAAACTTGTAATACAGACCTGTTTGTGTTTTTTCATAACCAGAAAATTGGTTAGCATCATTCTTACATGATACAAAAACTACTGCAAGAATTAATGTTAATAAAAATAATTTTTTCATAATTGTTATTTTTAAATTACTAAATATCAATAATTTATATTCACTTTTCTATTTTATCAACAACCTTTAACCGATAAACCAAGACAGCTCTTGGAGGAACCTTATTTCCGTCACCTACCAATCCATGAGCCAAATGCGCTGGCAATATCAAAGTGGCAACTGAATTTTTACATAGTTTCAATATTGCCTCCTCCAAACCGCTTTCGACTCCACCTCTACCTACCAAAAACGTTTTATTACCATCATTTTTTGAAGAATATAGCAAATCGCCATTAAGCAATCTCACCTCATACTCCAATGTCACTATATCACCTTCATTAATTAAAATTCCATCTCCACAATCATGAATCTGATATCTTAAACCTGTACCTGTCTGAATAACATTCAAATCATGACGTTCTATATAATCTTCTATTAGTTCTGCTTCCTGAATTAACATATAACGATTAACGCTCTCTAATGCCTCATCTATATTATCTTGCTTAACAACTTGTCTTACAACCTGATCTGGCTTTATTTTATCCTCACAAGAAAGCGAAACAAATATAAGAAATAATAGAATTATTATATTTAAAGTTCTTATCATTTTTTGTCAATATCTATCAATTCTAATTCAAAAACAAGATTGGAATATGGAGGAACCGGTCCATCTGGCATATTATCGTAAGCCAAATAAAATGGAATTATAAGCTTTGACTTTGCTCCTTTATCCATTTTCAACAAAGAATACTCCAATCCTTTTATCAACTGATTTTCACCTAATTGAACAATTAAAGGGCGTGATTTTCCATAAGAAGAATCAAAGATTTCTCCATTCAAATAATATCCCACATAATGAAATGCAACAACATCATTATCTTTTGGAAAAACTCCATTACCTTGTTTCAACGAAATATAAACCAATCCTAATGAATCTGGCAAAACCTCATATCCATTGGCAGTCACATACGACAAAATCTCTTTGTTGGCTTCAAACTTTTTGGTTGAATATGTTTCTATTGAACATGAACAAAAAGCACTAATAACCAATATTATACTTAAAAAATACACTATTTTAACACTAGTGAATCTCATTTCAGCAACATATCTTTATATTCTGGCAAAATAGATTTCAATTTATCCACAGCTTCTTCCAACGTGCATGTCAAAGTTCCGCCTGCTGCATTCAAATGTCCTCCTCCATTAAAATGCTTTCTTGACAAATCGTTAACAGAAAAATCATCTTTCGATCTAAATGAAAGCCTTATAACATCCTGTCTCTCTGTCAATAATACCGACATTTTTATATTTTCTATTGACAACGGATAATTCACAACACCTTCTGTATCACCATTTTGGTAATTAAACGATTCTAGTTCTGATTTTGACACAGCTATAATAGCTGTATTATATTCATTCAAAACCACCATCTTATCATTAATCAAATACCCCAACAATCTCAATCTGCTTTCAGTTGATGTATCATAAATATTTTGATGTATTTTCTTATAATTAACGCTTGTCGATGACAATATCTCACCAATAATAGAAAATGTATTTTTAAATATGGAATGTGAAAATGTTCCTGTATCTGTTATCATTCCAACCATAATACTCGTTGCTATATCATTGTCCAAATAATTATCAAAGCCTTGATATTTAACAATTTCTGCTACCATTTCCGATGTACTAGATATTTCAGTTTCAGAATAACAAGCTACAAATTTTGAAACATCAGCACCTATATGATGATCTATCAATAACCTTGGAGTTTTATTAAAATGACATAAATCATTATGCATCACTCCTGTTCGTGAAGAAGTATTAAAATCTAAATAACAGAACAGTTCAGCCTCAGACATAACCTTTACCGCCTCTTCCGTGTTCTTATCAAATATCAACACATCTTGGACATAAGGCATCCATGCAAGAAATTTCGGATAATCATTGGGAACGATAACCGTAGGCTCTAAACCCAGTTTTTTAGCAAATAAATATAACGCAATTGAAGATCCCATTGCATCCCCATCAGGATTAACATGCGTAACAATGACAATCTTCTTATATTTTATTAATGTTTTTATTATTGAACTATAAATCAAAACTTTAGACATAAATACATCTTTATATTTCAGATAACAAAAATAATAATAAATATTTAATAAAACTATATTACCTTATTAAAATAGCATTATAAGATTCATTAGCTTCATTTTCTTACATTGTATATTTCAAAAGTATGATCTTCATAAACATACACAATCTGCTTGATATTCCTGGAATTTTCCGGCTCTACCACACTTGATACAACTGATCCAATAACATTTTCAACATCTGGATTATTTTCATCCAGATCTGCAACATCTTTTGATTCAAATCCACCGACAGGAACAAATAGATCTTCTTTAATAACAGGTGTCCTATCATTAATAGTAATAGGTTTCCTGCCTAAAATAATCCAATCAAAACTATATTCCGGAAACAGATCCTTCAGCTTTATTAAAAAATCTAAACTTGGTTTATTTCTACCACTTAAAAGATGAGATACATTCGATGGCTGTATCTGCATCATTTCTGCAAACTGTGTTGCTGTTAAATTCTTCGCTCTAATAATATGAGCCAATCTATCTTTTATCAACTCCATATATCAAAATACAAATTAACCAAATTTACATTAACATCCTTACAAAAAATTAACTTTTCAGATTTAATTGTGTTACAAAAGTAAAAAATAAATCATTACAATTGTAATAAAAAGTTGTGTTATTTTTGTAAACTACAAGGCTCCCGATTTTTATTTTAATTACAACTATAATATATCACTTTTAATCTATTATAAAACAACTGATTATATATACTTCACTTCTGATGAGATTAAACTTAATAAATATTAGCATTTTTAAAGTTATAATTCAATTGAAATATATTAAACATCTATTTTTTAATAATTTATGTTAATTTTTATTAAAATTTAACTTTATTCACAAATATAACTATACACCCATAGTTACAATAATAATTATTATGTTTTTTACATTTATGTATTAGGTTGATTTATTGATCGTTGTATTTATGTATATTTACACTTGTATACATAACCTTACATTTGTAAACTATACGTTTTAAAAGTAAATTTTTGATTTACGACACTTTTTCAACCTTAACAATACTTTTCATTATAAAAAAAAACAAGCCTCTTAAATCGCTTTAAAATGGCTAATTTTTCACCTGCCCCACTAAAACTTTTTCCTCTAATAAAACGTTTATTTTTCAAACTAAAAAAAGACAAACATGAAAACACTATTTAAATTATCAGTTCTTGTGATACTATTCAGCTCTATTGTATGCTGCTCTAATACCACAAACAATCCCAACATCATATTAACAGAAGATACAACAATAAGCGTTGACACCTCCTCCATTAACGACTGGAGCAATAACGACACAACCTATATCGTATGGACATTCAAATCCATAAACAATGAAAACCTAAGCGACTACATTTACGAAAACATACCCTTTCTAACTTTTTCACTAGACTCCAACTTCGTTATGATAAATGCAGGCTGTAATTTTTACATAGGAGAATGTACCTTTAATTACAACAACATCAAATTCGAAAAAATCAGATTAAAAGAAGAAGTATGTCCTATTGACGCATTGGAAAGAGAAATAATCTACATGTTAGAGTCATCTAACACTTATTCAAAAGACAATAACAATTTAATATTATTCTCAAACAATTATCCAATTGGACTATTAACAATAGACACCATAATTTTCAGTAAAATATATCATTAAAAATTATAAACTACACCTTATTATATATAACCTTATTAATTAATGCATGCACACAAAGGACTTCGGTCCTTTTTTTTATTCCTCCAAGAAAAAAAATATACACTTTTGTTGTATTTTTGCAAGCCTAAAAAAAAACACAAATAATCATGTCCAATTACATCCAGAATTTGATAGACGAAGGCGAACATCAAATGTTAGATTTTAAATTTGAAATTTCTGACAGCAAAAAAATAGCAAGAACACTAGTTGCATTTGCCAATACCGATGGCGGGCGCTTATTAATTGGAGTAAAAGATAATGGGAACATATCTGGAATTCGTTCCGAAGAAGAAAAATACATGATTCAAACTTCAGCAGATTTTTTCTGCCAACCAACTGTCAATTTCACAGCAAAAGAATGGAATATTAACGGAAAAACAGTATTGGAAGTTACAGTTCCTAAAAGCAAATATAAACACAGAGCTCCTGACAACAACAATATATATAAGGTATATATCAGAGTAAAAGATCAAAATATTCTAGCCAACAGTATTCTTCTGAAAATTTGGAAATATCAAAACAACAAACAAAATACAAAAGTTACATTTAGTGAATCAGAGATGTTTCTTCTAAAATATCTAAACGAAAATAAAAAAATAACCGTCAAAGACTTTATTCAAAAAGCAGGTATAAGCAAAAAAGAAGCAGAAAGAACACTTGTAAATTTCGTCTTAATAAATATGATAAAATACGAAATAACAGAAAAAGTGATATTTTTCAGCCTTTTCGAAGAGCAAAACTCTTAAAAAAACAATATAAAAGCATAAAATTAGCTAACTAAAAACCAGAATACCTTTTATAAACAATTGATTTTAAACAAAATACACAAAAATAACTTTTTTTTAAAAAAAAGTTATTTTTGTCTTGCAGAATCAAAAAATGGTTGTATCTTTGCAATCCAATTCAACAACAAAATCACAAAAGATAAAAGTTGAATTTAGAAGTTCTTTGAACGAATGATCCAAGCAAAGTCTGAAAGGTAAGGAAGTACAGAAAAGAACCTTATCAATTCTAGCAGATAAATCCGAAGAGCACAGAAAAAATAAAATTAGGAAATAACAATTTACAATGAAGAGTTTGATCCTGGCTCAGGATGAACGCTAGCGGCAGGCCTAATACATGCAAGTCGAACGGTAAATGTCCCTTCGGGGGCATGAGAGTGGCGCACGGGTGCGTAACGCGTATGCAACCTACCCAATGCTGGAGGATAGCCCGGAGAAATTCGGATTAACCCTCCATGAGGAGCGGAGAGGGCATCCTTTCTGTTTCAAATATTCATAGGCGTTGGATGGGC
>JAZQYR010000018.1:0-1515 GCA_045633585.1 Bacteroidales bacterium
GTTCAGTGTTTTGGCAGTATGCTATATTGGGAAGATGTGATATTTACTTGCCCCAAATCTGCCCGAGGGGAAATATACGCCTTGATCTTGACAACCTTTTGAGTGCTGACTTCTAAATGAATATTCATCTTGATGCTATCAAAAAAGTCTGTATACCATTCCACTAAACTTTTTCAAATTTCTCCATCTCGTTGTCTCGCATGTGGGACAGCGGGACAGACGAGACGCCTTTGCTCGTTTGTTATGAGAATGTTTATATCATCCATTGCAATACCCTGTGAGTGTTATCCGTTTATAAAAACTTTTCTTACATTTGTTACGTCATAGCGGAGGAATGCTATGATATAACATAAAATAGCGTTTTGCTGTTATTCTTGTCATAAGAAACTACCACTTTCATTACGATGACACAGGAGTAATAGGCACAAAACGCCTGCGCTTTAGCGTGGGTTGTGCTTATCTGTGTCTTTATGGCGGATGATCAGATCCACGCTTTTATATTACCCATATCTGTAGAAAAACAATTAGAAGCCATAAATATGAAAAAACTTATCGTATCAACATTCATCCTGTTGTTGACAATAGGAGCCGGTGAAATCTCAGCTCAAAGCTTTCTTGAACGACTTGGCAAAGCTGCTACTCAAAAAGTTAAATCAACGATAGCAAAACTTGACAAGACCAAGATGTACACTCAGGAGCAGGCTGATAGTTACTATCCGCTTAGCAATCCTCGTACGCTCCATATCGACAATGATTTTGTCGCACGTGAGAACCTAATGTATGGCGGTGATCAAAAACAGCAAAGAGCCCAAAATCTTAACGTCAATAAACTTATCATCACCGTAGAAAATTTGAGTTATGCCTATCTAGCATATGATTTTCACAATCTGAAAGAGGTGTGGTGTGGTCCGGAAGTTGATGTGGCTGCTATATTAGAGAACTATTTATATGAAAAGTATCATACAAAAATAGACACTCCCTATGACTTCTATTCATTAGGAATACATTCAAGAGAGTGTACTGTATTTCTTCCTGCAGAGAAGTATCCTAAAGGTATAATTTCTATTCAGGAAGAGGTCTTCAAGAAGACCGGTGATGTGAGATGGAAGTCTGTTCCGCTAGAGATGCTTAGATTCAAGGTCCTCCTTTATACTGGAGATGTCAATCAGGCCGCTGAAAAGGGAGCCTCCGCGTGTAAGGCATATTGTCCGGGACATAACTTCTCGGCACTTGTGGTTGCTGCCCATACGGTTATGAGACATCCGACCTGTCAGGCAAACCCTAAGTTTTACTATAGTTGCAAGTATTGTGGAGAGTGCGAACATAATCCTAAACATACATTTGAAAAGGATCAATTCTGGAAGGACAAGACCGAGGCATTCTCTCATGCGTATGTAAAATATGATCTTTCAGAAAAGAACTATGTTGGCCGCAATGCAAAAGGAGAAAAGGTTTATCAGATAAGCTGCTATTGGTGTGGTCATAACGGAAAAGAGGAGATTTCAAATTTCACTC